>CAWASE010000009.1:0-8083 GCA_963784675.1 uncultured Actinomycetes bacterium
GATGTATTGCTGTTGGTGCTGCGCTCCCGGACCCAACGAGCGCCGGCTCCACCGCGAGGTGGCGACCGACCGGCGGCTCACGGACGCCTGGGCGGCCCAGCTGCAGTCCGGGCGGCCGCTGCAGGTGGAGAGCGCTCTGACCCAGTTCGCCGCCGCGCTCGACCGTGCCGTGCCCAAGGTGCTGCAGGACCAGGGGGACCGTGAGGCAGTGACCGCTATCGCGATAAGCTGCAGCGGCTGCAGGGCCAGCCCGACTTCCCGCGCCAGGTCGCCGACGCCGTGCGCAACGCCAGCACCCTGTCGCAGGGGACCGCAGCCGGCTCGGGCAGTCCCGACGGTTCCGTCCGGCTCCCGGAACAGCTGCGCGGCGACCTGGCAATCTTTGTCGCTACCGCGGACATCGCGATCGACACCGAGCTTGTCTTCCTCAGCACGGTCGCCTTCGGCGGCGCGATCGGCGCGATCATCGTCGTCCTCGCGGCGGTCCTGCTGTTCTTCGTCCTGGTCATCCCGGCCGAGAAGGCCGGCGGCGACTACGCCTACACCGCTGCCCTGTCGAAGATGACCGACGCGCTGAAGGCCGGCTGACCGGTGAGAACGTCCCTGTTCAGCCCGTCCTGCACCCGTACGCTGGCGACCGCGGCGGCCGCCGTTGTGGCCACGTACAGCCTGCACGCCAGCATGCCGCCCGGACCACTGGCCCTGCCGTTCGAGGACAAGGTCCAGGCTGGGCTGTTCCTCCCGCAGGGCTGGGCGTTCTTCACCAAGACGCCGCGGACCCCCGAGGTCTTCGTTCTCGACCTCGCACAGGGTGGGGACCGGCCGCTGTACCCGGTCAAGTTCAGCCACTCGTCGCCTGCCGGACTCTTCCGGGAGGCCCGGTCGGTAGGACCCGAGGTCGGGCTGCTGCTGGACCGCCTGCCCGCGACCGCCTGGTCCGACTGCGACCGTCCGGTTGGGCTCTGCCTGGCCGAACGGGCCGTGGCCGTCCAGCCGACCGTCGTGAAGAACACGAGCCTGCGCAGGACCGTCTGCGGGCAGGTCGGGTTCGCCCAGCGCCAGCGTGTGCCCTGGGCGCTGCGCCAGCAGGCCGTGCCCCGGGACATGCCCAGCGTGGTCGCCGTCGCGGACGTCCGGTGCTGACGTCGCCCGCCGCCCGGGGGCTACGCGGCTTGGACCCCGTTGGCACGGCGCGGGCCCTGCTAGCGGTCAGCCTGCTTTCCACCCTATTCACCACCTCCGACGCGGTCCTGTTCCAGCCGCTCGTCGGGGTGCCGGCCGGCCCGACGTGCAAATCGGTGACCGCAGCGTCGGTCTGGTGCCTTGCCCCCGGACTAGAGGTCGCCCGCGGCCTGTCCGTGCTGGTGCTCGTCGCGGTCGCGGCCGGCTGGCAGCCCCGGTGGACGTGCGTCCCGCACTGGTACATCAGCTGGAGCTTCATCGCCTCGTCGCACCTGCAGGACGGCGGCGACCAGGTCGTCGCCGTGCTGTCGTTCCTGCTCGTCCCGGTCGCCCTGTGCGACCCGCGCCGCTGGCACTGGCGCCCGAGCCCAGCTGAGAAGGGCGTAACGGCCAGCACGGTCACCCACGTCGCGCTGTGGCTGGTCCGCCTGCAGGTCGCCTTCCTGTACGCCGAGGCCGGGCTGGCCAAGCTCGGCCAGCCCGACTGGGCCAACGGCACTGCGATGTACTACTGGGCGAGCGATGCGACCTTCGGGTTCCCCGACGTGCTCCAGCCGCTCGTGCAGCCGGTCCTGCACCACCCCCTCGGCGTTGTCCTTGCGACGTTCGGGCCGATCGCGCTCGAAGTCGGCATCGCCGTCGGCGGGCTGTTCGGCAGTACCGCCGTACGGCACCGACTGCTCGCCGCCGGGATGGTCTTCCACCTGGCGATCGCCGTCCTCATGGGCCTGGCCTCCTTCGCCATCGCCATGTGGGCCGCGCTGCTCCTGCTGATGCTCGCCGTCCCGGCGCCCCCGAGCCGCACCAGGCTCCCGGCGCAGCGCTCCGCCGCGGACACGACACCCGCGGGCCGCGCGACTGCCCCCGATCCCCCATGGACAGCGCCGTCCGCGCGCACCCGCTGACGTGCCGCGCCGCAGCACCCGCCGACAAGGCCTCCCCGGCCGCAGTGCCCCCTGCCAGCTCCCACTCAGCCCCCGCTGACCATCAACAGACACCGGAGACATCGCATGACTAAGCCCTCCCGGCTCGCCCTCGCCGCCGCCCTCGTCCTGCTTGGCGCGCCGGCAGCGACCTCCAGCGCTGCGGCCGCTGAACCCGCCGTCGCGCAGGTCGCCCTCCTGGCCGAGCAACAGCGAGGCCACGGCAAGGTCGACGTGATCTCCGACGTCACCGCCGGCCCTGCCGGCATGTTCGGGCCGCAGCGCCTCGCGCTCCTGCGCGACCGGGCAGGCGAGACCTACGCGCACTACGCCATCGACTCCGGCGACGGCTTCGTCACGCTCATGCAGGCCGACCCGACGGCCGTTGCCGCTCCTGCGGCGCAGACGCTCCAGATTACCGACGGGCGACTGGCGGACATCACCCGGCTTACCGGGTCGTCCTCGCCGCTGACCGGCCCCGGCATCTTCGGCCGCTGCTCGGTCACTGCCTTCTCGCCCAGCACCTTCGCCTTCCCGACCGTCGGTCGGCTGGTCAACAACACCGGCTTCACCGTCTGCAACGCGCAGCAGACCGTCGTTTCGGTGCAGGTCTCGATCGCCGGAGCCACCCCGTCGGTCCCCGGCGCGACCAACCAGGTCAGCTCCAGCGCCGCGGTCGGCGCCGCCATCGCAGTGTGCCCGCCGGCAGCGCTGCCCTTCGCCAGCGTCGCCACGGGCGAGGCGAGCGGCGCAGACGCCGGGTACGCCGCAACCCCCTTCACCAGCATCGGGTGCTGACACACTCGCGGAGGCCCGAGAGGGGGACGTCGTGAAGCCGACCCGCAGACGCCTGCTGGTCGTCCTGCCCGTCGCGGCCGTGGCGCTGCTGGCGCTGGGGAGCGCCTACGCCGCCAGCCGCCTCCCCAGCCCGATGGCAACGCACTTCGACGCGTCGGGGCAGCCCGACGGGCAGCTCCCCCGGACCGTGGCCCTAGCCGTCCCCGTGCTCCTGGCCACCGCCTCCGTCGTCGGCCTGCTGCTCGTGCCGCGCGCCAGCCGCCGCGTCCGGAACCCGACAGCGCTGGCCGTGGCCGCCTACGCGCTCGTCGGTGCCTCCTACGGCCTGCAGCTGTGCCTGTACGCCTCCAACGCAGGACTGGAACGCCCCGACCAGGCCCGGCTGTCCGGCACCGGCTGGCTCGCGCTGGTCGTTCCGTTCGCCGCGCTGGGGCTCGCGGCCGGCCTCGCCGCCCGCCGCCAACCGCCACCCGACCCTGGGCAGGCGCACTCCTCCGCGCGCGTGACCGTCGACAGAGACCAGGTCGTCGTCGAACTGCGCGGCCTGGACGCCTGGCTCGCGCTGCGCCGCCGCGTCTCCTTCCCTCGCTCCTGCGTCGTCGCGGCCGACGTCGTGGACGGCGGGACCCTGCGGCCGGCCGGGCTACGACTGCCCGGCACGTCGGTGCCGGGCGTCGTCACCGCCGGCTCGTACGGCACCGGCCCCCGACGCGAGTTCTGGTCCGTCCGCGGCGGCGGCCAGGTCCTCGTCCTCACGCTCGGCTCGGAAGCGGCGTACCGGCGCGTCGTCCTCGAACCCGCAGACCCCGAAGCGGCCCGACAAGCCCTCTCTCCGGCGACCAGCTGATCGTCCCGCCGTGGGCGCTCAGCGCGGATACAGGTTCCACGCGTCGCGAGCCCGACGGTGACCTGGCACAGGAACCCCAGCGCCGTCACTGATGACCTCGGAAGCCAGTCGCGGTCTCGGCGTGGGACGGGCCGTGCGCCGGCGTAGGGCAACTAGGGCCGCCCCGGCACCACGCCCCGGCCCGCATCCCGAACCGCACGAACCGCGGTCCGGGACAGCCACACGCCGGCGTGCCGGCCGATGCGCGGCGCGGCCCGACCCCGCCTGAGCCCAGGAGACGAGATGCCCTCACGTGGAGCTGCTGGCTCCCCCGTAGCGCCGCTGTCCCCGGTGGCGGACACAGCACGCGGCGGTCTGGACCCGCGTCAGCTACGAGCCGCGCTCGCCGTGGCGCGCCGCCGCAGCTTCTCCTTGGCCGCCAAGGACCTGTTCTTGGCCCAGAGCTCGGTCAGCCGGCAGATCGACGGGCTGGAGCGGCGTCTCGGGACACCGCTGTTCCGGCGCAGCCCCGCAGGCGTACGTCTGACCCCGGCAGCGATCCTGTTCCTGCCCAAGGCTCAGGCGGTCCTGGACGCCCTCGCTGCGGCCGAAGCCTTCGTCCGGCCGGTGCCACCACAGCGCCAGCCCCGCCCCACCCAGCGGCCCGGTCCGCGCACCGAGGCCCTCCGGCCCACTCTTCCGCCGTTGTGCAGCCCCTAGGCGCTTGGCGACGTCGGGCGCCCGCGACGACGGCTGCTGGCCCCGTCCAGGGGCCTCGTCGAACTGCTGCCGTTCCTGCTGCTGTGCTCCCGACAGCCGCTGGTGCACACGGACGCCCTCGGGCCGCCGCCGGGACGCCCCGGACCATCGCCGCGGCCTCGTCGCTCTAGGCGGCGAAGCGGTCCGACCTGCTGCCGGCTGAGCCCTCCGCCACCCCGTCCCGGAGGCTCGCGTCGGGCTGGCGCTCGCCCGCTGTCAGGGAGTGAACTGCAGCCACACCCCTGCGAGGCCGAAGTCGTCGACCTGCCCGGCTGCCGCCTGGTAGGCGCCGAAGCCGAGGGTGCCGGTGAAGCGGGGGAAGAACCCGCTCTGAGAGAAGCCCCCGTTCCTGTCCTGGCGGCTGCTGAGCTGCCGAGCGGCCAGGGAGCCGGAGACGCCGCAGTACGGCAGGTAGCCCTCGACGGGCTCGTCCCCGTATGTGCACAGCCCGTTGTCGACGACGACGGTCGCCTCATCGGCGAGCGGCGAAGGAAACGCTGTCGTCCAGTCGCCGTGGGCATAGCCAAGGACGAGGCCCGGCTTGTCTAGCGTGCGGGTGGCGCCTAGCGAGCGCGCCCGCACGCCTGGGGTCGTGCCCTGGTCAAAGTCGGCCTGCCGCTGCTCGACGAACTGCGCCGGCACAGGCTCGAAGCCGGACAGGGAACGAGTTCCGGTCGGGCCTTGCAGGCGGATGACGACCTCGACCGGGTTGCCGTCGGTCAACAGGTAGAGCCAGTAGTCGCCAGCGGCGATCGTGCACGTCTGGCCCAGGCACTCGCTGCGCCCGATGAAGTCCTTGTCGATGCCGTCGACCTCGGGGAAACGTCCGGCGACGTGGTCGGCCACGATCTGACCGTCAGCGTCCTCGCGGGCCAGCGCGTAGCCGACGAGGCTGCCCTTTCCGGACACGCTGACGTAGGACAGGAAGCTCTCGAAGGGCCCCCCGGCCAAGAAGGTCGCATCCTGGTCGAGCCTCACCTGAAGACGGCCGGTTGTGGCACCCGACAGCACGTTGACCGCACCCAGGCTCGCCTTGGCCGGGGCCGCTGCTGTCGGGGCGGAGGCGCCGGCGGGCAGCGCGGGCACCGCGAGCACGGCGGCGAGGGCGGTCAGGGCGAGGCGGCGGCGCATGGTGTTCCTGTCCGGGGAGATGTCGGAGTCCTGCGGCTTGTGGAGGCCTGGTTCGTGGGCGGCGCTGCGGTTCCTGCACGGCCGGGGGTTTTGGTGCCCCCGGCCGTGCACGGATCAGATCCGAATGGTGCTGCAGAACTCCGCGAGCTCCTCGCCGCCCTGGATCGTGAGGTACTCGGTGGTCATGCAGACCGTGTAGCGGCCGCGGGGAGCGTCCGTGGTCGACACACCGGCCGTGGCCGACGTGGGGGTGTTCGTGCCGTTCTGCAGGCCGCGAACCTCCTCGCCCGTCAGAGCGTCCCGGGCGACACAGCTGGTGATCGTGACGGCGAGGACACGCGTGTCGGGGATAACGGCCGCGCACTGGAACTGGATGACCGCGCCGCGGTCCTGCACGTACTGGTCGAAGCCCTGCACCATCTGCTGGCAACTCGCGCCGACCTTGCTGGCGTAGCAGCGCGTGTCCACGCCCGCGGAAGCGTCCGCGTGGGCCGGCGTCGCCGTCGACATCGCCGCCACGGTCAACGCTGCCGCCGCAAGCACCTTGCCGAACACCTTCATCTTCACTCCTGTCGCTGGCGGCGTCGTTGCCGCCGCGACTGGTTCACCGGTCCCCTTGCCCGTCCTGCCTCGTATGCACGGAGCGCATGGCCGCCTGCACGACTACAGCGACTCCCCAGGAGGCGCGGCGCGGGGGGCTGCCGCCGCGTAGCGTCCGAGCCGTCGATGACGCGCACCGCCACGGCAGGCCGACGGAGGCGGGATACTGACCCACCCGCCGAACCACCCGCCGACGCACCCCTTTCCCGGTCACGGACCAGTAGAAGGGCGAGCCGAAACGCCGGCCTCTCGTCGAACCAACGACCGGACTTGTCGTAGGCAGCGCAAGATGCTGCACAGCAGGGACTGCTCAGGGTCGTGCTGGCTGACGCCTTCGCCGGAGTGCGCGACCCCGCCGACCTTGACGTTCTGATCGGGCGCGAGGACCACAGGTCAGACCGGCGTGCCGTGCCGGTTCCTGGCGGTTGCCTCGAAGCCCGGCCTTCCGCGCCGCCCCATAAGTCGGCAGGTCCGTACGAGGCGAAGCCCTGCCCGACTCAGCCGTCCCTCCACGCTACCGCGGCCACCGACACCGGGCCGGCCTTGCGGTGCACGGCGTCGCCCTGCAGCAACTGCGGACGGCCGAGAAGGGTCGCCCCGGCCACACCGCCATGCGGAGGCTGCATCCACCGTGTGCGTCCCTCCCGTCCGGTCCCCACGTCAGCCGATCATTAGCCCATGACCCAGCCACCCGAGCAGCCCCTCGGCGACCCGTACGAGGCGCCGTTCTGGCGCGGCGAGAAGGGCCAGTGGCCCGGCACTGCCTGCGACTACGTCGGACCCGGGGCCGTGGCCTGCGACGAGCCGTCGACGTACCTCGTCGAGTGGCAGCCGCACGTCGGCGACGAGGGCATGGTCCCCGTCAGCGGAGCCTGCACGGAGCACGGCGTGCTCGCAGAGTCCCTGCGCGGCCACATCGTCCAGCTCAAGACGCACCGGGCCTCAGGCGCGACCCCGACGGCCCGTGCTGGCCAAGGAACTGACCAAGGAGCTCCGCAGCGGCCGAGGGGTCCGCCGGGCGGGCCGGATCAGCGTCCGCGGGCAGGGCCGCGGCCAGATCGTCGACGCGCTGAACATCAGCGAGCGGCCCGCCGCGACGACCGCGCCGTTCCAGAGCATTGGGAAGGCGACATGGTCTCCGGGTCGGCCAACAGTCACGTGGCGACGCTGGTCGAGCGCAGCAGCCGCTACGTCCAGATCGTGAAGCTGCAGAACAAGACGACCGACTGCGTCATCGCCGCGCTCACCGCCCGGGTCCAGGAGCTCCCCGAGCAGCTCAAGCAATCGTTGACGTGGGACCGCAGGATGGAACTCGCGAAGCACAAGGAAGTCACCGTCGACACCGGCGTCCAGGTCTACTTCTGCGACCCCAACAGTCCCTGGAGCGCGGGACGAACGAGAACACCAACGGCCTGATCCGTCAGTACCTGCCGCACAGCATGAACCTCAACGAGGTCACCCAGGAGCAGCTGGACGAGATCGCCCACCGCCTCAACAGCCGGCCGGTCTCAGCGAGCTGTTGCACTGACCCCCTGAATCCGCCGCCGCTAGACAGCCCCGCGGCACCGAAGGTAGGTGCCCTTGTGGCTGGCCGAGTCATGTGTCGGGTCTCCGGCCTTACCCTCGATCCGTGATCAACGAGGCACAGGACGGCCGCCATTGGCGAGGCTGGGGGGCTCTTCGGCTCGCGGTCGTCGTCGCCCTGCTCGGCACTTCCTGCTCCGCAGGCGGCTCCGAGTCACAGCCTCCCCTGATGCCCAGTGTCGCTGGAGCAGAACGCTTGGACTGCCAGGAGTCGGACCAGGTGGCCCCCAGCGCGGACGTTCAGGTCTTGGCCGAGGGGGTCGTGGTCCCGGATGTGTTC
>CAWASE010000010.1:0-39807 GCA_963784675.1 uncultured Actinomycetes bacterium
CTATGCCGCGAACCTGCTGGCCAGCGCCGGGGTGTTCGTGCCGCAGATCGCCGAGGCCGCGCCGCCCACCGTCGACAACACCGGCCTTCCGGTCGGTTTCGCCGCGGTCCCGGCCGTGCTGCCCAGCCGCGAGGCGCTCCTCAAGGGCCTGGGCAAGGACCCGGACGCGCCGTTCGGCTCCAACGGCACTGCGCTCGGCGCCGATGCGACCACCACCGGCAAGGGCATGGTGCTCGGCAACCCGCACTTCCCGTGGCGCGGCCGCTACCGCTTCACCCAGAGCCAGCTGACGATCGCGGGGGTGTACGACGTCGCAGGAGCGATGCTCGACGGCTCCCCGGTGGTCAACATCGGCTGGAACTCCGACGTCGCCTGGACGCACACCGTGTCCACCGGCTACCGCTTCACGCCGTACGAGTACCGCACGGTGCACGGCGCGCCGACGACCTATCTCACCGAGAGCGGGCCCAAGGAACTGACCCGCGACGTGCTCGACATCGAGGTCAAGAAGCCGGACGGCAGCGTCGGCACCGTCCAGACCGACCTCTACCGCACCGACGAGGGCTTCGTGCTCAGCGATCCGAGCATCCTGCTGGGCTGGACGCCGGCCAGCTTCTTCGCGCTGCGCGATGCCAACGCCGAGCACCTGAAGACCCTGGACGCCTTCCTGGAGATGGGCAAGGCGCACACCGTCGGCGAGCTGCTCGCCGCGCAGGACCGCACCGCCGGGATCCCCTGGGTGAACACCCTGGCCGCCGACAGCAAGGGCGATGCGCTCTACGCCGACACCGCCGTCGTCCCGAACGTCCCGGACGACCTCGTCCAGACGTGCGCCACCCCCGTCGGTCGCGCGCTGTTCCAGCTGGCCGGGCTGCCGGCGCTGGACGGCAGCCGGGCCAAGAGCGACTGCGCGTGGCGCACCGACGCCGATGCCGCCCGTCCTGGCATCTTCGGCCCGGCGAACCAACCCCGCACCATCCGTCGCGACTGGGTGGTGAACGCCAACGACTCCTACTGGCTGCCGAACCCGAAGCAGGAGCTGACCGGCTTCGCCCGCATCATCGGCTGCGAGCAGTGCGAGCGCACGCTGCGGACGCGGATGGTCTACCGCTACGTGCTGGACCGGTTGGCCGGGACCGACGATCTGGGGCCGGGCAACCGGTTCACGCCCGCGCAGCTGCGCGCCGTCGAGTACGACAACCGTGTCTTCGCCGCCGAGCTCGCGCGGGTGGACAGTGACCTGCAGACGGTCTGCGAGGCCGCCGGCGGTGGCGCCGCCTGCTCGGTGCTGAAGGGCTGGACCGGCAAGGACGACGTCGACGCCGTCGGCGCGCACGTGTTCCGCGAGTTCTGGGCCCGCACCCCGGCCGACCGCTTCACCGTGCCGTTCGACGCCGCGGACCCGGTGAACACCCCGCGCGACCTGGACGAGACCAGCGACACCGTCGTGGCGGCGATGCGCGACGCGCTGGCCTACCTCAAGGACAAGGGCATCCCGTTCGACGCCAGGCTCGGCGCCCTGCAGGTGGCCGGCGACGAGGGCGCGCCACGCATCGCGGTGGGCGGCGGTCCGGCCGGCACCGGCAACGCGAACGTGCTGTCGGTCGGTGCGGCGGCGACGCACAAGAACGAGCTCTACCCGGTGGCCTACGGCTCCTCGCACATCCAGGCCGTCGCCTTCACCGCCGCCGGCGTGGAGGCCAAGACGATCCTGACCTACGGCATCGCGACCGATCCGACGCGCCGTGGATCCTTCGACCAGACCGAGCTGTACGGCAAGGAGGGCTGGGTGTCCTGGCCGTTCACGCGGGCGCAGGTCAAGGCCGACGCCGTGCAGACCTACGTGGTCTCGGCTGCTGCGCGGGGGACTGCCGCGCCTACGCGGCCAGAAGGTCTGACGTCGGGGGGCGCGACCGCTCCGCCGACCGCGGCGTCGCCGCTTCCCGCTACCGGCGGCGCGGGGCTCGCCGGCCTGACCGGCGCCGCCCTGCTCGCCCTCGCCGCCGTCCTGCGCCGGCGCCGTCGGCCTGCCTGAGCCTTCTCACGGCGTCAGACGTCGGCAGTCCCGACCGGGTGCTGGAGCAGGCGCGAGAGCACGATCTCGCTGCGCGTGGAGCGGACGCTGGCATGGCCGCGCAGGCGTTCCAGCGTGCGTTCCAGGTGTGCGGTGCCGCTCACCTGCAGGTGCAGGAGGGCGTCGGCGTCACCGGTGATGCTGTACGCCGCGACGACCTCGGGGATCGCTGCGACGCTGTCCATGATGGCGGCGGGTGAGGTCTTCTCGCCGTAGTAGAGGTGCACGAACGCCTCCGTCGTCCAGCCCAGGGCGAGCGGGTTCACGCGGGCGCCGTAGCCCTGGATGACGTCGTCCTCGCGCAGCCTGTCGACGCGACGCTTCACCGCCGGCGCGCTCAGGCCGACGGCGGCCCCGATCTCGGCGAACGTCTGTCGGGCGTTGCGGACGAGCATCGCAACGATCTGACGGTCGATGTCGTCGAGACGCAACAGATCACCTCGTGGAAGGAAGGTCGCGGCACTAGCAACCGGAGAACCACCAACCTAGCCTTGATCCATGACGCAGCTGCTCGATCGCGCCGAGTTCCCGGCAGCCCGGGTCCCGACGCGCCGGCGCTACCTGATGTGCCGGCCGACCTACTTCGCGGTCGCCTACTCCCTCAACCCGTGGATGGACCCGACCGTGCCGGTCGACCGGGATCGCGCCGTCGCGCAGTGGGGGACGCTGCGTCAGACCTACCTGGACCTGGGCCACGAGGTGCTGCTGCTGGATCCCGTACCGGGGCTGCCCGACCTGGTCTTTGCCGCCAACGGCATGGTCAGCTACCGCGGGCGGGCGGTGGGGGCGCGCTTCGCCTTTGCCGAGCGTGCCGAGGAGGCGACCGTCCACCGGGCCTGGCTGCGTACGCGCCGGCTGCGCGCTGGAGCGACGACGTCGGCGAACGAGGGTGAGGGAGACCTGCTGGTGTGCGGCGACCGCATCCTGGCGGGCTTCGGTTTTCGCACCGAGCGCGCCGCCCACGAGCAGGTCGCGCGCCACCTGCGCGCGGAGGTGGTGAGCCTGCAGCTGGTGGATCCCGCCTTCTACCACCTGGACACCTGCCTGGGAGTGCTGGCCGGCGGCGAGATCGCCTATCTACCGGCCGCCTTCGCTCCGGCCTCGCGCCGGCTGCTGGCCGAGCTGTACCCCGATGCCCTGCTCGCGTCTGCCGCCGACGCGGCTGCCTTCGGCCTGAACCTGGTGAGCGACGGTCGGACCGTCGTGCTTCCGACGGGCGCGCCCGGGCTCGCGGGGCAGCTGAGCGAGCGCGGTTTCACCGTCGTCGAGGTCGACACCTCCGAGCTGCTCAAGGCCGGTGGCAGCGTGAAGTGCTGCACCCAGGAGCTGCGCCTCTAGTCCGCTCCCCCCGGGCCACCGCCACCGTGCACCGCCGGCAACGACCCGGCCTCGTCCGCAGCCGGACCAGGCACCGGTGCGACCAGCACCGCCACCGGTACCGGCCGGCCCCACTGCTGCTCGACCTCGCCCACCTGCCGCCAGCCGCGCCGCAGGTAGAACTGCCGCGCCGGACTGCGCAGCTCGACCTCCAGCACCGGGTGCCGGCCCAGCCCGCGCGCCTGCTCCTGCGCGTGAGCCAGCAGCAACGAGCCGGTTCCGGGCACCGCCCCGCCGGTGAACAACCGGCTCACGACAGCGAGCCCGGCCGCTCCGCCTCCGGTCGCCTCCAGCCACACCGGGAGCGGCGGACCCCCGGCACGGTGCAGTGCGACGTGTCCCAGCACCTGCCCCGGCCGATCGGCACGGCTCACCGCGACCCAGCCGCCGAGCGCGTCCTCGGCGGCGATCCAGCCGGCCCGCACGTTGCCCGCCCGGACGGGGTAGCCGTGCGCGGCGTGGGCCCGGGCCAGCAGGGCGACCAGCTCCGGCAGGTCGGCGTCCTCGCGCGGACGGACGCGCGGCGCAGCAGGCACCCCGTCACGCTAGCGGCCTTGCAACGCCGTCGGTGCGGATCTAGAGTGTCGCCTATGCCGCGCCTGAGGATCAGCGAGGCGGCGACGCTGCTCGGGGTCAGTGACGACACCGTGCGCCGTTGGGCAGAGCAGGGACGCCTCACGCTGCACCGGGAAGCCGGGGCCCGCGCCACCGTCGACGGCGCCGAGCTCGCGACGCTGGCCCGCGAGGTCGCCGCGACCGGCGCCCCGCCGGACGCCGGGCGCGCGGTGCGCTCGGCCCGCAACAACCTGCCGGGCATCGTCACCCGGGTGGTGCGCGACACCGTCATGGCGCAGGTCGAGCTGCAGGCGGGGCCCTACCGGTTGGTGTCGCTGCTCAGCCGGGAGGCCGCCGACGAGCTGGGGCTGGAGGTCGGCAGCCTGGCCACCGCCTCGGTCAAGGCGACGAACGTCGTGCTGGAGGTGCCGTGAGGGCCGCGGCAGGTCTGCTGCTGGTCGCGCGCTGAGCGCGTGCGGCGGCCCCGGCGCGCAGCCGACGACCAGCTCGCCGGACCAGCCGCTCAGCGGCAGCGTGACCGTCTTCGCCGCCGCGTCGCTGACCGAGTCCTTCGACCGGCTCGCTCTCGACTTCCGCGCAGCCCACCCCGGCGTTCAGGTCACCCTCAACTACGGCGGCAGCGCCGCCCTGGCCCAGCAGATCGTCGCCGGGGCGCCGGCCGACGTCTTCGCCGCAGCCAGTCCCGCGACGATGCAGACCGTCGCCGATGCCGGCGATGCCGGCGCCGCCCGGGTCTTCGCGCGCAACAGCCTGGAGCTCGCCGTCCCACCGGGGAACCCAGGCAGGGTGACCGGTCTGGCCGACCTCGCCGACCCGTCCCTCAAGGTCGCCCTGTGCGCGCCGGAGGTCCCGTGCGGCGCCGCCGCGGCCAAGGCCTTCGCCGCCGCCGCCGTCGTGCCGGCCCCCGACACGCTCGAGCAGGACGTCAAGGCGGTCCTCACCAAGGTCGAGCTCGGCGAGGTCGACGCAGGGCTCGTCTACCGCACGGACGTGCGAGCGGCCGGGGCCGAGGTGCAGGGGATCGAGCTGCCCGCGGCGGCCGCGACGGTCAACGACTACCCCGTCGCCGTGCTGACGGCCGCGCCGAACCGACTCGCCGCGGAGGCGTTCGTCGCGCTGCTGCTCTCACAGGCGGGCCAGCAGGTCCTGTCCGACGCAGGCTTCGCCGCGGCGTCGTGAGGTCGCGCGCACCGTTGTTCCTGGTCGCCCCGGCGGTCCTGGCGGCGGCCTTCCTGCTGCTGCCGCTGCTGGCGCTGCTCGTCCGTGCGCCCTGGCGGGACCTCCCGGCGCAGCTGAGCGACCCGCAGGTGCTCGAGGCGCTGCGGCTCTCCCTGTTCTGTGCCACCTGCGCGACGCTGCTGTGCCTGCTGCTGGGCGTCCCGCTGGCCTGGGTGCTCGCGCGCACGCAGTTCCCCGGCCGACGCATGCTTCGCGCGCTCGTCACGGTCCCGCTCGTGCTCCCGCCGGTCGTGGGTGGGGTGGCGCTGCTGCTGCTGCTCGGTCGCCGCGGCCTGCTCGGCCGCTACCTCGACCAGTGGTTCGGGCTGACGCTGCCGTTCACGACCGCCGCCGTGGTCCTGGCCGAGGCGTTCGTCGCGATGCCGTTCCTCGTGCTGGCCGTCGAGGGAGCGTTGCGCGGCGCCGACCGGCGCTACGAGCAGGCGGCCGAGACGCTCGGCGCCTCCCGACTGACCGTGCTGAGACGGGTGACGCTGCCGCTGGTGGCGCCCGGCATCACCGCCGGGGCGGTGCTCTGCTTCGCGCGGGCGCTCGGCGAGTTCGGCGCGACGATCACCTTCGCCGGCAGCTATCCCGGGGTCACCCGGACGATGCCGCTGGAGGTCTACCTCGCGCTGCAGAACGACCCGCCGGCCGCCGTCGCGCTCTCGCTCGTGCTGCTGACCGTCTCGGTCCTGGTGCTGGTCAGCCTGCGTGAGAAGTGGCTGACGGGCGCACGTCCGTGAGCCTGGACGCGCACCTGCAGGTCCGGCGCAGCAGCTTCACGCTCGACCTCCCGCTCCAGGTGCCGGCCGGGGAGGTCGTCGCGCTGCTCGGGCCGAACGGCGCCGGCAAGAGCACCAGCCTGCAGGCCCTGGCCGGTCTGACGGCCCTCAGCGCCGGCCACGTGACGCTGGCCGGCCGGCCGGTGCAGCACCTGCCGCCGGCCGCGCGGCGCGTCGGACTGGTCTTCCAGGACCACCTGCTGTTCCCGCACCTGTCGGCGCGCGAGAACGTCGCGTTCGGGTTGCGCGCGCAGAAGGTGCGCAAGGCGCTGGCCCGGTCCCGCGCCGACGCGTGGCTGCAGCGGATGGACCTGGGCGGTCAGGCAGAGCGACGGCCTGACCAGCTCTCCGGCGGACAGCAGCAGCGCGTCGCGCTGGCGCGCGCGCTCGCCACCGACCCCGCTCTGCTGCTGCTCGACGAGCCGCTGTCCGCGCTCGACGCCGCCACCCGGATGGCCGTGCGCACCGATCTGCGCCGGCACCTGGACGCCTTCGCCGGCTGCACCGTGCTGGTCACCCACGACCCCCTCGACGCCATGGTGCTCGCCGACCGCCTCGTCGTGCTGGAGCACGGACGGGTCGTGCAGGAGGGCACACCCGCGCAGGTGGCCCGCGCCCCCCGCACCGACTACGTGGCCCGCCTCGTCGGTCTGAACCTCTACCGGGGGACGGCCGCGGCCGGTCTCGTCTCCGTGCACGGGGGCGGCACCCTCACCACGACGGACGCCGTCGACGGCGCCGTCTTCGCGGCCTTCGCGCCGTCGACGGTCGTCCTGCACGCTGTCGCGCCGACCGGTTCCGCCCGCAACGCCTGGTCCGGCCGCGTCGCGGGGCTCGAGCTGCACGGCGACACCGTCCGGGTGCGCCTGGACGCCTGCCCGCCGGTGCTCGCCGACGTCACCCCCGCCGCGGTCGCCGAGCTCGGGCTGCACGTCGGCGCCCCCGTCTGGGCCGCGGTCAAGGCCACCGAGGTGCGGGCCTACCGCGCGTGAGGTCGCCAGCGCGCACGCAGATCCCCGGGGCGAGTGGACGGCGGAGCGTCGCCTGGGCGACAGTGGACCCGTGTCCCTGACCACGAGCGTGCTCTACGACGACCATGTCGCGTTGCTCGCGCTCGGGGGTGAGCTGGACCTGGCGGGGCTGCCCGGGCTGGCGGCGGTCCTGGACGAGGTGCTGGCGCACGGCCTGCGGCAGGTGGTCGTGGACCTGTCCGGCCTGACGTTCTGCGACTCGAGCGGTCTCGGCGCGCTGCTGCGCGTGGCCCGCCGGGTGATGGAGACCGGCGGCACGTGCCAGGTCGCCGGCGCCACCGGTCGGGTCGCCCGGCTGTTCTCGGTCACCGCGATGGAGCAGCTGCTCGTCCTGGTCGAGGACGTCGCCGAGGCGCTGCGGATCGCGCACGCCGGCGCCGAGAACACGCGCCCCAGCTGACGCGCGGCGTTCAGCAGGTGAGCTGAGCCAGGATCCGGCGCAGATACCCCGACCGCGCCTCGGTCAGCTCGGCCGGTGCCGGCGCCATCAGCAACGCCCCGGTTCGCGACATCCGGTCGGCGGCCAGCAGTGCTGCGGTGAGGTCCTGGACCGGACCGGCGGCGTCGCGCCGCAGCACCAGGGTGATGTCGACGTGGACCAGCCCCGCCGCCAGGGCCAGCGAGAGCTGGTGGCGCAGGTCGGCCCGGACGGCGTCGGTCGCGGACGCGGCGGCGAGCACCCGATGGGCGGTGAGCTCGGCCTGCTCCTCGACGTGCTGCGCGCCGGAGACCAGGGCCAGCTCGCGCAGCAACCCCTCGACGTGCGCCTCCGACCGGGCCGTGAGTTCGGTCGACAGGTCGGTGAGCACCACGCGTACCTGCTCCGACGCGGGATCGGTGTCCAGGTCGTCGCCCCAGGCGGCGAGCAGCGCATCGACGTCGACGTCGACGTCCTCAGGCGCCGCGTCGACGAGCATCTCGAACCACACCCGCTTCCCGCCCTGCGGCAGGGGGTCGACGCCCCAGCGGTCGGCCACGGCGCTCACCAGCAGCAGACCCCGCCCGGTGACAGCGGTGGGGTCGAGCATGCTGAACGACGGCCCGATCGGGCACTGGTCGTCGACGGACACCCGGAGCGCCTGTGCGCCCACGTCGATGCGCACCTCGAAGGCCATCCGCGCGTGCAGGACGGCGTTGGTGACCAGCTCCGACAGCGCCAGCTCGGCGTCGTCGAGCCGCCCCGCGAAGGCTGAGGGAAGCACGGTCTGCCGCAACGCCGCCCGGGCTCGCGGCGACGAGCCGGCGACGGGTCCGAGCGACAGGACCAGGCCCGGGGGCGTCACCGGGTCGGAAGGCTCGCGAGGTCGGGCGACCCGCTCGGCGGAGTGGCCTGCCTGGCGCCCCACGTCACCCTCCTCGCGGTCGGCTGCGGTCATGGTCGGGACAGGACGTACCCCGTGACGGCCGTGTCGCACCCTCTGGACCGCACGGAACTGCCCCGGGACGGACCGGGCGGAAAGTCCATCAGCCGGGGTTCGCCTGGCCAGGGGGGTTACTGACGGGTAGCATCGACGGATCTACTGACCAGTAACCGTTACCTCTGCCTGAGGAGTCTCTGTTCATGGGCCACTACAAGAGTAACCTGCGCGACATCGAGTTCAACCTCTTCGAGGTCTTCGGTGCCGACCAGAGCCTGGGACGCGGGCCGTTCTCGCAGCTGGACAAGGACTCCGCACGCGACGTGCTGAAGGAGGTCGAGCGGCTGGCCTCGGCCGACCTCGCCGAGAGCTTCACCGACAGCGACCGGCACCCCCCCGTCTTCGATGCGGAGGCCGGCACCGTCGCGCTGCCCAAGAGCTTCCTGGCGAGCTATCAGGCCTTCGCCGACGGCGGCTGGGACAAGCTGGACCTGCCCGAGTCGCTCGGCGGCATCGGCGCCCCGCCGAGCCTGCGCTGGGCCGCGAACGAGATGATCCTCGGCGCCAACCCGGCCGTCTACATGTTCGGTTCCGGGGCGGGCTTCGCCGCCATCCTGCACCGCAACGGCACGGCGGAGCAGAAGAAGTTCGCCGAGCTGGCCATCGAGCGGCAGTGGGGCGCGACCATGGTCCTCACCGAGCCCGACGCCGGCTCCGACGTCGGTGCCGGCCGCGCCACCGCGCGCCTGCAGGAGGACGGCACCTGGCACCTGGAGGGCGTGAAGCGCTTCATCACCTCCGCCGAGTGGGACTGGCCGGAGAACATCTTCCACCTGGTGCTGGCGCGTCCGGTCGGCATCGAGGGCCTGGGCGGTCCGGGCACGAAGGGCCTGTCGCTGTTCCTCGTCCCGAAGTTCCACGTCGACGTCGCCACCGGCGAGCTCGGCGAGCGCAACGGCGTGGTCGTCACCGGCGTCGAGAAGAAGATGGGGCTGAAGGTCTCCACCACCTGCGAGGTGACGTTCGGGGAGAAGATCCCGGCTGTCGGCACCCTGGTGGGCGACGTGCACGACGGCATCGCGCAGATGTTCCAGGTGATCGAGAACGCCCGGATGTTCGTCGGCGCCAAGGCCATCTCGACCTTGTCGACCGGCTACCTGAACGCCCTGGAGTACGCCAAGCAGCGCGTGCAGGGCGCCGACCTCACCCAGATGACCGACAAGCGCGCCGCCCGCGTCACCATCAGCCACCACCCCGACGTGCGGCTGATGCTCATGAAGCAGAAGGCCTGGGCGGAAGGCCTGCGGGCGCTGGTGTTCTACACCGCCCAGCAGCAGGACCGGGTCGAGCTGTCCGTGCACGACGGTGCGGTCGACGACCTGGCGGTCCGGCTGAACGACCTGCTGCTGCCCATCGTCAAGGGCTACGGCTCGGAGAAGGCGTACGAGCTGCTGGCGCTGTCGCTGCAGACCTTCGGTGGGTCCGGCTTCACGCAGGACTACCCGATCGAGCAGTACATCCGCGACTCCAAGATCGACACGCTCTACGAGGGGACGACGTCGATCCAGGGCATGGACTTCTTCTTCCGCAAGATCGTCCGCGACCAGGGCGCAGCGATGACCAAGCTCTGCTCCGACATCCAGGCGTTCTGCAAGGACGACCCGGGCAGCGCCGCCGGCGCCGGCTCCCTGCTCCGCGAGCGCGAGCTGCTCGCCCAGGCGCTCGACGACGTCCAGGCGCTGAACGGCCACATGGTGACCGACCTGATGAGCGCGGCCCAGGAGAACAGCCGCGACGCCAACAGCAACATCTACAAGGTGGGGCTGAACACCACCCGGCTGCTGATGGCGTTCGGCGATCTCGTCATCGGGTGGTTGCTGCTGCGCCAGGCCGAGGTCGCGCTGGCTGCGCTGCCCACCGCCTCGGCCCGCGACAAGCCCTTCTACGAGGGCAAGGTCGGCGCGGCCCGCTGGTTCGCGGCGAACGTCCTGCCGCTGCTGTCGGCCCAGCGCGCCGTCGGGGAGTCGATCGACCTGTCGCTGATGGACCTCGACGAGGCCGCCTTCTGACGGGACGTCCGTCCTTCGCTACCCCGGCCCGACAGTTCTCACCCGTTCGGCCGGGTGTCAGGCCGAGACCGCTCGGGTACAGGCCGTTTGAGCGCGACACCGGTTGCGCACTGAACAGGAGAACTCCTATGGGTATCGGTGCCAGCGTCTTCCTGATCGCGATCGGCGCAATCCTCACCTTCGCCGTCAACGCCACCGTCAGCGGGATCGACATCAACGTCGTCGGCGTCATCCTCATGGTGGCCGGGGCCGCCGGCCTTGCCGTGACCATGCTCGTGTTCGGCCGCCGCGACGCCGGCGTCGTCGAGGACCGCGTCGTCACCCGCGAGCGCGACGTCTACTAGTCCAGGCTGCACGTCGAAGGGCCCGACCCCGCGGGGTCGGGCCCTTCCTGCTGCGCGGGGCTGGCGCCCCCGGGCAGCGCCGCGGCGCTCAGCGGTTGCGGAGCAGGAACAGCTCGTCGCGGCTGGCCATCGTGGGCGCGCTGCGCAGCGCGCGGTCCAGGGCGGCGCCGGTGCGGCGGCGGCTGGAGCGGTCGGCGGTGGGACGGCGCAGGACGGGGGGCAGGAAGTTCATGGCGGTGCTCTCTGGTCGAGGTGCTGGTGGGCCGTACCCGCTTCGTCATCGAAGCGTCATACTTATGCAACACCACCGTCGAGCAGTTTTGCTCCTGACGCGGACGTGATCCCCCTCTCAGGGGCCAACAGCCCTCATGCTCCTGACGTCGGTGCCGGGCCGGCGAAGAACCGCGCCGGGACGTCGACGAGCATCGTGTGCACCTGCTCGGTCGTCACACCGTGGGCCAGCAGGTAGGGGATCACCTCGGTGCTGACGTGCTCGTAGTGCCACTGCGGCAGGAAGGCCAGCACGTCCGGCTCGATCCAGTCGATGTAGCAGGCGGCGTCCTGCGACAGCACCATCTGGTCGGCGTAGCCGCGTCGGCACATCTCCACGACGATGTCGGCGCGCGCCTCGAACGTGGTGTCGAGGTTGATGCCGAAGCGGTCCATCCCCAGCACGAAGCCCGCCTCAGCGAGCTCGGTGAGGTGCTCGGCGTCGGTGCTGTCGCCGCTGTGCCCCAGCACGATGCGGTCGGCGGCCACTCCCAGCTCGTCGACCAGGAGCCGCTGGACGCTGAGTCCCTGCCTGCTGCCGGGGTGGGTGTGGACGGTGATCGGCGTGCCGGTCTCCCGGTGCGCCAGCCCGACCGCCCGCATGACCCGTTCGACCCCGGGAGTCAGGCCCTGGTGGTCGATCGCGCACTTGAGCATGCCGGCGCGCACGCCGGTGCCGGCGATGCCGTCGGTGATGTCGCCGACGAACATCTCGACCATCGGGTCCGGCACGCTGGTCCCCAGCACCGCGTCCAGGGCTGGCCCGCGGTACTGGAAGAAGAACGGGGCCGCGTCATAGGTGTACATGCCGGTGGCCACGATGATGTTGACGTCGACCTGCTCGGCGATGCGGGCGATCCGAGGGATGAAGCGGCCCAGGCCGACCACCGTGGGATCGACGATCGTCGAGATGCCCAGCGCGTGGACTGCGTTCAGCCGGCGGACCGCGTCCGCGACGCGATCGTCCTCGGAGCCCCAGTGCTCGGGATAGTTCTGCTGCACGTCCGGAGTGAGCACGAAGACGTGCTCGTGCATGAGCGTCTGCCCGAGCGCAGCGGTGTCGAGCGGGCCGGTCACGGTCTGGACGTGGGGCATGGGGTTTCCTTCGACGTCGACGGTGTCGGCGAGTGTGCCCCGCCTTCACCCGAACAGTCGATGCGGAGTTGCGCCGTCCGGGTCTACGGTCGGGCTCTGGCCGCGCGGACGTCGTGCCGCCGAGACCAGGGGGACGCCATGAGCACCACCACCGTTCCGCCGGTGAGCCCGGACGAGGACCACCTGCTCCGGCGGTTGCACTGGCTCGAGCTGAACGGCGCCGTGCTCGCCCCCAAGATGCGGGCGCTGAAGGAAGAGATCCGCGCCCGCGACCTGCGGCTGGAGATCCGCGAGCCGGTCGAGGGCACCTTCATCGAGCCGCTGCGCCTGGTCGGCTGAGCGGACCGCCACCGGTCCCCGATGGCTAGCGGCCGGCAGCCCGCGCGACGCGTCGCCAGCCCCGTCGCACCAGCACGACGTAGGCGACGGTGAGCGCGACCATGGCGAGCAGGCCGCCGGGCAGTCCGGCCACCGCGCCGCCCAGCGACAGCCCGAGCACGATCGAGGCGCAGAGCCCGAACGTGCCGGCGAAGGACGCGAGCAGCACCAGCACCGGGTAGGTCCGCCGGAGCCGCGTCGACGGGGCGCCTGCGGCTGGGGCGCACGGGTCTGGGGCGGACGGGTCTGGGGCGGACGGGCTCACCCGCAGCACGCTAGGACGTGCGTGCCAGAACTGCCATGATGCCGACATGGCGAACAACCCGACAGAGGTCGCGGCGGTGTTCGACCGCGCCGCGGACGCCTACGACAACGTGGGCGTCGACTGGTTCGGGCCGATCGCCGCAGGCTTGGTCCGCGAGCTGGCCGTGCGCCCCGGCGAGCGGGTCCTGGACGTCGGCTGCGGGCGGGGTGCTGCACTGCTGCCGCTGGCCGAGGCCGCCGGCCCCACCGGCACCGTGCTGGGCATCGACCTGTCGCGGCGGATGGTCGAGCTCACGGAGGCGGACACGGCCCACCTGGCGCAGGTGAGCGTCCGGGTGGGCGATGCCCGCGATCCCGGGGTCGGCGGGCAGGACGTCGTCAGCGCGTGCCTCGTGCTGTTCTTCCTGCCTGAACCCGGGACCGTGGTCCAGACCTGGGCCGGCCTGCTCGCACCGGGCGGCCGCCTCGGCGTCGCCACGTTCGGCCCGCAGGACGACAACTGGCGCATGATCGACAGCGTCTTCGATCCGTACCTGCCGACCACCCTGCTCGACGCCCGCACCAGCGGACGCCGCGGACCGTTCGCCTCCGACGAGGGGGTCGAGGCGCTGTTCAGCGCGGCAGGGCTGCTCGAGGTCCGCACCGTCACGGCGAGCGTCGTCGCCGAGGTGCGCGACGTCGACCAGCTGGTGCAGTTCATGTGGTCCCACGGTCAGCGGGCGATGTGGGAGGCCGTGCCGGAGAAGCAGCACGCGACGGTGCGTGCCGAGCTGGCCGCGCGGGTCGCGGCGAGCGCTCCGGACGGTCCCCTGCGGTTGACGCAGCAGGTGCGCTACACCCTGGGCCGGCGCGCCTAGCCCGCCTCAACCCCACACCAGCGCGGTGGCCGGATCGCCGAGCACGCGCCCCAGGTCGGCCAGGAACTGCGAACCGAGCTGACCGTCGACCATCCGGTGGTCGAAGGACAACGACAGCTGGGTCACCTGCCGGACCACGATCTCGTCCGTGCCGTCGGGGCCGGTCACGACCCACGGCATCTTGCGGACGGCACCGAAGCACAGGATCGCTGCCTCGCCCGGGTTCAGGATCGGCGTGCCGTTGTCGACGCCGAACACCCCGACGTTGGTGATGGTGATGGTGCCGCCGGCCATGTCGGCGGGCTGCGTCCGGCCCTCACGCGCCGTCTGCGCCAGCTCGGCGAACGCCGTCGCGAGCTCGACGAGCGACAGCTGGTCGGCATCCTTGACGTTCGGCACCAGCAGCCCGCGCGGGGTCGCGGCGGCGATGCCCAGGTGGACGTAGTCCTTGACCACGATCTCCTGGTTGGCGTCGTCCCAGCTGGCGTTGATGCCGGGGTTGCGGGCGACGGCGAGCAGCAGCGCCTTCGCGACGAACAGCAGCGGCGTGACCTTCACCCCGGCGAACTCCGGCATCGCCTGCACCCGTTCGCGCAGCTGCATCGTCGGGGTCACGTCGACGGTCAGGAACTCGGTGACGTGCGGCGCCGTGAAGGCGCTCGCGACCATCGCCGCGGCCGTGTGCTTGCGCACCCCCTTGACCGGCAGGCGCGTCTCCCGGGTGGTCGGGTCGCCCGACGGCTGCTCCGAGAGGGCCGACAGGGCCGGCAGGGCCGAGCCGGCGCCGGCGGCCTGCTGCACGTCGTCCCGCGTCACGATGCCGTCGGGACCGCTGCCGCGGACGGACCCGAGCTCGACGCCGAGCTCCTTGGCGAGCTTGCGCACCGGCGGCTTCGCGCGTCCGGACGGCTGCTCGGAGCGCACCGCGGCGCGCTGCCCCACCTGCAGCGCCGAGACCCGCGCCGGCGGGACCGGCGGCTCGGGAGCCGGCGCCGCGGCGGGGTCCTGCGTGCGGGCGCGGCGGACCGCGGTCGTCGACTTCGGGCCGTAGCCGACCAGCGTCGCGGTGCGGCCGTTGGCGCCCACCTCCCCGATCAGCGCGCCCTGCTCCTGTCCAGGCTCACGCACCGACGGGACCATGTCGCCCGTCTCGGGGTGGTCGTCGGCGACCGAGACCTGCTCCACCGCCGCGGCTCCTGGGTCGTCCAGCGGTCCGGCCGACGGGTCGGTGTCGAAGGTGATGATCGGCGAGCCGACGTCGACCGTCTCCCCGGCCTGGTGGTGCAGCTGGGTGACGACGCCGGCGAACGGCGACGGCACCTCGACCGCCGCCTTGGCCGTCTCCACCTCGACGATGACCTGGTTGAGGGTGACGGTGTCGCCGACGGCGACCATCCACTGCAGGATCTCGCCCTCGGTGAGCCCCTCACCGAGGTCGGGGAGCTTGAACGCGCGCAGCCGGCTCATCAGTAGGTCCCCGTCCTCAGTAGGAGAGGCTGCGGTCGACGGTGTGCAGCACCCGGTCCAGGTCGGGCAGGTACTCCTCCTCCATGCGCGAGGGCGGATAGGGCGTGTCGTAGCCCGTGACGCGCAGCACCGGAGCCTCCATGTCGTAGTAGAGCTCTTCGGACAAGCGGGCAGCGAGCTCGGCGCCGAGGCCGATGAACGACGGCGCCTCGTGCACGACCACGGCGCGCCGGGTGCGCCGCACGGACTCCAGCACGGTCGGCAGGTCCAGCGGCGAGAGCGAGCGCAGGTCCAGGACCTCCAGCTCGCGGCCGTCCTCCTGCGCCGCGGTGGCGGCGTCCAGGCAGGTGCGCACCATCGGCCCGTAGGCGATCAACGTGCAGTCGCGGCCGGGACGTGCCACCCGGGCGGACGTGAGCGGCAGCGGGGTGGCGGTGAGATCGACCTCCGCCTTCTCCCAGTAGCGCCGCTTGGGCTCGAAGAAGACCACCGGGTCGTCGGACTGCACGGCCTGCTTGAGCATCGTGTAGGCGTCCGCCGGGTTGGAGCAGGCGACGACCTTGAGCCCGGCGGTGTGCGCGAAATAGGCCTCCGGGCTCTCGCTGTGGTGCTCGACGGCCCCGATGCCGCCCCCGAACGGGATGCGGATCGTGATGGGCATCGGGACGGTGCCGCGGCTGCGCGCGTGCATCTTGGCCAGCTGGCTGACGATCTGGTCGTACGCCGGGTAGACGAACCCGTCGAACTGGATCTCGCACACCGGTCGGTAGCCCCGCATCGCCAGCCCGATCGCGGTGCCGATGATGCCGGACTCGGCGAGCGGGGTGTCCATCACCCGGTCGTCGCCGAAGTCCTTCCAGAGCCCGTCGGTGACGCGGAAGACCCCGCCGAGCTTGCCGACGTCCTCGCCCATGACCAGCACGCGGTCGTCGGCCTCCATCGTCGCGCGCAGCGCCTCGTTCAGCGCCTTCGCCATCGTCAGGGTGCTCACGCGTGCGCCTCCTCGGCGTGGCCGGCCGCGAATCCCTCGTGGTAGGAGACGAACTCACGTCGCTGCTGGCGGAGCACCTCGGTCTGCTCCGCGTAGACGTGGTCGAACATCTCGGCCGGATCGGGGTCGGTCATCTCCAGGCAGCCCTTGCGGATGCGGGCGGCGAGCGCGTCGGCGTCGGCGTCCAGGGTGGCGAAGAAGTCGTCGTCGACGAGCTGCTGCTTGTAGAGGAAGGACTTCATCCGTTCGACCGGGTCCTTGAGCTTCCAGGCCTCGAGCTCGCTGGCGAGCCGGTAGCGGGTGGGGTCGTCGGAGGTGGTGTGCGCGCCCATGCGGTAGGTGAACGCCTCGACCAGCGTGGGTCCCTGGCCGGTGCGTGCGTCGTCCAACGCCTTGCGGGTGACGGCGTAGGAGGCGAGCACGTCGTTGCCGTCGACCCGCACCCCGGGGAAGCCGAAGCCGCGGGCGCGCTGGTAGAGCGGGATACGGGTCTGGCTGGCGGTCGGGGTCGAGATGCCCCACTGGTTGTTCTGGCAGAAGAACACGACCGGTGAGTTGTAGACGCTGGCCCACACGAAGGCCTCGTTCACGTCGCCCTGGCTGGACGCCCCGTCGCCGAAGTAGGCGATGACGGCCTCGCCACGGGGGTCGTCCGGGGTGTCGCCGACGGCGCCGTCCTTCTGCAGCCCCATCGCGTAGCCGGTGGCGTGCAGCGTCTGGCTGCCGATGACGATCGTGTAGAGGTTGAAGCGGTTCTCCTGCGGGTCCCAGCCACCGTTGCTCGCTCCGCGGAACAGCCCCAGCAGCTTGAGCGGGTCGACGCCCTTGCACCAGGCGACCCCGTGCTCGCGATAGGTGGGGAAGGCGAAGTCCTGGGAGCGCAGGGCTCGTCCGCTGCCGACCTGCGCGGCCTCCTGGCCGAGCAGCGCGGCCCAGATGCCGAGCTCGCCCTGGCGCTGCAGCGCGGTGGCCTCGACGTCGATCCGACGGACCAGCACCAGGTCGCGGTACAGCTCGCGGTATTCGGCGTCGCTGAGGTCCAGGCTGTAGTCGGGGTGCTCGACGCGCTCGCCCTCGGGGGTGAGCAGCTGGACGAGCGGCGGATCGGTGGGGGTCGCGGGCACGGCTCTCCTGCGGACGACGACCGGCCGGTACGGGGTCGCCGACGGCCGGTACGGACACCCCGGGCAGGTGCGGGCCCCGGTGGGGGCCGCGCCGTCGCCGGGCGGGACCCCAGCAGTGTCTCAGACGACGCTCAGGCGCTGTGACCTGCGTCTCGCTGGGCCGCGTCCTCCACCTCGGCGCGGATCGCCTGCAGCGTCTGCTCGATGCTCCTCGCGGTGAAGTCGGCGCGGTCCCCGACGCCGGTCACCAGGCGGCCGAGCACGTTCATCAGCCGGCCGCGCCGGTCGTGCCAGGACTCGGTCAGGCGGCAACCCAGCTCGCTCGGTTCCAGCGCGTAGGACCACTCCGCGACGGGCAGCCCCACGCTGCTGACCTCGAAGGCCAGCTCGTGCCCGGGGCGGCAGCGCGTCACGGTCGAGCGGGTGGACCAGGTGCGCCGGCCGTGGGCGTTCTTGCCGACGAAGACGGCACCCACGGCGGCGGCATCAGCCTTGACCCAGCTTCCGCCGGTGTTCTCCGGGCTGAAGCGACCCATTCCGGGCAGGTCGGACACCAGGGCCCAGACGCGGTCCGGCGTAGCGGCGATGTCGACGGTGCGGGTCAGGGTGCTGGCCATGGGGCAGACGCTACTGGCGAGTCGGCCGGCGCGGGTGTTGCCGTCTCCCGGCCGCGAGAAAGGGCATGATCCGGCCATGGCGTCCCGCACCCGCACCCCGTCCGTCCGACGATCCAGGAGCACCGCCGGGCTGCTGGCTGTCCTGCTCGGGCTGTCGGTGGCTGCCTGCGGGGGCGAGGACGCGACGCCGTCCGGACCGCTGCCGAGCCTGAGCCGGCCCAGCAAGCCGGCCGTGGCCTCGGGGGTCTCGCAGGCGGGCGAGCCCTTGATCGTCGGCGTCACGCTGGTCGGTGGGCGCGTCACCGGGGACACCGGGCCGGTCTCGGTCGCCGTCGGGACGCCCATCCGGCTGACGGTGCTGAGCGACGTCGCCGACGTGCTGCTCGTGACCGGCTACGACCGGCGCGAGCAGGTGACGGTCAACAACCCGGTCCAGCTGGAGTTCGTCGCGGACAGGAGCGGCACCTTCGAGGTGCTGCTGGAGGCGAGCGGTACGACGATCACGACGCTGCAGGTCGGCTGACCCGCAGCGGGGCCTTCAGTCCAGGACGCCCACGACCATCGCGACGGTGGAACCGGTGCGGGCGGCGAGCTCCTGGGCGTCCGCCCCGGTCTTGCGTCCCTGCTCGGTCGCGAAGGACGCGTTCATCGCGTCGGCGTCGTCGAAGTACAGCTCGGCGATGCGGTGGTACGGGGCCGGGCTGCCGTCGGGGGTGCCGACGCACACCGACGTCTCGGCGCGGAGCAGGCCGGGGAGGGTGTCGACCAGGGGAAGGTGCACCGAGGTGTAGTGCGCGTCGAAGGCTTCGACGTCCGCCGGCGGCGTGTACAGGACGGTCAGCTTCATCATGAGCCAAACCGTACGTCGGGCGGCTCGTCAGCAGGAGTCAGCCCTGGGGGTCAGCGCACCACGCGGTAGCGCGAGCAGGTCACACCGACGTCGAAGGTGCGGCTGTCGATCAGCTCCAGGTCTGCGCGCTGCTCGGCCCGGGGGAAGAACGGCGTTCCGCCGCCCACCAGCACCGGGTGCACGCGCAGGCCGTACTCGTCGATCAGGCCCAGGGCAGACGCCTCGCTGCCGAGCGCCGCGCCACCTACGGCGATGTCACCGTCACCCGGCTCGGACCGCCACCGCCGGACCTCCGCGGCCAGCCCGCCCTGCGCCAGCTCGTAGCCGTGGTCGACGCTGGTCAGCGACCTCGAGAACACGACCTTGGGGAGCGCCGTCCACAGCGCTGCGAACTCGCGCTCGAGATCGCCCAGCGAAGGGTCCTGGTCCGCCGTCTCCCAGTACCGCATCGTCTCGTACAGCCGCCGCCCCAGCAGGTGGACGCCGAGCCCTCGGACCTGCTCGGTCGCATAGCGGAAGAGCTGCTCGTCCGGCGCGCTCCAGCCGAACCCGCCGTCCGGCCCGACGATGTAGCCGTCGAGGGAGAGCCCCATGGAATAGATGAGCTTCCGCATCGGCCCTGCTCCCGTCACGCTCACGACGTCCGCCCTGCGCCCCGTGACTCGGGAAGGTAGTGCAGGCGGGCCGGTTGCGGCTGCTGGTGGCGGCACGGAGTGCGCAGCAGCAGTGGCATGCTCGCCGGGATGACCAACGACGGCGACGGCGACGATCAGCTCCCGACCCGTCCCGTCCTGCGGCTGCCGTTCAACGAGGCGTCGCCGCTGGCAGCGGTGGCCAAGCGGGTGCTGCTGGCGGGCTCGCTGCTGCTGCTGATGGTGCTCGCCGTCTACCTGGACAGGGGCGGCTACCGCGACGCCGACGGCAACGGCGTCACCCTGCTCGACTCCGTCTACTACGCCACCGTCAGCCTCTCGACGACCGGCTACGGCGACATCGTGCCGATCACCCCGCAGGCGCGGCTGGTGAACATCATCGTCGTGACCCCGCTGCGTGTGCTGTTCCTCATCATCCTGGTCGGCACCACCCTGGAGGTGCTCGCCGAACGCACCCGCGAGAGCCTGCGCTCCCAACGCTGGAAGGCCCGCATGAACCAGCACACCGTCGTCGTGGGCTACGGCACGAAGGGACGAAGCGCCGTCCGCGCGCTCGTCGCCGACGGCTACCCGCGCGACCGCATCGTGGTGGTCGACAGCAGCCCCGCCACCATCGCCGAGGCGAACGCCGACGGGCTCGCCGGCATCGTCGGAGACGCGACGCGACGCTCGGTGCTCGTGCAGGCGCGCGTGGCCGAGGCCGAGCGCGTGCTCGTCAGCTCTGACCGCGACGACACCGCGGTCCTGGTGGTGCTGACCGTCCGACAGCTCAACGCGTCGGCCGTCATCGTCTCCGCGGTCCGCGAGTCGGAGAACGAGCCGCTGCTGCGGCAGAGCGGAGCCTCCAGCGTCGTGGTGTCCTCCGAAGCCGCCGGCCGGCTGCTCGCGCTGTCGGCGATCAGTCCGTCGACGGGCGAGGTGCTCGAGGACCTGCTCATCCCGCACAGCGGTCTGGACGTCCACGAGCGCGGCGTCCTGCCGGACGAGCTGGGGCGCGGGGTCCGTCAGCTCCCCGAGCTGGTGCTGGCGGTGGTCCGCGGCGGGACCCTGTTCCGCTTCGGGTCGCCGGAGGCCGACGCCCTGGCCGCCGGCGACCGGCTCGTGGTCGTCCGCGACACGCTCCAGCCGCACCGGACGGAGCGCAAGCTCAGCTGACGGCGGACAGCCGGCGCGTGCCTCCCTCGCGAGGCGGTGACCACGCTGCCGGCCGGTCGGTGACCCGGCCGCTCAGGTGCAGGAATCCCTGCGTCAGGGCGCAACCGAGGCGCCGGGCGGCGCGCTCCTGCTGCGGCGTCTCGACCCCCTCGGCGACGACCACGAGCCCGTGCGCCCGCGCCATCGCGACCACGGCCGACACGATGGCCACGCTGCCCGGCTCGTCCGGTAGTCCGCTGATGAACGAGCGGTCGATCTTGACCAGGTGCACGGGCAGCCGCGAGAGGTAGGTGAGCGAGGCGTGCCCGACGCCGAAGTCGTCGATGGCCAGCGTCACCCCGAGCTCGCGCAGCTCTGACAGCCGCGCCACGACCTCGTCCAGGTGCGCGCCCATCGCCGTCTCGGTGAGCTCCAGGCACAGCCGCTCCGGTGCGACCCGGTGCCGACGCAGCAGCCCGGCCACCAGCCCGGTGAACGTCGGGGTCAGCTGCCGGGCCGAGACGTTCACGTGCACGGCCACGTCCGTCGGCCAGCTGCGGGCCGTCGACAGCGCTCGATCGAGCACCCATTCACCGACCTGTTCGATCAGCCCGCTCTTCTCGGCGACGGCGATCATCTCCTGGGGCGGTACCCGCACGCCGTCGCGGTTCCAGCGCAGCAGCGCCTCGTAGGCGTGCGCCTGACCGCTGTCGTCGACGACGGGCTCGTAGGCCAGGAACAGCTCGTTGCGGGCAAGTGCCTGCTGCAGGCCCACCTCCAGGTTGTGCGCGTGCACGACCTGCTCGCGCATGGCCGGCACGAACAGCTTCACCTGGTCGCCGCCGGCAGCCTTTGCCGCGTACATCGCGGTGTCGGCATCGCGGAGCACGGCCTCGACGGTGTCGTTGGCGCAGGTCAGCCGCACACCGACGCTGCCGCTGACGCTGAGCCGGTGGGCGCCCGCCCGCACCGGCGGTCGCAGCCCGTCGAGCAGGCGCTGGGCGACGTGCTGCGCCTCGATCTCGGTCGCCGCGTCGCAGTGGACGACGAACTCGTCGCCGCCGGTCCGGGCCACCGTGTCGCCCGGACGGACCGCAGCCTGCAGCCGGTCCGCGACGATGCGGAGCAGCTGGTCGCCCACGCCGTGACCGAGGCTGTCGTTCACGGTCTTGAAGCGATCCAGGTCCACGAAGATGACCGCTGTCGGGGTGCCGGTCGTCAGGCTGCGGGACACGCACTCGTGGAACACCGCCTGGTTCGACAACCCGGTCAGGACGTCGTGGGTCGCGCGGTGCCGGAGCTGACGCTGCGCCGCCATCCGCTCGGTGATGTTGTCGACCTGGGCCACGACGCTGGAGGCCGTCCCGACGGGACCGGTCCGCGAGAGCACGAGCTCTGCCCACAGCACCGATCCGTCGGCGGCGGTCAGCTCGAGCTCGGCCCGCGTGGTGCTGCTCGTGCCGACCTCCCGCAGCAAGGTGGACACCTGTCCCGGGTCAGCGGCACGGCCCCGCAGGTCAGCACCCGGCCGCACCCGCTCCCCGAGCATCTGGACCAGGCACGGGTTCGCCTGCAGGACGATGCCGTCGGCGTCGAGCACGGCCATGCCGATGCTGCCGTGGTCGAAGGCCGCCTGGAACTGGCCCTGCGCGCACGCCAGCCGCTCGGCGCCGCGGCGCAGGAAGCTGCCGAGCAGCACCGCAGGCAGGCCGATGACGGCGATGAGCGTCCAGACCCCGGCGGCTCCCGGAGCGGCGCCGGAGGCGTCGAGCTGCGGCCACACGCTAGCGACGACCCCGACGGGGAGCCCGGTCACCAGCAGCCCGCGCCACCCCCAGCGCAACGGGCCGACGAGCAGGGCCATCAGTCCGTACGCGGTGCCGGTGCCCCGGTCGCTGCCCCACAGCATGCTCGTGCCGGCGAACCACAGCAGGTCGACGCCGACGGCTGCCCGCTCCACGCGTTCGACGAGGCGTGCGCTGCGCGCCCGGCAGAGCGCCACGCCGGCGGCGAGCCAGGCGACGGCGAGGACGAGCAGGGCCAGCGCGCGTGGATGGGGAGCGGGCGTCTGACCCTGCAGCCACGGCAGCCCCAGCAGCGCGCCCGACACCAGCGACACCACGGCGCGGCCGAGCAGGAAGGTGGCGCCGCGCCGCACCAGGCGGGCCAGGCCGGGAGAGCGCTGGACCAGGTCGGCTTCCAGGGCGCAGGTGGGGCAGTCATGCGGAGAACCTCCGTGAGTCATGACGTTCTGTGAGCGGCAGAGCACACAACGCAGCCACCATAAGGATCACCCGGTTCTTGCGTCTGTGGCCACAAATGACCAGTCCGAGCGGGCACAGCCGGCTGAGGGTTGCCGGTACCCTGGGGGGGTAGGGTAGAGGTGACGACGAGGAGGCCGCCATGGCGGGGTACAGCGGGACCAAGCAGGACCACCTCGCTCGGCTGCGCCGCATCGAAGGCCAGGTGCGCGGCCTCTCTCGGATGATCGAGGAGGACACGTACTGCATCGACGTCCTGACCCAGGTGTCGGCGGCGACGAAGGCCCTGCAGGCGGTGGCCCTCGGTCTGCTCGACGAGCACATGTCGCACTGCCTGGTCGAGGCCGCCCGCGCCGGCGGTGACGAGCAGGACCAGGAGCTGCGCGAGGCCTCGCTCGCGATCGCCCGCCTCGTCCGCAGCTGAACCACCGGCCGTCCGTCAACCCGTCCACCGACCCACCCACCAGGAGACCGCATGAGCCAGACCAGCACCTACACCGTCACGGGCATGACCTGCGCCCACTGCGTCAGCTCGGTCACCGAGGAGGTCAGCGGCTAGACGGCGTCGAGAACGTCACCGTCGAGCTCGAGACCGGATCGCTGACCGTCACCGGCACGGCTGCCGCCGACGCGGACGCGATCCGTGCCGCCGTCGAAGAGGCCGGCTACCAGCTCACCGCGTGAGCGCTGCCCCTGCTGACCTCTGGAGGAGACCATGAACGCCCCCACCCGCCTGGCTCTGTTCGGCACCGTCCTCGCCGTCGTGTTCGGCGCGGCCGTCGGCCTGGGCAACGCGGTCGGCCCGGTCGGTACCTCGGCCCCGGCCGCCCACGGCATGACCGCGGACGCCCCGCAGGAACCAGGGATGACCGGCATGAGCCCCGAGGGCGCCGGAGCCGACCACGGCACCGTGCCCGGTGGCCTCAGCGCCTCCGCCGACGGCTATCTGCTCCAGCTGGCGCAGCCGGTGCTGACCGCGGGCCGTACCGACCGCTTCGGCTTCGCGATCCTGGCTCCGGACGGCAGCTATCTCGCGGGACTACACCGACAGCCACGGCCAGCCGCTGCACCTGGTCGTCGCCCGCCGCGACCTCACCGGCTTCCAGCACCTGCACCCGATCGCGGACGAGCAGGGCCGCTGGTTCACCCCGTTGGCGCTCGACGGCTCGGGGCCGTGGAAGGTCTTCGTCGACTTCGTGCCCGCCGGGGCCGAGTCCGCCGTCATCCTCGCCGCCGACGTCACCGTGCCGGGCGCGTACGCACCGACCCCACTGACCCCCGCTGCGCCGACGACGCAGGTCGACGGCTACACCGTGACGCTCGACGGCGACCTCACCCCGGGCGCCGAGTCCGACCTGACGGCGCGCATCACCCGCGACGGCCGCGACGTGACCGACCTGCAGCCCTACCTCGCGGCCTACGGCCACCTGGTCGCCCTGCGCAGCAGCGACCTGGCCTATCTGCACGTGCACCCCCTGGAGCAGGCCGCACCCGGCCCCGAGATCGCCTTCGGAGCAGAGGTACCCAGCACGGGCACCTATCGGCTGTTCCTGCAGTTCCGTCACGGCGACGCCGTGCACACCGCAGCCTTCACCCGCACCGCCTGAGCAGGGCCCGCAGCCGCCAAGGCTCCAGGCACCTCGAGAAGGAGACACCGTGACCACCACCGCACCGGCCCCGCCGACCAGCCTGGGCGACGTCGAGCTGGCCATCACCGGCATGACGTGCGCGTCCTGCGCGAACCGCATCGAGCGCAAGCTGAACAAGCTCGAGGGCGTCTCGGCCACGGTCAACTACGCCACCGAGAAGGCCAAGGTCAGCTTCGCCGACACCGTCACGACCGACCAGCTGCTCGCTGCTGTCGAGGCCGCCGGCTACACGGCTGCACTGCCGCTGCCCAAGGACGCGCCGATCGAGCAGTCGGCGGCCCCCGACCACGTCTCGGTGCTGCGCACCCGGCTGATCGTCACGACGCTGCTGACCCTGCCGGTCATCGCCATGGCGATGATCCCGCCGCTGCAGTTCGACGGCTGGCAGTGGATCTCGCTGACGATGGCGGCTCCGGTCGTGATCTGGGGGGCGCTTCCGTTCCACCGCGCCGCCTGGACCAACCTGCGGCACGGCGCGGCGACGATGGACACCCTGGTGTCGGTGGGCACCCTCGCCGCGTTCCTCTGGTCGATCTACGCGCTGGTGCTCGGCACGGCCGGCACCATCGGCATGCGGCACCCCTTCGAGTTCACGATCCAGCGCGGCGACGGCTCCGGCAACATCTACCTGGAGGCCGCTGCGGGCGTCACGATGTTCCTGCTCGCCGGGCGCTACTTCGAGGCCAAGGCCAAGCGCAGCTCGGGCGCCGCCCTGCGCGCCCTGCTCGAGCTCGGCGCCAAGGACGTCGGCGTCCTGCGCGACGGGGTCGAGACCCGCATCCCGGTCGAGCAGCTCGCCGTCGGTGACCGCTTCGTCGTGCGTCCGGGAGAGAAGATCGCCACCGACGGCACCGTCGTCGAGGGCACCAGCGCGGTCGACGCGAGCATGCTCACCGGCGAGTCCGTGCCGGTCGAGGTCGGCACCGGCGACGCCGTCGTCGGCGCCACCGTCAACGCCGGCGGCCGCCTGGTCGTCCAGGCGAGCCGGGTGGGCAGCGACACCCAGCTGTCGCAGATGGCCCGCCTGGTCGAGGACGCCCAGAACGGCAAGGCGCAGGTCCAGCGGCTCGCCGACCGCATCAGCGGCATCTTCGTGCCGATCGTGCTGATGCTCGCGACGGCCACCCTCGGGTTCTGGCTCGGCACCGGCGGCGGCGCCGGTGCAGCCTTCACCGCCGCGGTCGCCGTGCTGATCATCGCCTGCCCGTGCGCGCTCGGTCTGGCGACGCCGACCGCGCTCATGGTCGGGACCGGACGCGGCGCGCAGCTCGGCATCCTCATCAAGGGCCCGGAGGTGCTGGAGCAGACCCAGCGGATCGACACCGTCGTGCTCGACAAGACCGGCACCGTCACCACCGGGAAGATGAGCCTGGCCGGGGTCGTCGCCGCCGACGGGGTCGACGAGAGCGAGCTGCTCCGGCTGGCCGGAGCCCTGGAGGCAGGCAGCGAGCACCCGATCGCCCGGGCCGTCGCGGCCGGCGCGACCGAACGCACCGGTCCGCTGCCGGCGGTCGAGGACTTCGCGAACGTCGAGGGGCTCGGCGTGCAGGGTCAGGTGGACGGGCACGCGGTGCTGGTCGGACGTCCGAGCCTGCTGCAGCAGTGGTCGCAGCCGCTCCCGCCGGCGCTGGTCACGGCGCTGGAGGCCGAGCAGGCCGCCGGGCGCACCGCCGTCGCCGTCGCCTGGGACGGCCAGGCTCGCGGCGTGCTGTCGGTCGCCGACACCGTCCGTCCGACGTCCAGGCTCGCGCTGCAGCAGCTGCGCGCGCTTGGCCTGACGCCCGTGCTGCTCACCGGCGACAACGCACGCGTCGCCGAGGCGGTGGCACGCGAGGTCGGCATCGACGTCGGGCCGGACACCGTCATCGCCGACGTCCTGCCGCAGGACAAGGTCGACGTGGTGACCCGGCTGCAGGAGCAGGGCCGGGTCGTGGCGATGGTCGGCGACGGCGTGAACGACGCCGCCGCGTTGGCCCGCGCCGACCTCGGCCTGGCCATGGGCACCGGCACCGACGTCGCCATCGAGGCCAGCGACCTGACGCTGGTCGGCGGCGACCTGCGGGCAGCCGCCGACGCCATCCGGCTGGCGCGTCGCACCCTGCGCACCATCAAGGGCAACCTGTTCTGGGCGTTCGGCTACAACCTGGCGGCCATCCCGCTGGCCGCCGCCGGACTGCTCAACCCGATGATCGCCGGCGGCGCGATGGCCTTCTCCTCGGTCTTCGTCGTCTCGAACAGCCTGCGTCTTCGGGGCTTCCGGCCCTTGGCGGCCAACCGTGACGTGGCTGCCACGCACTGACGGCCCGGGGGCTGCGCCGATCCGCTAGCGTGCGCAGCCCCACCCGGAGGTGACCGTGCGCTACGGCGTCGTCCTGTTCACCAGCGACCGTGGCCTCACCCCGGCCCACGCCGCGGTGGAGGCGGAGCGGCTGGGCTTCGACACCTTCTTCGTCCCGGAGCACACGCACATCCCGGTGCGACGCGAGGCGGTGCACCCCGGCACCGGGACGGCCGAGCTGCCGGACGACCGGTACGCCCGGACGCTGGACCCGTGGGTCTCGCTCGCGACCGCGGCCGCCGTGACCACGCGCCTGCGGCTGGCCACGGCCGTCGCGCTGCCGGTCGAGGCCGACCCGATCACGCTCGCCAAGACCATCGCCAGCCTGGACCACCTGTCCGGTGGTCGGGTCACCGTCGGCGTCGGTTTCGGCTGGAACACCGACGAGCTCGCCGACCACCACGTGCCGGCGGGGCGCCGTCGTACCGTCCTGCGGGAGTACCTGGAGGCGATGCGGGCGCTGTGGACGCAGCAGGAGGCTTCCTACGACGGGGAGTTCGTGCAGTTCGGGCCGAGCTGGGCGTTCCCCAAGCCGGTGCAGGCGCACGTCCCGGTGCTGGTCGGGGCCGGCGGCACCCCCAAGACGTTCGCGTGGATCGCCGCGCACGCCGACGGCTGGATCACCACCCCGCGGGAGATCGAGATCGACGACCAGGTGGTCCAGCTGCAGCAGGCCTGGACCGACGCCGGACGCACCGGGCAGCCCTACGTCGTCTCGCTCGGCGGCAAGCCGCACCGAGACCGGATGGAGCACCTCGCCTCGATCGGGGTCAGCGAGTGCGCCTTCGGGCTGCCCGACACCGATGCCGCGGGCGGCGTCGCCTACCTCGAACGGCTCGCCGACCGGCTGGGGCTCGACCCGGCCGGCTGATCCCGGCCGGTGCAGTGGCCGCTCAGCTGCCCAGCAGCATCGCCAACCCGGGGACCGCGACGACGGCGACGGCCACCAGCCCCACCGCGCCGCACACCGCGATCGTCACCGGCCGGTGCGCCCGCCGCCAGAACAGCGTCGACAGGGCGGGGCCGCCCAGCAGGAGCGCGACGGCGAGCGCCCACAGGCCCAGCCCTGCGACGTGGTCGCCCCCGTCGGAGCTGCACCCGATGAAGCAGCCGGAGTAGACGATCGCGGCGATCAGCGCGCAGAGGGCGGCGGCGGCCAGCGAGGACAGGACGAGCCCGAGCACGCTCAGCACCTTCACCCAGAGCAGCCAGCCCGAGGTGGTGGTCGGGGTGGCGACCGTCGTCGGGACGCTGCGGGTGACGTAGGGGGAGGTCATGGCCACAACGGTGGCGTCGACGGCGGGTCCGCGCCTGAGTGCGACTACTCAGCCCCGCCGCCGCGACCGTCGTCGTCGCGGGCTCTCGTCGTCGTGGGCGTGCGGTGGCACCGGCCGCCCGGCGTCCCGCCGGCAGTCGCTAGCGTGCTGCCTGTGTGCCGAGCGGCACGACCGTCGGCGTCGCCCTCCCTGAAGGACAGTCACCCATGAGCAAGGTCCTCACCTCCCTGCCGGTCGGCGAGCGGGTCGGCATCGCGTTCTCAGGAGGCCTGGACACCTCCGTCGCCGTCGCCTGGATGCGGGAGAAGGGGGCGGTCCCGTGCACCTACACCGCCGACATCGGGCAGTACGACGAGCCCGACATCGACAGCGTCCCGGACCGCGCGCTGGCATACGGCGCCGAGATCGCACGCGTCGTCGACTGCCGCACGCAGCTGGTCGAGGAGGGGCTCGCCGCGCTGGTGTGCGGCGCCTTCCACATCCGCTCCGGCGGGCGCGCCTACTTCAACACCACACCGCTGGGACGCGCGGTCACCGGCACGCTGCTCGTCCGGGCGATGCACGAGGACGGCGTCGACATCTGGGGCGACGGCTCGACCTTCAAGGGCAACGACATCGAGCGCTTCTACCGCTACGGCCTGCTGGCCAACCCCGAGCTGCGCATCTACAAGCCCTGGCTGGACGCCGCTTTCGTCACCGAGCTGGGCGGGCGCGCCGAGATGAGCCGCTGGCTCACGGAGCGTTCGCTGCCCTACCGGGACAGCCAGGAGAAGGCGTACTCCACCGACGCCAACATCTGGGGGGCCACCCACGAGGCCAAGACGCTGGAGCACCTGGACGTCTCGCTGGAGACCGTCGAACCGATCATGGGCGTGAAGTTCTGGGACCCCGCCATCGCGATCGCCACCGAGGACGTGACGATCGCGTTCGAGCACGGCCGTCCGGTCGCGATCGACGGCCGGCGCTTCGACGACCCCGTCGCGCTGGTGCACGAGGCCAACGTCATCGGCGGACGCCACGGGCTGGGCATGTCCGACCAGATCGAGAACCGCATCATCGAGGCCAAGTCGCGCGGCGTCTACGAGGCGCCGGCGATGGCGCTGCTGTGGATCGCCTACGAGCGGCTGCTCAACGCGGTGCACAACGAGGACACCCTCGCCGGCTACCACGCCCAGGGCCACAAGCTGGGACGCCTGCTCTACGAGGGCCGCTGGCTGGACCCGCAGGCGCTGATGATCCGCGAGTCGATCCAGCGCTGGATCGCCTCGCTCGTCACCGGTGAGGTGACGATCCGGCTGCGTCGCGGCGAGGACTACACCCTCCTGCGCACGTCGGGGCCGGCCTTCAGCTACCACCCGGACAAGCTGTCGATGGAGCGCACCGAGAACGCCGCGTTCGGGCCGCTGGACCGGATCGGTCAGCTGACGATGCGCAACCTGGACATCGCCGACTCCCGGGCCAAGCTCGAGGCGTACGCCTCGCAGCCGCTGGACCAGGGCGCGGTGCTGGTCGAGCACGGCACGCTGTTCGGCGCCCTGCCTGCCGGCGGAGCGGAGATCATCGCCGCCAACCCGCTGGCCGACGCCGACCCCGCTGCGGCAGCCCTGGACAGCGCCGCGATGGAGGCCGGTACGGACTGAGCCGGCCCGCGCGCCGGCGCCGCGGCGGCCGGGAGCGGCGAAGGTCACACCAAGGGCAGGTAGTGGTTGCCCTGCGAGGTGGTTGCACAGACAAGCAACTACTTCGAGGAGAACCCCGTGACCGACCTGTTCGCCCCCTTTGACCTGGGACCGCTCACCCTCGCCAACCGCTTCGTGATGGCGCCGCTGACCCGCAACCGCGCGGGCGCCGGCGAGGCGCCGACCGAGCTGGCCGCCGAGTACTACCGCCAGCGGGCCGGTGCCGGACTCATCATCACCGAGGGCACGCAGCCGTCCGCCGTCGGCCAGGGCTACCCGCACACCCCCGGCCTGCACACCGACGAGCAGGTGCAGGGCTGGCGGCTGGTGGCCGACGCCGTGCACGCCGACGGCGGAAAGATCATCGCCCAGCTCATGCACGCGGGGCGGATCAGCCACGAGGTGCTGATCGGCACCGACCCGGTGGCGCCGTCCGCGGTGACGCCGGCCGGCGAGGTCTACACCGAGCAGGGGATGAAGGCGTTCCAGGCGCCGCGCGCGCTGGCGACCGACGAGCTGCCCGGCGTCGTGGCCGAGTTCGTCGACGCCGCCCGTCGCGCCCGCGAGGCCGGCCTGGACGGCGTGGAGCTGCACGCCGCCAACGGCTACCTGCTCCAGCAGTTCCTGTCCGACAGCACCAACCAGCGCACCGACGGCTACGGAGGCTCGCCGAGCAACCGCGCCCGCTTCGTCATCGAGGTCGCCACCGCGGTCGCCGCCGCCATCGGGGCGGACCGGGTCGGCATCCGGATCTCTCCCGGCGGCACCTTCAACGACATCGCCGAGACCGAGACCGAGCAGACCTACAACGCCCTGCTCGAGGGGCTCGCGCCGCTGGGCCTGCTCTACCTGCACGTGCTGGAGGGAACCGACACCACCTTCCGCGAGCAGCTGCGCAAGCAGTTCGACGGTCCCGTCATCTTCAACACCGGTTTCGCCGGCCCGTCGGACCTGGCGACCGCGCAGGCCAGCGTCGACAGCGGCGAGACGGACCTGTTCTGCATCGGTCGGCCCTTCCTGGCCAACCCCGACCTGGTGGAGCGGCTGCGGACCGGCGCCGCGCTGAACGAGCCGGACAGCGACACCTTCTACGCCGGCGGCGCGAAGGGCTACACCGACTACCCCGCGCTCAGCGCGTAACCCGAACCGCCTCCGGGGACGGCCTGCACAAGGTCGTCCCCGGAGGCATGTCCGAACGTGTCTATTCTTGACTCGTTCCAGATCCTGGGCTCTACTGAGGACGTGCCCCCCACCACCGCCGAGCTCGAGCAGTCGCTGCGGGGGGCCGCGCTGCGCGTGACCCGTCCGCGCCTGTCGGTCCTCACCGCGGTGCAGGAGCACCCTCATGCCGACACCGAGACGTTGATCCGCGTCGTCCGGGCCGATCTCGGCGACGTGTCCCACCAGGCGGTGTACGACGTGCTCCGCGCGCTCACGGCTGCGGGCCTGCTGCGCCGGATCGAGCCGTCCGGGTCGGTGGCGCGCTATGAGTCCCGCGTCGGCGACAACCACCACCACGTCGTGTGCCGCGGCTGCGGCGTCATCGCCGACGTCGACTGCGCGGTCGACCAGACCCCGTGCCTGACGGCCTCGCAGAACCACGGCTTCGTCATCGACGAGGCCGAAGTCGTCTACTGGGGCCTGTGCCCGAGCTGCACCGCAACGAACTGATCGTCCCGAGCCGTACCTCAGCTGATCGTCCCGATGAGCCGTCCCGCACCGTCCCGGAAGGAAGCACATGGTCGAGCACCACAACGCCAAAGAAGGCGACATGCAGTCGCAGGAGAGCGAGAGCGGCTGTCCCGTCCAGGACCGCACCCGCGTCCCCAACCACCCCACCGAGGGTGCCGGCAACCGTGACTGGTGGCCCAACACGCTCAACCTGAAGATCCTGCGCAAGCACCCGGACGTCGCGAACCCGATGGGCGCCGGCTTCGACTACGCGGCCGCCTTCAACGGGCTCGACCTCGACGCCGTCATCGCCGACGTCGACGCCCTCATGACCGACTCGCAGAGCTACTGGCCGGCCGACTTCGGCCACTACGGCCCGTTCTTCGTCCGGATGGCCTGGCACAGCGCCGGCACCTACCGCATCAGCGACGGCCGCGGCGGCGCCGGCGCCGGCATGCAGCGCTTCGCGCCGCTGAACAGCTGGCCCGACAACGCCAACCTGGACAAGGCCCGCCGCCTGCTCTGGCCGATCAAGCAGAAGTACGGCGCTAACCTCTCCTGGGCCGACCTCATCGTGCTGACCGGCAACCGCGCGCTGGAGACCATGGGGCTCACGACCTTCGGCTTCGCGGGCGGCCGCGCCGACGTCTGGGAGCCCGACGAGGACGTCTACTGGGGCCCGGAGAGCGAGTGGCTCGGCGACGAGCGCTACACCGGCGACCGCGAGCTCGAGGGTCCGCTGGCGGCCGTCCAGATGGGGCTCATCTACGTGAACCCCGAAGGCCCCAACGGGCAGCCCGACCCGATGGGCTCGGCCCGCGACATCCGCGAGACGTTCGCCCGGATGGCGATGAACGACGAGGAGACCGTCGCGCTGATCGCCGGCGGCCACACCTTCGGCAAGACGCACGGCGCCGCCGACCCCAACGAGCACATCGGTCCGGAGCCCGAGGGCGCCGGCCTGGCCGAGCAGGGCTTCGGCTGGCGTAACAGCTTCGGCAGCGGCACCGGGCGCGACACGATCACCAGCGGCATCGAGGTGACCTGGAGCCAGACCCCCACGCAGTGGAGCAACAAGTACTTCGAGAACCTGTTCGGGTTCGAGTGGGAGCTGACCAAGAGCCCCGCCGGAGCCAACCAGTGGACCCCGAAGGACGACGGCGGCGCGAACACGGTGCCCGACCCTGAGGACGGCTCGCTGTCCCGCCCGCCGACGATGCTCACCACCGACCTGGCGCTGCGCGTCGACCCGGCGTACGAGCAGATCTCCCGGCGCTTCCTGGAGAACCCGGACCAGTTCGCGGACGCGTTCGCGCGGGCCTGGTACAAGCTGACCCACCGCGACATGGGCCCGAAGGAGCGCTACCTGGGCCCGCTCGTGCCGGCTGAGGAGCTGCTCTGGCAGGACCCGGTGCCCGCCGTGGACCACGAGCTGATCGGTGCCGACGACGTCGCGGCGCTCAAGCAGCAGGTGCTCGACTCGGGTCTGTCGGTCAGCCAGCTCGTCACCACCGCCTGGGCGTCGGCCTCGACGTTCCGCAGCAGCGACAAGCGTGGGGGCGCCAACGGTGCGCGGCTGCGCCTGCTGCCGCAGAGCAGCTGGCAGGTCAACGACCCGAACGAGCTTCCGACCGTGCTGCGCACGCTCGAGGGCATCCAGCAGTCCTTCGCCAAGAAGGTGTCGCTGGCTGACCTCATCGTGCTGGCCGGCTGCGCCGGGGTCGAGAAGGCGGCCGCGGACGCCGGGCACAGCGTCACCGTCCCGTTCACGCCCGGGCGCACCGACGCCAGCCAGGAGCAGACCGACATCGAGGCGTTCGCTCCCCTGGAGCCGACCGCCGACGGGTTCCGCAACTACCTGGACAAGGGCCACCGCTTGCCGGCGGAGTACCTGTTGCTCGACAAGGCCAACCTGCTGGGCCTGTCGGCCCCGGAGATGACCGTGCTCGTCGGCGGTCTGCGCGTGCTGGGTGCCAACGCCGGCGGCTCGACCGTCGGGGTGCTGACCGAGAACCCCGGCACGCTGACGAACGACTTCTTCGTCAACCTGCTGGGCGCGGTCGGTGCGTGGCATGCCACCGACGAGGACGAGCAGAGCTTCCAGGCCGACAACGCCGCCGGCGGTGCGACGTGGACCGGCAGCCGCGTCGACCTGGTCTTCGGCAGCAACTCCGAGCTGCGCGCGATCGCGGAGGTCTATGCCAGCGACGACGCGAAGGACAAGTTCGTCACCGACTTCGTCGCCGCCTGGGACAAGGTCATGATGGCGGACCGCTTCGACGTGTAGTCGCGCACCGTCAGGACGAGGCACCGCCCAGCCGGGCGGTGCCTCGTCGCACGTTCGGGGTAGGACCGCCTGCGTGACGATCCACGAGCAGGCCGCACCGACGACAGCCGGCGACGCGGTGCTGAGGCGGCACCGCTTCCTGGCGCACTGGATGGACGAGGTCGTCCGCATCCCGGGCACGGACGTCACGATCGGCCTGGACCCAGTGATAGGGCTGGTGCCCGGCGTCGGCGACCTCGCCGGCTCGGCCGTGTCCGGACTGGTCGTGCTGGACGCCGTCCGCGCGCGCGTCCCGGTGCCGACGCTCGCGCGGATGGGCGGCAACCTGCTCGTGGACGCCGGCCTCGGCCTGGTCCCGGTCGTCGGTGACCTGCTCGACGTCGCGCACCGCGCCCACCGCAAGAACCTGCGGCTGCTGGAGCAGGCGCTGATCGAGCACCCCGAGCGCCGTGCGCCGACGGCGGGCTACGTCGCCGCAGCCGCGGGGCTGGTCCTGCTGCCGCTGCTGCTGGGCGTCGTGATCGCGGTCGTCGTGCTCGTCCTGCTGGTGCGCGCGGTCTTCTAGGGACGTGAGCCTGCCGTGGCGCGTACGTTGCAGCCATGATCGCCCGGCACGCCGCCGTCGGGTGCAGGGAGGACGCATGACCCGCACGACCCCCTCGGCCGCGCGGCGGCTCGCCGTCTCGGCGGCCCTGCTCGCCCTGGCTGCCGCCGCCGTCGCCCTCCCGGGAGCAGCGGTCGGTGCGCCTCCCGCGCTGTACGCCGGCGCGGTCGCCGACGCCCGATGCGCCCCGGGCGCGCTGCCGGAGAGCACGCAGGGACGGGTGCCGCTGGCCGAGGTCCAGAGCGGCCGCGCCGCGCAGGGCTACCGCTGCAACACCGAGCTCGTCGGGCAGCAGGGCGACAGCGGTGGCTACCACGTGTGGCGCTACGTCGATGACGCCGGCCACGTCTGCGCCTACTACGACAGCACCCTGCTGATCGGTCGCGACGTGCTCACCGCGGCCTTCCGCGGCGGCCCCGGCACGGTCGTGCTGGACATGACCGACCCGCGCAAGCCGCTGCAGACCGCGGTGCTGTCGCACGCCTGCGATCGACCAGCCGCACGAGTCGATGCGGCTGAACACCGAGCGCGGCCTGCTCGTCGCCGTGAACGGCAGCCCCGCGACCGCCCCGGGCGGTCTCGACGTCTACGACGTCACGCAGGACTGCCGCCGCCCCGGTGCTGCGCAGCGAGCACGCCCGGTGGGCATCCTCGGCCACGAGAGCGGCTTCTCCCCCGACGGGCTGACCTACTGGGCGGCCAGCTACGTGCAGGGCGACAACGCGACGCTGACAGGCCATCGACCTCACCGACCCGGTGCTGCCGCAGCATCCTCTACGTCCACCGACTACGTCCTGCACGGCATGTCGGTCAGCGACGACGGCATGCGGCTCTACGGCGCCGACCAGAGCAGCCGTCCCGGCCTGCAGGTGCTCGACGTCAGCGACGTGCAGCTGCGCCGGCCGAACCCGCAGGTGCGGCCGGTCAGCTTCACCAGCTGGCCGCAGGTGAGCATCCCGCAGTACGCCGAGGCGGTGACGATCGCCGGCGCGCCGCTACGTCGTGGAGGTGGACGAGTTCTCCAACGGCAAGACCGGTGAGGTGGGCGCGGCGCGCATCCTCGACGTCGCCGACCCGACCGCGCCCGAGCGTCGTGTCGAACCTGCGGCTGGCCGTGCACCAGCCTGCAGGCGCAGCAGGGCGAGCAGCAGCGGCGACCTCGGCGCGACCAGCTCCGGCGCAGGGCTACACCGCCCACTACTGCTCGGTGCCGCGTCGGCAGGAGCCGAACCTCATGGCGTGCAGCTTCATCCTGTCCGGGCTGCGCGTCTTCGACATCCGCAACCCGCGGATGCCCGTCGAGGTCGGCTACTTCAACGTGCCGGTCACGCCGATGGACGACACCGCCAACCCCGTCAGCCGCGCCGGCGCCTTCGCGATGAGCGGGCCGGCCTGGGACGTCGAGGCCGGCCAGGTCTGGTACACCGACGGCAACCAGGGCTTCCGGGCCGTGCAGCTCGTCGGCGCGGCCCGCGCCGCGCTGGACGGCACGTCGCCGGTACCGACGGGCTCCCCCGGTGCCGTCGTCGCAGGCCCGGCCGCGACCGCGCCGTCGGCGGCCGCCCCGACGACGAGCCAGCCGTCGACCGGCGCGCCGGTGGCGGACGGGGCCCCCTCCGGGGCGCCCACGCTCCCGAGCACCGGTCCGGCAGCGGCCTTCTCGCTGACGGCCCTGCTGCTGCTGGCGGCCGCTGGCCTGGCCGGGCGGGGGCGGCGCGCCAGCCCGGGCTGAGGACGAAGGTGCAGCGGTCAGGCCTGGAAGATGCCGGCCTCGCGCAGCATGTCGACGACCTGCTGCGCTGACTGCTCGGCACTCTGCTGGTCGGTGCGCAGCCGCAGCGCGGGGTCCAGCGGCTGCTCGTAGGGGGCGTCGACGCCGGTGACGTTGGTGGCTTGGCCGGCCGCCGCCTTGCGGTAGAGGCCCTTGGGGTCGCGTTCGGTGACCACCGCGAGCGGCGCGTCGACGAAGACCTCGAAGAACTCGCCCTCGGGGACGCGCGACCGGGCGATCTGCCGGTCGGCGCGGTAGGGCGAGACCAGCGTGACCAGGACGATCAGGCCGGCGTCGTTCATCAGCCGAGCCACCTCGCCGACCCGGCGGATGTTCTCGACGCGGTCCTCGGCGGTGAAACCGAGGTCCTTGTTGAGCCCGTGCCGGACGTTGTCGCCGTCGAGCAGGAAGGTGTGCCGCCCTTGGGCGTGGAGCATGCGTTCGACGAGGTTGGCGACGGTGCTCTTGCCCGAGCTCGGCAGGCCGGTGAACCAGACGACCGCCGGCTGGTGTCCCTTCAGCGAGCCGTGGGCGGCCTTGGTGACGTCCAGCGCCTGCCAGAAGACGTTGTCGGCCTTGCGCGAGGCGCTGCGGAGCATGCCGGCGCCGACGGTGGCGTTGGTGAGCCGGTCGATGAGGATAAAGCCGCCGAGGTCACGGTTGGTCGTGTAGGGGTCGAAGGCGATCTCGCGGTCCAGGGTGAGCCGGACGTCGCCGATCTCGTTGAGCTCGAGGGTGTTGGCGTCCAGCTTCTGCATGGTGTTGACGTCGATCTTGTGGTCCGGCGTCGAGACGGTGGCCGTGACCGTGCGGGCGCCGTGCTTGAGCAGGTAGGGCCGCCCGACCTGCAGCGGCTGCTCAGCCATCCAGACCAGGGTGGCGGCGAAGGCGTCGGCGACCTCGGGGCTGTCCTGCGCCGCGGCCAGGACGTCGCCGCGGCTGACGTCGACCTCGTCGGTGAGGGTCAGGGTCACGGACTGGCCGGCGACGGCCTCGGGGAGGTCGCCGTCGAAGGTGACGATCCGCGCCACGGTGGAGACCCGGCCGCTGGGCAGGACGCGGAGCTGGTCGCCGGGGCGGACGGTCCCCGCGGCGATCTGACCGGCGAACCCACGAAAGTTCAGGTCGGGGCGAGAGACCCACTGCACCGGCAGCCGGAACGGCTGCTCTGCCAGCACGTCCTGGACCTGCACCGACTCCAGGTGGCCCAGCAGCGTCGGCCCGGTGTACCAGGGCGTGTTCGGGCTGAGCGTGAGGATGTTGTCGCCCTTCAGGGCGCTGGTCGGGATCGTGACGATGTCGGTCAGGCCGATGGTGGCCGCGAACTCGCGGTACTCGGCGTCGATGCGTTCCACGACGTCCTGCGCGTAGTCGACGGCATCGACCTTGTTGACCGCCAGCACGACCTTGCCGATGCCCAGCAGCGACACCAGGAAGCTGTGCCGCCGCGTCTGGGTGAGCACCCCCCGCCGGGCGTCGATGAGGATGATCGCGAGGTCGGCGGTGGAGGCTCCGGTGACCATGTTGCGGGTGTACTGCTCGTGCCCCGGGGTGTCGGCGACGATGAACTTGCGCTGCTGGGTGGCGAAGAAGCGGTACGCGACGTCGATGGTGATGCCCTGCTCGCGCTCGGCGGCCAAGCCGTCGACCAGCAGCGCCAGATCCAGCTCGCCGCCCTGCGTGCCGGAGGTCTTGGAGTCGGCGGCCAGCGCCGCGAGGGTGTCTTCGAAGACCATCTGCGACTCGTACAGCAGCCGGCCGATGAGCGTGGACTTCCCGTCGTCGACGGACCCGCACGTGATGAAGCGCAGCAGGCTCTTGTGCTCGTGCGTTCGCAGATAGGCATCGATGTCGGCGGTGATCGCCTCGCGCTGCGCCTGCATGTCCGAGAGGGGGGTGGTCACTAGAAGTAGCCCTCCTGCTTCTTCTTCTCCATCGAGGCCTTGCTGTCGTGGTCGATCAGCCGGCCCTGGCGCTCGGAGGTCGTCGCGAGCAGCATCTCCTGGATGATCGCCGACAGGCTGTCGGCCTCGGACTCGATCGCGCCGGACAACGGATAGCAGCCCAGGGTGCGAAAGCGCACCTTGCGCTGCATCGGCTGCTCGCCGTCCTGGAACTGGAAACGGTCGTCGTCGATCATGATCAACGTGCCGTCGCGCTCGACGACCGGACGTTCGGCCGCGAAGTACAGCGGCACGATCTCGATCCCCTGCTGCGCGATGTACTGCCAGACGTCGAGCTCGGTCCAGTTGCACAGCGGGAAGCAGCGCACGCTCTCGCCCGGCTGGACACGGCCGTTGTAGAGCCGCCACAGCTCCGGCCGCTGCTGCTTGGGGTCCCAGCGGTGGTCGCGGCTGCGGATCGAGAAGATGCGCTCCTTGGCCCGCGACTTCTCCTCGTCGCGCCGCGCGCCGCCGAAGGCCAGGTCGAAGCGGCCGGCCTCGATCGCCTGCTTGAGCCCCTCGGTCTTCCACATGTCGGTGTGGACGCCCGAACCGTGGTCGAAGGGGTTGATCCCGAGCCGCTGCGCCTCGGGGTTGTGGTGCACGATCAGCTCGGCGCCGATCTCGTTCGCCGTGCTTGTCGCGCAGCCGGTACATGTCCTGGAACTTCCACGTCGTGTCGACGTGCAGCAGCGGGAACGGCAGCTTGCCGGGGAAGAAGGCCTTGCGCGCCAGGTGCAGCATGACCGCGCTGTCCTTGCCGATCGAGTACAGCATCACCGGCCGCTCGGACTCTGACGACCGCGTCGCGCATGACCGCGATGCTCTCGGCCTCCAGCCGCTGGAGATGGGTCAGGGTCGTCACTCGGGCGCACCTTCTTCGGCTCGGCGGGGTTCGTTCATGGCCGTCCACGGGCGGACCGGTGGGCACGGCTGGTCGACGGCCCACGCTACGCAGGGCATTGTCGGGTGGCAAGGTTCAGATGGTCGAAATGGTCCAGAGTCCGGTGGGTGGGACCCGCTGCGCCGTGCGGGCGCCTTCTGTCGGGAGGTGCTAGGCCGGGTTCATGTCGACGAAGCGGGAGTAGTGCCCCTGGAAGGCGACCGTGATGGTGGCGGTCGGCCCGTTGCGGTGCTTGGCGACGATGAAGTCGGCCTCGCCGGCGCGCGGGCTCTCCTTCTCATAGGCGTCCTCGCGGTGCAGCAGCACGACCATGTCGGCGTCCTGCTCGATGCTGCCGGACTCGCGCAGGTCCGACAGCTGCGGCTTCTTGTCGGTGCGCTGCTCCGCGCCACGGTTCAGCTGGCTCATCGCGATGACCGGGATCTCGAGCTCCTTGGCCAGCAGCTTCAGCGAGCGGGACAGCTCGGAGACCTCCTGCTGACGGCTCTCGACCTTGCGGTTGCCGCTCATCAGCTGCAGGTAGTCGATGACGATGAGCTTGAGGTCGTGCCGTTGGCGCAGCCGGCGGGCCTTCGCGCGGATCTCCATCATCGTCAGGTTCGGGGAGTCGTCGATGTACAGCGGCGCCTCGGCGACCTCGCCCATGCGGCGGGCCAGCCGCCCCCAGTCGTCGTCGGTCATCGTGCCGGCGCGCATGTGGTGCAGCGGCACCCGCGCCTCGGCCGACAGCAGGCGCATGGTGATCTCGGTCTTGCTCATCTCCAGCGAGAAGATGGCGCTGGCCAGGCCGTGCTTGACCGACGCGCTGCGGGCGATGTCCAGGCCCATCGTGGAATTGTGGGTGGGCACCATCGAGCGGGTGGCCAGGTACAGGTGGTCGTCGGCCCCGCT
>CAWASE010000011.1:0-19629 GCA_963784675.1 uncultured Actinomycetes bacterium
ACCTCCGCCAAGACCCTGCTCCCGACGTCCACGCCCGCGCGGGGCAGAGGCTCGCTCGCCGCCCGCCTCGCGGACCTGCCGGCCGCTGCGCCGCCCACGGCCAGCGACCGCGAGCAGGCCCGGACGGCGGTCGGCGCCCTCTCGGTCGGCCTGGGCGCGCTCGCCGTGGTGGCGCCGGTCCGCACCGCCGGCCTGCTGGGTGTCCGGGGCGCGGGTGCAGGGGCCGGCCCGCTGCTGGTCCGGATGGTCGGCGTGCGCAACGCGACGATGGGGCTGCGCACCCTGCGGGCGACCGGCGACGAGCGCGCCGCGGCGGTCCAGGCCGGCTTCGTGGTCGGCGCGGTGGACGCGGCTGCGGTCCTGCTCGCGGCCTCCCGCGGGCGGATCAGCAAGAAGGCCGCGGCCGGCCTGCTGCTCGCTGCTCGGGGTCATCGCCGCGGGCGGCCTGGTGGCCGTCGCCGACGAGCTCGACGCCGGAGCCTGACGGCGCCCTGTCCACACGGCGGCGGGTCGGCGTGGCGGGATCGGCCCGCGCAGTGTTGTCTACTGGCTGTCCTGCACGGGCGGCGACGTACGAGGAGGCTGGCGTGGGTCTGAAGGACACCTTCCTGGGGTGGCCGGTCCTCCGGCAGCTCACCGGCGAGGACCCCCTGGGCCGCGGCGCCGCGGCGCAGTCCAAGCACACCGCCGGGCTGCGGGCGCGCACGGCCACCGCTGACCGGGTCGTGCAGAGCGTCTGCCCGTACTGCGCCGTCGGCTGCGGCCAGCGGGTGTACGTCAAGGACGAGAAGGTCGTGCAGATCGAGGGCGACCCCGACTCGCCGATCAGCCGTGGCCGGCTGTGCCCGAAGGGCTCGGCCAGCGAGCAGCTCGTCAACAGCCCCACGCGTCAGGACAAGGTCCTCTACCGGCGCCCCCGCGGCACCGAGTGGGAGGAGCTCGAGCTCGACACCGCGATGGCGATGGTGGCCGAGCGCGTCGCGGACACCCGCGAGCGCACCTGGCAGGAGCAGGACGAGCAGGGCCGCCCGCTGCGGCGGACGATGGGCCTCGCCAGCCTCGGAGGGGCGACCCTCGACAACGAGGAGAACTACCTCATCAAGAAGCTCTTCACCGGCCTGGGGGCGATCCAGGTCGAGAACCAGGCCCGCATATGACACAGCTCCACCGTCCCCAGTCTGGGGGCCTCGTTCGGTCGCGGCGGAGCCACGACGTCACAGCAGGACCTGGCGAACGCTGACTGCATCGTCATCCAGGGCTCGAACATGGCCGAGTGCCACCCGGTCGGTTTCCAGTGGGTGATGGAGGCGAAGGCGCGGGGCGCCAAGATCATCCACATCGACCCGCGCTTCACCCGTACGTCCGCGGTCGCCGACCAGCACGTGCCGCTGCGGGCCGGCACCGACATCGTCTTCCTCGGCGGCCTGATCAAGTACATCCTCGAGAACGAGAAGTACTTCAGGGACTACGTCGTCAACTACACCAACGCCGCGACGCTGGTGAGCGAGGACTTCGTCGACGTCGACGACCTCGACGGCGTGTTCTCGGGCTTCGACGACGAGACGCTCGACCTACGACCCGTCGTCGTGGGCGTACGAGGGGCACGACGTGCACAGCGCCGCGGGCAAGCAGCGCAGCGTCGTGAGCGGCGGCGACGAGGACGACCAGGGCAGCGAGGGCGAGCAGGACTCGTCGGCCGGTCACGAGATGGGTGGGCGGGGCGCGAACCTGCCCGACGGCGAGGTGCCCCGCGACGAGACCCTGCAGCACCCGCGGTCGGTGTTCCAGGTGCTCAAGCGCCACTACGCGCGCTACACACCCGAGCTGGTGGAGGAGGTCTGCGGCGTCCCGGCCGAGGCCTTCCGGCAGGTCTGCGAGGCGGTCACGGCCAACAGCGGCCGCGAGCGCACCACGGCCTGGGTCTACTCGGTCGGCTGGACCCAGCACACCGTCGGAGCCCAGTACATCCGCGGCGCCGCGATCATCCAGCTGCTGCTGGGCAACATGGGGCGCCCGGGCGGCGGCATCCTGGCGCTGCGCGGCCACGCCAGCATCCAGGGCTCCACCGACATCCCGACGCTGTTCAACCTGCTGCCCGGCTACCTGCCGATGCCGCACGCCGAGCGGCACGGCTCGCTGCAGGAGTACCTCGGCGCGATCGCCTCGCCGGAGCAGAAGGGCTTCTGGACCAAGGCGGACACGTACGTCGTCAGCTTCCTCAAGTCCTGGTTCGGCGACGCGGCGACCGCCGAGAACGACTGGGGCTTCGACTGGCTGCCGAGGATCAACGGCGACCACGGCACCTACCAGACCGTGCTCGACATGCTCGACGACAAGATCGAGGGCTACTTCCTGCTCGGCCAGAACCCGGCCGTCGGCTCCTCCCAGGGCCGGCTGCAGCGTCTCGGCATGTCGCACCTGAAGTGGCTGGTCGTGCGCGACCTGCAGCTCATCGAGTCGGCGACGTTCTGGAAGGACAGCCCCGAGATCGCCACGGGCGAGATCGTGACGCGAGGAGTGCGAGACCGAGGTCTTCTTCTTCCCCGCCGCCTCGCACGTGGAGAAGGAGGGCACCTTCACGCAGACGCAGCGGCTGGTGCAGTGGCGGCACAAGGCCGTCGAGCCGCCGGGTGACGCCCGCAGCGAGCTGCACTTCTTCTTCCACCTCGGACGCATGCTCCGCGAGCGGTACCAGGACTCGACGCTGCGGCGCGACCAGCCGCTGCTCAACCTCACCTGGGACTACCCGACCACGGGCGACACGGCCGGACCCCGACGGCGAGGACGTGCTGAAGGAGATCAACGGCCGCCACCTGACCGGGGAGAAGGCCGGGCAGCCGCTGTCGTCGTTCACCGAGATGAAGGCGGACGGCAGCACGGACGGGGGCTGCTGGATCTACACCGGCCTCTACGCCGACGGCGTCAACCAGACCGCGCGCCGCAAGCCGGGCAGCGAGCAGAACTGGCTGGCCCCGGAGTGGGGCTGGGCCTGGCCGGCGAACCGGCGGGTGCTCTACAACCGGGCCTCCGCCGACCCCGACGGCAAGCCGTGGAGCGAGACGAAGGCGCTCGTCTGGTGGGACGAGGACGCCCAGAAGTGGGTCGGCCACGACGTCCCCGACTTCCCGGTGACCAAGGCGCCGAGCTACCGGCCCGAGCAGGGCGCGAGCGGGCCCGAGGGCCTCGCCGGCGACGACCCGTTCATCATGCAGGCGGACGGCAAGGGCTGGCTGTACGCGCCGGCCGGGCTCATGGACGGCCCGATGCCGACCCACTACGAGCCGCACGAGTCGCCGGTGCGCAACCCGCTGTACCGGCAGCAGGCGAACCCCACGCGCAAGGTGTTCAAGCGCGCGGACAACCCGTCGAACCCGTCCGCGGGCGAGCCGGGCGCCGGGCGTCTTCCCGTACGTCTTCACGACCTACCGGCTCACCGAGCACCACACCGCCGGCGGCATGAGCCGCTTCCTGCCCTACCTGTCGGAGCTCCAGCCGGAGTTCTTCTGCGAGGTCTCGCCGGAGCTCGCCCGCGAGCGGGGTCTCGAGCACCTGGGCTGGGCGACGATCACGACCTCCCGCACGGCGATCGAGGCGCGGGTGCTCGTCACCGACCGGATGATGCCAGTGCGCTTCGGGCCGGACCAGGTCGTGCACCAGATCGGGATGCCCTACCACTGGGGTGTCGGCGACCAGGCTGTCGTCAGCGGTGACTCGGCCAACGACCTGCTGCCGATGGCGCTCGACCCCAACGTGTTCATCCAGGAGGGCAAGGCCGCCACCTGCGACATCCAGCCCGGCCGCCGCCCCCGCGGGCCCGGCCCTGCGCGAGCACGTCGACGAGTACAAGCGGCGGGCGCACGTCACCCTCGAGACCGGCAACACCGGAGCGCAGCGGCCGGGAGGTCACCACGTGAGCAACTCCTTCTCCGGTCCGCTGCCCGACCCGGCGGCGGACGCCGGATGGGTCGACGGCGCCTCCGAGCCCCGCAAGGGCTTCTTCACCGACACCTCGATCTGCATCGGCTGCAAGGCCTGCGAGGTGGCGTGCAAGGAGTGGAACGCCGTGCCGGACGACGGCATGAACTTCCTGGGCTCGTCGTACGACAACAGCGGGGCGCTCGGCGCGAGCACCTGGCGGCACGTGAAGTTCATCGAGCAGCCGCGCCAGCTCGGGGCGCAGGAGGCCGGCCTCGAGGGCCTGCCGGTCGGGCCCCTCGGCCACCGACGTGCTCAACCGGCACGCCGGCGAGGCGCTCGTCGGCGACCGCAGCATGCTCGGCACCGACAACCGGGTCGCGCAGCCGGTCGACCTCGGGATGCCCTCGACGCAGCTGCCGGGCCAGGCGGACGGGGCGCCGCGCACGGAGTTCCGCTGGCTCATGGAGTCCGACGTCTGCAAGCACTGCACGCACGCCGCGTGCCTGGACGTCTGCCCCACGGGCGCGCTGTTCCGCACCGAGTTCGGCACGGTCGTCGTGCAGGACGACGTCTGCAACGGCTGCGGCTACTGCGTGCCCGCCTGCCCGTTCGGCGTCATCGACCGGCGGGTCGGCGAGAAGGGCGTGACCAAGAACGAGGGCGTCGCCCAGAAGTGCACGCTCTGCTACGACCGGCTCGGCGAGGGCCTGACCCCCGCCTGCGCCCAGGCCTGCCCGACCCAGTCGATCCAGTTCGGCGACGTCGACGAGCTGCGGGAGCGGGCGGCGGCCCGGGTCGAGGCGCTGCACGAGGCGGGCGTGCCGGAGGCCCGGCTGTACGGCGAGAACGGCGACGACGGCGTGGGTGGGCTCGGCGCGTTCTTCCTGCTCCTCGACGAGCCGGAGGTCTACGGCCTGCCGCCGGACCCGATCGTCACCACGCACGACCTGCCGGTCATGTGGCGGCGGGCCGCGGTCGCTGCCGGCCTCATGCTCGTGGGCGCGGTGGCCGTCTTCACCGGCGGTCGCCGATGAGCGTGCACCCCGACGAGGCGGGTGCCGGCACCGGCCGGCACGGCTCCTCCGGCCATCTCGAGGACGACGTCCGGGCCCGCGGCGAGGGGACGTCCGGCCCGAACACCGTCACGCGCGAGGGGCCGGTCTCGCACCGGGGCGCCGAGCAGGCGCTCACCGGCCAGGCGGGCGGCCGCCGCCGGCGCCACCGCGGCGACCCGAACGCCGTGGTCCCCGACGCCGCGTTCACCTCCTACTACGGCCGGCCGATCCTCAAGGCGTCGCCGTGGGAGAAGGACATCCCCGCGTACCTGTTCATGGGCGGGGTCGCCGCCGGCTCCTCCCTGCTGGCCGCCGGCGCGGACCTGTCCGGGCGCCCGGCGCTGCGCCGCACCGGCCGGCTCGGGTCGCTCGTCATGCTGTCGCTGAGCATGGTCGCGCTCGTGCACGACCTCGGCCGGCCCGAGCGCTTCTACAACATGCTGCGCGTCGCCAAGCCCACCTCCCCGATGTCCATGGGGACCTGGATCCTCACCGGCTACGGGCCGTTCGCCGGGCTCGCCGCCACCGCGGAGATGCGCCCGCTCCTGCCGCCGCGGCTGCGCGACGGTGTCGCCGGCCGGCTGCTCGGCCTGTCCGGCCGCCCGGCCGGGCTGGTCGCGGCGGTCGTCGCCCCCGCCGTCGCCTCGTACACCGCGGTGCTGCTGTCGGACACGGCCACTCCGACCTGGCACGACGCGCACCGGCACCTGCCCTTCGTCTTCGTCGGCTCCGCCTCCGCGGCCTCCGGAGGACTCGGCATGATCGGCGCGCCCGTCGCCGAGGCGGGCCCGGCGCGCCGTCTCGCGGTGGGCGGCGCGCTGCTCGAGCTCGCGGTCGAGCAGCGGATGGAGAAGGCCATGGGCCTGACCGCGGAGCCGCTGCACCAGGGCACCGCCGGGCGGCTCATGCGGGCCAGCAAGGCGCTGACCGTCGCCGGGACCGCTCGGGGCGCTGCTGGCCGCGCCGCGCAGCCGCGCTCGGAGCGGCGCTCTCCGGGCCTCGCGCTGATGGCCGGGTCGGCCTGCCTGCGGTTCGCGGTGTTCGAGGCGGGACAGGAGTCGGCCCGCGATCCCAAGTACACGGTCGTCCCCCAGCGTCAGCGGGTGGAGCGGCAGGGCCGCACCCACGCGCAGTAGCGGCTGACCCCAGCCGGACAGGAGCAGGTATGTCGCCAGCAGTTTCCGGGACCGCCCCGAGCGGCTCCTCGGCCCGAGGCCGCTGGGGGCTGGTCGGGGCCGCGCTGCTCCTGCAGTTCGCCATCGGCGCCGTCTACGCCTGGAGCACCTTCTCCAAGGCCCTGCAGTCCGCCGAGCCGTTCTCGCTGAGCAAGACCGAGGCGGCGCTGCCGTTCGAGGTCACGATCGGCATGATCTTCATCGGCACCTACCTCGGCGGGCGGATCCAGGACAAGCGCGGGCCGCGCATCGTCGCCCTGGTCGGCGGCGTCCTGTACGGCATCGGCACGCTGGTCGCCTCGCTGGCGCAGTCGCGCGACGACCTGTGGCTGCTGGTGCTGGGCTACGGCGTGATCGGCGGGTTCGGGCTCGGCGTCGCGTACATCGTGCCGATCGCGATGCTCCAGAAGTGGTTCCCGGACAAGCGGGGCCTGATCACCGGCCTGGCCGTCGGTGGCTTCGGCTTCGGCGCCGTGCTGACCTCGCCGCTCGCCAAGCGGCTCATCGACAACGACCCCGACGTCCCGACCAAGGCGTTCCTGCCGCTGGGCATCGCCTACCTGCTCATGGCCCTGCTCGGTGCGTCGTTCTTCCGCAACCCGCCGGCCGGCTACACCGTCCCGGGCTTCACGCCCGCCGCGGGCAAGGGGACCGCCGACGACGGGTACACCCAGAGCGAGGCGCTGCGCACGCCGCAGTGGTACCTGCTCACCGCGATCCTGGCCCTCAACACCGCCGCCGGCATCGCGCTCATCTCGCAGGCCGCCTCGAGCTTCAGCGACATCGCCGGCTACAGCGCCGCAGCGGCCGCCACAGCCGTCGGCGTCCTCGGCCTGTTCAACGGCGCCGGGCGGATCCTGTTCGCCGCGGCGTCCGAGCGGACCGGCCGGATGCCCGCCTTCATGGCCATGCTCGGCCTGCAGGGCATCTGCTTCCTGCTGCTGCCGCACACCGCCAACGCGGCCCTGTTCTTCGTGCTCGCCGCGGTCATCTACCTCTGCTACGGCGGTGGCTTCGGCACGATGCCGGCGACCGCGGGCGACTTCTTCGGCGTGAAGAACGCCGGCGCGATCTACGGCGCCATGATCATCGCCTGGAGCCTCGGTGGCGTCGTCGGCCCGCTGCTGGCCGCCAGCCTCATCGGCGACGACAAGGGCTACTCGACCGCGTACACGGTCATCGGTGTCGTCGCGCTGGTGTCGCTCGCCCTGCCGCTCATCACCAGGCTGCCGCGCGACCGCGTCGCCGCTGCGACGACGACCGCGGACGCTCCGGCAGCGGCCCGCCGCTAGACCCCGGCCCCCGTCCCGGAGCCCCGTGCCGGCTGGCACGGGGCTCCGGCACGGCTCCGTGCGCCGTCTCCCGCCAGGGCGACCCCGTGACCGCCGTCGTCAGTCGACCGCGACCACGTCGCCGGCCTCCACCCCCGTCGTCAGCCGACCGTGACCACGTCACCGGGCACCAGCGTCGTGGTCGGCCCCAGGTCGCGCCCGTCCCGGCGGACCGGCGTCCCCGGAGGCAGGCCGAGGTCCCGCACGGCGGCGGCCCGTACCAGGCGGTCAGCCGGCAGCACCCGGACCTGGGGCGCCGGCCGGGCGCGGGCGGCCGCCAGCTCCTCCGGCGTGTTCACCCCCACCACCGAGTCCAGCTCGGGGTCGAGGGCGGCGAGCACCGGGTCGGCGAGCAGTGCGGCCTCGTCCAGCACCCGGGTGCGCACCCCGTCCAGCAGGTGCGCCGGGCGCAGGCGGCCCTGCGCCACCAGCGCCGCGGCCGCCGACGCCAGCGCGGTGCGGTACGCGGCCGCCAGCGGCTGGCGGAAGCCCCGGGCGACCGGCAGCACCACGTCGGTGGCCTCGTCGAACGCGGCGAGGACGCGGCGGACGTAGGCGGGGTGCAGGAACGGCAGGTCCGTGGAGCAGACGAACGCCCGGTCCGCGCCCTGCTCCGCAGCGGAGCGCAGCCCGACGGCCAGGCCCTGCACCGGGCCCAGCCCCTGCTGCGGGTCCTCGCGCACGGTCACGCCCGCCGGCAGCTCCGGCAGCGGCTGACCGGGGGCCCGGACGACCACCACCGGACCCGGCACGCTCCGGGCGAGCACGTCCACGGTGCGCTGCAGCAGCGTCGAGCCGTGCCACGCCAGCAGCGCCTTGGCACTGCCCATCCGCCGGGACTGGCCGCCGGCGAGCACGACTGCGGCGGCCGGGGTCACGCCGGAGCGTACGACCCGGCAGGGCTGGGAAGGGCGCGGGCATGATCCGCGCCGGTCGAGCTGACGCCGCCCCCGCGAGAGCCTCCCGCCCCGGCGGGGACGCGGTCCGCGCCCGTCGAGGTGACGCCGCCTCCGGGACAGCATCCCGTCCCGGCCCGGGCATGGCCCGCGCCGACGTCGCCCCCGCGGCAACCGCCCGCCCAGCCCGACGGCGACGGCGGTTGCCGCGCACGCTGGTGCTGCTGGGCGTCGCCGGCGCGTACGCCTGGCACCGCAGCCGCCCCTCCCCGCCTCCGCCCGCCGCGCCCACCCCGCCGGCCCCCCTGGCCGGTCGGCCCCGGCTGGTCCCCGTGCTCGGCGGCAGCCTGCGGCACGGCGAGTCCGCCGACCCCCCGGAGATGCTGCTGCACCGGGGCCGGCAGGTGCTCGGCCGGGACCGGCACGCCGACCTGCGCCTGCACGACCTCACCGTCTCGCCGCGGCACGCCGTCGTCGACGCGGACGGCGACGGACGGGTGGTGCTGCGCGACCTCGGCACGCGCAACGGGGTGCAGGTCGACGGGATCCCGGTGGCCGAGGTCGAGCTGCACGACGGCAACCGCGTCCAGCTCGGCGACGTGCAGCTGGTCTACCGCACCGACCCGGTGGGCGACGACGGCGGACGGTCCGGCGGCGAGCTCGGCGAGAACGTCTAGACCGCTCCGGCGCGGACGCCCGGCCGTGTCTGACGCCGACGCGGGTGTGCTGCGCGTGCCGGCTGGACGAGTGCTCCCGGACAGCGGCCGACGCCGGGCCTAGTCGCTCGACGCCCGCTCCAGTCGTGCAACGGAGCACGACTGCACGAGCGCCCCGCCGCGACACGGCGTCCCGGAAGCCGAACGTCTACCGGGATGCCCGTGCTTCTCCGAAGGTCGTTCGGGGAGCTACCCGAGAGCGCGGCCCACTCGGCCAGCGAGCTGGTTGCTCGGGCTACCTGATCAGCAGGCGCGGCGACGCGCTCAGCCAGCGCCCCGTAGGTGAGCTCGCCCAACCTTCCCGCGCTACCTCGCCGCTACCGGACCTCAGTCACCGGAAGGTAGTTGCCCTCCCGCGGCGCGAAGCGGTCGAAGGCGCACATGATGCAGACGTAGCAGGCCGGCCAACCGTCCTTCGTCCCCACCAGTGGCTCGTACTCCGTCTCGCGCACCGTCGACTTTGCACCGTGCCAACGGCAGTTGATCCGCGGGTACGCAGCGGCGGCCACCACAGCACCGTAGACCCGGACTGCCTGGCACGGTTGATCGTTCCGGTAGCCGAAACGACCAGCGGAGCCTTCTCCCAGGGGGTCCTACACCTCCGGCAGCGCCCCGGTGCGCATGACGTCCACCGCAAGAGCCGAGACGATGCAGTGTTGCGCCTCCGCCGTGTCGACCAGGAGTCGGATCGCCGCCGGGCGGTCGACGCTGTGCTTCTCGCTGATCAGCAGCAGCGCTTGGTTCACCGTCTCCCGAGCCTGCTGTTCGCGGCGCAACTGGTCCTGATGTTCAGGCCAGTCGTTGCTGCTCACGACCTGCAGGATGCCCACCCCGACGTGCGGTATCCGGCCGACGGCCGAGCGGGACGCCCAGGCTGTGTCGGTAGCCGAACGGCTACCGGGACACCGCTGCCCGACGGAACGTCGAGCGGGACACCGGTGCAGGGCTGCGGTGGCCCGGGCGTCAGTCGTGCCGGTCGATCAAGACGGTGAGGCCGTCGAGCAGGCGTTGCAGCCCGAACTGGTAGGCGTGCTCAGGGTCGTGCGCGCTGCCCTGCGCCGCTCCGGCGGCGCTGCCGACGCGGACGGCGAGGGGGTAGGCCTCCTCGTCGAGGACCTTGCTGAGCAGCCCGGCGTTGGCCGCCCACCACTGTGCGTCGGTCATCGCGCTTTCCACCTGCGCGGCACGGGCGTCGACCGCTGCACGCGCGTTGGCCTGCACGAAGCTCAGCAGGTAGGTCAGCGCGTCGTCCATCTCCACGTCGCTCAGCCCCAGACCCTCGAGCGCTGCGAGCTCGTGCTCGTACTTGGCCATCAGGCCGGGCCCGAGCGGGGGGCGGAGGGTGGACACCGCGCTGGCCCAGGGGTGCCGGAGGTAGAGGGCGCGGTTGTCGTCCGCGACCGCGGTGATTCGTTCGCGCCAGGGTCGGCCTGTGCTGTCGGTGAGCGGCAGCCGTCGGTAAGCGGCGTCCAGCATGAGGTCCACCAGCTCGGCCTTGCCGGGGACGTACGTGTAAAGCGTCATCGCCGACACTCCCAGCTCTTGGGCGACCCGGCGCATGCTCACCGCCACCAGTCCCTCCCGGTCCGCCAGCGCCGTGGCCGCGTCGACGACCGCCCCGACCCGCAGCCCTCGTCCAGGGCCGCGTCGGGGGGCGGGCGCGGCCTCCCAGAGCAGCGCGAGGGTCCGGGCCGGGTCGCCAGTGCTGGTCCGGTCCGAGGGCACGGGAACATCCTGCCGCCCTTGTACGTCGTACGCCGTACGTAGTTATCTCGAAGGGTCCCCATGAAGATCACCGCGTCCGCTGTGTCGCTGAACGTCGAGGACGTCGCCGCCTCGAGCAGCTTCCTCACCGAGCACTTCGGCTTCCAGGAGCAGATGGCCGCCGATGGCTTCGCGTCCCTGACCCGGCCCGACGCCGGCGTCAACGTCGTCTTCCTGCGCCGTGGCCTTGCCACGCTGCCCTCGGACCAGCGTGACGATCATGCCCGAGGGCTGATCCTGGCCTTCACCGTGGACGACCTCGAGGAGGAACTCGCGCGGCTGCAGGCCGACGGCGTGACCATCACCATGCCCCTGACCGCCGAGGAGTGGGGTGAGCGGGCCTTCCAAGTCCGCGACCCCAACGGCGTGATCGTGCAGCTCGTCGACTGGAACGCCGCCGCCACCGGTTGAGCGCCGGCGTCGACGTCGCCGTCCGGTAGCCGAACGACCAGCGGGACACACCACCCGGCCGGCCCTCGAACCTTCCGCAGGGTGCGCGATCAGCTGTCAGCCCACGTGCAGGATGGCCACATGCCGGGCCAGCGCAGCAGGACGAATTCGTGAAGCATGCAGGGAGCTCGAGGTCAGCAGCGGGCCGGCGCTACGGTCCCGCAGCAGGTGAGCCGCCCCTCCTGGTCGACTGGGCCGCTCCAAGCTCAGAAGGACCGGCGCCGGCTACGAGCTGACCCGCCGCGACCAGGTCACCTACACCTTCACCGCCGCCGGCGTCCTGACCGACATGACCGACCGCAACGGCAACAACACCCACATCAGCCGGGCGGCGAACGGCGAGGTCGGCAGCGTCGTCGACCAGCAGAACCGCACCTTCACCTTCGCCTACACCAACGGCCGGCTCAGCTCGGTCAGCGCGCCCCCGGCCGACGGCCGGTCGGTGAGCTACGGCTACAACATCGCCGGCCTGCTCACCTCGGTCACCAACCCCGGCGGCGACGTCACCCGGTTCACCTACGCCAACAACAAGATCGCCACCGTGGTCGACGGGCGCGGCACCACCACCGTCACCAACACCTACGTCAACGGCAGGGTCAACCAGCAGCAGGACGCCGACAGCAAGACCACCGACTACGACTGGGTCGACGACCCGGCCACCGGCGGCGGCACGTCGACGATGACCGACCCCAACGGCAAGAGCTACACCGACCGGTACACCGGCAACAACCTCGCCGAGCGCAACGCGCCCGGCGGGTCCACCACCAAGCACACCTACACCGCGCGCGGCAACGTCGCGACGACCACCGATGGCAACAACAAGACCCGCAAGTTCGGCTACGACGCCAACGACAACCAGACCAGCACGATGGACGACGAGGGCCTGGCGACCCAGACCTCCACCAGCCGCACCTACGACAACAAGAACAACGTCAAGACCTCGACGGACGAGCTGGGCAACCAGACGACCTACGACTACGACGGCGACCCGGCGAACCCGACCGGGCCCAAGGACCGCAACCTGATCCGCAAGACCGCTCCGAACGGCAGCGTCGTCGCCTACGGCCGGGACCCGGCGGGCAGCGGCTTGCTGGTGTCGATGACCGACGAGAACGGCATGGCGACACAGTTCGGCTACGGCGGACCGGCCGAGAACCTCAACGGCCAGCTCACCAGCATCACCAGCCCGCTCGGCGCCAAGACCACCACCACCTACGACAGCGCCGGCCGCCCGGTCACCAGCGTCGACGCCCGCGGCAACGTCGCCGGCGCCGACCCCGCCGACTACCGAAGCACCACCACCTACGACGCCAACGGGCGGGTGAAGAGCCGCACCTCACCCGGCGGCGCCACCACCGCCGCCACCTACGACGGCAACGGCAACCGCGAGAAGGTCACCGACGCCCGCGGCAACATCACCACCTACACCTACGACGCGTTCAACCGGCTGACGAAGGTGACTGCCCCCGACGGCACCGGCTTCGCGGTCACCGCCTACGCCTACGACCTGGTCGGCAACCTGAAGACCCGGACGGCGCAGAACGTGGTCGACGGCGTCGCCCGGCCGGAGGTCACCACCTACGGCTACAACGCCAACCGGCAGCTCATCTCGGTCACCGACTCTCTCGGCGGCGTCTACCGGTACGGCTACGACGCCAACGGCAACATCATCCGCACCGAGGACGCCAACGGCACCGCCACCGCCACCGCGGGCGACGGCGTCACCCTCACTACCTACGACAGCCACAACCGGGTCGCGACGATCGACTACGCCGACACCACCCGCGACCCGGACGTGAACTTCACCTACACCAAGACCGGCAAGCGCAAGACGATGACCGACGCGCACGGCACCACCAGCTACGGCTACGCCGCCAGCACCGACCGGCTGGTGTCGGTCGGCCGCGACGGCCAGGTCTTCACCTACACCTACACCCCGGCCGGCAAGATCAAGACCAGGACCTACCCCGACGGCACCGTCACCACCTACACCTACACCGCCGACGGGCAGCTCGAGACCGCAGAGTCCGGCGGCAAGACCACCACCTACCAGTACCTCAAGGGCGGTCTGCTTGAGAAGACGATCCTGCCCGCCAGCAACGGCCACACCGAGACGCGCACCTACACCCCCGCCGGCCGGCTGGAGACCATCACCAACCGCAACACGACCTCCGGGGCCGTGCTGTCCAGCGCCAACTACCTCTACGACGGCAACGGCAACCCCACCCGCGTGCAGACCGAGGACGAGACGGTCTTCTACGCCTACAACGACCGGAACATGCTCAACCTCGCCTGCTACAACACCCCTATCGCCGACTGCGACACCGACGGCGCGACCACCAGCAAGTACTTCAAGTACACCTACGACAAGGTCGGCAACCGGCTCACCCAGCACCGACCCATCAACGGCACCAACGACATCACCAGGTACACCTACAACACCAACGACCAGCTCACATTCAAGGACGGCCCGACCGGCACCTGCGCGCTGACCTACGACGACAACGGCAACCTGCTCACCGAGTGCGGCGGCCAGACCCAGTACAGCTACAACGACGCCAACCAGATGACCCGCGCCAGTCCAAGTCCAACGGCCTCCAGGTCGAGAACTACACCTACGACGGCGACAGCAAGCGCCTCACCCAAGGTGATGGCACCACCGTCACCAACCAGCTGCAGTGGGACGTCAACAACGAGCTCCCGCAGATCGCCCGGGAGAGCACCGGCACCGGCGCCCTCGCCCGCCGCTACATCTACGGCCTGGACACCATCAGCATGACCACCGGCGGCGCCGGCGCCGGAACCTTCTACTACCACTACGACGGCCTCGGCTCCGTCACCGACGTCACCAACACCACAGGCACGCCCCAGATCGAGTACGCCTACGACCCCTTCGGCGACCTCCGCAAGAACCAGACCACCACCGCAGCCCCCGACAACAACCTCCGCTACACCGGCGAGTACCACGACGACTTCACCGACACCTACCACCTCCGGGCCCGCCAGTACGACCCCAGCGTCGGACGCTTCACACAGACCGACCCCGCCGCACCCGCCATCGACGACCCCTACGTCAGCACCTACGTCTACGCCTCGAACGTACCCACGCGGTATACGGACCCGAGCGGCTGCTACAGCCTCGATGAGGCGCTAACCGCTTGCGCTGAAGGCATTGCCGAGTCCATTGTTGAAGCGCTTGCTATTTGTGCTCTCTCGCTGGGGACGTCATGCAGCTACGGCCTGGTAGACATCGTCCTGAGCTGTGTTATTGAGGTCGGTCTGAGTTACTTGACTAGCAGTGGGTATGACGAACTGGTGGCGATCCTCGACGGATACCTGGACGTTGACACGGCGGTGGAGGTGGCTGAGGGAGTGGTTGCGGGACTGGAGGCTGCTGGCTACGTGTTCTAGTTGCAACGCCGAGCCGGCGACTTAAGGCAGCAAGGGCGCTGCCTCGCTAGAGAGTATTGCCGTGCGGAACTGTCGGGACGAGCAGCGAAATGGGCGATCAGTGCAACAGACAGTGGTTGGAGTTCTCATGATGCTGGCAGGTGTTGGTTTGTTAGCTGCGGGAGTGACAGATAGATTGGGCACAGTTGGCAACTCTCCTTGGCGGCGCAACCTGTCGCGCGTCAAGTCGCTCGCAATCGGTCCTATTGCGGTCGTCATAGGGCTCGTCATGATCATCAGCGATAGAGGGTAGGCGTGACCACGACAAAACGGCTCTTCCTAGTCGCTCTGCTCTTGGTCGCTGTTGGGCTCGTGTTGTATCTGGGCGCCGACGGCGCCAGCACGACCAGGCGCTTCGATATTCCGACGCGGACCTTGGGTGCGACGCTGCTGGTGCTGGGCGCAACTGCGGGAGTAGTTGCATGTGCCCGCGGCATGCGGCGGCCGCGCTAAGTCTGTCTCGCCCCGGGGTCTGATGGAGGCTCAGCGTTAGCGTGGGACACGAAGACCTCCCGGGTCGTGAGGGCGGTCCCTAGACAGCTCCGCTCCACGACGGGAGGTCTTCGCCGTACAAAGATCATTCAGGTCGTGTCGTCACACGACCTCGGCCAACGTGCCTGGGCAGTACAGCTAGCGCGGCGCGGCAGCCCGGCCGGCAAGCCTTGTGTGGACGTCAGCTGCGTGACGGATCTGCCGCCGATGCAAGCCGCTGCCTCTGCAGGCGCCGGAGGCCGAGTCCCCCGGGTCCTGCTCCCGGCCCTCCAGCCGCGGTCAGCGGACGCGGGTCAGGCCGCCGGGATGCTGTGAGGCCAGTGCACGCGGATGCGGACCGGCCGGCTCGGGTAGAGGTCGCTGCCTGCCGCAGACTTGCGCAGGGCGATGGTGGTGGCGTGCCGGTCCAGGTCGCAGGTGAGGCCGCCGTCGAACGGCAGCATCGTCAGTGACCGGTCGGTCAGGCCGGCGATGAAGACGGCGGGCCGGTCGATGTAGCGGACGCCGAGCACGGGCGAGTTGGACCCGAAGCAGACTGCCCGGCCGTCCCCGGAGATGACCGGCGCTTGCGAGTCGGCCGCGGTCGACCCGCCTGAGACCCCGCTCTTCACGCTGAGCTGTGTGGTGGTGTGCAGGCGCCGGTCTCGGACGAACACGTCGCTGCGGGCGTCCGGGGGGTAGCGCCGGTCCAGGTTCTCCGCCTCGCTAGCGAACGCCACGAATCGGCCGTCGTCGGAGACCGTTGCGGAGCCGGCACCTGTCTGGAAGCCGTACACCGAGCCGTGTCCCTGCTCCCCGGAGGTGGACACGGTGATCAGCTCGGTGGTGCCCCGCAGCCGGTCGCGCAGGAAGATGTCAGTCTGACGGTTGGTGTCCCCGGGCACCAGGTTCGTCGCCTCGGAGGAGAACACCACGTACCGGCCGTCAACGCTGGTGGCGTGCCGCCCGGTCTGGGTACTCGGGGCCTGCCCCTGCTTGCCGGTGCTGGAGACGCTGATCCGCTCGGTCGTCCCGCGCAGCCGGTCCCGCACGAACACGTCGGTGACGCCGTTGGTGTCACCCGGCACCAGGTTGCTGGCCGCGGACGCGAACACCACGAACCGGCCGTCGCCGGACAGCCCTGAGTCGTACACACCGGGCTCGGCGTTCGCCAGCTGCCCGTCGCTGGCCCGCGACACCAGCTCGGTCGTGCGCGTCTTGTTGTCGAACACAAAGAAGTCCGACACGCCGTTGGTGTCGCCCGGCACGACCCGTGAGGACTGCGAGACGTAGCTGACGTACCGCCCGTCGGCCGACACCGCGGCCGCACCGGCGCCGTTCACCAGCGGCGCTTGGCCGGGCGTGTAGGCCAAGCGCAGCGGGTCGTTGCCCCGCTTGACGTACACGTTCGACGGCGCCAGGCCCGGCCAGTTGACCGCGATGTCGCTCGCCCTGTCGTCGAACGCCACCACGGAGCCGTCCGCGGACAGGCTCAGCGAGCCACCCAGCTGGTCCTGGTCCTGCGACTGCGTCAGCTGCTCCACCGGACCGAAGGTCACCCCGGTCGGCTGCGCCAGCGCCGGCGACACCCCCAGCGCCCCGGACAACCCCACACTCAGCGTCGCGCCGCCCAGCACCCACCCACGCCGGCGGGCCGTCACCCCTTGACCAGCTTCACGTAGTCCATGTGACCGGCGTAGGCGTCCGCCGAGACGTCGGACCCTGGCTTCTTCCCGAGCGTCACGTAGCTGCCGTAGTCGGGGCCCGGACCGGCCGCAGGCGCGATCGTGCCGAGCACGGTCTTCACAGCGGTGACGGTCCTCGTGACGCCTCGGAAGTCCCGGGTGATGACCTTGAGGCTGCCGTCAGCCCCTCGCCGGCACGTGACCTCCGTGTAGTTCTGCATGTTGTCGCCGGCGAACGTGAACGTGTTGCGAGCGTCCGTGGGGTCGTAGGAGTACACGCTGGCCTCTTCGCCGATCGAGTTCTTGAAGGTGCAGCTCACCGAGCCCTTCTTCCACTTGGCGTCGTCGAATCCCATAATCGACATCTTCCAGTATCCGCCGGTGCTGTCGGAGCGCCCCTTCTGGATCACGTTGTAGCTGGGCCGTTGATAATCTGGCGCCGAGCTTGCTCCGGGTAGGAGCTTGCTTGTGCCGTAGCCGTACGGCTTGAGGCGAGCGGTGATGCTGAAGGCTCCGGTGCCCGGGTTAAAGTTGTCGCCGGCGGTCGGCGACGCCAGAACCTGGCCGAACTCGGGGCTCGGCAGCTTCGCCTTGATGGGGTCAGTCGGGAAGTTGCCGCTCTCCAGCGGGACGTTCTTCCAGCCCTGGAAGAAGTACTGCGTTACGGCGGTACCGCCGCTCGGCTTGAACTGCACTACCCCGCCGTCGGTGGTCAGGGCAGCTCCCCAGTTCGGGCTTGTGGCGGGAGTGGTTGTGTCTTTCAAGACGGCTCCGCCGTTGTTCATCTGCCAGCAGGCCTGCTCGGTGCCGGTGCACGCGCCGGCGGCTGTGACCGCGCTCGTCTGGAACGACTCAGCACCGTTGGAGGCCCACGAGGGCCTGTCAGCGTTCCTGTGTAAGGGCCTGACGTAGTGATGTTGATGGTAGGTCGGTCAGGTGGTCAGGTCGAGGTCGGTCAGGTGGTCAGGTCGAGGTCGGTCAGGGTGACGGGTTCGTCGCAGCTGGGGCAGGTGCCGCCCAGGCCCAGGCTGCTGCCGAAGGTGCCGCAGTCGGGGCATCGCTGCTGGCTGAGCTGGCGGGTGCCGCAGGCGTTGCACTGGTAGATGGTCCGGTCCCGTCGTGTCGCCGGCGGCGGCACGACGATCGGCTCGAGGGTGGCGTGTCGGCGGCGGAAGGCGGTCTTGCGGCAGGCGGTGCTGCAGTAGCGCTGCCGACCGGTCGGGGTGAACGGGCCGGCGCAGACCGGGCAGACCAGGCAGAGCGGTGCAGCGGTCTTGCCGGTCGTCCCGCTGTCGTCCCGTGACGGGGTGCTGGCCGGGGTGGTCATCGGCGGTCCAGCCGGCCGGGGAACATGACGTCGAACTGGTTGAGCGCGATCTTCCAGTTGTAGGCCGACCGTCCGCCGCGGCCGGCGGTGCTGGTCCGGCCCATCTCTCGGCAGCCCAGGTAGAGCAGCTTGACCAGCGCGTCGTCGTTGGGGAAGTGCCCCCGTGTCTTGCTGATCTTGCGGAGCTGGTAGTTGATGCTCTCGATCATGTTCGTGGTGTAGATGACTTTGCGGACCTCGGGGGCGAACGCGAAGAACGGGATGACCTGCTCCCAGGCGGCCTCCCACTGCCGCCGGATCGCCGGGTACTGCCGGCCGACGTCACTGTCGGTCCAGGCGTCCAGGGCGTCCCGGGCGGCCTGCTCGGTCGGCGCCCCGTAGATCAGGCGCAGCTGCCCGGTGACCTTCTTGCGGTCCTGGTAGTTGATCCAGCGCAGCGACGCCCGGACCAGGTGCACGATGCAGGTCTGCACGATCGCGCGTTCCCACACGGCCGTGACGGCCGCCGGCAGGCCGGTCAGGCCGTCGCAGACCACGATCAGCACGTCCTCGACGCCGCGGGCCTTGAGCTCGCTCATCACCCGCATCCAGAACTTCGCGCCCTCGTTGGTCTCCACCCAGATCCCCAGGACCTCCTTCTTGCCGTCCGCGTCGACCCCGACCGCCAGGTGCGCGGCCTTGTTCTTCACGCTGCCGCCGTCACGGACCTTGCAGACCAACGCGTCCAGGAAGATCACCGGGTAGACGGTGTCCAGCGGCCGGGCCTGCCAGTCCTTGACCTCCTCCAGCACCCCGTCGGTGATCTTGCTGATCAGGTCGGGAGACAGGTCCAGGTCGAAGGTCTCCTTCAGCTGCGCCCGGATGTCCCGGACCGTCATCCCGCGGGCGTAGAGACCGATCACGAGCTTGTCGATGCCGTCCAGGCGGCGCTGGCCCTTACGGACGGTCTGCGGGGTGAAGGTGCTGTTGCGGTCCCGAGGCACCGACAGGTCCAGCCGGCCGGCCTCGGTGATCAACTGCTTGCCGGTGGTGCCGTTGCGGCTGTTGCCGCTGCCCGCGCCCGCCGGGTCGCCCTCCTCATAACCCAGGTGCTCGGTCAGCTCGACCGCCAACGACCGCTCCAGGATCGCCTTGGTCATCTGCTTGAGCAGACCGCCCTCCCCGAGCAGCTCCACCCCCTGCTCACGGGCCTGCTCGAGCAACCGGTCCGCCAGCTCGTCATCGACCAGCCGCGGCTCATCGCGATCCCGGCGAGGTCGACCCACCCCCACAGTGTCCGCACAGCTGTCCTTGCTGTCGTCCAGCAGTTCTGTCATCGCATGTCCTCCCCGAGCCGCCACAGCGGCCCAGCCTCGAGGTCACGCCCTTACACAGAAGTCCTGACACGCCCG
>CAWASE010000012.1:0-191324 GCA_963784675.1 uncultured Actinomycetes bacterium
AGGCGGCAGCCGATCCGGAGGATGGCTCCGGACGGCGCTGTGCACGGGAGTAACGGCGCGGCGACGTGCTCTCGACCGGCCTGCCTGGGCATCCGGCCCGGGTGGCTAGTACGACGAGAGACAGCGCAACGCCCCACTGTAGCCGCGCGCACGACCGATGTCGAGGCGCGGCAAGGCCGGCGGCCCCGAGCGGGTGCTGCGTGGCGCTCACGATGACCGACGACCGCCCCGGTCGTCAAGGGCCACGCGCCTGTCGGTGGACAGCCAGGACTGCAGGGGCGGGCTCAGAGCCGTTCGACGCGTTCGACCAGCCAGGTGTCGCGCGGGCGCACCAGGGTCATCCGCAGCCGGTTGCGCTCGCGTCGCGGCTGCTGGCCCGCGGCCTGGATGACCTGGTCGACCGCGACGACGGCGACGGCCCGGTCCTGGCTCACCGACTCCAGGCCGGCGGCGACGACGCTGCCGGCCGCCTTGGCCTTGGTGGTCTGCAGCGTCGTGCGCAGCTCGCGGGTGGCCTCGGTGTAGGAGGTCGCGAACGGCTCGACGGCGGTCTTCAGCACCGCGGCGACGTCGGAGTCCAGCGTGGCGGCGTCGTAGGAGGTGACCGCCGCGGTGCGCACCTTCACCGCTGCCAGGGCGGAGGCGCGGGTGTCGGCCAGCGGGTCGGCGGGTCGCATCAGCAGCACGGCCGTCGCGGTCAGCAGCGCGAGGACCGCCACGCCGACCGCCACGAGCGTGACGCTCCACGGGGCCGGACGGCGCAGGGCAGCGAGGGGGGACGCAGGCAGGCGCGGGCGCCCCAGCCTCACAGCGCGTCGACCTTGTCCACCAGCCAGCTCCCGCCGCGGCGGACGAGGCGCATCCGGACCCGGCTCTGGTCGACCTGCGGACCCTCGACGCGGGTGCTGTTGGTGGTCTGGTTGAGGAAGACGATCGTCGTGACGGTGTCCGAGGAGGCGCTGACGACGGCGCTCTCGATCACCTCCGCCTGCACGACCGCGCTGTACTGCTCGGCCACCGGCTTGACGACCTGGGTGGTGGTCTTCTCGTACTCGGTCCGGAACGGGCCGGTGGTGACGGCCAGCCCGCGGGCGAAGTCGGCGTCCAGGGTGCGGTTGTTGTAGGAGAACAGGATCCGGGCGGCGTCGCGGCTGGCGGCGACGGCCTGGGTGCGTGCTTTCTCGGTGGCGCGGTCGTCCGCGCTCTTCAGACCCAGGAACAGCGTCGAGGCGGCGAGCAGCAGCGCGAGCACGCCGACCAGCGCCAGGGTCAGCGGGGCCGGCCCCGCTCGGCGGGCCGAGGTGGCCTCGTCCGACGGGTCGGCGTCGAGGGACGGCTGCGGGCTGGTCGATGGAGGTGGGCTGGGCGCCGGCGCGGCCTGCGGCAGGTCGGTAGGCGGCAGGTCGGTAGGCGGCGGCTCGGTGCGCGGCAGCCCGGCGGGCGGCAGCGTGGTGGGCGGCAGCGTGGTGGGCGGCAGGTCCGCGCTCGGCGCGAGAGCGAGCAGACCGGCTCCCGGGAGCGGCTCGGCAGCCCTGGCGGGAACTCGGGGGCGAGCCCTGCCGGGGTGGGTGGCTCGGTGAGGGCCTGGACGGGCGTCGTCGTCAGCGTCGGGTCGGGGTCGGGGTCGGGGTCCGCGGCCTCGTCAGCCGCGGGCGGGACCGGAGGCGGTTCGACGGCCGGCGCTGGCTGGGCGGGCGGCGGCGAGGTCTGCGGGCGCGTCGGCCCTCGGGTGGTCGCTGTCGCCGCCCGGCGAGGGGGTGGGGGCGGAAGCCCCGTCGGTCGTGGTCGTGGTCGCGGGCACCGGGGGCGCGGCGCCGCAGGCCTCCGACGCCGGTACCACCGTCGGCATGGTCGAAGGGCTCGGTACCGGCTGCGCCGTCGGGGACGTCCGTCCAACGGGACGGACCGTCGGGCGTCTGCGGGCTGAAGGGTCCGGTCATGCCGTCACCCCACGAACTGCAGGGTCGAGGTCAGCCAGCGCGCGCCGACCTTCTCCAGCTGGAGCTGCATGCGACAGGTGTTCACGCGTCCGTCCGGGACCTCGACGTTCTTGACCGTGGCATCGATGACGACCAGCACCGTGGCGTTGGTGTCGTCCGAGCGCACGATCCCCGCGTCGATCACCGAACCCGCGGACTCGACCTTGTTCTGCGTCAACGTGGTGCGCAGGACGTCGACGTCGCCCTGGAACTCGGACTTGAAGTCCGACGTCGCGCCGTCGACGACGCGCTGCACGCTGGCGTCGAAGTCCGAGACGCTGATGGTGGTGAGGTTCAGCGCCTCCTGGCGCGCGGCCCGGAGCGCGTCCGCCCGGGTGCTGTCGACGCCGCGCTGGTTGCGGACCTGCACGGCGAAGACGGCGGTGGCCGCCAGCAGCAGGGCGGCGAGCGACCGCGAGCGCGAGCAGCAGCCGGGTGCGGGAAGCACCCGCGCGCGTGTCGACGGCGTCCTGGCCCGCCGCCGGGACAGCCTCGGCCGCCGGGTCGTCGAGCCGCCGCGCGGTCGGCAGGCTCACCGGGAGAGCGGGCCCAGCAGCAGCCACTGCCAGCTGTCGGCGCCGAACAGGCGCTGGGCCCCGTTGTTGGAACCGATCGACAGCCGCGACCCGTCGGCCGTGACGGTCTTGCCGGTACGCGGGTCGTAGTCGCCGAACGTGGTGGTCTCGGTCGGGGCGGCGGCCTCACCGGTCGAGGGCAGGCGCGAGCCGGAGCGGCGACCCGACGTCGGACGCGGGGCTTTGGCGGCCCCGCGGACGTCGGAGGCGCTGCCGCGGGGCAGCGTGCAGCCGGCCTTGTAGTTCGGGGTCGCGCTTGTCGACGTTGGACGGGTCGCGCTTGTCCGTGCCCTCGTAGCCCTGGGTGCAGATCGGCGGGTCGTTGTTCGTCACGAGTCCGAAGTGGGTGGTGCCGTCATCGGGGACGACGGTGAAGCCGCCGGCCACCACGTTCGGGTAGGTGACCAGGATCTGGCGCAGGCGGGCAGCCGCACCTTCTGGATCTGGGCGACGGTGACCAGGTTGGACAGCAGCACCGGCAGGTCGCTGCGGTTCTTGCGGATCAGGTCGGTGAGCTCGGCGGAGCTCTGCGTCCCGTTGGCGTAGAGGCGACGGAAGTCGGGGTCGCTGGAGCGCAGCGTGGCGGTGAGCTTGTCAGCTCGGCGTTGAAGCTCTTGAACTGCCCGGACACGTCGCGCTGGGTGTCCAGCACGGTCTTGCCGTCCCGGATGAGGGTCTTGGTCTGCGGCAACGCGTCCAGGGCTGCGCGAGTCAGCGAGTCGCCCTGGTCGACGATGGTCTGCAGGCTGGTGCCGGCGCCGTCGAAGGCGGTCCCGAGCTCGCTGAGGACCGTCGACAGGTCGTCGAGGTTCACGCTGCTGACGAAGTCGTCGAAGTTGACGACGAACTCGGTCGGGCTGATCGGGATCGCGGTCATCGCGATCGGGATGTTGGCGCCGGCGGCCAGGAACGGCGACCCGTCGCGGTTGGGCTGCAGGTCGATGTACTGCTCGCCCACGGCCGAGCGGTTGCCGACGACGGCCTTGACGTCGCTCGGGACCTCCGTGCCGGGACGCAGCTTCAGGTCGACCTTGACGCCTTCGGGCACCAGCGTCAGATCGCCGACCTTGCCCGTGGGCACGCCGCGGTAGGTGACCTCGGCACCCTTGAAGATGCCGCCGGAGTCGGAGAAGGTCGCCGACACGGTGTAGCCCTGATCGAGGAAGAAGCGACCCAGGCCGGCGTACCGGAACCGGTGTAGGACAGGCCGACCGCCGAGAGCAGCAGGAAGACCAGCAGCTGGTAGCGGACCTGGCGGGTGATCACAGCAGGCCTCCGAGCAGCAGCTTGAGCAAGGGGGACCCGCCGGACAACGGCACGTTCAGGCCGGGGATCTTGATCGAGGGACCACCGGGCGACGGGAGCACCGAGGGCACCGGCGCGGGCACGGGTGCCGCGGACGGCACCGAGCCGGGGACGGCGGCACCCGCTGGCGCGGTCGAGCCCTGGCCCGGCACGGCCGCTGGCGAGCTGTCCGGGATCAGCGGGATCCCCGCCGGCAGCGGGATGCCGTTGTTGTCGGCGAGGGTGCGGATGTCGGCGTCCAACGTGATGAACAGGTTGGCGTAGTCGCCCTTGACCCCTTCGGACACCAGCCGTGGGAACGGGTAGGTGGTGAGCAGCTCGAGGGAGTTCGGCAGCGCTGTGCCGGCGGCGTTGAGCTGGGTCAGGATCGGCCGTAGCGCGTTGAGGTCGGCGACGGTGTTCTTCTGGGTGTTGTTGATCACGCGCACCGCGACGTCGCCGAGCTGGTCGAGCGAGGTCAGCACCTTGGTGATGTCGGCGCGCTGGGCTGTCAGCACCTTCACGCCGTCGGGGATGTCGTCGAGCGCGGTGGCGATCGTCTGCTTCTGCGTCACCAGTCGCGCGCTGAGCCGGTCCAGGCTGTCGAGCGCCCGGACGATCTGCGCCTTCTGGTCGTCCAGCGTGCCGACGAACGTGTCCAGCTCGGACAACAGGTTCTTGACGTTGTCCTCGCGACCCTTCAGCGCCTTGACCAGCTCGGCGTTGATCGTCTGTAGCTGCTCCAGGCTCCCGCCGTTCAGCACCAGCGACAGCGCCCCCAGCACCTCCTCGATCTCGGCGCTACGGGTCGTGCGGTCCAGCCCGATCGTCTCGCCGCCGCGCAGCCGGCCGGTCGCCTCGCTGGCCGGCGGCGGCTCGAAGCTGACGAACTTCTCCCCCAGCAACGAGGTCTGGCGCACGCTCGCAGTGCTGTTCTCGGGCAGCACGACGTCCTTGTTCAGGTTCACCACGACGCGGGCGGTGAACCCGGTGGCCTCGATGGTGTCGACGCTGCCGACGGTGACGTCGTTGACCTTCACCGCCGACTGCGGCACCAGGTCGATCACGTCGGCGAACTCGACGATCACCTGGTAGGCGCCGGCCCCGTGGCCCTCGCCGCCCGGGAGCGGCAGGCTGGCGGCGCCGGGGAACTGGCACCCGGTCAACGTCGTGGCGAGCACGGCGCCGGCCAGCAGCCCGGCGGCGGTGCGGCGCGGGGTGCGGCTCGAGGGGGTCATCGTCCACCGTCCAGGATGCCGCCGAGAGTCATGTCGCGCTCGACGGGCGCGGTGCGGGCGGCTTGGGGCGCAGCTGCCGAACCCGGTGGGAAGGGCGGCAACGACGGCAGACCGGTCGGGGCCGGCAGCGCACCGGCGACCTGCTGGCAGAGCTCGGCGCCCTGACCCACGGTGATCAGCAAGTTGCAGAGCGGACCCAGCGGGTTGGCCTCGGTCTGGCCCGCGCCGTTGTCGCGCGTGTCCAGCGTGCCGGAAACCGGGTTGTAGGCCAGCTGGAGGTTGGACAGCGCCGTCGGCGCATCGTCCAGGAACTCCTCCAGGGCGGACTTCTGCTTCACCAGCACCTTGGTCACCGAGGCGAGGTCGCTGACGTTCGCCGTGAGGTCCTTCTTGTTCTCCCGCACGAAGCTGGCCACCTCGCCCAGGGCCACCGACAGCTGCTTGATGGCGGTGGCGAGGTCGCCGCGCTCGTCCGCGAGCTGCTCGGACACCGCGGCGAGGTCGCGGTTGAAGTTGCGGACGGTCGTGTCGCTGTTGGCCAACGTGGTGGTGAAGTCCTGCAGGTTGGTGATGGTGCCGAACAAGTCGTCGCGCTGGCCGTTCAGGGTGGTGACGAGCGTGGAGAAGTCCTTCAGGGTGGAGTTGATCAGCGCGCCGTTGCCCTTGAGGTTGTCCGCGCCCACCCCGAGCAGGTCGTTCAGGGCGCCGCCCTTGTTCGCGCCGTTGGGCCCGAGCGCCAGGTTGAGCTTGTTGATCGAGGCGAAGATGTCGTCGAGCTCGAGCGGGACGTCGGTGGCGTCCGTGCCGAGCACGGCGCCGTCCTTGAGCTGGGCACCGGCGGAGTAGACCGGGGTCAGCTGCACATAGCGGTCGCTGACGATCGACGGTGCGATCACCAGGGCCTTGGCGTCGGCCGGGATCGTGTACTTGCGGTCGTACTTCATGGTCACGCGGACCTTGGTGCCCTCCGGCACGATCGAGGTGACCTCGCCGATGCGCACCCCGAGGATGCGGACGTCGCTGGCCTCGTACAGCCCGACCGCGCGCGTGAACTCCGCGGTCAGCGTCTTGCTGTCGTCGCCGCCGATGCCGCAGCCCGCCGCCCCCCCGAGCAGGGACAGCGCGAGCACCCCCAGCCCGACCCGGGCAGGACCACGACGGCGCACGGCGGGCAGGATCGGGGCGGTCACTTGGAGCCTCCAGCAGCAGCACCGGCGGTCGGGCGGGAGGTGCCGTCCCCGAAGGTGCCGGGGACGAAGCCGACGGGGGTCAGCAGGTTCTGGACCAGCGTGTCGAACCACCGGCCGTTGCCCAGGTTGTCGGCGAAGATGCGGACGAACGGCGCCAGGCGGGCGATCCCGGTGTCCAGGTTCGACTGGTTCTTGCGCAGCACCGTGACGATGTCGCGCAGGCTGGCCAGGGTGGGGGCCAGCTGGGCGCGGTTCTCGCGGACCAGAGCCACCAGCTGTTGCGAGAGCTCGGTGGTGGTGTCGAGCAGGTCGCTGATCGCCTGCCGGCGGCGCTGCACCTCCTGCAGCACGAGGCTGGACTGGGAGAAGAACGCCGTGAGGTCCTGGTCGCGCTCCGCGAGCACCTGGCTGACCCCGCGGGTACGGGTCAGCAGCGAGGACAGCTGCTGGTCGCGGGACGCGATGGTGCGCGAGAGCCGGGACAGCCCCTGCAGCGACGCCTGGACCTCGTCGGGGGTGTCCCGGAAGGTGTCGGCCAACGTCGTGAAGGACTTCGCCAGCTGCGCGTCGTCGATCTCGTCGACCGTGGTCGACAGGTCGCGGAAGGCCTCGGTGATGTCGAAGGGCGACGTCGTCCGGCCCAGCGGGATGACGGCGCCCGGCGACATCCGTCCGTCACCGTCCGGCGAGAGCGACAGGAACTTGCGTCCCAGCACCGTCTTGATCCGGATGTCGGCGCGGGTCCGATTGCCCAGCTCGGCGTCCTTGACACGGAAGGCGACCTGCACGCGGTCGCCGGCGAGGTCGACCTTGAGGACCTTGCCGACCTTGACCCCGGCCACGCGGACCTCGTCGTTGGCCTTCAGCCCGGCGGCCTCGGAGAACTCGGCCTTGTACTCGTTGCCGCCGATGATGCGGTCGATGCTGAACGAGCCGGCCAGCAGGGCCAGGATCGACAGGATGCCGATGGCGCCGATGACGGTCTTGTTCTGTTCCCGGAAGGGGGTCACTTGCCGGCTCCCGTCGCGCTGGCAGGCAGCGGCTTGTCACGCCGGCACCGCGCCACGTCATTCACGAACTGCCGGTTCTCCAGCAGGTTGAGGCCGTCGGGCGTGCCGTCGTCGATGATCAGCCGTCCGTCGAAGCCGCAGAGGTAGAAGTTGAAGTAGGAGCCGTAGGTGGCCGTCCCGATGATCGTGTTCAGCTTGCCGGGCAGCCGTTGCAGCACGCCGTCGACGACCCCCTTGCTGTCGCCGAGGGTGTCGGCGAGCGCCCGCAGCTGGACGATGTCGTCCTTGAGCGGCGGACGCAGGTCCGACAGCAGCGACGCGGTCGCGCTCGTCAGGTCACTGATGCCCGCCAGCGACTGGCCGATGGCGACGCGGTCCTGGGCGAAGCCGGTCGCCAGCGCCTTGAGCGACAGGACCAGGTCGGACAGCTCGCCGCTGCGGTCGTCGACCACGGCCAGGACCTGCTCCATGTTGGTCAGCACGCGACCGATGACGGCGTCGCGGTCGGCGAGGGTGTTGGTGAGCGAGGCCGTGCGGGCCATCAGGCTCTCGATGGTGCCGCCCTCACCCTGCAGGGTCTGGATGATCTCGAAGGCAGCCTCGTTGACCGTGCCCGGGTCGAGCGCCTGGAACAGCGGCTGGAAGCCGTTGAACAGCACGGTGAGGTCGAGCGCGTTGCGCGTCTGCGACAGCGGGATCGTCGCGCCGTCCTTGAGCGACTCGGCGCTGCCGGTGCCCTCGGTGAGGGCGATGTAGCGCTCACCGACGATGTTGCGGTAGCGCAGCCGCGCCACGGTGCTCTGCGCGACGGTGCGGTCGCCCGGCACGTCGAACGTGACCAGGGCGAGGTCCTTGTCGAGCTCGATCTTCTTGACCTGGCCGACGCGGACCCCGGCGATGCGGATCTCGTTGCCGGGCAGCAGCCCGGTGACGTCGCCGAACACGGCCTTGTACTCGCGCGTCTTGCCGAAGCCGACGTTGCCGATCGTGGCGGCGAGGCCGAGGGTGAGGAAGGACGTCACGACGATGAAGATGATGAGCTTGACGAGTGCGGCGGAGGTCTTCACTTCAGCCCCACCTCCGTTCCACGAGCCATCGGTCCGAACAACAGGTAGGCCAGGTCAGGGACGTCGTCCTGGGCGACTCCCAGCATCGGCGCCAGCACCGAACCCATGACCGCCCGCTGACCGGCCGGGCTGGCCAGCGCGGACGCCGGGTCGGCCGCGGCGCGGCTGCTGGCCGCGGCCGCCACCCGCTGACTGTCGTCGGGTGGGTTGCCGTCGTTGTAGCCGTCCTGGAAGTTGATGTCGTCGGCCGGCACCTTGGGCGTCGGCAGGCCGTAGCAGGTCGGGCCGCGGTCGTCCTTGTAGGCCGGCTCGTCCTTGTTCGGCTGGTAGCCGCCTTGGTCCTGGACGGTCTCGAGCGTGATGTGAAGACCGGGCTGGAGCCCGCCGAACGACCGCGAGATGATCGGGTCGCTCGCGGTCAGGCCCTTGGCCAGGCAGGGGAACTCTGGCGCGTAGCGCTGGTACACCTGCAGCGAGGGCAGGCTGTCGGCGGCCAGCCGCACCAGGCGCGTCTCGTTGTCCTTGAGCAGGGTGTTCAGCTCCCCGGCGAAGGTGGTCGTGCCCTTGAGGAACGTGCTCAGCTGCGGCTCGGTGTCGACCAGCGAGCGGTTGATGAAGCTCAGGTTGTCCAGCACGGCGATGAGGTCGGGGCGGGCCGCCTCGAGGGTGTCCGCGAGGTCGGCCAGGCCGCCGAAGTCCTCGCCGAGCGTCGTCACGTCGGGGTTGAGGCCGCGCACGTACTGCTCGACGATCTCCAGGTTCTGACCGATCTGGTCACCGCGTCCTCGCAACGCGGTGGAGACGGCGTTCAGGGTCGTGCTCACCTCGGCCGGCTTGAGCGCCTGCAGCAGCGGCAGCAGGTTGTTCAGCGCCGTCTCGGTCTCCAGCGCCGTCTCGGACCGGTCCTGCGGGATGACGTCGCCCGCCTTGATCTGACCGGTGCCACCGCCCTCGGGGATGACCAGGTCGACGAACTTCTCGCCGAACAGCGTCTTGGGGATGAGCCGGGCCTGGACGTCGGCGGGGATGAACTGGACGTCGGAGGGGTCCAGCGCCAGCTCGAGCTCGGCGCCGTCCTGGCTGGTGGTGATGGAGCGGACGTCACCGACGATCTTCCCGCGGATCTTGACGTCGGCAGCCGTGGCGAGCTGGTTGCCGATGCGGTCGGCCTGCAGGGTCACCCGCACGACCGGCGTGAACGCCTTGGTGTAGAGCGCGACCGTGAGACCGACCAGCCCGACGATCACGAGCAGGAAGGCGACCCCGGTGAGACGCGTGCGCAGGGCAGCCATCAGCCGGCGATCCTGACGGTGGTCGTCGCACCCCAGATGGCCAGGGACAGGAAGAAGTCCACGACGTTGATGGCGACGATGGCGGTGCGCACGGCGCGGCCGACGGCCACCCCCACGCCCGCCGGACCCCCGCTGGCGTAGTAGCCGTAGTAGCAGTGGATCAGGATGATGATCACCGCGAAGATCAGCACCTTGAGGAAGCTGTACAGCACGTCGACCGGCGGTAGGTACTGGTTGAAGTACTGGTCGTAGGTGCCGGTGGACTGGCCGTAGAAGCCGGTGGTGATGGTGCGGGCGGCGAAGTAGGACGACAGCAGCCCGATGACGTACAGCGGCGTGACGGCGATGAAGCCGGCGATCATGCGCGTCGTGACCAGGAACGGCAGCGACGGGACACCCATGACCTCCAGGGCGTCGACCTCTTCGGAGATGCGCATCGCGCCGAGCTGGGCGGTGAAGCCGCAGCCCACGGTGGCCGACAGCGCGAGCCCGGCGACCAGCGGTGCGATCTCCCGGGTGTTGAAGTAGGCCGAGATGAAGGCGGTGAAGTTGGCGACGCCGAGCTGGTTCAGGGCGGCATAGCCCTGCAGACCGACCTCGGTACCGGTGAAGAAGGTGAGGAAGGCGATGACGCCGACGGTGCCGCCGACCAGCGCGAGCGCGCCGGAGCCCAGGCTCACCTCGGCCAGCAGCCGGACGATCTCGCGCTTGTAGCGCAGCACCGAGCGATAGGTCCAGAACAGCGAGCGGGCATAGAACGACAGCTGGGCGCCGAGGTCGTCCAGCGCGGACAACGGCCGGTCGGTCACGGACTTCAGCGCACGCAGCGGGCGCTGCAGGCGGGGCGGGGGCTGGGTGCCGACGGCGGTCACGTTCTCACCCACCCTTCTGCGGGACGATCTGGAAGTAGATGGCGGTGATGATGAAGTTCGTCAGGAACAGCAGCATGAAGCTGATGACGACGCTCTGGTTGACCGCGTCGCCGACGCCCTTGGGGCCACCCTTGGCGTTCAGGCCCTTGTAGGCGGCCACCAGGGCAGCGATCAGGCCGAAGATCAGGGCTTTGAGCTGTCCGACGTAGAGGTCGGGCAGCTGGGCCAACGCGGTGAAGGACGCCAGATAGGCGCCAGGAGTTCCGCCCTGCAGGATCACGTTGAAGAAGTAGCCGCCGACCACGCCCACGACGGCCACCAGGCCGTTGAGGAAGAACGCGACCAGCATCGTGGCGAGCACCCGCGGCACGACCAGGCGCTGCAGCGGACTGACGCCGAGCACCTCCATGGCGTCGATCTCGTCACGGATCTTGCGCGAGCCGAGGTCGGCGCAGATCGCCGACCCGCCGGCTCCGGCGATGAGCAGCGCGGTGACGATCGGGCTCGCCTCGCGCACGATGCCCAGCACCGCGACGGCGCCGGTGAAGGACTGGGCGCCGATCTGCTTGGTCAGGTTCCCGACCTGCAGCGCCAGCACGGCCCCGAACGGGATCGAGACCAGGGCGGTCGGCAGGATGGTGACGCTCGCGATGAACCACGCCTGCTGGATGAACTCCGCGCCCTGGAAAGGACGCTTGAACAGGCTCCGCAGCACGTCCAGCGACAGCGCGAAGAAGTCGCCGGCGCCCTTGACGGGTGCGAGGGGGCTGAGGGCCATCAGGACGGCTTTCGCCGGCTGCTGCGCGGTGCGGGCGGGGTGCTCGTGGAGGGACGGCCGGCGTTCACCGGCGGCGCGGTCGTCGGTCGGGCGGTCGTCGGCCGGGCGGTCGTCGGTCGGGCGGTGCCGCGCGCGGTCACCGACGTCGAGCCGGGGCGGCGGGGCGCCGCCGCGACCGACGTGCCGGTCGACTCCTCGGCCGCGGCAGGTGCACCCGCCCTGGCCGGCACCCGCCGACGACGGGACCGCGCCGGCGCCGTCGGCGCGTCGGCGTCCGGGTCGTCCATGTCGTCCATGTCGACGTCGTCCTGGGGGTCCTCGGGGAGGTCGTCCTGCAGGTCGTCGAGGTCGAGCGCCTCGGTGGGCTCGGCGGCGCCGCGACGAGAGCCGCCGACGCGCGGGCGCAGGGAGCGGCCGTCCGCGGCCGACGACGAGCGGGCAGCACCGTTGCGCCCGGCCAGCGGCTCCGGCGGGATCTCACCGGTCCAGCCGGTCGGCTCGTCGCCCTGCTGCTGCGGCAGGTCCAGGTGCAGGCCAGGGAAGGAGTCGGGCGGGGGCACGACACCGTGCTCGATCAGCCAGGAGCCGGCGGGACGCTGCGACGCGCGGATCTCGCCGTTCGAGGTGGGCAGCTGCTCGGGGATGGGGGGGAGCGCGCCCAGGGACTGGCCGCCGGCTTCCTCCGCGGCGAGCTCGCCGGCGTCCTTCTCCTCGGCCATCCCGATCGGCCCCTGCCGCTGGCCGTTGAGGAACTGGCGCACGACGGGCTCGTTGCTGCTGAGCAGCATCTCGCGCGGGCCGAACATGGCCAGGTGGCGTCGGTAGAGCAGCCCGATGTTGTCCGGCACGCTGCGCGCGGTGGCGATGTCGTGCGTGACGATCAGGAAGGTCGCCTTGATCTCGGCGTTCAGGTCGACGATCAGCTGGTTCAGGTAGGCCGTGCGGACCGGGTCGAGCCCGGAGTCGGGCTCGTCGAACAGCAGGATCTGCGGGTCGAGCACGAGCGCGCGCGCCAGCCCGGCGCGCTTGCGCATGCCGCCGGAGATCTCGCCGGGAAGCTTCTTCTCGGCCCCGGCCAGGCCGGTCATGTCCATCTTCTCCAGGACGATCTTCTTGATGTCGCTCTCGGACTTCTTGGTGTGCTCGCGCAGGGGGAAGGCGATGTTGTCGTAGAGGTTCTGCGACCCGAACAGCGCGCCGTCCTGGAAGAGCACCCCGAAGAGCTTGCGCACCTCGTAGAGCTCGCGCTCCTTGATCTTCACGATGTCGCGGCCGTCGATCATGATCGAGCCCGTCTCGGGCTTCAGCAGCCCGATCAGGGTCTTCAGGAACACCGACTTGCCGGTACCGGACGGGCCGAGCATGACGCTGATCTCCCCTGCCGGGAGGGTCAGGGTGACGTCCTCCCAGATGGTCTGGCGTCCGAACCTCTTGCTGAGGTTCTCGACCTTGATCTCGACGCCCACGTGTCGGCTCCGTCCTGAGTACGTTCCCGGCCACAGACCGGGGACAGCGTTCCAACTGGGGTCCACGACGTGCACGATCCGGGCGGGTGACTACCGTCTGGTGTGACCACAGCGTGATGTGACCACGGTCTGTGACTGCGCTCACAGCGTCCTACGCCATAGTACGTCCGTTTCCCCCACTGCATGTACCGAGCAGTAATAACGCTGCGGCGGCGGCTGTGAGACGTCCCACAGCCACTCGGACGCCGGCCGCCCCCATGGCCGTGCAGCGGCGAGCAGCGTCCTCGGCGCACGCGCTGTCCCCACCGACGTCGGCAGACCTCGGCAGACGTCGGCAGACCTCACCGACCTCGGCAGACGCCACGGGGCGGCACGCTGTGACAGCGTGCCGCCCCGTTCGGTGCGCTCCGGGACCGTCGGCGCTGGCCGACCGCCCCGCGGTGGTGCAGGTGCTACTTGACGGTGACCGTGGCGCCGGCAGCCTCGAGCGATGCCTTGGCCTTCTCGGCGGCGTCCTTGGCGACCTTCTCCAGGACCGGCTTGGGAGCACCGTCGACCAGGTCCTTGGCCTCCTTCAGGCCCAGGCTGGTGAGGGTGCGCACCTCCTTGATGACCTGGATCTTCTTGTCGCCGGCAGCCTCGAGGATGACGTCGAACTCGTCCTGCTCGGCGGCGGCCTCGGCGCTGTCGCCACCGCCACCCGCGGGGGCGGCCGCGACGGCGACCGGGGCGGCGGCGGTGACGCCGAAGGTGTCCTCGAACTGCTTCACGAACTCGCTGAGCTCGATCAGCGTCATCTCCTTGAACGCCTCAAGGAGCTCGTCGGTGCTGAGCTTCGCCATGGTGGCGGTCCTCCTGTGCTCGGTGCCGGGCCTGGTCAGGCTGTCGGCGCTGGGTGCCGCGGTGCGGCGGGATGGGTCGGGCGCGTGCAGGTCTGTCGGTGGGACGGTGGTGCGGTGGTGCGGTCAGGCCTCGGTGGCCGGCTCGGTGGCCGGGCCGGCAGCGGTTCCGGCGACGACCGGGTCGATCTCGTCGGCGGCGGCCTCGGTGGTCTCCGGGGTGCTGTCGGCGACCTCGTCGGACGGAGCCTCCTGCGACGGAGCCTCCTGCGACGGGGCCGCGTCGGACGCGACCTCGTCGGACGCGACCTCGTCGGACGCGACCTCGTCGGTGGCGCTGTCGTCGGTGGCGGGAGCCGGCGTGCCGGCGCCACCGGCCAGGACCGACGGGTCGGCCTCGGCCTTGGCCTGCAGGGCGCCGACCAGGCGGGCAGCCTGGGCGAGCGGCGCGTTGAGCAGGTACACCGCGTTGGACAGCGAGGCCAGCAGCCCACCGGCCATCTTGGCGAGCAAGACCTCACGGGACTCGAGGTCGGCCAGCTTGCGGACGTCCTCGGGGGTGAGCGTCCGACCGTCCATGACGCCGCCCTTGACGACGAGCACGGGGTTGGCCTTGGCGAAGTCGCGCAGCGCCTTGGCCGCCTCGACCGGCTCGCCGCCGATGAACGCGACCGCGGTCGGACCCGACAGCAGCTGCTCGACGCCGTCGATCCCGGCGTCGGCAGCAGCGATCTTGGTGAGGGTGTTCTTGACGACCTGGTAGCTGGTGCCGCTACCCAGGGCGGTGCGCAGATCGGTGATCTGCTTGACGGTCAGCCCGCGGTACTCGGTGAGCACAGCGGCCGACGAGCCGCGGAAGGCCGCGGCGATCTCGGCGACAGCAGCAGCCTTGTCCGGGTGCACCGTGGCACGGGTGTGCTTCGGAGCTGCGGTGTCGTCCGTCTGTGCGGTGTCGACGGCCATGCGCCTCCTCTCGGTCGGAAGCCGGCCTCGGACGAGGCGGCCCCGGAGACGAGTGGACGCCCCGGCGCAGGAGCACACGGGGCGTCAGGAGGGTCTGGACTGCTCCAGGGTCTGACCGTGAACACCTAACGCGGGCCGCCCGCCTCGCGGCGGGGCCTTCGACCAGTGCTGCGAGCAGCGCTGACGACCGGCGGTCTTGGGTCCGGCGAGCCTAGCAGCCTCGGCGCTGCGTCGGCACTCCCCCACTGCCGGACCGCACGACCACCGGACAGCACGACGGCCGGACCCCGTGCGGGATCCGGCCGGTCGGCGGCGGGCGCAGGCGCCCGCGGTGCTCAGGCCTCGGCGGCCGCGGCGTCGTCGAGCAGGTTGCGCAGACGCTTGGGATCGACGCCGATGCCGGGGCCCATCGTGGTCGAGACGGCGATCTTCTTCAGGTAGGTGCCCTTGGAGGTGGCGGGCTTGGCCCGGCTGACCTCGTCCATGGCGGCGCTGTAGTTCTCGACCAGCTGCTTCTCGTCGAAGCTGACCTTGCCGATGACCAGGTGCAGGTTCGCCTGCTTGTCGACGCGGAAGTTGACCTTGCCGCCCTTGATGTCCTGGACAGCCTTGGTGACGTCGGCGGTGACGGTGCCGGTCTTGGGGTTGGGCATCAGGCCGCGCGGGCCCAGGATGCGGGCGATCTTGCCGACCTTGCCCATCTGGTCGGGGGTCGCGACGGCGGCGTCGAAGTCCAGGAAGCCCTTCTGGACCTTCTCGATGAGCTCGTCGCCACCGACCTCGTCAGCGCCGGCGGCGAGCGCCTCAGCGGCCTTCTCCCCGGTCGCGAAGACGATGACGCGCGAGACCTTGCCGGTGCCGTGCGGCAGGTTGACCGTGCCGCGGACCATCTGGTCGGCCTTGCGCGGGTCGACGCCCAGCGCGCAGGGCGACCTCGACGGTCGCGTCGTACTTGGTCACGCTGGTCTGCTTGGCGAGGCGGACGGCCTCCAGCGGCGTGTAGAGGTTGTCCAGGTCGATCTTGTCGGCGGCGGCCCGGTAGGCCTTGCTGCGCTTCATCGTGTGCTCCTCGGAGCCGGCGGGGCCGGCGGTCGTGGTCGTCGCGGGCCGGGACGATCCCGGCCCTGCCACAGGTGGTGCGGGTCGGGCTAGTCCGTGACGGTGATGCCCATCGACCGGGCGGTGCCGGCGATGATGTTGGCGGCGGCGTCGACGTCGTTGGCGTTGAGGTCGTCGAGCTTGGTCGTGGCGATCTCGCGGACCTGTGCCCGGGAGATGGTGGCGACCTTCTTGGTGTGCGGGGTCGGCGAGCCCTTGTCGACGCCCGCGGCCTTGAGGATCAGCCGTGCGGCCGGCGGGGTCTTGGTGATGAAGGTGAACGAGCGGTCCTCGAACACCGAGATCTCGACCGGCACGATGTCGCCGCGCTGGGACTCCGTCGCGGCGTTGTACGCCTTGCAGAACTCCATGATGTTGACGCCGTGCTGGCCCAGCGCCGGGCCGACGGGCGGCGCGGGGGTGGCCGCTCCGGCCTTGATCTGCAGCTTGATGACGCCGGCGAGCTTCTTCTTGGGAGGCATGTCAGTTCTTTCTGGGGTGGGTTCGGGTCGGCCGGGACTTAGAGCTTGGCGACCTGGTTGAAGGACAGCTCGACGGGCGTCTCGCGGCCGAAGATCGACACCAGCACCTTGAGCTTCTGGCTGTCGAGGTTGATCTCGTTGATCGTGGCGGGCAGGGTGGCGAACGGGCCGTCGGTGACGGTGATCGACTCGCCGACCTCGAAGTCGACGGCCTTCTGGGCCACGACGGTCTTCTGCTTGGGCGGCGCGATCATCTTCACGACGTCGTCGATCGACAGCGGCGACGGGCGCGAGGTCTGCCCGACGAAGCCCGTGACGCCGGGGGTGTTGCGCACGACCGACCACGACTCGTCGGTGAGGTCCATGCGGACGAACAGGTAGCCCGGCAGCTTCTTGCGCGTGACCTCCTGGCGCTTGCCGCCCTTGACCTCCATCACCGTCTCGACGGGGACCTCGATCGCGTAGATGTAGTCCTCCATGTTCAGGGAGGAGATGCGGCTCTCGAGGTTGGTCTTGACCTTGTTCTCGTAGCCGGCATAGGAGTGCACGACGTACCAGTCGCCGGTCTGCCCGGCGAGCTCGGCACGCAGCTGGTCGGCCGGGTCGAGGTCCTCGGCGGGCGTCTCGACGTCGCCGGCCGGGGCCTCACCCGTGCTGTCGCTTCCCGCGTCGGCGGCGGCGTCCTGCTCGGCGTCTGCGGCAGCCGTGCCGACGCCCTCGGGGGCGGCGTCGTCGAGGTAGCCGCTCGGCGCGTCCTCGACGCCGCCGGCACCGAGCTCCTCGAGGTCGGCGGCAGCCGTGCCGGCGGCCGTGGACGGGGCGCCGGTGTCCTCGCCGGAGGAGAACCCGGCGCTGAAGGCGGCCGGCGCCTGGTCGCCGACGGCCTCGCCCTGCTCGGACTGCGGCCCGTCGTCGGGCTCGGAGTCGTCGCGCGGGAGGCTGTACTCGGACACGGGCACGTCCTGTTCTGAAGAGGTCCTGCAGCAGATCTGCAGGTGCGGGTCGGGCGGGTCGGGCAGCGCGAAGGGGTCAGCCGCCGCCGAACACCTTGAGCACGCCCTGGCTGAAGGCGAAGTCGTAGACGCTGACGATCGCCACCATGAACAGCACGAAGACCAGGACCACGCTGGTGTAGGTGAGCAGCTCGTGCCGCGTGGGCCAGATGACCTTGCGCAGCTCGGCGACGACCTGCTTGTAGAACAGGACGATGCGACGCAGGCGGCCGGGGCGACGGTCGGCCTCGTCGCCACGACGGTTGCCGCCGCGCTCGGGGTCGGCCAGACCGGTGTCGGTCCCGGCACTGTCGCTCATCGACATCCTTCGGCTCGTGGTCGCTTGCGGTTCTTGCAGGGGTGACAGGAGTCGAACCTGCGACATCCGGTTTTGGAGACCGGCGCTCTGGCCAACTGAGCTACACCCCTCCGAGGAGGGTGGCCTACCTCGGTGCGCGGGCGCGCCGGAGCAGAGGCCCACGCCCCAGAGCGGTCAGTGTACGGCGTCGCGCCGTCCCGGCCAACCAGCCGCCTGCCACCGCCCGCCCGGCACCCCTGCGGCCGCCCCCGGCACCCCCGGCACGCGTGCGCTTGCGCTGGTCCGCGACCATGGTGGCATGACGACCACGACCCCGCCCCCGTCCGGCAGCCCGTCCCGTCGCGTCTCGGCCCGCATCGGCGCCATCGCGGAGTCGGCCACGCTCGCCGTCGACGCCAAGGCCAAGGCCAAGAAGGCCGCCGGCGAGGACGTCGTCGGCTTCGGCGCCGGCGAGCCGGACTTCCCCACCCCCGCGGCGATCGTGGCCGCGGCGGAGAAGGCCTGCTCGGACCCCCGCAACCACCGCTACACCCCCGCCGGCGGGCTGCCCGAGCTCAAGGCGGCCATCGCCGACAAGACGGTGCGCGACAGCGGCTACTCCGTCGGCGCGGCGCAGGTGCTCGTCACCAACGGCGGCAAGCAGGCCGTCTACCAGGCCTTCGCGACCCTGTTGGACCCGGGCGACGAGGTGCTGCTGCCGGCGCCGTACTGGACCACCTACCCGGAGGCCGTCAAGCTCGCAGGCGGGGTACCCGTCGACGTCGTGACGACGGAGGAGCAGGGCTACCGGGTCACCGTCGAGCAGCTGGAGGCGGCCCGGACCGAGCGCACCAAGGTGCTGCTGTGGTGCTCCCCGTCCAACCCCACGGGGGCGGTGGCCTCGCCGGAGGAGGTCGAGGCGGTCGGCCGCTGGGCGCTGGAGCACGGGATCTGGGTCGTCGCCGACGAGATCTACGAGCACCTGGTCTACGGCGACGCCGAGCACGTCTCGATGCCGGTGGTCGTGCCCGAGCTGGCCGACACCTGCGTGGTCGTGAACGGCGTCGCGAAGACCTACGCGATGACCGGCTGGCGCGTCGGCTGGCTGATCGGGCCCGCCGACGTCGTGAAGGCCGCCACGAACCTGCAGTCGCACGCGACGTCCAACGTCAGCAACGTCGCGCAGGTGGCGGCCGTGGAGGCGCTGTCCGGCGACCTGGCCGCGGTCGCGCAGATGCGGGAGGCCTTCGACCGGCGTCGGCGCACGATGGTGGCCATGCTCGACGCGATCCCCGGGGTGAGCTGCCCGGAGCCAGAGGGCGCATTCTACTGCTACCCGTCGGTCAAGGGCGTGCTCGGGAAGACGCTGCGCGGGGTGCAGGTCACCAGCAGCGCGCAGCTGGCCGAGCTGGTGCTCGACGAGGTGGGCGTGGCCGTCGTGCCCGGTGAGGCGTTCGGGACGCCTGGCTACTTCCGGCTGTCGTACGCCCTCGGCGACGACGACCTGGTCAAGGGCGTGCAGCGGCTCGCCGACCTGCTGGCCGAGGCGCGGTAGTCCCGGCCGCGCGTCAGGGCGAGCCGACCGGCACCTGAGCGCGAGCGGAGCGCCGGCCGAAGCCCGCGCGGCGCGGCTCCGGAACGCAGGCCAGCTCAGCGCGGACCGCCTCCCGGCCGGCGGCGTAGCCGGCCTGCATCAGGCGCGCGGTCTGGCTGAAGTCGCGCAGCTCGAGCCGTCCGACGTCGACCGCCGGCAGACGCACGACGCGCTGCTGCGGTCGCTCGGCCTCGCCGCCGCGGTCCAGGTGCGAGCGGCTGATGGCAAAGGCCAGCAGCAGCACGTCCAGCGCCGTCATCCGCTCGTCGCGCCGGCCGAGAGCGCCGCCGGTGACGTCGATGACCCAGGTGCGGGTCGCGCCGAGGTCCAGGGCGCGGGTCACCGGCACGGGACAGGTCACTCCGCCGTCGACGTGCAGGCTGTCGCCGAGCGCGACGGGCGCGAACACCGCGGGCAGGCAGGCGCTGGCGGTGAGCACCTGGACGGGGTCGCCGGTGCGCCACCAGTGCGGCAGGCCGGTCAGCAGGTCGGTCGTGACGACCTCGCACGGCACCGCGGTGTCGCCGAGGTCCTGCAGCGGGACCCAGGTGCGGACGAGCCTGCGCAGCGCTCTGGCTGCTGTAGAGGTGGTCCTCGCGCCGGACAGCCGCGGCGAGCACGGAGGTGCCCATGCGGCCCGGTCCGAAGACGTCGTTGCGTCCCAGGCCGCGCCAGACGCGCTCCAGCTCGCCGACCCGCTCCGGGGTCGGGTCGGTGGCGACGAAGGCGGCGTTGAGCGCGCCGACCGAGCAGCCGACGAACAGGTCCGGACGGATGCCCGCGTCGAACAACGCGCGCAGCGCTCCTACCTGGACGGCGCCCAGGCTGCCGCCGCCCGACAGGACGACGGCTTCGCGGATCGCGGCGGGCTGCTGGCGACGCGGCGGCTGTGACATGGCGGCCTCCCTGCGAGGGCGGTCCCGTGCGGGCCGCGCCTGTCTGATCGGTGTCGGCCGGACCGGCGCAGCCCTGGATGGCCCGAAATGATCAGCCCGGCAGGCAGCGCGTCAGCGGGGCAGGCGCAGCTCGTCCCGGTTCCGGAAGCGCTGCAGGAAGCGGTCGTAGGTCTTCTTGGACTCCTTCTCGCGCATCACCGGGTCGCTGTCGTGGTAGCCGCGGTGCCGGTCCTGGCGCACCGGCAGGTCCAGCGCGACCAGCGAGCCCACCCCGGCCTCGCGCAGGAGGAAGGACCACTCCATGTCGGCGTTGCGGTAGAAGCGGGCCTTGGGCGGCAGCGGCACCTGCGCGGCGGCGGAGCGGCGCACGGCGAACAGGTAGCCCAGCAGCGCCTCGACCTCGCCCGGGCCGGCGTCGACGAACTCCAGCCAGCCGTCGGCGACGTCCACGCCGCGCCAGCCCGCGCCGGCCACGGCCGGGTCGTCGAAGGCGGCCAGCAGCGGGGTGAGGGCGTCACCCTCCAGCACGGTGCTCGGGTCCAGCAGGACGTGCACGGCGGCGGTGTCGGCGGCCAGCATCGCCTGGCGCGCGGCGCTCCAGCCGGCGGCCCGCTCGACGTGCAGCTCTTCGACCCGGCCGGGGTGCTGCTCGGCGAGCTCGTGCACGACGGCGCCCGCGTCGGCGCTGCCGTTGTCCAGCAGCAGCACCACGACGTCGTCGGGTGCGTGCTGCACGACCGCCTCGACGCAGGTGCGCAGGTCGTCGGGCCACCCCTCGACCAGCACGCCGACGGTGCAGCGACGGCCGTCGGGCTCGGCGGTGCGGTCGGGCAGGTCACGGACGTCGGTGACGACGTCGTAGGGCGGTCGCGGCACCAGCTGCTGACCGTCGGCGGTGTCGCGGACCAGCCAGCCGGCGGCGGCGATCTCGTCGCGCAGCCGGTCGCTGGCGGCGAAGTCCTTCTCGGCACGAGCGGTGGCGCGCTGCTGCGCCTGGGCGGTGACCTCGGCGGGTGGGGCGGAGGGGGAATCGGCAGGCATGGCGGGCACGGTAGCCGCGCCGGAGGGCTCGGGCGCTCTCGCCCAGGCCCTGTGCCCCTGGCTCAGCGAAGGCGCGCCCGAAGGGCCTTGCGGTCGGTCTTCAGGACGCTGGTGAGCGGGATGTCGTCGACGACGTGCACCTCGCGCGGGTACTTCGCCGCCGACAGGTGCAGCCGGGAGTAGGCGACGAGCTCGTCGGGCGTCACAGCGGCACCCTCGGCGAGGGAGACGAACGCCACGATCTCCTCGCCGACCTTGGCGTCCGGTCGGCCGACCACGGCCGCCCCGGTGATCTGCGGGTGGGCCAGCAGCACGTCCTCGACGTCGCGCGGATAGACGTTGAAGCCGTTGCGGATGACGAGGTCCTTGATGCGGTCGACGACGTACAGGTAGCCGTCGTCGTCCAGGTGCCCGACGTCGCCGGTGTGCAGCCAGCCGTCGCGGACGGCCTGCGCGGTCTCCTCCGGGGCGTTCCAGTAGCCGGTCATGACGACGGGGCCGCGGACGCAGATCTCGCCGTCGTCCCCGGCCGGGAGCAGGCCGCCCTCCGGTCCGACGATCTTCACCTCGACACCTTCGACCGGGCGACCCACCGACCCCATCCGGCGCTCGTCGGCAGGCTGCGCGCTGACCAGCGCGCTGGTCTCGGTGCAGCCGTAACCCTCGCGCACCTCGACGCCGGGCACCCGTCGTTCGAGCTCGAGCGCCACCTCGACGGCCAGCGGGGCACCACCGCTGGACAACCGCTCCAGGCTGGAGAGGTCGCGCTCCTCCAGCGGTTGCGTCAGCAGCATCTGGATCATCGACGGCACCAGCGCTGCTGCCTGGATGCGCTCGGCCTCGACGAGGTCGAGGAAGCCGGCGGGGTGGAACCACCGCATGAGCACCGTCGAGCTGGGCTCGGTGACGTGCAGGCCCGCACAGACGACCAGCAGCCCGTAGGCGTGCGCCATCGGCAGCGGCAACAGGTTGCGGACCCGTCCGGGCGAGCGCGAGACGACCGCCGCCGCCGCGCCGGAGGCGTCCAGGCCCGCGTGCGTCAGCGCGACGCCCTTGCTGCGGCCGGTGGTGCCGCCGGTGTAGAGCAGCGCCGCGAGGTCCTCGGGCGCGCGGTCGGCGATCGGGGCGGGGTCGCCTGACTCGAGCTCTTCCCAGGTGAGGACACCCTCGGCCTGGCCCTCGACGAGCACGACGGGGACCCCCGCGCCCGCCGCCTGCACCTTCGGCAGGAACTGCGGCGTCGTGACGACCGCGACGGCGCCGGAGTCGGCGAACACGTGCCGCAGCTCGTCCTCCGACAGCAGGAACAGCACCGGCGTGACGACGGCGCCGAGCCGCCACAGGGCCGAGTAGGCCAGCGTGACCTCGGGGCAGTTGGCCATGCACAGCACCACGCGGTCGCCCGGCCGCACCCCGAGCGCGGCGAACCCCGACGCCGCCCGGGCGGCTCGCGCCGCGAGCTCGCCCGAGCTCTGCCACACGTCCTCGAAGAGCAGGCTGGGGTGGTCACCCAGCCGCTCGAGAGCCTGCTCAGCACGGCGGGCCAGAGTGGTCGGGACGAACAGGTCGGTCATGGGCTCCCCGCGGTGGTGTGCGTCACGTCCAGGCCCGTCCGACCGTACGCGTCGTTCAGGCCAGGCGGACGACCGCCCGCGCCTGCGAGAGCACCTTGCCGTCGCCGACCCGGGCGGTGACGGCGACGACGACCTGGTTGTCCTCGAGCTTCTCCTCGACGACGCCGGAGACCTCCAGCGTCGCGCCCTGGTCGTCGTCCTCCACCACGACCGGACGGCTGAAGCGCACGCCGTAGGACACGACCGCTCCCGGGTCCCCGACCCAGTCGGTGACGACGCGACCGGCGGTGGCCATCGTCAGCATGCCGTGGGCGATGACGTTGGGCAGACCGACGGCCTTGGCCACCCGCTCGTTCCAGTGGATGATGTTGAAGTCGCCGCTGGCCCCGGCGTAGCGCACGAGGTCGGCCCGCTGCAGGGTGAACTGCTGGCTCGGCAGCTCGGCGCCGACCTCGACGTCGGCGTACCTCGGGGTGCTCACCATCTCAGGACTCCTTCTCGGGTGCCGTACCGCGGCTGACGATGGTGTTGGTGGCGGTGGCGACGTGCTCGCCGCCGCAGCGCACCTCGGTGACGAGCTGCATGAGCTCGTTGCGGCCGGCCGCGCGGATGTCGGCGATGCGGGTCTCGGAGTCCAGGGCGTCGCCGGCACAGATCGGGCGGTGCAGCTCGAACTTCTGCTCACCGTGCACGACGAGGGCGTAGTTCAACCCGAGCGCCGGGTCGTGCAGGAAGCCGGTGGCGCCGGCGGTGCCGAGCGTGATCAGGAAGGTCGGCGGGGCGACGACGTCACGGTGGCCGGCGGCCTGGGCGGCAGCCCGGTCGTGGTAGATCGGGTTGTCGTCGCCGAGGGCGGTGGCGAAGCGGCGGATGTCACCTCGCGTGACCTCGAAGGGCTCGGTCGAGCCCGTGCTCCGCCCGATGAAGTCTGGGTTCAGTGGCATGGCCGGACGGTACTGCAACCTGTTCCACCTGGGCCAGGCGCCCCGAACAGCACGACGGCCGGTCCCCCGCGGGGGAACCGGCCGGTGCTGAGCGGACTGCGGGTCAGCGCGTCTCGCGGTGGTCGGTGTGCTGCCGACACGTCGGGCAGAACTTCTTCAGGTCCATGCGGTCCGGGTCGTTGCGCCGGTTCTTCTTGGTGATGTAGTTGCGGTTCTTGCAGACCTGGCAGGCCATCGTGATCTTCGGGCGGACATCGGTGGCTGCCATGCGGGTGGGCCTGCTCTCTCATCAACACGAAACTGGGATCATCACGAACCTGGGACATGCTACTCGTCGGGCCGGAGTGCGGTCCGGGTGCAGCGATGACGGTGTAGCGATGACCGGACTTGAACCGGTGACACAGCGATTATGAGTCGCTTGCTCTGCCAACTGAGCTACACCGCCGGGAAAACCACCCGCCGGGGCGGGTGGAGCAGAGCCCCCTTACGGAATCGAACCGTAGACCTTCTCCTTACCATGGAGACGCTCTGCCGACTGAGCTAAGGGGGCGGCGAAGCAGCGGCAACCCTACCTGATGCCCGGGTCGGGTCGCTCAGGCCCGCACCCAGCTGGTTGACGCGACTATTCACTCGGTGTAGACATCGGGCGATGAGCACCCCTTTGGCGTTGCTGGGCCTGCTGTCGCGCGGCCCCCGGCACGGCTACGACCTCAAGCGCGAGCACGACGACCGCTTCCCCTCGGCCAAGCCCCTGGCGTTCGGCCAGGTCTACGCGACGCTGGGCCGGCTGCTGCGCGACGGCCTCGTCGAGGTCTCCGAGCAGCAGGCCGGCGACGGGCCCGAGCGCACCGTCTACGCCCTCACCGGTCAGGGCCGCACGACGCTGGGCGACTGGGTCAGCGAACCGGAGCCGCCCGCGCCGCACATCGCCAACGTCCTCTACACCAAGGTGCTGCTGGCCCTGCTCGCCGGCGGCGACGCGCAGGCCTACCTCGACCTGCAGCGCGCCGCGCACCTGGCGCGGATGCGCGAGCTGACCGAGCAGCGGCGCTGCGCCGCGCTGCCGGAGGCGCTGGCCGCCGACTTCGCCCTGTTCCACCTGGAGGCCGACCTGCGCTGGCTGCAGGTGACCGCCGACCGGCTCACCGCCCTCACGCACGACGTCGCATCCGTACCCACCACCCCTCAGGGAGTCTCCGCATGACCGCACTGCTCGAGGCGCGCCGCGTCGTGAAGTCCTTCGGCGCGACGCCGGCGCTGCGCGGCGTCGACCTGTCCGTGGCGGCCGGTGAGGTGCTCGCGGTCCTGGGTGCCTCCGGCTCCGGCAAGTCGACCCTGCTGCACTGCCTGGCCGGCCTGACCCGTCCGGACGCCGGCGAGGTGCACTACGACGGGCAGCGCCTGGACCAGCTCTCCGACCGCGAGCGCACGCGCCTACGCCGCACCGAGATCGGCGTCGTGTTCCAGTACGGCCAGCTCGTCCCCGAGCTCGACGCCGCCGAGAACGTCGCCCTGCCGCTGCTGCTGGCCCATCGGGGCCGCGGCGAGGCGCTCGCCGCGGCACGCACCTGGCTGGACCGGCTCGGCGTCGGCGACGTCGCGACGCAGCGGCCCGGCCAGCTGTCGGGCGGGCAGGCGCAACGGGTCGCCGTCGCACGTGCGCTCGTGACCGAGCCGCGGCTGCTGGTCGCCGACGAGCCGACCGGCGCCCTCGACTCGCTGGCCGCCGAGCAGGTGCTGGAGGTCGTCCTCGGCGTCGCGCGCACGTCCGGGACCACCGTCGTGCTGGTGACGCACGACCTGCGGGTGGCCTCCTACGCCGACCGCGAGATCGTCCTGCGCGACGGCCAGCCGGCGGCGGCCCGGCCCACGACGTCCGTGCCGGCATGACCGGGCTGGTGCTGAGACTGGCCGTCGGTCGCGGACCGTCGGCGCTGCTGCGGATGGTCCTGGTGGTGCTCGCGGCCGGCTTCTCGTCCGCGCTGCTGCTGACGGCCGTGGGACTGGTGTCGCTGGACCGCAGCGACCTGGCGATCAGCGGGTCGTCCGGCACCGCGACGTACGCCGACGGCACGGTCGAGACCTTCGACGAGCCCGGCTCGGCCGGTCCGATCACCAACGACTACCTCGTCCAGCCCGGACTGCGCAACGGCGTCGCCATCGGCTTCGTGCTGTGCGTGGTGCCGCTGCTGGTGTTCCTCGGCACGGCCTCACGGGTGGCGGTGCGGCGTCGTGACGAGCGGCTCGCCGGGCTGCGGCTCGCCGGCGCCACCGACGGGCAGGTACGCGCGCTCGCAGCTCTCGACGCCGCCGTGGGCGGAGCCGCCGGGGCCGCCCTGGGCACGGCACTGTTCCTAGGCACCCGTGGGGTCGTGCTCGCCAGCGCCGACGGGCAGGTGCGCGCGATCGCCGTCGCCCTGCTGCCGCCGCTGCTGCCGGCGATCGGCGTGCTGCTGCTGCTGCTCGTGGGGGTTAGCGGCGCGGCGGCGATCGCGTTGCGGGCGGTGCTCATCACGCCGCTCGGAGTGGTGCGCCGCGCGCCCCGTCGCCGGCCGCGTCCGTGGAGCCTGCTCGCGCTGGTGATCGGGCTCGTGGGCTTCGCCGCGACGGTGGCACGACCGCCCGGCCAGCGTCTCGCGACGGTGCTCGTCAGCGCCCTGCTGGTGCTGATGCTGCTGGGTCTGGTGTCGGCGGGCACCTGGCTCACCTCGCTCACGGGTCGGGCCGCCGGCCGGATCGCGCGCGGTCCGGCGCTGCTGCTGGCCGGCCGCCGCCTGGAGGACGAGCCCCGCGCGCAGGCCCGCGCCATGTCGGCCGTCGTGCTGGTGACCCTGTCGGCCACCATCGCGCTGGTGATCCTGCGCGACTTCCAGACCAACAACGGCGCCGACAGCTCGTTCTACGGCCAGGGGTTCGCGCTGGCCGCGGTCGGCATGGTCTTCAGCCTCGTGGTGGCGGCCGCCGGCCTGCTGCTCACGACGCTGGAGGGGCTGCTGGAGCGTCGTCGCACCCTGGCGTCGCTCACGGCTACCGGTGTGCCGACCGGCACCCTCGCGCGGGCGGTGCTGCTGCAGGTGGGCCTGCCGGTGCTGCCCGCAGCGGTCCTGGCCGTGCTGGTCGGTCTGGCCACGACCGGCGCGCTCGCCGGCTCGGAGGGGCTCGCCACGCCCTGGACGGTGCTGCTGCTCCCGCCGGCCGCCGTCCTCGCCTGCGTCGCCGCCACCGCCTGCACCCTGCCTGCGCTGCGCCGGGCGGCCGACGTCGAGCAGCTGCGGGTGCCGTAGCGGTCAGCCGGCGGTCAGCGACGCGCCGCGCACCGGCGCCTGCGCCCGGCTCTTCGGATCGATGACGATCTTGGCGTGCTGCTCCGGGTCGCCGAGCGTCGACGGTGCCCTCGGCGATGAGGTGCAGGGTGTCGCGGAACTCCAGCGGCGTATAGCCCAGCACGAAGCGCAGCTCGAGCTCCTTGGTGATCGCCATCGCCGGCCGGAACGCGTCGGGCTGCATGCACACCCTCACAACGATGATGCGCGAGAACAGCAGCGCGCTGGTCAAGACGCTCTGGATCGTTCCAGGCACGCCGACGCACTCGAAGATCACCGGTCGCTTGGGGCTGGCGGCGCCAGCTTCTCCGCAGCCCGCCACAGGTGGTGGCACGGCACCGGCAGCCGGTCCAGCTTCTCGACCGTGCCGACCGCGAGCTCGACCGCGGCCGGGCAAGGTGCGCAGGTGCCCGGCGTCGCCGAAGGACTCCCACGGCGACTGGCCGGCCGGGTCGACGACGACGGTGGCCCCGCACGCGGTCGCCAGAGCTCGCCGTCCAGGCGAGAAGTCGCTGGCGACGATGGTGCGCGCCCTGGGCCTTGAGCATGGCGATGACGGCGAGCCCGACGGGTCCGCACCCCGGCGCGATGGCGACGTCCTTGCGCGCGACCTCCGCGCGCCGCACGGCGTGGTGGGCGATGGCCAGCGGCTCGGTGAGCACGTCGAGCTCGGGAGCCAGCCCGTTGGGCAGGGGGAAGCACATCGACTGCTCGGATAGCAGCCGCTCGGCGTAGCCGCCGGGGTGCCGGCGTCGATCTTGGCGCGCGTCCTCGGGCCGTGCTCCAGCACCCGGGCGACCACCTCGTGACCCAGCACCACCTTCTGGTCGGTGCGCATCAGGCCGTCGTAGCCGGTCTCGGCCAGCACGTCGGCCTGTGCGTCGGCGTGCGTGCGGGCGTGCAGGTCCGAGCCGCAGATGCCGCAGCCCAGCACCTGTCCGCGCGCCGGCCGCGGCTCCGGGACGTCGGCGACCTCCAGGGCTCCATGCTCGCTGGCTCCAGGTTGCCGGATGGTAGGAGCCGTGACCGTGCCGCACCGGCGCGCGGGTGGTCAAGGACGGTCGACGTACCCACCGCCGTGTCCTGATCGGGATGGGCCCGCTGCGCGGCGGTGGCGCGGTGAGTTTCTCGTCGCCGGCCTGCCACGCACGCGCGACCCCGGTTCAGAACGGTGGCTCGTCCCAGGGTGGGAGGTCGTGCTCGGTTCGGGTGAGGATCTGATCGAGCTCGGCGAGGGCCTCGGGGTCGGGCACGCCGCCGGCCTGCACGCCGTCGGTGTCGGTGTCGATCCCGGGGGGTGCGGTGTCGTGGTGGGGCATCTGGACGATCTGTCCGGCCGGGCTGGTCCACCAGGTGGCGGTCTCGGTGCGGATCGGCGTCCAGCCACGGTGCTTGAGCAGGTGGGTGCGCCGGCCGCGGGCAGCCAGGTTCCACGCTGCCGTCGGGCCGTGTGGAAACGGCGTGTCGTGATCGAGATCGGCCCGGTCGGCCCGTACGCCGGCCCCGGTAGGGCCGTCGTCGTAGCCGTCGCGCCAGTGGACGAACTCCGTCAGGCCTCGACCGGGGTCGTGGCGGTCCTCGGTGCGGAGCGGGACCTCGGACAGTTGCAGGTCCTGCAGGCACATCGTCACGCCGGCGACGGCAAGAAAGCGTGGTTGTGGCGGTCATCGCCGAACCGTGCTGTCCAGGTCCAGGAGGCGTCCGGTGTTGGGGTGGACCAGTGCCCGGCGTAGCTCGGCATCCAGAAGCAGCTGCCGACTCGCTGGTGCGTCGATCCAGCCGTAGCCGGCGAGGTAGCCCGGTTCGTTCGACAGGCCCAGGAGCGTCTCGACCGGGACGCTGATGTGCGCCTGGACCGGCCGGCTCATGCGGCAGTCCGGCGACGCGGCCTCCACCCCCGAGGCGCGTAGCCCTGCCGCGGCGGTCTCCTTCGCCTCGGCCAGCTCCGCCGCGGTCACCGGTGCCGAGGCTTGGGGCAACGGTGCGGAGGCGAGTGCGGGTGCCGGCTCCGGCGCCGGTGTCGGCGACCAGGGGAACGGCCTGCCACCGCAAGGGTGGGCACCCCCGCGCGGCGGATCCTGCTCGGACGACGACGCCGCGACCGGGCCGGCTGCGGCAGGGACGGCGGTGGGGCTGTTGTCGGCCGGAGCATGCGTCGCGCACGGATAGCCGCCGACGGCCAGGTCGAACCGCAGGCTGTCCAGCGTGCGGCCATCACCCGCCGCGCGCAGCGCCCGGGCGCGGGCATCGAGAGTGTCGTACCAGCGCTGCAACGGCACCGCTGGTCCGTTCAATGCCGCGATGCACTGCCCGTCCCGGCCCGCCTGCAGCTGCACCCCCCGACCCGCTGAGGCTCGCGACGCACGCAGGGCCGCCGCCTCGGGGTCGTGCTTGAGGACGCTGCGTCGGCAGGCCTGCGCGATGCGCCACTCCGGCAGCACCGTGGCCCGCTGCGCGATGTCGGCATCGACCTTCGCCGCCAGGGCGTCGTCGCAGGGATGCGTCTCGGCCAGGATCGCCCGCGCGCGACCCACCGACAGCTCCCCCGCCGTCAGCAGGGCCCGGGTCTGCACCATCACCGACAGCAGCCGCTGGGCATCAGCGACCTCCCGCGACGCCGCTCGATCGCTGCACTGTCGCGCGATCGCGACCTCCCGCAGGAACGACACCCACGGCGTGCAACCTCCTTCATCACCGCCGACACGCGGCACCGCCGCCGCCAACCGGTCCAGCACCGTCATCTCCGCCACGAACACCCGCGCAGCAGCACCGGGTGAGGCCGCGAGCACCGCCAGATCAGCCCGCCACGCAGGCAGCTCCCACGGACACCGCGCCTCCAAGTCAGCAGCGCGACGCAGCATCGCCGCGCGCCTGCGCTCCCGCTCCGACTCGTCCATGATGTCATAGTAGTCGAACATGTGTTCGAAACCAAGACTACGACAGCATCTGGAAGGAGCAGCACCGTGGATCTCCTCATCGGGAGGACGGAGAGCCAGCGCCGCCACACGCCGCCGCCGCACACCGCCGACACGTCCGGACGTGCGCTCAGCACCGTGACGTCAGAGTCGAGGCGCGGCGTCCGCCCTGTCCACCGGGCTCGGGAGTCTGTGGGCAACACCCGGAACGGCCCCCGACGTCATGCGTCGGGGGCCGTTCGTAGGCAGGTGTGGCGGGTGAAGGGTTCGAACCTTCGTAGGCTGAGCCGGCAGATTTACAGTCTGCTCCCTTTGACCACTCGGGCAACCCGCCAGGGTGCGCGGCAGACGATAGCAAGGAGCGTGCCCATGGCCGACCCCAGTTTCGACATCGTGAGCAAGGTCGACCGGCAGGAGGTCGACAACGCCCTGAACCAGGCGGCGAAGGAGGCTTCGACCCGCTACGACTTCAAGGGCACCGGCGCGGAGATCGCCTGGTCGGGCGAGTCGATCGTCATCAAGGCCGGTGCCGAGGAGCGCTGCGCCGCGCTGCTGGACGTGTTCAAGGAGAAGCTCGTCAAGCGCGCCATCTCGCTCAAGACGCTGGAGGCCGGCGAGCCGCAGGCCTCCGGCAAGGAGTTCCGGCTGACGGCCACCGTCAGCGAGGGCATCAGCTCCGAGAACGCCAAGAAGGTCGCCAAGGTCATCCGCGAGGAGGGCCCCAAGGGTGTCAAGCCGCAGATCCAGGACGACCAGCTGCGCGTCTCGGCCAAGAAGAAGGACGACCTGCAGGCCGTCATCGCGCTGCTGAAGGGACAGGAGTTCGACTTCGCCCTGCAGTTCACCAACTACCGGTAGGCCGGGACTGCCAGCAGCTGTTGACGGCGCCTTTCGTGCGCAGGGACCCCACGAGCAGGCCTGCCACCGAGACGGCGGCGAACGCCGGCGAGCGCCGGCCGCGAGGGTCGGGACCTGACCCGTCCCCGCCCGTCTACCGGGGCGCAACCCGACCCTCGCGGGAGGCGGCAGCGGAGCTCAGCCCCGTGGCCGGCCAGCAGCGGTCGCGCGACGCTGCCCTGCTCGAGCGTTCGGAGCGCGCTGGCCACGGCGAGGAGGTCGCCGGTGATCTGCGCGCCGGTGGCGGCGGCTTGGAGTTCGCGGCTGCGGCTGACGGCCATCTGGATGATGCCCGGGGCGGGGCCGCGGCCTTCAGGAAGACGCCGTGCCGCAGCCCTCGTTCCCGACGGGCCATCCGCTCAGGGCCGGGCGCCCATCGATGCCCAGTAGCGGTTGAGGGCTCCGTTGGTCTTCGCAAAACCGATCAGCGACCCGACCAGGACGATCACCAGGAACAGGGCGAACGAGCCGACCAGACCGACCGCAGCCGCGTCGCTGATCGTCGTCGCGCCGGTGACCGGGTCGACCGTGCTGCCTGCCGAGACGGCAGAGGCCACGCCTCCGACGAGGACGACCACCAGTCCGACGGCGAAAGACAGCGCGTACCAGAGCCCGGTCAGTCCCGTCACGGGCGGCTTCTCGCCACGTCGCTTGTAGAGGCCGCCCACCTCAGACGGGGTGACGAAGGGCATCGCGGCACCGGCGAGGAAGGTCAGCAGCAGCGCGATGCCGCCGCCCAGGCCCTGTCCCGAGTGCTTCTTGATCTCGTCGTGCACCCGGTAGTTGTAGAAGTACTGGTAGATGCCGAGCGTGACGAAGAACAGCAGGATCATCGTGCCGGTGGGACGGATCCGGCCGAGCTGCCCCGGCCCGCCGGGTGCCTGGCCGTACGGCTGCTGGCCGTAGGCGGGCGCAGCCCCGTACTGCGGCTGGCCGTACGGCTGCTGGCCGTAGGCGGCAGGTTGGCCGTACGCGGAGGGGTCGGCCGCCGGCGTGCGGCCGTAGGGCGAGGCGGACTGCTGCGGCTGCGGCACCGGGTTGGTGTACGGCGGCCGCGTGTAGGCGGGCTGGCCGTACCCCGGCTGGCCGTACTGCGGCGCGCGGTCGGGTGCCCGTCCCTCGCCCGTCGGAGCCGGCCCGCTCCCCGTCGGTCGCGCGCCCGGCGGGGTCGCGCCAGGCGGCCTCGCGCCCGGCGGGGTCGCGCCGGGAGGCGGCGTCAGGAAGGGGTCGACAGGCTCGCTCATGCCGGCAGGCTAGCGACCGGGACCGGCACCCGCGACCGATCCGCCGGCCCCGGCGCGCGGGTCCGGTCGTCAGCCCCGCTGGGTCGCGACCGCGTCCAGGCGCGCCGCAGCGTCGACCTCCTCGGCCGGTGCCGCAGCGGCGTCCAGCTCCGGTGGCGGCGGCACGTCGGCCAGCCACTCCCGCAGCTGGGCGCGCTCGTCGACCAGGGCCTGCGGGCCGTCGTGGCCGGCCGGGACCAGGGCCGGCGCCCAGAACAGCGCGTCGAAGGGACAGACCTCGACGCAGATGCCGCAGTACATGCACAGCGACCAGTCGATGGCGAACCGGTCGAGCACGTGGGTGGTGCGCGGCCGCCCGCCGGGCTTGGCCGGCGGAGCGAGGTCGGTGTGGCCCTCGATGGTGAGGCACCAGTCCGGGCACTCACGCGCGCACAGCATGCAGACGGTGCAGTTCTCCTCCAGCAGGGCGATCGTGCCGCGGCTGCGTACCGGCACCGGGTCGACGCTCATCGCACACCCGGGGGTTGCAGCCGGCGGCGGGCCGGACGGCCGCCCTCGCCGGAGAAGGCCGGGTCCTCGCTGCCCGGCCACGGGCGGTCGTCGCGTCGCTCGAGCAGGTGCTCCTTGCGCAGCGGCTGCGCCACCCCGCCGGCGGGCAGCAGCAGCGGCGCCAGCCCCGGGTGGCCGTCGACCTGCACGCCGAACATCTCCCAGGCCTGCCGCTCGTGCCAGGCCGCGCCGGCGAAGACGCCCGTCAGCGAGGGCAGGCGCGGCTGCTCGCGGGGCAGCGACGTGCGCAGGTGCATCGCGTGCCGACGCGTCACCGACCACAGCCGCACGACGACGTCGAACCCGCCGGGGTGCTGGTCGACGACGGTCAGCAGGTCGAAGAAGGTCGCGTCCAGCTCGGGATCGTCGCGCACCGCGGTCACCGCAGGGACCCACTGCGGGACGGGCACGTCGCAGGTCACGACGCCGTGCGCCTGCACCACGACGCCGCCGGTGACGACCGCCAGCCGGCTCGGGAGGTCGACGCCTTTCATGCCCGGTCCGCCAGCTCGCGGAGCGCGCCGAGCAACGCCTCGGGTCGGGGCGGGCACCCGGGCACCCAGACGTCGACGGGGACCAGCCGGTCGACGCCGGCGGTGACGCAGTAGGAGTCCCAGTAGGGCCCGCCGGTGTTGGAGCAGGCGCCGAACGACACCACCCGCACCGGGGCCAGCGACGCGTGCAGCGCCACCACCAGCGGCGCGAGCTTGTCGGTGACCGTGCCCGACACGACCATCACCTGGACGGCGGTGCCCGGCGCGGCCACCGGGAGCCGGCCGTCGGCGTCGAGCATCGCCAGGACCGCTTCGACCGCGCAGCAGGCCAGCCCGACGTTGACGACGCTCAGCCGCACCGGCACGGCGCCGCCGACGTCCAGCAGGACTGCCGCCGGAGCCGTCTCGACGGGCAGCACGTCAGCCCGTGCGGGCCAGCACGAAGTCGGTCAGCGCCAGCAGCGCGTCCTGCACCGAGCCTGCGGGCAGGGTGCGGGCCACCTCGCGGGCCTGGTCGACATAGCCCTGCAGCCGCTGGGTGGCGGAGCCGATCGCCGGGTGTGCCCGCAGCAGGCCCAAGGCCTCGGCGAGCAGCGCGTCGTCGGTGAGGTCACCGACCAGCAGCTCGCGCAGCCGCGCGCTGCCCGGATCTGCATCGCTGTCCGCCAGCACGAGCAGCACCGGCAGCGTGCGGATGCCCTCGCGCAGGTCGGTGCCCGGCGTCTTGCCGGAGTCGTCGGTCTCGGACAGGACGTCGATGAGGTCGTCCGACAGCTGGAAAGCCAGGCCGAAGACCTCACCGAAGCGGGCGACCGCCTCGACGTGCGCCGGGTCGGCCCGGGCCATCAGGGCGCCGAGCCGGGCCGAGGTCGAGATCAGCGAGGCGGTCTTGTCGGCGAGTACGTGCAGGTGGTGCTCGACCGGGTCCTGCCCGTGGGCCGGCCCCGCCGTCTCGGAGATCTGTCCCTCCACGAGCCGGGCGAAGGTGCGCGACTGCAGGTGGGTGGCCTGCACCCCGAGCCCGGCCGTCAGGTCGGAGGCCCGGGCGAACAGGTAGTCGCCGGTGAGGATGGCGACGGTGTTGGTCCAGCGGCTGTTGGCCGACTGCGCGCCGCGGCGCACGTCGGCCTCGTCCATGACGTCGTCGTGGTACAGCGTCGCGAGGTGGGTGAGCTCGACGACGACGGCAGCATCGACGACCTCGGGCCGCGCGGCGTCGCCCAGGTGCGCGGCGAGCAGCGCCAGCAGCGGGCGCACGCGCTTGCCGCCGGCCTCCACCAGGTGGCTGCTGGCCAGCGACAGCATCGGGTGCGAGGCGGCGACGACCTCGCGCAGGCGGGCCTCGACCGCGTCCAGCCCGCCGGCCACCGACGCCGCCAGCGCGGGATCGGTGGTCTCCAGCAGGCTGCTGCCCGCAGGAGCGGTCATCGTCGCCACGGCGGCGCGGTCGGATGCTGCATGCGGAGCCCGGGCATCAGTAGACGAACGGGCCGGCGCGGTCGACCAGGTCCAGGATCGGCTGGGGCAGCACGCCCAGCACGACCGTCACCGCGAGGCCGAGGGCGATGACGCCGGCGGTGAAGGCGCTGGGGATCGCGACGGTCGGGCCGTCGGCCGGCGGTTCGCTGAAGAACATCAGCACCACGACCCGGGCGTAGAAGAAGGCGGTGACGCCGCTGGCGAGCACGCCGACGACGACCAGCGCGGTGGCCCCACCGTCGACGGCGGCACTGAACACGGCGAACTTGGCCATGAAGCCGCTGGTGAGCGGGATGCCGGCCAGAGCGAACAGGAGGAAGGCGAAGGTGCCGGCGACCACCGGGCTCTTGCGGCCCAGGCCGGCCCACTGCGCCAGGTGCGTCGCCTCCCCGCTGCTGTCGCGCACGAGCGTGACGACCGCGAACGAGGCCAGCGTGGTGAAGCCGTAGGCGAGGAGATAGAACAGCGTGCCCGACAGCCCCTTGCCGTTCAGCGCGATGACGCCGACGAGCAGGAACCCGGTGTGCGCCACCGAGGAGTAGGCGAGCATGCGCTTCACGTCGGTCTGCGTGACGGCCAGCACGGCACCGCCGACCATGGTCAGGATCGCGACGACCCACATCATCGGCCGCCAGTCCCACTGCGTCGTGCCGAAGCCGACGTAGAGCACCCGCAGCAGGGCGCCGAAGGCCGAGATCTTGGTGCAGGCGGCCATCAGCGCGGTGACGGGCGTCGGAGCGCCCTGGTAGACGTCGGGCGTCCAGGCCTGGAACGGCACGGCGCCGACCTTGAACAGCAGACCCACCGAGAGCATCGCCAGCCCGGTGAACAGCAGCGCGTCGTTGCTGCCCGCGGTCTGTGTGGTGGCCAGGACGTCGCCGAGGTCGACGCTGCCGGCGTAGCCGTAGAGCAGCGCGACGCCGTAGAGGAAGAACGCCGAGGCGAACGCACCGAGCAGGAAGTACTTGACCGCCGCCTCCTGCGAGAGCAGGCGACGGCGACGGGCCAGCCCCGCCATCAGGTACAGCGGCAGCGACAGCACCTCGAGCGCGATGAACATCAGGATGAGGTTGTTGGAGGCCGGGAACAGCATCATCCCGCCCAGGCTGAACAGCGCCAGCGGGTAGATCTCGGTCTGCACCTCGGTGGCCTCGGCCAGCGCGACGTCCTCGCGCGAACCTGGCAGCACCTGCGCGCGTGCCACCACGGCACCGCCGGAGGAGTCCAACGAGCGCTCGGCCAGCAGCATGATGCCGCCGAGGCCCAGCAGCGCCAGGGTGCCCTGGAGCACCAGCGTCGGACCGTCGACGGCGATGGCGCCGTTGAAGACGAGCTCGCTGGTGCCCGCGAGCAGCACGCACGCGGCCAGCGCGCCGAGCAGGCCGACGGCGCAGACGCCGAGCTGCGCGGTGCGCCGCGCCGCGGCCGGGGCGAACGCCTCGACGAGCACGCTGACCAGTGCGGCGCCGAAGACGATCAGCAGCGGGGCGACCGGGCCGTAGGAGACGTGGGGCGACAGGATGTCGGTGGGCATCGCAGGCTCCTAGCGCGGTGCGGCCGCGGGGCCGCCCTGGGTCGGGGCCGGGTCGGTGCGCCCGGCGTCCTGCATGGTCGCGCTGACGGCGGGGTTGATGATGTCGGTCAGCGGCTTGGGGTAGAAGCCGAGGAACAGCATCAGGGCCAGCAGCGGCGCGACAGCCATGACCTCGCGGAGCTTCAGGTCGGCGAACGTCTCCCCGACGGCCGCGGGCAGCCGCAGCGGCCCCTGCATGGTGCGCTGGTAGGCCAGCAGGATGTAGAGCGCCGCGAAGATGACGCCGATCACCGCGAAAGCGGCCGCCACCGGGTAGCGGGCGTAGGTGCCGATGAGCACCAGGAACTCGCTGATGAACGTCGACAGGCCCGGGAGCGCGAGCGAGGAGAGCCCGGCGAGCAGGAACGTGCCGGACAGCACCGGCGCCACGGCGTGCACCCCCGAGTAGTCCGCGGTGAGCCGGCTCTTGCCACGCAGGATGAGGAAGCCGATCACCAGGAACAGGGCCCCGGTCGAGAGCCCGTGGTTGACCATGTACAGCACGGCGCCGGTCTGGCCCTGCGAGGTGAACGCGAAGATCCCCAGGCCGATGAAGCCGAAATGCGCGATGGAGGTGTAGGACACCAGCCTCTTGAGATCCTTCTGGCCCATCGCGAGAAGGGCGCCGTACAGGATGCCGATGACGCAGAGCACCACGATGTACGGCCCCAGGATGCGGGCGGCGTCGGGGAACAGCGGGATGCAGTAGCGCAGGAACCCGAAGGTGCCGACCTTGTCGAGCACCCCGACGAGCAGCACGGCCCCACCCACCGGGGCCTCGGCGCCGGCATCGGGCAGCCAGGTGTGGAAGGGGAACAGCGGAGCCTTGATGGCGAAGGCGATGAAGAAGCCGCTGAACAGCGCCATCTGCACCGGCGTGCTGATCTCCAGCTGGGTGAGCTGGTCGAAGGCGAAGGTGCCTTCGCCCTGGCTGGCCGACACGACGTAGAGGCCGATGACCGCGGCGAGCATGAGCAGCCCGCCGACCAGGCTGTAGAGCAGGAACTTCACGGCGGCGTAGGAGCGCCGCGGGCCGCCGTAGCTGCCGATGAGGAAGTACATCGGGATGAGCATGGCTTCGAAGAAGATGTAGAACAGGAAGACGTCGGTCGCCGCGAAGACACCGATCATCATCGTCTCGAGCACCAGCAGCCAGGCGAAGAACGCGCGGACCGAGCCCGAGCGGGCCGGCCGGCCGCCGGTGGTCGTCGGTGCGGTGGTCGTCGGCGCTGTGGTCGGCGGTGCGGTGCGCGGTCGGGTCAGGACGCTCGTGGAGCCCCCCGTCGACGCGACCGCCGATCCGACCGCGGTCTGCTCGACGCCGGCGGTCTCGGCCGAGGTCACCACCGGGTCGGCGTCGTGCCAGGACGCCAACAGCACCACCGGCACGAGCACGGCGATCAGGGCGATGAGCACCAGCGCGATGCCGTCGACCCCGACCGCGAACTGCACGCCGAAGGCGGGGATCCAGTCGTAGGCCTGCACGAACTGGAACCGGTCTCCGTCCGGCTCGAACGCGGCGCAGGCCACGATCGTCAGCACGAGCACCACCAGGGACGTCGCCAGCGCGATCTGCTTCGCCAGCAGGTCACGACCCTTCGGCAGCAGCATCAGCGCCGCGGCGCCGCCGAGCGGGATCAGGCCCAGGATGGTGAGCCAGGGGGTGGTGCTCATGCGCCGATCCTCACGACGAGCAGAGCGGCGACCACGAGGGCGGCTCCTCCGAACATGGACAGGGCGTAGGAGCGGACGAAGCCGTTCTGCACCCGGCGCAGCCGGCCGGACCCGCCACCGACCGCGGCCGCGAGGCCGTTCACGGCGCCGTCGATGCCCCTGCTGTCGACGAAGACCAGGAAGCGCATCAGGTACTGACCGGGGCGCATCAGCACGCTCTCGTTGAGGGCGTCGAAGTACAGGTTGCGCCGGGCTGCCGAGGTGAACGGGGTGACGGCGACCGGCGCCCTGGTCGGTACCGGCCGGGTCGCGTACTGCCGATAGGCCAGCGCCACGCCCACCGCGACGGTGAGCAGCACGATCGCGGAGACCGCGAGCGGGGCGATCACGTGGTTCTCGACCTCGTGCGCACCGGTGACCGGCTCGAGCCAGTGCTCGAGGTCGAACACGTCGCGCAGCAGGAAGCCCGAGACGACCGAGCCGATGCCGAGCAGGATCATCGGACCGGTCATGACCGACGGGCTCTCGTGCGGGTGGACGTCGTCCGTCCAGCGCTTCGGGCCGAAGAAGGTCATGATCATCAGCCGGGTCATGTAGAACGCGGTCAGTCCGGCAGCCAGCACCGCGACCCCGCCCATCAGGTAGCCGCGGGCGCCGCCCTGGTCGAACGCCGCCTCGATGATGAGGTCTTTCGAGAAGAAGCCGGCGAAGGGCGGCACGCCGATGATCGCCAGGTAGCCGACGCCCATGCAGGCGAAGGTGATCGGCATGGCCTTGCGCAGGTCGCCGAAGCGACGCATGTCGACCTGGTCGTTCATGCCGTGCATGACCGAGCCGGCCGACAGGAACATGCAGGCCTTGAAGAAGCCGTGCGTCAGCAGGTGCAGGATCGCGATCGCGCCTGCGCCGGGGATGCCGACGGCCAGGAACATGTAGCCGATCTGGCTGACGGTGGAGTAGGCCAGCACCTTCTTGATGTCGTCGTAGGCGCAGCCGATGATCGCGCCGATGAGGATGGTGATCGCGCCGATGATGCTGACCACCAGCGCGGCCGTCTCGGTGACCGCGTACAGCGGGGTGCTGCGGGCGATCAGGTAGACGCCCGCGGTGACCATCGTCGCGGCGTGGATCAGGGCCGAGACGGGGGTCGGGCCCTCCATCGCGTCGGGCAGCCAGGTGTGCAGCGGAAACTGCCCGGACTTGCCGCAGGCGCCCAGCAGCAGCAGCAGACCGATCGCCGTGGCGGTGCCGGCGGTGAGCAGCTCGGCCTGGCTGAACACGCCGGTGAAGGACGTGGTGCCCAGCGCCGCAAACATCAGGAAGATCGCGAGCAGCAGGCCGACGTCACCCACGCGGTTGGCGATGAAGGCCTTCTTCGCCGCCGTGGCTGCCTCGGGCTTGTAGGCCCAGAAGCTGATGAGCAGGTAGGACGCCAGACCCACGCCCTCCCAGCCCAGGAACAGCGCCAGGTAGCTGTCGCCCAGCACCAGGACGAGCATCGCTGCGACGAACAGGTTCAGATAGGCGAAGAACAGCCGGCGGCGGGGGTCGTGGCTCATGTAGCCGAGCGAGTAGATGTGGATCAGCAGCCCGACGCCGGTGATCAGCAGCATGAAGGTGGCGCTCAGCGGATCCAGCAGGAAGCCGAAGTCGACCTGCAGCGTGGCCACCGGGACCCAGGAGAACAGCCGCTTGTCGGCGGTGCGCTCCTCCAGCCCGACGAGGGAGAAGAAGGCGATGACGGCGTACAGGAACGCCGAGCCGCAGGCCGCGATGGCCAGGTACGGGCCGAAGGCGTTGGTGCGCCTTCCTCCGAGCAGCAGGATCGCGGCACCCGCCAGCGGCAGGGCGACGACGAGCCAGATCACCGACAGGGCGCCGGTGGCGGCGAGGTACTCGCCGGCGGGGGCCTCGGCCTGCGCCAGCAGCGGAGTCAGGCTCATCGGGTCGCCCGCTGCTGCGCAGGGTGCCGACAGGGCGTGGCTGACACGGGAAGGTCCTCGTTCTCGTCTGGCCGGCGGTCGGGGTGCCGGAGGTCGGGCGGTGCGTCGGAACGTACCGGGCGGGAGCGGACGGTCAGTACTTCAGCAGGTTCGCGTCGTCCACCGACGCCGACCGGCGGCTGCGGAACACGCTCATGATGATGGCCAGGCCGACGACCACCTCGGCCGCCGCGACGACCATGACGAAGAACGCCATCACCTGGCCGTCGAGGGTGCCGGTCGTGCGGCTGAAGGTGACCAGGGTCAGGTTCACGGAGTTCAGCATCAGCTCGACGCTCATGAACACCAGGATGGCGTTGCGGCGCAGCAGCACGCCGAGCCCGCCGATCGTGAACAGCAGGGCGGCCAGCAGCAGGTAGTAGCTCTCGTTCACGGGGTCGCTCCGCTCGCCGGACCGGTCATGAGCTCTTCTCGATGCTGCGCGTGCCCTGGCCGGTGGGGCCGTCGGCCTGCTCCGCCGGCCGGGGGGTCAGCACGGCACTGACGCTGTCCGCCGACGGCGAGCCGTCGGGCAGCAGCGCCGGGCTGGCGGTGCTGTTGGTCCCGGCGAACACGCCCGGTCCCGGCAGCGGGAAGGGGTGGTCGCTGGCGAACCGCGCCTTGGCCAGCTCGCGCTGGGTGGCCACCGGGACGGTGCGCTCCTTGTGCGCGAGCACCATCGCCCCGAGGGCGGCGGTGATGAGCAGCGCGCTGGTCACCTCGAACGCGAACAGATAGTCCGTGAACAGCAGCCGCGAGATGCCGACCACGTTGCCCTCGGCGTTCACCGCCTCCAGCCCCACGGCGCTGACGCTGCCGTCGTCGTTGACGACCCCGCTGGCGATGGTGCTCATCAGCAGGGCGGCGAACCCGGCGCCGACGATCAGCGCGGCGACCCGCTGGCCGCGCAGCGTCTCGATGAGCGAGTCGCTGGAGTCGACGCCGACCAGCATGAGCACGAACAGGAACAGCATGAGGATCGCGCCGGTGTAGACGATGACCTGCACGGCCGCCAGGAACGGTGCGTCCTGGGCGGCGTACAGCCCGGCCAGCGACAGCATGACCCCGGCGAGGAACAGCGCGGCGTGGACGGCGTTCTTGCTCAGCACCATCATGATCGCGGCGATGACGGCCAGCGGGCCCAGCACCCAGAAGGTGATGGCCTCCCCGGTCGAGGTCACGGCGAGCACCTGCCCGGTCACGGCTGGCCTCCGCCGGGGTTGCCCAGGTAGTAGTCGGTGTCGGTGTCGCCCAGGCGCATCGGGTGCGGCGGCTGCTCCATGCCGGGCAGCAGCGGTGCCAGCAGGCGCGTCTTGGTGAAGATCAGGTCGGTGCGGCTGTCGTCGGCCAGCTCGTACTCGTTGGTCATCGTCAGCGAACGGGTCGGGCACGCCTCGATGCACAGCCCGCAGAAGATGCAGCGCAGGTAGTTGATCTGGTAGACGGCGGCGTAGCGCTCACCGGGCGAGAAGCGGTTCTCCTCGGTGTTGTCGGCGCCCTCGACGTAGATCGCGTCGGCCGGGCAGGCCCAGGCGCACAGCTCGCAGCCGATGCACTTCTCCAGCCCGTCGGGGTGTCGGTTCAGCACGTGCCGGCCGTGGTAGCGCGGCGCGGTGCCGACGACCTCCTCCGGGTACTGCTCGGTGGTCACCTTCTTGAACATCGTCATGAAGGTGAGCCCGAAGCCCCTGACGGGGTCCAGGACGCCGGCCATCTACTGGTCTCCTTCGACGGGGCTGGGGACGGGAGCGGCGGACGCTCCCGCGCCGACGGCGAGCCGTTGCAGGCTGCGCGGCGACGCCGGCACGACCAGGTCCAGCGGCGGGGTCGGGAAGCCGCCCTCCGAGGTCGGGACGAGATCGTCGCCGAGCTCGGTCTGCTCCGGCTCGGTCGGCGGTGGCACGAGCCAGAACGCGACCACGACCACCGCGAGGGCGGCGCCGATGATGCCCAGGAGCGAGCGCCGGTCGTCGACCTCCAGAGTGATCGTGCGGATGGCCGCGACGAGCAGGATCCAGACCAGGCCGACCGGGACGAGCACCTTCCAGCCGAAGCGCATGAAGGCGTCGTAGCGCATCCGTGGCAGCACGCCGCGCAGCCAGATGAAGAAGAAGATGAACACGACCGTCTTGAGCAGGAACCACACGATCGGGAACCACCCGGTCGAGAGGGCGTCGACGCGTGAGAACGGGAACGGTGCCTGCCAGCCGCCCAGGAACAGCGTCGTGGCCAGGGCCGAGACGGTGACGATGTTGATGTACTCGGCGAGGAAGAACATCGCGAACTTCAGTGACGTGTACTCGGTGTGGAACCCGCCCACGAGCTCGCTCTCGGCCTCGGGCAGGTCGAAGGGCGCGCGGTTGGTCTCGCCGGTGATCGCGATGCAGTAGATGATGAAGGAGACGGGCAGCGTGAAGACGAACCACCCTGGACGCGGCAGCGTCAGGTCGGTGAACGGCAGGACGAACGAGCTGCTCTCCTGGGCGGCGACGATCTCGCTGGTCGACAGCGAGCCGGCGTAGAGGAAGACGGCGATCAGCGCCAGGCCCATCGCGATCTCGTAGCTGATGACCTGCGCGGCCGAGCGCAGCCCGCCGAGCAGCGGATAGGTCGAGCCGCTGGACCAGCCGGCGAGGACGATGCCGAACACGCCCAGGCTCGCGCAGGCCAGCACCCACAGGACGCCGACCGGCAGGTCGGTGAGCTGCAGGGCGGTCTGGTGGCCGGCGACCGACACCTTGGGCCCGAACGGGATGACCGAGAACGCGAGGAAAGCCGGGACGGCAGACACGACCGGGGCCAGCAGGTACACCGGCTTGTCGGCCAGCGCGGGGATGATGTCTTCCTTCAGCGCCAGCTTGACGCCGTCGGCCAGCGACTGCCCCCAACCGCCAGGACCCACCCGGTTCGGACCGCTGCGCTGCTGCATCCGCGCGACGACCTTGCGCTCGAACACGATCGAGAACAGCGTCATGAGCACGAGCAGGACGAACACGAACAGCGTCTTGCCGATCGTCAGCCAGAACGGCTCGTTGCCGAAGCTCGTCAGCGGCAGCTGGGTCTTGTCGGCGGTCTGCGCGAGCAGCCCGGGCGCTGCGACGTCGGTCAGCAGGGCGAGGCTCATGCCGGGCTCCCCTCGGTGGTGCGGACTGCGGTGATCGTGACGATCGCACCCGGGGTGACGGCGAGGTCGCGGCGGACGGCGGCGTCGGGCGTGCGCATGGGCACCCAGACGACGCGGTCGGGCAGCTCGGCCACCACCAGCGGCAGCGTCACGCTGCCCCGCTCGGACGCGACGGTGACCTGCTGGCCCTCGACCGCGCCGATCTCGGCGGCGGTCGCGGCGTTCAGGTGCAGCCGCGGGCGGCGCGCGGTGCCGGCCAGGAACGGCTCGCCGTCCTGCAGCGAGCCGTCGTCGAGCAACCAGTGCCAGGACGCGAGCACCGCTCGCCCGCTCTCGGGCTCAGCGGCCGCGGGCGCGGCGACGGTGGGGGCGTCCGGGCGGGAGGTGATCGAGCCGAGCCGGGCGATCTCGGCGCGGGCGCTGACGACGTCGGGCAGCCCCAGCGGACGGTCGAGCTCGGCGGCCAGGGTGTGCAGCACGCGGCCGTCGGTGAGGTTGCCGGACTGGCGCAGCACCTGCTCGAACGGACGCGCGCGGCCCTCCCAGTCCAGGTAGGTGCCGGCCTTCTCGACCGCGGCGGCCACCGGCAGCACGACGTCGGCGCGGTCGGTGACCGGCGAGCGGCGCAGCTCGAGGCTGACCAGGAAGTCGGCCTTGTCCAGCGCATCGACGGCGAGCCACGGGTCGGGGCAGTCCGCCGGGTCGACGGCGCCGACGACGAGCCCGGACAGCTCACCGTCGCGGACGGCGGTGAGGATGGCGTCGAGATCACGGCCGGGTGCGGACGAGAGCTCGCACCCCCACACCGACGCGACCTGCAGGCGTTCGCCGTCGTCGGTGACCGAGCGCCCCCCGGGCAGCAGGCCCGGCAGGGTGCCGGCGTCGATGGCGCCGCGCTCACCCGCACGACGCGGGATCCAGGCCAGCCGGGCGCCGGTGGCGGCGGCGAGGGCCGCTGCCGCCGACAGGGCGCCGGGCGAGCCGGCCAGCCGCTCGCCGACCAGCAGCACGGCGCCGGGCTCGGACAGCGCGGCGGCAGCCTCGCCGGCGACACCGTCGGGCGTCCCGCTCAGGGTCGCGAGCACCGCTGCCTCGGCCCCGGGCACGGTCGGTAGCAGTCGCGCGCCGGTCTTGACGGCTCCCGGGCTGCGGAAGGGGGCGAGCGTGAACACCCGCGTGCCGCTCTGCCGCACCGCCTTGCGAAGCCGCAGGAAGACGATCGGCGACTCCTCCTCGGGCTCGAAACCGACGAGCAGCACGGTGCGGGCCCGCTCGAGCTCGTCGTAGGTGAGCACGCCGGGCTGGCCTGCGTAGCGACCCACGACGGAGGAGGCCAGGAACTGCTGCTCCTCGTCGGAGTGCGGCCGGACCCGGCTGTCGACGTCGTGCGTCCCGAGGGCGACGCGGGCGAACTTGGCGTAGGCGTAGGCGTCTTCGACGGTCAGCCGGCCGCCGGGCAGCACGCCGACGCCCTTGGCGTCGCGGGCCAGCGCCAGCCCCTGGGCCGCGCGGCTGAGCGCCTCGGACCAGGACGCCTCGCGGAGGCGCCCCGTGTCGTAGTCGCGCACCAGCGGGCTCGCGATCCGGTCACCCTGGGTGGCGTAGGTGAAGGCCCAGCGGCCCTTGTCGCAGTTCCACTCCTCGTTGACCTGCGGGTCGTCACCGGCGAGCCGGCGCATGACCTTGCCGCGGCGGTGGTCGGTGCGCAGCGCGCAGCCCGACGCGCAGTGCTCGCAGACCATCGGCGTCGACACCAGGTCGAACGGGCGGGCCCGGAAGCGGTAGGCGGCACCGGTCAGCGCGCCGACCGGGCAGATCTGCACGGTGTTGCCGGAGAAGTAGCTCTCGAACGGAGTGTCGGTGTAGATGGCGACCTGCTGCAGCGCCCCGCGCTCGAACAGCTCGATGAAGGGGTCGCCGGCCACCTGCTGGCTGAACCGGGTGCAGCGGGCGCACAGGACGCAGCGCTCACGGTCCAGCAGCACCTGGCTGCTGATGGCGAGCGGCTTGGGATAGGTGCGCTTGGTGTCGTGGAAGCGCGACTCGGCGTTGCCGTTGGTCATCGTCTGGTTCTGCAGCGGGCACTCGCCGCCCTTGTCGCAGACCGGACAGTCCAGCGGGTGGTTGATGAGCAGCAGCTCCAGGGTGCCCTCCTGCGCCTTCTTGGCGACGGGCGAGGTCAGCTGCGTCTTGACGACCATGCCCTCGGTGACCGTGGTGGTGCAGGAGGCCAGCGGCTTGCGCTGGCCCTCGACCTCGACGATGCACTGACGGCAGGCTCCGACGGGGTCCAGCAGCGGATGGTCGCAGAAGCGTGGGATCTGGATGCCGACGAGCTCGGCGGCGCGGATGACCAGGGTGCCCTTGGGCACGGCGACCTCGAAGCCGTCGATGGTCAGGGTGACGAGGTCGGTGGCGGCCGTCGCAGCGGCGCCGGTGGAGGTGACGGTCACGCCGGGACTCCCGCGAAGACGGTGGACGCCACGGGGTCGAACGGGCAGCCCTTGCCGGTGATGTGCGCGACGAACTCGTCGCGGAACAGCTGGACGCCCGACACGATCGGGCTGGTGGCGCCGTCACCGAGGGCGCAGAAGGATCGGCCGAAGATGTTGTCGCAGGTGTCGAGCAGCGTGGCGATGTCCTCCTCGCTGCCGGTGCCCGCCTCGAGCCGCTGGAGGATCTGCACCATCCAAAAGGTGCCTTCCCGGCACGGCGTGCACTTGCCGCACGACTCGTGCGCGTAGAACTCCGTCCAGCGCAGGACGGCCCGCACGACGCAGGTGGTGTCGTCGAAGCACTGCAGCGCCTTGGTGCCCAGCATCGAGCCGGCGGCGGCGACCCCCTCGTAGTCGAGCGGGACGTCCAGGTGCTCGTCGGTCAGCAGCGGGGTGGAGGAGCCGCCGGGCGTCCAGAACTTCAGTGTGCGGCCTTCGCGCATGCCGCCGGACAGGTCCAGGAGCTGGCGCAGCGTGATGCCCAGCGGCGCCTCGAACTGGCCCGGGTTCTTCACGTGCCCGCTCAGCGAGTACAGCGTGTAGCCCTTGGACTTCTCGGTCCCCATCGAGGAGAACCAGGCGGCGCCGCCGAGCACGATGCTCGGCACGCTGGCGATGGACTCGACGTTGTTGACGACGGTCGGGCTCGCATAGAGGCCGTGCGTGGCCGGGAACGGCGGACGCAGCCGCGGCTGGCCGCGATACCCCTCGAGCGAGTCGAGCAGGGCCGTCTCCTCGCCGCAGATGTAGGCGCCGGAGCCGGCGTGCACGACGACGTGGAGGTCGAAGCCGGTGCCGTGGACGTCCTTGCCGAGGTGGCCGGCGGCGTAGGCGTCGAGCACGGCCTGCTGGAGCCTGCGCACCACGTGCACGATCTCGCCGCGGACGTAGATCACGGCGAACGACGCGCGGATGGCGTACGACGCGATCGCGACGCCCTCGACCAGCACGTGCGGGTTGGCCATCATGAGCGGGGTGTCCTTGCAGGTACCCGGCTCGGACTCGTCGGCATTGACGACCAGGTAGTGCGGCTTGGCCGCCTGGCCCTCGGTGCCCTGCGGGATGAAGCCCCACTTCATCCCGGTGGGGAAGCCGGCACCGCCGCGTCCGCGCAGCCCGGAGTCCTTGACCAGCGCGATCAGCGCATCAGGCTCCATCGCCAGCGCCTTGGGCAGCGCGGCATACCCGCCGCGGCGGGTGTAGCCCTCCAGCGTGAAGGAGTCGGCGTCGTCCCAGTGGCGGGACAGGACGGGGGTGAACGTCATGTGGCGCTCTCGGTCGGGGTGCTGGTGTTGTCGGTGCTGGCGGGGTAGGCGGGCGCGTCGTCGCCGCGCTGCTTGGCCAGCTCGAGACCGTAGAGGGTCGGCGGGCCGCCCTGCACGCCCTCGCTCGCGCGGCCGTCGGCAAATCCTGCCAGCACCCGCGACGCCTGCTTGAAGGTGCAGAGGCTGGCCGGTCCGCGGGTGGGCGGCGGCGGGGTGCCTGCGCGGCACGCGTCGACGAGGTCGCGCGCGCTGGCGGGCGTCTGGTTGTCGTAGAACTCCCAGTTGACCATCATCACCGGCGCGTAGTCGCACGCCGCGTTGCACTCCAGGTGCTCCAGGCTGACGGTGCCGTCCGCGGTCGTCTCGTTGTGGCCGATGCCCAGGTGCTCCTTGACGCTGTCCAGGATCGCGTCGCCGCCGAGCACCGCGCAGAGCGTGTTGGTGCAGACACCCACGTGGTAGGTGCCGGCGGGACGACGCCGGTACATCGTGTAGAAGGTCGCGACCGCGCCGACCTCGGCCTTGGTGAGGTCGAGCTCCTCGGCGCACAGGGTGATCCCGGCCGGGCTGACGTAGCCCTCGACCGACTGCACCAGGTGCAGCATCGGCAGCAGCGCCGACCGCTTCTGCGGGTAGCGCGCGATGATCTCGCGCGCATCGACGCGGGTCTGCTCGGTCAGGGCGTCGCTCACGGGCGCTCCGTTCGTGGTGGGGCGGTGCGGTCATCGGGCCGTCACCTCCTGCGACCTCATCGGGCCGTCACCTCCTGCGACCTCATCGGTCGACACCACCCATCACCGGGTCGATGGACGCGACGGCCGCGATCGCGTCCGAAAGCAGCCCGCCCTCGCACATCGCCGCCGTGGCCTGCAGGTTGGTGAACCCGGGGTCGCGCACGTGGACGCGGAACGGGCGCGTGCCGCCGTCGCTGACCGCGTGCACGCCCAGCTCGCCGCGGGGGGACTCGACGGCGGCGTAGACCTGGCCGGCGGGGACCCGGAAGCCCTCGGTGACCAGCTTGAAGTGGTGGATCAGGGCCTCCATCGAGGTGCCCATGATCTTCTTGACGTGGTCCAGCGACTGGCCCATGCCGTCGGCGCCCAGGGCCAGCTGCGCGGGCCAGGCGATCTTGGTGTCGGCCACCATGACCGGGCCCGGGCGCAGCTTGTCCAGCGCCTGCTCGACGATCTTCAGCGACTCCCACAGCTCCTGCTTGCGGACCATGAAGCGTCCCCAGCAGTCGGCGTCGGTGTGCGTGGCGACGTCGAACTCGTAGTCCTCGTAGCCCAGGTACGGCTCGACCTTGCGCAGGTCCCAGGCCAGCCCCGCCGAGCGCAGGATCGGGCCGGTGATGCCCAGCGCCAGGCAACCCTGCAGGTCCAGGTGGCCGACCCCCTGCGTGCGGGACTGCCAGATCGGGTTGCCGGTGAGCAGGTCGTCGATGCCGCGCAGGCGGCTGGGGAAGATCTCCAGCAGCTCGCGGATCTTCTCGACCGCGCCGGGCGGCAGGTCCTGGGCCACCCCACCGGGACGGAGGTAGGCGTGGTTCATGCGCAGCCCGGTGATCATCTCCAGGATGTCGAGCACCAGCTCGCGCTCGCGGAAACCGTTCGTCATGGCCGTCAGCGCGCCGAGCTCCATGCCGCCGGTGGCGAAGGCGATCAGGTGGCTGCTGATGCGGTTCAGCTCGAGCACCAGCACGCGGATGACCTGTGCGCGCTCGGGGATCTCGATGCCGAGCAGCTTCTCCACCGCCATGCAGTACGCGGCCTCGTTGGACAGCGGCGCGACGTAGTCCATGCGCGTCACGAACGTGACGCCCTGGACCCAGTTGCGGTACTCCATGTTCTTCTCGATGCCGGTGTGCAGATAGCCGATGACGGTGCGGGCGGCGGTGACCGTCTCGCCCTCGAGGTCCATCACCAGGCGCAGCACGCCGTGCGTCGACGGGTGCTGCGGACCCATGTTGACGACGATGCGCTCTTCGTCGTGGTTGGTGCCCAGGGTGTCCCAGTCGCCGCCGGTGACCGTGTAGACGGTGCCCTCGGTGGTGTCGCGGCTCGTCGCGGCGTACGGGTCGGCGACCAGGCCGTCACCACCGGGGTCGGCGGGGAACTCGGTCTCGGACGTGGTGGTCATGCGTAGGACCTCCGCTCGTCGGGGGGCGGGATCTGCGCGCCCTTGTACTCGACCGGGATGCCGCCGAGCGGGTAGTCCTTGCGCTGCGGGTGGCCGTCCCAGTCGTCCGGCATGAGGATCCGCGTCAGCGCCGGGTGACCGTCGAAGACGACGCCGAACATGTCCCACGTCTCGCGCTCGTGGAAGTCGGCGGTCGGGTAGACGCTCGTGACGCTCGCGACGTTCGGGGCGGAGTCGGGCACCGCGGTCTCCAGCCGCAGCCGACGCCGGTAGGTCATCGACATCAGGTGGTAGACGACGTGCAGCCGGTCGGCCTGGTCGGGGTAGTCGACGCCGGACACGCTCAGGCACAGCTCGTAGCGCTGGTTCTCGTCGTCACGCAGGTGCTGGCACACCTCGGCCACGCGGCCGGGCTTGACGTGCAGCGTCAGCTCGCCGCGATCGACGACGACCCGCGTGATCGCGTCGGAGAAGCCGGCGAAGGCCTCCTCCAGCGCGTCGACACCCTCGTCGAACCAGCCGCCGAACGGACGCGGGCTGCTGGCCAGCAGCGGCGCGGGACGCACCAGCCCGCCGAAGCCGGAGGTGTCGGAACCGCCTGCGGCGCCGAACATGTCGCTGCCGGCCTGGTCGGCGGCGCGGACGGCGGTGACGGCCGAGCCGCTGTCCGGACCGGGCACGGCGGCCGGCAGCGGGGCCCGGGTGACCTCGCCGCCGGGTGCCGGGCGCACCGGGTCGGCGCCGTGCGCGGTCGTCGAGCCGTGGTCGATCGTCTCCGGCGCGCTCTCGACGGGCGTGCTGGTGGCCTCGGCCGCGTCCTGGTGCGCGGGTGCCGGCTGGTCGGGAGTGCTCACCGGCGGATCTCGGTGAAGAAGGCCTCGCGGGCGTCCTTGCGACCCTGCGGGCTGTGCCGGACGCTGCTCGCGACGAGCTCGCGCGGGGCGTAGCCGGGAGCCTCGCGCCGCGCGGCGTTGGCGCCCAGCGGCTCGTCCATGATCTTGTCGTGCAGCTTCAGGATCGCGTCGATGAGCATCTCGGGCCGCGGCGGGCAGCCGGGCAGGTACATGTCGACGGGCACGACGTGGTCGACGCCCTGCACGATCGCGTAGTTGTTGAACATTCCGCCGCTGGAGGCGCAGACGCCCATGGCGATGACCCACTTCGGCTCGGGCATCTGGTCGTAGATCTGCCGCACGACGGGCGCCATCTTCTGGCTCACCCGGCCCGCGACGATCATCAGGTCGGCCTGGCGCGGGGAGGCGCGGAAGACCTCCATGCCGAAGCGCGCCAGGTCGTAGCGGCCGGCGCCGGTGGCCATCATCTCGATCGCGCAGCAGGCCAGCCCGAACGTCGCCGGCCACAGCGAGGACTTGCGCGACCAGTTGACGACCTTCTCGACACTGGTCAGCACGACCCCGGAGGGAAGCTTCTCCTCAAGACCCATGACGCACTCCTTCTGCCTGCTGGCGGTCGTCCATCAGTCCCACTCGAGCCCGCCGCGGCGCCACACGTAGGCGTAGGCCACGAACACGGTGCCGATGAACAAGGTCATCTCGACCAGACCGAACAGGCCGAGCCGGTCAAAGGAGACGGCCCACGGGATGAGGAACACCATCTCGATGTCGAACACGATGAACAGCATCGCCGTCAGATAGAACTTGACGGGGAAGCGGCCTCCTCCCATCGGCTGCGGGGTCGGCTCGATGCCGCACTCGTAGGCGTCGAGCTTGGCGCGGTTGTAGCGCTTGGGGCCGATGAAGGCCGCTGCGCCGACCGACACGACCACGAAGCCCGCGGCCAGCACGAACAGCACCAGGATCGGCACGTAGTTGTTCAGCACCGGGCGGCTCCGTTCGAGGTGGCGGCGATCGCCAGGGCTGGGATCACGCGGGCGGGGATCAAGCGGGCGGGGCGGCTGCGGGCGTGCACCCGGACCGTCCGGCAGCCTACGTGCCGCGCACCGGGCGTCCGGACGGTGCCGCTCATGCCGCCGGGGCCAGCTTGCTCAGGCCGTTGACGACGCGGTCCAGGGCGTCGCCGCCGCGCGGGTCGGTGAGGTTGGCCAGCATCTTCAGGGTGAACTTCATCAAGGTCGGACGCGGCAGCCCGTGCCGGGTGGCCAGGTTCATCACCTGCGGGTGACCGATGAGGTTGACGAACACGCGCCCGAGGGTGAAGTAGCCGCCGTACACGGCCTTCATCTGCGCGGGGTAGGCCTGCAGCGCCTTCTCGCGGGCCGGGCCGGCCGGCCGGGCGAGCGCCTGCGCGGCGACCTCGGCAGCCAGGATGCCCGACTCCATCGCGTAGGCGATGCCCTCGCCGTTGAAGGGGTTCACCGCACCGCCGGCGTCGCCGACCAGCAGCACGCCGCGGGTGTAGTGCGGCGTGCGGTTGAAGCCCATCGGCAGGGCGCCGCCACGGACGGGTCCGGTGGCGTGCTCCTCGTCGAACTGCCAGGCCTCGGGCATCGAGCCGGTCCAGCGGGCCAGCAGCTGCTTGTAGTCGGTCTTCTGCCAGGCGTTGGTGGTGTTGAGGATGCCGAGCCCGACGTTGCTGGTGCCGTCGCCGACGCCGAACACCCAGCCGTACCCGGGCAGCAGGCTGCCGTCGGGCGCGCGCAGCTCGAGCCAGGACTCGAGCATGTCGTCGTCGTGACGGGGACTGTCGAAGTAGCGGCGGACGGCCACACCCATCGGGCGGTCGTCGCGCTTCTCGATGCCCAGGCCGATCGCGAGGCGGGCGCTGCTGCCGTCGGCGGCGATGACCAGCGGCGCCCGGTAGGTGCGCTCGAGCTTCTCCGGGCCGACCTTGGCGGTGACGCCCACGACGCGGCCGGCGGTGTCGAGCACCGGGCCGGTGACGTTGGTCTGCTCCTGCAGACGGGCACCGGCCTTCTGCGCGCCGCGGGCCAGCAGCTCGTCGAAGTCCAGCCGGGGACGCACCAGGCCGTAGTCGGGGAAGCTGGCCAGCTCCGGCCAGGGAAGCTCGAGCCGCATGCCGCCACCCAGGATGCGCAGGCCGCGGTTGCGGATGAAGCCGTTGCTCTCGGAGGTGTCGATGCCCAGCGTGACCAGGCTCTTGACGGCGCGGGGGGTGAGCCCGTCGCCGCAGACCTTCTCGCGCGGGAAGCTCGTCTTCTCCAGCAGCAGGACGTCGAGCCCGTGCTGCGCGAGCGCGTGCGCCGCGGCGCTGCCTCCCGGGCCCGCGCCGACGACGATGACGTCGGCGTCGAGGTCGGTGGGGGTCTGCGCACGCGGGATGTCGGTCCTGGCTGCGGCGTCGCCCGAACCTGCCGTCGACCTCGTCCCGGGGGTGCCTGCCGTGGCCGCCATGGGCCGTCCTCCCGTGCCTGGAACGCTTGTGAAAGATTTCACGAGCATCGTACGCCGGTGACCGGCGGCGGGCACGCCCAGCCTGGCTCAGGCCGGACGCGTACCCCGGTGCAGCGCCACGATGCCGCCGGTGAGGTCGCGCCACTGGACGCTGCCCCACCCGGCCCGCTGCAGATGACCCGCGAGCGCGGCCTGCCGCGGCCAGGCCCGGATCGACTCGGCCAGGTAGACGTAGGCGGACGGGTCGCTGCTGACCCGCCGCGCGACGGTCGGCAGCGCCTTCATGAGGTATTCGACGTACACGGTGCGGAACGGTGTCCACGTCGGGTGGCTGAACTCGCACACGACGAGCCGGCCGCCCGGCCGGGTGACGCGCAGCAGCTCGGCCAGCGCGACGTCGAGGTCCTGGGTGTTGCGCAGCCCGAAGCTGATCGTCACGGCGTCGAACACGCCGTCGGCGAACGGCAGGTGCAGGGCGTCGCCGGCCACGAGCTCGACGCCCTCGTGCGCGGCCTTGGCGCCCACCCGCAGCATCCCCAGGCTGAAGTCGCAGCCGACGACGTCGGCTCCGCCGCGGGCCAGCGCCGCACTGCTGGTGGCGGTGCCGGCGGCCAGGTCGAGCACCCGCTCCCCCGGCTGCAGGTCCAGCGCCGCGGCGACGGCACGCCGCCAGCCCCGGTCCTGGCCGAGCGAGAGCACCGTGTTGGTGAGGTCGTAGCGCGCCGCCACCTCGTCGAACATGGCGGCGACCTCGGAAGGGTCCTTGTCGAGCGTCGCGCGGGTCACCCCTCCAGTGTCACGGGTGCGGGCCGGGACCGCTCGGCGCCGGGCAGGCGGCCCGACCGCCGCAGTCGGCATGCCCGGCCCGCGGCTGGGCAGGTGGAGGCCGAGGCCGCACCGACGCGGTCCCCATCACGACCTTCGGAGGTCCCATGACCACCCTGCGCGACGAAGACATCGTCACCACCGCCTCGACCGACCCGGCTCCCGGCGGCGACGCCGACCAGGGCGACAGCAACGAGACCCAGGTCGACCCGGCCGGTGTCGACCCGGCCGGCGCCGACCCCGGCTCGGGTGGCGACGCAGACCAGGGCGACAGCAACGAGACCCAGGTCGACCCCGCCGGCGCCGACCCCGCCGGCTCCGACCCGGCCTAGCCCGCACGTGGCCGCTCCCCCGAGCGGCCGACCGCGTCGGTAGCCCTCGCTTCCGTCGCCCACCCGGCCGCCGGTCCGCACGTCGGACCGGCGGCCGCGGTGGTCCCGCCGCTACGAGCCGACCTGGAGCCTGCGTGACCGACCGCCCCACCGCGCTGGCGCGCTGCGCCGGGGTCGACGCCGCGACGTTCGCGGCAGAGCACTGGTCGCGCACGCCGCTGCTGTCGCGTGCCGAAGAGCTGCCGACGGCGTTCACCGACCTGCTCAGCCCTGCCGACGTCGACGAGCTCGTCGCCGACCGTGCGCTACGTACCCCGTTCTTCCGCACCGTCTCCGAGGGCGGTAGCCTGCCCGTCCCGCTGCGCACCGTCACGGCCGGCGCCCGGCGCATCGGGGACCTCGTCGACGGCGACGCCCTGGCGGCGCAGTACGCCGACGGCGCGACGCTCGTCCTGCAGTCGGTGCACCGGATGCACCCACCGGTCGCCCGCTTCTGCCGCGACCTGGCCTCCGAGCTCGGCCACGCCACGCAGTGCAACGCCTACGTGACCCCGGGCGGCGCGCACCAGGGCTTCGACTTCCACCACGACACGCACGACGTGTTCGTGCTGCAGGTCAGCGGGCGCAAGCGCTGGATCGTCCACGAGCCGGTGGTGCGTCTGCCGCTGTCGTCGCAGCCGCAGGCCGGCGCGCACCTGGTCGCTGGCGGGGCCGAGCCGCTGCTCGACGTCGAGCTCGAGGCCGGCGACGCCCTCTACCTGCCGCGCGGCTACGTCCACGCAGCGCTGACCACCGACGAGCACTCCGTCCACCTGACGGTCGGGGTGCTCACGACCACCTGGTTCGACGTGCTCACCGACGCGGTGTCGCTGGCCGGCGCCGACGAGCAGTTCCGCGACGCGCTGCCGCTGCAGCCGCTGGACGGGCTCGACGTCGCGGCATTCCTGCGCCGGGCCGCGACCTGGCTGGAGACGCTGCCGGCGGCGGACGTCGAGCAGGTCGTGGCCCAGCGGTTGCGGCGCGCGATCCCCCTGGAACCTCTGGCGCTGCTGGCGCAGACGGCAGCCGGGCGGACGCTCGACGCCGGTACGGCGCTGCGGCCCCGAAAAGGTCTGGTCGTGGCGCTCACGGTCGACGGTGGCTCGGTCGTCGCCCGGCTGGCCGGCCGGACCATGACGCTGCCCGCTGCTGTCGAGCCGGCCCTGCGCCGCCTGCTGGCCGGGCCGTGCACCCCCGCCGACCTGACGCTCCACGGCCTGGACGAGCCGGGCGCTCTCGTGCTGGCCCGTCGCATGCTCCGCGAGGGCGTGGTCGTCCCCGGTTAGGTCAGGAGCGAGCCTCGACGAGGGCGACGGACCCGTCTACAGCAGGACCGTGCCGGCGACGAGGGTGGAGGTCGCGCCGCCGACCCAGAGCCGGTCGTCGTCGACCTGGATCTGGACCCGGCCCCGTCGGCCGAGCGCCAGGCCCTGCCGGGCGGTGTAGGGGGCGCGCAGGGTGCCGTTGCCGAGCAGCCACTGTGCCAGCGAGGCGTTGAGGCTGCCGGTGACCGGGTCCTCGACGGGTCGGCCCCCGACCGCGTCGAAGAACGCCCGCACCTCCAGGGCGCAACCCTCGTCGTCGGTCCTCGCCGCGGCGCCGAGCTTGGCAGCCACCCCGAGGTCTCCGGTCGCGGCGGACGGGCGGAGGCGACGCAGCGTCGCGACGTCGCGGAGCAGCAGCCCCATCCAGCCGGGTCCGTTGTCGACCCAGGCGGCATCGACGACCTCGTCGGGAGCGAGGCCGAGGACGGCGCGCGCCCGGTCCAGATCGGCCGGGTCGACGGGCCCGGACCGCACCAGCGGTGGCGCGGCGAACTCCCGGCCCGGCAGTCCGTCCGCCGTCAGCGGTCGCACCTCGACGAGTCCGGCGCCGCACTCCTGCACGAGCGACTGACCGCCGCGGTCGGTCCAGGTCGCGACGGCGTGGCAGGTGCCGAGCGTCGGGTGGCCGGCGAACGGGAGCTCCTGCGAGGGGGTGAAGATCCGCACGCGGTAGTCGGCACCGGGTCGCGTCGGCGGCACGACGAAGGTCGTCTCGGACAGGTTCGTCCAGGCCGCGAACTGCTGCATCGCGTCCACGCTGAGTCCGTCGGCGTCCCCGACGACGGCCACCGGGTTGCCGCGCCCGGCCTGCGAGCAGAACACGTCGACCTGCGCAAAGGGGCGGCTCCGGCTCGAGGTGCTCATGCCCAGAACGCTAGCCACGCCGGGTGGGTCAGCAGCGCTGGCCGCTTTGCCTGCGTCCGTCTCGACGGCCGTCCGGTCCGACTTCGCGCAATCCCCAGCACTGGACTGCTGGGGACGGCGCGATGTTGCGGCGGACCCGGACTCCAGCGCCGGCCAAGCTACGGCATCGGCGAGCGGCCCTTCGAGGCTCGGTCGGCCGCCTCGAGCAGCCCGTCGCGGAAGTCCGGGTGGGCGATGGCCGCGAGCGCCTGGCCTCGCTGGTGCACCGTCTTGGCCTCCAGCTCGGCGGCGCCGTACTCGGTGACGATGACGTCGACCTGGTGGCGAGGCGTCGTGACGACCGTGCCCGCCTCGAACCACGGCAGGATGCGGGAACGGACCTCACCACCGACCGTCACGGTCGACGGAAGGCAGATCAGTGCCCGCTGGTCGGTCTTGAAGCCGGGCCCGGAGGTGAAGTCCTCCGCACCCCCGATGCCCGAGAACTGCTGACCGGCAAGGGTGTCGGCGACGACCTGCCCGTGGATGTCGACCGCCAGCGCACCGTTGATCGTCGTCATCAGGGCGTTCTGCTCGATCACGTGCGGGGCGTTGACGATCTCCACCGGCAGGAAAGCGACGTCGTCGTTCTCGTGCAGCCACCGGTACAGCTCAGCGCTGCCCATCGCGAACGTCGTCACCGAGACCCCGTCGTACAGGCCCTTCCCGGCGTTGCTCACCTTGCCGGAACGGTGCAGCTGCAACAACCCGTCGGTGAACATCTCCGTGTGCACGCCGTAACCGTCGCCCGGGCCGGCCGCCAGGTGCGCCGCGATCGCCGACGGGATCCCCCCGATCCCGGTCTGCAGCGTCGCGCCGTCGGGGATGAAGCGCGCCGCGTGCTCCGCGATCTGCCGGTCGAGGTCACCGGCCGGCACGACGGGGAGCGCGACGGGCTCGGACTCGCTGTGCACCAGCAGATCGATCTGGTCGACGTGCAGCGCATGCCGGTGGTCGCCGAGCCCGCGCGTGCGCGGGAACGCCTCGCTCACCTCGACGACGAGCAGACGATCGGGGTCGGCGCCCGCCCGGGCCAGCTCGGCAGACGTCCCTCCGCTGTGCAGCGACAGGCTGCACCAGCCGTCGGCGTCCGGCATCGCGGCGGCCGTGGCCATCACCCGCGGCCTGGCGCGCGCGAGCAGCGGACCCATCCGGCGGAAGTCGGCGGCGGCGAAGCCGAGGTTGGCGTCGGCGTCGCGCAGGTAGCGCTCCAGCGGCCCGAAGAAGCCGGACAGGTAGTGCACGCCGGGATGCTCGAACAGCGGCGACAGCACGGTCAGCAGCGCGCTGGACACGCGCAGGTCGACCCAGTCGGTGCGCTCCCCGAGCGCGAGCAGGAAGCCAGGCGGCTGGCCCGGTCCGAGCGGCAGCCCGAGGGTGTCGACAGGACGCACCCGTCCGGCCGCCTGCGCGGCGGTGACGGCGCGGGACAGCGGAGTGGTCACCGCGCCTTCCTACCGCCTGGAGGCGCATCGGGCAGGATCGCCTCATGTACCGCCACAGCACCGACGTCGTCGCCGAGGACCTGCGGCCGCTGACCGACGACCTGTCGGCGGACGGTCGCCTCCTGCCCGACGACGAGCGCGCCGTCCCTGACCCGACCGCACCCGGGCGCAGCGAACACCTGAACTTCGACCGCATCCTGCGGCGCTGCGGCTACGCCTGGATGGCTTTCCTGGCCACGGCCGGCGACGGCGTGTTCGGCACCGCGGTGATCGTGCCCAGGTTGGAGGTCGACTACCTCGCCGAGGTGCGCAGCGGAACGCTGGACGTCGACGTCAGCGTGCTGGACGTCGGCCGCTCCTCGTTCCGGCTGCTGCTGGCGGTCTCGCAGGCGGGGATCGCGGCAGCGAACGTGCAGGTCGTGCTGGTGGTTTTCGACTACGCCGACGGCCGGCCGGTACCGCTGTCGGCCGAGCAGCGCGCGTTCCTCAGCACCTGAGGCTCAGTCCTCGACGGGGCCGGTGAGTCCGCCGACCAGGCCGGACTCCAGCGGGTCGACGTCGGCGGAGGACCCCGCCGCCGCGGGCTCGTCGGTTAGCCCACCCGCGAGCGCCGCCCCGGCGGGGTCGTCCTCGGTCGTGGCGGGGATCCCAGCGACGCCGTCCGCCGCGAGCGTCGCAGGATCGACCGAGGAGCCAGGCGACGGCTCGACGGAGGACGGCTCGTCGAGCGACGGCTCGACGGGTGACGACTCGGCGGCTGACGGCTCGGCGGCTGACGGCTCGACGGGTGACGGCTCGACGGGTGGGACCTCGACCTCGACCTCGATGCCGACCGCGTCCGAGCCCGGCAGCACCTCTTCGCCGGCGACGTCGACCGGGTCGGCGACGACGCGTTGGCGATCGACGACCTCGAACTCGTCGTCCTCGACCGCCATGCCGGAGTAGGTCGACTCGACGTTCTCCACGACCGTCTCGCTGTGCGCCCCGCAGCCGTGCGTGCGGGCGACGACCCGGCCGTCGTCGTTGGCCATGCCGTTGGCGCACGCGCCGAACACGCGCCCCAGGGCGCCGGCCAGCGGGACGAGGAAGCCGCAGCTGCCGCAGTCGGCCGGGGCCGCCTTGGCCATCGGCGTCGACGGGCCGGCGTCGCCGTCGTACCAGCGCTCGGCAGCGTCAGCGCGGCCGTCCCGCGACAGGACGCGGACGCGGCCGAGCCCCAGCTCGCGGTGCAGCGCGAAGGGCAGCTCGGCCGCATCGACGTCGCCGTAGGACGGCACCAGGCGCGGATCGTCCGGCTCGGGCGGGAGCAGATCCCCAGGGGACAGGTCGCCGGGGCGGATCCGCTCGCTCCACGGCACCCACGCCGGCGCCAGCAGCGCGCCGCTGCCCGGCAGCAGCACGACCTCGTCGACGGTGACCGCGTCGCTGCCCTCGACCCGCACCACGGTGACGGCCCAGCGCCAGCCGACGTAACCGGCGACGGTGCAGGCGAACGAGTGCGTGAGGGTGTGCTCGTCCTCGGCCTCCGCCCCCAGGTGCTCGCCGACGGTGGATCCCGCCTCGGCGAGGGCAGCGGCGCGAGCCGTCTCGACGGTGGCGGCAGCGAGCCCGTCGGGCTCGGCAGGCTGCTGGGGAGCGGTGGTGGCGGTCGGGCTCATCGGGGGATCCTCGGTCGTCGTCGGCTCCGCAGGGGGCAAGGGCTCGGGAGCGGTCGGCTCGCTGGAACCGGCGTCGTCGGCGACGCTGGACGTGGTCGCCCCGGCCGTCGGCACCTGATCGCGCGGTCCGGCGAGCACGCCGGATACCTTCTTCCCGACGTCACGCAAGCGTCTTCTCACCCCTGGCACCCCGCCAGTGTCACACCTGACCGTCCCGACGAGCCACGGAGCACCTGATGACCGCCCGCCGACGCCTGCTCGCCGCTGCGAGCGCGGCCCTGTCGCTGACCGCGCTGGCCGCCTGCGAGAAGCCGGCGCCCATCGTCACCCTCGTCAACGCCGGGAGCAGCACCTACGCCGAGGCGAACACCTACTGCTTCGACGGCGAGAGCACCGACTCCGGCTCCTGCGCGACGCGCCACGACGGCGCGACGACGCTGGCCTTCGACAGCGCGCAGCCGGTCGGCATCGACGTCGACAAGGAGCTCGCCGAGGCCGGTTGGTACTACGAGATCCAGGAGCCGGGCAGCCAGCAGGTGGCCTACCAGTCGCCGGCGCAGGACGGCCACTACGCGACCCTTCCAGGAGTGGCTCCGGGTTCGTCGTTCGACCTGTTCGTCTACCAGGGCGTCCCGACGCCGCAGCCGGCCGCCGGCAGCGACCCGGCCGGCGCCGTCCCGGCGAGCGCGACGGCGACCGGCGTGTGGCAGTTCTCGCTCGTCCCGCGCTGAGCCGCGCCGCGGCGACTGGCGCGGCTCTCAGCCCTCGAGCTCGGTCGCGACGGCGCGCAGGATCGTCGCGACGCGACGGCCGCTCTCACGGTCGGGGTGGCGTCCCTTGCGCAGCGTCGGCTGCACCTTGGACTCGAGCAGCTTGATGAGGTCCTCGACCATGCTCTGCAGCTCGTCGGCGGGACGACGTGCTCCGGCCAGCGTCGGCGGCGCGTCCAGGACCGTCAGGGACAGGGCCTGCTCGCCCCGCTTTCCCGCGGCCACCCCGAACTCGACCCGGCTCCCGGTCTTGAGCTCCTCCAGCCCCTCGGGCAGCGCCGACTTCGGGACGAAGACGTCGCCGCCGTCGTCGCGGGCCACGAAGCCGAAGCCCTTGTCCTTGTCGTAGAACTTGACCTTGCCGGTGGGCACGGGGGACCTCGTCGCGTCGCAGGGGAAGCCGGACTGGTCAGCGTATCGGGCGGCCCGGATACCCTCGTCCTGAGCAGCGATCCAGGAGGGAACACCGTGTCTCCGTCGCGCAGCGTTGCGGCCGTCGTGCTCGTCGTCGCCGCCAGCCTGCCCGGAACAGCGCAGGCCGCCGGCGGTCCGGCGACCGCAGGACACGGGTTGCCGGGCGCGCCGGCGGTCCGCACGCTGTCCGGCGCGGCCCCGTCGCGTCCTGGCCTGGCCGTCGCGACCCTGTTCGGCGTGCGCTCCCCCGACCCCGTCCCCGGGCCTTCCGCGCCGCCGGCGCCGCCGACGCGCCAGCCCGGGATCACCCCGCCGCTGACGATGCCGTTCCAGGTGGCCCCCGGCGTCGCCCGGCGCACGCTGGCCTTCGGCTCGGGCGGCCTGGAGCAGACCCTCGACGTCTATACCGACCTGAGCGACCTGCGCCCGCGACCGACGGTGCTGCTCATCCACGGCGGCAGCTGGCAGATCGGCGACAGCACCGAGTGGAGCGCCGAAGCGATCAGCCTCGTCCGGGACCTGGGCTGGACCGCGGTGGCCGTCAACTACCGGCTCACCCCGGGCATCGCCTGGCCGGGCCCGTTGGACGACGTCGAGGCAGCCCTGCAGCTCGTCCGCGACCGCGCGCACGAGCTCTCGGTGGATCCGGCCCGGATCGGCGCTCTCGGAGACTCGGCGGGTGGACACCTCGCCGCCCTGATCGGCGAGCCACGCGACGGTCGGGCCGCCGTGCGCTCGGTCGTGACCTGGTCCGGGATCAACGACCTCGCTGCCCTCACGCAGCAGGCCAGCTCGGGCGGCTGCGGGTCCAGCCGCAGCTGCGACTACTCCGGGCTCGCCCGGAAGGTGACGCGCGACGTGCTGGCGTGCGTCCCGTCCTCCTGCCCGGACCGGTACGCCGCCGCGTCCCCGGCGACCCACGTCTCCCGGGAGCATGCCGCGACCCTCGCGATCACCAGCGAGGACGAGCAGATCGACCCCCGGCAGTCGTGGGTCATGGACGTCGCCCTGCGCAGGAAGGGCGTGCCCAGCCGGGTGCACGTGCTGCCCGGGGCCCTGCACGCCCGAGGCTTCCAGTCCCAGGCCTGGCAGAGCAGCCTGCGCTTCCTGGCCGCCACCCTCACGCCGGAACGGGCGCCCGCGTTCCCACGTCCTGAGGTGACCACCAGCCTGAGCCTGGTGCCGGCGACCGACGTGCGCACCGGCACCCGGGTGACCCTCGCCGGGGTCGTCACCCCACGCCAGGTCGGCAGCTCGGTCGCGCTGCAGGTCCGGGACCGCTCCGGTGCCTGGCAGACCGTGCGGACCGCCGCCCTTCGCGGTCGCTCGCCGGACACCACCTTCGACGCCAGCTGGACACCGGCGCACGCCGGGACCTACCTGTGGCGGGCGCGGTGGATCGGCGGCGGGGGCGTGAGCACGTCCGACGTGCTCACCGTGCAGGTGCGATGAGCCGGCCCCGGCATGCGGCCGCCGACGACCGGCGACCCGGCGAGCGGCTGGTGCAGGTGGGCGCCGCCCTGTTCGGGATCGGCGTGATCGGTGTCCTCGCGGCGCTGGTCCCGTTCCTGCTCGGCCGCGCCGACGCGCCGCTGTGGACGACGCTGGTGGCGTCGCTGCTGCCCGTCGGACTGCTGGTGGCCCTGGTCGGGCTGCTGCGCGGGGCGCTCGGCCGGCGCTGAGACCGCGGCGCGGCGACGGTCAGCACCACCTGCAGGACCTAGGGCGCGCCACCCTCGCCGACCGACAGCTGCTGGCCGGTGCCTCGTTCGGCCCGTGCGGCGCGGCTCTCGTCGGTCTCCAGGTCCAGCGGTGCGGCGTCCTGCTCGCTCGGGGTGTGCCCGGACGGCGGCACGTCGGCCGGCGAGCCGCCGGGCGTCCCGGGGTCGGAGGCGATAGGCGCGTCGCCGTCGGTCGGCCCCTCGACGGTGCTGCGGGCCGAGCCCTCGTCGACCCCCTCCGTGGTCGCGAGCAGGTCGGCGCTGTCCTGGGTCAGGCGGGGTTCGGTCATGGTCGCCTCGTTCCCGGGGTACCGGCGTCCAACCGGCGACTAGCGTGGTCCGGATGACAGCGCCTGAGCCGGCTCCGGTGCGGGCCGACGCGCCACGCAGCCTCGCCGACGCGCTCCGGTCCTGGCCCGACGACCGGTTGGCGCGGTTGCTGACCGCCCGGCCCGACCTCGCCGCTCCCGTCCCGCCGGACGTGGGCGTGCTGGCCGCGCGGGCCGCCGTGCGGCTGTCGATCCTGCGCGCCCTGGAGCACCTGGACGCGTTCACCCTGGCGCTGCTCGACGGGCTGGTGCTGGCGGAGGAGACGACGTCCGTCGACGGGCTGCTGGCGCTGGTCGGCACCGTCGACCCGGACGAGGTGCGCGCCGGCGTCGAGCGGCTGGAGGACCTGGCGCTGGTCTGGGGTCCCGCAGAGGCGCTGCGCGTGGTGGGCCCGGTCCGCGACGTCGTGTCCCCCGCCGCTGCAGGCCTGGGCCGCCCGGCTGCACAGCTGCTCGGGCGGCTGCGGGTCAAGGACGTCGCGCCGGTGGCAGCCACCCTCGGCGTCGACGGCGTCGGCGGTGTCGTCGAGCTGCTCGGCGACGCCGACCGGCTCGGAGCGCTGCTCGCGAGCGCCACGCCCGAGGCCCGACGGGTCCTGCAGAGCCTGGCCGTCGACAAGCCGCTCGGCAGCGTCAAGGACGCTCGGCGGACGCCGTCCGCGGACGACTCCCCCGTGCGCTGGCTGCTCGCGCACGGGCTGCTGGTGCCGATCGACGACGACACCGTCGAGCTGCCGCGGGAGGTCGGCCTGGCGGTCCGCGGCTCCGCCGCCCTCGGCACGCTGCAGGCCCGACCCCCGACGCTGGAGTCCTCGGCCGCCGCGCGCGGCAGCGTCGACGCCGCCGGGGCGCAGGCCGCCGCCGACACCGTCAGCCGCGTCGAGGCGCTGCTGGAGAGCTGGGCCGAGACGCCGCCCACCGTGCTGCGCGCCGGGGGCCTGGGAGTGCGCGAGCTCAAGCGCGCGGCCGGCGTCATGGACGTCACCGAGCCGGTCGCCGCGCTGCTCGTCGAGCTGGTCAGCGCTGCCGGCCTGGTCGACCAGACGGCAGGTGTCGACCCCGACTGGGTGCCGACGACCGCCTACGACACCTGGGCGGCGGCACCGCCGGAGCACCGCTGGGCGAGCCTGGCGGCCGCCTGGCTGGCCATGCCGAGGCTGCCGTCGCTGGTCGGCGAGCGCGACGTGCGCGACAAGGTGGTCGCCGCGCTGGGACCGGACCTGGAGCGGCCGGGGGCCCCGGCCGAGCGACGCCGGGTGCTCGAGGTGCTGGCGACCGCGCCCGCCGGACGCACGGTCACCCGGTCCAGCGCCACGGCCCTGCTCGTCTGGTCGGCGCCCCGGCGCGGGGGCCGGCTCCGCGATCTCGTCCACCGCTGGACGCTGGAGGAGGCGGAGAACCTCGGCCTCATCGGGCGGGGCGGACTGTCCGGGCCCGGCCGCGCGATCCTGGCCGGCGACCTGAGCCGCGCAGCCTTCCTGCTCGGTGCGCTGCTGCCCGAGCCGCTGGACCACGTCCTGGTGCAGCCCGACCTCACCGTCGTCGCTCCCGGACCGCTGGAGCGCGACCTCGCCCGCGAGCTGGCGCTCGTCGCTGACGTCGAGTCGACCGGCGGGGCCACCGTCTACCGGGTCTCGGAGGGCTCGGTACGTCGAGCCCTGGACGCCGGACGGGCCGCGAGCGACCTGCACGAGCTGTTCCGGGCCCGCTCCCGCACCCCGGTGCCGCAGGCGATGACGTACCTGATCGACGACGTCGCCCGCCGGCACGGGCGGCTGCGGGTCGGCGTGGCGTCGAGCTATCTGCGCTGCGACGACGAGGCGCTGCTGTCGGAGGTGCTGGCCAACCGGCGCACCGCCGGCCTGCGGCTGCGCCGGATCGCGCCGACCGTCGTGCTGTCGAACGCCCCGCTGGACACCGTCCTGGAGACGCTGCGGGCCGCCGGCCACGCGCCTGCGGCCGAAGCGCCGGACGGTGCCGTGCTGCTGGCACGCGAGGAACCGCGACGCACCCCCGCCCGTCCCCGTCCGCACCGCGTCGGCGAGACGGCACTGTCGCCGGAGCAGGCGGACCTGTCGGTCGTCGCGCTGCGGGCCGGCGACCTCGCCGCGCGGGCGGCCCGGCGCGCGCCGGTCACCTCGACCCGGTCCACGACCGCCGACACGCTGGCCTTCCTGCAGCAGGCGGCCCGCGAGCGGCGGCAGGTCTGGCTCGGCTATGTGGACGCGCAGGGTCGCTCGACCTCCCGGGTCGTCGAGCCCCGCGGGGTGGAGGGCGGGTTCATCACCGCCTGGGACCACCTGCGCCAGGAGGACCGCACGTTCGCCCTGGCGCGGGTCACCGGCGTCGCGCACGTCGATGCGCACTGAGCCGCCGGCGCACCGCAGCATCGGGGCATGGCCGCCCGCGTCCGGGCGTTGGACACTGGTGTGGTGACTCCCTCCGACGGCCCGCTCATCGTCCAGTCCGACAAGACCCTGCTGCTCGAGATCGACCACCCGCTGGCGGGTGAGTGCCGGATGGCCATCGCGCCGTTCGCCGAGCTGGAGCGTTCGCCGGAGCACGTGCACACCTACCGGCTCACTCCGCTGGGCCTGTGGAACGCCCGCGCTGCCGGGCACGACGCCGAGCAGGTCGTCGACGCCCTGGTGCGCTTCAGCCGCTACTCCGTCCCGCACGCGCTGCTGGTCGACGTCGCCGACACGATGGACCGCTACGGCCGGCTCAAGCTCGAGCTCGACCCCGTCCACGGCCTGGTACTGCGCACGACGGACCGCGCGGTGCTGGAGGAGGTCGTCCGCAGCAAGAAGGTCAGTCCGATGCTGGGCGCGCGCCTGGACCCGGAGACGGTGCTCGCGCACCCGTCCGAGCGGGGCCGGCTCAAGCAGGCGCTGCTGAAGATCGGCTGGCCCGCCGAGGACCTCGCCGGCTACGTCGACGGCGAGGCGCACCCGATCGAGATGAAGCAGGACGGCTGGCAGCTGCGCGACTACCAGCAGCTGGCCGTCGACGGGTTCTGGTTCGGCGGCTCAGGGGTGGTCGTGCTGCCCTGCGGCGCCGGCAAGACGATCGTCGGCGCGGCCGCGATGGCCCGCGCCGGGGCCACGACGCTGATCCTGGTGACGAACACCGTCTCCGGTCGGCAGTGGAAGTCCGAGCTGCTCAAGCGCACGTCGCTCACCGAGGAGGAGATCGGCGAGTACAGCGGCGAGCGCAAGGAGATCCGCCCCGTCACCATCGCCACCTACCAGGTCATGACGACGCGTCGCAAGGGCGAGTACGTGCACCTGGACCTGTTCGGCGCACGCGACTGGGGCCTGGTCGTCTACGACGAGGTGCACCTGCTGCCCGCCCCTGTTTTCCGGATGACCGCCGACCTGCAGTCGCGACGTCGCCTCGGTCTGACCGCGACGCTCGTGCGCGAGGACGGCCGCGAGGGCGACGTCTTCAGCCTGATCGGCCCCAAGCGCTACGACGCGCCGTGGAAGGACATCGAGGCGCAGGGCTGGATCGCGCCGGCCGACTGCACCGAGGTCCGGGTGACGATGACCGACAACGAGCGTCTGCTCTACGCCACCGCCGAGCCCGAGGACAAGTACAAGATCGCCTCGACGGCGCACACGAAGATCGCCGTGATCCGCAAGCTGGTCGAGCGCCACGACGACCAGGTGCTGGTCATCGGCGCCTACCTCGACCAGCTCGACGAGCTCGGCGTCGCGCTGGACATGCCCGTCATCCAGGGCTCGACGAAGAACGCCGAGCGCGAGCGGCTGTTCGACCTGTTCCGCCGCAAGGAGATCCCCGGGCTGGTGGTCTCCAAGGTCGCGAACTTCTCCATCGACCTGCCGGAGGCCACCGTCGCCATCCAGGTGTCGGGCACCTTCGGTTCGCGCCAGGAGGAGGCCCAGCGGCTCGGGCGGGTGCTGCGCCCGAAGGAGGACGGCCGCACGGCGCACTTCTACACGGTGGTCTCGCGCGACACGCTGGACCAGGAGTACGCCGCGCACCGGCAGCGTTTCCTGGCCGAGCAGGGCTACGCCTACACGATCGTCGACGCCGACGACGTGCTGTCCGGCGGCTGAGCCGTCCACAGTTCCGTCGGCGGGGCTGGTCGGACGGGCGAGGTAGGTCCACCGTCGTGACATGCCGACCGGCGAGGAGCACCATGAGCGCCATGACCACCCTGCCGGCCCACGATGACGGCTGGACGATCGACGACCTGTACGACATCCCGGACGACGGTCTGCGCTACGAGCTGCTCGACGGGATGCTGCTCGTGACCCCGCCGGCCGTCTTCGGGCACTACACGGGCGCTTTCGAGCTGGGAGTGCTGCTCAAGGCGGCTCTCAGCGACGAGTGGCGCATCGGCTGCAACCCGGGCGTCTCGATGGGTCCTCGCGACTACCGCGAGCCCGACCTGGTCGTCAGCCACCGGCGGGCCGTCGCGCAGAAGCTCGCCGATGCCGAGGCCGGCGACCTCCTGCTGGTGGTCGAGTTCATGAGCCCGAGCAGCGTCACCGACGACCGGCTCGTCAAGCCGGCCCAGTACGCCCGGGCCAGGATCCCGCACTACTGGCGGCTGGAGCAGCAGCGCGAGCCGGTGCTCATCACCTACGTGCTGGACGGCGCCGGCTACCGCGAGACCGGACGCTTCACCGACGAGGTCGTGAGCCAAGAGCCGGTGCCGCTGCGGTTCCGGCTCGGCGACCTGCTCGACTGAGCTGAGCTGTCCACAGCTGCTCTGCAGCCTCTTCCGCCAGGGCCCGGCGCACGCCACCGTCGTGACATGCCGACCGGCGAGGAGCACCATGAGCGCCATGACCACCCTGCCGGCCCACGATGACGGCTGGACGATCGACGACCTGTACGGCATCCCCGAGGACGGGCTGCGCTACGAGCTGCTCGACGGGATGCTGCTCGTGAGCCCGCCGGCGGTCGTGGGCCACTACTCGGGCGCGTTCGAGCTGGGGATGCACCTGCAGGCGGCCCTCAGTGACCAGTGGCGCATCGGCTGCAACCCGGGCGTCTCGATGGGACCCCGCAACTACCGCGAGCCCGACCTGGTCGTCTTCCACCGGCGGGCCGTCGCGCAGAAGCTGGCCGATGCCGAGGCCGGCGACCTCCTGCTGGTCGTGGAGTTCATGAGCCCGAGCAGCGTCACCGACGACCGGCTCGTCAAGCCGGCCCAGTACGCACGCGCCAGGATCCCGCACTACTGGCGGCTGGAGCAGCAACGCGCGCCGATGCTCATCACCTACGTGCTCGACGGCGACGGCTACCGCGAGACCGGACGCTTCACCGATGAGGTCGTGAGCCAGGAACCGGTGCCGATGCGCTTCCGGCTCGGAGACCTGCTCGACTGAGCTAGTATTCGTCAGATGGACGAGAACAAGGCGACCGGCTGTCTGCTCGGGCTCGGGATCGGGGACGCCCTGGGCGGTCCGACAGAGTTCCTGCCGGTCGCCGAGATCGAGCAGCGCTACGGCCCCTGGCGCGACCTGCCGCTCGTCGGCGACCCGGCGCTCGTCACGGACGACACGCAGATGGCGCTGTGCGTGGCCCGGGCCCTGACGACGGCCCCGCTCGAGCCGGGGCCGCTGACCGCCGCGCTCCGACGCGAGTTCGTCGCCTGGTCGGTGAGCCCGGACAACGACCGCGCCCCCGGCACCACCTGCCTGGCTGCCTGCCGGGGCCTGGCCGCCGACGACCGGCCCTGGCAGCAGGCCTCGATGCTCGACTCCAAGGGCTGTGGCGCGACGATGCGCGCGCAGCCGGTCGGGCTGGCCCGCCTCGACGACACCGAGCGCGCCGCGGTGTCGCACCTGCAGGCGGCCCTCACCCACGGACATCCGACGGCTCTCGCCGCTGCGCACCTCACCGCGGAAGCCGTCCACCTGCTGGCGACCGGCCTGGCCCTGTCCGACCTGCTGCCGGCGCTGCACGACTGCGCGCACCGGCACCGCTCGACCTGGCACGGCGACTGGCTCGGAACCCTGTGGCCGGGCGTGGACCCCGGCGCGCACCTGGCCCGCGGCTACGACGAGTGCCGCACCGCGCTGGACCTGGTGGCCGCCGGGCTCGCGCTCGGACCGGACGCCGACCCGTGCGCGGTGACCGGCGAGGGCTGGGTCGCCGAGCAGGCGCTCGCCACCGGCCTGCTGTGCGCCCTGCTGCTGCCGGGCGACCCGGCCGCCGCCGTCCGACGCGCGGCCGTCAGCTCCGGCGACTCCGACTCGATCGCCTCGATGACCGGCTCGCTGCTCGGAGCCTGGCTCGGCCCCGACAGCTGGCAGGCCGACTGGGTGGTCCGCCTGGAGCACTCCACCGAGCTGCAGCACCTCGGCCGAGCACTCGCCCGCTGATAGTCATCCAGCCCTCGGGTCAGGGTCTGTCTGACCTAGATGTCGGGGGCTGGAGGCTGTCGTGGGTGATCTTCTGCAGAGGGCGTTGTCGGGCGACCGCCTGGTCGTGGCCATTGACCCGGGCAAGGTGCAGCATCGGGTCTGGTTGAGCACGGACGCGGCCGGTCTGGTGACGGAGCCGTTGACCCTGCCGGTCTTGCGGCACGGGCTCGAGGAACTCGCGCGGCTCGTCGAGCAGCACGCGGGCGGTCAGCCGCCGTTGATCGCGATCGAGGCGACGGGCGCGCTGCACCGGGTCTGGACGCACGAGCTCGCTCGGCGCTTTCCCGACGCCGTGCGGGTCTTCGCGCCGTCGGAGACGACCGCGGCCCGGACGCAGCTGGGGTCACGGCGGTTCAAGACCGACGACCGCGACTGCGCCGCCCTGACCTACCTCGCCCGGCAAGGCCACGGCAGGCCGGTGCTGGTCGAGCAGGACGACGCCCACGAGGCGCTGCTGACCGCGGTCCGGTTCCGCCGCGGGCTGCTGACCGAGCGCAAAGCCGCCCAGCAACGACTGCACGACCAGGTCCACGGGCTCTGCCCCGGCCTGTCCGCGCCGGTCGGGCACGGCCGCAAGCTCGACCTGACCGGCGTCGCCGGTCAGGCCGTTCTGGACTGCCTCATCGACCTCGGCGGACGACCCGCCGCGGTCCGCTCCTTGCAGGCCCGGGCCCGCGGGCGCCTGCGGACCTCCGACGCGGCCTACTGGTCCGAGCGCTGGAAGGCGTGCCTGCCGCCGCCGGCAGACGTCGACGTCCGGGTTGATCGGTTGGCCCGCAGCGCCGCCCGCTGGCGTCAGCTCAACGAGGACCTGGAGCGCGTCGAGGCCGACATGACCCGGCTGCTCGCGCTGACCGACGGTCAGGTCCTGACCAGCCTGCCGGGGGTCAAGGACGTCCGGGCGGCCTGCTTCAGCGCCTTCACCCTGCCGATCGACCGGTTCCCGACCGCCGAGCACCTCTACTCCGCGACCGGGCTCGCGCCCGCCCGCTACGAATCTTCAAGCCTGCGCAAGCGCGGCGGCATCAGCCGGCAGGGGCTGCCCGAGCACCGCGACGCCCTGATGGGCATCGCCTGGGGCCTGAGCCAGTACTGCGGCCCGTTCATCGACCGAGAGGAGCAGCTCCGCGCCCGACACATGAGCCCGATCCAGGTCCGGGTGTCCCTGGCCCGACACGCCTGCCGGCTCCTGTTCCGGATGCTCACGACCCAGGAACCGTTCGACGAACAGCGTTACCGTCGAGCCCGGCACCAGGTCAGGCAGTGACGGCGCTCCCGCTATGCCGCACGACGGCGCAACCTAGCTAGCCGCCTGCCTGACCTGGGGCCACCTGACGGCGAAGACGAGAGCCTGCCGCACGACGGCGACTGATCAGCCTGCCGCACCCGGCCCCACTCGCCGAGCAACACCACAACGCTCAGCCGAGCCCGACACCACCAGCGGTCCCGGGCCGATGACCCACGCCCACGAACGACTTGACGCCGACAGGTGAGAGCTAGCCTGTCGAGCCGCACTGCCCCCCCATGCTGCGGCTGCGACCATCGGTACGCCTGCCACGTACGGTCGACGGGTGAGCAGCCGGCCGACGATCCCCGCAGCGCGCTGATGCATCCCGTGCTCCAGGCGGCCGCCGACGCCGTGCGGCGCGACCTCGGCGACGCGCGCCACGAGGCGGCCCTGGCCGAGGCCGTGCAGCAGCGCGAGTGGTGGCTGCGCCAGTGGGACGACGGAGCCCCGCACGTGCTCGGGCTGCTGGCCCAGGACGTGCAGGAGGCCGTGCACGTCCAGGACCCGATGTGGCCGCCGTGCACCGAACCGACCTGCCCGGCCGTGCTGGCCCACCCGCTGCTGGTCGAGCCCGACCTCGGACCGGACCCGTTCTGGACCTGCCTGCGCACCGGGCTGCCCGTCGCCCCGGTCGGCACGCTGCTGCCCCCCGCTGAGGGCTGAGGCGCGCGTCCGCCCGTCCGCGACTGTCAGGCGCAGCCGAGCGCGGCGCAGGTCGCGGGCGTCCGCACCACGGTCCAGCCGCGCCCTTGGCGACGCAGGTCCAGGGTGAGCCGGGCCGTCGGTCGGTTCCGCCGCGTCACCGTGACGACGGCGGTGGCGACCGACCCGCGCTGGACGATCGCGCCGAGCTCGATCGCGACGCCCGTGGGCTGATCCCGGCTCTCCTGCGTCGCCGTGCGCAGCGCGAGGCAGCGCTCGCGCCCGTCCCGCCGGTCGGGGTCACGACCGGAAGGAGCGACCGAGAGCCGGTCGTACGCCGTGCAGTCGCCGAAGACGGCGGCGCCCGTCCAGGCCAGGGCGGTGCCGCGGGGGGTCTGCAGACGGCGCAGGTCCACCGCGGTCACGGCGCCGACCGCGAGGGTCAGGGTCAGCAGGGTCGCCAGCAGCAACGGCGGTCCGCGTCGGCGACGCTGTTCGTAGTAGCCGTCGAGCGACGCCTCCGCCTCGGCATACAGCCGGTCGGCGCGCACGCGGGCCGACTCCGGCTGCCGCGGCGCGACCGGCCCGCCGTCGGCCAGGCTCAGCCGTAGACCAACCGGGTGACCCACTCGGCGACGAGCGCCGGCTTGGACTCGCCCTCGATCTCGACCGTGACCGTCTTGGTCACCTGCAAGGTGTTGGCGTCCTTGGCGTCGACCGCCGACAGCACGGCCGAGGCGCGGATCTTCGCGCCGACCTTCACCGGGTTGACGAAGCGGACCTTGTCGAAGCCGTAGTTGACGCCCATGACGATGCCCTCCAGCCGCTCCGGCGGCTGCGGCACGCTCTCGGACAGCTTGGTCAGCAGCGACAGGGTGAGGAAGCCGTGCGCGATCGGCACGCCCCACGGCGACAGCTGCGCGCAGGCCTCCGGGTCGACATGGATGAACTGGTGGTCCTCGGTCACGTCGGCGAAGGCGTTGATGCGCTCCTGCGTGATCTCCAGCCACTCGCCGGTGCCGTCGGCCTGACCGATCGCGGCCTGGTGCAGCTCGTAGGCGTTCTCGCCGTTGCTGGGCATCGTGGTGATCCTCCGTGCGTTCCGTGGGTGGTCCCCCAGGATGTCAGGCCCCGACCCCTCCTCGCTCGGCCGCCTCCCACTACGGTGACCAGCGAGGCACGTCCAGAGGCGAGGTGACGGTGGCGCAGCAGGACCCGTGGGACGCCCCCGTGGCGCGCCCGTTCGCGCAGACCCCGGCGTTCCTGGCGCTGGCGGTGGTCCTGGTGCTGGCCGCCGGGGGGCTCGGGGTCTACCTGGGCGGCCGGGGCGGCGGCAGTGACACCGCGGCGAGCGGTTCGGCCGGCGGGGCCGGGACCCCTGCGGCGGCCCTGCAGGCGCGGCTGCCGGCCAAGACGTTCCGGGACTGCGCCGCCGGTGACGCGCAGGAGGGCCAGGACGCTGCGCTGACCTGCGCGCCCGTCAGCAAGGGGGCCGACCAGCTGCTGGTCCGGCACTTCGCCGACGCCGGCGCCATGGCGCGCGACTTCGAGGCGCGCTACAAGAGCACGTACGACGACGGCAAGTGCGGCAGCTTCCCCGGCGGTGACAAGGCCGCCGGCACGGGCGTGGTCAGCACCTGGGACTCCGGCGTGCTCGCCTGCTACGTGAACAGCAACGGCGACGCCACGCTGCTGTGGGAGTACCCGGCCGAGGCGGTGCAGATCATCGCCGTGCGCACGGACGCCGACTTCCCGGCTCTGTTCGCCTGGTGGCTCGCGGCCGACAAGACCCTCGCGTAGCGCCTCAGCCCGCCCCGCGCAGCCCCTGCTCCGCGGCGCGCTCCCGCAGCCGCTCGTGCACCTGCTCCGGCGTGTAGGACCGTCGCTGGCGCTCGTTGCGCGCCACCGCTGCCCCGGACGCCGCGACGCCGGCCAGACCCGCCACGCCCAGGACCTTCCACCACCGCATGCCTCCATCCTGCCGTGCCTAGGCTGCGCGCGTGAGCACCCTGGCCCTGGACGCCGCCGTCGACCTGGTCCGTACCGGTGACGTCTGGCTGTTCCGCGGCAGCTCGACGGCCGACCGCGTCATCCGGGTGACGACGAACAGCCCGGTGAACCACGTCGGTATGGCGGTCGTGCTGGAGGACCTGCCGCCGCTGATGTGGCACGCCGAGCTCGGGCAGTCTCTGCCGGACCTGTGGTCGGGCGGCCACCACCGCGGCGTGCAGCTGCACGACCTGCGCGACGCGGTCACGACGTGGGTGCACCGCTACGACCAGCGCCCGTGGCTGCGCCAGCTCGACGGGACCGTCACGGCCGAGATGGAGGCGGCGCTGCTGCGGACCGTCGCCCGCCTGGACGGAACGCCGTTCCCGTCGACGGCGGGCCTGGCTGCCGGCTGGTTGCGCGGACGGCTGCCCCGGCGCCGCGGGGGAGACCATGCGCGGGTCGAGACCGCCTACTGCGCGGAGGTGCTCGCGCGCACCTACACGGCGATGGGCCTGCTGCCCGACGACCGACCGGCGACCTGGTACGACCCCGGCCGGTTCTGGAGCGGCGACGTGCTGCCGCTGACCGCCGGGTTCACCCTGGGCGCCGAGATCGCGGTCGACGTGGCCTGAGCCCGGTCACCGCGGCGCACCACCCGGCGACGGCGGCGGCAGCGACGCGCGGGCGACCAGCCCCGCGGTCGGGACCCCCACGTCCTCCGGCGGGAGCGACAGCACGACGGTGGCGCCCCCGCCGCCGGTCTCCCGGACGAGGATCGAGCCACCGTGGGCGTCGACGATCTGCCGGGCCAGCGACAGCCCGAGCCCGGCGCTGCCCCCGCGGCGCGTGCGTGCGGGCGGGGTCCCCGCGGTAGCACGACTCGAAGACCTTCTCGCGCTCGGCCTCGGCGACCCTGACCTTGGGCGCACCCGCGGCCGCCCATGGCAACCACGACGTCCCGGCGCTCTGGTGGGACCTCGACGGCGACGCCCTCTTCGGCGGGCTGGCCTGACGGGGCGCAGCAGGCGGCGGAGCTGCCCGTCGGACCGCGTCGTGCGGGGCACGAGGGCCGTGCCGGCCGCGCCCCTTGACGTCAGCAGCAGCGGAGGCGGCAGGTGATCGGTGTCTCGACGGCGAAAGACCGTCGCATGACGTCTGTGACCGCTCGGAAGCGCCCGCTGCTGGCCCTGCTCGGCTGCCTGTGCCTGCTGCTGGTTGCCGCTCCGGCCGGCGCGGCGACCTCGGTCGCGCCAGCGGCGTTGCCCGCGGCCCTCGACGCCGCGGGCGGTGACGAGGTGGGTGCCGGCGCGCCCTACGCGTTCACGACTCGAGACTTCCGCATCCCGGTCAGCGACCCCGACCTGTTCGGCGACCCGGTGACGCTGGACGCCCGGCTGCTCACTCCGGTCGGTGACGGGCCCTTCGCCGGGCTGGTCATCAACCACGGCTATCTGGGCGACAAGGGCGGCGACGGCGGCACCGCGGAGAAGGCTGCTCGGGCCGGCTATGTGGTGCTGCGCTACTCCAGCCGCGGATTCGGCGACACCAAGGGCCAGGTCAACCTGGTCGGGCCGCAGGAGACCCGCGACCTGCTGCAGGCCATCGACTGGCTCAACGACCCGTCCAACGTGCCGACGATCTGGGTCGACCACATCGGGCACTACGGCGGCTCCTACGGCGGCGCGCACGGGCTGTCGCTGGCGGCGCAGAACCATCCGGCGATCCGTGCGATCGTGCCGGCGGCGACCTGGACGGACCTGTCGGTCGGCCTGCTGCCGAACAAGGTGCTCAAGCTGGCCTACCTGACCGGCTTCTACGGAGCGGGCCGGGCCCGGACCGACGGGTACGACAACTATGACCCGGTCATCGACACCAGCTATGCCAAAGCCGTCTCCGGCGCCGACCTGGACGGGGTCGTCGCCCTGCTGAAGTCTCGCTCGGTCGTCGCCCCGGGGCGTTACGACGCGATCCGGACGCCGATCTTCCTGGTACAGGGGCTGAACGACGGGTTGTTCGACGGCAACGAGGCGATCGACGCCTACAACGAGCTGTCCCGCCGCGGGGTGCCGGTGCGGCTCTATCTCGGCGGGATCGGACATCCGCCGGCCCGCTCCGGCGGCGGGCTGGAGATCGCGCACGTCGAGTCCGAGGTGCTGGCCTGGCTCGACCACTACGTCCGCGGGGTCGACAACGGGATCGAACGGGCGGCGCCCGTCGAGTTCGCCCTGACGCAGTACTTCGACAACCCGGACTTCGCGGCCGGGCCGGAGGGGGTGGCCGCCCGAGCCCGGGCCGCCGCGACCACGACGTTCGGCGCCCCGCAGGTCGTCCACCTCTGCGGCTCGTCGACCGCCGGGACGGGGACGCTGTCGGCCACGGCCTGCCCGTCGGCCCCACCGCTGCTGCTCGCCGCCGGCACCGGCGGTCAGCCTGCCTCCGAACCGGTCGGCGGCGCTCTCATCGCCGAGGGGTATCAGGACTTCACGGGGCGTCCGCTGCCCGAGTCGAGCACACCGGTCGACGTGGTGACCCTGGACGGTCCGGTCCTGCCGGCCGACACCACCTACGCCGGGGTGCCGACCCTCGCCGTCTCGGTACTGTCCGACCCGCCCACGACCGGGCTCGGCGGCCCCACCCCGCCTGCCGCCGCTTTCCAGCTCGTGCCGAAGGTCTACGACGTCGCGCCGGACGGAACCGCGACCCTGATCACCCGCGGCGCCTACGCCGAGCAGCCCGGCGAAGGGGCGCCGGGGGTGCACACCTCGACGTTCGACGCGTTCGCCCTCGCACACACCTTCCCGGCCGGCCACCGGCTGCGCCTGACCCTGTCCTCGGCCGACTCTCCCTATCTCAAGCCGAACCCCGCAGCCTTCCAGGTGCTGGTCCTGGCAGGTTCGACCTTGCGCATGCCGGGTGCGCAGGACGCCACCCTGCCGGTCTTCGGCGCGGCGGTCGCCCCTGCCCCCGTGGTGCCCGAGGCGCCGGTGACGGTGCTCCTGCCGCTGCTCGCGCTCGGCGGGCTGCTCCTGCTCCGTCGGCGCCGCGCCGCCTGACCCGCCTGACCCGCCTCCCCCGACGACCCGACGGGCCGCGGAGTCCGGGGCCCGAGCAGTGCCATGCCCGGCGGCCTGAGGACCGCGCGCCAGGGCGAGCCCGAGGCCACACTGCCCGGGCGCCCCCGCCGCGAATCAGACCAGCAGCTCGCGCGGGACGACTCGGACGGGGAACGGCCAGTCCGTCGCGTAGGACTGCTGGTCACGGACCCGCGCCTGCTCCCGGTAGACGCCGTCGACCAGCCGCAGCACCGTCAGCGACGGCTCCAGCGGGTCGAGCAGCCAGTACGCCGGCACGCCCCCCTGCTCGAACACCAGCCGCTTGAGCGTGCTGTCGGTGGCCCGCGTGCTCGGCGACAGCACCTCGACCACGAGCAGCGGCGTCCGGTCCGCGACGGTGCGGTCCTTGGGCAGCACGACGACGTCCGGCTGCAGCTGGCGGTCCACGCCGAGCCGGACGTCGTAGGGGGCTGTCAGCACGCGCAGGTGCGGCGGTGCGACCGACCTCAGCAGGACCGCGGTTTCCAACACGGCGATCTGGTGCTGCTCCGAGGGGGCGGCGCTCACCAGCAGCACCCCGTCGACGAGCTCGTAGCGCAGGCCGTCGTCGGGGAAGGCGGCCAGGTCATCGGCCGTCCAGCCACCCTCGGGGACGGTCAGGTGCGTGGTGGCCAGGCTCATGGTCGTCATGGTGCTCCCCGCCGGTGGACATGTCGACAGCCTGACCGCAGCCGGCCGACCCCACCACGCCCCGAGGGAGAACTGTGGGCAACGCCGACGGGGCGGCCCTGCCGGAGCAGGACCGCCCCGTCGGGACGTTCAGGTGGTGCAGCCGTTCAGGTGGTGCAGGACGGACTAGAAGTCCATGTCGCCCATGCCGCCACCCATGCCGCCGCCGCCACCGGCGCCGGCAGCAGCCTTCTCCGGCTTGTCGGCGATGACGCACTCGGTGGTGAGGAACAGCGCGGCGATCGACGCGGCGTTCTGCAGCGCGGAGCGGGTGACCTTGGCGGGGTCGATGATCCCCTCCTTGATCATGTCGACGTACTCGCCGGTGGCGGCGTTGAGGCCCTCACCGACGGGCAGGTTGCGGACCTTCTCCACCACGACGCCACCCTCGAGGCCGGCGTTGATGGCGATCTGCTTGATCGGGGCCTCGAGGGCCAGGCGCACGATGTTCGCGCCGGTGGCCTCGTCGCCCGTCAGGTCCAGCTTCTCGAACGCGGTGACCGACGCCTGCAGCAGCGCGACGCCACCACCGGCGACGATGCCCTCCTCGACAGCGGCCTTGGCGTTGCGCACGGCGTCCTCGATGCGGTGCTTGCGCTCCTTGAGCTCGACCTCGGTGGCCGCGCCGACCTTGATCACCGCGACGCCGCCGGCGAGCTTGGCCAGCCGCTCCTGCAGCTTCTCGCGGTCGTAGTCGGAGTCGCTCTTCTCGATCTCGGCGCGGATCTGGTTGACGCGACCGGCGATCTGGTCGGCGTCGCCGGAACCCTCGACGATGGTCGTCTCGTCCTTGGTGATGACGACCTTGCGGGCGCGGCCCAGCAGCTCCAGGCCGGCGGTCTCCAGCTTGAGGCCGACCTCCTCGGAGACGACCTGCCCGCCGGTGAGGATCGCGATGTCCTGCAGCATGGCCTTGCGACGGTCACCGAACCCGGGCGCCTTGACGGCGGCCGACTTGAAGGTGCCACGGATCTTGTTCACGACCAGGGTCGCGAGCGCCTCGCCCTCGACGTCCTCGGCGATGATCGCCAGCGGACGGCCGGACTGCATGACCTTCTCCAGCAGCGGCAGCAGGTCCTTGACCGAACCGATCTTGCTGTTGACGACCAGCACGTACGGGTCCTCGAGCACGGTCTCCATGCGCTCGGGGTCGGTGACGAAGTACGGGCTGATGTAGCCCTTGTCGAAGCGCATGCCCTCGGTGAGCTCGAGCTCCAGACCGAAGGTGTTGCTCTCCTCGACGGTGATGACGCCTTCCTTGCCGACCTTGTCCATCGCCTCGGCGATGATGCCGCCGACGGTCGGGTCGGCCGCGGAGATGCTCGCGGTGGAGGCGATCTGCTCCTTGGTCTCGACGTCCTTGGAAGCCTTGCCGATGGCCTCGACGACGGCCTCGACGGCGGCCTCGATGCCCTTCTTCAGGCCCATCGGGTTCGCGCCGGCGGCGACGTTGCGCAGGCCCTCGCGCACGAGCGCCTGAGCCAGGACGGTGGCCGTGGTGGTGCCGTCGCCCGCGACGTCGTCGGTCTTCTTGGCGACCTCCTTGACGAGCTCGGCGCCGATCTTCTCGTAGGGGTCCTCGAGCTCGATCTCCTTGGCGATGGAGACGCCGTCGTTGGTGATCGTGGGGGCGCCCCACTTCTTCTCCAGGACGACGTTGCGGCCCTTCGGGCCGAGGGTGACCTTGACGGCGTCGGCGAGCTGGTTCATGCCGCGCTCGAGACCGCGGCGGGCCTCTTCGTCGAAGGCGATGATCTTGGACATGGGTGTGGTTCCTCCCGGTCGGGCGTGCTGCTGGAGCGGGTGCCCGCGACGGACGACCGGATGACCGGCCTCACCTGCTCGAGCTGGCACTCTGCACGTCGGAGTGCTACGTCCTTGTTAGCACTCTCCTACGTCGAGTGCAAGACGGTCGAACCTGGCGGCCGCCTCCGCCGAGGGTGCGAGAATCGCCGCAACCCGAGCACCCGGAGGTTCCCGTCAGCACCAGACCGGTCGAGCGTCCCCCGGCGCGCGCGCTGTCTCGGCACCCCGACGAGGGGTTCGAGCTCACCGGTCCGTCCACCCCGGTCGGCACGCTGGTGCGCGAGCTGTGGCAGGCGCGGGCCCTGCTCGTGGTGCTCGCCAGGAAGGACTTCTTCGTCCGCTACCGGCGCACGTCGCTCGGGGTGCTCTGGGCGGTCGGCCTGCCGCTGGTCCAGGCGCTGGTGCTGACGGTCGTGTTCAGCCACGTCGTGCGCGCCGACCGGCTCGTCGAGGGTCGCGACGTCCCCTTCCCGGTGTTCCTGTACGCCGCCCTGGTGCCGTGGGGCTACGTCGCCGCGGTGCTGCCCGGCGCGGCCACGGCGATCGTCGACAACCTCAACCTCGTCACCAAGATCTACTTCCCACGGGTGCTCACCGTCGCCCTGGTCGTGCTGACCGGGCTGGTGCCGCTGGTCACCGGCATGGTGCTGCTGGCCGTGCTCACGGCGCGTCCTCGGTCCGGGGCTCGGCCCGCAGGTGCTTGGATGCTGCCGGGTGCGCTGCTCGTGGGTGCGCTGATGCTCGGCATCGGCGCCTGCCTGTCGGCGCTGCACGTCTACCTGCGGGACGTGCGCTACCTGGTGCAGGCGCTGATGACCGTCGGCTTCTACCTGACCCCGGTGCTCTATCCGCTGGACGCCGCACCCGGCGCGCTGTCGACGCTGCTGGCGCTGCTGCCCGCGGCCGGACCGGTCGAGCTGTTCCGGGCCGCGACCGTCGGGGCCGATCCCGGCTGGCAGCTCGCCGTGGCGGCGAGCGTGGGCTGGGTGGTGGTCACCTGCACCGCCGGGCTGTGGTTGCAGAGCCGCCGCGACCGCGTCTTCACGGACCTGTTGTGAGCGCGCCTGCCGTCGAGCTCGCCGGCGTCACCAAGCAGTACGTCAAGTACGACGACGCGCCGATGCTGCTGTCGGCGCTCCGGCTGCGCTCGCGCACCGTCCGCAGCACGCTCTACGGCCGTCGACGGGCTCGACCTGTCGGTGCACGAGGGCGAGAGCCTCGGGGTGATGGGCCGCAACGGCGCCGGCAAGTCGACCCTGCTGCAGATGCTCTGCGGCGTCACCGCGCCGACCCGCGGCCGGGTCCGCATCCGCGGCCGGGTCGCGCCGCTCATCTCCGTCGGCGTCGGCTTTCATCCCGAGCTCACCGGGCGCGAGAACGTCTACGTCAACGGCACCGTGCTCGGCATGTCCAGGCGCGAGATCGACGCGCGCTTCGAGGAGGTCGTCGCCTTCGCCGAGGTCGAGGAGTTCATCGACACCCCGGTGAAGTTCTACTCCTCCGGCATGTTCGTCCGCCTCGGCTTCTCCGTCGCGGTCGCTGCCGACCCGGACGTCCTGCTCGTCGACGAGGTGCTGGCCGTGGGCGACTTCGCCTTCCAGATGAAGTGCTTCGCGCGGATGGAGGAGATCCGGCGCCAGGGCACCACCATCGTCGTCGTCAGCCACAACATGGCCGCGATGCGGCGGCTGTGCGACCGCGGGGTCGTCCTGCAGCGGGGCCGGAAGGTCTTCGACGGGCCCGTGCACGAGGCGGTCTCCACGTTCTACGCCACGGTCGGGAGCAACCCCGACGACGAGGCCGGGCTGCTGGACGGGGTGACCGGCAGCGACTCCGGCGGGCCGGCGGCCTCGCTGGAGGCGTTCACGGTGCTCGACGCGACCGGCGCAGCGAGCGGGCACCTGTCCTCCGGGCAACCGGCGGTCGTGCGGATGCGCGTCCGCGCCCGCACCGCGCTGCGACGTCCGGTGATCGGCGTGGCGGTCACCTCGGAGAACGGGATCCCGGTCTACGCCGACACCAACCTTGCCCACCCTTTCCCACCGCTCGCCGCGGGTGAGGTCGGCGAGTACGACGCGCGGCTGCAGATCTGCCTGGGGCAGGGCGGGTACACGGTCATCGGCAGCGTGCACGAAGCCGACGGGCAGGGCGGCACGACTGCGCTGGCGCACGCCGCGCCGGTCAGCTTCTACGTCGCCGGCCGGCCGATGGTCAAGGGCCTGGCCGATCTCGGCGCGCACTTCGAACAGGTCTGACGACCACGCTCAGGTGCGGACGTCGCCCTTCTCGCCCGAGTCCTTGCCCAGGGCTGCCTTCGCCATCGCGATCGCGGCGCCGAGCCGGCCGTGCGGGCCGTCCCAGAACTCGCCGTACTCGACGCCGACCTCCAGCACGCGCACGGTCGGGTCGTCCTTGCCGTCGAAGTAGGAGGCGGCGCCGACGTTCCACAGCTCGGCGATCTTGGCCCGGTCGTTCGTGGTGCGGGCGCTGCCCTGCAGGGCGACGTAGGTGTTCTTGCCGGGGTCGCTGAAGGTCACGGTTGTGGGCGAGGGCGCGATCTCCAGACCGTCGACCCAGTCGGCGGAGGTCGCGACGAGGAAGCGCAGCGTGCCGCCGTCCTGCTCCGCCATGGTCAGGGGACGCGACTTCCAGGTGCCGCCGTTCTTCGGGTCCGCGGTGGCCACCATGGCGAAGCGCAGGCCGTCGAGGGCGTCGTCGAGGGTCTTGTCGATGTCAGTCATGGATTGCTTCCTTCCCCGGTCGGCGGGGTTCCGCACCCCCTGGCGTTCGTCGGGCCCGTGCGCTCGCGCACACGGGCCCGACGGGTCACCCGCCCTTGTAGTTGAACACCTGGTGCAGCACGTGCTGGACCTCGACGAGGTCGCTCTGCTCGGCCATCACCGCGTCGATGTCCTTGTAGCTGTCCGGGTGCTCGTCGAGCAGGGCCTGCGCCCGGTCGGCGTTCCAGGCCTTGCCGGCCATGGCCTCCCGCAGGCTCTCGACGCTGAGCCGCTGGCGCGCCGCGGTCCTGGACATGCGACGTCCCGCCCCGTGCGAGCACGAGGAGTAGGACGCCGTCGAGCCCAGCCCGCTCACGACGTAGGAGCGCGTGCCCATGGAGCCCGGGATGACGCCCTCGTCGCCGCGCGCGGCCTTGATGGCGCCCTTGCGCGTGATCCAGAGGTCCTTGCCCCCGTGGTGCTCGAGCTGGGTGAAGTTGTGGTGGCAGTTGAGGGTGCGCACGTGGCGCCCCGCCCCCACGACCTCGAACAGGCTGGTGAGCAACCGCTCTGCCATCACCGCACGGGAACCCATCGCGTAGGCCTGCGCCCACAGCATGTCGGCGATGTAGGTCGCGAAGGACTCCTCGCCCTGCACGAGGTAGGCCAGGTCCGGGTCCTCGAGGTGGATGAAGCGCTGCTTCATCAGCCCCTTGGCCTCGGCGATCGCCCGCTGCGCGAGCTGGTTGCCGATGCCGCGCGAGCCCGAGTGCAGCACCGTCCAGACGACGTCCCGCTCGTCCAGGCAGACCTCGACGAAGTGGTTGCCCGAGCCGAGCGTGCCGAACTGCGCGGCCGGTCGTGACCTCCTGCCTGGCGCTCAGCGGCGTGCGCGGACGGCCGAGCGCGGCCAGCCGCCCGGTCGCGACGTCGTGCTCGTGGCCCTGCCCGACGCCCGCCGGGATCCGGCGCGTGACGAGCGGCATCAGCGCGTCCAGGCTCGCCGGCAGGTCCGCTGCCGTCAGCGAGGTCTCGGAGGCGACCATGCCGCAGCCGATGTCGACGCCGACGCAGGCAGGGATGATCGCGCCGAGCGTCGGGACGACCGAGCCGACGGTCGAGCCGATGCCGCGGTGCGCGTCGGGCATCAGCGCGACGTGCCCCTCGACGAAGGGCAGCCGGGCGGTGCGCGCCGCCTGCTCGACGACATCGGGCTCGAGCTCGCTCGCCCAGCTGAGCAGGCGGGGTGCGACCTGGGTGGGCACGGGTGCCTCCTTCTCATCCTGATGTTCCCACCGGCGCGGTGTGCGTCCGGTGTGCTGCCTCCACGGAAGGATTCGAACCTCCGACCCCCCGGTTCGTAGCCGGGTGCGCTGTCCGGCTGCGCCACGTGGAGAAGGGACCCTCCCCGCCGGCGGGGGGAGGGTCAGGCCGCGATCGCGACCTTCCGGGGACGTCCGGGACGCCGCTTCACGGCGAGGACGACCCCGCGCTCGAGCAGCACGCCGCCCCAGACGCCGTCGGTGCAGCCGGCGGCGAGGGCGTCGGCGAGGCAGTCGCGCGGCGAACGGGCAGCCGGCGCAGACCGTACGGGCGGCGGCGAGCTGCTCCGGCGTGCTCGGGAAGAAGAGCTCGGGGTCGGCGGACGTGCAGGGACGGGCGCTGTGCGTGGTCATGTGCTTCACCTCCTGGCGGCGGGTTCGACGGGTTCTGGAACGACAGGAGCCGCCTCGCGGCGACCGTGGTGACGGCTGCGGCGGGCGGCTCCGGGGAGTCCTGCGAGAGGTCTACCCGGGGCCGCGCTCGGGCCGGCGGTTCCCGGACCACGACGGCAGGCAGGGACGCGCGTAGCGTCCGTCCACCTGGGTCAGGCTCTTCACGGGATGCTCCTGGCAGTCACGAGCGGGCGTCGGCTCTTGCCGACCGGGTGAGTCTGCGCCTGCTCCGGCGGCAGGGCAACGGGGTTTATCGACCCGGACGCAGCGCGGCCGCCGCAGCGGTGTCCAGCACGAGCAGGAAGGCTCCCTGCACGAGCACCGCGACGCCGTCGCCGTACCACCGCTCGGCGCGCACCAGGCGCCGCCCGAGCCCGAGGTAGCCGACGTCCAGCCCGGCGTTGACGAGCAGCACCCGGCGCAGCCGCGCCGGATCCGTCAGGCCCTTGCGACGCCGGCCGCGCACGCCCGCGTAGGCGATGGCGCCGTCGATCGCGCCCCACAGCAGCGTCTGGCGGCCGAACCCGCGGGTGCGAGGGGAGGCCGACAGCGCGGCCCCGACCAGCACCGAGCCCGCGGCCCACCCGCCGAGCACCTGGGTCAGCCGCTCCTCGACGCTCATCCCGCCAGGCCGGCGAGCAGCAGCGCCTCGGCCAGGCAGGCCTTCTCCCACATGTCCAGGTGCAGGCTCTCGTCGATGCCGTGCCAGCGCGACGCGGGGTCTCCGACGCCCGTGACCAGCACGGTGGCTCCCGGGTAGGTGCGGGCGAACTCGGCGATGAAGGGGATCGATCCGCCGATCCCGGCCTCCACCGCCTCGTTGCCGTAGGCCTCCGCGAACGTGCGCCGGGCCAGGTCGTAGACGTCGCCGACCGGGTCCAGCGCGAACGGCTCGCCGGCGCTGCCGTGCTGGACCTGCACGTGCGCCCCCCAGGGGGCGTGCGTCTGCAGGTGCTCGACGACTGCCGCGTACGCCTTGTCCGCGTCGTCACCAGGGGCGATCCGCACGCTCACCTTCGCGCGCGCCCGGGGCAGCAGGACGTTGGAGGCCTGCTCGGTCGTCGGGACGTCCATGCCCAGGATCGACACCGCCGGCCGGTGCCAGGTGCGCTCGGGCACCGTGCCGCACCCGATCAGCTCGACGCCGTCGAGCACCCCTGCGCCGCTGCGGAACGCGTCCTCGTCCGGCTCGGGCGCCGCCGACGTGCCGCGGAACAGGCCCTGGACGGCGACGTCGCCGTCGTCGTCGTGCAGCGAGGCCAGCAGGCGGCACAGCGCGCTGAGCGCATCGGGTACCGCCCCGCCGTAGAGCCCGGAGTGCACCGGCCGCTCGAGCGTGCGCACCTCCACGACGAGGTCGACCAGCCCGCGCAGGCTGGTGGTGAAGGCGGGGACGTCGACGGCGGCGTTGGCCGAGTCGGCGATGACGATGACGTCGGCGCGCAGCAGGTCGTGGTGCGTGGCCAGCAGCGCCGGCAGGGTCTGCGAGCCGACCTCCTCCTCGCCCTCGACGAACAGCACGACGCCCACCGGCGGGGTGCCGCCGAAGGCGCGCAGCACGGCCAGGTGCATGAGCACGCCGGCCTTGTCGTCGGCGGCGCCGCGGCCGTAGAGGCGGCCGTCGCGCTCGGTCGGCTCGAACGGGGGTGAGGTCCACTCCGCTGCGGGGCCGGTCGGCTGCACGTCCAGGTGCGCATAGAGCAGCACCGTCGGCGCACCTGGCGGCGCCGGCCAGGTCGCGACGACGGCCGGCAGGCCGCCGGCGGCGTCGAGCACCTGCGCCTGCGCCGCGCCGGCGTCGGTCGCGAGCGCGGCCACCTGCTCGCAGGCGGCCCGCACGTCGCCGGCGTGCGCCGGGTCGGCGGAGATCGTCGGGAGCCGGACCAGCGCCTCCAGGTCGGCCCGAGCAGCGGGCATCTGCGCGTGGACGGCGTCACGGAGATCGGTCATGCCCGCAGCGTACGGTCGGGCGCGAGCCTGCTCGGCGGCTGCTCCGGCTCAGCCGGGAAGCACGAAGGCGTCGCCGGGCGCGACCTCAGGCAGCGTCGACGGAGCCGTCTCCACGACGGTGTCGTAGGGACCGTCGGCGCCGTAGGTCGGGCAGGCGTAGGGGTCTTCCAGCCCGCACGGCACCATGTCGACCGCCGAGACGACCGTGCCGTCGCGGATGAAGACGGCCTTGAGCGGGACGGGCACGTGGAACATGTAGTACCGCTCGGTGCTGAGCCCGTCATAGGTGAAGACCATCCCGGTGCCGGCGGGCACCGAGGTCCGGTCCATCAGACCGACGGCGCGCTCGGCCTCGGTGTCGGCGACCTCCAGCAGCAGCGCGACGCCGCCCAGCGTCGCGCGCAGCCGGACGTCCTGGCTCGCTGCCGGTGACGGCGCGGCGGTCGGGGTGCTGTCGGCGCCCACGCTCCCGCCGGAGCAGGCGGTCGTCGCCAGCAGGACGAGCGCCGCGACGGCGACCCCCTTCACGGCCGGGCCGGCCCGAGCACGAGCACGGGGACCTCCGGCACGACGGTGCGCAGCGGGAGCGTGGACGTGCCGACGCCGCCGCTGACGAACAGCCGCTCGTCGGGGTACCAGCCGCGCGGGCTGAACCGGTTGCCCGTCGAGCGGCTGACCCGGTGCACGCCTCGTCCGGCCAGGCGCACCTGACCGCCGTGGGTGTGCCCGGCCACCACCAGCGGCACCGAGCGCGGCACGTCCAGCACGACGTCGGGGTTGTGGGTCAGCAGGATCGTCGGCGCCCCGGCCGGGACGTCGGCCAGCGCCTTTCCGACGTCCGGATGGCGCTCCCACAGGTCCCCCACCCCGGCCAGCCACAGCCGTCCGTCGAGCACCGGCTGCGAGGACTCCTCCAGCACCGGCAGGCCGGCCCGCTCGAAGGCAGCCCGGACCCGTTCGCCGCCCGCGTACCAGTCGTGGTTGCCCAGCACCCCCACCACGGGGACGCCGGCGGCGAGCAGCCCGGCGAAGGCGTCGGCCACGGGTTCGGGGTCCAGCCGGGTCCCGGCCCAGACGTCGGCAAGGTGGTCACCGAGCAGCAGCACCACGTCGGGGCGGCTCGCCACCACGCGCCGGGCGATCTCGCGCACCCGGTCCAGCCCCACCCAAGGCGCGCCGGCGTGCACGTCGTTGACCAATGCCACCCGCAGCCCGTCGAGGTCGTCGGGCCAGCCGGGCACCGCCAGCGGGACGTCGTGCACCCGCAGGCGACGAGGCGCCACCAGCGCCATGTTCACCAGCATGCCGGCGGCCAGCGACCCGGCCGCGCCGACCACCGTTCGCGCCCGCATGCCCCGACCGTACGTGCGCCGTCGGGTCTTCGCCGGGACCGGGCCCCTCAGGCCAGGCCGGTCTTGGCGAAGGCGCCGTAGGAGGGCGCGATGGTGGCGCTCGGGCCGACCAGCCCGGCGACGGCGTCCAACGTCTTGAGCCCGTCGCCGGTGTTGTAGAGCACGGTCTCGGCGTCGGGGTCCAGCTGCCCACGCTCGAGCAGCTGCCGCAGGGTGGCGACGGTGACGCCGCCGGCGGTCTCGGCGAAGACGCCCTCGGTCTGCGCCAGCAGCCTGATGCCCTCGACGACCTGCTCGTCGGACACGTGCCCCATCGCCCCGCCGGTGCGTCGGACGGCGTCGAGCGCATAGGGCCCGTCGGCCGGGTTCCCGATGGCCAAGGAACGCGCGATCGTGGACGGCTTCACCGGCTTGACGGTGTCCCAGCCGTTCTCGAACGCTGTGGCGATCGGCGAGCAGCCGGTGGCCTGGGCGCCGTACACCTTCCACGGCGCCGGCTCCACCAGCCCGAGCTTGGTCAGCTCACCGAAGGCCTTGTCGACCTTGGTCAGCAGCGAGCCGGACGCCATCGGGATGACGACCTGTGGCGGGAGCCGCCAGCCGAGCTGCTCGGCGACCTCGTAACCGAGCGTCTTGCTGCCCTCGGCGTAATAGGGACGGACGTTGACGTTGACGAAGGCCCAGTCCTCGTTCTCGGCGATCTCGCTGCACAGCCGGTTGACGTCGTCGTAGCTGCCCTGGACCGCGACGAGCGTCTGGCCGTAGACGGCCGTCTGGACGACCTTGCCCTGCTCGAGGTCGTCCGGGATGAACACGACCGAGCGGAGTCCGGCTGCGGTCGCGTGGGCGGCGACGGAGTTCGCCAGGTTGCCGGTGGAGGCGCACGACACGGTCGTGTAGCCGAAGGCCCGGGCAGCCGACAGCGCCACCGACACGACCCGGTCCTTGAACGAGTGCGTCGGGTTCGCGCTGTCGTCCTTGACCCACAGCGAGCGCATGCCCAGGGCCTTGGCGAGATTCTTCGCCTCCCGCAGCGGGGTCATGCCGGCGCCCAGGCTCACCCGGGTCGCGAGGTCCTGGCCGGCCGGGAGCAGCCCGGCGTAGCGCCAGATGGAGTGGGGTCCGGCCTCGATCGACGCGCGCGTGACGAGCGCGAGCCGCTCGTCGTCGTAGGCGACCTCCAGGGGAGCGAAGCACTCCATGCACACGTGCACGGGCGAGAGCGCGACCTCGGTGCCGCACTCGCGGCAGACGAGGCAGCGGGCGGGCGAGTCGGCGAAGGCGGCCGGACGGGCCGGGGCGTCGAGAGCGGTCATGCGTGTTCTCCTCATCTTCCCCGCACCGGGCGTCGGCGCGGGACGGAGTTGGCACCTGGCGCGGGCACCCACGAGGTGGGTGCGCTGGTTGCCGGGGCGTCATCGGGCCGTGTCCCTGGTGCCCCTCGGGATGAGCGTGCTGTGCAGTTGTCTGCTCGAGCCTACCCGCGCTCTCACCGCTGCAGCCGGCACCGGACCGCGACGCCGGGCGACGGCGAGGGTGAGCCCCGCGCTGCCGGCGCGGTGCAAGCGTCGTGCTGCCTGCCGGTGGCGTCGGCTACCGGCGCCGGACCCCGGCGGACGGGTCTACGGTTCGGCCGTGACCGTCCCGCTGCTGCTCGCCTCGAACCGCGGGCCGCTGTCGTTCCGGCGACCAGCGCTGGGTGAGGCGAGCAGGGGCAGCTTCGTGGCGCAGCGCGGCGGCGGCGGCCTCGTCTCGGCGATGGCGAGCACCGACCGCGAGGCGCTCTGGGTGTGCGCAGCGCTGACCGAGGCAGACCGCGCCGCGGCGCGCGAGCTCGACGGCGCGGTGGCCCCGGGTGTGCACATGCTGGACCTGGACCCGGTGACCTTCGACCGCGCCTACAACGGCATCGCCAACGGGACGCTGTGGTTCGTCGCGCACCTGCTGTACGACACCTCGACGCAGCCCAGCTTCGACGCCCGCGCCCACCGGGAATGGCTCGCGTACCGCAGCTACGGAGCATCGTTCGCGGACGCGCTCGCCGACGCCGCCGCACCGGGGGCCGCAGTGCTGGTGCAGGACTACCACCTGGCACTCACGCCGGCCCAGCTGCGGGAACGACGTCCCGACCTGCGGATCGGGCACTTCAGCCACACCCCCTGGGCGCCGCCGGAGTACTTCTCGCTGCTGCCCGACGACGTGGCGCGCGAGCTGCTGCTGGGCATGCTCGGGGCCGACTCGGTCGGCTTCCACTCCCCCCGCTGGGCGGAAGCGTTCGTCCGCTGCTGCGTCGCCGTGCTCGGCGCCGTCGCACGGGACGGGTACGTCCTGCACGACGCGGGACGTACCCGCGTCTCGGTGCACCCGCTCGGCGTCGACGCGGCGAGCCTGCGCGGACGGGCCCAGGAGCCGGACGTGCAGGACCGCGTGACCCTGCTCCGCGAGCTCGTCGGCGGACGGCAGCTGCTGCTGCGGGTGGACCGGACCGAGCTGAGCAAGAACATCGTGCGCGGCCTGGAGGCGTACCGCGAGCTGCTGCGCGGCTGGCCGCAGTGGCGCGGACGTGTCGTGCACGTGGCGCTGGCCTATCCCTCGCGGCACGACCTACCTGCCTACCGCGCCTACACCGGCGAGGTGCAGCGGCTGGCCCGGGAGGTCAACGAGGAGTTCGCCGCCGACGGCTGGCTGCCCGTGCACCTGGACGTGCAGGACGACTACCCGCGCTCGCTCGCGGGCTATCTGCTGGCAGACGTGCTGCTGGTGAACCCGCTGCGCGACGGCATGAACCTGGTCGCCAAGGAGGGCCCCGTGCTGTCCGAGCGCGGCCTGTCCCTCGTGCTGTCGACGCAGGCCGGAGCGGCGGACGAGCTCGCGGCCGACGCCCACGTCGTCAACCCGTTCGACGTGCGGCAGACGGCGCTCGCCCTGCACGAGGCGCTGTCGGAGAGCGCGTCCAGCCGTCGTGAGCGCACCGCGCGACTGGCCGCGGCCTCGACCGCGATGCCGCCCTCGGCCTGGCTCGATGCGCAGCTCGCCGCGCTGCCGCAGGGGCCGGCCACGTCCCGTTAGGGTGCGCTCGTGCTCACCCTCACAGCAGTCCTGCGCGGTTCGGCGCGGTACGACCGGCACGGGATCGTCCGGTTGCCGCTGCAGGCGATGTCGGGGCTGGGCGTCCGCGACGGCGGGGTCGTCACCCTGCGCGGACGACGCAGCACGGTGGCCCTGGTCGTCGTCGCCCCGTTGGAGTGCCCGGCCGGCTCGGTGCTCTGCGACGAGCTGGTGCTGTCCAACCTGGGTCTGCGCGACGGCGACACCGTCGTCGTGGAGGCGGCCGCGCGCACCGAGGCCGTGCGCATCACGGTGGCCGGGCCCGACGACGTCGCCCGTACGCTCGAGCCCGGTGTGCTCCGCACGGCGCTGCTGTCCAAGGCCGTCACCACCGGCGACCAGGTGTCCCTGCGTCCGAGCGACCTGTCACCGCAGATCGACTTCGCCGGGCTGCGCAGCAGTCTGAAGGCCTGGCTGGGCGCGGGCTGGACGAATCAGATCCTGCACGTCGTCGACGTCGAACCGGCTGGTCCCGTGGTCGTCACGATGGGCACCGTCGTCGGGTGGCAGGGCGGCGCCACGACGACGGGCGCACCCACTCCGTCGCCGCCGGTGGCAGCCGGGCCCGCCCCCGTCCCGACGCTGGAGGACCTGCCCGGGCTGGAGTCGCAGGCCACGTCCCTGCACGAGTGGCTCGATCTGGGCTTCCACCACCGCGACCTGCTCGCCCGGCTCGGGGCCGCTCCCGGCATGGGCGTGCTCGTCACGGGGGCGTCCGGGTCGGGCAAGGCGTCGCTCGTCCAGGCCGTGGCGGCACAGGTGGGCGCCCGGGTCATCCAGCTGTGGGGTCCGCAGCTGGCGTCGCTCGAGGTCAACGCGGCCGCCAAGCAGCTGATGGACGCGCTGCAGCGCGCGACCCGCGAGGCGCCCACGGTGGTGCTGCTGGTCGACGTCGAGGCGCTCGCCCCGCGCGAAGGAGCAGCGCCGCTGCAGTCGACGTTCCTGCAGGCGCTGCGGGCGACGATCGAGGACGGGCGCGCGGCGGTCGTCTGCACCACCGCGCACCCGGAGCAGGTCAGCCCTGCGCTGCGGGCGCCGGGCGCGCTGGACCACGAGCTGGCGATCCCGCTGCCCGACCGCGCGCAGCGGGTGCGCCTGCTGGAGGTCGCCACCCGCACGATGCCGCTCGGCGAGGACGTCTCGCTGGACGACGTCGCCGGTCGCATGCCCGGGTTCGTCGCCGCCGACGCGCGTGCGCTCGTGCGGGAGGCGGGACTGCAGGCGGCGGCGCGCCAGCGCGAGGAGCCGTCGCCGGTCGTCGCGCAGGCCGACTTCGATGCCGCGCTGGAGGTGGTGCGGGCGTCGTCGATGGAGGGCTCGACGCTGGACATCGCCACCCTCACGCTCGACGACGTCGGCGACATGGTCGAGGTGAAGGCAGCGCTGACCGAGGCCGTGCTGTGGCCCCTGCAGTACCCGGACACCTTCGACCGCCTCGGCGTCGCGCCGCCGCGCGGCCTGCTGCTGTACGGACCGCCCGGGTGTGGAAAGACGTTCCTGGTCAAGGCGATCGCCGGGTCCGGTCAGGCGAACGTGCTGTCGGTGAAAGGTGCTGAGCTGCTGAGCAAGTGGGTCGGCGAGAGCGAGCGGGCGGTGCGCGAGCTGTTCCGCCGGGCGCGCGAGTCGGCGCCTTCGATCGTCTTCCTCGACGAGGTCGACGCCCTCGCGCCGGTCCGTGGCCAGGCCAGCGACGGGGGGACCACCGACCGCGTGGTGGCCGCCCTGCTCACCGAGCTCGACGGTGTCGAGAGCCTGCGCAACGTCGTCGTCATCGGCGCCACGAACCGGCCGGACCTCATCGACCCGGCGATGCTGCGGCCCGGTCGGCTCGAGCGGCTCGTGTACGCCCCGCCTCCGGACGCCGACGCCCGCGGGCTCATCCTGCGCGCGGCCGCCAAGGGGGTGCCGCTGGCCGAGGGCATCGACCTGACGACCTTCGGCACGCGGACCGACGGCTATTCGGCGGCCGACTGCACGGCGCTCGTCCGGGAGGCGGCGCTGACGGCCATGCGCGAGTCGATGTCGGCCACCACCGTGACCGCGGACCACCTGGAGGCGGCGCTCAGGACGGTGCGTCCCTCGCTCGACCCGGCGCAGGTGGCGTCCCTCGCCGCGTATGCCGAGCGTCGCGACGCGCGCTGAGCGGCTGGCCGTTGCCGCGGCACCGCTGACGGGCCGGCGCGCACGCCTTCCCGCTGCGTCGTAGCGTGTCCGGTGATGACTGCACCCTGCTCGGACGTCGCCCGGACGCTCGACGAGCCGCTGATGGCGACGGCCAGCCGCGTCGAGCGCTGGTTGCTCGTCGAGCACTGCGGCGCGTGGGGACCGCAGTCGGTCCCGCTGGGCCGGATGCCGCGTGCCGCAGGCGCCGCGCTGACCGCGGCGGCGCACACCTCGCTGGCCCGCCTCGTGCTGATCCGACGGCCGGGCCGTCCGCACGTCGCCGACCACGGCCGCTGGGTGTTCGCGGTCGACAGCCGGTCCGGGCGCGAGCGCGTCCTGGCCCGGCACGTCGAGCACGACGCCGAGCTCGAGACGATCGTGCCGCCGTTCGGTACGGCGGCTACTGACGGGTGGGAGCCGCGCGACGGTCGGCTCTGGCTCGTCTGCACCCACGGCCGCAAGGACCGCTGCTGCGCCGTGCGGGGCAGACCGACGGCGCAGGCTCTCGCCGAGCAGCGTCCCGACGACGTCTGGGAGTGCACGCACGTCGGCGGCGACCGCTTCTCCCCCAATCTCGTCGTGCTGCCGGAGGGTCTGTACCTCGGGCACGTCGAGGCCGCCGACGTCGTCGGGATCGCCGCAGGCGTCGAGGCCGGACGGCTGCCCGCCGGGTACGTGCGCGGGCGCAGCAGCCTGGCGCTGCCCGTGCAGGCCGCGCAGCACTTCGCCCGCGAAGCCACCGGGCGCTGGGCCAGCGACGATCTCGCGCCGGTGGTCCAGGAGCTCACCGGCCCCGACGTCTGGCGGGTCGTGCTCGCCGGCGCCGGCGGTCCCGACCTCGAGGCCGTGGTGCGCTACGACCCCGCCGGGGACGGACCCGCCAGAGAGCTCACCTGCGGCGCCGACCAGCTGAAGACCTCGCCGCTGTTCCGGCTGGTCTCGCTCGTCCCCTGACCTGCCCCGGTCCCGCGCTCACGCGCTCGAGCGTCCTGCGCGACGGCGCCTGGCGGCGGTGCCGGCCAGCGCGAGCAGCAGTGCCGAGATGGGCAGCGCCGTGGGCATCCCGGTGGCGGGGAGCGCCGCGGCCGACGACGTCGGCCGGGTGGAGACATCCGGCCCCGAGCCAGTCGGCCCGGAGGCAGTCGGGCCGGGGGCAGTCGGGCCGACCCCCTGCGCGACCGGGACGGCGCAGCCCGCGCGGATGTCCTCGCACCGCTGGAAGGTGCCGGCGCGGTCCCGGAAGGCCCGTGCGTTGCGGTAGTAGACGCTCATCTCCGGACGGTGCGTGGCGTCCGCCGTCAGCCGGGCGTCGGCGTCGGCGAAGCCCGGCTCCTGCGCAGCCTTGAGCCAGCGGTCGAGCCACGCGACGGCGTAGGTGTTGCTCATCGCGCTGCCGACCGACCACGAGCGGTTGGGAAAGGTCGGCAGCCGGGAGTAGTCGTAGTGCGTGCCACCGCGGATCTGGACCTGCGCGGTCGGGACGCCGGCGTCCCGCCAGCGGGCGAAGCCCTCCTTCTTGCCGTCCGGGTCCGGCGGGGCCAGGAGCGGCGCCGGCGCCAGGAAGTAGTCGCCGGACTGGCCCATCGCCGGCACCCGCGGGACGACGGCAGCCACCTGGTCACCGAGCGCGGCGAGGCCGCCCAGTGCCGCCGAAGCCGGACCGTCCAGGGCACCGGGGCCCTGGTCGCTGTTCTCAAGCGTCAGGGCCAGGTTGTCCAGCGCGACGATGGCCTGGACCGGGTTGCGTCCCGGGGACAGCAGTCCCGGCCAGTCCGCGTCCGCGTACCCCTGCACGAGCGTCGCGGCGAGGGCGCCGAGCGAGTGACCGGCCACGCCGAGCCGTCCCGGGTCGAGCGCAGCGTGCAGCGGGTTGAACGGCGTCCCGGCGGGCTGGGCCGCGTGCGGGTAGGGCCGGACGGGCGTGCTGGTGAAGAAGTCGATCGCGTCGACCAGGTCGTCGGGGAAGGCTTGCGGGTTCAGGTTGCTGCCCGGCACTCCCGCCGGGGTCAGTGCGTCGGAGCGTCCGGCGCTGCGGGGGTCGAACGTGAGCACCTCGTAGCCGCTGCGGACCAACGCCTGCGCCAACGACCAGTACGACGTCTCCGGGGCCTGCACGCTGCCGTTCATGATCACGACGCCAGGGAGGGGCCGAGCCGCCGCTGCCGGAGCCCACACGCGCCCGCTCAGCCGGGCGCCACCCCGGTCCACGAACTCCACCGGCACGACCCGCGCCGCGTCGTAGAAGGGATCGACGCCCGGGTAGGCGAACGGGTCGCCGGTGCACTGCTCACCCCAGGTGGCGCACAGGTTCCCCTCTTCCCGGAACTCCGGAGCAGTGATCTGGCGCTGCGCGAACGCCTGCAGGTTGAGCAGACTCTGCTGCTGCCAGCGGCTCACGAACGCCGGGTCGGCCAGCTGCTCGGACGCAGCCTCGCCGGTGAGCGCGAAGTTCTGCGCCTCGCGCGCCGTCCACTGCGCCGACGGGTAGTCGGGACCCTCCGGGACCGCGGACGCAGCAGGGCAACCGGCCAGCAGGAGCAGGGTCGACGCGGCGGCGACGGCAGCCAGCCGCGGGAGAGCGCGCATGGCCGCAACGTACCTGCGCGGACGGCACCGGCTGGGGCGCGTGCCCGTGACCGCGGGCCCGGCCGCGGCGGTCGTGCCCCGCCCCACGCCGGGCCCGGTCGATCAGTCCGCGGCGACGGCCGCCGCCGCAGCGCGCACCGGGGTCAGCTCGCCGGCAGCGACCTGCTCGGCCCAGTGGCAGGCAACCTGGTGGCCGGGCAGGCCGTCGAGCTCGCGCAGCACCGGCTCCTCGGTGTCGCAGCGGGTGGGCTGCCGGAACGGGCAGCGGGTGTGGAAGCGGCATCCGGACGGCGGGTCGGCGGCGCTCGGCAGGTCGCCGCGCAGCAGCACGCGTTCACGCTGGTCCTCGACCTCCGGGTCGGGGATCGGGATGGCCGACAGCAGCGCGATCGTGTAGGGGTGCAGCGGCTGGTCGTAGAGGTCGTCGGACGGCGCCACCTCGACCACGGTGCCGAGGTACATGACGGCGATGTCGTCGCTGATGTGACGGACGACGGCGAGGTCGTGCGCGATGACCAGGTAGGTGAGGTTCAGCCGTTGCTGCAGCTCTTCCAGCAGGTTCACCACCTGCGCCTGGATCGACACGTCCAGCGCCGACACCGGCTCGTCCGCGATGATCAGGTCGGGGCTCAGCGCGATCGCACGGGCGATGCCGACGCGCTGACGCTGCCCGCCGGAGAACTCGTGCGGGAAGCGGTTGGCCGCCGTCGCCGGCAGCCCGACGAGGTCGAGCAGCTCACGTACCCGCTTGTCGTGGTCGCCCTTGACCCCGTGCGTGCGCAGCGGCTCGGTGAGCACCGACGCCACGCTCTGGCGAGGGTCCAGCGAGGCGAGCGGGTCCTGGAACACCATCTGCATGCGCCGGCGCATCGCTCGCAGGTCGCGACCGTTCAGCGCCCGGAGGTCTTCGCCGTCGAACACGACGGTGCCCTCGGTGATCGGCTCCAGCTGCAGGATGGCGCGGCCCAGGGTGCTCTTGCCGCAGCCGGACTCGCCGACCACGCCGAGGGTGCGTCCCTGCTCGACGGTGAGATCGACGCCGTCGACGGCGCGCACGGCGCCGACCGTGCGCTCCAGCACGATCCCCTTCTTGATCGGGAAGTGGACCTTCAGGCCGCGGACCTCGAGCAGGCTCACGCGCCGGCCCCCGGGTCGTCGGCGGCGTCGGGCACCGGGTTCACGCAGCGCACCAGGTGGGCCGGCTCGACGGGCGCGAGCACCGGCGGCCCCTCCAGGCAGGCGTCGACGACCCGCGTGCAGCGCGGTGAGAACGCGCAGCCGCGCGACCACGGCAGCGTGTCCGACGGCGAGCCGGGGATCGGCAGCAGCGGGATGCCTCGCGGCTGGTCCAGCCGGGGCACCGAGGCCAGCAGGCCGGTCGTGTAGGGGTGCTGCGGGGCGGCGAACAGCGGCCGGCGCGGTGCGGACTCGACGATCCGACCGGAGTACATGACGTGGACCTGGTCGCACAGCCCGGCTACGACGCCCAGGTCGTGGGTGATGAGCACCAGAGAGGTACGGCTCTGCGCCACCAGCACCCGCAGCAGCTCCAGGATCTGCGCCGAGATCGTCACGTCCAGCGCGGTGGTCGGCTCGTCGGCGATGATCAGCCGGGGCTCGCACGCCAGCGCCATCGCGATCCCGACCCGCTGGCGCATGCCGCCGGACAGCTGGTGCGGGAAGGTGCGCAGCCGGCGCCGGCTGTCGCCGATGCCCACGCTCTCCAGCAGCTCGCAGGCGCGCTCCTTGGCGGCCTCACCCTTCAGCCCGCGGTGCCGCTCGAGGATCTCGGTGATCTGCCGCCCGACGGTCAGGACCGGGTTCAGCGAGCTCATCGGGTCCTGGAAGACCATCGCGATCTCGCGGCCGCGCACGGCCCGCAGCTCGTCTTCGGGCATGTGCAGCAGGTCCTGCCCGTCGAACTCGACCGAGCCGCTGATCTCGACCCCGCGCCGGCCGAGCAACCCCATCGCCGCCAACGAGGTCACGCTCTTGCCGCTGCCGGACTCACCGACGATGCCGACGGTGGAGCCTGCTTCGACGTCCAGGCTCACGCCGTCGACGGCCTTCACGTCAGCCCGGCCGCGCGAGCGGAAGGTCACCGTCAGGTCGCGCACCCGCAGCAGCGGGGTGCCGGTCTTGAGCTCACCCGGGACGGCGTCCGCCGGCGCCTGGTCAGTCCTCGCCGTACTCATCGGCGCAGCTTCGGGTCCAGCGCTTCGCGCAGCGCCTCGCCGACCAGGTAGAAACCCATCACCGACAGCACGATCGCCAGGCCGGGCCACAGGGCGAGCAGCGGCGCGGACGCCAGGAACGAGTTCGTCTCGGCGAGCATGCGGCCCCACTCCGGCACCGACGGGTCGGGCGAGCCCAGCCCGAGGTAGGCCAGGCCGGCCGCCTCGATGATCGCGGTGGCCAGCGCCAGCGTGCCCTGCACGATCACCGGCGCGAGGCTGTTGGGGAACACGTGGCGCAGGACGATCCGGCTGCGGGTGACCCCGAGCGAGCGGGCCGCCAGCGCGTAGTCGCTCTGCCGCTGCGCGAGCATCGATCCCCGCAGCAGCCGGGCGAAGATGGGCACGTTGACCACCGCGATGGCGATCATCACCGCCTTGAGCGACCGGCCGATGAGGGCGGCGATGCCGATGGCGAGCAGCAGGCTCGGGATCGCGAGCATGATGTCGACCAGCCGCATCACGATGCTGTCGACCCAGCCGCCGAACGCGCCGGCGAGCAGGCCGAGCACGATGCCGACGAACGCGCCGAGCGACAGCGACACGATGCCGATGAGCAACGAGTAGCGCGCCCCGTAGAGGATGCGCGAGAGCTCGTCGCGGCCGAGCTGGTCCAGGCCCAGCAGGTGCTCGGCCGACGGGCCGGGGAACACCCCCGGCCGCAGGTCGGTGAGGTCGATCTCGGTCGGGCTGTACGGCGCCAGCACCGGCGCGAAGATCGCGACGAAGACGAAGATCCCGATGAGCACCAGGCCGACCACGGCGGTCGGGCTGCGTCGCAGGCGCCGGACGGCGTCGCGCGCCAGCCCGCCCGCCGCCTCTTCCGGGTGCGCGACCGCGGTCTCGACGGCCTCGAGCTGGTTCGAGGCTCATCGCGCTCGCCCCCTCATCGCGTCCGGACCCGCGGGTCGATGAAGCCGTAGGAGATGTCGACGAGCAGGTTCACGACGACGAAGACGACCGCCAGGAACAGGATGCCGCCCTGGATGACGGGGAAGTCGCGGCTGAACAACGCCTGCGCCATGAACGAGCCCATGCCGCCGAAGTTGAACACGCTCTCGGTGAGGATGGCCCCCGACAGCAGCAGCCCGGTCTGCAGGCCGATGATCGTGGCGACCGGCAGCATGGCGTTGCGCAGGATGTGCCGTCGCGTGACGACCTGCCGGGTCATGCCCTTGGCCTCTGCCGTGCGGACGAAGTCCTCGCTGGAGACTTCCTGGACGGCGGCGCGGGTGATGCGCGTGATGATCGCGAGCGGGATCGTCCCGAGCGCGACCGCGGGCAGGATCAGGTGCTTGACGGCGTCCCAGGCGGCCGGCAGGTCGCCGGTGACGATGCCGTCGAAGACGAAGAAGCCCGTCGGGTGCTCGGTGGTGATGGTCGCCGTCTGCCGGCCGATGCCGGGCAGCCAGCCGAGCTTGACCGCGAACACGTACTTCAGCAGGAAACCCAGCGCGAAGACCGGGATCGCGATGCCCAGCAGCGAGCCCGCCGTGGACGCGTTGTCGACCCAGCTGCCGGGTCTTCGCCCCGCGACGAACCCCAGCGGGATGCCCACCAGGATCGCGAAGAAGATCGCCGTCAGGGCCAGCTCGACGGTGGCCGGGAAGCGCCGCCCGATCTCCTCCGACACCGGCCGCTGCGTCTGGATGGACACGCCGAAGTCGCCCTGCGCGACCTTGCCGATGTAGGAGACGTACTGCTCGTAGACGGGACGGTCCAAGCCGTACGCCGCCCGCACCTGCGCGGCCCTCTCGGGCGTCGAACGCTCTCCGAGGAGAGCAGTCTCGGGTCCGCCGGGCAGGGCCCGGACGAACACGAAGACCAGGATCGACAGACCGAGCAGGATCGGGATCAGCAGGAGCAGGCGGCGTACGGCAAATTTCAGCACCTGGAGGTCAGGCCCTCCGGGCGGTCAGGACGGCACCGGTCACGAGCTCAGCGAGACCTTGGACAGGTCCTCGATGCTGACCGGGCTCGGCACGAAGCCCTTGACGCCCGCGGCGAAGGCCAGGGCCGGCTTGGTGTGCACGTACGGCACACCCGGCAGGAACTCCATGATCTTCTTGTTGGCGGCCTTGTAGAGGTCGGTGCGCTTGTCCGGGTCGGACTCCTGCCGCGCGGCCTCCAGGTCGGTGTAGATGCTGTTCTCCAGCGGACCCCAGGCGGACTGCTTGGTGCGGAAGAACGTGCCGATGAAGTTGTCCGGGTCGCCGAAGTCGCCCGTCCAGCCCAGCAGGCGCATACCGGTCTGGCCGGAGTCGACGGCGTTCAGGTAGTCCGGGTTCCACGGCGCCGACTTCGGGACGACGGTGAAGCCGGCGGCCTTGAGGTCTGCCGAGAAGGCCTGGAAGTTGGCCACCGGGTCGGGCATGTACGGCCGGCTGACGCCGGTCGGGTACCAGAACTCGATCGTCGGGTTGGCGATGCCGGACTCCTTGATCAGCGCCTTGGCCTTGTCGACGTCGTAGTCGTAGGTCGTGACGTCACCGGCGTAGCCGAACAGGTCCGGCGGCATGAACTCCTTGGCCACCTCGGCGCCGGGCGGGTACTTCGCCGTGACGAGGGCCTGGCGGTTCAGCGCGAAGGCGACAGCCTGCCGGATCTTGGGGTTGTCGAACGGCGCCTTGGCGGTGTTGAAGCCGACGTAGCCGACGTTGAAGGCCGGACGCTCCAGGATCTGGAAGCCGGCTCCCTTCAGGGCGTCGAGGTCCTCCGGGGCGACCAGGTCGTAGCCCTGGATCTCGTTGGACTCCAGCGCCTGGCGGCGGGCCGGTCCGTCGGCGATCGGCTTGAAGATCACCTTGTCGAGCTTGGCCTTCTCGCCCCAGTAGGAGTCGTTGCGGGCGAGCACCAGGCGGTTGTTCGGCTCGAAGGTCTCGAGCGTGAACGGTCCGGTGCCGATCGGGTGGTCACGGCCGAAGGTGCCCTCGAAGGCGGGCTCCTCGCCGGTTCCGGTGACCTTGTCGGCCTCGTACTTGGTCAGCGCGTCCGGGCTGGCGATCGAGAACGACGCCAGCGCCAGACCGGACAGGAACGACGCCGACGGCGAGCTCAGGCTGATGACGGCCTTGCCACCCTCGTCCTTGCAGCCCGCGTAGAGGCTGACCGGCAGGCTGGCGTCCTCGTTCTTGGCGTAGCCGGAGAACACGGTCTGCCAGTAGTAGGAGACCGACGCGCTCTGCTGGACGCCCTTGAAGTTGTACCAACGGTCGAAGTTGAAGCAGACGGCCGCGGCGTCGAAGTCGGTGCCGTCGGAGAACTTCACGCCGTCGCGCAGCGTGAAGGTCCACGTCTTTCCGTCGTCGCTGGCCCCGTACTCGGTGGCCAGCAGCGGCTCGATCTCGGTGCCACCGGGGGCGGTGGTCACGAGCGTCTCGAAGATCTGCCGGACGACCCGCAGCGACTCGCCGTCGCTGACGTAGGCGCCGTCCATGCTGATCGGGTCGGCCGAGGTGCCGAACACCAGGGTGCCGCCGGCCTTGCCGCCGTCACCGCTGCTTCCCGAGCTGCCGCTGGTGCTGTCGCTGCCGCCGCAGGCTGTGACTCCAGCCAGCAGTCCGGCGAGCGTCAGTGCGACCGCTCCTCTGTGCCGAGCCAGGCCGTGTCGCCGTCGTCCAAGGTCGCGCATCGCGCCTCTCCCCTTTGCCGCTACATGGGTGCAGGACGCCCGGTCGGGCGCCAGCCGTGAGCGGACCATAGACCGCGGCGATCACCCCGGACGACGGGTTCCGGCTGAGCGGGGTCGCGATTGCGCAACGATGCGGGAACGGCCGGCTTGGCCCGGCGACGCCACGGGCCCGACCCCGCGGAGGGGGTCAGGCCCGCAGCGACCCCGCCTGCGATCGGACGGCGCCCCCGCACCTGCCGATCGCGAAGAGGTCAGCAGGTCACCGTTCGGCGGGACCCCGCCCGTTCCTGCCGTGGCGACGGTGAACAGCGCATGACGGTCTCGTCACTGCTCTGGGCTGTCGCCGTCCAACCGGGCCCGTCGCTGCGCCTTCGCCTCGCGACGCTGCTCGGCGCGGACGACCGAGGCCGAGGTGAACGCGTCCCGCTGGCCACGCAGCAGCACCAGGCTCAGCAGCGCGGACATGAGCACCGCCGCGCCGACGGCGAGCAGCCCGTCCAGCCCGATCGCGAGCAGCACGGCGTAGCTGACCAGCAGCAGCAGCAGGCGCAGCGAGCTGTAGAACAGGAACGCCCGGCCGGGCGAGGGCGGCGGCCCTGCCGGCGGGCCCGGTTCGAGGTCGGCAGGGTCCATGACCCCAGGCTAGGAGCAGCGGCGCGCGCCACTGTCCGGTGTGTCCCACGATGGGGGGACTCGGCGTCCGCGTCACCGCTCGCGCGCGCAATCGTTGGATCATCGAGCCGGACGCCCGGTGCCACGACCAGGGGGACTCATGGACGACACGCAGGCCGGCCGGGGACGACTGCTGACCCCGGGTGAGGTCGCGACGCTGTTCCGCGTGGACCCCAAGACGGTGACGCGCTGGGCCGCGGCGGGTCGCATCGGCAGCATCCGCACCCCCGGGGGGCACCGACGCTTCCGGGAGGCCGAGGTGCGGGCGCTGCTGGAGGGAGACCGGGGCGAGCCGGCTGCCTCGAGCGACGCCGCTCGTCCGCTCGCGACGCAGAACCTGCCGGGACGCAGCAGCGCCCTGCGCTGAACGGCCTTCCCGGCCACCCTGTCGGGCCGCTAGCCTGCGGCGGGCGGGCAGGTCCCGGAGCGTAGGAGCAGCAGATGGTGTTCGCAGGTGAGGGGTTCTTCCTCGTCGAGCTGTGCCTGGTCATCTACTGCGTGCTGAACATCGTCACCACGCCGGACAGCCAGGTGCGCAACCTGCCCAAGCTGGTCTGGCTGTTCCTGGTCATCCTGTTCCCGCTGGTCGGCGGCATCGCCTGGCTGGTCGCCGGGCGCCCGCAGAGCGCGGGCACGTCCGGGCTGCCGTACAAGGGCAACCGAGGCATCCCGCCCGAGTACGACCGGCCCGGCCGGGCCACGGCGTTCTCGCCCGACGACGACGAGACGTTCCTGCGCGGGCTGCGCGAGCGGGCCGAGCAGCAGCGCAAGGCGGCCGAGCAGGAACGCAAGGCGCGCGAGGCCCGCGAGGCGGACGACTGAGGCTCCCGCCCTGGGCGGTCTCTGCTCCTGCCGCAGGCGCGGTTCCCGGTTTGCTGCCTAGGCTGCAGCACAGGAGGTAACAGTCGCGTGATCGTGCTCGTGCTCGTCAACCTGGTCCTGGGCGTCTACGCCGTCCTGGACCTGTTGCGCACCCCGGCCGCTGCTGTCCGGACGCTGCCGAAGCCGGTCTGGTTCCTGGTCGTGCTGCCGCCCCTGTTCGGCCCGGTCGCCTGGTTGCTGGCCGGCCGGCCGCGCCGCGGTGACGCCGTGCCGTCGGCGCCGCCCGCGGCCCCCACCGCCCCGGACGACGACGAGGACTTCCTGCTCGAGCTGCGCAGACGTGCGGAGGAGCAGCGCCGCCGCGCCAGCGACCCGCGCGACGACGTCGCCTGAGTCTGCGCCTCGGGGGCGGAGTCAGCCGCCGGCCGTGCGGGTGCCGTGGGGACCGATCCCGGCGGGACCGGTCAGGCGTAGGAGTGGAAGCCCACGACGAAGATGTTGACGACGTAGTAGTCGATGATCAGCGCGCCGGCGGCGGCGACGGCGATCCAGGCGCCCTTGGTGCCCTTCCACCCGGCGGTGGCGCGGGCGTGCAGGTAGCCGGCGTACAGGACCCAGGTGATGAACGACCAGGTCTCCTTGGGGTCCCAGCCCCAGTACCGGCCCCAGGCCGACTCGGCCCAGATGGCGCCGGCGATGATCGCGAACGTCCAGATCGGGAAGGCGAAGGCGATCACCATGTAGGTGACGCGGTCCAGCGTCGGCGCGGGTGGCAGGGCCGCGCCGATCGACAGCGGGAAGCGCGGCGAGCGGCCGGCGTCGGCCTGCGCGTCGTGGCGCACGCGCACCAGGTACAGCAGGGCGATGACGCCGGAGAACAGGAACGCCGCCGACGACAGGATCGCCGCGAAGACATGGATCTTGATCCAGTAGGAGTCGAGCGCCGGCACCAGCGGACCGGCGGCCGTGTACAGCACCGTGCCGGCCAGCCCCAGGTACAGCACGACCGGGACCATGACGAACGCGCCGAGCGTGCGGTCGACCCGGCCGGTGGTCACCAGCGTGAGGAAGATGCCTACCGCCAGCAGCGCCACCATCGAGCTGAACTCGTACATGTTGCCCCACGGCACCCGGTCGGCCGCGAAGCCGCGCGTGATCACCGAGCCCAGGTGCAGCACGGCGCCGGACGCAGCCAGCAGCACGCCGGCCTGACCGGCGCGGCTCGGACCGGGGGGCGCCGGCACAGCCGCTGCGGGTGCCGGGAACATCGGCGGCACCGAGGGCCCGCCGGACATCGCCATCTGACGCGTGCGCTCGGCTGCGGCGCTGCGCTGCGAGGTGACCGCTGCCGCCTGCTCGACCACGCGACGCGACCGCCGCGAAGCCTGCTCGCCGGCGAAGGCCAGCATCGACACGGCGTAGATCAGGACCGCCACGAAGACCAGGTCGTCGGACAGGCCGGCCAGGGCCGTGTTGCTCACGCTCGCTCCTTCTGCGGGTCCGCGGTCGCCGGCGCGAGGCGTCGGGTGAGTGCGGTGAACTCGGCCTCGAAGGCCTCGGGACTGGTCCGTGCCAGGCCCGCGACCTCCACCACGGTACGGCCCGGCGCGCCGTCCTCGCCTGCCGGACGAGACACCCGCACCCACAGCCGCCGGCGCCGCACGAACAGCGACAGGCACAGCCCGAGGATCATCCCGCAGCCGGCGACCAGCGCGAGCACCTTGCCCGGGTCCTGCGTGACCTGCAGGGTCACCCACTGGTGCGTGGCGACGAAGGTGATGCTGCCGCCTCCGGGCATGGTCCAGGTCTCGCCCGGGTCGATGCGATGGGCGCGGCCCTCGTCGACCGGCGTCAGCCCGGACGTGTCGCCCAGGTTGTAGACAGAGGTGTTGCGGGTGTCCAGCGTGCCGCGGAAGCCGAGCACCGTCAGGGCCGGGATGTCGGGTGCCGGGTGCAGGCTGGCGACCCGCTGGGTGGCCGGGTCCTGCACGGTCGTCGGGGTGAACACGCCCTGGAAGGCGAGCTGCTCGCCCTCGGCGTCCGGGACCTTGATCGTGCAGGTCGACAGGAAGCTGGCGTCCTGCGGCAGGCACGCGACCGTCTGCCGCAGCTCGTTGCCGGCGGCGTCGACGACCAGCACCTCCGGGGCGTAGCCGTGGCTGAGCAGGTAGGTCTTGGCGCCGCCGATGTCCAGCGGATGGTTGACGCGCAGGTCGTAGGGGGTGCTCGGCTCGCCGGTGCCGCGGGCGTAGCGCAGGTCGGCGTCGAAGGTCAGGGCCTTGCCGTCGTCGCCGTAGGTGGCCCGGAACTGCTCGAGCGTGAGGTTGAACGGCACGAGGCGGTTCGCGTCGAAGCGGCGGCCAGGAGTGATGTCGTCGTAGGCGAAGATCGTGTTGGCGAAGCCGTCGCCCTCCTTGACCAGGACGGTGCCCTTGAAGCCGAACAGGCCGCCGAGCGCGATGCCGATCAGCAGGAACACCAGGCTGACGTGGAACAGCAGGTTGCCGGTCTCGCGCAGGTAGCCCTTCTCGGCCGACAGCGCACCCTCGCGCTCGACCACCCGCCAGCGGCCGCGTCGCAGCACCGTGCGGGCCTGCGCGAGGACGTCGGTGTCGGTGGTGTCCCACCTGGTGCTCTGCGGCAGCCGCGTCAGGACGCGGGGCACCGGGGGCGGCGGGGTACGCAGAGCCTTGGCGTGCAGCCGGATCCGCGGACCGAGACAGCCCACGAGCGAGACGAACAGCAGCAGGTACACCGCGGCGAACCACGGCGAGCCGAACGTGTCGAACAGGTACAGCCGCTCCATCAGCGGACCCGCGGTCGGATGGGCCTGCAGGTACTCGTCGACCCGGATCGGGTTGAGGTTGCGCTGCGGCAGGAACGAGCCGGGCACGCTGGCCAGGGCGAGCAGGAACAGCAGCAGCAGCGCCGTGCGCATGCTCGTCAGCTGTCGCCAGGCGCGCCGCACCGGGGTCCACGGCGACGGGCGGGCAGGGCCCGGGCCGAGCGGCTGCGGCGCCGTCGACAGCCGGGTGGCGACCTCGTCGGGAACGTTCAGGGCCGCCGGGGCGTCGGTCGGGGCGGTCATCAGACGGCCGGCGTGAAGCCGAGGACGAGCCCGCGCAGCTCGGCGATCAGGTCGGCCCACAGCCCCGACACCAGCAGCAGCCCGACGACCACGAGCATGCCGCCGCCGATCCGCATGACGAGCGCGTAGTGGCGCTTGACGACGGCGAACGCGCCGAGCGCGCGCCGCATCGCCAGGCCGGTCAGCACGAACGGCACCCCGAGCCCGAGGCAGTAGAACGCGGTCAGCAGCGCGCCTCGGCCGGCGCTGGCCTCGCGGTAGGCCAGCGTCTGCACGGCGGCGAGCGTCGGGCCCAGGCACGGCGTCCAGCCGACGCCGAACAGCACCCCGAGCAGCGGCGCGCCGGCCAGGCCGGGCGAGGGCAGGCGGTGCACCTTGACCTCGCGCTGCAGGCCGGGGAGGACCCCGAGGAAGGCGAGCCCGAGGACGACCGTCAGCGCGCCCAGCACGACGTCGACGGTCGCCTGCCGCTCGGCCAGCAGGCTGCCGAGCCCACCGAACAGGGCCCCGCTGGCCACGAAGACGGCGCTGAAGCCCAGCACGAACAGCAGGCTGCCGACCAGCACCCGGCTGCGCTGCGCGGTGGCGGCGGCGGCGGTGCGGACGAGCGTGTCCCCCTGCGGTGCCGGTGCCGAGCCGCGGGTGTCGCCCAGCTCCTGGCCGGTGAGCCCGGTGACGAAGGACAGGTAGCCGGGCACCAGCGGCAGCACGCACGGCGACAGGAACGACACGAACCCGGCGGCAGCGGCGACGGGGGCGGCGACCAGCAGCGAGCCGTCGGTGACCGCCGAGACGAACGCGTCGGCGACGCTCACGCCTCGGCCGCGATCTGCTCCACCGGCCCGAGCAGGTCCGACAGCCGTACCGCTCCGGCGAAGAAGGCGGCGATGCGGCCCTGCCGGTCGAGCACCAGCGTCGTCGGCGGCGTCTGCGGGACGATCCGTCGGAAGCGCAGCAGCAGCCGTCCGGGCTGGTCGTGGATCGAGGGGTAGGGCGTCTGCTGGTTGCGCTCGAACGCCAGCGCCGGCGCCTGCTCGTCCTTGATGTTGATGCCGACGAAGCGCACGCCCTGGTCGGCGGTGCTGGCGGCGACCTCGTTCAGCGTCGGCGCCTCCTGACGGCACGGGCCGCACCAGGAGGCCCAGAAGTTCAGCACCACGACGTCGCCCTGGTAGGAGGCGACGTCGATGCGCGTGCCGTCGAGCGCCGTCCCGGACAGCGACGGGGCCGGCTGCCGGTCGCCCACGGGGATGAGGCCGTCCGCACCGGTCTTGAGGCTCTCGAGCCGTGGCGCGGAGGGACTGCCGCTGTCGAGGTTGCCGCCCGCGCAGCCGGCGAGCAGCAGGACACCGCTGAGCGCCAGGGCGACGGAGCGGGCGGGACGCGACACCCTCCCAGTATCGGGGTTGTGGACAGACGCCGCCTGCCCTCGCGCCGGCCGTCCGGTCGGGGTGCTGACAGCCCTGCACACGACGCGATCGTCGCGCGCCCGGATGCGTCCCTGCTGTCCGGTTCTCAGCACCCGTCAGGCGAGGTCGTGTGCGCGGGCGCACATCGCTGCGGGCATCCCGGTCGACCTCGTGGCTCCGGCGGCCCGGGCCCGGGGCGCAGAGCCTGCGATCCTGGTCCGATGCCGCTCCGGAACCGCTCGTGACCAGCCCCACCGACCTGCCGGACCTCAGCCTGCCCACCGAGAAGGCGCTGGTGGCCGCTCGGGAGCGCGGCGCCGTCGACGGTCCGCTGCTCGCCGTCCTGCGGCACGAGGTGCTCGTGTGCGGGGTCGAGGAGGTCGACGGCGCGCCCCGGCCGGCCGTGCGCCAGTTCGGGGAGGTGCCGGCGATGCTGGCCTGGACGACGACCGCGCGCGCCGCGGCCGCCGGCTGGACCAGCGGGGTCGCCGAACAGCCCGGCCAGGAGATCGCCCGGCTGCTGCACGGCCACGGCCTCGGGCTGGCGATCAACCCGGGGGACGAGGTGGGCGTCCTGCTCGGACCCGACGCCGTGCACGCGCTGCTCGGACCGCAGGACGTCGAACTGCCGGCGGGGGCGACGATCTACGTGGGCACCCCCGCCGATCCGCACACCGAGCTCGTGCAGCAGCTGACCTCAGCGCTCAGCGGGCTGCCGCTGGTCGAGCAGGCTCGGCTGGCACAGGTGCAGGTCGAGGGCGGCGACCTGCCGCCGCACCCGATGCTGGTGATCTCGCTGGCGGACGCGGCCGACGAGTCCTACCGGAAGATGGTGCTGGCCGTCGCCGGCGACCTGCTGAACGGCTACCGGGAGACCGTCGAGGTGCTGCTGGTGGCCGAGGGCACCGCCGGGCCGGCGACGTCGGTCGAGCCGTTCTACCTGCGGCCCTAGCGACGTTCCACTACGCGCCCGCTCCCAGGGTCGGTCCCCCTACGCGCCCGCTCCCGGGCGACGAGCAGCCGCACCCGCCGGCTCGCTGTACGTCACCGTCACGAGCCGGCCGTCGTCCCAGGTCAGCGAGGTGAGCGACGCCAGACCGCACTGCCGCCGGTCCGGACGGTGCCACAGGTGGCGTCCCTCGACGAACCGCCGCAACGTCCAGATCGGCAGCTGGTGGCTGACACACACCGCCTCGTGCCCGGCAGCGGCGTCGCGGGCCGTCTCGGCGGCGGCGAGCATCCGGCGGGCGATGACCTCGTACGGCTCGCCCCAGCTGGGCGTGAACGGGTTGGTGAGGTGCCGCCAGTTGGCCGGCCGCTTGAGCGCTCCGTCACCGATGCCGAAGGTCTTGCCCTCGAACACGTTCTCGCTCTCCAGCAGGCGGTCGTCGGTGCCGATCGGCACGCCGAACTCGGCGGCGATCGGCCCCGCGGTCTCCTGCGCGCGCTGCAACGGAGAGGCGACGACGACCGTCACGTCGCGGCCGGCCAGCGCCTCCGCGGCGTCGTGGGCCATCTTCAGGCCGTCCTCGGACAGCCGGAAGCCGGGCAGGCGCCCGTAGAGCACCCCGCCCGGGTTGTGGACCTCGCCGTGACGGAGCAGGTGCACGGTCGTCCGGGTCATGCGCGGGACCCTCTCACGCGCGGTCCTCGGCGGTCGGCGGGGCTACCAGCTCCGGGGCGGTGACGGCGGCGGCGGCGCGGGCGGCGTGCGGCAGCGCCTCGGCCACCCGGGCCAGCGCGGTGTCGTCGTGCGCCGAAGACAGGAACCACGCCTCGTAGGCGCTGGGCGGCAGGTAGACGCCGCGCGCGAGCATCTCGTGGAAGAACGCCTTGTAGCGCAGGACGTTCTGCTGCGAGGCCGTCGCGTAGTCGACGACGGCGTGGTCGCAGAAGAAGATGCTGAACAGGCTGCCGCAGCTCGAGAGCCGGTGCTCGACGCCCTCGGACGCGAGCGCCTCCGACGCCAGCCGTCCCACGGTGGCGGCCGCGGCGTCGACCCGGGCGTAGACGGCGTCGGTGCACTGCTCCAGCGTGGCCCGGCCGGCGGCGACCGCCAGCGGGTTCCCCGACAGCGTGCCCGCCTGGTACACCGGACCGGCCGGCGCGAGCCTGGCCATCACGTCGGCGCGTCCGCCGAACGCCGCCGCCGGCAGGCCGCCGCCCATCACCTTGCCGAAGGTGAACAGGTCGGCCGGCACCGCGTCCAGGCCGTAGTGACCGGCCGACGAGAGCCGGAACCCGGTCATCACCTCGTCGATGACCAGCAGCGCCCCGTACCGCTCGCAGAGCGCCTTCAGCCCGGCGTTGAAGCCGGCCAGCGGCGGGACGACGCCCATGTTCGCCGCCGCCGCTTCGGTGATGACGCACGCGATCTCGTCCCCGGCGAGCTCGAACGCCGCCTCGACCGCGGCCAGGTCGTTGTAGGGCAGCACGAGGGTGTCGGCGGTCGTGGCGCCGGTGACACCGGCGCTGTCGGGCAGGCCGAGCGTCACGATGCCGCTGCCGGCGCTGGCCAGCAGCGCGTCGACGTGGCCGTGGTAGCAGCCGGCGAACTTCACCACCTTGCTGCGCCCGGTGAACCCGCGGGCGAGCCGGATCGCGCTCATCGTCGCCTCGGTGCCGGAGTTGACCAGCCGCACCTGCTCGACCGCCGTGCGCGCGACGATCAGCTCGGCGAGCTCCACCTCGCCGGCGCTCGGCGTCCCGAAGCTGGTGCCCTTGGCGGCGGCCGTCTGCAGCGCCTCGACGACGGCCGGGTGCGCGTGCCCCAGGATCATCGGCCCCCACGAGCAGACCAGGTCGACGTACTCGCGGCCGTCGACGTCGGTGAGGTAGGGCCCGGTGCCCGACGCCATGAAGCGCGGCGTGCCGCCGACCGCCTGGAAGGCGCGGACGGGGCTGTTGACGCCGCCGGGGATCACCTGGACGGCGCGGTCGAACAGGGCTTGGCTCGCCGGCACCTCGAAGGGGTAGGTCATGCGCGCATCCTGCCCCGCGACGCGGCGGCTCACCGGGCGGGGCCCGCCGGACGCCCCGGCGGCGGAGATCTGCACGGCCGACCTCCGTGACGGTGGCTCGCCACTGTCTGGGACGATCTGGTGACGTCATGTGAGGAGAGCCCGTGGTACGCCCGACCGACTGGCACGTGCTGGACATGTCGCGCGACCCGACACCGGGGGATCCGTCCGACGTGCGGACGTTGGCCTGGCAGGTGGGCCGGGTGGCCGAGGACGCCGAGCAGGCGGAGCGCGCGGTCCGCGGGCTGGCCGGCGACGGCGCCGTGCTGTCCTGGATCGGGGCGTCCGCGGAGGTGTTCCGGGGAGCGCTCAAGGACTTCCCGAGCCAGCTGGGAAAGCTCGCCGACAGCTACGGGCAGGCCGAGCTCGCGCTGTCCCGGTACGGCACGGACCTGGACGACGCGCAGGAGCAGGCGGGTCGGGCGCTGCAGCAGGGCCGGGCAGCCCAGAGCGAGATCGCGTCGCTCAGCACCCAGCTGTCCGGCGCCTCGGCCCGGGCCAGCGACGCGGGGTCGACCGCGGACCGGCTGACCCGACCCGTGCCGGCCGGGGCAGAACCCCCCGACCCGGAGCAGGTGCGCGCGGCGACGCGCAACGCGCAGACGGCGCAGGCCCGGGTGGGGGCGCTGCAGGACAGCCTGGGTGGCGCACGGGGACGGCTCGAGGCGGCGAAGCGGCTGGCGCAGGACGCGAAGGCGCTGCGGGAGCGGGCGGCCGACGTCGCCGGCGGCCGGCTGCACGACGCCTCCGACGCGGGCATCAAGCCGAACAGCTGGTGGGACGACTTCAAGAGCGCGGTCGCCAAGGTCTGGCACGTCACCATCGCCATCGCCAAGGTCGCCGTGGCGGTCCTGGGCGTCATCGCGCTGATCATCGGCGGCCCGCTCGCCTGGGTCGTGCTCGGGCTCGCCCTGCTGCTGCTCGCCGACGCGCTGAGAAAGCTGGCCAACGGCGAGGGTTCCTGGTGGGAGGTCGGCTTCGCGCTGCTCGGCTGCATCCCCGGCACCAAGGGACTCACCACGCTGACCGAGCTGCGGGCGGCCTTCGCTGCTGGCGGCACGTTCGCCGCGCTCGCCCACGTCGGCAGCGCGGGCCTGACCTCGCTGCGCGCGATGACCACGGCGCTGCGGGCAGGGGGCGGCCGGCTGGCCACCCGGCTCACGACGCTCGCCCGCGCCGGTCTGTCGTTCGGCTCCGACGCCCGACTCGGCGCGCGCACGCTGCCGCAGACCGGACGCCTGGGTCGGCTGCTGGTGGGCTACGACCGCCTCGCCGGGCTGAGCCGGGAGGAGTTCCTCGCGCGCTTCCACCCCGACGGTGACTGGGCCTGGCCGGGCAACCGCGGCTTCGACGGTCCGGCGGAGGTCCGCACCCTGCAGCCCGGCGAGGTGCTCGACCGCTTCGGCAACGCCCGGGGCCGCTATCTGTCGCCGGACGGCACGCCCTACCCGCACCGGGCCATCCCGCCGTCCAACCTGGACCCGCTCAAGCCGCACCTGGACCTGCACCGCTACGAGGTGGTCAAGCCCTTCGACGTGCACGACGGTGCGATCGCGCCCGCCTTCGGCCAGCCCGGCGGCGGCACCCAGCAGCTCGTCGACGGTGCCCTGCTGGGCCTGGACCTGCCTCCTGGCACGCGGGTGAACGTCGAGTGGCTGGTCCAGCACGGCTACCTGGCCCCCCTCCCGGTGCGATGACCCTCGTCGAGCTGAAGTCACAGCTGGACGCCCGCGGCGTCGACCCGCGCGAGTACGTCCTGGACGGCGTGCACCGCGCGAACCCGGTCGCCGGCGCGTGGTACGCCACGCACACCGAGGCCGGGTGGGAGTACGGCATCGAGGAGCGCGGTGAGCGCGACGCGTGGGGCCAGGGCCTGACTGAGACGCAGGTCTGCGGCACCCTGCTCGACAAGCTGCCGGGGCGCTTCCCGGGACGACGAGGACGCGCATGAGCACCCTCCTGCTCGACCGGCCGACCGAGGCGGACCGATGGACCTGACCGAGCTGCCCCCCGCGCTGGCGGCGGCCGGCGTCCCCGACGACGAGTACCTGCTGCCAGGCTCGCCCGGGGGCTGCCGCGAGGGCGGGCTGTTCCTGGCCGAGGACGGCGGCGGCTGGCTGATCGGCTCCTTCGACCTCGGCCGGCACGTCGTCTCCTCGTCCTGGCCGGACGAGGACACCGCCTGCACCGAGCTGTTCGGCCGGCTGACCCTGCCGCTGCCGGCCGCGACGGACCTCGGCGAGCAGTACGCACCGGCCGTCGCCCGCACGCAGGCGTTCGTCGCCGACCTGGCCCTGGGCGGCGAACCGGCAGAGGTCGTGGTGCCGGCCGGGCTGCTGCTGGACCGCTTCGGGTCCGACCACGGGCGGTGGCTGTTCGCGGCCGACACGCCCTTCGCACAGCGGTCGCTACCGCCGGACCTGCTCGATCCGACCCGGGTCGGCCTCGGTCAGCGGGTGTTCCTCGTGGTGCGCGATCTCGTCGTGCGGGCCGGGGTCGTCGCGCCGTGGTTCGGACAGCCGGGCGGCGCCGCGCGCCTGGACCTGGTCGGGTCCGACGACGTGTGGACGCTCGCGCGCGCCGGGGTCCTGCAGCGCGTGCAGCCGCCGGCCTGACGGGGCCTGCCCGCGGCGGGCTCGGGTCGCGTCGTGCCCGGCGGCCCGCACCGTCAGACTGGGCCGCATGACGTCCTGCCCGTGCGGCACCGGCCTGCCGACGGCGGCGTGCTGCGGCCGGTGGCACCGCGGCGACGGCGAGCCGCCCACGGCGGAGGCCCTGATGCGCTCGCGCTACGCCGCCTTCGCGCTGGACGACCCCGCCTGGCTGCTGCGCTCCTGGCACCCCTCGACCCGTCCGCGGCAGCTCGTGCTCGACCCGCGGCAGGTGTGGACCGGGCTGACCGTGCTGGCCTCGCGGGGCGGCTTGTTCGACCTGGACGGCGAGGTCAGCTTCCAGGCGCGCTACCGCCTCGACGGTGTCGCCGGCTCGGTCGAGGAGCGCAGCCGCTTCGTGCGCGAGCAGCAGGCCTGGCGGTACGTCGGACCCCAGGCTCCCTGACCCCGAGGGCGATGACCTCAGCCGGCCTGACCGCGGGCTGGGTGCTCAGCCGTCAGGCCAACCGCGCGACGATGCGCGCGATCTGCTCGCGGGCCAGCGCGTGGAACGCGTCCGAACCCGGGTCCAGGCCGGTCAACCGCTTCGCGTCCGACGGCAGCGTGGTCCCGACCAGCACCATCGCCTGCAGCACCAGCAGCACGAAGCCGGGGTCGAGGTCGGGGCCGATCTCCCCCGCCTGCTGGCGCCGCTGCAGGCCCAGCAGGTCGTCCGCGGACGGGTCGGGCGTGACGCCGGCCGGGTCGACGTCGAGCTGCTCGCGCAGGAACATCTTCTGCAGGTCAGGGCTGGCGTGCCCGGTGTCCAGGTAGCGCAGGACGAGCTCGACGAGGGTCGTGCCGGGCGGGTCGAAGGTCTGCTCCTGGTCCAGCCAGCGGGCCAGGATCGCGTCGTAGAGGCCTTCTTTGCCCTGGAAGTAGTAGCTGATGAGCTGCTTGTTCAGCCCGGCACGGGCGGCGATGGCGTCGACCCGGGCGCCGGCCAGGCCCTTGGCCGCGAACTCGGCCATCGCGGCGGCCATCAGCGCCTCGCGGCTGCGGTCGGCGTCGCGCACCCGTTCGGCGCCGCTTCGGCGAGCGGCGGGGACGAGGCATGGACTGAACGTACGTCATGCACAGTCATCTGTCCGGTTGACAGACGCAGGCACGGCGCGCAGACTGCACGCATGACCGCGATCGTCGAGGCCCACGGCCTCGTCAAGACCTACGGCGACGTCCGGGCCCTGGACGGCCTGGACCTCGTCGTCCCCGCCGGGCAAGGTGCTCGCGCTGCTCGGCCCGAACGGCGCCGGCAAGACCACCTTCGTCCGCGCCGTCGCCACCCTGACCAGGCCGACCGCCGGCACGCTGACGGTGGCCGGCATCGACGTGCGCGACCCATCCCGAGCAGGTCCGCCGGGCGATCGGCCTGGCCGGCCAGTACGCCGCGGTCGAGCCGGCGATGACCGGGCGGGAGAACCTGCGTGATGGTCGCCCGGCTGTTCGGCCACGGCCGGCGAGCGGCACGCGACCGCCGGCCGACCGCGTGCTCGAGCAGCTCGGCCTCGACCGACGCCGGCGACCGGCTCGTCCGCACCTACTCCGGCGGCATGCGCCGGCGGCTCGACCTCGGCGCCAGCCTCGTCGGCGCCCCGCAGCTGCTGCTGCTCGACGAGCCCACCACCGGCCTCGACCCGCGCAGCCGCAACGAGCTGTGGGACGCCATCGAGCAGCTCGTCGCGGCCGGCACCGACGTGCTGCTGACCACCCAGTACCTGGAGGAGGCCGACCAGCTGGCCGACCAGATCGCGATCATCGACCACGGCCGGCTCGTCGCGTCCGGCACCGCCGGACGAGCTGAAGGCCCAGGCCGGCCGCGACGTCGTCGAGGTCCGCAGCTGCGCGACGCCGCCGACCTGGGCCGCGCCGCCGAGCTGCTCGGCGCGGAGGTCCACGTCGACGCCGAGCAGCACGCGGCTGAGCGTGCCGGTCCGGCGACGGCGCCGCCGAGCATGCTCGCCGCGCGCCGGCGCGCCTCGACGGCCGCCGGCATCGCCATCGACGACGTCGGCGCTGCGCCGCCCGACCCTCGACGACGTGTTCCTCGCCCTGACCGGCCACGCCACCGAGCAGTCCGACGACCCGACGAGGAGAGCCCGCATGACCACCGTCCACGCCGAGCTCGCCGCACCGGCACCGCCCGCACCGGCGACCACCGGCTTCGTCACGACGCTGTGGGCCGTCGCCGTGCGCACCGCGCCTGAAGATCCTGCGCAGCCCGCAGATCCTCGGCATCGCGATCGTGCAGAGCGTGCTGTTCCTGCTGATGTTCCGCTACGTGCTCGGCGGGGCCATCGGCGTCCCGGGGCGTGTCCTACGTCGACTTCCTCGTCCCCGGGTTCGTCGTGTCACGGGCTGCTGTTCACCGCCGGCGGCGGCGTCGGTCGCCGTCGCCGAGGACGGCCGCGTCCGGGCTCTACGACCGGCTGCGCTCGCTGCCCGATCCCCGGCGTCGCCGTCCTCGCCGGCCGCGCCGTGGCCGACGCCGCGCTCATGTTCGTCGTCGCCTCGTCACCCTCGCGGTCGGCTTCGCCGTCGGCTTCCGCACCGGCGTCGGCCGCGGGCCGTGGCTCGCCGCGTCGCCCTGCTGCGTCTCTACGCGCTCGGCGCTCGCGGCGGTCTTCGTCTGGCTCGGGCTGGTCAGCGGCTCCGCCCAGGCGGCGCAGGGGCTGTCATCCTCGGCGGTGCCGTTCTCGTTCCTGTCCAGCGCCTTCGTCCCGGTCGAGACGATGCCCGGCGGCGCTGCAGGCGTTCGCCCAGTGGCAGCCGCTGACGTTCATGGTCGACACCTGGCGTGGGCTGCTGCTCGGCGACCGCTGTCACCGCGACGCTGGACCACTCGCTGAGCTTCTACGTCGTCGGTTCGCTGCTGTGGTCGGTGCGCTGCTCGCCGTCGCGGCGCCGCTCGATGCTGCGGGCCTACCGCAAGGACTGACGCTCGACGGGAGCGCTGCGGCTCAACGCGCGGGTGGCACCGTCGACGCCGCCCTGCCGCACGGACAGGCAGCGCACGGCGAGCTCCGGCGGCAGCAGCTCGTCAAAGGTCAGCTGCGGCAGCGCCGCGCCGTCGATGGGCAGGGCGATCGTCGACACCCTTCCTGCGGCGGTGCGCAGCCATGACCGACGACGGCGGTGCGTCGTCGAGCAGCGGGACGAACCGGTCGTCGAGCCGGGGCCCGGGGGCTGCCACCCCCGGCGGCGCCCCGGAGATCACGCGATGGCCCGCCCGCCCACGTCCAGAGCCCGGGTCTTGTCGCCGAATCACGGGTGACGACGTTCGCCCCGGCCGACACGTGCCCGCGGTGCTCGAGCCGGACCCGCTCCAGCGCCACTTGCGCCCGGCCGGTCAGTGCGGCGGCGCCGCAGTCGCCGACCAGCACCACGCGACGCTTCGCGTCGGTCAGCGCGAACGCCAGCGCTGCCCCCTGGCCCGAGCACCGGGTGCTGCCCTGCAGGGTGCACGGCTCGACGTGGGCGCGACGCCCGACGCAAGTCGAGAGAAGTGACGAGCCAGGCGCGACCGGTCCGCGAAGTGAGGGTTGATCAGAGCGCTTGCCTTGTCAACGAGGAACTGCATAGGCAGGGCGTCCCAACCTGCCTGGTGCCCACCCTGCAGCGACCGGCGAATCTCTAGCTCAGGCCCCGCAGGTGCCGTCGCGGCCTGCCTCCTCGTCGCAGTAGATCGTGTCGACCAGGTGCTGACTCAGCACACCGTTCTTCAGCGAGACCGTGAAGACGTCGCCGACCCGGGGCGCGCGCCCCGCCGGCCACGTGACGGACGGGTCGTGCACGTCGACGGACGTCACGCGTCCGGTCGCGGTCTGCACCTCCAGCCCCAGCCGCACGTTGGACAGCGTCCAGGTGAGATCGATGATCGGCCGGCAGCATCCGTCGCCGATGGACTCGGTAGCCGTTCCGTCGGCGGTGATGGTGAGGCTTCTCGTGTGGCCGTACCACTGCGCCGCAAACGGACCGGACCGCACCAGACCCTCGTAAGAGCCAACCTCGTAGAACAGGTCCTCGCCGGGCGCGGTAGTGATGCCGCCGTCGCCGTCGTACTCCCCGTTGGCCGGTCCGAGGTAGAACTCGGCCTGTACGAAGGAGGCCGCGGAGCCGAAGCTGACCAGGCAGCGGGCGGTGACGTCGCCCTCCAGGTAGCACTCGTCGACGCGCCAGGGCTTGCCTCGGGGTAGATCGGTTACCGATCCGAGCAGGGTGCGCTCGTCCGCGGTGAGGACCGCGCGGTCACCGCCGAGCGCTGCAGCGACGAACCGGCACACCGCAGCACTGCTCAGGTTCTCCTTGCACGAGGGGTCCAGTGCCCGTTTGGGAAGTGTGGAGAAGACGTTCACCTGGTAGGCGATGGGTAGCAGCCTGGTGTCGGCGGCGTACTCGGCGGCCTGATAGCCGTGCCGGGCGACTGCTAGCCACATCAGCTTGCGGGCGACCTTCTCGCAGATGGCCTTGAGCCTGGCCCGCTCCAACATCGGGAAAGCCGCCACCGCCAATTTGGGCACGGTGGTCGCCACCAGCTGCCAGTTGTCCGCGCCGCAGCGGGCCACTGCCGCGAAGGCTCCGGTGAGACTGCCGGTGAAAACGTCGTAGCCACACTGCAGCAGTCCGACGATGACCATCGTCGCCGCGACCGCCCGCACCTGCACGCTGTTGTCGTCGTCGCCGAGTGCGTCGATGCTCAGCCCGTAGAGCAGGCCGACCAGCGCCGGGTAGGGGTCGTTGGCGAGCCGGATCAACGGGTTCTTGGACGGGCGTACCGAGGCTTCGTCAAAGGCGAGGTGCACCTGGGCGCCCGGGGTGAGGAAGAAGCCGTTCTGCAGCGCCGCGGGCAGGCTGGCGCCGCTGAGCTCTTGCAGCGTGCGCTTGACGAGGTCCTCGGGACCGGCGCTCTGGAACTGGGTGTTATAGGTCCACACCGGCTTCACCGCGGGCAGGACAGCGAAACCGTAGGGCCGGTTCGCCGCGACCTTCACGACGAGCAGCGCCGGCTTCTTCGGGTCGTGGCCGACGCAGTAGGTCGCCGGCGCCTCGCGGTCGTCGAGAAAGGTGGTGTCGCGGACCCAGGCAGGCACGCCCTTGCCGCTGGCTGCGTCGCGCCCGCAGTCCGGGGGGTCGCTTCGTTCGGACAGGACGTCGTTGATGCCGAACAGGACGCCGTCATACCAGCTGAAGTGGTCGACGGTCGCGACGATGCTGCTGCGGCCGGCGGTCACGGTGGCCAGATAGGGGACGAACTGTTCGGTGTTCGGCTGATGACGCACGATCAACGGCTCGACGCCGGCTGCAATCTCCTCGTTCAGCCTCAGCTCGAGCTCGACGGGGCGGGACGGTTGCCCGCTGGACAGCGTCAGCTCGACGGGGGTGCCAACCCGTTTCACGCCCGGCCCGGCGTCGAGCGAGGCGGGCGGCGCTCCGGTGGCCGCACGAATGGACACGGTCGCCCCCGCCGGTGCAGCGCCGGCCGGCAGCGTGACGGTCCACGGACCATCGGTCGCGGTGGCGCTGCCGTTCGAGGCAACCGTAACGGTGCCGGCCGGTGGCGCAGGCCTCCTGATCCCGGCCTCGGTGCGTCCGCCGGTGCAGGCGGTGACGAGCAGTAGCCCGGTCAGTAGCACGGCGAGCGTTCTACGCGAGGTGCCCACGGAGTCTCCGGTGTGATTGCGGTGGCAACGGCCGCGACCCTATAGCGACAGGAGTCCAGGACCTGCGCCATCGCCCGAATGCGTTGCCGCCCGAAGCCGCAACGAGATCACTCATCTTCAGCTCGAGGCAAACGCGCCTAGCGCGAGCATGGCCCGACGCAACCGGACGTCGTCGGCTTCCTCCGCGCAATGACGTTGGTCCTGAGTGAGGCCGCGAACTTGCGCATGCAAAGGGGCAGTCCAACCCGCGGCGAGAGGTCGGACAGCAGGTCTGCAATCGGTCCGGTGTAGTGGCATCGCGGGCACCCTGGCAGGTATGAGCGGGTGTAGGGGTCGGATGCCCGGTCTGCCGTCTCGCCGCGGCGCTACCGTAGGCAGGTGGCAGGCATCCCCGACGCGGTCCGCCTGCTGCGGGAACCCGGGGCGCTCACCGCCCTGTGCGCCGAGCACGGCGTCGAGCTGCTGGTGCTGTTCGGCAGCGCGGTGCGCGACGCCGAGGCGGCGCGCGACCTCGACGTGGCCGCCCGCTTCCGTGACTACGCGCCGGAGCAGGTGCTGCCGCTCGCCGACGCGCTGGCAGAGCTGGCTGGTTGCGACGTCGACCTGATGGTGCTCAACACCGCCGGTCCGGTGGCCCGCGAGCAGGCGCTGGTGCTCGGCGACCTGCTGCACGCCGACACGCCGACGGTCTACGCCGAGGCGCAGATCCACGCGACGATGGAACGGCTCGACACCGAGCCGCTTCGGCACGCACAGCTCGAGTGGCTGGCCGGTCGGCGATGAGTCCGCGCGATCTCGTCCCCGCCGTGGTCAGCTCGCGACTGGCCCAGATGTCGCTGCTGCTCACCGACCTGGAGCAGCTGGGTCCGGTCACGGCGGAGCAGCTGCGCACCGATCGGCAGCGACGCCACGTGGTGCACCAGGTCCTGACCCAGCTCGTGCAGCTGGCGGTCGCGGTCAACGGGCACCTCACGGCGACCGTCGGCGGCACTCCGACCACCAGCTACCGCGAGTCCTTCGACGGCGCGGTCACTGCGGGCGCCTTGCCGGCCGAGCTCGCGCAGGCCCTGAAACCGTCGGTCGGTCTGCGCAACGTCGTGGTGCACGCCTACCTCGACGTCGACGAGGCCGTGGTCGCCGCGGCGGTGCCGCTCGCGGCACGTGACTACCGCCGCTACGTCGACTCCGTCGCCGGCTGGCTGCTGGAGCGGCCCGACGAACGCTGACGCCTCCCACCGCAGCGGGTCGGGGGTGCGTCCAGCGCCGCACCGACGAGCCGACCGAGCCGACCGAGCCGACTAGGCCGACCGAGCCGACTAGGCCGACTACGCCGACCAGGCCGACTACTTCAGCCCGGCCACGCCGTCGCCGGTGAGGTCGACCAGCGCGGCCCGGCGCCCGAGCACCGCGGCTGCGAGCGAGAGCGCCGGCCCTTCCACTCGTGCACCCGAGCCGTGCGCCCAGCCGACATCGGTCGCCTGCAGCCGCAACCCCCGCAGGCGTCCCGGCGGCACGAAGCCGACGCGCGCCCGCTGGCCGGTGAGGAAGTCCAGCACCGGCACCAGCCGCTGCGGGTCACCGGTGTCGGCATGGTCGTCGCCGAGCGCCCAGCGGATGTCCAGGCCGTGCACGACCGTGTCGGTCAACGGTGCCGCCAGCGGCATCAGCGGCGGGCGCTTGCTCGAGGCTGCGTTGTCGGCGAGCACGTCGAGCAGCCGGTAGGGACTCTTGGCCCCGAGCCGACGGGCGGTCCGGTCCATCCCACCGGCGACCCCGCGCGCCTGCACGACGTCGAGCCCGAGCCGCACCGGACTGACGGTGAAGACCGCGCACAGATGTGCCAGCACGTGCTGGACCGTCCAGCCCGCGCACAGGCTCGGCGTGCGCCACTGCTCGGCGGGCAGCGTGCGCAACCGCTCGACGAGCGCGAGGCGTTCAGCCTGCAGGTCGTCCAGGACGCTCATGCCGACAGGCACGCGGTCAGCGCGTCCACCATCAGCGGCACGTCGACGGCCGAACCGAGCTCGCGGCACGAGTGCATGCCCAGCAGCGGCGAACCGACGTCGACGGTCGACAGCCCCAGCCGGGTCGCCGTCAGCGGGCCGATCGTGGAGCCGCACGGCAGGTCGCCGCGGGAGACGAAGTGCTGCAGCGGCACGTCGGCGTCCTGGCAGCGGGCGGTGAACCAGGCGCCGCTGCGGGCGTCGGTGGCGTAGGACTGGTTGGCGTTGAGCTTGAGCACCGGTCCGCCGCCGAGCACCGGGACGTGCGAGGGCTCGTGCCGTTCGCCGCGGGTGGGATGCTGCGCGTGCGCCATGTCGGCGCTGACCAGGTGGCTGCGCGCGATCGTCACGGCGTAGTCCTGAGGGTCGTACGGGCGGAGCCCGTCGCTGTGATGGTCGCCGGTAGCGGCGACGATCCGGCGCAGGACGTCCTCCAGGAACGAACCCTTCGCCCCCTCGGCCGAACCGCTGCCGACCTCCTCGTGGTCGTTGCCGACGATCAGCTGGGTGTGCGCGGCCGGCGCGGCCGCCAGCAGCGCCAGCGTCGCGCTGTGGCAGGAGCCGAGGTTGTCCAGGCGGGGCGCGGCGACCCAGCTGCCGTCGACGCCGGTGGCGGCCGCCGGCTGGCTGTCGGCGAGCACGAGGTCGTGACCGAGCACGTCCTGCGCGGCGACGCCGGCGAGGTCCGCGAGCGACTCCAGCAGCGTCGGGTCGTCGTCGCTGCCCGAGCCCCAGACCGGCACGAGATGGTGCTGCGGGTCCAGCACCAGCCCCTCACGCACGCTCCGGTCCAGGTGGATGGCCAGGCTCGGCAGCCGGATCGGGCCGCCAGGCAGCCGCACGAGCACCGGCTCGGCGTCGCGCAGGGCCAGGCGTCCGGCGACGGTGAGCTCGCGGTCCAGCCAGGTGTGCGCCAGCAGCCCGCCGTAGGTCTCCATCCCGAGCAGCGCGAACGCACCGCGTCGCAGGTCGTGGCGGGGGCGCAGCTTGAACGTCGGCGAGTCGGTGTGGGTGCCGACCAGCCGGATGCCGGCGTCGGCCGTCGGCGCCGTCCCGACCCGGAAGGCGACGACACTGCCGCCGTCGCGCACGACGAAGCGCTGGTCGCCGGGAGCGAGCGTCCAGCGGTCGCGCTCGTCCAATGCGGTGAAGCCGGCCGCGCCGAGCCGGCGGCACATCTCCGCGACAGCGTGGAAGGGCGAGGGCGAGGCGTCGACGAACGCGCGCAGGTCGTCGCCTGCCTGCTCGTCCGACAGGGCGGTGGCAGGCACGGTGCGGTCGTGCGGGGCGGAGGCATCCATGGCCAGCACGGTAGGGCCCGGCAGCGCCTACGAGGGGCCATCGGTGAGGTCGGCGGCGGCGGCCCTGCGCAGCCCGGTGAGCGAGACCGCCGTTTCCGACCGGTTCGCGGTGGTGGACGATGCCGCAGACCAGACTGCCCGAATCCACCGTCGCAGCCGATCGTCCGTTCCCACCCCTGGAGGACCCCTCGTGCCCGTCCCGCCGATGACCGCGCGCTACACCGGCAAGACCGCCTTCATCACCGGCGCCGCTCGCGGCCAGGGCCGGGCGTACGCCGTGCGGCTGGCCCAGGAGGGTGCGGACGTCGCCGTGCTCGACATCTGCGCGGACCTGCCGACCACCGGCTACCCCGGTCCGAGCACCGACGACCTCGCCGAGACCGTCCGGCTGATCGAGGAGCAGGGGCGCAAGGCGGTGTCGTTCGTCGTCGACACCCGTGACGCCGACGCGGTCGAGCAGGCCGTGCAGGACACCGTCGCCCGGCTCGGTGGCATCGACGTCGTCATCGCCAACGCCGGCATCTGCACGGGCAGCAAGTTCGTCGACATCAGTCTCGAGCAGTGGAAGGAGACGATGTCGGTCAACCTCGACGGCACCTTCCACACGCTGCGCTCCACCGTCCCGGTGATGATCGAGCAGGGCCGCGGCGGCGCCATCTGCGCAGTCAGCAGCGTCGCCGGCCTGCGCGGGTTGCCCTTCCTGGCCGACTATTCGGCGAGCAAGCACGCGATGGTCGGCCTGTGCCGCACGATCGCCAACGAGGTCGCCGAGCACCGCATCCGGGTCAACACGATCCACCCGGCGGGCGTACGCACCGGCATGACCACGCCGGGGCTGTTCCCGCTGGTGATGGAGTCGGCGCAGACCCTCGCCCCGATCTTCATGAACGCGCTGCCGTACGAGTTCACGCCGCTGGAGGACATCGCCGCCGCCGTCGCGTGGCTGTGCTCGGACGAGGCGATGAACGTCACCGGCATCGCGCTGCCGCTGGACATGGGCACGCTGGTCCGCTGACCGGGAGCGCTTGCCTGGAGCGCCCCGGCCGACCCTCCACGCTGCGGTCCGACCGCGGGATGGTCGTCCGATGGTAGCGTCCTGCCATGCAGACCACGATCGACAGCGGCGGACGCATCGTCGTGCCGAAGGCCCTGCGCGACGCGTTGGGCCTGGTCCCGGGCAGCACCGTCGACATCTCCCGCTACGGCGCCGGGTTGCAGGTGGTGCCCGGCGGACGGCACGGCCACCTGGTGACCGAGGACGGGGAGCTCGTGCTGGCCGGCGAGGGAAGCCTGGACCAGGATGCCGTGCTGGCACTGCTGGAGGCCGGGCGTCGGTGACGATGCCGATGCTCGCCTGCGACACCTCCGTCGCGCTGCCACTTCTCGTGCAGGGGCACGCGTCCCACCGCCGCGTGACGGCCTGGGTGGCAGGGCGACGGCTGCACCTGTGCGGGCACGCCGTCGCCGAGACCTACGCCGTGCTGACCCGCCTTCCCAGCGGCCTGCGCGCGACCCCCGCCGACGCCGCCAGGCTCCTTGCCGCCCGGTTCGAGGAGGCGCTGCACCCGCTGGCCGCAACCACGCGCGACCTGCCCACCCTGCTCGCCGCGGCCGGCCTGGCCGGCGGGGCGACCTACGACGCCCTGGTGGCGCTGGCCGCGCGCGACCACGGCGCCACCCTCGTCACGCTCGACGCCCGGGCCCGGGACACCTACGAGGCGGTGGGCGTGACCGTGCTGCTCGCGTCCTGATGCCGCCGCCCCCGTCCACCGGCCCGTCGGACCCCTGCGGCAGGATCGGCACCGTGCCCGAGCCGCCCGCCGCCGCCGATGCCTCGCCCGGCGTCCCGTCGACGGACGTGAGCGCCGACCCCGCCGACCGGATCGCCGTCCTCGCCGCCGAGGTCCAGCGGCTGAACGACCTCTACTACGGCGACGGGCGACTCGCCGCTGCCCGACGCCGAGTTCGACGCGCTCAAGGACGAGCTCGCGGCGCTCGTCGCCGAGCACCCCGAGCTGGAGCCCGCCGACAGCCCGCTCGGCAAGGTGAACGCGCCGACGGAGCTGCACGGGCCCGACGATCCGCCACGCCCGGCCGATGCTCTCGCTGGCCAAGGCGACGACCGACGAGCAGATCGCGCACGTTCTGCGACCGCTTCCCCGGCAGGCAGTTCCGCGTGTCGGAGAAGCTCGACGGGCTCGTCGCTGTCGGTCGTCTACGTCGACGGCGCGCTCGACTACGTCGCCACCCGCGGCACCGGCGCCGTCGGCGAGCTGGTGACCGACAAGGTGCAGCCACGTCGCTCCCGGGGCTGCCCGCGCGATCGTCCTCGGCGAGGGTCGCGTCGAGGTGCGCGGCGAGGCGGTCATGCTGCGCTCGGTGTGGCCGGCCTACAACGACGCCCACCCGGAGAAGATCCTGACCAACCCGCGCAGCGGGGCCGCCGGGCACGCTGATGCAGAAGGACCCCGAGGCGGCGGCCGCGTCCGGGCGGCTGCTGCGGTTCTTCGCCTTCGTCGCCGACCGCGACGGCGAGGGGCTGCCGGTGGCGCCGCTCGGCGGCTTCGACGAGGTCGCTCGGCTACGTGTGCGACGACGCCGAGCAGGTGCATGGCGGCGATCGAGCAGATCGGCGCGCCGCCGCGACGGGCTGGACTACGACATCGACGGCGCCGTCGTCCGGCTGCACGACCCGGCGGCCTTCGACGCGGCCGGCTACAACAGCGCCGAGCCGCGCGGCGCGATCGCCTTCAAGTACCCGCCGGAGGAGCGCACGACGAAGCTGCTGGCGGTCGAGTGGCCGGTCGGCAAGGTCGGCCGGGTCGCGCCGCGGGCGCGGGTCGAGCCGGTGTTCGTCGGCGGGGTGACGGTCGAGAACATCACGCCTCCACAACCCGCGGCTGATCCGCGAGCGCGACCTGCGGATCGGCGACACGGTCGCGGTCGTGCGCCGCGGCGACGTCATCCCGTTCGCCGGCCGGGCGATCGTCGAGCTGCGAACGCGACCGAGCTCGAGCAGGTGCAGGTCGCCGACGCACTGCCCGTCGTGCGGCAGCGAGCTGGAGATCCGCGGCACCGGCGAGGAGCGCTGGTGCGTGAACCTCCAGTGCCCGGCCCAGGCGACCCGCCGGCTGATCCACTGGGCCTCGCGGCCGGCCGCCGACATGGAGGGCGTCGGCGACGTCTGGATCGAGAAGCTCGCCGAGGACGGCGTGCTGCGCTCCCGCGCCGACTTCTACCGGCTGACGGCCGAGGACGCTGCTCGGCCTACGAGCGCATGGGCGAGGTGTCGGCGCGCAACATCGGTCGCCGCGATCGAGGCGCTCCAAGGGCCTCGGACTGCGCCGCGCGCTGATCGGCCTGGCGATCCCGATGGCCTCCGACGGCACGGCCAAGCGGCTGTGCCTGGCCGGCTTCGAGCGGCATCGAGGACGTCATGGCGGCGAGCGCCGAGGAGCTGGAGGCGATCCGCGACATCGGGCCGAAGGTGGCCGCGTCGGTGGTGGCGTTCTTCGCCCGGCCCGAGGTGCGTCCACGAGGTCGCGCGAGCTGCGCGCGCTCGGCGTCGACGCTCGACGTGCGCGACGAGGACCGGCCGGTCGACGTCGCCGCCGCCGGCGACTCACCGCTCAAGGGCGCCACCGTGGTGGTGACCGGCGCGTTCACCCACGGCGTCACCGGCGCGAAGATCAGCCGTCCCGACCTCACGCGGCTGGTCGAGCAGGCCGGGGCGACGGCGTCCTCCGTCGGTCAGCGCGACCACCGACCTACCTGCTGGCCGGGGCGAACGTCGGCGCGGCCAAGACCGACAAGGCGACGAAGCTCGGCGTCGAGGTGGTCGACGCCGACACGCTGTGGGCGTGGTTGGCGCAGGCCGGGATCGGCTGATCAGGAGCAGGAACCCTCGGCGGCCCGGCCGAGCGCGACCGGATCAGAGGCGGTGCAGCGGCACGCGTAGGTCGGCGGCCTCGGCCAGAGCGCCGAGGTCGCCGGGATCGCTCGTCGCCACGGCATCACCCCGCGTCGCCGCCGACGTGAGGACGACCGCGTCCACGATGTCGGAACGACCAGCTGCGGCCAGGACCCGCCTGCTGCCCGTGCCGTCAGCTCGTGCAGCGGCTCGACGTCGCAACCGCGCAGCAGCCTGGACAGCTGGGTCTGCGGACCACCGCGCCAGGCCTGCGCCAGACGACGGTGGGGACGGTCGGTGGGTGTCCGGCGCGCAGCGCAGCCTCGTGCAACGCCCACAGGCTGCGGTCGCCCGACTCCGCAGCCAGCAGCGCTCCCGTGTCGTAGGTCAGCACGCCCGGGCGCGTGCGGACTGTCCGAGCAGGAGCGCCTCGGCGGCCTGTCGTTCCGCAGCGGTGAGCGCTCCCGCGTCTGCCTCCCACTCCCGCACCGCCGCCAGTCCCTGTTCGACGCGCAGCGCGCGAGCAGCGGCCCGGGACAGCCAGGCCGACACGCTGAGCCCCTGAGCCTGCGCGGCTGCGCGTACCTGCTCGGCCAGCCGATCGTCCAGGGCGACGGACAGCTTGGCGACGGTTATGCAGCGCGGTAACACCGCGGTAGGAACAGCCCTGCCGACCTCTCCACCTCAGCCGTCGACGAACCAGCCGGCCAGGTCGGCGACCAGCGACACCGTCCCGGCGTTGTTGCGCAGCCGGACGGCGCCGGCGCCCTGATCCTGACCCTGACCGAGCCGCACCACCGCCAGGTTCGCCCGGGTGCTGCCCGCCGTCAGGTTCAGGGCGCTGACCGTCGGGACGTCCCCCGGCGGGTAGGCGCGCACGTCGGTGCTGGCGCTCACGCCGGTGCCGGTGAGGTTCAGCACGGCGGCGGTGGCGTTCGCCGGCACCCCGCGGCGTCCGCCCAGGTGCAGATCCAGGGCCTCCTGCGGCCCCGTCGGCAGCGGCGCAGCACCCAGGCCGCTGCGGGTGTCCAGCACCCGCACCGGCGCCGCCGGCACGAAGCGCCCCTGGGCCGAGGGCGCGTACCAGCCGGCGAGGTCGGCGAGCAGGTGCACCTGTCCGCCGGCGTTGCGCAGCCGCACCCGCCCGCCCCCGCCGACGGCGACCGTCACCAGGCTCGCCGCCGTCTGCCCGGGGCGCAGGTTCAGGTTGCTCACGACCGGGACCGCGCCGTCGGTCGGGCTCGGATAGGCCCGCACGTCGGTGCTCGCCGAGGGTCCGGTGGCGGTCACGTTCAGCACGACGGCGGTGGCGTCGTCCGGCACGCGGACGGTGCCGCCGTCGGCGTCCGGCAGCGCACCGGTCACGCGCAGGTCGATGCTGCCCGTCGGTCCGACCCGGCCCTGCGCAGCGCCCAGCCCGGTGCGGGTGTCCAGGATCCGGTGGGGGTCGGAGGTGGCGAAGCCTGCTCGGGCGCCGGGGCGGAAATAGCCGGCGACGTCGACCAGCAGGTGCACCGAGCCGGCGGCGTTGGCCAGCGTCACGGCGCCGTCGCGTCCCAGCGCCACGATCACCGCGTTCGGGACGGTCTGCCCGGCAGCGGCGTTGAGGTTGCTCACCTCCGGCGCGCCGGTGCCCGCGGGGTAGACGCGAACGTCGGTGGCGGCCGTCGCCTGCACGATGGTGACGGTCAGGGCGACGGCGGTCGCGTCGGCCGGCACCGGGACGCACCCGCCTCCGCAGGCGCCGGTGACGATCACGTCGCGGGGGCCCCCGGGACCCACCGGCGAGCGGGTCGTGCGCGTGTCGAGCACCCGGCGCGGCGTGAGCGCGACGTACCCCGACGCCGCCCCGCCGACAGCGACCGGCCGGGCGGCCCGGGCGGGCCGGATGCTCGCGCCCGCCTGGTCCCCGTCCCCCGCCCGGAACGGACCGGCCCGCAGGCCGTCGCGGTCCACCGCGAACAGGTCGGTGTCGAGCTGCTGGCCGTCCAGCCCGCCGCGACGCGCCGTGTAGAGCAGGCCCTGCCCGTCGGGCAGCCAGGCCGGCTCGGTCGCCGCGTCGGTCCGCAGCAGCACCGTCGGCGTCGCGGCCCGCTGCGGGGCCGCCACCGCCAGCTGCCGCCGCGGCGGGGAGAACGGCTGCATCCCGAGGTCGGTGACGGTCGAGTAGGCGATCTCGCGGCCGTCCGGCGACCAGGTCGGGTCCAGCCCCTGCAGTCCCAGCTCGGTGCGGCCGCTGCCGTCCGCGGCGCTGCGTACCAGCGAGCCCTGCGCGACGAGGTTGCCGTTGCTGTCGGGCACGTCGGCGGCGACCGCGTAGACGAGCCGCGTGCCGTCCGGCGACCAGGAGCCGGAGACCGCACCCTCGGTACCGGGTACCTCCTGCGGCGGGGCGACGGGCCGCGGCGAGCCGTAGTAGCCGTTGCTGCCAGGGTCGACGACGGTCATCAACCGGCTCGTGCCGTCGGCGGCCCAGCGGGTGAACAGCACCGTGCTGCCGTCCGGGTTCCAGCGCGCGGCGGTGTCGACCGCGCCGGAGGTGAGCGGGTCGGCGCGGTGCCGCTCGTCGTCCAGCACGACGATGCCCCGCCCGCCGGTGGCCATCGGCTGGTCGACGACGATGCGGCGACCGTCGGGGTTGACGTCGGGGCGGCTGCCGTCGTTCGTCCCCGACCCGCGCACCACCATCGAGCAGTAGCCGCGCCCCAGCGGGGTGAGCACGACCCCGGTGCCGTACCCGCCGCCGTAGACCTGGCTGTCGGTGTGGACCAGTCGGTCCTGGTCCTCGGTGCAACCCTGCAGCACCGGATGCGTGGCCAGGGCCGGCGCCGCGGGCAGCAGCACGGCCGCACCGACCAGGACGGTCACGATCCGACGAGGCGTCATGTCAGGGAGGACGACCGACCGGGCAGCCGGTCGCCCTCCCACCGGGCACCGCCGTTGGGGCCGGGTGCCGGTCGTCCCGCCTGCCGCGAGCTCAGGCGGCGCCGGCGACCTCCTCCTTCTTGTCACCGGGCGCCCCGACGACCATCGCGCGATAGCTCTCGATGATGGTCATGAATTCGCCGTGCTCAGGCTGCGGCACCCCCACGTGGTACAGCGTCGCGGCGATCTCGGTCGCGACGATGTCGAACTCGTGTTCGCTGACGGACAGGTGGGCGTGCGACTCGCGCATGTCGCGGCCGGGGTAGCACGACGGCCCGCCGGTCTGCTCGATCGACCACGCGGTGACCAAGAACTTGAAACCGGCGTGGCCCATCTCGGAGTGGAAGGCCTGCACGTGCGGGTTGCGGTTGGCGGAGGCGTTGTCGTAGAGCCGGTCGGCCAGGACGTCGACGGCACCGGCGATGCCGTAGGTGCCGCCGAGGCGTTCGTGGAGGGTCTCGCTCATGGTGGTGCCTCTCATCCGGGAACAGGGGATGTGACGTAGATGACAGGCGGGTCGGCAGTCGTCAAGCAGGTCGGGCGCGATGACCGGAGCATTGCGCGGTGACCACCGCCGGTCGGGCGTGCCGTCCGACGTCGACGGTGCGTCGCGGACGGACCCGAGGTAGTTCCGCTCAGGGGTCATCGACGCGTCCCGACCAGGGTCGACCTCGACGGGTCGGGCCGCTTCGGGGGGGTGACTCAGCGCCCGTCTCCGCGATGGGAGGCTGCCGCCCCGCTCCGTCGTCCTCACCCTGGACGCACGCCGCCTGCGCGGCGAGCCCTTCTGGCTGTACCTGTCAGACCTGCTGTCGCTGTCCTACGCCCTCGGTGCGACCGACGCGAGCGGGCGGCCGCACGTCCCTGTTCGGCTCTGCTGACTCACCCCGTCGAGCGAGTTGCACGCAATCTCGCCAACCCCAGGACCGGCAGCACCAGCGGCACGAAGCCGTAGCCGGAGCCGAACCCGGACCACACCGTCTGGTCGGGGAACAGCGAGCCGTCCAGCGTGGTGAGCGCGCCGACGACGAGCACGCCGAGCAGCTCGAAGGCGATGGTCAGCGTCGCCAGCCGTCGCCTGCCGCGCGCGAGCGCCACGGCCGCCACCAGGTAGACCACGCCGGACACCGCCGAGAGCAGATAGGCCAGCGGGGCCCGGTCGAACTCGGTCGCAAGCTGCAGGAGCGCCCGCGCCGACGCGCTGAGCGCGAAGATCGCGTAGACGGCGACGAGCAACCGGCCGCTGCCCCGGCCGAGGCGCCGCTCGTCGGGCACTTGCTCGTCTGGCCCGGCGTCCTCAGGCAACGCGTCATCAGGCGACGCGTCCTCAGGCATCCAGGCCCTCCTGCCAGACGGCCCCGAGCCGCACCGCGACGACGGCGACGGTCAGGCAGGCCACGGCGAGCACGAGCGTGCCCCACCTGCTGCGCTCCTCGACGACCAGCGCCAGCCCACCCGGGACGAGCACGAACCATGCGGCGAGGTAGCCGAACAGCTCGCCCTTGCTGCCGCTCCAGTCGCCGGAGCGCACCAGCGCGATCACGACCTGCACGGCGATCAGCGCCTGCAGCACGAACAACCCCTGCAGGTGCTGGCGGGGCGGCAACCGGTCCAGCTTCGCGCACACCAGCGCCCAGGCGCCGAGGCCGAAGGCCACCGCCACCACGCCCAGCACGAGGCCGCCGATCACGGGCCGACCCCGAGCGTGCGCACGCTCACTCGGTCGCCAGCCACCCGGCGGCCTCGGTCGCCCAGTAGGTCAGGATCATCGACGCGCCTGCGCGCCGGATGCCGGTCAGCGACTCGAGCACGATGCGGCGCCGGTCGATCCAGCCCTGCGCGGCGGCCGCCTCGACCATCGCGTACTCCCCCGACACCTGATAGGCCGCCACCGGCACGTCGACGGCGTCGGCCACCGCCCGCACCACGTCGAGGTAGGCGCCGGCGGGCTTGACCATGACCGCGTCCGCTCCCTCGGCGACGTCGAGCAGCGCCTCGCGCACGCCCTCGTCGGCGGAGCGCGCGCCGTCCTGCTGGTAGGCCGAGCGGTCACCGAACTGCGGTGCGCACTCGGCTGCGTCGCGGAAGGGTCCGTAGAAGGCGGACGCGTACTTGGCGCTGTAGGCCAGGATCGGGAGGCCGGTGAAGCCGTCGGCGTCCAGCGCCGCGCGGATGGACGCGACCTGGCCGTCCATCATCCCGGACGGGGCGACGACCTGCGTACCGGCCCGCGCCTGCGCGACGGCGGCGCTCGCGTACCGCGCCAGCGTCGCGTCGTTGTCGACGTCGCCCGCAGCGGTGAGCAGCCCGCAGTGGCCGTGGTCGGTGTACTCGTCCAGGCACAGGTCGGTCATGACGACGAGCGCGTCGCCGACCTCCGCCCGCACGTCCGCGAGCGCGAGCTGGACGATGCCGGCCGGGTCGTCGGCGCCGGAGCCGCGAGCGTCCTTCACGCTCGGGATGCCGAACAGGATGATGCCGCCGACACCGGCGGCGACCGCGTCGGCCGCGGCCTTGCGCACCGACTCGCGGGTGTGCTGGACGACGCCGGGCATCGAGGCGATCGGCGCGGCCGCGTCCAGACCTTCCTTGACGAAGACCGGCAGCACGAGGTCGGCCGGGCGCACCCGGACCTCGGTCACCAGCCGCCGCAGCGCCGCCGTCGACCGCAGCCGGCGCGGGCGCGCCGTCGGGAACCCGCCCGGCAGGGTCACCGTCGCGCCGCCGCCCGGGCGAGCTTGCGGCGGTAGGCGGCGCTGGGCAGCGGCGCGACCTCCGGCAGGGCGGCGTCGCGTCGCTCGGCGGCGAAGGCGGCCAGCGCCTCGACGAGCACCCCGACCTCAGGCGTCGGCGCCTGGACGTCGACGCGCAGCCCGAGCTCGTCGGCAGCCGCGGCCGTCTGCGGGCCGATGCACGCCAGGATCGTCGAGTCGTGCGGCTTGCCGGCGATGCCGACCAGGTTGCGCACGGTGCTGGAGGAGGTGAACAGCACCGCGTCGAACCCGCCGCCCTTGAGCGCCTCACGGGTCTCGGCGGGCGGCGGCGCGGCGCGGACGGTGCGGTAGGCGGTGACGTCGTCGACCTGCCATCCGCGTGCGAGCAGCCCGGCGACCAGGGTCTCGGTGGCGATGTCGGCGCGCGGCAGGAAGACGCGGTCCAGCGGGTCGTAGACGTCGTCATAGGGCGCCCAGTCGGCGAGCAGGCCCTCGCTGGACTGCTGACCGCTCGGCACCAGGTCGGGCTGCAGCCCGAACTCGACGAGCGCCGCGGCGGTGGTCTCGCCGACGGCGGCGACCTTGATGCCGGCGAACGCGCGCGCGTCGAGCCCGAACTCTTCGAGCTTCTCGCGGACGGCCTTCACCGCGTTGACGGACGTGAACGCGGCCCAGAGATAGCGACCGGTGACCAGGCCCTTGACCGCGCGCTCCATCGGCGCGGGCGTGCGCGGCGGTTCGACGGCGATCGTCGGCACCTCGACGGGTACGGCGCCGTAGGACCGCAGCTGCGCCGACAGCGCCCCGGCCTGGTCGCGGGTGCGCGGCACCAGGACCCGCCAGCCGTACAGCGGGCGGCTCTCGAACCACGACACCTTGTCGATGCGCTTCACCGGGTCGCCGATGACGACGACGGCGGCGCCGGTCAGGTCGCCGGTCAGCGCGTCGATGCCGTCCAGCGTCCCGACGACGGTGTGCTGTGCGGGACCGGTGCCGCCGACCGTCACCGACACGTGCTCACCGGGCTTGCGCCCGTGCTCGACGAGCGCAGCCGCGGCCTTCGCGACCTCTCCGGCGTCGGTGAGCAGCACCAGCGTGCCGGGAGCGGCGGCCAGCGCCGGCCACCGCGTCGCGTCGTCGATCCGCGCGACCGTGCGGGGCAGCCCGACGGCGACGCCCGCGAACGCCGGCACCGAGACGGCCGCCGGCAGACCCGGCACGACCTCCAGGCGCAGGTTCGCCTTCTGGACCGCCTCGGCCTCCTTGGCGCCCTCGGTCCACAGGAAGGGGTCGCCAGGCAGCAGCCGCACGACGCGCTGCCCGGTGCGGCTGGCCGCGACCAGCGCCGAGCCCACCATCTCGCCGGGCTCGGTGCGGACGATCTCCACGCCCTCCCGCAGCCCTTCCAGCAGTGCCTCGCCGCAGCGGGTGTCGGCCACGACCAGATCGGCCTCCGCCAGCACTGCGGCAGCACGCACCGTCAGCAGCGACGGGTCGCCGGATCCGGCCCCCACCAGGGCGACCGGTCCGGGAGTCTTCTTCGCCTTCATGCCATGTCCTTCATCCTCTGTGCAGTGCCTGCAGTGGTGCCGGGTCAGGGTTCTGGGGGGTGGGCGCCATCAGGTCGGCCGCGCCGAGCTCGAACAGCTCGGCGGCCAGCCGGGTGCCGACGCCGTGCGCGTCGGTGGTGCGTCCGGTCGCCGACAGCCGGACGGCGTCGCTGCCGTCGAGCGCGGCCACGAGCGCGCGCAGGTAGACCTCGTCGCCGGCGTCGCCCTCGGCCACCTCGGCCAGCGCGCCGACGGGGGCGGAGCACCCGGCCTCCAGCGTCGCGAGCAGCGCGCGCTCGGCCGTGACGCACACGCGGGTGTCGGCATGCTCCAGCGTCGCCAGCACGGCGACGGTGTCGGCGTCGTCGGCGCGGCACTCCAGCGCGAGCGCGCCCTGCGCGGGGGCGGGCAGCATCGTCAACGGGTCGAGCACGTCGGTGCCCTCGGCGGCCCGGCCGAGCCGCTGCAGCCCGGCCCGGGCCAGCACGACGGCGTCGAGCTCGCCCGAGCGCACCTTGCCGATGCGGGTGTCGACGTTGCCGCGGATGCCGACCGGCTCCAGGCCGAGGCCCAGCCCGCGCAGCTGGGCGATGCGCCGCGGCGAGCCGGTGCCGACCCGCGCGCCGGTGGGCAGCTCGCCGACGGTGAGCCCGTCGCGCGCCACGAGCACGTCGCGCGGGTCGGCGCGCACGGGCACCGCCGCGATGACCAGCCCGTCGGCAGGTGCGGTCGGCAGGTCCTTGTAGGAGTGGACGGCGAGGTCGACCTGGCCGGCCAGCAGCGCGTCGCGCAGCGCCGTGACGAACACGCCGGTGCCGCCGATCTGGGCGATGGCGGCACTGGAGACGTCGCCCGCGGTGGTGATGGGGACCAGCGTGACCTCGCGGCCGGTGGCGGCGGTGAGGTCGCGGGCGACCTGACCGGACTGGGCCAGGGCGAGGGCGCTTCCGCGGGTGCCCAGGCGGAGCGGACGGGCCTGCGCCGGGCTCATGCCGCACCGTCCTGGCGGGTGCCGAGCGGACGGTCGCCCGCACCGCGCAGCGCGTCGGTGACCGACCCCTCGACCAGCGTGGGCACGCCCGGCTCGGCGGCGTCGCCGTCGAGGGCGAACAGGGCGCTGAGCGCGTCGGCGTAGGTGAGCCCGTCGGGTGACTCGGTGAGCTCCTTGAGCCGCACGGTCGGCATGTGCAGCAGCGCGGCCACGGCCCGGCGCACAGCGGTCTGCACCTCGGCGGCGGCGCGCTCATCCAGGTCAGGGACGCGTCCGCCCAGGCGGGTGAGCTCGGCCGCGACGATCTCGTCAGCCCGGGCGCGCAGCGCGACGACGGTCGGAGCGACGCGGACGGCCCGCTGCCACGCGACGAACTCGCCGACCTCCTGCTCGACGATCGCGCGGGTGGCCTCGACGCCCGCGCCCGCGGCGGTGCTCGTCAGCACCTCCTGCAGCGAGGCGAGGTCGACCAGCGTGACGCCGGGCAGCGCGCGCACGGCGGGGTCGATGTCGCGGGGCAGCGCGAGGTCCAGGATCGCGAGCGGACGTCCGGCCCGGGCGGCGACCGCGCGCTGCACCGTCGCGAGCTCGACGACGACGCCGGTGGCGCCGGTGCTCGACACGACGACGTCGGCCTCGACCAGCGCCCGCTCCAGGCCCTCGAGCCCGATGCCGGTGCCCTCCAGCGCGGTGGCCAGCCGGTGCGCGTTCTCGGCCGTGCGGTTGGCGACCACGACGCTGCCGGCGCCCGCACGGCGCAGCGTCGCACCGGCGAGCGCGCCCATGGAGCCGGCGCCGATGACCAGCACGCGGCGGCCGTCGAGCGGTCCGACGGCCTGCATCGCGCGCTCGAGCCCGACGCTGACGAGCGACTGACCGGCCTCGTCGATGCCGGTCTCGGAGTGGGCTCGCTTGCCGACCTTCAGCGCCTTCTGGAAGAGCTCGTGCAGGGTGCGTCCGGCGGCGTCGCTGGACGCGCCGTAGGTGCGCCGCAGCTGGCCGAGGATCTGCGACTCGCCGATGACCATCGAGTCCAGGCCGCAGGCGACCTCGAACAGGTGGTGGACCGCCCGCGCCTCGAAGTGCACGTACAGGTGCCGCGACAGCTCTTCCAGCGGCACGCCCGACAGCTCTGCCAGCAGTCCGCTGACCGCTTCGAGCCCGGCGTGGAAGCCCTCGGCGTCGGCGTAGACCTCGACCCGGTTGCAGGTGCTGACGACGACCGCCTCCGAGACGGCCCCGCCCGCGCGCAGGTCGCGGGCGAGGTCGGTGGCGTCGCCGATGCCCACGGTGACCCGCTCGAGCAGCGCGACCGGGGCGCTGCGGTGGCTGACGCCGACCACGAGCACGCTCATGCCGACACCGCCTGCACGTCGTCGACGGCCGCGCGTGCGGCCTTGCGGGCCTCGTGGAAGGACAGGATCTGCAGCTCGTTGGACAGGTCGACCTTGCGGACGTCCACCCCGTCGGGCACCTGCAGCACGGCCGGCGCGAAGTTCAGCACGCTGGTGACGCCGGCCGTGACGAGGGCGTCGCACACCTGCTGCGCGGCGTGCGCCGGCGTGGCGACGACGCCGATCGCGACGCCGTGCGTGCGGACGACAGCCGCCAGCTCGCTGATCGGCTGCACGACGAGGTCGCCGATGCGCTCGCCGACGCGTGCCGGGTCGGCGTCCAGCAGGGCGACGACGCAGAAGCCGCGGGAGGAGAAGCCGCCGTAGCCGGCCAGGGCCGTGCCCAGGTTGCCGACGCCGACGAGCACGACCGGCCAGCGCTGTTCGAGCCCGAGCGCGCGGCTGATGTGCGCGACGAGCTCGCTGACGTCGTAGCCGACCCCGCGGGTGCCGTAGGAGCCCAGGTGCGAGAGGTCCTTGCGCAGCTTGGCCGAGCCGACGCCGGCAGCCTCGGCCAGCGCCTGACTGCTGACGGTGACCCGACCCGTCTCCGCGAGCGCGGACAGCGCCCGCAGATACACCGGCAGCCGGGCGACGGTGGCCTCCGGCACGTCGGACCGGCGCGCGGCAGGGAGGGCGGGGACGCCGGTCGTCCGGCCGCCTGCGCTCCTGCCCTGTGCGCTCACTGCCGGACTCCTGGACCTGTGCCGAGGTGGTTCGCTGTCGACGCGCCGGTGACGGGCCCTGCGCCGGGACGTCGGGATCGGGTCTCCCTGACCTCAGGTTACGCGCTTGTGAACGCATGCACAAAGTCGGTGAGGCGCCTCACAGGCGACGAGCAGGAGCTGCCGGTGGCGCCGTGATCATCAGAAGCATCCAGGCGTCAGCAGCCCCTTCTGCGCCCTCGAACGCATCGAACCTTCTGACGATCACTCGGGCTGGGCGGCGGCTGGGCGCCCCGGCTGGCCTCCACCGCGCGCGGGGTCGAGTGGCTCGCCGTCAGCCGCGCAGGGCCCGCCGCAGCGCGCCCGGGTCCAGCCGGCCGAAGGCGTGCTCGACGCCGTCCAGGAGCACCACCGGCACCTTGTCGGTGTAGAGCTCGCGGCGCCGCGGGTCGGCGTCGACGTCCAGCACCTGCAGCACCAGACCGGCGCGGGCGGCCGCCGCCGCGACGAGCTCCTTCTGCTCGCTGCACAGCAGGCAGTGCGCCCGGGTCACGTAGGTGATCTCGCGCGGAGGGTGCCGCCGTCGGAGCACCGTCAGACCTGCAGCTCGCGCAGCCGTCCCTTGCTGACCTTGCCGGTGGCGCTGTGCGGCAGCTCGTCGACGAACTCGACCGTGGTCGGGCACTTGAACCGGGCCAGCGACCGGGCACAGTGCGCGATGACGTCCTCGGCCGCCAACCGGGCCCCACGGCGCAGGACCACCAGCGCCTTCACCGACTCGCCGGTGTAGGGGTGCGCGATGCCCAGCACGGCGGCCTCGTCGATGTCGGGGTGCGCGACGAGGACGTCCTCGACCTCGCGCGGATACACGTTGAAGCCGCTGACGAGCACCATCTCCTTGCGGCGGTCGACCAGGTGCAGGTCGCCGTCCTGGTCGACGAAGGCGACGTCGCCGGTGGCCCACCAGCCGTCGGCGTCCGGGCCGCCCTCGCCGTCGGGCCAGTAGCCGAGAAACAGGTTGCCGCCGCGCGCGACGATCTCGCCGGGGTCGCCCTCCTCGACGGGCTCGCCGGACTCGTCGACGAGCTTGAGCTCGACGCCGGGCACGGCCCGTCCGATCGAGCTGGGCTTGGCCACCTCCGACAGCAGGGTGGTGGTGAGCACCGGCGCGGTCTCGGTCAGGCCGTAGCCCTCGAACACATGGTGACCCGTGACGTCCAGCACCCGGTTCAGGACGGCGGCCGGCAGCGGCGCCCCGCCCGACAGCGCCAGCCGCACCCCGGAGAAGGCGTCGCCGACGTCGGGCAGCATCGACCACGCGACGAACATCGGTGGGGCGCCGAGCAGGTTGGTGACCTCGTGCCGGTGCACCTCGGCGAGCGTCTCGACGGGGTCGAAGCGTTCGACGAGCAGGCCGGTGGCGGCGTGGTAGGCGACGGCGCCGAGCCCGCCGTTCAGGCCGTAGACGTGGAACAGCGGCAGCACGAGCAGCACGACGTCGTCCATCGAGACCACCGGCGGGTCGATCCGGCTGCCCTGCTCGAGGTTGGTCAGCAGCGCGCGGTGCGGCAGCATCGCGCCCTTGGGACGGCCGCTGGTGCCGGAGGTGTAGAGCAGCACCGCGAGGTCCTCGCCACCGCTCTGCGGTTCCACCCGCCCCGAACCGCGGCCGCGGGCGAGCACGGCGTCCCAGGTCTGCACGCCGGGCGCCGCGGAGTCCAGGCCGGTGACGAGCACGTGCTCCAGGGTGTCCAGGGCGCCGGACAGCACCTGAGCGGTCTGGACGGCCGCGCGCCTGACCACCAGCGCCCGGGCGCCGCTGTCGGACAGCGCCCGCTGCAGCTCGTCACGGGTGTAGCCGGTGTTGAGCGGGACGACCACCAGGCCCGCGCGCAGGGCGCCGAAGTAGGCGATCGGGAAGTCGGGGGTGTTGCCGAGCTGCATGCCGAACCGGTCGCCGGGTCGCAGCCCCAGCGCGATCAGCCCGGCCGCGGCGGAGTCGACGGCGGCGTCGACCTCTGCCCAGCTCTGGACGCGGCCGCGGAACAGGAACGCGGGCTTGTCCGGTGCCTGCCCGGCTGCGGCCGCGCACCAGCTCGGAGAGGTTGCCGCTGGACACCGGTACGGGCGACGCGGACGTCACGGGTTCAGCCTCCTGGTCCGGATGAGCGGCGAGCACGGCGCAGGTCGGCGAGACGACACCGTCCGCCCCCGCAGTCTCCCACAGTCGTGACCCGTTCCTCGGGTGGCAAACGCTCAGCCAGGACTCGGGCGGCGGCAGGATCGGGGACGGCTCCGGGTCCGGCGGTGGGGGCGGCTCCGGGCTCGCCGGCGGCTGCGGACTGGGCTCGGCCGGGCTCGGCGCCGTCGTGGCGGCCACCGGCGGACGCGGCGAGGGGCTGCGTCGGCGCGGCGCCCTGGTCGCGACAGGCTGGGCGGCCTCGGTCGGCGAGGCCTGGGCCGTCGGGCCGATCGAGGGCGCGATGCCCTGCTGTTCCGCGCGCCGGTTGGCCTGGATCTCGCGCAGGATCTGGAAGCTGCGGGTGAAGATCTTGCGCCGGCAGCGTGCCGCCGTAGACCTGCGGGACACCGTGCACGCCCAGCATGCCGCCGCACGCGCCGTTGCCGATGCCCTTGCAGTTCTGGTCCTCGTAGCCCATCCAGGTGGCGATGCAGATGTTCTGCGGGGAGTAGGCGCACCCGATGAACCAGGCGTCGACGCTGTCGTTGGTGGTGCCCGTCTTGCCGTAGACGAGGAACTCCTGCGCGGCGGCCTTCGCGGTGCCGCCGGGCTTGGTGACGCCGGACATCGCCTTGACCACCTGGTCGGCGATCTCCGGCTTCAGGGCGACGTTCTGCGGCTTCGGCTTCTTCGGCGCCCGGCTGATCACCTCACCGTTGACGTCCTTGGTCTCCAGGATGAAGCGCGGCGCCATGTGCACGCCGTGGTTCATCAGGGTGCCGAACGCGTTCGCCATCGACAGCGGGGTGACCAGAGCGGTGGTGCCCAGCCCGAACGAGGTCTGCGCGGTGCCGAACGCGTCCTCGTTCGCGACCACCCCGGAGTCGAGCATGATCTGCTTGATGCGCGGCCGGCCGGCCTCGATGGCCAGCGGCACGAAGACCGTGTTGACCGACCCCTGCAGCGCCCGCTGCAGGGTGAGGCGTCCCCGCCTCCGCTGTTCTCGCCGCCGGCGTTGCAGTAGGTGTAGACGCCGCCGGTGGCGTTCGGGTCGCGGATGGAGTCGCAGCCCGGCGCCGGCCGGGTGGTGTTGAGCGTGAGCCCCTTCTCCAGCGCGGCGGCCAGCGTGAAGGGCTTGATCGTGGAGCCGGTCGAGCGGTTGGCGTTGGTCGCCAGGTTGAACCCGCCGCGGTCGTAGCCGTTCACCGCCGGGCGCTCACCCTTGACCGGGAACCGGCGCAACGTCGTCATCGCCTTGACGTCGCCGTTGGTGATGTCGATCGCCACGACGGCGGCCTGCGGGTCGGTGGCGTCGGGCAGCACCTCGTTGACCGCCCGGGTGACGGCCTCCTGCAGGTCGGAGTCCAGCGCCGTCGTCACCCGGAAACCGCCACGGTCCAGCGTGTCCGGGTCGTCCTTGTAGCGGGCCTTGAGCTGCGCCCGCACCAGGTCGGCGTACTCGGGCGCCGTGCTCGGCGGGTCGGGCGGCGTCTCGCGCAGCGGGAAGACGGCGGCCTGCCGCTTGTAGGCCTCGCTCGCCTCGATCGGGGTGATGTAGCCGTTGATGACCATCTGGTTCAGCGTGTACTTCTGGCGCAGCCGCGCCGCCGTGAAGCTCTTCACGGGGTTGTAGTTGGACGGCGCCGGCGCGATGCCGGCCAGCATCGACGCCCGGGCGATGGCCAGCGTGCGGGCGCGCGGCCCACCTCGGCCCGGCGTCTCGTCCAGGTCGAGGTCCATGACGTCGACCCCGAAGTAGTACTTGCTCGCGGCCTGCACGCCGTAGGTGCTGTTGCCCAGGAACAGCACGTTGAGGTAGTCGGTGAGGATGTCCTGCTTGGACTCCTCCTTCTCCAGCCGGACGGCCAGCGCTGCCTCGCGCACCTTGCGCAGCAGGCTGCGGTCGCTGCCGACGTAGGTGTTCTTCACGTACTGCTGGGTGATCGTGGAGCCGCCCTGCAGCGAGTCGCCGGTGATGTCGCGGTAGGCCGCGCGCAGGGTGGCGGTGACGTCGACCCCGCTGTGGTCCAGGAACCGGGCGTCCTCGGCGGAGATGATCGCCTGCCGCATCAGGTCGGGGATCTGATCGGCCTTGAGCACCTCGCGGCGCTGCACCGGCCGGATCTGACCGAACTGGGTGCCGTCGGAGGCCAGCAGCAGCACCGGCTTGGGGGCCGGCGGCACCGCGCGCAGGTCGAAGGGGGCGGCCAGCAGCCCGGTCACGAACGTCGTCGTCCCGACCACCAGGGCCAGCACGGCGACCAGCAGCGTGCGGGCGATCCGCCGGCCGCGCCGACGGCGTCGGGCCACCTTGGACAGCCGCCGCGGGGGGGCCGGCTGCGCGGTGGAGGCGTTGCGCGGGCGTCCGGTCCGTCCTGGGATCCGGGCCTGGGGCATGGGCTGAGCCTAGACGGCGCGCTACGGACCACGTCGGTCGTCCACAGCGACCACGCCGGACCGTGGGGCGCATGTGCTCAGGTCTGCCGCTCCGGCTGCCGATGTCCCGGTTCGGCGGACCGGTCAGCCTCCGGCCCGTAGCATGAGCCACCACGACGGCACGTCCCGGGCAGTCCGGGTCTGCGCCGTGCCCTTCTGCGCGACAGGAGCCACGTTCGTGCCACGCGCCCGCGCGAGCCACCCTGCCGTGAGCACCCGCCCGTGAGCCTGCCGACGTGGACCGCCCCGACGTGGACGCCCGCGTGACCCGCGCGGCCGCAGCGCCCGCGGTCGTCCTGCCCTCGCCGACCGCGGCCGGCGACGACTCCGTGGCCCTGGAGCACCCCCCCGTCGCCGACCCGGCTACCGGCCACCGGGCCGCAGAGGTACACGCTCCGGCAGAGGGCGAGGCCGCCGTCACGCTCGCCATGGTGCAGCGGGCGCAGACCGGCGACGCCGACGCCTTCGGTGAGCTCTACGACCGCTACGTCGACGTCGTCTACCGCTACGTCTACTACCGGGTGGGCTCGGCGCAGGTGGCCGAGGACCTCACCAGCGAGACGTTCCTGCGCGCCCTGCGCCGCATCTCCAGCTTCACCTGGCAGGGCCGCGACGTCGGAGCCTGGTTCGTCACCATCGCCCGAAACCTCATCGCCGACCACTACAAGTCCAGCCGGTACCGCCTGGAGCTGACGACCGACGACGTGTCGCAGTCCGGCGCCAAGCTCGTCCAGGACGGTCCCGAGGGCGCCGTGCTGGAGCAGATGCAGAACAAGGTGCTGCTCGAGTCGGTGAAGAAGCTCAACCCCGAGCAGCAGGAGTGCATCGTCCTGCGGTTCCTGCAAGGGCTGTCGGTCGCCGAGACGGCCGCGGCCATGGGAAAGAACGACGGCGCCATCAAGGCGCTGCAGTACCGCGCGATCCGCTCGCTGGGGCGGCTGCTGCCCGAGGGTGTCGAGCTGTGACCACGGCGCCGACGCTGCTGACCACGACGACGGTGCTGCCGTCCGGGTGGGGTCCCGGTGGTCCTTTCGGGTCATTCCGGGGTGGAGAGCACATCCGCCGACGCTCTGGGTCGTTGCACCCTTCGCCGGTCGACGCCGCTCCGACGACGACGTCAGGGCCCGCACCGCACGGTCGGCCGAGGGAGGTGCAGCGATGACGCCGAGAGGATGGCGCGCCGCCGCCCAGGAGCTGGCCAGCCGCCTGGACAGCGGTCCCGCCCTCAGCTCCGCGCACGCCGGCGAGGCGATGGGCGCGCGGCTGCAGCACCTCGGGTTCGCCGTCCACGCGTCCCCCGCGGCCTCGCCCTCCCCAGCCTTCCGGGCCGCCCTGCGGACCCGCCTGATGGCAGTCGCCGCCGTGCAGGGCGTCTACGCGCCGACCCCCGCGCAGACCCGGGCGCGCTCGGTCTCCCAGTCCGCGGCCCGCCGCGCCTCCGGCGTCGCCGCCGGCGCGCTGGCCTCCGTCGTCGCCGTGACCGGGGTGGCGGTCGCCGGCAGCCAGTCCTTGCCGGGCGACCCCTTCTACGGCGTCAAGCGAGGCACCGAGGCGCTGCAGACCCGCTTCGCCGGCGACGACGTCGGCACCGGCACCCGCCACCTCGACCTGGCCGCCATCCGGCTGCGCGAGGTCCGCGGTCTGACGCTGGGCCGCGACGCCGTCGCCGACGTCGCCCTGCGGGCCACGGGCGTCCGCCTCGCGGGCTACTCCGTCGCTGCCGGCACCGCGTCCACGGTCGACCGACCCGTCGGGGTCGCCCTCGGCGGCGCCGTCTCCGAGCGCGTCCGGCAGACGCTCGCCGACATGGACGACGAGACCCGCACCGGCACGGCGCTGCTGAACCAGGCCTACCGCCGGACGCAGGCGCCGGAACCGCTGCGCGCGCTGTCGCGCTTCGCCACCCGGCAGAGCGCCGGGCTCGAGCTGCTCATGCCGTCCATGGACGGCGCGTCGCTGGACCGCGCCCGCGACTCGCTCGCGCTGGTCACCGGCGTGGCCGTGTCCACCGACCAGCTGCTGCGGCTCGGCACCTGCGGCGCCACCTGCGACCCCGGCACGGTCGCCCCGCTGCCCCCGCCCGTCACGACGCCGACCGCGGAGCCGGGGATCCCCGTCCCGACGCCCGCCGCCTCGCCCACCGCGTGCGGGTGCGCGCCCGTCACGACCCCGACCCCGCCCGCCCCGGGCCCGCCCGCACCCGCCGCCGAGCCGAGCGAACAACCTGCTGCGGCCACCCCGGCGCCGTCGGACGCTGCGAGCCCGAGCCCGAGCCCCGCCGCGCAGCGGCCCAGCCCGGCCGCGAGCCCCGCGGTACCGCTGCCGTCCCTGCCCGGCGCGGTGCCGTCGCTGCCCGTCCCGCTGCCGTCGTTCTCGGCGCCGTCGCTGCCGCTCCCGCTGCCGTCGCTGCCGGGCCTGCTGCCGAGCCCGCTGCCGCTGCTGGTGGGCCCGACCGGACCCGCGTCCTCCTGACCCACCTGCGCGGTCGGTAGGCCCCGGAAAGTCGCCGCCCCACCCGTCACCACGGGAGCGGCGTCTCGTTCCTGCAGGCAAGACGTCGGCACCACCACCCCCCAGCCCCGGGGCGGGCCACGCGTCCACACACGCGTCGACCCCGCGGCAGGCTGCCGCGGACCTTGGGGAGGAACAACAACATGGCTCTGCGCACCACGAACCGCGGCACTCTCGCGCGGCTGACCGCCCTGGCGGTCGCCACCGGCACGCTCGTCGTCGCCGGCGGGGCCGCCCCCGCCGGGGCCGCGGCGGCCGACCTCAACCGGATGACCGCCACGGGCTCGGGCTCGGCGTTGACGCTCACCGTCAACCTGCCGGCCGCCCTGGCCGGCACCCCGCTCGGCCAGACCATCGTGCAGACGATCTCGCTCACCGACGGTTCGGTCTCCACCGTGGCCACGCCGCTGGCCAGCACGACCGCCGTGCTGGGCAAGGGCAGCACGCCCGTCCTGTCCGACCTGCTGGCGCGCTCCACCTCTGCGGCGCTGGCCGGGCCCCGCGAGCAGAACCAGCCGGGGCTGGAGCTCGACCAGGCCGGCATCAAGGCCTCGATCCTCCCGCTGGTCTCCAAGGTGGCCGACCCGGCGAAGGACGGCGTGCTGGCCCACAGCACGAGCGGCGTCGCCAAGGTCAGCATCGGCGACCTCACCGGCCTCGGCCTCGGCGCCGTCACCGACCCGGTGGTCGACATCCTCAGCACGGCCGTGACCCCGGTCGCCGGTCAGGGTGACAGCGCCCCCGCCAACGCCCCCGGCGCCGTCGGCGCGACCGTCAGCTCGGCCATCGACACCCTCAACGGCGCTACCGGCGACGCCGCCGCGCCGGTCACCGCGCCGGTGCAGGCCGCCATCGACGCCGCGGTCGCCACGCTGACCGACACCCTCACCGGCCTGACCGGGAGCGTAGGCCTGCTGGCCGACGCCACCGACCTCGTCACGCTCGACGCCGTGATCTCCGACCAGAGCATCTCGCGCAAGGGCACGACGGTCACCTCCGCCGTCACGAACACGGTCAAGAACGTCAACGTGCTGAACGGTCTGGTGAAGATCGCCGCCATCGAGTCCTCGGCCACCGCGGTGGCGGGGGGCAAGGCCGGCACCGGCGCCGCCACGACCAAGGCCCCGGTCCTGGACGTCACCCTGGCCGACGGCGCGCTCACCGCGCTCATCGACGCCACCGGCATCACCGTCGGCGGCACGCTCGGCGACGCCCTGCCGGCCGAGCTGACCGGCACGGTCAACGACGCGCTGAGCACCGTCAACGGCCTGCTCGCCGAGGCCGTCGGTCTCGACGTGCAGATCGGCAAGGGCGCGACGAGCATCTCCCCCGACGGCACGTCCTCGGCCGCCGCCGTCAGCGCCACGACGGTCACGGTCAACCCGCCCGTCCTGTCGGCCCTGCTCCCCGCGGGCAAGCCGTTGATGACCCTGCAGCTCGTCTCGGCGAACGCCGCGGTGGGCAGCCAGATCCTCGCGGCCCCCGTCGCCGCGCCGCCCGTCGCGGTGGCCCTGCCCCGTACCGGCGGGGCGCTGCCCCTGACCGGTGCGCTGGCCACCTTGATGCTCGGCACCGCGCTGGTGCTGCGCCGCCGCCGCACCGTCGCGGCGGCCTGAGCCGCTCGGCCCCGCCTCGCAGGACCCCGGAGCGCTCTCGTCGACCGACGGGGGCGCTCCGGCGTCCGTGCACCACCCGGACGGACCACCGCCGCTGCGCCGAACGGCCGTACAGCACTGCGGAAAATGCCCCGAAACCGTGTGGGACAGACCCAGTCGCCCCATTCGCCTGCGTGCCCGCTCGGCCGGACGGCATCATGGGGGGGCGCGTACGCCCGCTCGACCCTGCTGGAGGAACACATGACCGCCCACCGCACCTATCGCACCGCCCTGGCCACCGGCTCGGCTGCGGCCCTGCTCGCCGCTGGTGTGCTGACGGCGACGCCCGCGTCGGCCGCGACCACGCAAGAGGTCGTGGGCGGTACCGCCGGCTCCGCCCTCACCCTCACGGTCAACCTTCCCGGCGGCGACGCGACCCGGATCGTCCTCCAGCTCGACCCCGTCACCGGCACCGTGAGCTCGTCGACGTCCGCCGCCACGGGCGACGCCACCGTCCTGCGCGGATCGCTCGGCGGTCAGGCGCTGGACACCGGCAGCTCCAGCGCGAAGCTGCCCTCGCCCACCGAGTCCAGCAGCAACCCGACCGGCGCGCTCGCCGAGGGCCTGGCCGGAACCCCGCTGGCCAACCTGCTCAAGGTCGAGCTGCTGCCGTCGGCCGCCACAGTGACCACCGGCCCCACCAGCACCTCCGAGGCGGCTGTCGCCAACCTCGGCGTCGGTCTGCCCGACGCCCTCGCCTCCGCCCTGGCGCCGCTCACCACGCCACTCGCCGGCGGCCTCAACGACCTGCTCACCGCACTGTCCGGCGCGTCCGGCACCCCCGTCGCCACGCTGTGCTCCGGTGCGACGGCGGCGACCGACGCGCTGAAGCCCGTCACCGACCAGCTCGGTCCGGTGCTCGCGGCGCTGCCCGTCACCATCCCGGTGCAGCAGGCGGTGAACGGCACCGTCGTCATGGCGATCTGCGGCCTGAGCAACACCATCGCCCAGCTCAACACCGCCCTGCAGGACGCGCTCGCCACGCTCACCGGCGACAGCGGTGTGCTCGGTACCGGGCTGATCACGTCCACGCAGAGCATCACGCGCACCGGCAGCACCATCACCTCCAAGGCCAGCAGCAGCATCGCCGGGCTCACCCTGCTGGGCCAGAAGCCGTTCGCGAACACCCAGGTGCTGCGCACGACGTCGACCGCGGCGACGGCCGGCACGGCGGGCAGCGCGAAGGCCAGCATCGACTCGACCATCGCCGACCTCACCGGCGGCACCATCGACCCCTTCCTGCAGGTGCGGACGACGATCCAGGGCATCAAGGACAGCTTCGTGGGTGCGGGCGTCCTGCCGAGCGAGCTGCAGACGCTGTTCGACGACCTGTTCACCACGCTGAACGCGGCGCTGGCGCCGATCGGCGTCACCCTGTTCAAGCTCGACGACTCCGCCGACAGCAAGGCCATCGGCAGCTGCCCGGGTGAGCTGACCGGCGCGCTGACCGGCCTCCTGAGCGCCGCCAACGGCTCCTGCGCCGCCGCCGCGACGCGCGGCGTCGGCCTCGCCGTCAACCTGCCGGCTGCCCTCGCGGCCCCGCTGGGGGTCGCCGGCCCGCTGCTCGAGCTGCAGATCGTCCCGACGTCTGCCGTCGCCCAGGCGCGCCTGGTCGCCGCGCCGGCCGCGCCGCCGGTCGACTCGCCGGTCACCGACCTGCCGCGCACCGGGGTCGAGAGCGTCGCCGTCGCAGGCCTGGGCCTGTCCCTGCTGGTCGGTGCCGCCGTCCTGCGCCGGCGTCGCTCGGTCCTGCTGGGCTGACCGAGCCCACCCGTCCTCGGTCGACGGACCCGCCCCGCTGTTGTCGGGGGCGGGTCCGTCGGCGTCTGGGGGTAGTCCCCGGTGGCTGATCGCGAGGCGCCTACGGCAGACCCGTCCCCGCTACGCTCGCGGCTGTCCCTCCCCCAGACCGCCCCCCCAGACCGCCACCCCAGACCGCCCAAGGAGGACCCGTGGCCCGCTCGCTCCGCCTGCCCCGCCGGGACAGGAGCGGGGACGACAGCGTGCGCGCGGTGCTGGCCGGGGTGGCCTCCGCTGCTGCGGCCGAGGTCGAGGACAGCCTGTCGCAGGCCCCGGACCCCACCGCTGCCGCGTTCTTCGACTGCGACAACACGATGATCCGTGGCGCGTCGATCTACTTCTTCGGCAAGGGCATGGCCGGTCGGGGCCTGATCTCCACCGGCGACCTCGTGCGCTTCGGCTGGCAGCAGCTGCGGTTCCGCATCCGCGGCAAGGAAGACCTGGAGGCGGTCGCCGAGGCCCGTGACAAGGCGCTCGGGCTGGTGGCGGGCAAGTCCGTCGTCGAGATCGTCGCCTACGGCGAGGAGATCTACGACGAGCTGATGGCCCGCCGCATCTGGTCCGGCACCCGTGCGCTCGCCCAGCAGCACCTGGACGCCGGTCAGCGGGTCTGGCTGGTCACTGCCACCCCCGTCGAGCTGGCTCGCATCATCGCCCAGCGGCTCGGGCTCACCGGCGCGCTCGGCACCGTCAGCGAGGTCGAGGCCGGCCTCTACACCGGACGGCTGGTCGGCGAGCCCCTGCACGGCCCGGCCAAGGCCGAGGCGGTCCGTGCGCTGGCCGAGCGCGAGGGACTGGACCTGTCTCGGTGCACGGCCTACAGCGACTCCGCCAACGACGTGCCGCTGCTCTCGGCGGTCGGGCACGCGGTGGCGATCAACCCGGACACGACGCTGCGCGCCGAAGCCCGCGCCCGCGGCTGGGACGTGCGCGACTTCCGCACCGGACGCAAGGCGGCCAAGATCGGGGTGCCGGCCGCTGCCGGCGCGGGCGCGGTGGCCGGTGGCGTCGTCGCCGGGCTCGCCCTGCGTCAACGGCGCCTGGACCGGCGTTCGCTGCCGCGTCGCGTCGTCGCTGCCCTGACCTGAGCCGCTATCCGCGCACGCTCTCGACGGCCGGTCCGGCGACAGGCTGCTCTGCGGCCACCGCGGCTCGCTGCGGTCGGCTCGCGAGCCGCGCGCCCACCAGCACCAGCACGACCCCGGCGACCGAGAGCGCGGTGACCGGTTCGGCGCGCAGGACGGTGCCGTAGCCGACCGCGAACACCGGGGCCAGGTAGGTCACGAGCGTGGTCCGTTCCGGGCCGACCTGCCCGATGAGCCAGTAGAACAGGACGAAGGCCGCGCCGGTGCCCACCAGGCCCAGCACGAGCATCGCCGCGACGCCCTGTCCGCTCGGCAGCCGGGTCGGCGGGTCCAGCAGCACCGGCGGCACGAGCAGCAGGCTGCTGGCGGTGAGGACGCCCGCCAGCAGGCCGAGCTTGGGGACGTCGGGGAAGCGCCGAGCCGTCCAGGCGGCACCGATCGCGTAGCCGAGGGCTGCGAGCAGCACCATCGCACAGCCCAGCAGCGCGCCGCCGCTGGCTCCGAGCAGCAGGGCGACGCCCAGCAGCCCCGCCAGCAGCCCCGCCCAGGTGCGTCGAGACGGCGGCGCGCCGCCCAGCACCGGGGCCAGCAGAGCGCCCCACAGCGGCGTGACGGCGACCAGGGTGCCGGCCAGCCCGCTGTCGATCCGCCGCTCGCCGAGCGCGATGAGCAGCATCGGCGCGGCCTGCTGCACCAGGGCGAGCAGCAGCACCGCCCGCCAGCGCGTGACCACGGCCCGCAGCTGCCCGCGCGCGCCTGCCACCGCCAGCAGCAGCACCGCCGCCGGCACGAAGCGGGCCAGCGTCAGCGTCGCCGGGGTCGTCGACTCCAGCGCGACGGCGATGAGCAGGTAGGAGCCGCCCCAGGTGGCCGCGAGCGCGAACAGGGCGAGCAGGGGGCGCAGCGGCATGCCCCCAGCCTCGCTGCCGACTCGTCGGTCCACAAGCGGGTTCGCGACCTCGCACCTGCCGACCTCCTCGTCGACGGGCGGACGGGGCCGCGCGCACCTGGCGGGCGGGGCCCCGACGCCGGCTCAGGCGACGACGCCGAGGTCCATCACGAAGGTGCTGCCGGTGACCGAGCGGGCGGCGTCGCTGGCCAGGTAGGCGATCGCCTCGGCCACCTCGCCGACGTCGATGAGCCCGGGCAGCACCCCGTTCAGCCGGTCCATCAGCACCGGGTCGACGTCGGCGGGCAGGGAGTCGCCGACGGCCAGGATCAGCGGGGTGAGCACCGTGCCGGGGCAGACGACGTTGGCCCGCACCCCCCGCGACGCGAACTCGACCGCGAGCCCCTTCGTCAGGTTGATGAGCGCGGCCTTGGAGGCGCCGTAGCCAAGCTGGTAGGCCTGGCCCTTCAGGCCGGCCACCGACGCGACGTTCACGATGCAGCCGCGACGTTCCACCAGGCTCGGCAACGCCTCCTGGCACAGGTGGAACGGGCCGGTCAGGTTCACGTCGAGCTGCAGCTGCCAGTCCTGCTCGCTCATCAGCTCGAACCGGCCGAACCGCACCAGCCCGGCGACGTTGCACAGCACGTCGACGCCGCCGTGCTCGGCGACGACCCGCGCGACGGTGGACCGCACCGCGGCCCGGTCGCGCACGTCGCAGGTCAGGATGCCCTCGCCCGGCGCGACGTCGACCCGCGCGACGGTGGCGCCCTCGGCCGCGAACAGGGTCGCGGTGGCCGCGCCGATGCCGCTCGCGGCACCGGTCACCAGTGCCACCTTGCCGTCGAACCTGCCCATGGCCCGCGCCTCCGAGCTAGAAGAACACGCTCCGGCGCTGCATCAGCAGCGTGTACAGGGTGGACTGGATCGTCTCGCGGACCTGGTCGGTCAGGTTGAAGACGAGCATCGGGTCCTCGGCGGCCGCTGGCCCGCCCAGGTCGGCCGTGACGATCGGCTCGCCGAACTCGATCAGCCACTTGCTCGGCAGCGGGATCGCACCGAGCGGCCCCAGCGCGGGGAACGTCGGCGTCACGGGCAGGTACGGCAGACCGGCCAGCCGGGCCAGCGTGCGCAGGTTGGCGAGCATCGGGTAGGTCTCCTCGGCCCCGACGATCGAGCACGGGATGATCGGCGTGCCGGTGCGCAGGGCGGCCGCGACGAAGCCGCCGCGGCCGAAGCGCTGCAGCTTGTAGCGCTCGCTGAACGGCTTCCCGATCCCCTTGAAGCCCTCCGGCCAGACGCCGACGAGCTCGCCCGCACCGAGCAGCCGCTCGGCGTCGGCGTTGCAGGCCAGCGTGTTGCCGGCCTTGCGGGCCAGCGGCGACAGCCCCGGGACGCTGAAGACCAGGTCCGCGGCCAGCATCCGCAGGTGCCGGTGCGCGGGATGCTTGTCGAGCAGCGCGACCGCGGTCATCAGCGCGTCGAAGGGGATGCTGCCGGAGTGGTTCGCGACCACCAGCGCGCCGCCGGTGTCGGGCACGTTGTCCAGCCCGCGCGTCTCGACGCGGAACCACTTCTCGTACAACGGCCGCAGCGGTGGCACGAGCACGTGGCTGGTGAGGTCGGCGTCGAAGCCGAAGTCGTCGACCTCGTAGTCACCCGTCAGGCGACGCCGCAGGAACGCGAGCCCGCCCGCGAGCCTGCGCTCCCACACCGGACCCTGTTCCGCCGGCGGCGGCGGGACGTCCTCGGGCGCAGGTTCCACGACGGCAGCCTGCGGTTCCCGCAGCGGGATGACCTTGCCCATGCCCGGCTCACTCACCGAAGACTCCTTGCAGGATCGTGCGTGCAGGACCGCGGGACAACGCCCCGCGCGCCGTGGCCTCCGCGGCCGCCGCCACGGAGTGCAGGACCTGTCGGCTCGGCGACGCCGCGGCGAAGTCGTCGAAAGCCTGCTCGGTCGAACGGGCCGACCACCCGTACACCTGCGCCAGGCGGTCGACGTCGGCGACGCGACCGTGCTCCAGGTAGCGCATCTGCTCAGGCGAGAAGTCGACGAGGCCGGCCCCCCGCAGCGCCCGCGCCACCAACGACACGCCGGGCCCAGGAACGGCCACCGACGGACGGCCGAGGCGTCGCAGGGCCTGCGAGAGCAGCAGCACGCCCCGTCCACCGACGTTGACGATGCCCGGCCGGTCCTCGGCGACGGCGCGCCGCAGCACCTCGATGGCGTCGTCCTCGTGGCACAGCTGCAGGCGCGGGTCGCGTCCCAGCACGGTCGGCACCAGCGGCAGGGAGAAGTACCGCGTCAGCGGCGTCTCGATGGACGGGCCGATGAAGTTGGTGAAGCGCAGCAGGGAGAGCGTGACGTCGGGTCGGCGACGGCCGAAGCCGCGCACGTACCCCTCGACCTCGACGGCGTCCTTGGCGTAGCCCGAGTGCGGCAGCGCCCGCGGCTCGGCGTCCTCGGTGAACAGCGCGGGGTCGCGCGAGGACGCCCCGTAGACGGCCGTCGTCGACTTCACGACGAGCTTGCGCATCGTCGGCGCCTTCTGGCACGCGGCGAGCAGCTGCATGGTGCCGATGACGTTGATCTCTTTCATCGCCGTCCGTCCGCCCGCACCCAGCGGGGTGGCGATGACGTTCATGTGGACGACGGTGTCGACCTCGCCCTGGGCGATGACCTTGGCGATGAGCGGGTTGCGGATGTCGGCGCGCACGAACTCGGTGCGCCCGAGCCGCGCGAGCTGCTCCTTGCGCGGCGGGACCGTGTCGACGCCGATGACCCGGGCGATCGACGGGTCGGCGGCGAGCACCCCGGCGAGCCGGCTGCCGAGGTAGCGGCTGACACCGGTGACGAGCACGACGCGGGGGCCCACAGCCGAAGTCTAGGGCTGCCGGGCTCGCGCGGACCTGCCCTGCGCGGGGACCTGCGTCACGCCCGTCGAGCTGTCAGCGACCGACGACCAGCCCTGGTTCGGGAGGCAGCACGACCGGCCGCGGGTCTGCGCCCTCGGTCCGCGAGATGACCAGCGGCTCACCGCGCCTGGCCCGCAGCCGCTGCGCGGCGCTGCCGCTGTTGACCGCGACGGTCAGGGTGCGGAAGGCGTCCTCGCACAGCACGACGCGACCGCGCCCCACCTCGCCGTAGGTGATGAGGAACGGCATGGTCAGGCTCTTGCCGCCCAGCCGCAGCTCGATCTCGTCGCCGAGGCGGATGCCCGCGCTCTCCAGATGGGCGGCGTTCACGTTCAGCGTCAGGTTGCCGAAGTGGTCGACCTGCGCGACCTCGCCGTGGACGTGGTCGTCCTCGACGGTCGGCCGGCGCACGGCGAGCCGCTCGAGCTCCTCGACGTCGAGCGCGCTGCCGACGGCTTCCAGCGGGAGCCCGGCAGCAAGCCGCGCCGCCACGGGGGCGAAGACGTCACGCCCGCGGAAGGTGCGGGAGGGGGTGGGCAGCCACAGCGAGCTGTCGTCGAGCAGGTGGCAGGCGACGGCGCCGCCCGCGACCTCCCACGCCAGCGAGGTCAGCCCGTTGTCGGGGGAGACGAACGTCGAGCCGTCCCCGGTGCGCACCGCGACGGCGCGCGCCGGCGTCGCCCGGAAGGGGTCGACCAGCGCCAGGTGGACGGCCGGGACCGGCAGGTACGGGATGGCCGCGGCGAGCACGGACGCGCCCTGCTCGATGTCCTGCGGGGCCACCAGGTGCAGCACGTCGAGCATGCGCACCTCAGGGGCTGTGCGGGCGACGACGCCCTTGCAGACCCCGAGGAAGGTGTCCTCTATCCCGTAGTCGGACAGCAAGGTCAACCACTGCTGGGACACGGGACCGCCTCCTTGCTCGGGGCCTGGCGGCTACTTCTTGTTACGACGCTGGACGCGGGTCTTCTTCAGCAGCTTGCGGTGCTTCTTCTTGGCCATCCGCTTGCGGCGCTTCTTGATGACGGAACCCACGTCTGGAACCTCTGCTCGCTGGTGCTCTCGGAACTTCGGGAAGTCGAAGCCGTCAGACTACCCGCCGCTCGCTGCCGGCCTCCCGGCCGCCTCAGCCGACCTCGTCGAACCCGACCTTGAGGTACTCGTGCACCGCGCGCTCGGGGACCCGGAACGAGCGGCCCACCCGGACCGACGCCAGCTCGCCCGAGTGCACGAGGCGGTAGACGGTCATCTTGGACACCCGCATGACCGCGGCCACCTCGGCCACGGTCAAGAACTTCAGCTCGCTGAAACTGGACAACCCGTCACCGCCGTCGCGCACGCGGCGTGGCCCTCGGCTTCCCCACCGGAGGCGCTGCGAACGCGCGTGCTGCGTGAGGGTAGCGGGACGGGTGGGATTGCGATAGCGCCCGATCGGGTCGACCGGCTGCGACGGCGCCACGACGCCCACCGACGGCCTCGGCGACGTCGGCCGGTGCGTAGCAGCAGGCGAGCAGCAGGCGGGCTGCCGGTCCCCTACGCCGGCCAGCGCGTGACGTAGGCCGCCAGGAGGTCGTAGTGCTGCGGTCGGACGTTGTCGTCCAGCGGGACCGTGACGATCGGCCTGCCCTCGGACTCGGCGACGAACAGCGCCGGGTCGTTGCAGTCGGCCAGCGCCAGCGTGTCGATGCCGGCCTGGCACGCCGCGCCGGCCCAGCCGTGGTCGCCGACGACGAGGTCGGGCGGGGCCTCGCCGAGGGCTGCCAGCAGCGCCTGCATCGGCTCGGGGGCGTGGGTGTGCAACAGCTGCCCGCCGGTGGCCAGCACGTGCACCCCGTTGACGGCGCGGACGTGCCGGGGGCGGCTCTGGCCCCAGTCCTGCTCCCACGGCCAGGACCAGTCCGGCTCGGGGAGCAGGATCTCGCAGCCGGCGGCGGCGAGCGCTGCCGCCACCCGCAGGTGCAGCGCGAGCGTCCCGGTGGGGTGGCCGGTGGCCAGCAGGACACGCTCGCGCCGTCGCGCGGCCTCGCCCAGCCGTGCCCGCCACCGGTCGAGCGCGGCCAGCGTCAGGTCGGGGTCGATGGTGTCGGCGCCCTCGATGTGCTCGCGGTCGGCGCTGATGCCGCACAGCCGCACCATGATGTCGACGACGTCCTCGGCGGTATAGCTGCGGGTCGGGACCAGGCCGAAGTCGTAGTTCTCGCGTCCCTGCGCCATCCGGGCGGCGTTGCGGAGGTTGTTCTCGCGGGTGGTCTCGACCTCGCCGGCGATCCGGTGGCGCAGCAGGTGCGCGCGCAGCGCGTCGCGTCCGGGTGCCTCAGCCACCGGCGGCCATCGCGTCCAGGCCCAGGTGCGGGAAGACCGCCTCCCGCGTCTCGCGGACGGCCCGGTCGACAGCGTCGTCCGGGTCGCCGGGGCCGCCCTCCCACGGGGTGAACTCCGCGGTGCGGCCGTCGCTCAGGCGCAGCGGCGCCACCTCGCGGCCCCGCTCGGAGGCTGTCGCGCGCCAGTCTGCGGGGGTCTCGACGTCGCCGACCGGTGCGCCGGTCACCTCGGCGAGCAGCGACGTCCAGGCCCGCGGCACGACCTGCACCGGCTCGTAGCCGCCGCCCCCGACGACGATCCACTTCCCGCCGCAGAGCTCGTGCGCGAGCTCGTGCAGCCGGGCGTAGGCGGCCTGCTGCCCGTCGACGCTCATCAACAGGTGGGCGAGCGGGTCCAGCGCATGGGTGTCGCAGCCGTGCTGGGTGAGCATCACCTGCGGCGCGAAGGCGCGCAGCACCGGCGGCACGACGGCGTCGAAGGCCCGCAGCCAGCCGGCGTCGCCGGTGCCCATCGGCAGGGCGACGTTGACGTTCCGGCCGAGCCCGTCACCGCTGCCGACCTGGTCGGCCCAGCCCGTCCCGGGGAACAGCGTGCGCCCGCTCTCGTGCATCGACACCGTGAGCACGCGCGGGTCGTCGTAGAACGCCGCCTCCACCCCGTCGCCGTGGTGGACGTCGACGTCGACGTACGCGACGCGGGTCGCGCCGGCCTGCAGCAGCCAGGCGATCGCCACGGCCGGGTCGTCGTAGACGCAGAATCCGGACGCCCGGTCGCGCATCGCATGGTGCAGGCCCCCGGACAGGTTCACCGCGTGCTGCGCCGTACCGGTCCAGACCGCCTTGGCGGCATCGACGCTGGCTCCGGTGACGAGCGCCGCCGCCTCGTGCATGCGCGGGAAGACGGGCACGTCGCCCGTACCCAGGCCCCACCGGAGCGACAGCCGGCCCATCAGGTCGTCCGGCGCGCGCTTCACGCTCGCGACGTACAGCGGGTCGTGGACGAGCTCGAGCAGGTCGTCGCCCGCCGGCTCCGGCCCCCGCACCGTGACTCCCGGACGCTCGAGCACCCCGAGCTGGCCGGCGAGCGCCATCGTCAGCTCGAGCCGCAGCGGACGCAGCGGATGGCTCGGTCCGAAGTCGTAGTCGGTGAAGACGTCGTCCCAGACGACCAGGGTGGAGTCGCTCATGACCCCATCCTCTCCCCTGTCGCCGCCGCGACGCGCGTCGGCGGTACCCCTACTCCGAACGCAGCGCGACCACCGGCTCCAGCCGCCCGGCCCGACGCGCCGGCACGACGCCGAAGAAGATGCCGACGGCGGCACTGACCGCGAAGGCCAGCGTCGGCGACCACCAGGTGATCTGCGCCGGCAGCTGGTCGATCACCGCCGACAGGCCGAGCGAGCCACCGACCCCCAGGGCGATCCCGAGCACGCCGCCGATGCTGGTGAGCAGGACGGCCTCCAGCAGGAACTGCAGGGTGATGTCGCGGGTGCGGGCGCCGACGGCCTTGCGCAGCCCGATCTCGCGGGTCCGCTCGCGCACGCTCACCAGCATGATGTTGCTGACGCCCACCCCGCCGACCAGCAGGCTGATCGCGGCGATGGCCGCCAGGAAGGTGGTGAGCAGGCCGAGGATCTTGCCGACGGTCCCCAGGATCTCGTCCTGCGTGACGGCGCTGAACTCCTCGTCGGGATAGCGGTCGGTGAGCACCTTCAGGGCGGTGCGGCGCGTGCGGTCCAGGCTGTCGACGCTGACCGACTGCAGCGCGAAGCCGTCGACCCGGTCGGAGCCGAACAGCCGCTGCGCCGCGGTGATCGGCACGTGCACCTCGTTGTTGCGGTCCGCGCCCAGGCTCGACGGCACCGGCCCGAACACTCCGACCACCCGGAACCGCACCCCGCTGATCGCGACCGTGCGGCCGAGCGGGTCGGCGCCCTCGAACAGCGTCCGCGCCAGCCCGCTGCCGAGCACGGCCACGCGGCGTCGGGTGTCGACGTCGCTCTGGCGCAGGTAGCTGCCGCGCGCCAGCTTGCGCTGGATCACCTTCGGCGTCGCGGGGTTGGTGCCGTTGACGGTCGCGTACGCCTCCCGCGTGCCTGCGCGCACCGTCTCGCCGCTGGTGAGCGTCACCGCGACCCCGTCCGGCTGACCGATGGCCCGGCCGATGTCCGCGGCGTCGTCCAGGGTCAGGTTGCTGCGGGTCGGCGCCGAACCGAAGTCGAGCTTGCCCGGCACGATGATCACCAGGTTCGAGCCGAGGCCCTGGACCTGCTGCGTCACCTCCCGCTGCGCCCCGGTGCCGATGGCGACGAGCACCACGACCGACGCGACGCCGATGACGACGCCCAGCATCGTCAGCAGGCTGCGGAGCCGGTTCGCCCGCAGGGCCGTGACGGCCACCCGGAGAGCCTCTGCCACCCTCACGGACGGCTCCCGCGACGGCGCGCGGCGCGCGGCGGCGTAGACGTGGCGGGGTCCGCAGGCGCCGACCCCTGGAGACGGCCCGACGAGGCGGAGGTGCCGAGGGACGTGGCGGCGGTCGCGGCGGCGCCCGCGCGGCCGTCGCTCACCAGCCCGTCCCGCACCCGGATCTGGCGACGAGCCCGGCCGGCCACCTCCAGGTCGTGGGTCACCAGCACCACCGCCACGCCCTGCTCGGCGTTCAGCCGCTCGAGCAGCAGCATGACCTCCTCGCCGTTGCGGGTGTCGAGGTTGCCGGTCGGCTCGTCGGCCAGCAGCACCTTCGGCTCGCCCACCAGGGCCCGGGCGATCGCCACCCGTTGCTGCTCGCCGCCGGACAGCTGCGAGGGACGGTGGTCCAGCCGGTGCCCCATGCCGACGCGCTCCAGCGCCTCCTGCGCCCGCCGTCGCCGCTCGCTGCGCCGGACCCCGCGGTACACCAGCGGCATGCCCACGTTGTCGACCGCGCTGGTGCGCCCGAGCAGCTGGAACGCCTGGAAGACGAACCCGATCGTGGCGTTGCGCACCTGGGCCAGCTCGTCCCCCGACAGCGCGGCGACGTCGCGCCCGTCGACGCGCAGCACGCCGGTCGTCGGGCGGTCCAGACCTCCGAGCAGGTGCATCAACGTCGACTTCCCGGACCCGGACGGTCCGACGACGGCGGCATAGTCGCCCTGCTCGACGGTGAGCGAGACGCCGCGCAGGGCGTGCACCACCACGCCGTCCAGGTCGTAGGAGCGCGTGACGTCGACCGCTTCCAGCGCCGGCGGCCTGCGGCTCACGACGTGACGGCCTGCCCGTCGCGCAGCCGGTCGACGTCCCGGACGACCACCCGCTCACCGGCCCGGACCCCCGAGGTGACCTCGACCCGGTCGTCACCCTCGGCGCCGAGCCGCACCTCACGCCGCTCGGCCGTGCCGTCCGCCACGACGAACACCGCCGCGCCACCACCGTCGCGCAGCACCGCGGCGCTCGCCACCGCGACGACGTCGCGCGCGACCTTCACCTGCAGCGCCACGACCGCGCTCATGCCCGGACGCGGTCGCGGTGCGGCCCCGTCACCGTCGCGCCCGGCGCCGAGCGCGAGCCGGACGCGATAGGTCACGCCACCACCGGCCGAGGTCGTCGGCGCGACGTCGACCGCCTCGACCCGGCCCTGGTAGACCGCGTCGGGCACGGCGTCGAGCTGGACGCTGGCCGCGATGCCCGTGGCGACGAGCAGCACGTCGGTCTCGTCGACCTCGGCGACGACGCTGAGCCCGGCGAGATCGGTGACGGTCAGCAGCGGAGCGCCGGACGACACCCGCGTCCCGGGCAGCAGGCCCTGCGTCGTCGTGGTCAAGGCCGCTCCGGAGCCGCCGACGGCCCCCGCGGCCAGCCCCTGCAGCGACGACGGCAGCTGGCTGAGCAGACCGGAGACGTCGGTCCCGCCGGCCGCCGCCTGACCGGCACCCAGGGTCACCACGCCGGCCATCGGAGCCCGCACCGTCAGCGCCTCCACCGCCGCGCGCGCTGCCTCGACCGCGGCGTCGGCCTGGGCGCGCTGGCTGGCGGCGAACGCCGTGAGCGCCCCCTGCAGGCCGGCCGCGCCCGCGTCGACCTGCTCGAGGCTGCTGCGCGCCAGTCGCGAGGCGGCGGCGTACTGCTGCTCGGAGCGGGCGACGGCCTGCTCCGCGGCGGCCCGGGCCGCCGGGTCGGAGATCTGTGCCGCGGCGGCCCGACCGGCGTCGAAGGACGAGCGCGCCGCGGCGTCGAGCTGGTCCTGCATCGGACGCAGGTCCGCCCGCGGGATCCGGGTCGTGGTGGTCGCTCCGGCCCGTGCCGCCAGCGCCTGCTGCAGCCGCTGCTGCGCGGCGGGGCTCGACAGCCGGACCAGCACCGCTCCGGTCTCGACGGTCGCGCCGTCCTCGACCAGCACCGCCTCGACCGTCGCGTCCGCGGGCGCCGTCAGCGCTGCGGTGGCGCGGGCGGCCACGGAGCCGGGGGCCTCGACGAGCTCGGCGACGTTCGCGCGCCCCACCTCGGCGGTCTGCACCCGCGCCGCACCGTCGCTCGAGCAGCCGGTGACCAACAGGCCGGCGCAGGCCAGGACGAGCAGGGGCTTCACCGGCACAGCGTACGGAGGTCCGGCCGTCCGCGCCCGCCCGGAGCGCCTCCCCGGGCACACGACCGGACCCTCGTCCAGACGCCGGGCGCGGCGTCCGCGACGGCTCCGGCGCCCGCCTCAGGAGCCGGGTCTGTTCAGCCGCCGGCGGCCAGCTGCACGGAGCGGTCGCGCGCAGCCTCGATCGCCGCGAGCATCGCGGCGCGGACGCCGTGGTCCTCCATCGTGCGGATCGCGGCGATCGTCGTACCCCCGGGCGAGGTCACGGCCTCTCGCAGCAGCACCGGGTGCTCGCCCGACTCGCGCAGCATGCGGGCGGAACCGACCGCCGTCTGCACGATCAGCTCCGCCGCCACCGCCCGCGGCAGGCCGAGGAGGATGCCGGCGTCGATCATCGCCTCGACGAGGAAGAAGAAGTAGGCCGGGCCGCTGCCCGACAGCGCCGTCACGGCGTCCTGCTGCGTCTCGGGCACGCGGACGACCTTGCCCACCTTGCTCAGCAGGTCCTCGACGGTCTGCAGGTGCTCGGCGCCGGCGTGCGAGCCGGGGCTGATCGCCGACATCGCCTCGTCGACGAACACCGGGGTGTTGGTCATGACGCGGACGACCGGCGTGCCGGCGGGGACCAGCTCCTCGACCAGCGAGGTGGTGATCCCGGCCGCCATCGAGACCACGAGCGTCTGCGGGCGCAGGTGCGGACCGACGTCGGCGAGCAGCGCCCGCATGTCCTGCGGCTTGACCACCAGCAGGACGACGTCCGCCTGCGCGGCGGCCTCTTCCGGGCTCGGCGTAAGAACGCCGTAGCGGGAGCCGATCTCGGCGGCACGCTCGGCATAGCGCTCGGCGGCCAGCAGCGAGCCGGCAGGGGTCCCGGACCGCAGCAGCCCGGAGAGCAGGGCCTCGCCGAGCTTGCCGACGCCCAGCAGGGCGATGGTCGTGGTCATGAGCGGCTCAGCAGCGCGCGGAGGAAGAAGCTCAGGTTGGCAGGGCGTTCGGCGAGTCGGCGCATGAGGTAGCCGTACCACTCGTCGCCGTACGGCGTGTAGACGCGGACGGTGTGACCGGCCGCGGCCAGCCGCTCCTGCTCCCGCGGACGGATGCCGTAGAGCAGCTGGAACTCGTACGTCCCGGGCGCTCGGCCGCCCGACAGCGCAGCCTCGATCATGGCCGGGTCGTGGGTGGCGACCATCGGGTAGCCGGCGCCGTCCATGAGCACCTGCAGGCAGCGGCGGTAGGACGCGTCGACCTGCTCGGCGTCCTGGAAGGCGACGCTCTCGGGTTCGGCGTAGGCGCCCTTGCACAGGCGCACGCGGCTGCCCGCCCCCGCCAGCGCGCGGCAGTCTTCTTCGGTGCGGACCAGATAGGCCTGCACGACCGCGCCGGTGCTCGGGAAGTCCGCCCGCAGCCGCCGCAGCGTCGCGAGGGTGCGGTCGGTCGTGGTGTGGTCCTCCATGTCGAGGGTGACGGTGGTGCCGGCCGTGGCGGCCGCGGCACAGATGCGTCGGGCACCCGTCTCGGCCAGCTCGTCCGACAGCGTCTGGCCGACGGCCGACAGCTTGACCGACACCTCGACCCGACCGCCCGAGGTCAGTCCGGCGGCGTGCAGCTTCGCGAGCAGGTCCAGGTAGGCCTGCACCGTCGCCTCGGCCCGCGCCGCGTCGGTGGTGTCCTCGCCGAGGTGGTCCAGGCTGACCGCCAGGCCCTTCCCGACGAGCGCGGCGGCGGCGCGTACCGCGTCGTCGGCCGCCTCCCCGGCGACGAACCGGCGCACCACCTGGCGGCTGACCGGCGCACCGCCGACGAGCTTCTCGATGCGGGCGCTGCGGGCGGCAGCCAGGATCAGCGAGCGGGGCGTCAGCACGCCGCCACGGTACGACCCGCGCTCCCACGGCCTGTCCACACCGCGCCGGCCACCGACAATGGTGGCCGTGCCCACCCGCTGCGACGTCCTGGTCGTCGGCTGCGGGCCCGTGGGCGCCGTCCTGGCCGCCCGGCTGGGCGCGCGTGGCCTGGACGTCGTCGTGGTCGAGCGGACCACCGAGGTGCATCCGCTCCCGCGCGCGGTCGCTGCCGACGACCAGGTGCAGCACCTGCTCGACACCGTCGCCCCCGGGTTGCTCGACGGGGCGGTGCGCGACGTCGGCGTCCGACTGGTGGACCGCCGCCACCGTGAGCTCGGCGCGCTGCGCTTCCCGCCCGGGCCGCACGGACACCCCGGCCTGACGCTGTTCTCCCAGCCCGAGCTGGAGCACCGCCTGCGCCCGGTCGTCGCGGCGTCGGCCGACCTGCGTCTCGGCGTCGGCCTGGCCGGGCTCGCGCAGGACGCGTCCGGCGTGAGCGCCGTCCTGGACGACGGAGCGACGCTCCGGACGCGCTGGCTGGTCGGGACCGACGGTGCCGGCTCCCTCGTGCGTCAGGCGGCCGGGATCGCCTGGACGGGAAGGGACCTGGCCCGCTGGCTCGTCGTCGACGTCGCAGGCGCGGTGGCTCGGCCGGGCCTGACCTACACCTGCGACCCCGACCGGCCGCAGGTCGACATGCCGGTACCCGGCGGACACCGCTGGGAGTGGTTGCTGCGCGAGGACGAGCAGGTGCCCGACCCGGCAGCGCTGCTGTCGCGCGACGTCGACCCGACCTCGGTCCGGGTCGTGCGGGCGGCGCCCTACCGCTACGGCGCGCGCAGCGCCGCACGCTGGCAGCGCGGACGGGTGCTGCTGGCCGGCGACGCCGCGCACACCATGCCGCCGTTCGCCGGGCAGGGCCTGGGCGCCGGGGTGCGCGACGCGGTCCTGCTCGCGGACCTGCTGGCCACCGGCGACCCGTCGACGTATGAGTCGCGACGGGCGCCGCACGTGCGCGAGATGACGCGGTTGTCGCTGCTGCTCGGCGCCGTGGTCGAGGCGCGCCACGGCACCGCGGTCCGGGACCTGCTCCTGCGCGGCGCCTTCGGTGCACCTCGGCTGGGGCCCTGGTTGCGCAGGGGCGGGCCCCGCCGCCCGGACTGAGCCGGACCCGCTACGCGTCCAGCAGCCAGCTGCGGCCGGCCGCCCAGGCCTCGCTGCTCGGATCGATCGGGTCGCGGTGGTTGCCGGGACTCTCGACCAGGCTGACGCCGCTGCGCGCGGCGTAGACGCGCGACCGCTCGACCGGGATCGTCTCGTCGTCGACACCGTGGACGACCAGCGTCGGGACGGGCGGCGCGCCCCGACGGAGCGGATCGGCCTGCGCCCAGCGGGTCGGGACGCTGTCGGCGGTGCCGCCGAGCAGCAGCTCGGCCGGCCCCCTGGCCCGCGCCAGGTCGGTCACCGGGGCCAGCGCCAGGACCCGCCGGACCGGCACGACCGGCGCCGCGCCGACCGCCCCCGCCGGCAGCGAGACCCGGGCGCCGGCCCACAGCGCCAGCTGGCCGCCCGCGGAGTGCCCGACCACGTCGACCCGCGACAGGTCCAGCCCGCGGTCGAGGCCGGCCAGCGCGTCGATGCCGTCCGCGACGTCGTCGAACGTCATCGGCCAACCGCCTCCGCCGCCACCGCGGCGCAGCCCGGAGCCCGGACCGACCCGGCGGTACTCCAGGTTCCAGACGGCGAACCCGACGCCGACGAGGTCGCGCGCCAGCGGACGGCACAGGAGCTTGCCGTACTGCGTGCGCCAGTAGCCCCCGTGCAGCAGCACCGCGACCGGGTGGGGACCGGTCCCGGCCGGCAGGTACAGCTCGGCGACCTGCGAGGGGTCAGCGCCCAGCCGGTGCGTCTCCGGCCGGGCCAGCGCCGAGAGCGCGATCTTCAGCGGCAGGTTCACCAGCGCCAGGGTAGGCCTTCCGCTAGGTGGACGGAGGCGCGGCCGCAGCGGGCGCCTGCGCCCCGTTCGAGGTCGCGGCCGACGCCGGCGGCAGCGGAGCCGGCGCCGCCAGGTTGAGCCGGGTGAAGGCCAGCGCCTCGGCCAGGTCGGACTCCCGCTCGGCCCGGTCGACGGCCTTGCGGGTGTTCACCTCGACCACCACCAGGCCCGAGAACCCTTGCACCGCGAGGCTCTCCAGCAGCTCGGCGCACGGCTGGTTGCCGCGCCCGGGCACCAGGTGCTCGTCGCGGGCCGTGCCGGTGCCGTCGGCGATGTGGATGTGGGCGAGCCGGTCCCCCATGACCTGCGCCATGGCCATCGCGTCGGACTGGCTGACCGCCGTGTGCGAGAGGTCGAGGGTGAAGTCGGGGAAGTCTTCGTCGGTCGGGTCCCAGTCGGGCGAGTAGGGCGTCACCTCCCGGCCGCGCGCCCGCAGCGGGAACATGTTCTCCACCGCGAAGCGCACGTCGGTCTCGCCCGACATCTGCTGGATGCCGCCGACGAACTGCCGCGCGTACTCGCGCTGCCAGCGGAACGGCGGGTGCACCACGACGGTCTCGGAGCCGCAGAGCTCGGCCGCCTCCTTCGCCCGCACGAGCTTGGCCCACGGGTCGGTGCCCCACACCCGCTGCGTGATGACCAGGCAGGGTGCGTGCAGCGCCAGGATCGGCACCTGGTGGTAGTCCGAGAGCCGTCGCAGCGCGTTCACGTCCTGGCTCACGGGGTCGGTCCAGACCATCACCTCGACGCCGTCGTAGCCGAGCCGCGCGGCCGTCTCGAAGGCGTTGGCCGTGGTCTCGGGGTACACGCTCGCCGTGGACAGCGCGACCTTGGCAGCCGGGACCTGGACGACGGGGGGCGGAGTCATGAGGTCTCCAGGCTACGGTCCCGGGCCGTCGACGCAACCAGGAGATCAGCCGCCGGCGAGCCAGTCCAGCCGGCGCAGGATCACGCCCTCGCGCAGGGCCCAGGGGCAGATCGACACCTGTTCCACCCCGAGGACGTCCAGCGTCGCCTGGGCGACGAGTGCCCCCGCCAGCAGCTGCTGCGCCCGGCCGGGCGACACCCCGGGCAGCCCGCTGCGCGCCGCGGTGGACATCGGCGCCAGCTCCGCGACGATGCGGTCCAGCCCGCTGCGCCGCAACCGTCGGGGCACCCGCGGCCCCTGGGCGTAGGGCGCCGCGCCGTCCAGCCGCGCCAGCGAGCGGAAGGTCTTGGACGTCGCCACGGCGCGGTCCGGCGGGCCGAGCGAGAGCAGCTCCTCCCGCACGCCGGCGACCTGCTCGCGCGCGTAGGCCCGCACGGCGTCGACGTCGCGACGGCGAGGCGGGTCGCCCGGCAGGCGGTCCCGGGTCAACCGGCCGGCCCCCAGCGGCAGCGAGAGCGCGATGTCGGGATCCTCGTCGCGACCGGTGGCGAGCTCGAGCGAGCCTCCGCCGATGTCGAGGCAGAGCAGCCGTCCCGAGCTCCAGCCGAACCAGCGCCGCACCGCCAGGAAGGTCAGCCGCGCCTCGTCCGAACCGGGCAGGACCAGCAGCTCGACACCCGTCTGCTCCCGGACGGCGGCCAGCACGTCTGCGGAGTCCGTGGCGTCGCGGACGGCCGAGGTCGCGAAGGCGACCAGATCCTCGACGCCCTCCTCGCGGGCGGCGCTGCGGGCCTCCTCGACCGCGGCGCACAGGGCCGCCGTCCCCCTCGGTCCGAGCGCGCCGTCCGCCTGCAGCAGCTCGGCCAGCCGGAGCTCTTCCTTGTGGGAGCGGACCGGGTCCGGATGACCACCCTGGTGCGCATCGACGACCAGCAGGTGGACGGTGTTGGAGCCCACGTCCAGCACCCCGAGCCGCATGAGCATCCACGCTACCCAGCCGGCGTCCTGGTGCAGCTGTGATCCACTTCCGGGCACGTAGGCTCGACGGGTGTCCATACAGCACCGCGGGCCTACGGGCAGCCTTCGGCCGCAGCAGCAGACCGAGCTGCGGCGGGCCACCGCCGCCATCGTCGACGACGCCGTCCCGGACCGCGCCGATCCTGACGCGCTGCGCACGCGGCTGCCGTCGGTGCTGCACGACAGCCCCGCCGCCGTCCTGCTGCTGGACGTGCCGAACGGGCAGGTCGTGCAGGCGAACCCGGCCGGCCACGACCTCGTCGACACCTCTCCGCTCCCCCTGCCCGCCGCAGCCTGGCGCGAGCTGGCCTCGCTGACCCGTTCGGACGGCACCTCCTACCCCGCCGGCGCCGACCCGGTGAGCCGGCTGCTGGCCGGCGCCGAGGTCTCGGGCGAGCGGGTGCTGACCCGCGGGTCGCCCCAGTGGCTCACCGGCTGCCCGCTGCCCGGGTCGGACCCTGCGCTCGCCCTGCTCGTGCTGCTGCCGGTCGAGGCGACCGCCTCCGGCGCCGAGGTGCGCGACCGGGCCGTGGTGGCCGCCGGCCTGGCGTTCACGATCAGCGACCCCCGGCAGCCGGACAACCCGCTGATCTTCGTCAACCCGGCCTTCGAGCGCACCACCGGCTACAGCGCCGAGGAGGTGCTGCACACCAACTGCCGCTTCCTGCAGGGACCGGACACCGATCCCGCCGCCGTGCAGAAGATCCGGGACGTGCTGGCCAAGCGCGAGCACCGCAGCGTCACGCTGCTGAACTACCGCAAGGACGGCACGGCCTTCTGGAACGAGGTGGCCCTGTCCCCGGTGTTCGACGGCGACGGCGAGCTCACGCACTACGTCGGCATCCAGTCCGACGTGACGGTCCGGGTGGGCGTCGAGCAGGAGCGCAAGCGGCACCTGCTCGCCGAGCGCGAGGCCCGGATGGCCGCCGAAGGGGCGCAGCGCCGGCTGGCGCTGCTTGCCGAGGCCACCTCGATGCTCGCCAGCACCCTGGACGTCGACGAGTCCCTGGACCGGTTGACCGCCCTCGTCGTGCCGGTGCTCGCCGACTTCTGCACGGTGCACCTGCTCGACGACGACGGCGGCGTGCAACGGATCGCGGCGCGCCACCGCGATCCCGCCCAGGTCGGGCTGCTGCACCGCCTGGAGGAGCTCCAGTCCCAGGGCCTGTCCGGGCAGTCGGTGACCGAGCGGGTGCTGGCCGGGGCACCGGCCCAGCTGGTGCGGGTCGATGAGGAGGTCCTGGCGCAGGGCATCCAGGACCCCGAGCTGCTGGAGGTCTTCCGCGCGCTCGAGATCACCTGGGCGATGGTCGTCCCGCTGCGGGCCCGTCGCAACGTGCTGGGCGTGCTGACGCTGTTCGCCAGCACCTCCGGGCGCGACTTCAAGGAGGCCGACCTGTCGTTGGCCGCCGACCTCGGTCGCCGTGCGGCGCTCACCGTCGACAACGCCCGCCTCTACCAGCGCGAGCACCGTGTCGCCGAGCAGCTGCAGCGCAGCCTGCTGCCGGTGCTGCCGGTGGTCCCCGGTCTGGACGTCGCCTCCCGCTACCTGCCGGGTGTCACCGCAGCCCGGGTCGGCGGCGACTGGTACGACGTGCTGGTCCTGCCCGACGGCGCGGTCGGCGTCGCGATCGGTGACGTCATGGGCCACGACCTCGCCGCCGCCGCCTCGATGGGACAGCTCCGCTCGGTGCTGCAGAGCTATGCCTGGCAGGGCAGCTCACCGCCCGTCGTGCTGGACCGGCTCGACCAGCTCGTGCAGGGCCTGTCCATGGCGCAGCTGGCGACCTGCGTCTACGGCCGGCTGGACCGGCCCACCTCCGAGCGTGCGGGCATGCTGCGGCTGGCGAACGCCGGGCACCTTCCCCCGGCGCTGCGCGAGCCGGACGGCACGGTCCGGCTGATCGCCACGTCGCCGGACCTGCTGGTCGGCGCCGCCCTGGGCACCCGCCGTACCGAGGTCGCCGTGCCGCTGCAGCCGGGATCGGTGCTCGTGCTGTGCACCGACGGTCTCGTCGAGCAGCGCGGACGCTCCCTGGACACCGGTCTGGTCGCCCTCCAGGACGCCCTCGCGAGCGCGCCGCTCGACGACGCGGAGGCCATCGCCGACCATCTCGTCGCCACCCTCGGCGGACCCGACCTGGAGGACGACGTCGCCCTGCTCGTGCTGCGGATCCTGAGTCCTGCGTGACCGACCTGGGGATGCCCTCCGTGCGTCCCGAGGTTGCGCCGGACTTCGCCCGCGACTGGATCGAGTTCGTCGACCCGGCCGACAGCGAGAACCTGGTGCGGGCCGACCTGACCTGGCTGCTGTCGTCCTGGACGTGCATCTACGGGCGCGGCTGCCAGGGGGTCGTCGAGGGCCGTCCTGACGACGGCTGCTGCAGCCACGGGGCGTTCTACGCCGACGACGACGACCGTGCGCGCGTGGAAGGCTTTGCCGCCGCGCTCACGCCGCAGTACTGGCAGTTCGCCTCCGTGGCAGCCGAGCTCGGCGTCTCGCAGGACGACGAGCTGGAGGGCGAGCCGGCGGTGCGCACGCGCACCGTCGACGGGGCGTGCCTGTTCCTGAACCGGCCCGGCTTCTCCGGCGGAGCCGGGTGCGCGCTGCACGCGCTCGCCGACCGCACCGGCCGCCACCCGCTGCAGACCAAGCCCGACGTCTGCTGGCAGCTGCCCGTGCGTCGCGAGTCCGAGCGCGTCGACCGCGCCGACGAGGTGTCGATCGTCGTCACCTCGATCGGCGAGTTCGACCGCCGCGGCTGGGGTCCGGGCGGCGCAGACCTGCACTGGTGGTGCTCGTCCTCACCCGACGCCCACGTGGGGACCGAGCCGCTGTACCTGTCCTACGGGCCCGAGCTCGCCGCGCTGCTCGGTCCGCTGGCCTACGCCGAGCTGGTGCAGCAGTGCGAGCAGCGCCTCGCCGGCCGCGGGAACGCCCACCCGGCGGCCGGTCAGACCTCGAGCTTGTAGCCGAGCCCGCGCACCGTCACCAGGTAGCGGGGGGTGCCCGGGTCGGGTTCGATCTTGGAGCGCAGCCGCTTGACGTGCACGTCCAGCGTCTTGGTGTCGCCCACGTAGTCGGCCCCCCAGATGCGGTCGATGAGCTGTCCGCGCGTGAGCACCCGGCCGGCGTTGCGCAGCAGCAGCTCGAGCAGCTCGAACTCCTTGAGCGGCATCGGGACGGTGACGCCGTCGACGGTGACCACGTGCCGCTCGACGTCCATGCGCACCGGACCGGACTCCAGGGCGGACGCGGCCGGTTCGTCGGGCTCGGCGCCGCGACGCAGGACCGCCCGCACGCGGGCCACCAGCTCGCGCGAGCTGAAGGGCTTGGTGACGTAGTCGTCGGCGCCCAGCTCGAGCCCCACGACCTTGTCGATCTCGCTGTCACGGGCGGTCAGCATGATGACCGGGACGGACGACCTCGCCCGCAGCGCCCGGCACACCTCGGTGCCGGACAGGCCAGGCAGCATCAGGTCCAGCAGCACGATGTCCGCTCCGCCGCGGTCGAACTCGGCGAGCCCGTCGGGGCCGGTGGCCGCGACGACGACCTCGAACCCCTCCTGGCGCAGCAGGTAGGAGAGCGGGTCGGAGATCGACTCCTCGTCCTCGACGACCAGCACGCGGGTCACGCAGTCTCCCCCTCGGGACTCTGCCCCGGGACCGCGATCTGCGGGACGGGGTCGGGCAGGTGCGCCGCGGACGGCGGCAGGCGCAGCGTGAACGTCGAGCCGGAGCCCTCGACGCTCCAGACGTTCACCTCGCCACCATGGTTGGTCGCGACGTGCTTGACGATCGCCAGCCCCAGGCCGGTGCCGCCGGTCGCCCGCGACCGGGCCGGGTCGGCGCGGTAGAAGCGTTCGAAGACCCGCTCCAGGTCCTTGTCGGCGATCCCCATCCCCTGGTCGGTCACCGAGATCTCGACCGCGTCGTCGCCGCGACGCACCGCGACGGCCACCCGGGTCCGCTCCGGGCTGTAGTGCACGGCGTTCTCGATGAGGTTGCCGACCGCGGTGACGAGCTGGGTCTCGCTGCCGTCCACGGTGAGCAGCCGCTCGCCGCCCCGGACGATCTCGATGCCCCGCGAGGACGCGGCGGTGCGGGCCCGGTCCACCGCCTCGGCGACGACCTGGTCGACCGAGACGACCGTCGCGTCGGGCAGCGGGTCGGCGCCCTGCAGCCGGGACAGGTCGATGAGCTCCTGCACCAGCCGGCCCAACCGGCCCGCCTCGTGCTGGACGCGCCCGGCGAAACGCCGCACCGCGTCGGGGTCCTCGCTGGCGTCCTGCAGGGCCTCGGCCAGCAGCGCCATCGCACCGACCGGCGTCTTGAGCTCATGGCTGACGTTCGCGACGAAGTCGCGCCGGACCGCCTCGACGCGACGCGCCTCGGTGACGTCCTCGACCAGCAGCGCGACGTGGCCGGCGTCGCCCACCGGTGCGAGCCGGGCCCGCACCGCCTCCGGTACCCGTCCGAGCCGCGACACGGCCGGCTCGACCTGCAGCTCGCGGGCCTGCGAGGTGCGTCGGACGTCGCGCACCAGCCGGCGCAGCTCGGCGACCACGAGGCGGTCGCCGCGGACGACGCCGAGCTCGATCGCCGAGCGGTTGGACAGCACGACGTTGTCGCTCTCGTCGACGACGGCGATCGCGGCCGGCAGGGCGTCGATCACCTGGACCGAGGACGGGGCGGTGACCGGCGACGGCGTCGGCGCGGCGTCGGGCGGCTGCGTGCCGGTGCGCCCGAGCCGTCGGCCGACGACGAGCCCGAGCAGCAGCGCCAGCACGCCCACCACAGCGGCGAGGAGCACGCCGGACCCGGTCACGCCGCTGATGCTAGGGGCGGGAGCACGGCGTCCGGAGCAGGCGGACGATGTTCACCTCGCAGACCGCGACGGTTCACGCGGGCCGCCCGCGAAAGGTGCGTCGGCCCCTATCCTGGCGGTATGCGCGACATCTACCACGACGAGCTCGATGCCATCTCCACGAGCCTGGTGGAGATGACGAACCTGGTCGGCTCTGCGATGAGCCGCGCCACGACCGCGCTGCTCGACGCCGACCTCACCCTGGCCGAGAAGGTCATCAGCAACGACGAAGCCGTCGATGCTCGCTATCGCGACATCGAGCAGCGCGCCTTCGACCTGATGGCCCGGCAGCAGCCGGTGGCCAGCGACCTGCGCATCCTGGTCACCTCGCTGCGGATGGTGGCCGATCTCGAGCGCATGGGCGACAACGCCGCGCACGTCGCGAAGATCGCTCGTCGGCGTTATCCGGCGTCGGCCGTGCCGGCAGCGCTGAGGTCGACCATCCTGGAGATGGGCCACGCCGCGGAGGAGATCGTCGCCAAGGCGGGCAGCGTCATCGCCGGCCGCGACCTGGTCATGGCGGCGGCGCTGGAGAAGGACGACGACGTCATGGACGAGCTGCACCGCACGCTGTTCCGTCGGATCCTGGACGACGACTGGTCCGAGGGCGTCGAGGCGGCGATCGACCTGACGCTGTGCGGCCGTCACTACGAACGCTTCGCCGACCATGCGGTCTCGGTGGCGCGACGGGTCATCTACCTGGTCACCGGCGAGAACGTCACCCAGCAGGGCTGAGCCGCTGCGCCCTCAGCCGCGCTGGACGTTCTCCGGGCCCTTGCCGACGTAGGCGTCGACGAACCGCTGCAACGGCACCTGCTCGACGCTGCCGCACTGCAGCCGGCGGCCCCACGCCGTCGCCGCCACAGGGGTCGGCAGGCTCGCCCGCTCGGCCACGATGATGTCGCCCGGGTGGTCGGCCGCCAACGTCTCGAGCGCGGCAGCCTCGACCCCCGGCTGGTGCCAGAGCACGATGTAGCCGTGCTCCATGGAGTGCACGAGCAGCCCGTCGGCGGGCACGCTGGAGCCGGCGTAGACCCCGGCTCGGGCGGCGGAGGGCAGATGCTGGCCGCCGGCGGGCGGGTTCACGCCGTAGCCGGGGCTGGACACGTGCCCGTCGCCTGAGCCCTTCGGGTCGGCCTGCTCGTCGACGGTGCACGAGCCGGCCGTCAGCGCCTGCGTCAGCGAGGCGTCCTTGCGTCGCTCGGTGACCACGAACGCCGCGACGGCGACCAGAGCCCCGACCACCAGCAGCGCCCCGACGGTCAACCGGGTCCGGCGCTGCGACGCCGCTGCCCGCTCGGCAGCGACCAGGTCGTCCCGCTTGTGCTGGGCCGCCTCGGCGGCGTGCGGCGAGCGCGGCGGCGCCTTGCGCACGGGCGGGGGCGGGGCGGCGGAGCGCTTCTGCTTCTTCTTGGCCATCAGCGGCTCAACGGGCCAGGCACGCGCCTAGTGCCCCTGCGCCGCGACGGCTGCGGCTGCAGCGGCTGCAGCGGCGGGGTCCAGGTAGGCGCCGCCGGGGACGGTGGGGCGCATGTCGTCGTCGAGGTCGTAGCGGAGCGGCTGGCCGGTGGGGATGTTCAGGCCGATGACCGCCTCGCGCGAGAGCCCGTCCAGATGCATGACCAGCGCGCGCAGCGAGTTGCCGTGGGCAGCGACGAGCACCGTCTCGCCGGCGCGCAGGTCCGGCACGATCGCGTCGTACCAGTACGGCAGCATCCGGTCGACGACGTCGGCCAGGCACTCGGTGCGCGGCAGCAGGTCGGTGGTCAGCGCGGCGTAGCGCGGGTCGGCCGACACGTCCCACTCGTTCGACGGCTCGATCGGCGGCGGCGGGGTGTCGTAGGAGCGCCGCCACTGCTGGAACTGCTCGGCGCCGTACTGCTCGCGGACCTGCGTCTTGTCCTTGCCCTGCAGGTCGCCGTAGTGCCGCTCGTTCAGCCGCCAGTGCCGACGCACCGGGAGCCAGCTGCGGTCGCACTCGTCGAGCGCGAGGTTCGACGTCCGGATCGCGCGGGTGAGCAGCGAGGTGTGCACCACCGTCGGCAGCAGCCCCGCGGCGGCCAGCAGGCGGCCGCCGGCGCGGGCCTGCTCCTCACCCTTGCTCGTCAGCGGGACGTCGACCCAGCCGGTGAACAGGTTCTTCGCGTTCCACTCGCTCTCGCCGTGGCGGAGCAGCACGAGGGTGGCCATGGGCTGCAGTCTCGCGCACATGCGTGCGCGTCCCGTCCCCGACCCTGCTGCGGCCGGGCCGAGTGACGTTGCGCACCCCCTCCGGCTCGGGCGCACGGGTGCCCGCGCGACCGCCGCCGTTCTGTCACATTGAGAGGGCGCCGCGGTGTCGCCCGACCCGCTCTCCCGGAGGTTTCTCGTGCGTCGTTCCGCTCCCGCCCTGCTGGGTCTCACCCTGCTGGTGTCCGCCGCGGCCTTCGCCGGCGCCGCCGTGGCCTCGACGCCCGGCTCGTCAGCACTGACCGTGCCGCGCACCGGCAGCGTGCAGGCCGCCTGGTCCGGCAGCGTCAGCGCGGGAGTCGGCCTGGACGGCTGCTCGGCGCAGGTCGGCTCGGCCGACCACCACACGCTCACGCTCAGCGTGCCGGCCGGGCTCTACGACAGCTCCGAGGCCAAGCTCACCGTCACGATCGACGCCAAGGCCGACAACGACCTGGACCTGCTCATCACTGACCCGTCCGGGACCGCCGTCGCCAGCGGAGCCACCAGCGGCGGTGACGAGACCGCCGTCGTCGCCAACCCCGGGCCCGGGGACTACGACGTCACCGTCTGCGACAGCAGCGTCGCGCCGGACGACTACACCGCCGAGGCCGTGATCGAGTCCGCCGCCAAGGCCAAGGCCGGCGCCGCCCCGGCCGGCGCCGCGAAGAACGTGATCGCCGACCAGCAGCTGACCTTCACCCCGGCCACCGTCGTCGACCCGGTGCTGTTCGGGGGTGAGCCGGGGATCAACGTCGATCCGGCCGACCCGAAGCGCTACTTCGTCGACTGGCCGATCGGCGCCAACCAGACCGGGGTGCTCTACCGCAGCAACGACGGTGGCGTCTCCTTCCAGAAGCGGTACGCCGCCGCGACCGACCTCGCCACGGCCGGCGCCGCGTGCCAGGGCCGACAGGTGCCGATCTGCCCCGCGGGCGGAGGCGGAGACACCGACGTCCACCTGAACCCGACCACCGGTTCGATGTACTTCTCCTCGCAGGTCTCGCTGGCCAACGAGGCGATCGGCACCTCGCTGGACCACGGCACGACCTTCCCGGCGAGCATGGTCGACACCGCGATCGCCAAGACCCACAGCGGCGTCGACCGGCAGTGGGTGAGCTCGTTCAAGGGCAGCAAGGACGTCTACCTCAGCTACCACGTGCCGCTCGTCGGCCAGTACGTCCACCACAGTGCGGACGACGGCGCCCTCGGCAGCTGGGACGAGCCCGGCGTGCCCCAGATCGTCGGCGTGACGCAGAGCGGTTCGCAGGTCGCCGACAACGGCCCGGGGCTGCACGGCGACCAGGCCGACGGCAAGAACGGCAAGCGCCGGGCGCTGTACATCGGCTACCTCGGAACGACGCTCGTGCCGGGAGGCGTCGGTGGCTTCAACGTCGGCGTCTCCACCGACGGCGCGAAGACCTTCGTCAGCCACCAGGTGCCCGGCAGCGAGAACGCCCGCAACTTCACCGTGCTCAACCTCGACAAGCAGGGCAACCTCTACGCCACCTGGACCGACTCGGTCGACCAGATCACCTACCTGTCGACCAGCAAGGCCGACGCCGGCACGAACGTCACGGCCCCCGGTTCGCAGTGGAGCTCGCGGGTGCCCGTCTCCGGCGGCACGCTGAACGTCACCATCTTCCCGAACGTGACGGCGGGCGACCCCGGCCGAGCCGCCGTCGGCTTCTACGGCACCTCCGCCGACGCCACGACACCCGACGCCGTCCAGACCGGTCAGGGCGGGTGGTTCCCCTACGTGTCGACGTCGACGGACGCCCTGTGCCAGTGGGACGCGAAGCCGTGTGCGGCACCGACCTTCCACCAGTCGCGCATCGCCGAACGCCCCAACCAGGACGACAACATCTGCACCGCCGGCACGACCTGCCTGGCGACGATGGGCAACCGCAACCTGGCCGACTACTTCGACGTCACGCTCGACGACCACGGCTATCTCGGCTTCGTGTGGAGCGACGGGAACAACGCCACCAAGCAGCCCTACGTCAAGGTGGCCCGGCAGATCGGCGGGCCGTCGCTGTTCGCCGCCCAGCCCGCCGCCCGCGGTGCCGTCCGCGCGAACGGTGCTCCGGACCCCACGGGCGACGCGATCTATCCCTTCGCCGGGGCCCTCGTCGACACCGCGCCGAACCACCCGACGCTGGACCTCACCGGCACGACCGTGGCGCTCAAGGACGCGAGCACGCTGCGGGTCCGGATGCGGCTCGCCCAGGCCACCGGGCTCGGTGCCGGCGTCCCGTCGACCGACCCGACGGCCGACGGCACGTCGCTGGTCGACCAGGCCCGCTACGTCACCCGCTTCGAGCTCGGCGGCAACGCCTACTACGTCGAGGCGACCGTGCCGGCCGGCGGCGAACCGTCGTTCGGCGCGGGCACGGTCGACGACGCGCAGATCATCAGCAACCCGGGCGCCACCCGCAACGGCTACGCCAACAGCTACGTCCCGCAGACCGACGCCACCGGCTCGGTCGAGGCAGGCGCGCTGGTCATCGACGTGCCGGTCGCCGACCTCGGCGGCGTCAAGGCGGGCAGCCGGCTGGTCAGCGTCGGCTCCTACACGATCCTGTCGAGCGCGCTCGCCGACACCACCAAGCAGCTGCTCATGCTGCCGCTGGTGGTCGACAGCACGCCGACGTTCTCCACCACGCTGACGGCCGCCGCCGCCGTCCCGCCGACCGGCACTGCGGCACCGGTGGCGGCTCCGGGCGCCGCAGCGCCCGGCACGACCGGCCCGCTCGCCGCCACCGGGCTGCCGCTCGGGCTGGCCGCCGCCGGGCTGCTGCTGCTCGTGGGCGCCGGCCTCGCTCGGCGCCGCAGCGCCTGAGGCCGCGCGGGCTCGGGCTGCCGTCCGGGGAGCGTCCTCAGCGCAGCGTGCGGGCGAACAGCGCGCGCAGCGCGACGAAGTGCCGCTCCGCCGTCTCGTGCTGGTACATCGGGGTGTCGGCCATGACGTAGCCGTGCGGCGCGCCGGCGTAGACGTCGTTGGTGGCCGTCAGGCCGGCGTCGGCCAGGGCCACGCCCAGGGCCGCGACGGCCTCCGGTGGCATCGAGGCGTCGTGGTCGGCGTGGCCGAAGACGAACTCCGCGTGCGCCGACCCCAGGCCCAGGTGCGGGCTGTCAGGGGTGGGCGTCACCAGGCCACCGCCGTGGAAGCCGCCGACGGCTGCGACGCCGGCGTCCAGACAGCCGGCCCGTATCGACAGCCGCGCTCCCATGCAGTAACCGGTCACCCCGACGGGGCCGTCGACGACGCCGGGCAGCGCGCGCAGGGTGGCGAGGTAGACGGGCAGGTCCTCCTCGGCCTTGTCGGCGGTCAGCGCCATCACCCGCGGCATCACCAGGCCCATGACGCGCTCACGCTCACCGGGCGCTGTCAGGTCGTCGGTCGGCAGCAGGTCCGCCGCCGTCCCCTCGCGCCAGAACATGTTCGGCGCCAGCACGACGTAGCCCCAGGAGGCGATCCGATCGGCGACCTGCTGGAGCTGCGGCCGCAGCCCGATCGCGTCCATGCACAGCAGCACCCCCGGACCGGACGTCCCGGCGACGAGCGCCTCCGCAGTCCCGCCCGGCATCGCGATGTCCAGCACACGAGGACTCTAGGGCGCGGCCCCTGGGGGGCGGAGCCGGGGGAACGCGGCGGGGTCAGCGGCGGGCGTCGCGGCGGGGCGCGCTCAGCGGCGTGCCGGCCGGGCGTCGTCCTGCTCCGTCGGCCCGCACCTTCGCCGACAGCGCCGCGTCGGTCGCGAGCCGGTCGCCGTAGGCGAGCGTCAGCAGCGGACCGGTGGCCCGCTCCAGCAGCGCGAGGACCTCGCCGAGCAGCCCGTCCAGCCCGGCGGCGTCCAGCCCGGCGTGCGGCAGCGACCCGACGAGGAACACGTCGCCGACGTCGTCGAGGCTGAAGTGCACGCCGCGCAGCTCGAGGTTGCGCCGGAGCAACCAGCGGTGGACGGGAGCCGGGTCAGCGCACCCGTCGGCGACGAGGTGCAGGACGAACGCCTCGACGGCGACGGCCTGCTCGCCCACGATCAGCCAGACCAGCGTGCTGGGCCGGTGCTCGCCGTGCAGCGTGACGACGTAGGCCCCGGCGTCGACGCGCTCGAACTCCACCTCGAGCGCGGCCAGGGCGTCCAGCAGGAGCCCGTCCAGCGCCCAGAGCGAGGTCGGGCTCACCGGTCCGGGTCGGCGAACCGGGCGAAGGCCTGCAGGTTGCGCGTGGACTCGCCGTTCTTGACCCGCCAGGCCCACTCGCGCCGGATCGAGCCGGCGAAGCCCAGCTCGAGCAGCGGGTCGAAGCTCTCGTCGGCGTACTGCAGGACCGAGCCGAGCAGCCGGTCGACCTCGTCGGCGGTCACCGAGTGCAGCGGCAGCCGTCCGACGAGGTAGACGTCGCCGGCCTTGTCGATGCTGAACGCGACGGCGTACATGCGCGCGTTGCGCCGCAGCAGGAAGCGCAGGAACTCCTCGTCGTTCTCGTCCGGCTTGCGGCAGACGAAGGCCTCCACGAGCAGGCTGTGCTGACCCGCGACGAGCCAGCAGTTGGTCGCCAGCTTGTGCGTGCCGGGCAGCACGACGAAGAACTGGCCGGGCGCGGGGGTCGTGTAGTCCAGCCCGGCCTCCTCCAGCGCTGCCTGGATCGTCGCGTGCACCCCTGCGGGCGCGGCGCCGTCGCCCTCGTGGAAGGCCGGCGCGGTCGTCGAGCCCGCACCGGTGAGGGCGCTCAGGTCGGCGCTGAGCTCGGGACCGCTCACCGGGCCAGCGCCAGGATCTCGGTGCGGGCAGCGAGCGCGTCGCGGTAGGTGGCCAGCAGGCCGTCGGCGGTGCGTGACCACGAGAACTGGCCGGCGTGGGCGACGGCCCCGACCGACAGGCGCTCCCGGTCGCGCAACCCGCGGGTCAGGGCGTGCGCCCACTGATCGGCGCCGTGCCCGGGCACGAGCAGGCCGGAGCGGTCGTCGGCGACGGTGGTGCGCAGCCCGCCGACGTCGGTGGCCACGACCGGCGTGCCGCACGCCTGGGCCTCCAGGGCCACCAGGCCGAAGCTCTCGTTGTGGCTCGGCACGGCGACCAGGTCGGCGGCCCGGTACCAGTCGCGGAGCCGGTCGCGCCCGCCGTGCGGCGTCTCGAAGCGCACGACGTCGGCGATGCCGAGGGTCTGCGCGAGGTCCTGCAGGGCGTGCGGGGCGATCAGTCCGGTTCCGCTGGGGCCGCCGACGACGGCGACGACGAGCCGCTCGCGCAGCGACGGGTCGCGCTCGATCATGCGGGCGGCGGCGTGCAGCAGCGTGTCGGGCGCCTTGAGCGGCTGGATCCGGCCGACGAACAGCAGCACCACCTGCTCTGGGCGCAGCCCGAGGGCTGCTCGAGCGGCCGGGCTGGGCCGGCTGCGGGCGTGCGGGCTGCCTGCCTCGCCGGGGCGGAAGTGCTCCAGGTCGACCCCCGGCGCCACCGTGACGACCTTGCCGGGGTCCGCGCCGTAGAGGTCGACCAGCTCGCGCGCCTCCTGGTCGGTGTTGGCGACCAGCCGGTCGGCCGCCGCGACGACCTGCTCCTCGCCGACGACGCGCCGCAGCGGCTCGAGCGCGTCACCGTCGGCCACCGACAGGTTCTTCACCTTGGCCAGCGTGTGGGCGGTGTGGACGAGCGGGGTGCCCCACCGCTCGGTGGCCAGCCAGCCGACCTGCCCGGACAGCCAGTAGTGCGAGTGGACGACGTCGTACCAGCCGGGCTCGTGCGCGGCCTCGGCCCGCAGCAGCCCCGAGGTGAGCGCGCAGAGCTGCGCGGGAAGGTCGTCCTTGCTCAGCCCTTCGAACGGCCCCGCGATCAGGTTCCGGACGGTGACCCCGGGCGCCAGGTCGACCACCGGCGGCAGCTCGCTGGAGGTGGCGCGGGTGAAGATCTCGACCTCGACGCCCAGGGCGGCCAGCCGCTTGGACGTCTCCACCACGTAGACGTTCATGCCGCCGGCGTCGCCGGTCCCGGGCTGCTCCAGCGGCGAGGTGTGCACCGACAGCACGGCGACGCGACGCGGACGCACCGAGCGCACCGGCCGACGCCCGGCGCTCGACCCAGCAGGTGACGGACCCGTGCTCGACGTCATCTGACCCCCTCGCACGGCACCGTGCCTGCAGTGCGGGCAACGCTGCCCGTCGTCGCTACCTTCCCCCACCTGCCGGCCTCATGCCCGACGGAGCCTCGCCGTACCGTCGTCGGCATGCCCAGAACCGCCGTCGTCACCGGAGCCAGCAGCGGGATCGGCGCCGCCACCGCGCGCCTGCTCGCCGACCAGGGGTGGCAGGTCGTGGCCGCGGCCCGCCGGCTGGACCGGCTCGGACGGCTGTCGGCCGAGCACCCGTCGATCCGGCCGTGCGCGCTGGACGTCACCGACCCCCGTTCGGTCCAGGCGCTCGCCGACGCCGCGCCGGAGGTCGACCTGCTGGTGGCCAACGCCGGCGGCGCCTTCGACCTCGAGCCGCTGGCCGACGCCGACGCCGACACCTGGGCGCGCACCTATGACGTCAACGTGCTCGGCACGGTGCGGACCGTCCAGGCGCTGCTGCCGGCGCTGCGGCGCGCACAGGGCCACGTCGTGATGACCGGCTCGACGGCCGGGCGCTGGGTCTACGAGGGCGGGGGCGGCTACGTCGCGGCCAAGCACGCGATCTCGGCGCTGCGCGAGACGTTGCGGCTCGAGGTCGTCGAGGCCGGCGTGCGGGTGTCGGAGGTGGCGCCGGGCATGGTCGCGACCGAGGAGTTCTCCACGGTGCGCTTCGGCGGCGACACGAGCCGGGCAGCCGCCGTCTACGCCGGGGTCGACGCCCTGACGGCCGAGGACGTCGCCGAGGCGATCGTCTGGGTCGCCTCACGGCCGCAGCACGTCAACATCGACCTGGTCCAGCTCACCCCGCAGCAGCAGGCCGGCGTCGGCAAGGTCGTCCGGCGGACGTGACCCCGCCGCGGGCCAAGCGCTACGCCGCCGGGCGCGCGCGGGCGCTGGGGCTGGCGACCCGTGGGACCACCGCCCCGAACCGGCTCCGCCGGGTCGACCGGTACCTGGCGGCGGTCCACGCCGACGTCCTGAGCGCCGCTGAGCCCCCGCTGGTCGTCGATCTCGGGTACGGCGCCACGCCGGTCACGGCCGTCGAGCTGTACGCCCGGCTGCAGGTGGTGCGCCGCGACGTCCAGGTCGTCGGGCTGGAGATCGACCCGGAGCGGGTCGCTGCCGCCCAGCACGCGGCCACCGGGGGGTTGAGCTTCCGGCGCGGCGGCTTCGAGCTGGCGGGGCTGCGTCCGGCGGTCGTGCGAGCGCTCAACGTGCTGCGGCAGTACGAGCTGGAGCCGGCGCTGCGGGCATGGACGACGCTGCAGGCCGGGTTGGCGCCGGGGGGAGTGCTGATCGAGGGCACCTGCGACGAGATCGGCCGCCGCGCCGCCTGGGTGACGCTCACCCCCGACGGCCCGCGCACGCTGACCCTGGCCGCGCACCTGCCGAGCCTGGACCGGCCGTCCAGCCTGGCCGAACGGCTGCCGAAGGCGCTCATCCACCACAACGTCCCGGGTCAGCCGGTGCACGCGCTGCTGGCCGCGCTGGACGCCGCCTGGGACCGCGCCGCGACGCCCTACGGGCCGCGCCAGCGCTGGGTCGGAGCGTGCGCGGCGCTGGACTGGCCGCAGGCGGGGCCACCTCGCCACCGGCTCGGCGAGCTGACGGTGCCGTGGGAGTCGGTCGCGCCGGTGTGAGGACGCCGGACGGTCAGCCCGCGAGCAGCAGCGCGAGCTCGGCGTCGAGGTCGACGAGGTCCTCCTCGCTGCCGGTCGGCACGACGAGGTAGGTCTGCTGCAAGAACTCGACCACGTCGTCGCGGTCGATCTCGAACAGCGCCGAGCCGGACGGTGACGCCATCGCCACGTTGACGACGCGCTCGCCGTCGCTCATCGCCGGCCAGACCCGAACGTCACCCTCGCCGACCGTCCCGGCGATGCCGTCGGTGAGCAGCTGACGGGCGAACATCCACTCGACCTGGCCGTCGCCCTCGGCGCCGGTCTGGAAGCAGACGGTGACCGCCCAGGGGTCGTCGGCCACGTAGGTGAGGTCCGCGACCACCGGCAGGCAGGCACCGCCGGGCACGACCAGCCGCAGCTCGAGGGAGGTGCGGACGGAGGCGATGCTGCTCATGGGAAGTCCTTCGGGATAGTGGATCTCGCGGCGACGACACCCCAGGCAACGAGCCCTGCCGCCGGCTGTGACGGCTTGCCGGCGGGATCACCCGGCCGGGTGAAGACAGATCCGGACAAGTCCGGGCGAGCCGGTGCTGGGCCGGACGCTGGCGCGCGATGAGTCCTGCCCCCGGGGCAGGTCATCCTCGGCAGTGGGAGCATCCGGCTTCCCCACCTCGGAGGTCCTCCCGTGCCCAGAACCGTCACCGCCCACCTGTTCTCCTCGCTCAACGGCGTGAACGAGGCGCCGAACACCTTCCAGTTCGACGCCTTCGGCCCCGAGGAGGGTCAGGCCATGGGCTCCGCGCTCGCGGGCGTCACCGACGTCGTCGTGGGCCGGCTGCTGTGGCAGGAGTGGTCGCAGTACTGGCCGACGAACACCGAGGACGGCTTCGGGCACTTCATCAACCCGGTCCGCAAGCACGTGGTGACGTCCACGCTGTCCGGCGACCTCGGCTGGAACAGCACGGCCTTGGTGGGCGACCCCGTCGCGGCCGTGCAGTCGCTCAAGGACGGCGACGGGGGAGGCATCGCGGTCGTCGGCGGGATCGACACCGTCCGCAGCCTGTTCCTGGGCGGGGTCGTCGACGCCCTGACCCTCACCGTCCACCCCGCCGTGACCGGCACGGGCAGGCGGCTGTTCGACGACTCCGTGCCGGTCACCCGGCTCAGGCTCGTCGAGGGCCGGACGACGACGGCCGGGAACGCGATCCTGACCTACGCGCTGCGCGACTGAGCCGCGCGGCGGCGCGTCGTCAGGGCGACGGGCTCAGAACCCGAGCAGCTGGGCCAGCTCGACGTCGAGATCGACGGCCTCGCCCTCGCTGCCGGTGGGCACCGCGAGGTAGGTCTGCTGCAGGAACTCCATCAGCGCATCACGGTCGATCTCGAACAGCGCCGAACCCGACGGCGACGCCATGGCGAGGTTGAGGACGCGCTCGCCGGAGCTGACGGCCGGCCAGACCCGGACGTCGCCCTCGCCGACCGTGCCGGCGAGACCGTCGGTCAGCAGCTGGCGCGCGAACATCCACTCGACCACCCCGTCGCCCTCACCACCGGTCTGGAAGGCGACGGTGACCGCCCACGGGTCGTTCGCCGCGTAGGACAGGTCGGCGACGACCGGCAGGCACGGTCCGCCCGGCACGACCAGGCGGAGCTCCAGGCTGGTGCGGACGGTAGCGATGCCGGTCATGAGAACGTCCTTCAGGGCTGGAGAGAGGGTGCGACGACGACACCCCGGACAACGAGGATCGGCAGGCCCGGTGACGGCTTGGGACGTGCGTCACCAGCGTGACGGGCCCCAGAACGGGACATCTACGCACGCACCGGATGCACGTCCTCCTGGACGCCGCGCCGAGAGCCCGTGGAATCCGACATTGCCGACTGGGTAGGGTGCCGAGCATGTCCGAGGAACTGGTGATCCTGCGCGGCGGTGTCCGCGATGGCGAGTCGACACGGGTGCAGGAGGGGGTGCGGCGGCTGCTGGCGGCCAGCGACGCCCCCGGTCTGCTGGAGGTGTACGAGGCGAACGGGCTCACCGCCGAGCTCGCCCACGGCGAAGGCCTGGCGCTGGTCTTCGCGCACGTCGGCCAGGAGCCCGCGGGCGACCTCGCCCCTGAGCTCCAGCACGCCCCGAAGCGCTAGCCCGGCGGGGCGGTCAGCCCCACGGCCCGCCTGGGCGCATCTCGGCCACGGCCGGCTTCACGTCGACGTGATAGACGATGCCTGCCACCAGTCCGGCCAGGCCGAACAGCCCGAGGACGTTCGCGCCGCCGAGCACCACGGCGGCCGCCAGGATCGCGATCCACGCGACCTTGGTGAGCTTGCCGGCGGCGGGGAACGCCGCCGCCTTCCGGGTGCACGCGTCGACCAGCGCCCACACCTTGAGCACGAGCGCGCCCAGGCCCAGCACGAACAGCAGCAGATTGGACGGGTCGTACAGCCTCATACCGCCATTGTCGCCTACGCAGGTGCGCGGGGCCCGGACAGCGCTCGACCCCCGGGCCTCGAGGGCACCGGGGGTCGGGCGTGCTGCGGGGGCTGGGCAGGCGGACTGACTAGCCGATCTTGGCGGCAGCGTCCTCGACGGCCTGCTCGCCGGCCTTGACGGACTTCTTCGCGGCGATCGCGGCGGCCTCGGCCTTGCGCACGGCCTCCTTGCCCTCGGCGATGGCAGCCTCGGTGGCCGGCTGGCGACGGATCTGGGTCACGAGCCGCTCACCGCGCACCGCGAGCTTGGCGTAGGCGTCCGTGACACGGGTCTCCAGCTCGGAGGTGAAGGTCTTGACCTGCTCCGGCAGGGTCTTGACCTGGGCCGGGACGTCGGCCAGACGGGCCTGGACCTTCTTGGCCTCGGCGGTGACGTCGGCCGGCACGTCCTTGACCTGCTCGAGCGCGAGGTCGGCGATGCCGAACGCGGCGAACAGCGGCTTGGTGGCGTCGGTCTTCTCGAAGCTCGGCAGGTTCTTGAGCGTGAAGCGACCGGTGACGGTGCTGCCGGACTTCTCGACGGTGGCGGTGGTCTTCGGGGCGGTGACGGTGGCGGTGGCCATGGTGGTGCCTCTCGTTCAGGTGGGTGAGATCGGATGGTCGGTGCTGGTCTGAGCTGGTGCGCGTGCAGGTCGTACGGGCGAGCGGTCAGAGCGCGGAGGTCTCCGCGTCGCCGTCGCTGCCGGTGACCGCGGCTGCGGACCGGGAGGTGGAGCGCCGACGCCGGGGGCCGGTGGCGCCCGAGGTCGTGGTCTGGGGGGTGCCGGGCTCCGCGCTGGGCGCGGTGCCGGCGTCGCCGGCGATGGTGGACAGGTCGCTGGTGGACAGGTCGCTGGTGGACAGGACGTCGGCGTCCGGGTCCTCGGCGGCGGCGATCGTCGCTCGGGCCAGGGCCGCCGCGGCGTTCTCGCGCCGGAAGCTCTCGAACACCTCCAGCAGCACCTGCTTCTGCCGCTCGGTGAGGTTCTCGTCGCTGTGGATGGCGTCGACGACCGCGCCGCCGGCCTCGCGCTGCTCGAGCATGCCGGCCTGGATGTAGAGCGCCTCGGCCGAGATGCGCAGGCCCTTCGCGAGCTGCTGCAGGATCTCGGCGCTCGGCTTGCGCAGGCCGCGCTCGATCTGGCTGAGGTAGGGGTTGCTGACGCCCGCGGTCCTGGCCAGCTGACGCAGCGACAGGCCGTTGCTGGCCCGCTGCTCGCGGATGAAGTCGCCCAGGTGACGGACGTCGATGCCGGCCATGGTGACTCCTTCCGCGTCGGTCCCGGAGCGCTCTCCGGGGTACGACGAGAACGTTAGCCGCAGGTGCTAGCAGTTGCAAGCACTCCTGCTAGCACTTCGGGGTGAGGTGCCTCACACGGCTCCTGCGCGCGCCGGCCCAGGCTCGTCGCAGCACTTCGGCTGTGGACAACTCGCACGGGGGCGGGACGCGCACGAAGGTGTCGCCATGGACGACAGCACCGGACGATGACGCGCCCCTGCGACTGGGACGTGCTCGCCCTGGAGCGCGACCCGACGCCCGGTGACGCCGGAGCCGTCGCCGTCCTCGCGCGCGACGTCGAGCTGCTCGCGCGCGAGGCCGACCAGGCCGTGCAGCAGCTCCGTGCGCTGGCCCAGGACGGGCCGGTGCTGTCGTGGATCGGCGCGTCGGCAGAGGTCGTGCGTCATTCGCTGGCCGGGTTCGCGTCGCCGTTGACGCGCCTCGCCGACTCCTACGGCGTCGCCGCAGACGCCCTCGGTGGCTTCGGGCGCACCCTCGCCCTCGCGCAGGACCGGGCCGACCGCGCACTGGCCCAGGGCCGCGCGGCACGCCGCGAGCTGGCGGACCTCGGCAGCCAGCTGTCCTGGGCGCGCGGGGTGCTCGCGGTCGCCACCGAGGCGGTGCCGTCCTCGCGGGAGATGACCCCGCCGGACCCGGACCAGGTCCGCGCAGCCGTGCGCAACGCCCAGGCGGCTGGTCGCAGAGTGCAGGAGCTGGGCTCCGCCCGGGCTGACGCCGAGGCCCGGCTGCAGGTCTTGCGTCGGTGGGCGCTGGACGCCGGCGAGCTGCGAGCCGGCGCGGGCCGGACGGCGGCGCGGGCGCTGGACGACGCCGCCGACGCAGCGCCGGGGCGCTCGCTCTGGGAGGGGCTCAGGCACGCGGCCGGCGCCGTCTGGTCGGTCGTGGTCACCGTCGCCACGGTCGTGGCCGTCGTCGTCGCCGTCGTCGCCCTGTTCGTCGCCGGTCCGCTCGTGATCGGGGTGCTCGCTGTCGCAGGGGTGGTGCTGCTCGTGGACGCCCTCCGCCGGTACGCCCGCGGCGAGGCGCCGTGGTGGGAGGTCCTGCTCGCGACCGCGGCGATCGTCCCGGGAGGAAGGCTGCTCTCGGCGCTCGGGCGGTACTCCGGCCTGGCGCGGCTGGGCCGGCTCTCCGCCCGCGGCCTGCAGACGGGCGCGCGAGCCCTCGCCCGCATGGCCCACAGCGTCCGTGCCGGTCTGGGCCGCGGCCTTGGGTGGGCCGGGCGTCCTGTGCGCCGCAGCGGCGGTGCCGGCGCCCGTCCCGCAGCGCGGCTGACCGCTGCGCAGCGGGCGGACATCGACCGTGCGCTGGTACGGGCGCAGCCGCCGAGCCGCAGTTCACCGCAGCGGTGGGCGAGCTGTCGGACGGTGCGGACTGGCGCACGGCTGGCGGGACGGGCGCACCGGCTCAAAGCCCGCGAGAGCCTCGGAAGAAAGACGCGACCGGGTCCTGAGCGAGCAGCCGGCAACGACAGTGTCGAGAGGCTGCTGCCCGTCATGAGCGACAGCGTCCGGTACACCGTGCTGGCGCGACCATCCGACTATGCGGCGTCGCCCACCAGACGCTCTGACGGCCCTCGAGCGGCAAGGACTTCGTGCTGGTCCGACTGGTGCGAACACGTGGACGGGGCCCGGGTATCGCGGGCTGAACACGACCTGGCGCAACACGAGGAGCGGTCATCTGATGGAGGTCCAGATCCACACGGCGGCGAGCTGGCAGGGCAAGGAGGTCACCCACGAGTTCTATAGCGCGGCAACGGGTCCTCCCGACCGAGACGGCCGAAGCCCTCCAGCTCGGGCTCGGCTCGACGCCGGTTCCGGCAGGGTGCCCATCCCGCCGGGCGCGACGGCGGTGAACAGGAAAGGTCAGCCCGTGAGCGCACGACCTACTACCTCGTCTACTACCGCGAGCAGGAGCTGCCCGGGCCGGCCGACGCGGGCTGTACCGGCGGTTGGACGTCGGACCGACCGTCACTGCCGACCAGGCCTGGACGCCGACAGCGTGCGGTGGAATCGCCAGCAGCTACTGGCTGGACCTGGAACGCGGGGACGGGGGCAGCTGCTGATCGAGGTGGCAGAGGCCGAGGCGGTCCGCGCGCAGGACTATTTCCGGGCGCGCCTGAAGGGGACGCCTGCCGGCTCGTGGGGTCCGACCTGGGTCGGCGCACCGCACGGCGTACAGGCGTGAGGGCGTCCGGCGGGTCGTGACCCGTGGCGGGCTGCTGGCCTTGATCGTCATATCGCGGCCGCGTCCGACCCCACCGCAGCGTCAGGGCAGCAGCGCGGACGCCCGCAGCACGCCCACCGGCCGTCCGCCGCCCAGCACCGGCGCGCTCGCCAGCCGCTCGACGACGTCCGCCTGCACCCCGAGAGCGCGCAGGCCGGCGGCGAGCAGCACGACCGACGCGCGCGTGGCGCCGTCGGCGACCTTGAGGGCGACAGCGGAACCGTCCGGCAGCGCCGCGGCGTAGACCCCCTCGGCGCCGTCTTTGGCCACCAGACCAGGCACGCCGAGCATGGCGTCGGTGACCTCGCGGCCGGTGCCCCCGAGCAGCCCCGGGTGCGCGCGCATGGCCTGGGCGACGGAGCTGCAGGCGCCGTCGGCCGTGGCCAGCGTCGCGAACGCCCGAGCCAGTCCGGTCAGCGACAGCGCGTGCTGCGGCGCGCCGCACCCGTCGACGGCGACGTGCCGCACGGTCTCCCGGGCCAGCCGCCCGATCGTCGCCTCCAGCGCGCGCTGCAGCGGGTGCTGGAGCTCGAGATAGCTCTCCGTCGGCCAGCCGTTGGCCACGCAGCAGGCGAGCATCGCGGCATGCTTGCCCGAGCAGTTCATCGTCAGCGGGCTGGCTCCACCACCGGCGCGCAGCAACGCGTGCTGCTCGGCCTCGCCCAGAGGCAGCAGCGGCGGCGTCTGCAGCGCGTCCTCGTCCAGCCCGGCAGCGGACAGGGTGCGTCGCACGACCGCCAGGTGCTCCGGCCCGCCCGAGTGCGAGGCCGCCGCGAGGGCCAGGCACTCGTCGTCAGGCGGCGTCCAGCCGGCCTCCAGGAGCCCGACGGCCTGCAACGGCTTGTTGGCACTGCGCGGGAACACCGGCGACGAGACGTCGCCCCGCACGAGCACGACGGTGCCGTCGGCGCGCAGGACGAGCAGCGAACCGGTGTGGACGCTCTCGACGACGTCGCCGCGGACGAGCTCGACCAGGACGGGCAGCGGCGAGACGGGCAGGGTCACTCCGCGGACGTCGGCTGCTCGTCCAGCAGCGTCGCGACGTCGGCCTCGCCGTCCTTGTACCGGCGCGTGATCTCCGCGCTGCAGGCGTCCATGACGTCCTGCACGGCCTTGCGCTTGACCGAGATCGTCTGCTCCTGCTCCGACAGCGCCCGCATCGCCTGCGAAAGCTCGTCCGGCGTGCGCGCGCCGACGTCGGACAGGTCGACGTCGGCGACGAGAGCCTCGACGTAGCGACGGTGGCTGTCCGCCCGCGACGGCTCGATCGTGGTGTGCCGGCCCGAACCACGCGCCGGGGCGCGGGGCTCGTCGGCCAGGATGGCGGCCAGCCCGTCGACGAGGGTCTGGTCGCTGGAGCTGTCGCGGCGGTTCAGCTCGGCGCGCAGGATGTCGAGCCGGCCCTGCACGATGCGGCGCAGGTAGGACAGGTCGACCTCCTCCTGCTCGGCGTCGACGCGCAGCGCGCGCACCTCGGCCAGCGGCAGTCCGGGCAGGCCGGTCAGGAAGTCCGCGGCCAGCACGCGGTCGATCCGGCGGTTGCCCTGCGGCGCACCGGCATCCCCCTCGACACTGCCTTCGACGCTCACGCTCTGCTCCTTCTACCGTCCGACTTCCGTCCTGCGGGCCACCATGGTGACAGATGCCCGGTCGAGCGCGCGCAGGCCGAGCAGGTACACCCGGACGGCTCAATCTGTGGGCCCTCTGTGCCGATGGTCGAACGAGCGCGGCGCCGGACGGGTGCCCGAGGCGACGGGCGAGGCGAGGAGGCGACGCATGCTCAAGGGCGAGCTGGCCACGTCGCCGCTGGACCAGGTCCTGCGCGAGCTGGCGGACGGCGCGGCGAGCGGCTGCGTGCACCTCTCCGAGCCCGCCGGCGAACAGGCCAAGATCTTCCTCCGCGGCGGCCGCGTGTACGCCGTGATGGCGCCGGGGCGACGTCCGCAGCTCGGGTCGCGGCTGGTGTCCAACGGAGCTCTCGGCCCTGAGGCGCTCGCGGAGGCGTTGGAGGCCCAGCGCACCGAGCTGCAGGGCTGGCGCCTGGGCGAGCTGCTCGTGCACCTGGGCTACGTCGACCAGCCGGTCGTCGAGGCCTTCGTCCAGGAGCAGGTCCGCGAGTCGATGTCGGACCTGCTGCTCTGGGGAGCCGGTTCGTGGCGGTTCCGCGTCAACGAGCGGACCCGCGAGGACGTCGCGCCGCCGACCGAGGTGCCGGACCTGCTCGCCGCCGTCGAGCAGCGCCGGACCACCTGGGCCACCATCCTGGAGTCGATCCACGGGCCGGACGCGGTGCCGACGCTGTCCGCCGCCGACACCGCCTCCGACGAGCTCGAGATCGATCCCGACGCCTGGTCGCTGCTGTGCAAGGTCGACGGGACGCGCACGGTCACCGAGCTGGCGCGCGAGTGCGGCTTCACGCTCTACGAGGCCGGCCAGGTCGTCGCCACGCTGGTCGACGCCGGCCTGCTGGACGTCGACGAACCCCTGCTCGACGTCGAACCGGAGCCCGAGGTCGAGTACGACGAGGCGGACTGGCAGCCCGCGGCCGTCGCCTCGAGGTTGGCCTCCGCACTGATCGGCGGCGGACCGGCCGCGCACCAGCCTCCCCCCTCGGTGGCGCCGCCCGCGGTCCCGGCCCAGGGACGCGCGCCGGCCAGCGAGTACGGCCATGAACGTCCGGAGCCGGAGCGACGGCTGGATCGTCCGGGGGGCGACAGCACGGGCGGGGGCGACGACGCGCTGCTGCGCCTGTCGGAGTCGCTGGCCGACGTGCTCGGACCGCCGCCCGCCGACGACGACCTGTTCGCGGCGCCCGTGCCGCGCGCCGCGCTGGCTCCGGCTGCCGCCGTCGACCCCAAGAAGGCCGAGCGGGCCCGTCGCGAGTCGCTGCGCCGGGAGCGGGACGCCGCCGAGCTCGCCACCGCGCAGGCCGACCTGGAGCAGGCGCGCCACGCGGAGGCAGCCCGTCGGGAGGCGCTGCACCCGGCCGATCACGTCGCCGACGTCGTGCAGCTGAGCGACAAGCGGGAGGCGGCCGAGGAGGCACGCGTCCTGGAAGAGGCGCGCGCCGTCGAGGCTGCTGCTGCTGCGGAGCAGGCTCGGATCGACGAGGAAGCCCGGGTGGCCGCCGAGGCCGCCGCCGAGCAGGCCCGCCTGGACGAGCAGATCCGCCTGGACGCCGAGGCCGAGCAGGCGCGGATCGACGAGGAAGCCCGAGTCATGGCCGAGGCGGAGGCCGCCGCGGCTGCCGAAGAGCAGGCCCGCCTGGCCGAGCAGGCCCGCCTTGCCGCCGAGGCCGAGCAGGCCCGGATCGACGAGGAAGCCCGGCTCCTCGCCGTGGCGGAAGCCGAGGCCGAGACCGCGCGGCAGGCTGCTGAAGCCGAAGCAGCAGCGGCCGCCGAAGAGCAGGCCCGTCTCGCTGCCGAAGAGGCTGCCGAAGAGCAGGCCCGGCTGGACGAGCAGGCCCGCCTCGCCGCCGAGGCCGAGCAGGCCCGGATCGACGAGGAAGCCCGGCTCCTCGCCGTGGCGGAAGCCGAGGCCGAGACCGCGCCGTCAGGCTGCTGAGGCCGAAGCAGCAGCGGCCGCCGAAGAGCAGGCCCGCCTGGCTGCCGAGGAAGCTGCCGAAGAGCAGGCCCGGCTGGACGAGCAGACCCGGCTCGCCGCCGAGGCCGAGCAGGCCCGGATCGACGAGGAAGCCCGGCTCCTCGCCGTGGCGGAAGCCGAGGCCGAGACCGCGCGTCAGGCTGCTGAGGCCGAAGCAGCGGCGGCCGCCGAGGAGCAGGCCCGCCTCGCTGCCGAGGCCGCCGCCGACAGGCCCGCCTGGCCGCCGGAGCGGCCGCCGAGCAGGCGCGCCTGGACGAGCAGGCCCGCCTAGACGCTGAAGTCGCAGCCGCAGCCGCAGCCGCAGCCGGCGAAGCCAACCGCCTGCGGGCGCTCGCGGAGGCGGAGCAGGCGCAGTCCGCCGAGCAGGCCGACGAAACAACCGCGCCGTCCGACGCCGCCGCGGACCAGGCCGCCGCCTTTGCCGAGCTGAGTGCTTCCGCGTCGATGGACGTCCCGGAGCCCGTGGTCGAGAGTCCTGCCGCGGTGCTGCACGACGACGACGACGATCCGGCCCCGTGGCGGGACAGCGATACCGACACCGCCTCGCTGTTGCGTGAGCTCAGCTCGCTGGGCCTGGACGACGACGCACCGCAGCCCGTCCTGCGCGCCGCCGGGCCGGTCCGCCCCGTCTCGGCCGAGCCGGCCAAGAAGCGCAAGGGCCTGTTCGGCCGCGGCTGAGCCGCTCACCCGACCCGTCACCCGACCCGTCACCCAAGCCATCGCCGACCCGTCACCGTTCCCCACCCCCGGCCACGAATCCGGACCCGGGGAACAGCCGCCGACCTGCTGACCTTGCGACGGAGGTGAGCTCTCCGCTGCTGTCCCGTCCCGGCGCCGTCGCTGCCGACGCCCCCGATGCCGGTGTCGCCGCGCACTACGGCGATCCCTACGCCGAGCAGCGGAGGCTGACCGCCGGGCAGCGCGACGGTCGATCTCTCGCACCGGCCGGTCGTGCGCATCAGCGGTCCGGACCGTTTGACCTGGCTGCACTCGCTGCTGTCCCAGCACCTGCTGGACCTGGCCCCGGTCGGTGGACGCAGGCGCTCGTGCTCAGTCCGCAGGGCCACGTCGAGCACCACCTCACGCTCGTCGACGACGGCGAGGCGGTGCTGGCGCACGTCGAACCGGGCACCGCCGAGGCGCTGGTGACCTTCCTGGACCGGATGCGCTTCCTGCTCCGCGTCGAGGTCGCGGACGTCTCGCGCGGACTGGGCCCTGGTGCACGACGCCGACGGCGACCGGTTCGTCGCGCGCGCAGCGCTGGCTGACCTGGACGCGCCCCTGGCCGGGGTCTCGGCCTTCGAGGCGCTGCGGGTCGCCGCGCGTCGCCCCCGGCTCGGCCTGGACACCGACCACCGCACCCTGCCGCACGAGGTTGGCTGGCTGGTGCGTGCCGTCCACCTGGACAAGGGCTGCTACCGCGGCCAGGAGTCCGTCGCCCGCATCTACAACCTCGGCCGTCCGCCGCGGCGGCTCGTCCTGCTCCATCTGGACGGCTCCGACAGCACCCTGCCCGCCACCGGCGACGCCGTCACGCTCGACGGCCGCGACGTCGGCCGCGTCGGGACGGCCGTGCGCCACCACGAGCTCGGCCCGCTCGCGCTGGCGCTCGTCAAGCGTCAGGTGCCCGACGACGCCCGGCTGCTCGCCGGCGGCGTCACCGCCCTGATCGACCCGGCGCCGGAGGACGACGTCCCGGTCTCTGCCGCCCGTGAGGCCGCTGCTGCGCGTTCGGGCCTGCTCCGCCTGCGCTGAGCCCGCTACCCAGACCGACGACGGCCCCGCCCTCCACGCAGGAGGACGGGGCCGCGGTCCGATCAGGTCAGCCGCAGATCTGCGTCCCGGGGATGCACCTCGGCGAGGCCGCCGCCGACGGCGAGCCTGACGCTGCCGGCGATCCCGAGGCCGTGGGCGATCCGCTCACGGACGGCGACGCCGAGGTAGCCGGGGTGGTGCTGGCGGCCGGTGAGACCGAGGCGCTCGGCGAACCGCTCGCGCTCGGCGAGGACGACGGGCAGCTGGTGAACAGACCCGGCGTGCACGAGGGAGACGGCGACGCCGACGCGCCCGCCGACGGCGACCCGCTGCTCGACGGGGCCGGAGCCGGGCCCCCGGTGAGGTAGCCGACGACATCGACGATCAGGTGCGCCGCGGGCGCGTTGGCCCCGCCGACCTGCAGCGTGACCGATCGGTCGGTGCCGAGCGCGGTGGTGACCTCGTTCGCCTGCGTCAGGCTCTTCGGGAAGTTCACGTTCGAGGTGCCCGGGTTCTGCTGGCCGGTCGGATACACCGTGACGAAGCCCGCGACGCTGCCGTTGGTGGCGGTGACGTTGAGGATCACCGCGGTGGCCTCCGCCGGGACCGCCGCCGGCATCTGCGAGACGACACCTCGGCGCGGGGCTCCGCGGTTGTTGCGGGTGTCGGTGGCCCGCAGCGGCTTGTCCAGGCGCGTGTAGGTCTGCGCCCCCGCCGGCGTGCCCGGCACGACGGCGCCGACGACGTCGACGATCACCGCAGCGCTGGCCGAGCTGACGAACAGCGAGACCTTCCCCGCGTTCGCGCCGGTGCCGACCCGGGACAGCACCTCGTTGGCCTGCGTCTGGCCCTTCACGAAGTTGACGTTCGAGGTCCCCGGCCGCTGGGTGCCGGTCGCGTAGGCGGTGACGAAGCCGTTCGCCGACGTCTCGGTGACCGTGACGTTGAGGATCGCGTCGGTGGCGCCGTCCGGGAGCAGCGCGGACAGGTCGACCGGCACCTCGCCGGTGCGTCGCCGGGGGCTGGTCGTCCGGCTGTCGAAGGCCCGCTGCGGGTCGAGGTCGTCACCGCTCCGGTGTCGACGCCAGCGGTGGTGGTGAAGCTGCCGACCAGGTCGACGATCACGTGCGCCGACGCGGAGTCGACGAACAGCGACACCTTGCGGTCGGCCGACAGCCCCACGACAGCCTCGTTCGCCTGCTGCTGCTGGGTCTCGAAGTTGACGTTGGACGTGCCCGGTCGCTGCGTGCCGTTGGGGTAGGCGACCAGGAAGCCGCGCTTGGTGCCGTTGGCGACGGTCAGGTTCAGGACGGCGCTGGTGGCGCCGGCGTCGGTGAGCTGCTGCGACAGGTCCAGGACGATCAGGCCGTTGCGCCGGGCGCCGCCGTTGCTGCGCGTGTCCAGCACCCGGACCGGGCTCGGCAGCGCCAGGTAGCGCGCAGCGCCGCTGCTCGGCGTGGCCGACGGGCTGGTGGTCGCGGTCGGCGTGGCCGACGGGCTGGCCGCCGCTCCCCCGGTGACGGTGAAGCACCCGGTGCACTGCGGGGGGTTGCTGTTCGTGCCGTTGTTGGTCTTGCCGTCGGTCAGCTGCACCCGGACGTTGCGGGCTCCGACCGTGGCGTCCGCGGTCGTCTGCAGGGTGGCCCGCACGAGGGTGTCGCTGACGAACTCGACGGCCGTGGTCGTGACGCCGGTGCCCGAGACGATGACCTGCGCGCCGCGGGAGAAGTTCGTGCCGTTGACGTCGTAGGTGAACGTCGTGGAGCGGTCCTGGCTGCTGCCGGTGTCCGGGCCCGTACGGTCCAGCGAGGCGACCGTGGGCAGCCGCTCGGAGCGCTGGACGACGGTGAAGCGGCAGGAGTCGCAGGCGTTGACCACACCGGAGTCGTTGCGCACCACCGGCTGGTAGACGCCCGGAGCCGCGCTCCCGAGCAGGAAGTCGGCCGTGATCGACGTGCCGTTGTAGGCGGTGCGGGCGCCGGTGACGGTCAGCTGGCTGCGGCTGGCGCTGCCCGGCGTGCCGAGGAACTCCAGGCTCGGGGTGCCGTCGGTGACCTGCGAGCCGGCGAACGTGAGCCGCACCGGAGTCGTGGTCGGGTCGTTGAAGCCGGCGCTCGGCGTGACCGTGTCGAGGGACGGGCCGGCGACCGCGAAGCAGCGGTCGCAGACCGACGTGGTGCCGTCGAGGTTGCGCACCCGCACGTCACGCACGCCCGGGACGGACGTGGTGGTGAGCGTGATGCGGCGCATCAGCTCGGTGCGGGTGGTGATGCCCTGGGTGGCGGTGGTGCCGCCGTTGACCGGCGCCTGGTTGGCGTTGATGGTGTTGTCCGGACCGCTGCCGTCGGGCAGCAGGACCTCGACGATCGAGCCGCGCTCGAAGTTGTTGCCGAGCACGGAGATGTTCGCTGCCCCGCCCGGCCGCACCGACGTCGGGGCTACCGAGACGACCGAGAGCGGTCCGGCGGGCAGCACCGCGAAGCAGGACGCGCAGGTGTCGGTGCCACCGCCGACGCCGGGCAGCCCGGAGGCGTTGCCGCTGATGCTGACGGCGTACTGGCCGGCGTCGATCGGGCCGTCGGTGCCCAGGCCGCTGCCGCCGTCGGTGAAGTCGACACCGGTCTGCGTGGCGCTGCGCTGGGCCGGCGGCATGCCGGGGTCGATGTCGACGCTGAACGAGACGGCCGAGCCGACCCGGGTGAAGGTCGCGGTGCCGCCGGTGCGCAGGTCGGCGTCGGTGGTCGCGAAGGTCAGCGTGGCGCTCGCGTTGCTGTTCTGGACGCCGCTGGGGGTGACGGTGACGCCGTTGGCGGCGGCTCCGGCCCACGGGGCGGCGACGAGGGGAGCCGGCGACGACCGCGGCACCGCTCAGGACGGCGCCGATCAGGGTGGGGACCGCGACGGTGCGGCGACGACGGGCAAGGATGTTCATGCTGCTCCTGGCTGCGGGGGCGTGCCGGTTCGACCGGCCGGGTCGTGCTGTCACTTCGTCAAGACGTCATGACTCCGACGAGGTTCGCCGTGACGCACCATCTTCCTGCATCCGGGCGACGGACGTTGCCGCTTCGTGACCGTGCTCGGCCGTCGTGCCCGTTCCTCAGCCGCTCTCGGTACACGTCCGGCAGGTGCCGAAGACGGCGAAGTGGCCGACGTTGACGGTGAAGCCCCGGTCCGCGGCCAGCGTCTCGACGACCGGGGCGACCACCTGCGGCGGGACCTCG
>CAWASE010000013.1:0-430418 GCA_963784675.1 uncultured Actinomycetes bacterium
CGTCACCGCGACGCACCGACAGGGTCAGCCGCCGCGGCTCGAGGAAGCTCACGGCGCACTCGCTCACCACGACCTCCAGCAGCAGCGGCACGCGCTCGGCCTGCCGGGTACGGGGACCGAGCGTGCGGGGCAGGCTGCCGCCGACCAGGCGCAGCTGGAAGCCGACCACCGTCGCGTCGACCAGCGTGACGACGTCCTCCCGCGTGGGGCTGCCGCTGTCGCCGCGGTCCGGCAGCGCGGCGAGATCGACCGCCAGGTCGAGCCGCCGCACCAGGTCGCTGCCACCGGCGGCCAGGGTCACGTCGGCAGCCACGCCGGTGGCGACGGGCCGCGGCGTCAGCCGCACCGGCGGCGGCGTCGCCGTCTGCCGCTCGTAGGTCAGACCGACGCCGGCCGCGAGCACCAGACAGGCGGCGACCCCCACGACCGTCGTCGACCGGGACGGTGCGTCCACCGGCTCCGGCGCAGGCGACGCGACCACGCCGCGGCCGGGGATCGAGACGGTGATCGGCGGGGGGAGCCGATCCGGGTCGGGCCCGGCCACCTCAGACCGGGCGCAGCAGCGGGTCCGGGCTCATCGACCCGAGCAGCCGCTCCAGCGCGACCTCGACGTCCTCCCGCCAGGAGACCGCCGTCTTGAGCTCGAGCCGCAGCCGGGGGTAGCGGTGGTGCGGCCGGACGGTCTTGAAGCCGACCGAGCGCAGGTGCTCGGCGGGCAGCACGCACGCCGGCTGCCTCCCACTGCTCGTCGCCGAAGGCCTCGATCGCCCGACCCCGCGCCGGGTGAGGTCCTTGGCCACGCCCTGCAGCAGCATCCGGCCGAGCCCGCCGCCGGCGAAGTCGGGATGCACGTGCCCGGTCATCAGCAGCACCGCGTCGGCGCTGACCGGGGAGGTCGGGAAGGCGATCGAGCGCGGGCACGTAGCCGGGCGGGGCGTACATGACGTAGCCCGGCCGGCGACGCCGTCGACGTAGACGATCTTGCCGCAGCTGCCCCAGTCGAGCAGCGTCGCCGAGACCCACGACTCCTTCTCGAACGCGGTGTCGCCGGCCTCGACGGCGCGGTCGCGGGCGACCGGGTCGAGCTCCCAGAACACGCACCTGCGGCAGCGGCCCGGCAGGTCGTCGAGGTTGTCGAGCGTGACGTTGACGAGCCGGCGGCTCATTCGCGCCGCCCTTCGTGCGGCTGACCGCGAGCAGCCCGGCCAACCAACCGCCGACGCAGCCCGCAGCAGGCCCGCGCACAGCGCGCCGACGGTCGCGCGGACGGACGCTCAGACACCAGAGCTCCCGATCGGCCGGCGGATCCGCTCCCAGGGTAGGCGCGCCCGGCGCACACGTACCGGCCCGGAGACAGGCGGGCCGTGGGGGCCGCGCGACGGGTAGCACTCCTGCATGTACAGCCGGCACGCCGGACCAGTGGCCCCCCTCCGGCCCGCCCGGGCGTGACCCTCGACACCTTCACCGACCGCTACGCCCAGCGCACGCACGGCATGACGGCCTCGGAGATCCGGGCGCTGTTCGCCGTCGCCTCCCGGCCCGAGGTCGTCAGCCTGGCCGGCGGCATGCCGAACCTGTCGGCGCTGCCCCTCGACGTGGTCGGCAAGCTGATGGGCGAGCTCGTCGCCGACGCGCGGCGAGCAGGCGCTGCAGTACGGCTCCGGCCAGGGCGACCCGCTCCTGCGCGAGCTGATCTGCGAGGTGATGGCGCTGGAGGGCATCGCGCCTCGCCCGAGGACGTCGTGGTCACCGTCGGCAGCCAGCAGGCGCTCGACCTGGTGACGCGGGTGTTCATCGACCCGGGCGACGTCGTCATCGCCGAGGCGCCGTCCTACGTCGGCGCGCTCGGCACCTTCGCGCCTACCAGGCCGACGTCGTGCACGTGGCGATGGACGAGCGACGGGCTCGTGCCCGAGGCGCTGCGCGACGCGATCGACGCGTCAAGGCCGCGGGCAAGCGCGCGAAGTTCCTGTACACCGTGCCGAACTTCCACAACCCCGCCGGCGTCTCGCTCGCCGAGCAGCGTCGCGAGGAGGTCCTCGCGATCTGCCAGGACGCCGGGCTGATGGTGCTGGAGGACAACCCCTACGGGCTGCTCGGTTTCGACGCGCCGCCGACCCGCGCCATCCGGGCCCGCGGCGGGCAGGACGACGTGCTCTACCTCGGCTCGTTCAGCAAGACCTTCGCGCCTGGCCTGCGCGTGGGCTGGGTGCTGGCGCCGCACGCCGTCCGCGAGAAGCTCGTGCTGGCAGCCGAAGCCGCGGTGCTGTGCCCGCCCACCCTCAACCAGCTGGTCGTGGCCGACTACCTGTCGACGCAGGACTGGCAGGGTCAGGTCGAGCGCCTTCCGCGGCCTGTACCGCGAGCGCCGCGACGCCATGCTCGACGCGCTCGCGCAGCAGATGCCGCTCGGCACCACCTGGACCCACCCGACCGGCGGTTTCTACGTCTGGGTGACCCTTCCCGACGGCGTCGACAGCAAGGTGATGCTGCCCCGCGCCGTCACCGCCCGGGTCGCCTACGTCCCCGGGACCGCTTTCTACGCCGACGGTTCGGGCCACGCCAACCTGCGGCTGTCCTACTGCTACCCGACGCCGGACCGCATCCGCGAAGGGGTACGGCGGCTGGCCGGCGTGCTGGAGGAAGAGCTCGATCTGCGCAGCACCTTCGGCACCTTCGCCTCGCCCGGGTCCGCCGCGCAGCAGGCGCAGTCGCCCGCCCCGGACCTGGCATGACCTACCTCGTCCTGGCCGGGGGGCTGTCGCACGAACGCGACGTGTCGCTGCGGTCCGGTCGGCGCATCCTCGACGCGCTGCGCGGCGCCGGCATCGACGCCGACCTGCGCGACGCCGACTCCACGCTGCTGGCCACCCTCGCCGAGACGCCCTACGACGCGGTCTTCGTCGCCCTGCACGGCGGCGCCGGCGAGGACGGCGCGCTGCGCGAGATCCTCGAGATCGCGGGCGTGCCCTGTGTCGGCGCACCGCCCGACGCCTGCCGGCTCGCGTGGGACAAGCCCACCGCCAAGTCGGTCGCGGCGCGGGCGGGCTTGTCGACGCCGGATGCCGTGGTGCTGCCGCACGCGGCCTTCCGCGAGCTCGGCGCTGCCGCGGTGCTCGACCGTCTCGTCGCGCACCTGGGCCTGCCGCTCATGGTCAAGCCCGCCCGTGGCGGGTCGGCGCTGGGCTGCACGACCGTCCGCGACGCTGCCGACCTGCCGGCGGCGATGGTCTCCTGCTTCTCCTACGGCGAGGCCGCGATGGTCGAGCGGCTGGTCGTCGGCACCGAGGTGGCCGTCACCGTCCTGGACACCGGCGACGGCCCGCGGGCCCTACCTGCCGTCGAGATCGCCCCGCTGTCAGGCGTCTACGACTACACCGCCCGCTACACCGCCGGCCACACCGAGTTCTTCGCCCCGGCGAGGTTGTCGGAGCAGACCGCGAAGCTCGTCGCCGACACCGCCGTGGCCGCGCACGTGGCGCTGGGGCTGCGCGACCTCTCGCGCGTCGACCTCATCGTCGAGGACGGCGCCGACGGGCCGGTGCAGCTGCTCGAGGTGAACACCTCCCCGGGCATGACCGAGACCTCGCTGCTGCCGATGGCCGTGCAGGCTGCCGGACTCTCCTTCGGCGAGCTGCTCGGGACGCTGCTCGCCCAGGCCGCCGCCCGCGCGTAGCGGAAGCGGGCGGGCGTAGCGGACGCCGTCGGGCGCTCGCACTGCTGACCGTCGCGACAGACGTGTCCAGCGTCGGCACGCCGCGGTCCCGGTGCTCAGCCCCGAGGGGCGACGCGCGGATCGGCCAGGCGCTCGGCGCAGCCGCCGCGGCTCGAGCTGAACCGGCAGGCCGAAAACGGTCGCCGGGCAGCGGTCGCCGGCTCCGGGCTCCGGGCACGCCGCCGCCCCCGACGCGGCGGGCGGCGGGGGCGGTGGGCGTGCAGGGCGGTGGCCTTGCAGGCGCTGGGCTCAGCTCACGAAGCGCACTCCTGACGCTGTGGTGCGGCGTCGACGTCGACCACCGGCGGCGAGCACCGCACCGAGCCCGAGCATCAGCAGCGCCAGCTGGGTCAGGCCGATCACCGGCGCACCGGTGCGGGCCAGGCCACCGCCGACGTACACGGGTTCGCCGCCCCCGAAGTAGCCACCGGAGCCGCCGACGACCGGGGTCGTGACCGGCCCGAGCCCGGGCACCGTCACGGGGCCGGTCACCGGCCCCGAGCCCGGCGCGACGGCCACCGTCACGACGCCGACCGAGGTGTCCGTGCCGTCGGACACGGTGTAGGTGAACGTGTCCGTGCCGGAGAAGCCCACCTCCGGCGTGTAGGTGCACACGCTCGTCGTGCAGACGACGGTGCCGTTGCTCGGCTGCGTCACCGACACGATCGTCAGCGGGTCGCCCTCGGCGTCGGTGTCGTTGCTGAGCACGTTGACGACCACCGGCTGGCCGGCGACGGTCGACGGGCTGTCCGGTCGGGCGACCGGCGGGGTGTTCGGCGCAGCGGCAGCACCCGCGACCGTGATCACCAGCGTCTCGATGGTGCTGGCCCCGAGCGGATCGGTCGCCGTGACCTCGACCGAGTAGGTGCCGGGGACCGTCGCGGTCCCCGAGAACGTCCCGTCCGGGTTCAGGGTTACCCCCGGCGGCAGCGCGCCGCCGGTGACCACGTAGGTGACGATCCCGGCCTCGGGGTCGGTCGCGACCAGCGGCGACGGGGTGCTGCCGACCGGGACGACCTGCGCGGTGTTGGTCGCGACCGGCGAGAAGACCGGCGGCTGGTTGGCCCCCGCGTCGGTGACCGTGACCGTGACCGTGGCCGTCGCCGTTCCGCCCTTGCCGTCGGAGACGGTGTAGGTGAACGCGTCCGAGCCGGTGAAGCCTGCCCGCGGGGTGTACGTGCACGCCGTCGCGGTGCAGCTGACGGAGCCGTTCGCGGGCTGCGTCGAGGCGGTGACCGTCAGCGGGTCACCGTCCGGGTCGCTGTCGTTGCCGAGGACGGCGATCTGCAGCGGTGTCCCGGCGGGCGTCGTGCGGGTGTCGTCGACCGCCACCGGCGCGCGGTTGGCGGCCGGAGCCGTCGGCACGGTCAGCACCAGCGTGACCGTGTCCTTGGCGCCCGCCGGGTCGCTGACTGTGACGGTGACGGTGTAGGTGCCCGGCGTCGTCGCTGTGCCCGTGAACACGCCGTCGGTCCCGAGCGAGATCCCCGGCGGCAGCGTGCCTCCCGTCACGACGAACACCAGCGAGGTGTCGTCGGCGTCGGTCGCCTGCAACGCGACCGGCTTGCTGCCGACGGCCACCGTCTGCGCGGTGTTGGTCGGCGCCGGACCGAAGACCGGCGCGGCGTTCACCATCGGGATCGGCCCGACGGTGACCCGCACGGTCGCGGTGGCCGTGCCGCCGTTGCCGTCCGACACCGTGTAGGTGAAGGAGTCGACCCCGGAGAAGCCGGCCCGCGGCGTGTACGTGCAGGCCGTGGTGGTGCAGCTGACCGAACCGTTGCTCGGCTGCGTCGCCGACACCACCGTCAGGCTGTCGCCGTCGGGGTCGGTGTCGTTGGTCAGCACCGCGACCGTCACCGCCGTCTGGTACAGCGTGGTGCGGCTGTCGTCGACCGCCACCGGGGTGCGGTTGACCGGGGCCGGCGGCGGCGTCGGGACCAGGATCGAGAGCGCCAGCACGTCGGAGGCTCCCGACGGGTCGGTCACGGTGATCTCGACGGTGTAGGTGCCGGGGGTCGTCGGCGCGCCGACGAACGTGCCCTCGGGGGTCAGACCCGTGACGCCGGGCGGCAGCGCGCCGCCCGTGACCACGTAGGTCAGGACCGTGTCGTCGGGGTCGCTGGCCGACACCGAGCCGACCGGCGAGCCGACGGTGACGGTGCGCGTCTCGGCCGGAGCCGGGAAGGCCGGCGGCTGGTTGCCGGCGGTCGGGGCGACCACCGTGACGGTGACCGTCGCGGACGCCGTCGCGACGCCGTCGCTCACGACGTAGGTGAACGTCGCGACCCCGGTGAAGCCGTTGTCCGGCGTGAAGACCAGCGTCGTCCCGGAACAGGAGACCGTCCCGCCCGCCGAGCCGCTGAAGCTGGCTACCGTCAACGGGTCGTCGTCGGCGTCGGCGTCGTTGGCGAGCACGTCGATCGTGATCGGGGTGTCCAGCGGCGTGGTGCGGTCGTCGTCGCGCGCCACCGGGGCGCGGTTGGCCGGCGCCGGGACGGTGACGGTCAGGCTCGTCGTGTCCGATGCCCCCGCCGGGTCACGGACCGTGATGCCCAGGACGTAGCTGCCCGGGGTCGACGGCGTGCCGGCGAACGTGCCGTCGCTGTTCAGCGCCGTCACCCCCGGCGGCAACGTGCCCGACGTGAGCACGTAGGCCAGCACCGTGTCGTCCGGGTCGTTCGCCAGGACCGGCGCGACCGGCGCACCGACCTGGACCGTCTGCGCGGTGTTGGACGGCGCCGACGTGAACACCGGCGGCTGGTCGTCCGCAGCTGCGGGGACCGTGATCGTCAGGGTCGTCGTGGCGGACTGGCCACCCGGGTCACTGACGCTGATCGTCACGGGATAGCGGCCGGCCACCGTCGGCGCTCCGGCGAACGTGCCGTCGCGGTTCAGCGTGACCCCCGGCGGCAGGCTGCCGTTCACCAACGCATAGGTGAGCGTGGCGTTCTCCGGGTCCGTCGCGGTGAGCCGGGTGACGGGGTCGCCGACGGCCACCGTCTGCGCGGTGTTCGTGCTGTCGGCGTCGAAGGTCGGCGGCAGGTCCGGGGCCGCCGTCACCGTCACGCGCACGATCGCGCTGGCCGTGCGGCCGGTCGCGTCGGTGATCGTGTAGGTGAAGGCGTCCGTGCCGGTGAAGCCGGCCTGGGGGGTGTAGCGGCAGCTGCCGGCGTCGCACGCGACGGTGCCGTTCGGGGCGGCCCCGAAAGCGGTGACGGTGTAGGCGTCGCCGTCCGGGTCGCTGTCGTTGGCCAGCACCGCGATCGTGACCGCGGTGTTGACCGGCGTGCTCCGGACGTCGTCCACCGCCACGGGCGCACGATCCGGACGCAGGCCGGTGTCGAGGCCGGTGACGCTGCCGCCGGCGGCCAGCGAGGCGACCAGCGGGTCGGTGGTGGTGCGCAGCGTGTCTGCCGGGAGGGTGGCGCGGACGCTGTAGCTGCCGGCGGGCAGGCCGGTCAGCGACCAGGTGCCGTCAGGTGCGGTCGTGACCGTCCGGGTCAGACCTGCCCCGGTGACCGTGACGGTGATGCTGTCGCGCCCCGGGCTCACCGCCGTCGAGCAGGCCGTTGCGGTCGGTGTCGTCGAACACCGTGCCGGACAGGGTGCCGGAGGTGTCGGTGAAGACGTAGCCGAAGGCGTCGGCGCCGGGGCCCAGCACGATCGAGGTGATCGTGTCCGGACCCTGGACGGTGCCGCCCGCGGTACCGACCGTCGCGGCGCCGACCCCGTAGCCCGCAGGCTGGGTCTCGGCCACCGCATACGTCCCCGGACGCAGTCCGGTGAAGGAGTAGGCGCCGACAGCGTCGGTCGTGGTGGTGACCGCGACGTCCGCCCCGCGGTCGTCGGCACCGGTGAGGGTGAGCTGCACGGGCGCGGCCGGAGCCCCGCCGTCCAGCCGCACCGAGCCGCTGAGCGCTGCTGCCTGCAGCTCGCCGAAGTCGTAGCCGGTGCCCGCCGTGCGGGCGGCGAGCGTGATGCCGCCGACGGTGTCGGGCGCGAACGCCGTGCCGCCGGCGGTACCGACGGACTCCTGCCCGTCCAGCAGCCCGGCCGGCTGGGTCTCGGTCACGGCGTAGCTGCCGGGGCGCAGACCGGTGATGCTCCACGCGCCGGACAGCGCGCTCGTGGTGGTGCTGCGGGTGACGGCGTTGCCGGCGTCGTCGGTGCCGGTGAGCGTCACGGTGACGCCGCCGATGCCGGTCGTCTCCGACGCGTCCCGCACGCCGTTGCCGTTGCTGTCGAGGTAGACCGCGCCGGCGAGCGAGGAGGTCGGGAGCTCGGCGAACAGGGTCCCGGTGCTGGCGGCGCCGGGGGCCAGGACCACGACCACGGTGTCGTCACCCGTCACCCTCGCGCTGCTGCCGGCGGTGTCGGCGCCGTCGTCGTAGCCGAGCGGCTGGGTCTCGGTGACGGTGTAGGTGCCGGCCGGCAGGCCGGTGAACGACCAGCGCCCGTCGGCCTCGGTGCGCACGCTCCGCTCGACGGTCGTGCCGTCGTCGGAGGTGCCGGTCAGGGTGACGGTGACGCCGCCCAGCCCGGTGTCGGCGCCGGCGAGCGCACCGTCACCGTCGACGTCGACGAACACCAGCCCGGAGGCGGAGGCCGGGACGGGGACGGTGATCGTCAGTCGCGTCGTACCGGTGGCACCCTGCGGGTCGGTGACGACCAGGTCGAGCACGTAGGTGCCCGGCGTGGTCGGCGAGCCGGTGAAGGTGCCGTCGGGGTTCAGCGCGGTGACGCCCGGCGGCAGCGGGCTGCCGGTCGTGACGGTCAGCGGCCCGCCCTCGGCGTCGTCGGTACGGACCAGCGTGAGGGTGCCACCGACCTGGACGCTCTGCGCGGTGTTGGACGCCGCCGCGGTGAAGAACGGCGCCGTGTTGGGTGGCGGCGCGACCGTGACGCGCACCGTCGCCGTGGAGCTGCCGCCGCGGCCGTCGGAGATCGTGTACGTGAAGGTCGCGAGCCCGGTGTAGCCGGCGTTCGCGGTGAACGTGCAGTCCGTCGCGGTGCAGGTGACGCTGCCGTCCGCGGACGGCGTGCTGGCCACGATCGTCAGCGGGTCGCCGTCGGGGTCGCTGTCGTTGTCGAGCACCGCGATGGTGACCGTGCGCGTCGCCGTGGTCGTGGCGTCGTCGTCGACCGCGACGGGCGGACGCTCGGTGCGCAGGCCCAGGTCCAGGCCGGTGACGGCTGCGCCCGGGTCCAGGGTCGCCGTGAGCGGGACGGGCGTCGTGAGCGACGTCCCGGCCGGAGCGGTGAACGTGACGGTGTAGCTGCCCGCGGGCAGCCCGCTCACGACCCAGTCGCCGGCGGCGTCGGTCGTGGCGGTGCGTGCCCCGGCCGGACCCTGGACGGTGACGACCAGACCGGCGCCGCGACGCGGCTCGCCGGTGCCGAACGTGCCGTCGCGGTCGGTGTCGTCGAACACCGTGCCGGCCAGGGAGCCGGTGGTGTCGGTGAAGACGTAACCGGTCGCGGCAGCGCCCGAGCCCAGCACGATGCCGGTGACGGCATCCGGTCCGGAGACGGTGCCGCCTGCGGTCCCGCGCGTCGCGGTGCCCACGCCGTAGGCGACCGGCTGCGTCTCGGTCACCGTGTAGGTGCCGGGCCGCAGGTCGCCGACCAGGTAGGAGCCGTCGGACGCCGTCGTGACGGTGCGCGTCGCCGCGGCGCCGAGGTCGTCGGTACCGGTGAGGGTGACGGTGACCGGCGCAGGCGGGGAGCCGCCGCCGACCACGACGGTGCCGGCGAGCGAGGCGGGCAGGACCTCACCGAACGTGTAACCCACCGCGGTGGTCGGCGCGGCGCCCGGTGCGAGCACGATGCCGACGAGCGCGTCGGTACCGGAGCGGGTGGCGGTGGGGGTCCCGGTGGCCTCGCGGCCGTCGAGGTAGCCGCGCGGCTGGGTCTCGGTCACCGTGTAGCTGCCCGGACGCACACCCGTGAAGGTCCAGGCGCCGGTGCCCGCGCTGCTGAGACCGGTGCGGTCGACCGCGTTGCCGGCGTCGTCGGTGCCGGTCAGGCGCAGGGTGACCCCGCCGATGCCCGGCTCGCCGGCGCCCTGCACGCCGTCGGCGTCCAGGTCCTCGTACACGGTTCCGGAGATGGAGCCCCCGGCGATCTCGGCGAAGGTGCTGCCCGCGCTGGTGTCTCCGGCGGACAGCGTCACCTGGAGGGTGTCGTCGCCCTGCAGGGTGGCCAGGCTGCCGGGGGTGTCGAGGCCGTCGTCGTAGCCGACGGGCTGGGTCTCGGTCACCGTGTACGTCCCGGCCGGCACGCCGTCGAAGGACCACTGTCCGTCGGCGTCGGTGACGGTCGTCCGGGGGGCGCCGAGCGCGCCGCCGGTGAGCGTGAGGGTGACACCCGCGATGCCGCTGGCGTCGGTCTGCGCGCGGCCGTCGCCGTCCGGGTCGTTGAACACGCGGCCGCTGATGCTGCCGACGGCCGGGACGACGATCGTCAGCGAGGTGATGGCGGTCAGCCCCTGCGGGTCGGTCACGGTGATCTGCGCGGTCGTGCGGCCCGGGGTCGTGGGCGTGCCGCTGAAGGTGCCGTCGCTGTTCAGGGCGACACCGTCGGGCAGGGCTCCGCCGGTGACGGCGTAGGTGAGCGTGCCGTTCTCGGGGTCGGAGGCGTCGAGCGCCACGACGCTGCCGCCGACCGGGACGGTCTGCGTGCGGTTGGTGGTCTCGCCGCTGTAGACCGGCGGCTGCGGGCCCCGGGGGGACACGGTCACGGTGACGGTCGCCGTCGAGGTGAGGCCGCGGCCGTCGCTGACGGTGTAGGTGAACGTGGCGTCGCCGCTGGAGCCCGGCGCCGGGTCGAAGCTGCAGCGCGTCGCGTCGCAGGCGACGACGCCGTCCGTCGAGCCGGTGAAGCCGACGATGCTGATCGGGTCGCCGTCGGGGTCGGTGTCGTTCGCCAGGACGGCGATGCTCACGGTGGTGTCGAACGGGGTCGTCACGGCGTCGTCGACGGCGACCGGAGCGCGCTCGGGGCGCACCCCGAAGTCGACGCCCGGACGGCTGCCGCCGGCGGGCACGGTGACCGTGACGGAGCCGTCGCTGGTCGCAGAGAAGCCGGTCGGCGGGGAGAAGGAGGCGGTGAAGCTGCCGGCGGGCAGGCCGCGCACGCTCCAGGTGCCGTCGGTCAGCGTGGTGGTCGTGCGGGTCAGGCCGCCGCCGGTGACGGTGACGGTGTAGCCGGCGCCCAGGCCGCTGTCGGCGGGGGCGTCGAGCAACCCGTTGCGGTTCGCGTCGACGAACACGGTGCCGGACAGCGTCGCGCCGGTGTCGTCGAAGTCGTAACCGGTGGCTGCCGTGCCGGACAGGAGCCGCAGGCCGGTGACGGTGTTGGCACCGTCGACGGCGCCGCCGGCCGAGCCGACGGCAGCCGTGCCCTCGCCGTAGGCAATCGGCTGCGTCTGGGTGACGGTGTAGCTGCCCGGGCGCAGCGCGGTGACGCTGTACGCGCCCGTCGCGTCGGTGGTGACGGTGCGGGTCGCAGGGCTGCCGAGGTCGTCGGTACCGGTGAGCGTGACGGCGGCCGGCGCCGCGGGGTCGCCGCCGTCCAGGGTGACCCGACCCGTGACGCTCGCGGCCAGCAGCTCGGCGAAGGTGTAGCCCGACGCGTCGGTGGACGCAGGCAGGGCGATCGCGCTGATGACGTCGTCGGCCGACAGCGTGCCGCCGGCGGTGCCGACGGCCTCACGACCGTCGAGGTAGCCCGCGGGCTGGGTCTCGCTGAGCGTGTAGGTGCCGGGACGCAGGGCGGTGAAGGCGTAGTTGCCGGTGTCGACGGTGGTGGTCGTGCGGCGGACGGCGTTGCCGCCGTCGTCGGTGCCGGTGAGGGTGACGGTGACCCCGGCGACGCCGGTCGTCTCGCCCGGGTTCCGGACACCGTCGGCGTTGCTGTCGAGGTAGACCGAGCCGCGCAGGACGGAGGCCGGCACCTCGGCGAACAGCGAGCCGGTGCTGGCGTCGCCGGCGGCCAGCACGACGCGCAGGGTGTCGTCCGCCGTCACCGTGACGCCGGTGCCGGCGGTGTCGGCACCGTCGGTGTAGCCGGCCGGCTGGGTCTCCACGACGGTGTAGGTACCGGCGGGCAGACCGTCCAGCGTCCAGGTGCCGTCGCTGCCCGTGCGCACCGTGCGGTTGACGACGGCGCCGCCGTCGGAGGTGCCGGTCAGGGTCAGCAGGACGTCGGCGATGCCGGTGTCACCCGCCTGCACCAGCCCGTCGCCGTCCACGTCGGCGAACACGCGACCGCTGACCGACGACAACGCCGGCACGGTGATCGTGAGCTCGGTGGTGTCGGTCAGCCCCTGCGGGTCGCGCACGGTAACGGTGACGGTGTACGTGCCGGGCGTCGTGGGCGTGCCGCGGAAGGTGCCGTCGCTGTCGAGCCCGAGGCCGGCCGGCAGCGCGCCGGTGGTGACCGCGTAGGCGAGCGCCGCCTGGTCCTCGGCGTCGGTGGCCGTCAGCGGGGAGGCGGTACCGCCGACCGGCACGACCTGGTTGGTGTTCGCGGTCTGCGGGCCGAAGGTCGGCGCGGTGTTGACCCGCGGCGCCACGGTGACCGTGACCGTCGCGCTCGCGGTCAGGCCGCGGGCGTCGGTGATCGTGTAGATGAAGGTGTCGGTGCCGCTGAAGCCGTCCCGCGGGAGGTAGCGGCAGGCGGTCGCGGTGCAGGTGACCGTGCCGTTCGCCGGGTCGGTGCTGGAGGTCACCGTGAACGCGTCGTCGTCAGGGTCGGAGTCGTTGGCGACGACGGGGATGCTCACTGCGGTCTGGTAGGGCGTGGTCGCGCTGTCGTCGACCGCCACCGGCGCGTTCTCCGGGCGGAGCCCGAAGTTCTGCGCGGCCACGGCACCGCCGGCCGGCACGCTCGCGGTGCGCGTGCCGGCAGTGGTGAGCGAGGTGCCGGTCGGCGCGGTGATGCTGGCCGTGTAGCTGCCGGCGGCCAGACCGGTGAAGGAGTACGTGCCGTCGGGTGCGGTCGCCGTCTCGCGCGGTCCGCCCGGACCGGTGAGCGTGACGACGATCCCGTCGCGACCCGGCTCGCCCGGGTCCAGCGAGCCGTTGCGGTCGGTGTCGCCGAAGACCGTGCCGCGGAACGTCGCGGCGTCGTCGGTGAACCGGTAGTTGTTCGCGTCGGTCCCCGACCCGAGGACGATGCCGGTGACGGTGTTGGCGTCCGCCACGGTGCCGCCCGCACTTCCGGTGGTCGCCGTGCCGGGGCCGTAGCCGAGGGGCTGCGTCTCGGCGAGCGAGTAGGTGCCCGGACGCAGCGAGCCGAACACGAACGTGCCGTTGCCGTCGGTGATCGTGCTCTTGATGACGTCGGCGCCGAGGTCGTCGGTGCCGGTGAGCGTGACGGTGACGCCGAAGCCGGGCGGTGCGCTGTTCACGACCACCGTGCCGGTCAGGGTCGAGACGGTCAGCTCACCGAAGGTGTAGCCGGTCGCCATCGTGGTGCGGCCCAGCACGATGCCCTGGACGGCGTCGGTACCGGTGCGGGTGCCGCCGGCCGTGCCGACGGCCTCCTTGCCGTCGACGTAGCCGGCAGGCTGGGTCTCGGTCACCGTGTAGGTGCCGGCGCGCAGGCCGGTGAAGACGTAGCTGCCGGTGGCGACCGACGTCGTGGTGCGGGCGACCGTGTTGCCGTCCTCGTCGGTGCCGGTCAGGCTGAGCGTGACGTTGGCGATTCCGGTGGCCTCGTCGGCGTCACGCACCCCGTTGGCGTTGCTGTCCTCATAGACCGAGCCCGCCAGCGACGCCTGCGGCACCTCGGCGAACAGGTTCCCGCTGCTGTCGCCGTTGTCGGGCAGCGTCACGGTGATGCTGTCGTCGACGAAGCCGCCGCTGCCGTCAGGCGTCCGGACCGCGTTGGTCCCCGCCGTCTCGCGGCCGTCGGTGTAGGACGCAGGCTGCGTCTGGACGACCGTGTAGGTACCCGGCGCGACACCGGTGAAGGAGTACGCGCCGTCGCTGCCGGTGACGGCGGATCCCGTCACGGCGAGGCCGACCGTCGAGGTGCCGGACAGCGACAGGGTGACGCCGGAGATGCCGGTGTCGCCGGCGGAGACCACGCCGTCGTTGTTCACGTCGGCGAAGACGCGACCGGCGATGGTCCCCGCGGTCGGCGCCGGCGCCGTCGCGGTCGCGCTGACCGGAGCGCCGGTCGGGTCGGTCGCCGTGACGGCCGCGGTGTTGCTCGCGCCGGTGACCGGCGCCGTCGTGGTGCAGGTCCACGTCTGGTTGGCGTCGGCGGCCAGCGTCGCGAAGGTGCGCGCGCAGGCCGGCACCGCGGAGTCGGTGACCCTGACGTCGCTCAGCGGTGCGTCCCCGCTGTTCAGCACCCGCAGGCTGAAGGTCACCGTCTCGCCGGCGGCGTACAGCACCTTGTCGGCCGTCTTGAGCAGGCTGATCGCCGGGTTGATGACGGTGACGAGCGGGGTCGTCGTGCTGTTGGTGACCGTCGTGCCGGTGAAGTCCGTGCCGGTGCTGGTCGCGGTGTTGCGGAAGCTTCCCGTCGGAGCGGTGACCGTGCAGACGTAGGTGAAGGCCGCGTTGCCGTCCAGGGTGCCGACGTTGCGGTTGCACGTCGGGAAGGACGGGTCGCTGACCAGCACGCTGCTCAGCGGCGACGGGGTCGGGTTGCTGATCGTGAACTGGAAGTCGACGGGACCGCCGGCGCGCACCTGCGACGTCGGCGTGACCTTGCTGGTCTTGATGTCCGGCACGGGGACCGACACGACGAGCGACTGCATCAGGTAGCTGTCGCCGGTGGTGGACAGGGTCACGGTCGCGCTGCGCGAGCCGGAGGGCACGGAGGCGGTGGTGAACGTCTTGGCGTCGACGCTGTAGTTGTTGGCCACGGCGGGGTTGCTGGCGCCGACCGTGCGCGAGTTGAAGAAGTTGGTGGTCACCCCGGCCTCGCTGACGGCGGTGCCGTTCACGGCCAGCGCGTCCCCGATGATGTTGAGGTCGCCCTCGTAGGCGGTGACGCCGATGCGCACGTCCGTCGTCGCGGTGCGGAGGCCGCTGATCGTGGTGGTCGTCGGCGTCTCGTTGCGGACCTGACGGACGTGACCGTTGAAGACCTGGACCGAGCGCTTCAGGGGGGCTGCGGTGGTGGCGGTCGGGAACTGGTAGACCAGCACGAGCGACCAGCCGCCGAAGCAGTTGTAGCCCTTGGGGGTCCAGACGTTGCCGACGGTCAGCGTCTGCGCCGTGCCGGTGGTGAGGCCCGCGAGCTGGGTCGTGACGTCGGCGTAGGCGGAGTAGTACTCGGCCGTGTACTGCGTGGTGCCGCCGGGGTCGACCTGGTAGGTGCTGCCCGGCGTGTAGCTGGTGGCGGCGCCCGCTCCGACACTCAGCTGCACCGCGCTCGAGCCGGCCGAGCCGGCGGGCACCACGGCGTCCTTGCCGGCGATCGTCTGCTGCCGGCTGCCGCAACCGCGTCGGCTGGTGCCGGCCATGACGCCGGTGTTGCCCGCCCAGTTCAGCCGGGCGAAGGCCACCGTCGCGCCGGCCGGCACGGTGATCCGGGCCTGCGAGCTGTTGTAGGTCGACGCCACCCCGTCGACGTCGGCCCACTGCATGTCGAAGTAGTCGTTGATCGCGGTCGTGCTGCTGCCGGTCTGCCCGGCAGCGCAGTCGGCGACGGTGAAGCCCGACTCGCTGGCGCCGGCTCCGTCGGCAGTGGTGGGGCACCGGCTGCTGCCGTTGCCGACCTCCAGGAAGTCGCCGTAGACGTCCTGGTCGTAGCCCAGGGTCAGGGCCTTGACGACCGCCGCCTGCGCCGGGGTTGCGGGCAGCAGCGTGCCGGCGACCGAGGCGACGAGGGCCAGCGACAGCAGTGCCGCCCAGGAACGGAGGCGGGCGGGAGCGGGGACCAACGACACGGTGGAACCTTCCGGGGCAAGGGTCAGTTGGCCCCGGCAACGGCAGGTCCGGCGCACATCCTGAGCCGTGCGCGGCGACCATCTCGATGCGGGGGGAACGTCACGCGCAGGTGCGAGCGTGCTCGCTGTGCCTGACGGCGTCGGCAGCGGCGGGCGGTAGGGGTTGTCCTCGGTGATCGTCAGGAGCATCGGTGCGCGACACACCGGTCGACGCCCCCGACGGCGCCTCGATCCTTCTGAGGATCAGCAGGGGGGGCGCGGGTGGACGAGGCGGGCGACGGCGACTACTACTACTACTACGCGCGTGCGTCCCGGGGGCCCGCGTGGCTCAGCGGCGGCGGGTCAGGGTCGCGGCGCGTCGAGCACGTCGACGATGCGCTGCAGGTCGTCCAGGCTGGCGAACTCGATGGTGACCTTGCCCTTGGCCCGGCCCATGTCGACCTTGACCCGGGTCTCGAGCTTGTCGGACAGGCGGTCGGCGACCTCGGCCAGGCGCGCGGGCACCGGCGGCTTCGCGCGCGGGGCGCGCGGGGGCGCGGGGTCGTCGGCGTCGCGCTGCGCCAGCTGGACGGCTTCCTCCACCGCCCGCACGCTCATGCCCTCGGCGACGACGCGGGTCGCCATCTCCTCCTGCGCCTGCGGGGTCGGCAGGCCCAGGATCGCGCGGGCGTGGCCGGCGCTGAGCACCCCGGCCGCGACCCGGCGCTGCACCGGTCCGGGCAGCTGCAGCAGCCGGATGGTGTTGGAGATCTGCGGTCGCGACCGGCCGATGCGCGCGGCCAGCTCCTCGTGCGTAGCGCCGAACTCGTGGAGCAGCTGCTGGTAGGCGGCGGCCTCCTCCAGCGGGTTGAGCTGCTGGCGGTGCAGGTTCTCCAGCAGCGCGTCGCGCAGCATGTCGTCGTCGGAGGTCTCGCGGACGATGGCCGGGATCGTGCCGGTGCCGGCCTGCTGGCTGGCCCGCCAGCGGCGCTCGCCCATGACCAGCTCGTAGCGCTGCTCACCGTCGACCCGGTCGATCTCGCGCACGACGACCGGCTGCAGCAGGCCGACCTCGCGGATGCTGACGACCAGCTCGGCCAGCGCCTGCTCGTCGAAGTGGGTGCGGGGCTGCAGCGGGTTGGCGGTGATCGAGGTCAGCGGCAGCTCGGCGAACCGGGCCCCCGCCACGGTCTGCGGCGCGGCCGGCTCCGGGGACGACGTCGGGCCCGGCTGCGCGGGCGGCCCGGTCGGGATGAGCGCGCCTAGGCCGCGACCCAGGCCCCCGACGCGGCGGGGAGCGGCGGGGCCTGTCATACCGACGCGCCGGTGACGTCGGCCCGCGCGGTCGCCGCACGCTCGGCGATCTCGCGCGCCGCGTCGACGTAGGCCAGCGCGCCCCGCGAGCCCGGGTCGTAGGTGACGACGGACTGGCCGTAGCCCGGTGCCTCGGACACCCGGACGCTGCGGGGGATCGACGTCGTCAGCACGGTGTCTCCGAAGTGGTGGCGGACCTCCTCGGCGACCTGGTCGGCGAGGCGGGTACGGGCGTCGTACATGGTCAGCAGGATCGTCGACACGTGCAGGTCAGGGTTGAGGTGCGCGCGCACGAGCTCGACGTTCTTCAGCAGCTGGCCGAGCCCTTCCAGCGCGTAGTACTCGCACTGGATCGGGATGAGCAGCTCGCTCGTCGCGACCATCGCGTTGACCGTCAGCAGGCCCAGGCTCGGCGGACAGTCGACGAGCACGTAGTCCAGCTCGACGTCGGGCCGGGCGCAGTAGGTGTCGATCGCGCGCTTGAGGCGGCTCTCGCGCGCGACGACGCTGACCAGCTCGATCTCGGCCCCGGCCAGGTCGATCGTGGCCGGGACGCACCACAGGTTCTCGATGCCGTCGGCGGGCTGGACGACCTCGGCGATCGGCACCTGGTCGATGAGCACGTCGTAGACGTTGGGGGTGCCGGAGGTGTGCGGTACGCCGAGCCCGGTGGAGCAGTTGCCCTGCGGGTCCAGGTCGATGACCAGCACGCGCGCGCCGTGCAGCGCCAGCGCCGCAGCCAGGTTGACCGTGCTGGTGGTCTTGCCGACGCCGCCCTTCTGGTTCGCGACGGTGATGACGCGCCGGGCCGACGGGCGGGGGAAGGCCTCGCGCACGTGCGGGCTCCGGGCCTTCGCGGCGGCGGCCGCCTGGACTCCGATCGGGGTCGGCTCGGCGTCGGCGTCCTCGCGCAGGGTGGTGCGCAGCCGGTCCGCAGGGGTGGGGTCAGGGGTGGGGCCCGGCGTGGGGTCCGGGACCTCCGGCGCGTGGCCGATCGTCGGGTCCGGTCCGGGCGGGGGCTCGGGGGCGGCCTCGACCTCGCCGTCGAGCCTGGCCTCGGCCTCGCCATAGAGGTGGTCAGCGGCGTCGAGGTCGATCTCGTGAGCGGCCTCGGGGTCGGTCTGGGGGTCGGGGTCCGCTCCGGAGTGGGCGTCGGGGGCAGGTGCGGGCTCAGGCTCGGGATCCGCGACCGCCGGGCGGCGGGTGGGCCACCCGAGTCCGCCGGCGGCGCCAGGATGCTCGCGCCGGCGGCGTCGCACCGGCCAGCCCACCCCGGTCACCGCCGTCCGCCGGACGGGCGGGCGCCCCGCGTGGGGGCCGCCGTCCGGTCCCGACGCGTGCGGCTCTTGGGTACCGGGCGGTCGCCGCGCGTGACGACCACGACGCGCGCCGCCGTCAGCCCGCTGCCGACCTCGACGACCTCGGCGGTGCGGGCTCCGGCGGAGGCGATCGCCTTGCCCGCGGCGGCGAGCTCGTCGTCGGCGCGGTCACCCTTGAGCGCGAGCAGCCGTCCGCCCGGGTGCAGCAGCGGCAGGGACCAGACGGTCAGCCGGTCCAGCGGCGCGACGGCCCGCGCGACGACGACGTCGACCAGCAGGTGACCGGCGAGCTCCTCGGCCCGGGCGCGGCGGACGACCACCCCGGGCAGGCCCAGCTCGGCGACGGCCTCCTGCAGGAACACCGAACGGCGCAGCAGCGGCTCGACCAGCACGACGCTGACGTCGGGGCGCAGCGCGGCCAGCACGAGTCCGGGCAGGCCGGCCCCGGAGCCGAGGTCGACGACGACCTGGCCGGTCTCGAGCAGCTCGGCCGTGCCCGCGCAGTTCAGCAGGTGCCGCTCCCACAGCCGCGGCGTCTCCCGTGGACCGATCAGCCCGCGCTGCAGTCCCGGTCCGGCGAGCAGAGCCGCGTACCGCTCCAGCACCGGCAGCGCGGCGCCGAGCTGCGCGCGTGCCGCGTCGGGGCACTCCGGGACCTCACCCGGCAGGTCGCCGTCGAGCGGGCGGTCCGGCGCGGGCACGGTCGCGCCCTCGGGCGCTGGGTCGACGACCGCCCCGACGTCGTCCGCGCCGGCTTCGCCGGGTGCTCCCGAGCCCGACGGCCGACCCGGCTCGGCGAGCGGCGCGGTCACCCGGTGGCGTCGGGCACGACCACGACGCGGCGCTCGGGCTCGATGCCCTCGGACTCGCTGGCGACACCGTCGACCGCCGCGACGGCGTCGTGGACGACCTTGCGCTCGAACGGCGTCATCGGCGCGAGCCGGACCTGCTCGCCGGACTCCTTCGCCTTGTGCGCGGCCCGGGTGCCGATCTCGGTCAGCTGCTCGCGGCGGGCGGCCCGCCAGCCGCCGATGTCGAGCATGAGCCGGCTGCGGACGCCGGTCTCGCGCACCACGGCGAGGCGGGTGAGCTCCTGCACGGCTTCGAGGACCTGACCGTGCTGTCCGACGAGCGCGTCCAGGCCGTCGCCGACGATCGCGACGACGGCGCGCTCGCCCTCCACGTCCATGTCGATGTCACCGTCGACGTCGGCGATGTCCAGCAGCCGCTCGAGGTAGTCGCCGGCGATGTCGCCCTCGCGCACCAGCAGCTCCTGCCCGGAGAGCGGGGCGTCGTCGGCGAGGTCGGCGGGGGCGACGGCGGTGTCGTTGTCGGTCACGGGATGCGGTCCTTCGGCGTGGTGGGGTGCGGTCTCCCGGCGGCGGTCCGGCGTGGGCGCACGAGGGCGCAGGCCGGCGGCGGCGAGCAGACGCAGAGCAGGGTCTGGACGTGCAGGCTAGCGGCGGCCGCCCTTGCGCTTGTTCTTGCGGCTGCCCGAGGACCGGCGCTGGCTCACCGTCGCCGCCGTGCGCGAGACCGGACGGCCCTCGCCCACCCCGACGGTGCCGTCGACCGTGCTGGGACGCCCGCCGACGCTGGCCGGGACGTTGCCGTCGCGCAGCTGCGGGTCTTCGACCGGGCCGTCGCCGCCGTTGCCGTTGCCGTTGCCGGCCCCGTTGCCGTTGCCGTTGCCGTTGCCGCTCGGACCACCCTTGCCGTTCTTGGGGTCGCTGCCCTGGGGACCGGAACCCTTGGGCCCGCTGCTCTTAGGAACCGAGCTCTTCGGACCAGAGCCCTTGGGACCGGCAGCGCCCGGGTTCAGGTTGACCGGCGGCATCCGCTTGATGACGTACGCCTGCTGCCCCATCGACCAGATGTTGGTCGTCAGCCAGTACAGGAGCACCCCGACCGGGAAGAACGCACCGGAGATGCAGAAGGAGAAGGGCAGCACGTACAGCAGCAGCTTCTGCACCATGATCTGCTGCGGGTCGGTGGTGGTGTTGCGGGCGATCATCTGACGCTGGGTGTAGAAGGTCGTCAGACCCATCAGCACGACCATGATCGCGCAGACGACGCGGACGACCGTCAGGTTGCCGTCGAGCCTGACCAGCAGGTCGGCAGGGCTGTTGAAGCCGGCCGAGATGGGCGCTCCGAAGATCTTGGCCTTGCCGCCCTCTTCGAGCAGCTGGGCGGACAGCCCGAACTTCGCCTCCCGACCGGGCTGGAACTCGCGGATGACGCGGAACAGCGCGAAGAACACCGGCAGCTGCACCAGCAGCGGCAGACACCCCGAGATGGGGTTGGCGTTGTTCTCCTTGTAAAGCTTCATCATCTCGGTGTTCAGCGTCTCGCGGTCGCCCTTGTGCGCCTTCTGCAGCTCCTTGATGCGCGGCGCGAGCTCCTGCATCCGGCGCTGGCTCTTGATCTGCTTGACGAACAGCGGGAACAGCACCAGCCGGACCGTGCAGGTCAACAGCACGATGGACAGGCCCCACGCCGGCCCGCTGGCGGGCGAGAACACCGTCGAGAGCGCGCTGTGGATGTAGGCCAGCAGGTAGCCGACGGGTGTGGCCAGGGCATCTAGCACGGGTCGACTCCGGAGCGCTCGGGGGTGAGGACGGGAAGCAGGTGGGCTGCAGCAGCAGAACGTGCGGGCGGTACCGGGTCGTGCCCGCCGGGGTGGAACGGGTGGCACCGCAGCACCCGCCGGACGGTCAGCAGGCTGCCGCGCCCGGCGCCGTGCGTGGTCAGCGCCTGGACGGCGTAGCTGCTGCAGCTCGGGGCGAAGCGGCAGTGCGGGCCGAGCAGCGGTGACAGCAGGCGACGGTAGAGGCGGATCGGCAGGAGCAGCAGCCGCGCGAGCAGCGTCGGCCGGGTGCCCGCGGTGGCTTCGGGGCCGGCGACGGCGGTCGCTCGTGCGGGGCCGGACGGGCGCGCGTTGCTCACGACGGCCCCACCGGACGTGCCGGTCGCGGTCGGACCGGCTGGCGCAGGCGCTCGAGCGCGGCGTCGAGATCGCGGGCCAGCGCCCGGCTCGGCGCTGCGCCGGCGCTCGACGACGCGCGCACCACCAGGCGGGTGCCGGGGTCCAGCGTCGACAGGCGTCCGGCCAGCAGCGCCCGCAGCCGGCGTGAGGTGCGGTGCCGGACGACGGAGTTGCCGACCGCCTTGCTGACGACCAGGCCCGCGCGCACGGAGGGGTCGCCGCCCGGCTCGACGAGCAGGTGGACGGTCAGCAGCGGCCGCCCGGCGCGTCGTCCGTGCCGGAGCACGGCGGTGAAGTCGGCGGGACGGCGCAGCCGGGCGTCGGCGGTGAGCACCGGTCGACCTCCCGCCTGGCTGGGACGGCGGCGACGGGCGCCGCACGCCGGTCGTGCAGGGACGAACCGTCAGGCGGACAGCTCGGCGCGGCCCTTGCGGCGGCGCCCGGCCAGGATCGCGCGGCCGGCCCGGGTCTGCATGCGCAGCCGGAAGCCGTGGGTCTTGGCCCGACGGCGGTTGTTCGGCTGGAAGGTGCGCTTGCTCACGGGACGGGCTCGCTCTCGGCTGGCTGCTGAGGTGGCGTCGGTCGCCACCGGTGGATCTGACGCGGGGGACGCGGGCTCGGGGCACAGGCCGTCGAGCGCGTCCGGCTCACTTGCCGGGGCCGAGACCCCGGCAGGACCGGCGGACCGGGGCGCCCGGGGACGGGCACAGACACACACACGGTACGGACCCGTCCCGAGAGGGTCAAACATCCACGCCGGAGATCGCCCCGAGCAGGTTGCGGCAGGCGCAGCAATGCTGTTAGCGTCGCCCGCCGGACGTCCCCCCGCCGCCTTGCGTCCGCGGTCCACCGCTGCGGTGTTCCCCGTACACCCAGGGGACCGCAGCCGACTGCGAGCCACGGCCCTGCCCGCTGTGAGGCGTGAGCCCTGCCCCGCCCGCCTGCGGTCTCCACAACCTGTGGACAGGTGTGTGGACAAGCGTCGCCGGACCCGGCAGGGTCCTGGCCAGCGCCGCGGCACGCGGTCCGAACGCCCGTGAACGACGAGGGGATCGTGTGACCGAGCCAGACGTACCGAACGCCGACCCTGGCGGCGCCCCGCCCGTCGGTCCGCCCGTCGAACCGGTGGGGGGTGCGGCCGAGACGTCCGCCGCGGACCTGGCGGTGCTCTGGGCCAAGACGGTCGTCGAGCTGACCGGCAGCGGCGTGTCGGCGCAGCACCTGGCCTTCGTCGACCTCACCCGCCCGCTCGGGCTGGTCGGCGACACGGTGCTGCTGGCCGCGCCGAACGTCTTCGCGAAGGACGTGCTGGAGAGCCGGCTGCGCCCGGCGCTGGTGACCGCGCTGAGCACGGCGTTCGGCCGCGAGATCTCCGTCGCCGTCACGGTCCAGGCCCAGACCGGCCCTGCCGCCGACGACCCCGGGTCCGGCGCGGGCGTCGCTGCCGAGCCGCTGACCGACGCCGGCGCAGCGGGCTACGGGGCCGGCGCCTTCCGCGAGAGCGCGGACTCCGACCACGACGACGCGCCGCCGCGCTGGAACGAGCCGCTGCCCGAGGGGGTCAGCCGGCTCCCCGTCCGCGGACCGGGCTTCGGCCGCGGCCCGGCCGAACCGGCCCGCCTGAACCCCAAGTACGCCTTCGACACCTTCGTCATCGGGGCCTCGAACCGGTTCGCGCACGCCGCGGCCGTCGCCGTCGCCGAGGCGCCGGCCAAGGCCTACAACCCGCTGTTCATCTATGGCGAGAGCGGTCTGGGCAAGACGCACCTGCTGCACGCCATCGGGCACTACGCGCAGCACCTGTTCGAGGGCGCCCGGGTGCGGTACGTCAGCTCGGAGGAGTTCACCAACGACTTCATCAACTCCATCCGCGACGGCAAGGGCGAGACGTTCCGCCGCCGCTATCGCGACGTCGACATCCTGCTGGTCGACGACATCCAGTTCCTGGAGCACAAGGAAGGCACCCAGGAGGAGTTCTTCCACACCTTCAACGCGCTGCACAACGACAGCAAGCAGATCGTGATCAGCTCTGACCGGCCGCCCAAGCAGCTCTCCACCCTGGAGGACCGGCTGCGGACCCGCTTCGAGTGGGGCCTGATCACCGACGTCGTCCCGCCCGACCTGGAGACGCGCATCGCCATCCTGCGCAAGAAGGCCGCCCAGGACGGCCTGGACGCCACCCCGGACGTGCTCGAGTTCATCGCCACCAAGATCACCCGCAACATCCGCGAGCTCGAGGGCGCACTGATCCGGGTGACGGCGTTCGCCTCGCTCAACCGCCAGCAGGTCGACCTGTCGTTGGCCGAGGCCGTCCTGAAGGACCTGATCCCGGCCGAGGGCGGGCCCGAGATCACGGGCGCGACGATCATGGCGGCGACGGCGGAGTACTTCGGGCTGACGATGGAGGACCTCTGCGGATCCTCGCGGTCGCGGATGCTCGTCAACGCGCGCCAGATCGCGATGTACCTGTGCCGCGAGCTCACCGACCTGTCGCTGCCCAAGATCGGGCAGATGTTCGGCGGTCGCGACCACACCACGGTGATCCATGCCGACCGCAAGATCCGCAAGCAGATGCCGGAGCGTCGCGTCACCTTCAACCAGGTGGCTGAGCTCACCACCCGCATCAAGACCCGCTCGCACCAGCAGTGACCGGCCGGCCCGTGACTCCGGTCACGACGGGCGTGCACAGTGTGGGGACAACCCTGTGGACAACTGTGGACGCGCACGCTCGTGCGGCGCTCGGCCCGCGGCTGTCCCCAGCCGTCCCCGGCCCGACGGGGTGCTCGTCCACAGCCGCTGTGCAGGGCGCCACGCCTGCTGACCTGCTGGAAGGTCTGTCGTCCACAGCGACGCAGGCCCCTACGACCACGACGGGTATCTCCCTCGCCGAACCTCACCCTCGTGTTCTGGGGACCGCTGATGTGTGGACGGACCCGCTCTGGCAGGGTCACGGACGGCAACGACGACATCCGTCGGACCAGGAACGACTCGGAGCGCGAACAGTGGGAGCGGTGCACGCATGGAGCTGAGGGTCGAGCGCGACGCGCTCGCGGACGCGGTCGGCTGGACGGCCCGGTCCCTGCCGGCCCGTCCACCGATGCAGGTGCTGCTCGGGCTGTTGCTGGAGGCCGGACCGGACGGTGACCCTGCGGACGGCACCGGCACGTCCGGGCTGGAGATCAGCGGGTTCGACTACGAGGTCAGCTCGCGGGTGCGGCTGGAGGCCACCGTCGCCACCCCCGGTCGGGTCCTGGTGCCGGGCCGGCTGCTGTCCGACATCGTCCGTTCGCTGCCCGCGCAGCCCGTCGACCTGCGCGTGGAGGGCACCCGGGTCGTGCTGACCTGCGGGCCGGCGCGCTTCACGCTGCCGACGCTGCCGGTCGAGGACTACCCGGCGCTGCCGGCGATGCCGCAGACCGCCGGCACGATCGGCGCCGACGTGTTCGCGACCGCCGTCGCGCAGGTGGCCCTGGCGGCCGGCCGGGACGACACGCTGCCGGTGCTGACCGGCGTGCGGTTCGAGATCGAGGGCGACCAGCTGACGCTCGCGGCCACCGACCGCTACCGGCTGGCGGTGCGGACCCTGCCGTGGCGGCCTGCCAACAGCGAGATCTCCACGACCGCGCTGGTGCCGGCGCGCACCCTCGCCGAGACGGCGAAGGCGCTGGAGAAGGCGTCGGAGGTGGTCCTCGCGCTGTCCGGCGCCGGGTCCACCGAAGGGATGATCGGCTTCGAGGGGGCCGGCCGGCGCACCACGTCGCGGCTGCTGGAGGGCGAGTTCCCGAAGTACCGCTCGCTGCTGCCGAGCGAGAGCACCGCCGTCGCCGAGATCGCCACCGCCCCGTTCGCCGAGGCGGTCCGACGGGTGGCCCTGGTGGCCGCCCGCAACGCCCCGGTCCGGCTGGACTTCACCGCCGACGGCGTCACGCTGGAGGCCGGCGGCGCCGACGACGCGCAGGCCAGCGAGCAGATCGAGTGCGGGTGGGAGGGCTCGGCCGCCGGTGAGCCGTTCCAGATCGCGTTCAACCCGCAGTACCTGCTCGACGGGCTCGGCGCGGTCGACAGCGACCTGACCACGATGTCGTTCACCGGCCCGACCCGGCCGGCCGTGCTGACCGGCAAGCGCGACGCCGACGTCGTCGCGGCCTACCGCTATCTGCTCATGCCGGTGCGCCTGTCGGGCTGAGCACTTCTGGGCGCACGTCCGGGCGCACGTTGGCCGTGGGGCCCGCCGGCGTGACAGGCTGCGGACAGCGCCCCAGAGCTCGTGCGGAGCGCCTCGGAGCAGCACGGACAGGGGGACGGACATGGCAACGCTGGGCATGATCGGGCTGGGCCGCATGGGCGGCAACATGGCAGAGCGGTTGCGGCGGGGCGGGCACACCGTCATCGGCTACGACCGCTCGCCGGACAGCGGACGGGACGCAGACTCCCTCGAGGACCTGGTCGCGAAGCTGCCGGCGCCGCGGGTCGTGTGGGTGATGGTGCCGGCCGGCACGCCGACCTACGAGACGGTCGACGCGCTCGCCGGGCTCCTTCAGCAGGGCGACGTGATCGTCGACGGGGGCAACTCGCGCTACACCGACGACCAGCGGCACGCCGCGCAGCTGGAGGGCACCGGCATCGGCTTCGTCGACTGCGGCGTGTCCGGCGGCGTCTGGGGGCTGACCGAGGGTTATGCGCTCATGTGCGGCGGGAGCGACCAGGACGTCGCGACCGTGCAGCCGTTCTTCGACGTGCTCAAGCCCGAGGGCGACTCGGGCTTCGTCCACGCCGGCAAGGTCGGCGCCGGGCACTTCGCGAAAATGGTGCACAACGGTATCGAGTACGGCCTGATGCAGGCCTACGCCGAGGGCTGGGAGCTGATGATGGCCACCGACGTCGTCACCGACGTCCCGGCGGTCATCTCGTCCTGGCAGACCGGCACCGTCATCCGCTCCTGGCTGCTGGACCTGATGGTCAACGCCCTGAAGGAGGACGACGACCTGTCCGAGCTGCGCGGTTACGCCGAGGACAGCGGCGAGGGCCGGTGGACCGTGGAGGCCGCCGTCGACCACGCCGTGCCGCTGCCGGTCATCACCGCGGCGCTGTTCGCCCGGTTCGGCTCGCGCCAGGACGACTCGCCGGCGATGAAGATGATCGCCGCGCTGCGCAACCAGTTCGGCGGCCACGCGGTCACCTCCGCGGCCGGCTCGACGGAGAAGGGCGCCGACAGTCCGGGGGCCGACGGTACCGACGCCGGCGTCCCGGACCACGCCTCCGAGGGCCGCGCGCGCGGCGGCCCCGGCACTCCTCCGGCGAACGGATAGTCCTGTCAGGAAAAGGATCTCAGGGCAGCCGTTGGTAGGTCGGAGCAGGGGGTGGACGTGCACGTCAGCCACCTGTCGCTGACGGACTTCCGCTCCTGGACCACGCTGGAGCTGCCGCTGCCGCCGGGGTCGACCGCGCTCGTCGGAGCCAACGGTCAGGGCAAGACGAACCTGGCCGAGGCGATCGGGTACGTCGCGACGCTCGGGTCGCACCGGGTGGCGGCGGACGCGCCGCTGGTGCGTTCCGGGTGCCCGCGGGCGGTGGTGCGGGCCCGGATCGAGCGCGACGGGCGCGCCACCCTCGTCGAGCTGGAGATCAACCCGGGCAAGGCCAACCGGGCCCGGGTGAACAAGGGGCCGGTGCCACGGGCGCGCGAGGTGCTGGGCCTGCTGCGGACCGTGCTGTTCGCGCCGGAGGACCTGGCGCTGGTGCGCGGGGACCCGTCCGAGCGGCGTCGGTTCCTGGACGACCTGCTGGTCGCCAGCGCGCCGCGCTACGCCGGGGTCCGGGCCGACTACGAGCGGGTGCTCAAGCAGCGCAACGCCCTGCTGAAGACGGCCAGGTCCGGGCGCGGGCAGCAGGGCCTGGCCCGGCGCTCGGGGGGCGGCGACATGCGCACGCTCGACGTCTGGGACGCGCACCTCGCCCGGGCGGGCGCCGATCTGCTCGGTGCGCGCTTGGCGCTGGTCGAGGCGCTGCGGCCCCGGGTCGCGACGGCCTACCGCGCGGTAGCGGTCGGCGGGTCAGGCGTGCGCGGGGAGACCGCGGTCGACTACCGCTGCTCGCTGGGCGAGGCGCTGCCGGACTCGCTGGACCGGGAGGTGCTCGCCGCCGCGCTGCTCTCAGAGCTGGCGCGGGCGCGGCCGCAGGAGGTCGAGCGGGGCGTGTCGCTGGTGGGTCCGCACCGCGACGAGCTGGTGCTGGGGCTGTCCGGGCTGCCGGTGAAGGGCTACGCCTCGCACGGGGAGTCGTGGTCGGTCGCGCTGGCGCTGCGGCTGGCGTCGTACGAGCTGCTGCGGGCCGACGGCGGCGAGCCGGTGCTGCTGCTCGACGACGTGTTCGCCGAGCTCGACATCGGCCGACGCGACCGGCTGGCCGAGCTGGTCAGCGGGGCCGAGCAGGTGCTGGTCACCGCCGCCGTGGCGGCCGACGTGCCGGAGGCGCTGGCCGGCAGCCGCTACGACGTGCACGAGGGCACGGTCACGCGTGTCCGGTGAGGCCCCCGAGCCGGCAGTAGCGGGGTCCGCGTCATCCGAGCCGGCAGCACCCGAGCCGGCAGCCCGGGCCGACCCGGTAGCCCCTGCGGAGCCGGCGGCTCCGCCGCTGAAGGGGCCCGACCTGGTGCGTTCCGCGTTGGCGCAGGCCCGGGCGGCCGCGCGCGCGAAGGGCCTGCAACCGGGTTCGCCGCGCCGGCGGCCCCCGCCCCCGACGCGATCCGGCTCCGGTCCGGACGGGCGCGACCCCGTGCTGTTCGGCGCCATGATCGCGCGGGTGGTGGCCGAGCGCGGCTGGCAGGACACCACTGCGGCAGCGCGGGTGGTCGCCGACTGGGACCGCTTGGTCGGCGCCTCGATCGCTGAGCACTGCCGGCCGGTGTCGCTGGTCGAGGGCGAGCTGGTGCTGGTGGCGGAGTCCTCCGCGTGGGCCACCCAGCTCCGGCTGCTGACCCGCACGCTGTCCGGCACGTTGGCCGAGCAGGTCGGCCCCGATGTCGTACGCAGCATCGTCGTGCGTGGTCCGGCGCAGGCGGACTGGCGGCACGGGCCGCGACGCGTCCGGGGCCGAGGTCCGCGCGACACCTACGGCTGATCTCCCGAGCGGACGATCCACAGACCCCTGAGCAGGTCCGGAAGGCGGTGCGTGGGTACCCACGTCATCCGGGGCGCGACGCGCCAGAAGGGCGTTGAGGGCCTGTCCTGACGGAACCGGCGTCCGCAGCGGGTATGCTCGGTGTGCGCACCACCCCACTCGCCCGGCAGCTCGGGACCCACGTTCCCGCGGCCTGCGGGAGGAAGCGGAGGCCGCATGAGCCCGTCCGTCGATCCGGAGCAGGGCGTGCCCGCCGAGGGCCAGCCTCCGACAGGCCCTCCGGAGATCGTGGCCCCCGCGGCGGGCTCGAACGCTGCGGACGCTGCGGCGCTGCTGTCCGGGGGCGACCTCACACCGGCGGACGTCGCCGCCGTGCTGCACAGCGTCGTACCGGACGGTCCGGGCTACAGCGCGTCGTCGATCACGGTGCTCGAGGGGCTGGAGGCCGTCCGCAAGCGGCCCGGCATGTACATCGGCTCGACCGGACCCCGCGGGCTGCACCACCTGGTCTACGAGATCGTCGACAACGCCGTCGACGAGGCGCTGGCGGGGCACTGCGACACGATCCTGGTGCGCCTGCTGGCCGACGGCGGCGTGCGGGTCGAGGACAACGGCCGTGGCATCCCGGTCGACCTGCACCCGGTCGAGCAGCGGCCGGCGATCGAGGTCGTGCTCACCACGCTGCACGCCGGCGGCAAGTTCGACGGCGAGTCCTACGCGGTGTCCGGCGGCCTGCACGGTGTCGGCGCGGCTGTGGTGAACGCGCTGTCGACCCGGCTCGAGGTCGAGATCCGCCGCGACGGCAAGCTCTGGACGCAGACCTACGACCGCTCGATCCCCGAGCCGCTGGTCGAGGCGGGCGACACCGACGAGACCGGCAGCACCGTGACGTTCTGGGCCGACCCGGACATCTTCACCGAGACGACCGAGTACTCCCGCGAGACGTTGCACCGGCGGCTGCAGGAGATGGCCTTCCTGAACAAGGGGCTCGGCATCACGCTGCGGGACGAGCGCGCCGTCTCAGCCCTGGAGGACGGGTCTGCGCGCGAGGACCGCTTCCGCTACCCCGGCGGCCTCGTCGACTACGTGGCCCACCTGAACCACTCCAAGGAACCCGTGCACCCCACGGTCATCGGGTTCAGCGACGAGACCAGCACCGGCATGCGGATGTCGATCGAGGTCGCGATGCAGTGGAACGACTCCTACAGCGAGTCGGTCTACACCTTCGCCAACACCATCAACACCGCCGAGGGCGGCACCCACGAAGAGGGCTTCCGGGCGGCGCTGACGACGACCTTCAACGAGTGGGCCAAGAGCAAGGGCCACCTGAAGGAGAAGGACAACAACCTGGAGGGCTCCGACATCCGCGAGGGTCTGACGGCGATCATCAGCCTCAAGATCGCCGACCCGCAGTTCGAGGGACAGACCAAGACCAAGCTCGGCAACTCCGAGGCCAAGGGCTTCGTGCAGCGGGCGACCCGGCAGTGGTTGCAGGACTGGTTCGACCGCAACCCGGCCGACGGCAAGATGATCGTCACCAAGGCGACACAAGCCGCCCGGGCCCGGCTGGCCGCACGACAGGCGCGCGACCTCACCCGTCGCAAGGGTCTGCTGGAGTCCTCGTCGTTGCCCGGCAAGCTCGCCGACTGCCAGTCGACGGACCCTCGCGAGTCCGAGCTGTACGTCGTCGAGGGTGACAGCGCCGGCGGGAGCGCCAAGGGCGGCCGCGACTCCAAGTTCCAGGCCATCCTGCCGATCCGCGGAAAGATCCTCAACGTCGAGAAGGCGCGGATCGACCGGGTGCTCGCGAACACCGAGGTCCAGGCGATGATCACCGCGCTGGGGACCGGCATCCACGAGGAGTTCGACGCCGGCAAGCTGAGGTACCACAAGGTGGTCCTGATGGCCGACGCCGACGTCGACGGCCAGCACATCCGCACCCTGCTGCTCACGCTGCTGTTCCGCTTCATGCGCCCGCTGGTCGAGCTGGGGCACGTCTACCTGGCCCAGCCGCCGCTGTACAAGGTGAAGTGGAACGGCGGCGAGATCATGTACGCCTACTCCGACCGCGAGCGGGACGGGCTGATCACGGCGGGGCAGCAGGCCGGCAAGAAGCTGCCGAAGAGCGGCGAGGCCGTGCAGCGCTTCAAGGGTCTGGGTGAGATGAACGCCGAAGAGCTGTGGAGCACCACGATGGACCCGGCCCACCGGGTGCTGCTGCAGGTCACCCTCGACGACGCCGCCAGCGCCGACGCCCTGTTCGCGACCCTGATGGGGGAGGACGTCGAGGCCCGACGCTCCTTCATCCAACGCAATGCCCGTGACGTCCGTTTCCTGGACATCTAGCCCGGTTCCACGTGGAACACCGATGACCCCCAACCTCCTGAGCGCGCTGTTCCACGTGGAACAGGCCATCGAAAGGGTCCAGCGTGACTGACGACGTCCTCCCTCCGCCTCCGTCCGGTGATCGCGTCGAACCGGTGGGCATCGAGGTCGAGATGCAGCGGTCCTACCTGGACTACGCGATGTCGGTCATCGTCGGCCGCGCCCTCCCGCGGGTCGAGGACGGGCTCAAGCCGGTGCACCGCCGGGTGCTGTACGCGATGTACGACGGTGGCTATCGCCCGGACCGGGGCTATTTCAAGTGTGCCCGCGTCGTCGGGGACGTCATGGGCAACTACCACCCACACGGCGACACAGCGATCTACGACGCGCTCGTCCGGCTGGCACAGCCCTGGTCGCTGCGGTACCCGCTCATCGACGGGAACGGCAACTTCGGCTCGCCGGGCAACGACCCGCCAGCCGCTCAGCGGTACACCGAGTGCCGACTGCAGTCGCTGGCGATGGAGATGCTCCGCGACATCGACCAGGAAACGGTCGACTTCTCCGACAACTACGACGGCCGCTCGCAGGAGCCGGACGTCCTGCCCAGCCGCTTCCCGAACCTGCTGGTCAACGGCTCCGCGGGCATCGCCGTGGGCATGGCGACGAACATCCCGCCGCACAACCTGCGGGAGGTCGCGGCGGCCGTGCAGTGGCTGCTGGACAACCCCGAGGCCGACGCCGAGGCGCTGCTGGCTGCCGTGGTCGAACGCGTCCCGGGGCCCGACTTCCCGACCGGTGCGCTCATCGTCGGCCGCGACGGCATCAGCGACGCCTACCGCACCGGCCGCGGCTCGATCCGGATGCGCGCCGTCGTCACAGTCGAGGAGGACGCCAAGGGCCGCACGATCCTGGTCGTCACCGAGCTGCCCTACCAGGTCAACCCGGAGAACCTGGCGATGAAGATCGCCGACCTGGTCAACGACGGCCGCATCGGCGGTATCGCCGACGTGCGCGACGAGGGCTCGGCGCGTACCGGTCAGCGGCTCGTGGTGGTGCTCAAGCGCGACGCCGTCGCCAAGGTCGTCCTGAACAACCTCTACAAGCACACCCAGCTGCAGGACACGTTCGGCGCCAACATGCTCGCGATCGTCGACGGCGTGCCCCGCACGCTGCGGCTGGACGAGATGGTGCGCCACTACGTGGCCCACCAGGTCGACGTCATCGTGCGGCGTACCCGCTTCCGCCTGCGCAAGGCCGAGGAGCGCGCCCACATCCTGCGGGCGCTGGGCAAGGCGCTGGACCGGCTCGACGAGGTCATCGCGCTGATCCGGGCGGCCGAGAGCGCCGAGGCGGCCCGCAGCCGGCTGATGGAGCTGCTGGACATCGACGAGGTGCAGGCCGTCGCGATCCTGGACATGCAGCTGCGCCGGCTCGCCGCGCTGGAGCGGCAGCGCATCCTGGACGAGCTCGCCGAGCGAGAGCGCGAGATCGCCGACCTGCAGGCCATCCTTGCCGACCCGGTGCGGCAGCGCCGGATCATCGGCGAGGAGCTCGGCGAGATCGTGGAGCGCTACGGCGACGACCGGCGGACCCGCATCATCCCCTTCGAGGGTGACATGAGCGCCGAAGACCTCATCGCCCAGGAGGACATCGTCGTCACCGTCACCCGTGGTGGCTACGCCAAGCGCACCCGGACCGACCTCTACCGCTCGCAGCAGCGGGGCGGGCGCGGCGTCCAGGGTGCTGCGCTCAAGCAGGACGACATCGTCGAGCGCTTCTTCGTCACCACCACGCACCACTGGCTGCTCTTCTTCACCGACCAGGGCCGGGTCTACCGGGCCCGCGCGCACGAGCTGCCCGAGGCGAACCGCAACAGTCGCGGCCAGCACGTGGCCAACATCCTGGCGTTCCAGCCGGACGAACGGATCGCCCAGGTCATCGCTCTGAAGGACTACCGCGTCGCGCCGTACCTGGTGCTGGCCACGCGCAAGGGCCTGGTGAAGAAGACCGCCCTCACCGCCTACGACAACGGTCGCTCCAGCGGGCTGCTCGCGGTCCACCTCCGCGAAGGCGACGAGCTCATCGCCGCCGCCCTTATCAGCGCGGACGACGACCTGCTGCTGGTCAGCCGTCAGGCGCAGTCGATCCGCTTCCACGCCTCCGACGACACGCTCCGCCCGATGGGTCGCGACACCAGCGGGGTGATCGGCATCCGGTTGGCCGCCGACGACGAGCTCTTGGCCATGCAGGTCGCCCCGCGGGACGGCGACGAGGAGTCCACCGCGCTGCTCGTCGTGTCCGACGGCGGCTTCGGCAAGCGCACCCGGCTCTCCGAGTACCGTCGGCAGGGTCGAGGCGGTTCCGGGGTACTCACGGCCAAGATGCCGGAAGAACGCGGGACGCTGGTCGGCGCTCTCATCGTCGAGGACGCCGACGAGATCTTCGCCATCACGAGCGCAGGGGTGGTCATCCGGATGTCGGTGCAGACGCTGCGCTACCTCAGCCGCGCGACCTCGGGCGTGAAGCTCGTCGCCCTCGACGGCGGCAGCACGGTGGTCGGGGTCGCCCACAACGGCGAGGCTGCTGCCGGCCAGATCGAGCCCGTCGAGGGGAACCCCGACGGCGCGGATTCCGAGGTGCTCGACGGGGTCGCTGTGCAGAACAGGCCAGCCGACGAAGGGGCTGCCGCGGGGAACGAGGAACCGGACCGCCCGCTCGTAAGCCCCGCCGCCGAGACGGCAGATCCGGACGCGTCGGGTGAACAGGCGGAAGACGGCGAGAGCAGCGATCCTGCGCTCCGCCCGACCGACGAGGAGGACCAGGCATGACCACCCCGTCCGGCGGACCGCCGCGCGAGCAGCTGACCGATGACCTGTCCGACGACATGATTCACGTGGAACAGTCTGGGGACCGGCCGCCGCCTGGTCCACAGGGTGCGCCTGCGCAGCGTCCTGCCGCCGGGGCCCCGGCGCCCGGGGCCTCGGCGTCCCCGGCGGCTGGCCCGGCAGCGTCCACCGACGCGCCCTCCGGCCCTGCGGACTCCGCCCCCCGTTCCACCGGTGCGCCCGTGTCCGGCTCAGGTAGTGGCGCGTCGGCGACGGGATCCGGCTCGCTCAGGACCCCGCCCGGCGCCGACAGGGGTCAGCCGATCTCTCCCGCTACGACGGCCGCGCGCGACCGCCCAGCAGCGGACCTCCGGTCCGGCTCCCTGGGCCCGACCACCGGCGGAGGCGCGACCCCCTCCGCCGGCCCGCCTGGGACGGGCGCCGACACCCCGAGCAGCGCGCCGCCCTCCACCACGACGCCCCCCACCACGACGCTCCCCACACACGCTCCCCACCGCCGGCGGCCCCACCGCCGCGAAGCCGACGTCGGCCGGCACGTCCGCCGCCGCCGGGGCCGCCGCGGGCCTCAGCGGTACCGGGGCAGGCCGTCCCGGACCGACGCCGGACGGAGGTCCCGAGCAGCCCACCGAGCCGCGTACCCCCGCCGCAGGTACTGCACGACGCACGGCGCCGGCCCGCCCGGTCGCGCCGGCTCGCGGTGCGGCGCGCACCGGCCGCAAGGGCGGAGCACGGCGGGCCCGGCTGGCCCTGCGCCGGATCGACCCCTGGTCGGTGTTCATCTTCACCCTGATCGCGTCGGTGTTCGTCGGGGTCGCCCTAGTCGTGGCGGTCTTTGTGCTGTACACGGTGCTCAACAGCCTCGGCGTGGTCAGCAGCCTCAACGACCTCGTCGGGGAGGTGAACGGCGGGGGCGGCGCACTCATCACCCAGGGGCGTGCGCTCGCCGTGGCGGGGGTGCTCGCCGCCATCGAGGTGGTGCTGCTGGTCCTGCTGGCCACCCTCGGGTCGCTGCTCTACAACCTGTGCGCCTCCTTCACCGGCGGGCTGGACCTGACGCTCGCGGAACGGGACTGAGCCGCCTCCCGGCACCGCGTCGCCCCGCTGCCAGAGGTCGCTCGCGGCCGGTGGTGTACTCTCGCCGATCGTGCCGCAGGCACGTCCGGGGCCTGTAGCTCAGACGGTTAGAGCGCATCCCTGATAAGGATGAGGCCGGAGGTTCAAGTCCTCCCAGGCCCACCCCCCGGTCGGTTCCCTCCCCGCACGACCCGCTGTCCGCGTCCCTGCCGAAGGGGCCGGCGAGCCTAGGAGCGCCCGTGCGACGACCCGCCGTCCTGGCCCTGCTGCTCGGTGCGGGGGCCTTCCTGCTCCGGCGCCGTACCGCGCGCGGACGCCAGGAGCGCGACGTATGGACGACCGCGACCAGCACGCCCGACCTGCGCTGATCAGCACCGCAACGGGGCCATAGCTCAACTGGCAGAGCACCGCCTTTGCAAGGCGGGGGTTCGGGGTTCGAGTCCCCGTGGCTCCACCCTCACACGCCGCTCGCGAACCACCCGGGCGACGCGCAACGACGGCCCGGCCCGCTGCGGGGCCGTTGCCCCGGCGGTGCATCGCCGACTGCCAGACATTGGCGGCCGTGAAGGCTCATCTTCGGCGGGCTGCGTGCCGAGAGACATCGGGGACGGTCCCCGCCGTCCCGGCCCGGGGGACGCTCCGCGGCCGCGTCAGGACGGCCGGACCCGTACCGGTGGCAGGGAGTACCGCATGCCTGTGCAGGGGAGCGGCCGGAGCAGGCCGCGGACCCGGGCTGCCGTCCTCTGCGCGCTGTTCCTGACCGCCCTGGGCATGCTCGCCCTGCTGGCGCAGCCGGCGTCGGCCGCGCCGCCGCCGGCACCCACGCTCGTGTCCTCCCCGGTGAGCCCGAGCGACGATCCGTCGCCGACCTGGACGTACCTGGTGCCGCCGGCCCCGGCGGACTCCGTCGTCGTGCAGGGCGCGCCTGCCACGGGCACCGTCACGACCGCGTCGGTGCACACCGGGGAGTGCGCGCTCACCCGTGTGCTGCCGGCGCCCGAAGCCGCCTTCTCGGCGGCGGCGCCGTGCAACGTCACCCTGTCGGGCCGGTTGTCCTACACCGGGTCGGTCACCGTCGACGGGCCGGTCAGCCTGTCGCTCAGGGTCGTCCGGACCACCACGACCACCGCGCGGGACCCGCTCGGGGTGGTGCTGTCGCAGACGACGACCCGCGAGGTCGGCCCGGTCACCAGCTCGGTCCCCTACGTGTTCGACGGGCAGGCGCCGGTCGTCACCGTCACCGGCCCGACCTCGGGACGCGTCGCGCAACCCCACTACGACCTGAAGATCGTCGACGGCACCGCCACCGATCCGGTCTGCACGGTCGACGGCGTCGCCGTGGGCTGCTCGACGGGTGCGGGGCTGACCTCGCCCGCCCTGGCCGACGGGAGCCACGTCGTCGTCGTCACGGCGACCGACCGCGGCGGGCGAAGCACGTCCGTCAGCACGACCTACCTGCTCGACAGCGTCGCGGACGTGACGCTGACGCCCGGGACCGGCCTCGGCAGGAACCCGACCCCGAGCTGGTCCTTCGGCGGGTCAGAGCCGTGGGTCAGCGCGACCTGCTCGCTGCGCACCGGGGCGACGGTCGTGCAGAGCGGACCGTGCACGAGCCTGACCAGCCACACCGCCGCCGCGCTGCCGGCGACCAGCGGCACCGACTACGTCCTGACCGTCACCGTCGCCGACGCGGCCGGCAACACCGCGACCGCCACCGCGACCTACCGCCTGGACACCCGGACCTCGGTGACGGTCTCACCGGTGACGCGCACGGGCAACGACCCGACGCCGACCTGGACGCTGGACGGTGAGGCGTGGGCGTCAGCGACCTGCACCCTGCGACAGGGCACGACCGTGGTCCAGGCCGGACCCTGCACCAGCCTGACCTCCCACACCGCGGCTGCCCTGCCCCCTACCACCGGCACCGACTACGTGCTGACCGTCGACGTCGTCGATGCGGCCGGGAACACCGCGACCGGCACCGCGGCCTACCGGCTCGCGACGTCGGTCACCCTGCAGGTGCTGCCGCCGGACCGCACGGGCAACGATCTCCGACCGAGCTGGACCTTGTCCGGCTCGTACACCCGCGCCACCTGCACGCTGCAGGTCGGACCCACCGTGGTGCAGACGGGACCGTGCTCCAGCCTCCGGTCCCACACCGTCGGCCCGCTGCCGGCCAGCCCCGGGACCGACTACGTGCTCACCGTCACCGTCGCCGACGACGCCGGCAACACCGCGTCCGCGACGGCCGCCTACCGGCTCGACACCGTCGCCGACCTGACGGTGACCCCTGCCGCGCGGACCGGCAACGACCCCTTGCCGACCTGGACGTTCGCGGGCAGCGAGCCCTGGGTCACCGCCACCTGCGCGCTGCGCCGAGGTGGCGCGACGATCCAGACCGGGCCGTGCTCGAGCCTGACGGAGCACACCGCGGGCCCGCTCCCGGCCACGACCGGCGCCGACTACCTGCTCAGGGTCACCGTCACCGACGCCGCGGGCAACACGGCCACAGCGACAGCCACCTACCACCTCGACACGGTCACGGCGCTCACCGTCACCCCCGGCGCGGCGACGAGCAACGTCCGGACGCCCACGTGGCGCCTCACCGGCGACACCTACGCCGACGCCTCCTGCGTGCTCTCCACAGGTGGGACCGTGGTGCAGTCCGGACCCTGCTCGAGCCTGGTCGCCCATACCGCTGACCTGCTACCGACAACGGCCGGCACCGACTACCTGCTCACCGTCACCGTCACCGACGCCGCCGGCAACACCGCCACCGCGACAGCCACCTACCGGCTCGACACGGCCACCACGATCACGATCACACCGGCGGAGACCGTCGGCAACGACCGGACCCCGACCTGGACGCTGACCGGCGACGTCTGGGCCAGCGCCCGGTGCGTGCTGTCCGCCGGCGCCACCGTGGTGCAGACAGGACGGTGCTCGTCGTTGGGCGCCCACACCGCCGCCACGCTCCCGTCCACGAGCGGGACCGACTACCTGCTCACCGTGACAGTGACCGATGCGGCCGGCAACACCGCGACGGCGACATCGCGCTACCGGTTGGACACCGTTGCGGTGCTGGGTGTGAGCCCTGCGGTCCGCACCGGCAACGACCCGACGCCGACGTGGACCTTCTCCGGAGACGAGCCCTGGACGGCGGCCACGTGCATGCTCCGCCAGGGCGCCACCGTCGTGACGTCCGCTGACTGCACGTCCCTGACCTCGTTCACCGCCCCCGTGCTGCCCGACACCGCCGGCGCGGACTACGTGCTCACCGTCACCGTCACCGATGGAGCGGGCAACACGGCGACCGCGACCGCGCGCTACCGGCTGGACACCCGCACGAGCGTCGCGGTATCGCCGGGCACCGCCGTGAGCAACAACCGCACCCCCACGTGGACGTTCACCGGCGACACCTGGGTCAGCGCCACCTGCATCCTGAGGGCCGGAGCGACGGTGGTGGAGTCGGGACCCTGCTCGACCCTGTCCTCGCACACTGCGGGCGTGCTGCCGGACAGCGCGGGGATCGACTACGTGCTGACCGTGACGGTCGTCGACGCCGCCGGGAACACCGCGACTGCCGGGGCCTCCTACCGGCTCGACACCGTGGCGACGGTGGCGGTCACCCCGGCGTCACGCACCGGCAGCTCCACGACCCCGACCTGGACGTTCGCCGGCTCCGAGCCGTGGGTGAGCGCCACCTGCACGCTGACCAGCGCGGGCGTCGTCGTGCGCAGCGGGCGCTGCTCGTCCCTGGACCAGCACACCGCGGCTCCGCTCCCCGCCACGGCCGGCACCGACTACCTCCTGACCGTCACGGTGACCGATGCCGCACGCAACACCGCGACCGCCACGGCGGAGTACCACCTCGACACGCTGCTGCGGCTGACCGTGCGCGGCCCGGTCGGAGCGGGCCGCGACCGGCAGCCGGTCTGGACCTACACCGACGAGCCGTACGTCGACGTCAGCTGCCGCCTGGTCGGTCCCGGCGGCGCCGTGCCCGGCGGCAGCTGCGGCCTGACCAGCTACACCGCGCCCCTGCTCCCGCCTACCGCGGGTGGCGACTACGTCCTGTCCGTCACCGCGACCGACGCCGCCGGCAACACCAAGACCGTGGTCACGGCCGGCTATCACCTGGACACGTTCCTGGAGCTGACCGTGTCGGGACCGACCGGACCGAGCCCGCTGCGGACCCCCGCCTTCGCGTTCACCGGCGAGGCCTGGACGTCCGTGGTCTGCACCCTCGTGGGCCCGCTGGGCGCCGTCCCCGGGGGCAGCTGCGGCGCCGGCGGCTTCAGCGCGCCGCGGCTGGCCACCGACGGCGACTACACGCTCTCGGTCACCGCGCGCGACGCGGCCGGCAACGAGCGCACCGTCAGCGTCGGCTACGAGCTGGACACGCTTGCCCTGACCCTGCGCGGCCCGGTCGGCCCCAGCCCCGACCGTCGCCCCACCTGGGTCTTCGACGCCGAGCCCTACACCGCGGCCCGCTGCGTGCTGCGAGGTCCGGCGGGAGTCGTCGTCGACGTCCCGTGCACCACCCTGTCCAGCTTCACCGCCCCGACGTTGCCGACCAGTGCTCGCGCGCTCTACACGCTGACGGTGACGGTCACCGACCGGCGCGGCAACACCGGCTCGCTGACCTCGCCGCCGTACCTGCTCGACACGCAGCCCCCGACGATCGCGGTGACGGGTCCGACGGCGCCCGGTCGAGCTGCCACCGTGACCTGGCGGGTACAGGTCGACGGGGCGCTGTCCGCAGCGGTCTGCCGGCTGCTGCGCAACGGCGAGGTCGTCCGGGACGTCAGCTGTCCCGGGACCCTTGCCCTCACCCTGCCCGGTGACGGCACCTGGACGCTGTCGGTCACTGTCGTCGACCTGGCCGGGAACACCGCGACCAGCCTGTCCGCGCCGTACGTCTACGACGCCATCGCGCCGACGGCCCCTGGCGTGAGCCCGATCAGCGCGGTCTCCCGCGCGTCCGACGTCGTCTGGACCCTGAGCACCGAGCCCGGCACGGTGCTGCGCTGCCGGCTGCTCCGCGAAGATCTAGAGCTGCGCCCGTGGACGGCCTGCGACGGCACGTACCTGGCCAGCCTGCCGTCCGACGGCGGCTACGTGCTCGAGGCCCAGGCCTTCGACGCGGTCGGGCCCGGACCGGTCACGCGCGCGAGCTACCTGCTGGACACCGTCAGCCCGGTACCGGCGGCGATCTCCGGGCCGAGCGGACCCTCCCGCACCCGGACGGTGACCTGGACCTTCCAGGCAGAGGCGGGCGGCACGCGCTGCCGACTGCTCCGAGGCACCACCCCGCTCACCGACTTCGCCTCCTGCGAGCCGACCGGCGCGAGCTACAACCTGACCGACCTGCCGGACGGCAGCTACGTCCTGCAGGTGGAGACGACCGACGCCGCCGGCAACAGCTCCGTCGGGAGCTCCTCGCCCTACGTCCTGGACACGACGGCGCCAGGCGCCCCGGTGGTCACCGGCCCCAGCGGGCCGTCCGCCGACCGCCAGCCTCGTTTCACGTGGATCAGCGAGCCCGGCGCGCCTGCCGAGTGCGCCCTGTCCCGGGACGGCGGCCCCGCGGCCTTCGTCACGTGCTCGTCGCCGTTCGCGCCCGTCCTGGGCACCGACGGCACCTGGACGCTGACCGTGCGCGTGACGGATGCCGCCGGCAACGTCAGCGCAGCGACGGCCAGCGGCGGCTACGTGCTGGACACGACCCCGCCGCCCCCGCCGTTGGTCGCGGCTCCGCGACCGGTCGGTCGCGACCTGCGGCCGTCGTGGTCCGTCGACAGCGAGGCCGGCTCCACCTCCGAGTGCCGGCTGACCGGGCCGGACGGACGCCCCGGGTCGTGGCTGGTGTGCACGGCACCGTTCCTCACCGCGCTGCCCGCCGGACGCGACGGCCTGTACGTGCTGGAGGTACGGTCCACCGATGCTGCCGGCAACGTCAGCGCGGCCGGACGGGGCCAGTACCTGCTCGACACGACCGCGCCGGCCGCCCCCAAGGTCACCACGCTGGTCGCGGCCGGCCGCTCTCGCACACCCTCGTTCAGCTTCACGACCGGGGTCGGCGAGACGGCCCGCTGCCGGCTGACCTCAGGCTCCAAGGTCGTCTACGACCTGTTCGACTGCAGCAGCCCGGCGACGCTGGACCTCACCGGGCTCGACGACGGCCCCTACACCCTGCTCGTCCGCCTGGTCGACGCCGCGGGCAACACCGGCTCGGCCGGTTCGGCCGTCTACCTGCTGGACACCACCCCGCCGGCCGCGCCCACCTTCACCGCTACGCCGGGATCGCCCGCGCCGGGGACCCGGCCCGGTTGGTCGTTCAGCGCGGAGTCCGGCGCCACCTTCGTGTGTCGCGTGAGCTTCCCGAGCGGCGCGGTGCGCGAGCTGCCGTCGTGCGCGTCCCCGCTGGTGGTGAACCTGGACGGCCTGCCTGACGGCAGCTACGTGCTCTCCGTGCGCGCCGTGGACGCTGCCGGCAACGTGGGGCTCGCGGTCACCGACACCTACGTGCTCTCCTCCGCTGCGCCGGCCGTGCCGAGCGTGTCCGGTCCGACGGGGCCGAGCACGCTGCGGACCCCGGGCTGGACGGTCACCGGGCCCGGGACGCTCGAGTGCATGCTCACCCGCGGCAGCACCGTGCTGTCCGGCTGGGGGGGCTGCGGCTCGGCCACGCAGCCGGGTCGCTTCAGCGCCGACCTGTTCGGCCAGCCGGACGGCACCTACGTGCTGTCGGTACGCAGCCGGACGGCCACGAGCGTGTCTTCGACCGTGACGGTGCGCTACGTGCTGGACACGACGCCGCCCGCCGCTCCGGGCGTCGTGGCCCAGTTCTCCCCCTCGACCGACCGTCGGCCGATCTGGGTGCTCACCGGCTCGGAGATCGGTGGCCGCCTGGAGTGCCGGCTGCTGGTCCTGGACCAGCTGATCGCCCGGCTGCCCTGCGGCAGCGGGACCGAGACCTTCAGCGTCGACCTGGACCGGGGCGACGGCACCTACACCCTCGCGGTGCGGCAGTTCGACGCGGCGGGCAACGCCAGCCTGACCGAGGCGCTGGCGACCTTCGTCCTGAACACCGCAGCGCCGGCCGCGGTCGCCGTGCGCGTCTCTCCCGAGGGCCCGAGCGCGAACCCCTCGCCGGTCTGGACCCTGACCACGACCCCCGGCACGACGCTGCAGTGCCGACTGTCGGGCCCGGGCGGCCTGCTCACCAGCTGGGACGTCTGCAAGGACTCCTACACCGCGTCGCTGCAGGACCAGCCGGACGGCACCTACACCCTGTTCGTGCGCGCGGAGTCGGCCGTCGGGACGCCGGGTCCGGAGACCAGCAGCGCCTACGTGCTGCTGCGGGTGGTGCCGACCGGGCCGACGACGCTCACCGGACCCGGCAAGAACCCCGATGTCGACCGGCGCCCGACCTTCACCTTCACGCTGCCCACCGGGACCACCGGCTGGTGCAAGGTCACCCGTGGCACCGAGACGCTCTACGAGGGTGGCTGCACCTCCCCGTACACGCTCAACCTGGACAACCAGGCCGACGGCACCTACTCGCTGCGCGTCTACGCCCGCAACGCCGCCGGCACGCTGTCCGTCGACAGCAAGGCCGCGTCGTACGCGTTGCTGGTCCAGCCGCCGCAGCCGCCGGTGTTCACCCTCGAGCCGGCCGACGGTGGTTCCGGCCTGGAGATCGTGTGGCGCTTCTCGACGCCCCGGGGCTCGACGGTCGAGTGCCGCCTGCTGCGCGGCGGCGTGCCGGTCGGCGACGACTGGTCGGACTGCACCACGACCGCCAACCACGGCGAGTACCGGCGTTCCCTGACAGGGCTGCCGGACGGGCTGTACGTGCTCCAGGTGCGGGCCGTCTCGGCAGCCGGTCGTACCTCCCAACCGATCCAGGGCAGCTACGCGCTGGACCGGGGCGCCGTCGCGGTGCCGGTGGTCGACCAGTCCCCGGTCACCCCGGACCGGGTGCGGACCGTTACCTGGGCCTTCCACGCACCGGTCGGCACCCGGCTGGAGTGCCGGCTCAGCGGCCCGGGCGTCAGTGGCACCTTCGGCGCCTGCACGTCCAGCACCACCACCCCCGACGGTGTGCTCGGCAGCTACGCGCTCACCGCGCCGGCCGACGGCGTCTGGACGCTGGAGATCCGGGTGGTCGACGGCGCGGGACGCGTCGGGCGCCCGGTCACCGGCCGCTTCGAGCTGGACACCACCCGCCCGGTCGCCGTCCGGCTCGTCCCGGGCGACCAGGGGCCGGCCGGGATGAACCCGACGCCGTCCTGGAGCTGGGACGACGCCCCGGACCTGGAGACGCAGTGCCGGTTGCTGCTCAACGGCCAACCGGTCGGGGCGGGCTGGAAGCCGTGCGTCAGCGGCGGCGAGGGGATCGACCTGCGCCCCACCGGCGAGGGCAGCTACACCTTCGAGGTGCGCCAGATCGACCGGGCCGGCAACGTCACGGCTTCTCCCGCGTCGGCCGGCTATGTCTACGACCTGACGGCTCCGGCACGGCCCGCCTTCCTCACGCTGCCGGCCGCGGGCGGTACCAGCGCCTCGGTGACCTGGACCTTCGCCGTCCCCCGCGACGCGCGCGCCACCTGCAAGGTGACCCGAGACCTGCAGCAGGTCCTCGCCGAGACCGACTGCAACGGCACGTTCACGCTCTCCCTGTCCGGCCGGCCGGCCGGCACCTATGTGCTCACCGTGGTGCTCGTCGACGCCGCGGGCAACAAGAGCCTGCCGGCGGTCGGCAGCTACGGCTACGCGCTGGCGGCCTCGTCCGGCCCGGTCCGGGTCGACGGCGTCCGCGACCCTGCCCGGACCGAGCCCACCGGGCCGACCCCCGACCCGACGAGCGACGGCCCCGGACGTGGCGGGAGCGCTGCCGCCGGCCCCGACACCTTCCCGCCGTCGGGCCGGACCGGCGTCCCGGGAGCAGTTCCGGTCGAGGTCCGCAGCCTCGACTTCCCCGGGACGACGATCGACGACATCCCGCGGGCCTCCAGCGCGAACCCGCCGCAGCCCGGCGCCGGCCGCAGCACGACGTCGGACGCGTCGACGGGCGCGCCGCCGGTCATGCCCCTTGCGCGGGCGCTGCCCAGCGCCGGACAGCTGCCGACCGTCATCACCGACGTGGTCACCGAGACCATCAAACGACCTGGCCTACCGCTTGCGCTGCTCGCTATCGTGCTGCTGTTCCTGCTCGCCCAGAACCGCATCGACCGACGGGATCCCAAGCTCGCCATGGCCCCCACCCCCGTCGACGCAGACCTCGGTTTCGGGCCGCGGGTCCGCCGCCCCGGGGACCTGGCGTGAGCCGCCCCGGCGACCGCACCTTGGGTGGTTCGGCGCGGACCGCAGACGCGGTGCCGCTGGCGGACCGGCTGCGCGTCACCCAGTACCTGCGGGTGACCGCGATCGGGCTGCTCCTGGTGTGTGCGCTGCTGGCGCGCCCCTCGCTGTGGGACTTCCCGCGTACCGCCGCGCTCACCACCGCGGTGTACGCGGGCTTCGTCCTGCTGGCCGAGGTGGCCCTCCGCTGGCTGCCGCACCGGGCCGCGCTGGTCTTCTCCTCGATGCTCATCCTGGACGGCGTCTGGCTGGCCTGGACGGGCTACCTCACCGGCAGCCTGGAGAGCCCCGTCCGCTATGCGGTGCTGCTGCACCTGGGAGCGGTGGCGCTGCTCGCGTCCTACCGGACCAGCCTGAAGCTGGCGCTGTGGCACTCGCTGCTGCTCTACGCGCTGTTCATCGCCCAGGCGGTACCGGCTGGTGGGACGGCCGGCGACGCGCTCCTGCGCCCGACCGGCCCGGAGCAGGTGCTGGTCCGGGCCCCCGACGGGATCTCGCTCATCGCCGGCGGCCCGTCGGACGCCCAACGGCTGGCCCTGTTCGTGACGGTGCTGTGGCTGGTGGCCATCTCCACCAGTGCGCTGTCGGCCATCAACGAGCGCGAGCTGCGGCGGCGCCGCGGCGACCTGGAGGCGCTCACCGAGCTCGCGGAGTCGCTCGAGCGCGCCGTCGACAGCAACAACGTCGCGCGCACGCTGCTCGACTCGGTGATCGACACCTTCGGCTTCGTCCGCGGGGTGGTCCTGGCCGGGCCCGAGGGTCAGCTGCCGGTGCTGGCCTCCTACGGCCTTGAGGAGGGCACGGCGCGACGACCCGGCCGACCCGGGCGCAGCGCCGTCGTGGAAGCGGCGCACGCGTCCCACGGCACGCTGCTGGTGCAGGGCCTGGACCCGGACGACGACCCGTGGCTCGCGTCGCTGCTGCCGGCGGCGGGCAACCTGGTTGTGGTCCCGCTGTCGGCGGAGGGCCGGCCGCAGGGCGCTCTGGTGCTGGAGCAGGACGGGCGCGAGGGCGGCCGGATCCATCGCCGCATCGTGTCCGGCCTGGAGCGGTCGGCGTCCTATGCAGCCCTGGCGCTGCGCAACGCCTGGCTGCTGGAGCAGGTGCAGCGGCTCGCGGCCACCGACGGCCTGACCAAGATCGCGAACCGGCGCACCTTCGAGTCCACCCTGGAGCGCGAGGTCGCCCGGGCCACCCGCAGCGCCGAGCAGGTCAGCCTCGTGATGGTCGACATCGACCACTTCAAGACCCTCAACGACAGCCACGGCCACCAGGCGGGCGACGAGGTGCTGCGCAACGTCGCCGCCGCGCTGTCCTGCGAGTGCCGCGACTTCGACACCCCGGCGCGCTACGGCGGCGAGGAGTTCGCCGTCGTGCTGCCCGGCTGCGGCCAGGAGGAGGCGATGCTCATCGCCGAGCGGTTGCGCCGCGCCGTCGCCGCTGCGCCGTCGATCGTGCCCATCACGGCCAGCGCCGGCGTCGCGACCTTCCCCGTCCACGCCGGCGACTCGGACACGCTGGTGCGCGCTGCCGACGACGCGCTCTACGACAGCAAGCGCGCCGGGCGCAACCGCACCACGGCCTCGGCCGGCGTCCCGCCGGAGGCGCAGGTGGACGCGCTGCTGCGCAGAGCGGTGACGCAGCGCCTGGGTCTGGCCGACGGCCCGGTCCCGGCCGCCGCGCACCCGCGCTCGCTGCGCTGACCGCCCCGCCCGGACCGCGTCCGCACGGAGCACGGCTGCCCGATCACCTCACCGCGGCAGGCTCCCGGGTGGTTGTCCCTCCGGACGTCGGTCGACGGGGGTCTGCCCTTCGGGAGCCGTCGCGGGGCTCGCCGTCGGGGGCCGGGTTCGGGCTGCCTTGCCCGGAGCTGCCTTGGGCGCTGCTGTCTGGCCCGGAGCCGCCTGGTCCGTGCCCGCCGGGCCGGTCGCTGCCGGTCGCGCCGACGTCTTCTTCGGCGCTGCCCGGCCGGCCGCTGCCTTACCGGCCGCTGCCTTGCCCGGCGTCGCTGTGCCGACCGCTGCCTTGCTGGGCGCGTTCGTGTCCGGCGGCCCGTCACCGGGTCCAGCAGCCAGGCCTGCTGCTGCCTCGCCCGCCGCGTCGGCGACGTGCGCAGCCGAGGTGCGGACCGGCTCCTTGCGGTCGACGACGGCCTTCACCTCGTGCGGCTCCTGCGCGTCCGGCGCGTCCGGCGAGCTGAGCCGACGCACGAGCAGCGCGACGGCCACGCCTGCACCGGCACCGAGCACGGCGGCCGCGGCGGCCCAGGGCCACCGCCGCACCGACACCGGCGGTCCGACCCGTGCGCCGCGCAGGGCGTCCCAGGCGGCCCCCGAGCGCACCAGCGCATCGTCGAGGGCAGCCGTGACGGCCCCGCCCGCCGCGCCGACCCGCGGCCCTGCGGCGTCGGCCAGGCCGACCGCCCGGTCGCGGGCCTGCTCGGCGAGCGGACCTGCCACCTCCCAGGCCCGTCCACCGAGCTCGACCGCCTGACCGGCGACCTCGGTCGCCACGGCAGACCCCGTGGCGGCCAGGTCCGCGGCCTGGTTCAAGGTGTTCGCGTGCAGGCCCATACGTCCTCCGTCGCTCTGCGGCTGTGACGGCCGAGCCTGCCACGGACCCTGTCGGGGATGCATGACAGACTCCAAGGCGTCCGTTCCCTACCTCTAGGAGGCCCCCGCGTGGCCAGCGAGCTCTTCGCCACCCTCACCACCAGCCTCGGCCCGGTCCGGGTGAAGCTCTTCCCCGACCATGCGCCCAAGACGGTCCAGAACTTCGTCGGCCTGGCCGACGGCTCGCTCGAGTGGACCGACCCCAAGTCCGGCAGCAAGGGCGAGGGATCGCTGTACGCGGGCACCGTCTTCCACCGGGTCATCGCCGGCTTCATGATCCAGGGCGGCGACCCCCTCGGCACCGGCACCGGTGGCCCCGGCTACCGCTTCAAGGACGAGTTCCACCCCGAGCTGGCCTTCACGCGGCCGTACCTGCTGGCCATGGCCAACGCCGGTCCCGGCACGAACGGCTCGCAGTTCTTCATCACGGTCGCCAACACCACCCACCTCACCGGCAAGCACACGATCTTCGGTGAGGTCGCCGACCAGGCCGGCCGCGACGTCATCGACGCCATCGCGCGCACGCCCACCGGACGACAGGACCGGCCGCTCACCGACGTCGTCCTCACCGAGATCGCGATCGAGAAGGTGGACAGCTGACCGACTCCGTCCCCGAGGGCCAGGTCGACAGCCCGCCGCGGTGCTACCGGCACCCCGAGCGGGAGACCTGGGTCCGGTGCAACCGCTGCGACCGCCCGATCTGCCCCGACTGCATGCGTGCGGCGTCGGTCGGCTTCCAGTGCCCGGACGACGTCAAGGCCGGGGCAGCCACGGTGCGCCAGGCACGGACGACCTTCGGTGGACGGATCAGCGGCGACACCAGCCGCATCTCGATCGCGATCATCGTGCTGAACGTGCTGGTGTACGTCGCCGGTCTGAGCGGCGGGGCGAACGAGCTCGCGCTGCGGTTCGGCAACCTGGCCGGCCCGGTGCTGTTCGAGGTCGGCGGTGATCCGCAGGGCGTCGCGACGGGTCAGTACTACCGCCTGTTGACCGCGGCCTTCCTGCACGCGGGCGTCTTCCACCTGGCGTTGAACATGTTCGCGCTGGCGCAGCTCGGACCGGTGCTGGAGAGCGCCCTCGGCCGGGTCCGGTTCCTGGCGCTCTACGTGCTCGCGGCCCTCGGCGGCTCGACGCTCTCCTACCTGGTGTCGGACTCCGGCACCCTGGGCGTGGGCGCCTCCGGGGCGATCTTCGGGCTGTTCGGTGCCTACTACGTCGTCGTCCGTCGGGTCGGCGGGCAGACCCGGTCGATCCTCACGTTGCTCGCCGTCAACCTGGTCATCACCTTCTCGGTGCCGATCATCGACTGGCGGGCCCACCTCGGTGGGCTGCTGACCGGTGCCGCGCTGGCCGCTGCGTTCGCCTACACCCCGCCGGGCCGGTACCGGCAGGAGCTGCACGCGGCGGCCGTCGGCGGCGTGGCGCTGCTGCTGCTGCTGGCGGTCGTCGCGCGCACCCTCGTCCTTGGCGGCTAGTCCCCCCGTACACTTGCTCGTGAACGATCGTTCACACATCCTCAGGAGAGCCTCATGCGCGACGCCGTCATCGTCGAAGCCGTCCGTACCCCCACCGGCAAGCGCAACGGAGGGCTGGCCGGCATCCACTCCGCCGACCTGTCGGCCCACGTGCTCCGGGCGCTGGCCGAGCGCAGCGGCATCGACCCCGGCGAGGTCGACGACGTCATCTGGGGCTGCGTCATGCAGATCGGTGAGCAGACCTTCGACATCGCCCGCACCGCCGTGCTGTCGGCCGGCTGGCCTGAGACGGTCACCGGCGTGACGATCGACCGCCAGTGCGGATCCTCCCAGCAGGCCGTGCACTTCGCGGCGGCCGGCATCATCAGCGGCCAGTACGACGTCGCCGTCGCCGGTGGCGTCGAGGTCATGAGCCGCACGCCCATGGGCTCCTCGTTCACGGCCAGCCCGCTCGGCGCCGACTACATCGCCCGCTACGGCGCCGACTTCCCGAACCAGGGCGTGGGCGCCGAAGACATCGCCGACGCCTACGGCCTGAGCCGCCAGCAGCTGGACGAGTACGCGCTGCAGTCGCACGAGCGCGCTGCCACCGCGCAGGACGAGGGACGCTTCGCCGCGCAGATCGCCCCGGTGACCAACCCCGACGGCGCCGTCATCGACACCGACGAAGGCGTGCGCCGCGGCAGCACGATCGAGAAGCTGTCCGGCCTGAAGGCGGCCTTCAAGGAGGACGGCAAGATCACCGCGGCTAACTCCTCGCAGATCAGCGACGGCTCGGCCGCGCTGCTGATGATGACCAGCGAGAAGGCCAAGGCGCTCGGCCTGACGCCGATCGCGCGCATCCACACCGCCGTGCTGGCCGGCGTGGCGCCGATGCCGATGCTGCACGCGCCGATGCCCGCGACCGAGAAGGCGCTCAAGCGCTCCGGGCTGAGCGTGTCCGACATCGGTGCGTTCGAGGTGAACGAGGCCTTCGCCTCCGTGCCGCTGGCCTGGCTCAGGGACATCGGGGCCGACGACAAGACCACCAACCCGAACGGCGGTGCGATCGCGCTCGGTCACCCGTTGGGCGGGTCGGGTGCGCGCATCATGACCACGCTGGTGCACCACATGAAGGACAACGGCATCCGGTACGGCCTGCAGACCATGTGCGAGGGCGGCGGCCAGGCGAACGCCACCATCCTCGAGCTGCTCTAGCCTGCGGCGGCGCCGCGCGCTGCGGCGCCGCCGACCCGGGTTGTCCACACTGTGGACGGCGCCTGGGGAGAACTACAGACGTGTAAGCCGACGATTCAAGGTCCGGCGTCGAACTGCCGAGAACAGGGTGCCGCCGGATTCGGCGGTCGAGGGGTCAGCGCGCGGGCGCGCTGGTCACCGCCACTGCGTCGACAGGCCGAAACCCGCGATGATGAAGCCGAACCCGACCAGCAGGTTCCAGTTGTCCAGGCCGCCGACCAGCGGCATGTCGCCCTGGGTGATGTAGAAGGTGACGAGCCAGAGCACCCCGATGCCGAACATCGCCAGCATCAGCGGGGCCAGCCAGACCGGGCTAGGACGCTTCCTGCGGGCGGACGTCGCGGTGGGCGGAGGCGTGTACGCCGCCTTCTTCCGCTTCCTGGACTCGGGCACGACCGCTCCGTTCGCTCGTCAGGCCGGAGGTCAGACGGAACGACGCACCCGGCGGGGTTAGCGTAACGGGAGCGACCACGGTGCCTGAGCAGGCCCGATCGTGGGGACGGCGTGGCGGCCCCCGGCAAGGATCAGGACGAGGACCTACAGACCGGCGAGGCGGAGGGAGTCAAGCGGTGACGACGCGGATCAGCACGCGGCCCTGGGCCGTCCTGGTGCCGGTGACCGCGCTGGCGGCCGGCCTGCTCTTCGCGACCAGCGCGTCCACCGCCAACGGCACCGACCTGCGCGCAGACCGGCGGCTGCAGCTGACCGAGCTGATCTCCCGCGAGCGCGGCGAGGTGGCGCGCCGGCAACGCGACGTCGACGGCCTGCGCGCGGAGGTCGACGCCGGCACGGCGCGCGTCGCGCAGCAGGACTCGCGGATCGGCGCCGCCACCGCTCCCGCCATGGTGGTAGGTGCGGCCGGGCTGGCTGCGGTCACGGGTCCTGGCCTGCGGGTCGAGCTCGACGACGCGCCCCGTCGGGCCGGCCGTCCTGCGCTGTCCGACGATCCGGACGACCTCGTCGTGCACCAGCAGGACGTGCAGTCGGTCGTCAACGCGCTGTGGGCCGGCGGCGCGGAGGCCATGACGCTGGTCGGCCAGCGCGTCGTGTCGACCAGCGCTGTCCGCTGCGTCGGCAACACGATCATCCTGCACGGCCGGGTCTACAGCCCCCCCTTCCGGGTCGAGGCGATCGGCTCGTCGTCGGCGATGCGTGCCGCGCTCGAGCAGGACCGCGGCGTGCGGCTGTTCCAGCAGTACGTCGACGTCTTCGGCCTGGGCTACACCGTGGAGGGCAAGCCGGCGCTGGCACTGCCCGCCTACGACGGACCGCTGGAGCTGCCCAACGTCGCCCCCGTGGCGCAACCGTGAAGGAGCGCGCGTGACCGTCTCAGAGCGGGTGGAGCTCGCCGCACCCTCGACGACGTCGAGGGCGAGCGCCGGCGACGCGGTCCGGACCGTGCTGCGCGGGCTCGGCCAGACCCTCATCACGCTGGGGGTGGTGATGCTGCTCTTCTGCTTCTACGAGCTCAAGGTCACCAACCTGGTGACCGCCCGTGCCCAGGACCAGCTCGGCGACGACCTGCGCCGCAGCTGGACCCAGCCACCACCGCAGCCCGCCGGCCCGGTCGTGTCGGGGGCGTCCGCCGCCCCCGTGCCGCCGCCCGCCCTCGGCGAGGGCCTGGCCGTGATCTACATCCCGCGGTTCGGCAAGGACTGGTCCCCGAAGGTGGTCGTGCAGGGCGTCGGCGTGCCGGACCTGAAGAAGGGCCCCGGCCACATCCCGTCGACGGCGCTGCCGGGAGACCTGGGCAACATGGTCATCTCCGGGCACCGCACCACCTACGGCGCACCGTTCAACCGCGCCGACACGCTGCAGCCCGGCGACAAGATCGTCCTGGAGACCCGGACCGGCTGGTTCACCTACGACGTCCGCGAGCTGCAGGTCGTCGCGCCGACGGCCATCGAGGTGACCTATCCGGTCCCCGGCCGGCTCGACGCGACGCCCACCGAGCACCTGCTGACCCTGACCACCTGCAACCCGAAGTACTCCGCCCGCGAGCGGTTGATCGTGCACGCGGTGCTCTCCGCCGCCAGCCGTCACGACGACGGCCCGCCTGCCGCGCTCCAGGAGACCTGATGTACGGCTGGATCTGGCGCACCCTGCCCGGCGGCCTGCCCGGCAAGCTGGTCGGCGTGCTGGTGCTGGCGGCGGTGACCGTGGCCGTGCTGTTCCTGGTCGTGTTCCCGGTCCTGGAGCCGTTGCTGCCGTTCAGCGACGTCACGGTCGAAGGGACGTCCAGCTCCAGCCCCGGCGGCTGACCGGCGGCCCGCACCGCGCGTGCCGTCCTGACCCGGTGTCCTGCTCGTCCCCGCGTGAAAGGATCGGAGCCGGACGCCGGTGCGTCCGCTGCCCGGTTCTCGCGTGGCCGGCCCCTGTCTCGCGTATCCGACGCCCTGGAGTCCCTTCGTGCCCGGCACCTCCCTGACCTATGCCGACCGACCGTGGCTCGCGCAGTACCCGCCCGGGGTCCCCGAGGACTACGACTTCCCGGTCGTGCCGCTGACCAGGCTGCTGGACGACGCCGTGGCCAGCTTCCCGACGCGCGCGGCCCTGTCGTTCCTGGGCACCCGGCTCACCTACCGCGAGCTCAAGGACGCCGTCGACCGCTTCGCCACCGGACTGGCCGGGCTCGGCGTGCGGCCGGGCGACCGGGTCGCGATCGTGCTGCCGAACTGCCCGCAGAACGTCATCGCGCTGTTCGCGACGCTGCGCCTGGGTGCGGTCGCCGTCCAGCACAACCCGCTGTACACCCCGACCGAGCTGCGCTCCCAGCTCGCCGACTGCGGGGCCAAGGTCGTCGTGTGCCTGGACCGGGTCTTCGACGCGGTGGCCGCCGTCCAAGCCGACACCGACGTGACCACGGTCGTCGTGACGTCGATCTCGGACTACCTGCCGACGCGGCAGAAGCTCGGCCTGCGGCTGCCGACGGCCCGGGCCAAGGCCGCCCGCGCGCAGCTGTCCGCGACCCTGCCCAAGGGTGCGGCCGCGGTGCCGTTCACGTCGTTGCTCAAGGGCGAGCCGGCCCGCCAGGCGCCGATCGACCCGGTGAACGACCTGGCGCTGCTGCAGTACACGGGCGGCACCACCGGGGCGTCCAAGGGCGCCATGCTGACGCACGCGAACTTGGTCGCCAACGCCTACATGAACCGGCTCTGGGACACCGGCGCGACCGCGGGCCGCGAGGTCACGCTGGCGGTGCTGCCGCTGTTCCACGCCTACGGGCTGACCGTCTGCCTGAACAGCACGCTGCTGCTCGGCGGCACGCTGATCCTGGTCCCGCGCTTCGACGTCGCGCAGGTGCTCGAGACGATCGAGCGCGAGAAGCCGACGATGTTCCCGGGGGTCCCGCCGATCTACAAGGCGCTCCTGGACCACCCCCGCTCGTCCGCGCACGACCTCGGGTCGATCCGCGTCTGCGTGTCGGGTGCGATGAAGCTGCCGGCGGAAGTGTCCAAGGCCTTCGAGAAGCTCACCGGCGGCCGCCTGGTCGAGGGCTACGGCCTGACCGAGACCTCGCCGTCGACGCACTGCAACCCGATCATCGGTCCCCGCCGACCGGGCTCGATCGGGCTGCCGCTGCCCGGGACCGAGTGCCTGGTGCTGGACCCGGACGACTCCGACGCGCTGGTGCCCGTCGGCGAGCCCGGGGAGCTCGCGGTGCGCGGTCCGCAGGTCTTCGCCGGCTACTGGGGTCAGGAAGACCTGCCCGGACTGTTCACCGACGACGGCTTCGTGCTCACCGGCGACCTCGTCGTCATGGACGAGGACGGCTACTTCACGGTCGTCGACCGTAAGAAGGAGCTGATCATCGCAGGGGGCTTCAACGTCTACCCCTCGGAGGTGGAAGACGTGCTGACCGGCATCCCCGGCGTCGCCGAGGCCGTCGTGGTCGGCGCCCCCGACCGCTACCGCGGCGAGACGGTGAAGGCCTACGTCGTGCTCGAACCCCGCGCGACGGTCAGCATCGCGAGCATGCTCGAGGCCTGCCGCACCGACCTCACCGCCTACAAGGTCCCTCGCGCGATCGAGGTCGTCGCCGACCTGCCGCGCAGCGCGGTCGGCAAGGTGCTCCGCCGGGTGCTCGTCGAGCGCGAGCGCGCCCTGGCCGAGCAGGCCGCCGAGCCCGAGCCCGCCAGCACCCCCGGAGGCCGCCCCCGCCCGGGTGCCGAGCCGGTCGAGCCGCGACGACCGGACGCGGCTGCGCCCGCGCCTGCGGTGAAGAAGGCGCCGGCCACGAGAGCGCCGGCCCAGAAGGCGCCGGCCACGAGAGCGCCGGTCAGAAGGCAAGAAGGCGGCCGTCAAGAAGGCGGCCGTCCAGAAGGCGGCCGTCCCAAGAGGGCCGAAAGGCGGTGGCGGCCCCCGCCCCGAACGCAGCCGCCCCGAAGGCCCCGGCGAAGAAGGCACCAGCCAGGACAGCCCCCGCCACAAGAGCGCCGGCCGCGAAGGCCCCCGTCACGAAGGCCCCCGCCAAGCAGGCCCCCGCCACGAAGGCCCCCGCCAAGAAGGCCCCCGCCAAAAAGGCCCCGGCCAAGAAGGCCCCGGCCGCCGCGAAGCCGCCCGCCCCTCGTCGCACGCCCCGGGCGACGCCGTGACGCGCATCCTCGTCGTCGACAACTACGACAGCTTCGTCTACAACCTGGTGCAGTATCTGGGCCAGCTCGGCGTGCAGACCGAGGTCGTCCGCAACGACGAGGTCGCCGCCGACGCCGGAGGCGACTACGACGGCGTGCTGCTCTCCCCCGGCCCCGGGGCGCCCGAGGATGCCGGCGTCTGCATCGAGATGGTGCGCGCCTGCGAGCAGAGCGGGACCCCGCTGCTCGGGGTCTGCCTGGGCCATCAGGCCATCGCCGTGGCGCACGGAGCAACCGTCAGCCGCGCGCCCGAGCTGCTGCACGGCAAGACCAGCGAGGTCGAGCACACCGGAGCCGGCGTGCTGCACGGCCTGCCCACGCCCTTCACCGCGACGCGCTACCACTCGCTCGCGGTCGAGGAGGACACCCTGCCGGCCGTGCTCGCGGTCACCGGGCGCACCCCGTCAGGCGTCGTGATGGCCATGCGGCACCGCGACAAGCCGATCGAAGGGGTGCAGTTCCATCCGGAGTCGGTGCTCACGCAGGGCGGGCACCTGTTGCTGGCGTCGTGGCTGCGGCAGTGCGGCGACGAGCTCGCCCTGGGTCTGGCGCCCGCGCTGTCCGAGCAGGTCGAGCACAAGCGGCTCGCCGCCTTCGGCTGAGCGCCGAGCCCGCCGCCCGCGGCCGGAGCCGCCCACGCCCGCCCCGACGCGACCACCGCGACCACCGCGATCCAGACCGCGACGCTGCGGCCGCCCCCCTCAGGGCCGCCCCTCTCAGGGTCGCTGGCCGGCGACGCTCGGCTCCGACGCCCTGTCGCCCGCTCGCCGCCGCAGCACGACAGCCGCAGCCAGCGCGACGGCCGCGGCCACCGCCCAGGGCAGGCCGCCGGTGGCGGGCAGGCGGTTGCCGGGACCTCCCAGCGTCGGACCGACCGCGGCGGGCGCCGGCACGGTTCCTGGCGCGACCGGACCGACCGGCGCCGCTGCCGGCAGCGCCCGGCCGCTGACGGTCTGCAGCGCAGCAGCGTCGTCGAAGGTGGCCGTCGTGGTGCGCCCACCGTCCAGGCAGTAGGTGAAGGTGTTGCCGGCGCGGATGTGCGGCTGGCCGGCGGTGGTCAGCACCGTCTGGGGGCTCATGCCGGCGGTCAGCGCGCCGAGGCCGACGCCGCTGGTGAGCTCGGCGACGCTGTGGCAGCGCCGTCCTTCGATGCCGGTCGCGCGCTCCCACATCTGCAGGAACGCCTCGGGCCCGCGCTCGAGATCTTTGACGATCTGCTCGCCGCCGAGGTGGCGCAGATCCTCGACCCAGTCGGCGTACAGGCCGTAGTGCGCCACGCCGTCGACGTTGACGTCGTACGTGCGCTCGCCGCTGACCTGCTTGTCGACCCGGACGTCGCCGAGCCCGGTGAAGGGGTAGGTGACGGGGTTCTTCGCGTCGGCGCCGCGCGGCCGGCCCTGCGTCCCGAGCCCGTTCGCGTCGGCCCCCCAGGCGAAGCCCCAGTACTGGTCGGTCAGCGAGGCGTAGGGACGGAACCGTCGCCACTGGTCGGTGAAGAAGCCGGAGTCGCCCGCGTAGGAGGCCAGCACCCCGTGGTCGGCGACGGTGCGGCGGTAGATGCCCTCGTCGGACCAGGAGTGGCTCGACACCAGGCCCGAGTACTTCGCCTTCTCCAGCAGAGCCAGCGCCTGGGTGCGGGCCAGGGCGCTCATGTGGTCCGGGTCGAACAGCATGCCCTTGGCCATCATCTGCTCGAGCAGGTGCTCGCCGAGCGAGGACAGACCGCGGACGTTGCAGTGCGGGCCCGGCGGGTAGGCCGGCGCCGCGCCGGTGCCGCCGGTCAGGTTGAGCACCTCGCTGAACAGCACGTCCTGCGGGCCGCCCGACGCACCGCTGTCGTCGGCCAGGTTGGCCTGCTGCCGGTCGGTACCGAACGCGGGCGCCCCGTCGGGGCCGGTGGGGCAGGTCTGCATCTGCCAGAACATGCCGGTCTGCTGGACGTTGCCGGCATTGATGACCACCCCGGTGGAGCCGCCGTCGCCGGTGACGCCGGCCAGCGCGTTGTCGAACTTGTTCGCCAGCTCCATCTGTCGGACGCCCAGGTCGTAGACCTCCTGCAGCTGGCGGTCGATCTGCGCCTCGTCGCACTGCGGCATGCCTTCGATCAGGCCACAGTCGAACAGCACCGACACCTCGATGCCCATGGTCACGGCCAGCTTGCCGTCGTTGACGACGCGACGCGCCTGCTCGGGGCTGGTGACGATGCGCAGGAAGCCTTCACCGGGGCCGCCCGCCTGGGCGTCGATGTAACGCTCGAGCTCGTGCAACCGCTGGGCCTGCAGCCGGACACCGTCCATCTCGTTGCAGGAGTTCTGCTTGTAGGGGTAGCCGCGGCACAGCACGCCGTTGTCGACCAGCAGCGTGGTCTGCATGCGCACGCCGGATCGCCAGGCGCGCTCCAGCCACTTGTAGTAGGTCTGCTCGTGGGTCAGCGACAGCGGAGCGGGCCAGTCGACGAAGGTCGGATAGCCGACGGTGTCGTGCCCGCCGACGGCGTCGCCCCCGAAGGCGGCGTTGTCCAGGATCGCCCCGCGGCCGCCGGGCTCGTGGTCGGGACAGTCGACCAGGGCGCTCGCGATGCCGTACCGGTGCCACGGCCGCCCGCAGTGCAGCCGGCCGCCGATGAACTCGTAGGCGACCGTGTGCAGGTGTGCGTCGAGGTAGCCCACCGTCTCGGTGTACGGGGTGCTGCCGCCGACCACCGGCCCGCTGACGTTGACCTCCGCCTCGGGGAAGACCGCGCACCCCTGGGTGCGCCGGAAGCCGAAGGCGCTGGCGGCGGCGCCGGGGACCAGGGTGCCCTGCCCGTCGGTGGCGAGGGAGACGCCGTCCAGGGAGACCAGCGTCGCGCTCCGTCCGTCACCCAGCAGGACGAAGTCGGACGCCGGGCTCGGCGCGCCGGCCGGGGCGACGGTCCGGCCCGCGGCCAGGAAGTCGGCCTTGCTGCCGTAGAGCAGATAGCTGCCGAGGTCGGTGGCCTGCAGGTGGAACGGCTCGGCCTGCGCCGGCGAGGCGGCCGTCGCTGCGTATCCGGCGGCGGTCCGCACCACCCAGCGGCCACCGGAGCTCATCGCGTAGCAACCACCGGCCAGGTCGTACCGGTCGACCGGGACGTCGGCGCGCGCCGGGGTCGCGGGCCTGGCCACCGGGACCACCCGGCGGTTCTGCTCCAGCAGCTCCGGCGGTGCCCCCCCGGGGGCGGCCAGCGCCGGCACCAGCCCGACCCCCAGGGCCGTGATCGCGAGGCTGACGAGCAGGGTCGGTGCGTAGCGGGAGGGCATGCAGCAGGGTAGGGCCCGCAGTCCTGTCTCGCGGCCCGTCTAGGACGGCGACGGCGACGGCGCGGGCGAGGGCACCGGGGACGGCTCGGGTGCGGGCGAGGCCTCGCTGCTGGGCACCGGACTCGGGCTCGGACGCGGGGGCGGCGGGGTCTGGGAGACGACGACGAGGACGGTGGAACCGCGCTCGGCCAACCCGCCGGACGGGGTCTGGTCCAGGACGAGGTCGGGCTCGCCGGTGGAGTCCTGCAGCATGATGCCCACCGAGAAGCCGGCCTTGTTCAGCAGCGCGGCAGCTTCTTCGCGGCTGCGTCCGCGCACGTCGGGGACGGTGGTGTTGCCGGACGCGACGGTCAGGACCACCGGGCTCAGCGCGTTGACCTGCCGGCCCGACGGTGGGTCGACGGCCAGCACCGTCCCGCCGGGGAAGTTCCCGTCGCGCGAGACGTCGGCGGCCAGGACGAGCCGCGACTGCGTGAGCCGGGCCGCGGCGTCGGCCCGCGAGATGCCGACGATGCCGTCCGGGACCACGGTCATCTCGATGCCGCCGGAGATCTCCAGGTTCACCCGGCCACCGTCGGGCACCACGATGCCCTGGTCGGGACTCTGGGTGAGCACCTCCCCGAAGGGCTTGGCACCGGCCTGTCCGGCCACGAACTGCCGCTGGGTGATCTCCCCGACCCGCAGCCCTTCCTGCGACAGCACGATGGCCGCCTCCCGCTGGTCCAGCCCCACCAGGGCGGGCGCGGGGATCAGGCCGCTCGAGGTCCCGAGCAGACCCCGCACGAAGGCCGCGACCGAGATGACGATCGCGACGATGATCAGCCCGAAGACCGTGTAGGCCAGCGCCCGGGCCACCGAGCGGTCCTTGCGCTGACGGGCGAGGACGGTGGCCGCAGGGGCGAGGGTGACCAGCGGCTCGAGCACCGGGGTGGCCAGCACCTCGCCGCCCGCGCGCGCGCGCAGGAGGTCCTCGCGCATCTCGTAGGCGGACTGGTAGCGGTTCGCCGGGTTCTTGGCCATCGCCTTGAGCACGACCGCGTCGATCGCCGGTGTGAGCGTCTGGTCGTAGGCCGACGGCGGCTGCGGGTCCTCGCGGACGTGCTGGTAGGCGACGGCCAGCGGGCTGTCGCCGACGAACGGTGGCTGGCCGGTGATGAGCTCGTACAGCAGGCAGCCGGCGGAGTAGATGTCTGAGCGGGCGTCGACGTTCTCCCCGCGGGCCTGCTCCGGCGACAGGTACGCGGCCGTGCCGATGACCGCCTCCGGCTGGGTGGAGGCGGCGTCGGCGGCGGCGCGCGCGATCCCGAAGTCCATGACCTTGACCTCGCCGGCGCGGCTGAGCATGACGTTGCCCGGCTTGATGTCGCGGTGCACGATGCCGGCCCGGTGGGCGGCGTCGAGCGCGTCGCAGATGTCGGCGCCGACCTCGAGCGCGCGCTGCAGCAGCAGCCGTCCTTCGGTGTGCAGGATGTCGCGCAGCGTGCGGCCCTGGACGTACTCCATGACGATGAAAGGCCCGCCGGAGGCGTCGATGCCGGTGTCGAAGACCGACACGATCGTCGAGGCGTTCAGGGAGGCGGCGGCCTGCGCCTCCTGCCGGAACCGGGACTGGAACGCAGGGTCCCGGGCCAGGTCGGCGCGCAGCACCTTCACCGCGACGTCGCGCCCGAGGCGTACGTCGGTGCCGCGGAAGACCTCGGCCATGCCGCCGCGACCGATCGGCTCACCGAGCTCGTAGCGGCCGCCGAGCAGCGTCGGCTCACGCTGGTCGGTCATCGGCCCAGCACCGCGCGCATGACCCGCTGCGCGATGGGCGCGGCCACGGCGCCGCCGGTGGCGGACTGGCCGACGTTGCCGCCGTTCTCGACCAGCACGGCGACGGCCACCTGCGGGTCGTCGGCCGGCGCGAAGCCGATGAACCAGGCGTGCGGCGCGGCGCCCCGGGCGTTCTGCGCGGTGCCCGTCTTGCCGGCCACCGGGATGCCGTTGATCTGCGCCGCGGTACCGGTGCCGCTGTCGACCACCGCCTGCATCATGGTCGTGAGCTGCGCGGCCACCTGCTCGCTCACCGCCCGGTTCAGCACCTGGGGCTCGGCGCGGTCCAGCCGCGACTCGTCCGGCGCCGTCACCTCGCGCACCAGGTACGGCGACATCACCTCGCCCTTGTTCGCGACGCCCGCGGCGACCATCGCCATCTGCAGCGGCGTGACGCGGACGTCGAACTGACCGATCGCCGACTGCGCCGTCTGCGGCGGGTTGGGGTCGTCGGGGAAGCGGCTCGCGTCGACGCGGGTGGGCACGGCGAGCTCGTCGGAGCCGAAGCCGAAGGCCTGTGCCTGCTCGCGGAGGGCGTCGGCGCCGAGGTCCAGCCCGAGCTGGCCGAAGGCGGTGTTGCAGGACACCCGCAACGCCTCCGCCAGCGTCGACGTGGCGCCCGAGCACTGCTCGCCGGCGAAGTTCTTCAACGTCTGCGAGGTCTGCGGCAGCGTCAGCTGCGGCGGGGAGGGGATCTGCGTGTCGGGCTGGTAGTCACCCGAGCTCAGCGCGGCGGCGGTCGTGACGACCTTGAACGTCGAGCCGGGGGGGTACAGCTGGTTGATCGCGCGGTTGAGCAACGGGTCCTGGTCGTCGTTGATGAGCTGTTCGTAGTAGCTGCGGATGGCCTTGGTGTCGAAGGAGCTGAGCCGGGCCGGGTCGTAGGACGGCGTGCTGACCAGCGCCAGCACCTCGCCGGTGCGCGGGTCCAGGGCGACGACGGCGCCGCGCTGGTCGCCCAGGCCCTCGAACGCCGCACGCTGCGCCGCGTCGTTGAGGGTGAGGACGACCCCCCCACCGCTGGGCTCCCGGCCGGTGACGTAGTCCGACAGGCGACGCACGAACAGCCGGTCGTCGTCGCCGGACAGCACCTGGTCCTCGCTGCGCTCGATGCCGGTGCGTCCGTAGACCAGCGAGTAGAAGCCGGTGACGTGGGCGTAGGGCGCACCGTCCTGGTAGGTGCGCAGGTACTTCAGCGTCCCGCCGGTGGCGCGGGAGCTCGCGAGCGGGACCCGGCTGCGGCCGTCGTCTCCGAGCACGGCGATCGGGCCGCGCTCGATGCTGTAGGTACGCAGCAGCACCCGGCTGTTGCGCGGGTTGTCGCGGTAGCTGTCGCCCTTGACGACCTGCACCCAGTTGGCGTTCAGCAGCAGCAGCCCGAACAGCGACAGCAGGGCGACGGCGACCTTGCGCAGCGGCCGGTTCACGCGCGCTCGCGGATCATGCGCCGCTCCGCGGTCGGCGGACGACCTGGGTCGCGGCCGAGGCCAGCGCCTCCCGGGCGATCGTCGGGGTGACCGGTGAGGGTGCCGGCCGGCGCGCGGCGTCGCTGATGCGCAGCAGCAGCGCGACGAGCACCCAGTTGGAGACGACGCTGGAGCCGCCGTAGGACAGCCAGGGCAGCGTCACGCCGGTCAGCGGGATGAGGCCGGTGACCCCGCCGACGATGACGAAGACCTGCAGGCCCAGGGCGAACGACAAGCCGGCGGCGAGCAGCTTGCCGAAGGAGTCGCGGCACGACAGCGCGGCGCGCAGGCCGCGCTCGACGATCAGCCCGAACAGCAGCAGCACCGCCATGACGCCGACCAGTCCGAGCTCTTCGCCGATGGCCGCCATGATGAAGTCGGTGCTGGCGAACGGGACGACGCCCGGACGGCCCTCGCCCAGACCCGGTGCCGGTGAGTCCGCCGGTGCCGAAGCCGAACAGCGACTGCACCAGCTGGAAGCCGTCGTTGTCGGGGTCGGCGAAGGGGTGCAGCCAAGTGTCGACGCGTCGCTGGACGTGCCCGAAGGCGAGGTAGGCCACGAACGACCCCCCGAGGAACAGCGCTACTCCGATCACGAGCCAGCTGGTGCGCTCGGTGGCGATGTAGAGCATGACGACGAAGATGGCGAAGAACAGCAGCGAGGAGCCGAGGTCCTTGCCGCGGATGAGCACCGCCAGGCTGGCCGCCCACGCCACCAGCACCGGCCCGAGGTCGCGGCCGCGTGGCAGGTCCAGGCCGAGCACGCGACGGCTGGCCAGCGACAGGACGTCGCGCTTGGCCACGAGGTAGCCGGCGAAGAACAGGATCAGCAGCAGCTTGCTGACCTCGCTGGGCTGCACCTGCAGCGGCCCGACCCGGATCCACAGCCGCGCGCCGTTGATGGTGCGTCCGATCCCGGGCAGCGCCGGTAGCAGCAGCAGGGCCAGCCCGACGGCGGCAGCGGTGTAGGTGTAGCGCTGGAGGCTGGCGTGGTCGCGCACGACGAGCAGCAGCACCGCGAAGGCGGCCACCCCGACGGCGGTCCAGATCAGCTGGCGCGGGGCCTCGCTGCTGCCCGAGGCGAAGTCGAGCCGGCGGATCACCACGACCCCGAGCCCGTTGAGCAGCGCGACGCACGGCAGGATCAGCGGGTCGGCGTAGGGCGCGACGCGGCGGACCACCAGGTGGGCGAGCAGGAACAGCGTGCCCAGACCCGCGCCGTAGCCGGCCGTGCCGGAGGGCAGCACGCCGTCGACCGCGATGCCGACGGCGGCGTACGCGAGCACGGAGATGAGCACCGCGAGCACGGTGAGGGCGAGCTCGGAGCCGCGCCCCGGGTGCGGCTGGCCGGTGGGGACGGGCTCAGGGGTCTCGGTCACGCTCACGAGGTGGCGGAGCAGTCGGCGGCGGGCGAGGCCACGGGCGAGGGCGCCGGTGCGCCGCCGGCGGAGGCGGGTGCGGTGCTCGCCGGGACGGCCGGACTCGCTGCGGGTGCCGCTGCGGGCGACGTCGAGGGTGCGGGTGCGGTCGAGGCGACGGCGGCCGTCGGGCTCGGTGTGGCGCGCGCCGCGGCGGCGCAGGCGTCGGCGGCCTGCTCGCTGAGGTTCGCCACGATGCGTTCGGCGTCGGGCAGGTCGGCGGCCACGATGCCCTCGTTCACCCGGGCCAGCGCGAGCGAGTCGAGGCGGGCCAGCGGCAGCGTGGTCGCCTCCTGCACCGTCGCGAAGTCGACCCCGGCCAGCGAGCCGGTCACGCCGCGGTAGATCGCGACGTGGCCGTCCGTCGCACGCCGACGTAGAACTGCGACCGGACGTAGACGACGACGCCGCCCAGGGCGACGCCGACCAGCAGCAGCACGACCAGCGCGGCCAGCACACGGCCGCGTCGTCCCTGGGCCGGTCGGGCGGTCACCGGTGCGGCGGCAGCGCGCGGGGTGGCGTCGACGTCCCGCCCCTCAGCGGTGCGGGCGCGGGCGGCCGAGCTGTCGTCGACGAGGGCGGCCTGCGGCGAGTCGGCGGCGGCGCCGGCGATGACCGGGGGGCCCGGCCGCGCGTCGCCGGCCTCCAGGACGTCGGCGACGATGACGGTGATGTTGTCGGGGCCGCCGCCGCGCAGCGCGAGCTGGACGAGCCTGTCGCACGCGGCCTGCGGGTCGGACAGCTCCAGCGCCTCCTGCAGCGTCGTGAGGCGACCGACCGGACCGGTGAGGCCGTCGCTGCAGAGCAGGTAGCGGTCCCCTGCGCGTACCTCGCGCACCGACAGGTCGGGCTCGATCTCGCTGCGTCCGTCGAGCGCCTTGGTGACCAGGTTGCGCTGCGGGTGGCTGCTGGCCTCCTCGGCGCTGATCCGGCCGTCGTCGACGAGCGACTGGACGAAGGTGTGGTCGGTGGTGATCTGCGCCAGCTCGCCGTCGCGCAGCAGGTAGGCGCGCGAGTCGCCGATGTGCAGCATGCCGAGCCGGTTGCCGGCGAACAGGAAGGCGGTGAGCGTGGTGCCCATGCCGCTGAGCGAGGCGTCGCTGTCGACCATCTCGCGCAGGTGCAGGTTCGCGGCCTCGGCCCGCGCGCGGAGGACGTCGAGCAGATCGCTGCCGGGGGCGTCCTCGTCGAGCGGCGCCATCGCGGCGATCGCCACCGCGGACGCGACCTCGCCCGCGGCGTGCCCGCCCATGCCGTCGGCCACCGCGAGCACCCGCGGACCGGCGTAGACGGAGTCCTCGTTGCCGGACCGGAGCAGCCCGGTGTGCGAGCGGGGCGAGCGAAGCGCGAGGGCGAGGGTCACCGGCGCAGCTCCAGCACGGTCTTGCCGATCCGGATCGGGCGACCGAGCGGCACCTGGGTCGGATGGACGACCTTCGCGTCGTCGAGATAGGTGCCGTTGGTGGAGCCGAGGTCCTCGACGATCCAGGCGCCGTCGCCGGGGACCAGCCGGGCGTGCCGGTTGCTGGCGTAGTCGTCGGTGATGACCAGCGTCGAGTCGTCGGCGCGGCCGAGCGTGACCGGCGTGTCGCCCAGGGTCACCGTCGTCCCGGTGAGGGCGCCTGCCGTGACGACGAGCTTGCGGGCCTCGCTGCGACCCACCTTGCGCCCGGCCGCGGGTGCCGGAGCGGCTCGGGGCGCCGCGGCCACGGCCGGGGCGGGCGCGCTGGCGCGCCGGCTCCCGAACAGGTCGGCGCGCACGGTGCGGAAGGCGGCGACGACGAACAGCCACAGCACCAGCAGCAGGCCGTACTTGACCAGGGCGACGACCAGGGCGCTGCCCATCAGAGGCCCATCAGGTGGACCGGAACTGGACGGTGCTGGCACCGAGGTCGATGCGGTCGCCGTCGCAGAGCACGGCGTCGCCGGTGATGCGCCGGCCGTTCAGGCTCGTGCCGTTCGTCGAGCCCAGGTCGGTGAGGAGCACCCGGTCTCCGTCGACCCTCAGCTCGGCGTGCCGACGGGAGACCCCGGTGTCGGGCAGGCGCAGATCGGCCTCGGCGCCGCGACCGAGCACCGTGCTCTCGCCGGTGAGCGACACCGTCCGCTCCGGGTTGTCGGACGTGCGCGGCAGCACCAGCCGCGGGCGACCGGACCCGGACTCCGGCTCGGCGGGGGTCTCGATGGTCCCGACGACGCTGCTGCGGACCTTGAAGACGCCGGTGGCGAAGTCGTCGACCTGGACGAACGCGACCTCGACGTCGCCCACGAAGGCCCAGCCCTGCTCGGCGGCGTGCTCGGTCACCATCCCGGCCAGCTCGGTGCGCAGCTGCTCGTCCCACTCCGCGAACCGCTCGAGGTCGGTCGGCCCGATCTCGACCACGTAGCGGTTCGGCACCAGGATGCGACCCGGCCCCATGACCTGCTTGTGCTCGGCAGCCTCCCGCTGCAAGGCTCCGGCCACCTCGACCGGTTGGACGACGCCGCCGAAGACCTTGGCGAAGGCACCCTCGACGAGGCCTTCGAGCCGGCGCTCGAAGCGCTGCAGCACTCCCACGCCGGTGCTCCTTCCCGTGTCAGGCTGAGATCGTATCGTCGCAGGTCGCAGACGGTGCGCGCCAGCACGGGGTGGAACGCCGCTGGTGCTAGCCTGCGGATCGCACTCGCGCGAGTGGCGGAATGGCAGACGCGCACGGTTCAGGTCCGTGTGTCCGAAAGGACGTGGGGGTTCAACTCCCCCCTCGCGCACAGCACCGCACCAGCAGCGACACCCCCGGGCCTGAGCCGGACGTCGCGAAGGCCGCCTCTGACCGGGGCGGCCTTCGACGTTCCCGGGCGGCACCTCAGAACACCGGTTCTTCGCGCCACCCGTGCTCGGTGAGCCAGCGGCCGTCCTTGAGCCGCACGGCCTTGCCGCTGTGGACCTCGTGATGGGTCTGCTCGCACAGCAGCACCGTGTCGCCGAGGCTGGTCGTACCGCACCTGGACCACGGCGTGGCGTGGTGCGGGATCAGGGTGTGCCCTGGTCCACGGGTGCAGCCGGCGCCCTGGCAGTGCCCACCCGTCTCCAGGCTCTTGGCGCGGCGTTCGTGGCCCCGCAGGGTGCGGGCGGTGTGGCTGGCCGCCAGGACCCGTCCGCCCAGACCGAGCACGAACCGGGTGACGGCGCTGCCCTGACCGTCGTTGCCGCACCACCAGCGGCGGACCAGGCTGCGCGGCAGCAGCTGTCCGCTGGCCCCGACCGGACCCAGACTGCCCGGGGCGCCGTGCAGGCTCTCCAGGCCGACGGTGACGAGGATCTGCGGCACCGTCTTGCCCCGGCTGCCCGTGGCGCCGGAGGCGAGGTAGCGACGGAGGCCGTTGCGCAGCGCGTCGTGCCGACGCTGCGGCAGGGTGCGGGGGCCGGGACAGTGCCCGGAGACGTCGCCGCCGACGGGGTGGCTCAGGCTGCTCGACGACAGACCGTCGTCGCCGTCGGCAGAGGTCCAACCGCGGTCACGGGCGGCCCGGTAGGCCTCGGTGTCGACCGGGTTGTCGGCGTCGACCGCGAGCTCGGCCGCGAGCAGGGTGTGCAGCAGCTCGCCGGTCTCCAGGTCGAGCTCGCCGGCTGTGACGTACCAGCCGCCCCCGTCGTGGTGCGGACGAAGGCCGAAGGCCCGGCGGGCGTGCTGGTCGGCGGCCTTGCTCTCGAGCAGGCTGGGCACCACCGCGTCGACCAGGCGCGCGAGGGCGGCAGGGACCTGACCGACCTCCAGGTGGGTGGCCAGCACGACGAACGCTGCCTCCAGGCGCCCGGCCTGGCTTGCTGCGGTGGCCGCGACCGTCTCGAGCCGCTCGACCAGCGCGAGCAGTCGGGGGTCGTGGTCGTCGAGCCCCCCGAGCGCCTCGCAGACCAGCTGCCGGACGCCGTCGACGACCACCGCCTCCACGACCACCTCGCCGTCCTGACCGTCGATGCGCCCGTCGGGACGGTCGACGAAGCGCCGTACGGTGACCAGCGCGCTCGCCACCCGGGCCGCCGCCGCCATGCTCAGCAGGCCGGTCTCGACGGCCGACCGAAGGCACGGCAGCGTCGCCAGCCGGCGGGCCAGCGCGACCTCGGTCGCCGGGATGCTGCTCGCCTGGGCCGCGACCCACCGGCTCGTGCTGGGAGCGCCTTCGGCCTCGTACAGCCGGCGCGTGTCGACGTCGGCCAGCCGGGCCAGCGCGACGGCCCGCAACCGCTCACCCAGCGCGAGCAGCGCCGCGGCGTCCGCCAGCGCCACCGCTTCGGGCAGCTCGGCCGGGGCCTGGGCGGCGACAGCCTCGACGTCGACCAGCAGCGTCGCCACTGCTGCAGAGCAGTCGTTCCGCCGCGCGCCAGGTGACGCGGCGACAGGCGCCATCCCCATTCGGGTCGTTGCCATGGTATCGAACATGTGTTCGAATCTACCAGACGGCTGCGGGGTGTCAAGTACTCGTACGGAGACGACGGCGGGAGGACCGGCAGGCTCTCCGGCATGCGACCGGGGCCGGATCGCTTCAGTCCTTGGGGCAGACCAGGTCCGTCCGCCCAAGCCGACGGCCTCCCGCCCGATGCATCCAAGGGAAACCACACCGCGACTGCGCGGACCGACGGCGACGCTCGGCTCGCCCGAGCGGTGCTCTTCCGGGTCCGGTCCCCAGCGCGCCCCGGGCAGCGGAGCCACCGCCAGCCAGCGAGCACTACACCGTCGCGCGCACCGGCCCGTCCCCTTCGCCTGCGGAGCGCAGCAGCTGCTCCGCCTGCTCGGCCGGCAGCGGCCGTCCGAACAGGAAGCCCTGCCCGAACCCGCACCCCATGCCGCGCAGGATGTCCAGCTGCTGCTCGGTCTCGATCCCTTCGGCGACGCACTGCAGGCCCAGAGCGTTGGCGAGCGTCGTGACGGCGGTCGCGACCGCCTGCCCCGGAGCCGACGGACCGAGGGCGTGGACGAAGCTGCGATCCACCTTCAGGCCGTGCACGGGCAGTCGGGTCAGATAGCTGAGCGAGGAGAACCCCGTTCCGAAGTCGTCGATCGCCAGCAGGGCGCCCGCCTCCACCAGCGCGTGCAGCCCGGCGCGTGCGCTGGCCGTCTCTCCCATCACGGTGGTCTCGGTCAGCTCCAGGCAGAGCGTCCACGGCCGCAGCCGTACGGACGCCTGCCGCACCAGCTCGACGAACCCGGCATCGGCCAGCTGCGCCCCGGACACGTTGACCGCCAGCACCATCTGCCCGCCCCGCCACCGCCACCGCCACCGCCACCGCCACCGCCACCGCCCACACCGTCGCGCCACTGCACCACCTGCTCGACGGCGCTGTGCAGGACCCATTCGCCCAGGCGTCCGATCAGGCCGGTCTCCTCGGCGAGGTCGATGAAGTCGCTCGGTCCGACGAGCCCGCGCGTCGGGTGCTGCCACCGGACGAGCGCCTCGAAGCCGGCCAGGCTCTCGCCGCGGGTCAGGTCGACGACCGGCTGGAAGTGCAGGACGAACTCGCCAGCCTCCAGCCCGCTGCGCAGCTGACCCTCGACCGCGAGCCGGTCGAAGGCCCGCTGTCGCATGTCGGCGGTGAACAGCACCGCCTCCGCGCCTCCGCGTCGCTTGGCCCGGTACATGGCGATGTCGGCGCAGCGCAGCAGCTCCGACGCGCTCTGCCCGGGTCGGCCCAGCACGACCCCGGCGCTGCTCGTGGCCGTGACGGTGTGGCCGGCCAGCTCGATCGGGCCGCTGAGGGCGCTCAGCGCAGCCTCGGCGACGGCCATGGCGCCGGCGGTCGTCACCTCGTTCTCGGCGAGCACGACGAACTCGTCGCCCCCGAAGCGAGCGACCGTCATGTCCGGGTCCAGCTGCTCGCGCAACCGACGGCCGACGTGCACGAGCAGCTGGTCGCCCCACTCGTGGCCGAGCGAGTCGTTCACGACCTTGAGGCGGTCCAGGTCCAGGAAGACTACGACCGGCCCGAGCGCCTGCCGTTCGTTGCGCTGGCGCAGCGAGGCTTCCAGCCGTGTCAGCAGGACGCTGCGGTTCGGCAGGCCGGTCAGCGGGTCGCGCTCGGCGCGGTCCGCGAGCTGCTCGACCAGCCACGACCGGTCGACGGCGATGCCCACGAGATGTCCTGCGCGCTCGACCAGCTCAGCGATCTGCTCGTCCGGGGTCCCCGGGCCGGGCGGATAGAGCGCGAACGATCCCAGGATCCGGCCGGTGGCCGGCGACACGACCGGAAAGGACCAGCAGGCCCGCACGCCGCACTCGCGCGCGAGCTCGTGGAAAGGCGCGAACTGCTCGTCGGCCAGCAGGTCGGCCACGATGTACGGCGCCGAGCTCTGGACGGCCAGCGCGCAGGGGGAGAAGTCGACCGAGACCTGCAGCCCGTCCAGGGCGGTCGCGTACTCCAGCGGCAGGCTGGGCGAGGCCCCGTGCCGGAACACCCGTCCGCCTGGCGCCGTCTCCGTCAGCAGCACCGAGCAGACGACGCCCGGCAGCTCCAGCTCGACCCAGACGGCGAGCTCTTCCAGCGTCTGGCCGAGGTCCTGCTCGGCGGCGATCATCTCCAGCACCCTGGCGTGCGCTTCGCTGGCCTGCTCGGCCCGGTCGTCGTCGGTGACGTCCCTGGCCGCCAGGACCAGCCCCCGCACCGACGGGTCGTCGGTGAGGTCGCGCACCGTCGTGTGCAGGCGCAGCAGCCGCCCGTCCGCCCCCTGGACGACGAGCCGGTGCGGCAGGGCCTGCCCGCGATGCAGCCCGCTGCGCAGGATCGCCCGCCAGCGGCCGGCGTCGGGTCCGGCCAGGATCTCCACCAGGTTCGGCAGCGCACCGTCGCTGCCGGGTGGGCTCAGCAGGCGCAGGGCCGAACGGCTCGCATAGCTGGCCTGCCCGTCGCGACCGACGATGAGCAGCAGGTCGCGCAGCTCGAGCAGCATCGCCTCCTGCCGGTTCTCGCTGTGGTCCAGGGCGGCCTGCACGGCCTGCTGCTCACGGACGTCGCGCTGGATGGTGGCGGTGCCGAGCAGCGCGCCGTCGTCGCCGAGCAGCCGGAAGGAGGTGACCGCGACCGGGATCGGCTGGCCGCCGCGCCAGTCGCGCAACGTCCCCGTCCCGGACCAGCAGCCGTCGCGCGCCACCGCCGGCTGCGAGACGCGCGTGCGGATCTGAAAACCGTCCTCGGTGAGGAACTCGCTGACCTGCCGGTCCGTCACGTCGAACGTCGGGGGCAGCCCGACCAGGGACAGCCCGGCAGGGTTGACGAAGCGCAGGTCCCCGAGCGGGCCGGCGATCGCGACGAAGTCAGGGCATTCGTAGAGCATGACCCGTAGCAGGTCTTCGGAGCCGGACGTCGCGAGCGGCATGAGGCTCCCGAGGGCTCAGGGGGACGTTCGCCCCGCGAGATGACCGGACGGCTCCGGTCGGCGTGAGGTGAGTGTGCCCCTTCTGATCAAGGTGTGGTGGCCATCGGCCATCGACCTGTGCGAAAGCCCGCCGCGGCTATCCCGCGAGGTGCCCCCACCGTTCGGCCAGCGCGTCCCACGGGCCGATCGCCGCGATCCTGCCCTCACGCAGCACGACGACGCGGTCGGCCTGCGCGAGGGCTGCCCGCTTCGAGCTCGAACCGAGGACGGTGGTGCCGCGCCGACGCAGCGCCGACCACAGCTCGACCTCGGTGCGCGCGTCCAGCGCGCTGGAGACGTCGTCGGCCAAAACGAGCTCGGCGTCCGTCGACAGCGCTCGCGCCAGCGCGAGCCGCTGCACCTGCCCGCCGGACAGGCGGACCCCGCGGTGTCCGACGACCGCCTCCACGCCGCCCGCGACGTGGATGTCGTGACCGAGCCGGGCGTCGTCGACACCGCGGGCGGCGTCGCGCGCATGGTCCAGCCGCAGGTTGTCGCCGAAGGTGCCCGACAGCACCCGCGGTACCTGCGCGACGTAGGCGACCTGACCGGGCCGCAGGAACACCTGCGGGTCCGACACCTCGGTGCCGTTCCAGGACAGTGCGCCGGTGTGGTCGACCAGGCCCGCGAGCGCGCCGAGCAGGCTGGACTTGCCGGCGCCGACCTGGCCGAGCAGCAGCACGAGCTCACCCGGCAGCAGGGTGAGGTCGACGTCCTGCACCCCGAGCGTGCCGTCGTCGTGGACCGCCGTCAGCCCGCGCACGTCCAGCCGCTGCAGCGGCGACCGGACGGGGACGGTGGGCAGCGGGGCCAGCCCGCGCACGAGGTCGACCCCCTCGGGCACCGCCACCAGGCCGGTGCCGCCCGCCAGCTGCGAGGTTGCGGCCGCCCACGCGCGGGTGCCGGGAGCCTCGGTGATGACGGCGCCCGCGACGCGTCCGAACCAGTCGAAGCCTCCGACGGCAGCGGTGACCAGCAGCGCCGTCGCCAGCCCCCAGCCGCCCTGCAGGTAGACCAGCCAGCCGGCGACCACCCCGACCTGGACGAGCACCGTGGGCAGACCGTCCAGCACGGCCTGCACCCGGTGCTCGCGCACGGCGGCGGCGACGCGACCGCCGTCGACGGCGCGCAGGTGCCGGTGCACCGCGGGCGTGGCGGCGGCGAGCTTGACGGTGCGCGCGGCGTCCAGCGCCGACACCAGGGCCCGGCCGAACTGCGCCCGGCTGACCGACGCCGCGACCGCCGTCCGGCCTGCCACCGGCGAGCCGAGTGCCGAGAGGGCACCGGAGAGCACCAGCACCGCCAGCAGCACGCCGCCCGCCAGCAGGCTGCGCGCGGCGACGGTGGTGACGCCGGCGATGACCATGCCGTTCACCAGGTCTACCCAGCGGTCGGCGTACCGGACGTAGCGGTCGGCGTCGAGCGCGCGACCGACGACCTCGCCGGGCGGGGTGCGGGGCAGCCGGTGCTGCATCGTCTGGCCGCGCAGGACCGCCAGCCGGACGCGCAGGAGCCCGGCCACCCACCACTGCGGGTAGACGCGGAAGGCCAGCGACATCAGCAGCGGGGCCAGGAGCAGGCAGCCGACCAGCGCGGCCAGCGTGCCGAACGGTCGGCCGCCGGCGTCCAGCGACTGCACGACGTGTCCCCAGAGGAAACCGGCGACGGCGCCGTAGGCACCGGTCAGGGCGGCGCACAGGAACAGCAGCCCACCCCCGATGCCCCACTGCGGATGGACGAGGAGCAGGGCGGCGATGCCGCGTCCGAGCCGGGGGCCTTCGCCGACCTGCTGCGGTGCACGGGGCGTCCCGCCGCGGCGCGCCGAGCCCACCTGCTCCGGCCGGGACGCCTGCACACCGGGGTCCGCGCCAGCGTCGGAGCCGGTGTCCGAGTCAAGGTCGCCGTCGGCGTCGGCGTCAGGGTCCGCGTCGAGCCGCCCGTCGGCTGAGGGTGCACCGGCGGCGTCGAGCAGGTCGCGGAACGGTCCGGGACGCGAGGCCAGCGCCGCACGCGGGCCCTGCTGCACGAGCCGGCCGGCGGACAGCACGGCCACCCGGTCGGCGCGCGCGGTCGTCGCGAGCCGGTGGGCGATGACGACGCCGGTGCGGCCGGACAGCAGCCGGTCGCATGCCTGCACGACCCGGCGCTCGGTGAGCGGGTCCATCCGGGCGGTGGCCTCGTCGAGCACGACGACCTGCACGTCGCGTACGAGCAGCCGGGCGAAGGCGACGAGCTGTTCCTCGCCGGCGGACAGCGTCGTGCCGCCCGGTCCCAGCAGCGTGTCCAGGCCCGCCGGCAGCCCGTCGACCCAGTCCTGCAGCCCCAGCAGCGCGACCGCGTCGACCACGGCCGCGCGGGGCACGTCGGCGAACAGGGTGATGTTGTCGGCCAGCGTCGCGGCCAGGATCTCGGTGCGCTGGGTGACGACGCCGACGGCGGCGCGCAGCTGCTGCAGGTCGAGGTCGCGCACGTCGACACCGCCGAGCAGCACGCTGCCGCGCGGCGGCTCCACCGCACGCGACAGCAGGGCCGCGAGCGTCGACTTGCCCGAGCCGGTACGCCCGACGAGCGCGAGCGTGCGCCCCGCCGGCAGCTCCAGGTCGATCTCGCGCAGCGCGAAGCCTCCTTCGGCGTAGCTGAACTCGAGCGAACGCACCGACAGCCCCAGCGGACCGGTCGGCACCGGCAGGCCACCGACCGGCTCGGGCGCCGCCTCGAGCATCGACCGCAGCCGGGTCAGCGCGCCGAGCCCGGCCTGCAGGTCGGGCAGGTGCCGGGCGATCTGGTCGACCTGCCCGACGAAGGTCGTCGTCACCAGGAAGAGCGTCACGAGCGACGCGGTGGACAGCCGCCCGTCGGTGACCAGCAGCGCGCCGCCGACCGCCGTGGCGGCGAGCAGCCCGTGCAGCAGCAGTCCGGCGCGGCGGCCGATCTGCGCGGCGGTCTGGCAGCTCGCGGCCATCCGTGCGTGGACGGTGCTCGACACCTCGGCGCACCGACGCAGCAGGTAGGCCTGACCCAGGCTGGAGCGGAGGTCGTCGCGGGCGGCGACACCCTCCTCCAGCACCGCCGCGTGGTCGGTCCAGGCGATCTCCTCCGCCACCTTGCGGCGCGCGACCTCGCCGGTCAGCGGACGCACGACGGCCACCGTCGCGACCCCCACCGCCGGGAAGAGCACGAACGCCGGCCACCACGTCAGGCCGGCCACCAGCCACATCGGACCGGCGCGCAGCAGCGTGCGCACGACGTCCCAGCCGTTGCGCCGCAGCAGCGCGCCGAGCTCGTGCGTGTCGTCGTCGACGCGGTCGAGCACCTCGCCCACGGCCTGCTCGCTCAGCACGTCCAACGGCTGGTGCAGCGCGGCGTCGAGCAGGTCGGCGCGCAACCGGCCCTCGGCGCGGTCGACCGCTCCTGCCCAGGCCGCGCGCCCGGCGGTGTCGAGCACGGCCGCGCCGACGACGCACAGCGCTAGCAGCCAGACCAGCCGCGCGGTCGGCGCCTGCGCAACGCGACCGGCCACGACCGTCCCGAGCGTCTGCGCCAGCGCGGCGAAGGCCGAGACACCGAGCGCCCACCCCGCCGCACGACCCCGCAGCCGCGACGGCCCCACCTGGCGCGCCGGCGGCAGCACCGGGGCTGCCGGTGCCGGAGCGTCGCGGTCCAGGAGGGTCACGGTCCCGACGGTATGTCGCCGCGCCGACGAGGCCCGCAGCCTTTTCGGCGCTCCGGGGTCCGGCCGTATCGTCGGCCGGTGCCGTCGCCGTTCGAGCTGCTCGCCCCTCGCCGGCTAGGTGCGAACTTCCGCTGGCTGCTCGCGTCGTCCTGGACCTCGAACCTGGGCGACGGGATCGGGCTGGCGGCGGGCCCGCTGCTGGTCGCCTCGCAGACCGACAGCCCGTTCCTGATCGCGTGCGCCGCGCTGCTGCAGTGGCTGCCGCCGCTGCTGTTCGCGTTGACGGCCGGCGCCCTGAGCGACCGCGTCGACCGTCGGCTGCTCGTCGTCGGGGTCGACAGCGCGCGCGTGGTCGTGCTGGCTCTGCTCGCGACGTCGGTGCTCACCGGCACGGTCTCGGTCGGGCTCGTGCTCGCGGCGCTGTTCCTGCTGTCGACGGCGGAGGTCTTCGCCGACAACGCGTCCGCCACGCTGCTGCCGATGATCGTCCCCCGGGACGAGCTGGCCCTGGGCAACGCCCGGCTGCAGGCGGGCTTCGTCACCGTCAACCAGCTCGTCGGTCCCCCGGTCGGCGCTGCCCTGTTCGCGGCCGGGTCGGCGTCGCCCTTCCTCGCCCAGGCCGTGCTCGTCGGCCTGGGCGCGGTCCTCGCGTCCCGGTTGGCGCTGCGCCCGCACGGACGGGACGCCGGCGTCTCGACGCGCCTGCGGACCGACATCGCCGAGGGGCTGCGGTGGGTGCGGCACCACGCGGCCGTCCGCACCCTCGTGCTGACGATCGCGGTCTTCAACGTCACCTGGGGCGCGGCCTGGTCGGTGCTCGTGCTCTACGTCACCGAACGGCTGGACGCCGGTCCGCTGGGCTTCGGCCTGGTCACCGCGACGGGGGCGGCCGGCGGGCTGGTCGGGACCGCGGCGTACGGCGCCCTCACCCGTCGCGTCAGCCTCGGCGACCTGATGCGGGTGGGGCTGGTGCTGGAGACGCTCACCCATCTGGCGCTCGCGCTCACGAGCTCGATCGCGGTGGCCCTGGTCGTGTTCTTCGTCTTCGGGGCGCACGCGTTCGTGTGGGGAGCGACGTCGCAGACGGTGCGGCAGCGGGCGGTCCCGCTCGGCCTGCAGGGACGCGTCGGCAGCGTCAACGCCGTGGGCACCTACGGCGGTCTGGTCGTCGGCGCGGGCATCGGAGGCGTGCTCGCGCAGCACCTCGGCGTCACCGCGCCGTTCTGGTTCGCCTTCGTCGGCTCCGTGGTGTTCCTCGTGCTCGTCTGGCCGCAGCTCTCGCACATCGCGCACACCGACGAGGAACCGGTCCGCCGCGCGCCCGCTCCGTGAGCCGGATCTCCGGAGGTGTCCGATCGCCGCGCGCACCCGCCTCTGGCACCATCACGCCATGACGGCAAACGGTGGGCACGTCGACGTCCTGGTGATCGGCAGCGGGTTCGGGGGCAGCGTCGCTGCGCTCCGGGCGACGGAGAAGGGCTACGGCGTCACCGTCCTGGAAGCAGGTCGACGCTTCCGTGACGACGAGCTGGCCGAGACGTCCTGGAACCTCAGCAAGTTCGTCTGGGCACCGGCGCTGGGCCTGCGCGGCATCCAGCGGATCGCCAAGGTCGGCAAGGTGCTGGTGCTGGCCGGCGCGGGCGTCGGCGGGGGCTCGCTGAACTACGCCAACACGCTGTACCAGCCACCGGCGCCCTTCTACCGCGACCCGCAGTGGGGGCACATCACCGACTGGAAGTCCGAGCTCGACCCCTGGTACGAGCAGGCGCGGCGGATGCTGGGCGTCGTCCAGAACCCCACCTTCACGCCTGCGGACGCGGTGATGAAGTCCGTCGCGGACGACCTCGGCGTCGGGCACACCTTCGCCCTCACGCCGGTCGGCGTGTTCTTCGGCCGCGACGGTCTGCAGGAGCCGGGGTGCACCGTCCCGGACCCGTTCTTCGGAGGTGCCGGCCCGGCGCGCACCGGCTGCACCCAGTGCGGCCAGTGCATGACCGGCTGCCGGGTCGGCGCGAAGAACACGCTGGTGAAGAACTATCTGCACCTGGCCGAGAGCGGGGGCGCGCGGATCGTGCCGGACACCACCGTCACCGAGGTGCGACCCGGCGCGGACGGCGGCTACACCGTCACCTCGCGCAGCACGACGAGCCTGCGCCGGACGGTGTGGACCGCCGACCAGGTGGTGCTGGCCGCCGGCACCTACGGCACGCAGAAGCTGCTCCACCGGCTGCGCGCCAAGGGCGTGCTGCCGCGCATCTCCCCGCGGCTGGGTTTCTTGACGCGCACCAACTCCGAGTCGCTGCTCGGCGCGGCCACCACCACCGTGGTGGAGGACTACAGCCAGGGCGTCGCGATCACGTCGTCGTTCCACCCCGACGAGGTGACGCACATCGAGCCCTGCCGCTACGGCAAGGGGAGCAACGCGATGGCGCTGCTGCAGACGGTGCTCACCGACGGCGGCGGACGCACGCCGCGTGCGCTGAAGGCGGTGCGCGAGGCGGCCCGCAACCCGCGGGCGCTGCGGGCGATCCTGCCCTACCGCTGGTCGGAGCGGACCATCATCGCGCTGGTGATGCAGTCGCTGGACAACAGCATTACCACCTATCGCCGCGGTGGGCGGCTGACCTCGCGGCAGGGCCACGGCGAGCCCAACCCGAGCTGGATCCCGGTGGCCAACCAGGCCGCCCGGATGATGGCCGACCAAGATCGGCGGCGAGCCCGGCGGCACCATCGGCGACCTCGCGAACGTGCCGATGACCGCGCACTTCATCGGCGGCGTCGCGATCGGTGACAGCCCGCAGACCGGCGTCGTCGATCCGTATCAGCGACTGTTCGGCTATCCGGGCATCACCGTGGCCGACGGCTCGACGATCTCGGCGAACCTGGGCGTGAACCCGTCGCTGACCATCACCGCGCAGACCGAGCGGGTGCTGTCGCTGTGGCCCAACCGCGGCGAGCAGGACGCGCGACCGGAGCCCGGCCAGACCTATCAGCGCCTGCAGCCGGTGGCGCCGAAGAACCCGCTGGTCCCGGCGCACGCCCCTGCGGCACTCTGGTCCATGGCCGGTGGCACCGACCGCGCCGACCTCCCCTCGCCGGTCCTGACCGCGGCCCCCGAGGTCGCCACCGCGTCCGGGCCGGCGCGCGCATGAGCGTCACCGTCGAGCAGGACGGTCACGTCCTGCTCATCGGCGTCGACCGCGCGGCCAAGCGCAACGCGTGGAACCTGGAGGTGATCACCGGCGTGGCGGCGGCCTACGAGCGGCTGGCCACCGACGACGACGTGCGGGTCGGCGTGCTGCACGGGCACGGCGACCACTTCTCGGCCGGGCTGGACCTCGCCGAGGTGCTGCCGGCCGTGCAGGCGGGCGGGCCGCAGGTGCTGTCGGGCGCGAGCGCGTACGACCCGTTCGGACTCTGGGGACCGCCGGTGCCCAAGCCGGTCGTCGTCGCGGTGCAGGGCATCGCCTTCACCCTCTCGATCGAGATCGCGCTGGCGTCCGACATCGTCGTCGCGGCCGACGACGTGCGCTTCCGCCAGCTCGAGGTGGGGCGCGGGATCGCGCCTTTCGGCGGGGCGACGCTGCGGGCGCCGGCTCAGCTCGGCTGGGGCAACGCGATGCGCTTCCTGCTGACCGGTGAGGAGTTCGGCGCCGTGACGGCCCTGCGCATCGGCCTGGTCCAGGAGGTCGTCCCGGCCGGCACGCAGCTCACGCGTGCGGTCGAGATCGCGCGCCTGATCGCGGCGCAGGCCCCGCTCGGCGTGCAGGAGACGCTGGCGAACGCTCGCGTGGCGTGCCGCGACGAGCAGGCGGCCCGCGAGCACCTGGCCGGGGTGCTGCCGGGGCTGCTGTCCAGCGCAGACAGCGCCGAGGGCCTCACGAGCTTTCTCGAACGCCGGGACGCGGTGTTCACCGGCCGCTGACGCCGCGCGAGGATGGGATCATGAGAAGCACGGACAAGGCCCCGCACGGCTACCGCTACGACCTGCAGGGCGGCGCCGCCACGATCGTCCTGGACGACGGACGCGGCAACGCGATGACGCTGGAGAGCCTGGCGGGACTGCTCGTCCTGGTGCGCCGGGCCGTCGCGGACGACGCACGCGTGGTCGTCCTGACGGCAGCGCCCGGCAGCGCCTTCTGCGTCGGCGGCGACGTCGTGGCCTTCGCGACCGCGCCCGACCCCGCCCGCTATGTCGACGACGTCGCCGAGGCCCTGCACCGCGTGGTGTCCGAGCTGACGCGGATGGACGCGATCGTGGTGTCGGTCGTGCACCGGACGGCGGCGGGCGCCGGGGTGCCGCTGGCGGCGGCCGCCGACGTCGTCCTCGCCGGCGCGTCGGCGAAGTTCACCCTCGGCTACACCAAGATCGGGCTCACCCCGGACGGCGGCAGCACGCTGCTGCCGGCCTCCCTCGGCCTGCACCGCACGCTGGCGCTGGCGCTGCTCAACCCGGTGCTGTCGGCGGCGCAGGCCCAGGAGGCCGGCCTGGTGGCGCGGGTGTTCGCCGATGACGAGCTCGACGCCGAGGCGGGGCGCCTGATCGGTCAGCTGCTGGCGGGTTCACGCAGCGCGCAGGTCGGCGCCAAGCGGTTGATCCGGGCCCAGGCCACCCCCGCCCCGGAGCAGACGATGCGGCTCGAGACGCTCTCGATCCGGCAGGCCGCCGGCTCCCCGGACGGACGCGAGGGCGTGCGCGCCTTCCGCGACAAGCGCGCGCCGCAGTTCCCCTCGCACGGCTGACTGCTGCTCGCAGGCCACGCCGCGACGGCGCACGTAGCCTGACCGGATGCGGCGCAGCCACGGACGCGAGGTGTCGGCGGCCGCCCTGCAGGTGCTGGCCGGGGTGCTGGTGCACCTCGCGGGCGACGGCTGCCTGCCGACGCTGTCGCGGTTGGTGCTCGCGCTGCCGCCGGCGCTGCTCGCGTCGTCGGTCCTGGGCCGGCTGCTGCCGGGGCGCCCCCTGCTGCGGCTGGCGGGCGGTCAGCTCGGCGTGCACCTGTCGTTGGGGCTCGTCGCCACCTGCCTGAGCCCGACCGGACAGCCGGAGACCGCGGCCCTCACCACCTATCTGCACGTGGTGGTCGTGGTCGGGCTGTTTGCCTTCCTGGACCGGGCGGTCCAGGCTCTGGACGAGTTGGTCGACGCCCGCTGGCCGCGCCGGCGTCGCCTGCGTCTGCCGCGGTGCCGGCCGTCCGGACCGCGGCTCGTCGTCGAGCCGGCCACGACTCCGCCGGGGCGCCGGGCGCGCACGGCGGTGCAGCGACGCGGGCCACCGTCCGGGCGTGCACCCGGTCCCCTTCCCGCCTGAGCGCGCGCTCCGGCGGCCCACCCTGCCCGCCCTGGAGCCCTCGTGCGATCTGCCCCCTCCCGTCCGTCCCTCGTCCTGGTCGCCGGTGTCCTGCTGCTCGTCGCCGGCTGCGGCTCCGACCCCACCACGACCACCACCAGCACCGGAGCCGAGCCCAGCGCGGCCGCGAGCGCGGCAGGTTCCCCCCCGCCGGCCGGCACGAGCAGCGAGCCCTCGCCCGCAGGCACGCGTATCGACGTCACCTACGCCGGCGGCACGGTCGCCGGGGTCCAGACCCGCGTCCCGGTGCGGCTGGGCGAGCAGGTGACGCTGCGCGTGACCAGCGACGTCGCCGAAGAGGTGCACCTGCACGGCTACGACGAGATCGTCGACGTCCCCGCCGGTGGCACCGCCGAGATCACCTTCACGGCAGACCTCCCCGGCTCGTTCGCGTGCGAGCTCGAGGGTCTGGGCAAGCAGCTCTTCCAGCTCCGGGTGTCCTGATGCCCGCGACGATCGTGCTCGCGCACGGGGTGGGGGGCCGCGCCGACCTGCCCGTGCCGCTCTCGCTGGCGCTCTACGGCTCCGGGCTCGCGGTCGTGGCCAGCTTTCTCGGGCTGGTGCTGCTCTGGCGCACGCCGAGACTGCGCGGCGACGCCGGCGGCCTCGCGCTGCCGTCAGGCGTGCAGGCGGCCCTGGACGCGACCGTGCTCCGTCAGGGGCTGCGCCTGCTCGCGCTCGCGACCGCGCTGCTCGTCACGGTGGTCGCGCTCGTCGGGCCGATCAGCCCGAACGACAACCTGGCCCCGTACGTGCTCTACGTGACGCTGTGGGTGGGGCTGGTGCCGGCGAGCCTGCTGCTGGGGCCGGTCTGGCGGGTGCTGAACCCGCTCCGCGCCCTGCACGCCGCCCTGTCGGCGCTGACCGGTCCGGCGCCGGCGGCCGACCGGCTGCCGAGCCTGGGGTACTGGCCCGCTGCCGCGGCGCTGTTCGCCTTCACCTTCCTGGAGCTGGTGCTGCCCGGGCGTGCCGAGCCGCGCACGATCGGCGTCTTCCTCGTCCTGTACTCGGTCGTGCAGCTCGTCGCGTCGCTGTGGTTCGGCGCGGGCTGGTTCGCGCGCGGAGACGCCTTCGAGGTCTACAGCACCCTGCTCGGCCGGCTCTCGCCGCTGGGTCGGCGGCAGGACGGACGGCTCGTCCTGCGTTCGCCGCTCGACGGCGTCGACGGGATCCTGCGCGAGCGCGGCCTGGTCGCCGTGGTGATGGTCCTCGTCGGGTCGACCGCCTACGACGGGCTCTCGCGCACCCAGTACTGGCAGGCGGGCCCCGGCTCGACCGCCTACCTGTCGGCCGTCCCCGGGACGCTCGGCCTGTTGACGATGATCGCGTTGGCGACCGTGCTCTACGTCGGGGCGACGGCTCTGGCCGGGGCCCTCACCGGTGGCCGCTGGGGCCTGCAGCCGGCGGTGTACGCGCACTCGATCGTCCCCATCGCGGCCGGGTACGCCATCGCGCACTACTTCTCGCTGCTGCTGCTGGACGGGCAGGCGACGTGGATCCTGGCCAGCAACCCGTTCGGGCAGGACGGCGTCGATCTGTTCGGCACCTACGGCCGTGCGATCGACTACACGGCGGTGGGCACCCGGACGATCGCGAACGTGCAGGTCTCGGCCATCGTGCTCGGGCACGTGCTCGGCGTCGTCCTGGCGCACGACCGGGCTGTGCGGACCAGCCCGAAGCACGCGACGCTGGGGCAGGTGCCGCTGGTGGCGGTGATGGTGGCGTTCACCGTGGGCGGTCTGGGCCTGCTGCTGTCGTCGTGAGCGTCGTCCTGAGCGCGCAGGCACCGCTGCTGCTGGCCCACGGCGGCGGGGCGCCGGAGGCGGCGCTGATCGGGCTGCCGCTGCTGGTCCTGGTCGTGTTCGGGCTGCTGGAACGCCGCGCGCGCGCCCGGGACCGGGACGGTCGTCCTCCCGGCCCGTGAGAACACCGCGGGCCGGCGTCACCCGCTTGGGTGATGACGCAGTGTTAGGTGACGACTACTTTTCGTAGTTGTCAGCACCACCTGGTGCAGACGCGGCTCAGGGAACCGTTCTCCGGGCTGAAGGAAGCGTTGATCCGGACAGTCCACACCGACGGCCCCACGAGGGCCGCACGGAGACATGCGGTCGCCTAGACCGTCCGGGGAGCCAGTGGCGAGACCGACCTGCCCCAGACGAGAGCGCCGCCCGGTGCTCTCCCTCTCGGACGGGACCACCGCGATGCGCACCACCATGACCCGCTTGTGCACGGTCGTTGTCAGCGCGCCCCTGGCGCTCACCCTCCTGGGAGGTACCGGCTTCGCTGCCACCACCCCCGCGCAGGACACCCCGATCCAGGGCGTCGTCAGCTCCGGGCCGGTCAGTGCCGCTCCGGTGGTCGGGCCGCGACCCAGCCGCCGCACGTTCGGCCCGTCCGTCCCCGTGCGGGGTCTGTCGCACCAGCGCTGATCCAGCGCAGCACCTGCCCGGGTACCCCTGCGGTACCCGGGCAGCGCTGTGTCCGGCGCCGGGGCTGTGGGTCAGCTCGGCCGCAGCATCGCCGGGCGGAGCTCGGTGGCCGGGCCCCGGGTGAACAGCGCCGCGGGCCGGCCACCCTCCGGGCCGACCGGGGCCGGCCGGCCGACCGGCAGCAGGAACTCCGGCGTCCCGGTGACCTTGCGATGAAAGTTCCGTGGGTCGAGCGGGCGTCCCCAGACGGCTTCGTAGACGCGGCGCAGCTCGCCGACGGTAAAGCGCGCACCGACGAAAGCGGTTGCCAACGAGGTGTACTCGAGCTTCGCGCGAGCCCGCTCCACCCCGGCGGCGAGCACCTGCGCATGGTCGAAGGCCAGGCTCGCGGCCTCGACGTCCGCCACCGGCAGCCAGGCGACCGACCGCGTGCCCTCGCCGGGAGCGGGGGCCTCCAGGTCGGGCGCGAAGACCAGGTAGGCGACGGAGACGACCCGCATGCGCGGATCGCGCTCCGGTGCCCCGAACGCGCCGAGCTGCTCGACGTGCGCAGCGTCGCGACGCACCCCCGTCTCCCGCTCCAGCCGTCGGACGGCTGCCGCGTCCAGATCCTCGGTCGGCAGGACGAAACCGCCAGGCAGGGCCAGGGCGCCGCGGAAGGGGTGGGTGTCGCGCTCGACCAGCAGAACGCTGAACACGCCCTCGCGGACGGTCAGCAGCACGACGTCGACGGTGACCGCGAAGGGCGGGAAGGCGCTCGGGTCGTAGTTCGCCAGGAAGTCGTCGGGTGTGCTCACCGGAGCACCACCCCGGCCGCGACCAGCTGCGCGAGCGCACGCTCGCCGTCGCCGGGCTCGAGGTCGACGGCAGCCACCGCAGAGCGCACCACGTGCACCGGCCAGCCCAGGGCCCGGGCGTCGAGCGCGGTGGCCAGCACGCAGTAGTCGGTGGCCAGACCCACCACGACCAGGTCGCTGACGCCGAGTCGGCGCAGCACGCCGTCCAGGCCGGTCGGCGAGACCTCCTGCGTCTGCGGGTCGCGCACGCTGAAGCCGGAGTAGCCGTCCTCGCCGCCGACGCCCTTGCGCACCACCTGCCCCCGGACCTGCAGCGCGGGATGGAAGGCCGCCCCCCAGGTGTCGCGGACGCAGTGGACCGGCCAGGTGCCGCCGCCGGTCGCGAAGTGGGGGGTGGTCGGCGGGTGCCAGTCCTGGGTGTAGACGACGTGCTCGGCCCGTCCGATCTCGACGTTGCAGGCCTGCACCACACCGACGCCACCGGTGACGCTGAGCGAGCCGGCGGGGTCGGCGAAGTCGTTCTGGACGTCGACGACCACGACGGCGGTGACGGCGCTCGAGGGGCGGTTCATGCGGTCTCCTCCAGCACCGTCGCGGCGTGCGCGGTTCCGGGCGTCAGGTCGCGGGCGTCGGCGGGCAGGGCGGCGAGCGCGGCGGCGCACGTCGCGCGGGCCCGCTCGACCCCGTCGTCGGACGGCAGCGGCGCCTGCAGGGGATCACCCGGGCCGCCCGGGACGAGCCGCAGCACCTCGCTGCCGTCGGGCTGGCGATAGGCCCACTTGCGTCCGCCGAGCGAGGTCTTGCCCAGCGAGGTCTTCGCGACCGGGACCAGCGGAGCGTCGGCGTCGGCAGAGCGGGCGACGGCCACGAGCTTGTAGACGAAGCCGGCCGTCGGGGCGCCGGAGCCGGTGACGAGCGAGGTCCCGACGCCATAGCTGTCCACCGGAACATCTGCCAGCGAGGCGATCTCGTGCTCGTCCAGGTCCCCGGTGACCACGATGCGGGTGTCGCGTGCGCCGAGGTCGTCGAGCAGCGCGCGCGCCCGGGGCACCTGGACGCCGGGATCACCGCTGTCGAGCCGCACCGCCCCGAGGGCGGGGCCGGCCACCTGCACGGCGTTCCGGATGCCCTGCGCGATGTCGTAGGTGTCGACGAGCAGGGTGGTGCCGGCACCCATGGCCGCCACCTGCGCGGTGAAGGCCTCCACCTCGCTGTCGTGCGCGAGGGTGAAGGCGTGCGCGCTGGTACCGCGGGTGGGCAGGCCGTGCCGGCGCCCGGCCTCCAGGTTGGAGGTGCTGGCGAACCCGGCGACGTAGGCCGCGCGGGCGGCGCTCACGGCAGCCTGCTCGTGCGTGCGCCGTCCGCCCATGTCCATCAACGGACGTCCGCCCGCCGCCAGCACCATGCGCGCCGCCGCCGACGCCACGGCCGTGTCGGCGTTGAGCACCGAGAGCACCAGCGTCTCGAGCAGCACGGCCTCGCCGAAGGTGCCCTCGACGGTGAGCACGGGTGAGCCCGGCAGGTAGGTCTGCCCTTCGGCGTAGGCCGAGACCGCGACGGCCGGCCGTCGCCCGGACAGCCAGCGGCGCGTGGTGGGCTGCAGGAACTCGAGGGCGGCGACGTCGTCCGGCTCCCACGACAGGCCGGCCAGCAGGCGGGCCAACCGACCCGGACCGGCCAGGACGCCGAAGCGACGACCGGTCGGCAGGCGCCGGGCGAAGACCTCGAACACCGCCCGGTGCCGGGCGACGCCGCTGGCCAGCGCGGCCTCGAGCATGGTCAGCTCGTAGTGGTCGGTGAGCAGCGCGGCCGACATCGGACTCCTTCTCGTCAAGCAGACGATAACATGCGGGCTTGCGCGGGCGCCGCGCTCTCGGGCAGCCTGGCGACGTGCCTGAGCTCCCCGAGGTCGAAGCGCTGGTCGCCTTCCTGCGGGCGCGCGCGGTCGGTCGCGTCGTCGCCCGCGTCGACACCCCGGCGATCCACGTGCTCAAGACCTACGACCCCCCGGTCACCGCGCTGGCGGGTCTGACCGTCGACGGCGCGCAGCGGCACGGCAAGTTCCTGGACCTCGACATCGGCGGCCTGCACCTGGTGACGCACCTGGCGAGGGCGGGCTGGCTGCACTGGCGCGCCTCGTTGCCGCCGGCTCCGCCGCGCATGGGCAAGGGCCCGATCGGGCTACGGGTGCACCTGGACGACGGGTCCGGCTTCGACCTGACCGAGGCCGGCACGCAGAAGGGGCTCGCGGTCTATGTCGTGACCGACGTCAGCACGGTTCCCGGCATCGCGCGGCTGGGGGTGGACCCCCTGGCGCCCGAGTTCACCGAGGAGCTGCTCGCCGGGCTGCTGGCCGGCGTCCGGTCGCAGGTGAAGGGCCTGCTCACCGACCAGTCGGTCATCGCCGGGCTCGGCAACGCCTACAGCGACGAGGTGCTGTGGGAGGTGGGTCTGTCGCCGTTCAAGTCTGCCGCGAAGCTGACTCCCGACGACGTCGCGCGGCTGCACGAGGCGATCCAGCGCACCCTCCGTGCGGCCGTCGCGCGGGCCGACGGCCTGGCTGCGGGTGAGCTCAAGGCGGAGAAGAAGAGCCATCTCGCCGTCCATGCCCGCACCGGCCTGCCGTGCCCGCGCTGCGGCGACACGGTGCGCGAGGTCTCCTTCGCGACGAAGTCGCTGCAGTACTGCCCGACCTGCCAGACCGGGGGCCAGCCGTTGGCCGACCGGCGGCTGTCCAGACTGCTGAAGTGAGCCGGGCCGGTCAGCAGCTCGAGTCGGCGGGCGTGGTGTAGCTGCCGAAGTCGGTGCTCCCGGAGACTCCCGCGACGACCAGGCTGCTCACGCGCAACGTCTCGCCGGGACCGGCCAGCGGGACGAAGAACTGCAGCGTCCCGCCGGACCCGGTGCGCGCCGTGGCCGAACGGCTGGTCGGGTCGGTGTCGCTGCTGATCGTCAGGCGGGCGGACGTCCCGCTCGCGCGGTCGGAGTCGAAGACGATCTCGATGTCACCGTCGGGACCGTAGGTGGCCCGCTGGTAGCAGACGGTCCGGTAGCGCAACCGCGCACGGAAGGTCGCCGCAGCGGTCGGGCTCGGCGCGGGCGCGGTGCTCGCTCGTGCGGGTGTCGGTCGGGGGGACGGGCGGGCAGGGGCCGGCGCCGGCTGGGGGGTGGGTGTGGAGGCAGCAGACTGCTGGGCGCTCGGTGGAGCGGCGGCCGACGGCGTCGGCGCGGCCGCGGCGGTCGTCAGGACGAGGGGCACCGGCGAGCTGCCCGGGACGGCGGGAGCAGCCGGCGCGAGCGAGGGGGCGGGCTCCCCGGAGGAGGTGTCCTCGGTCGGCTCGGGCTCGGCGGCGTCCTGGCTCGGCACGATCGCCGGGGTCGCCTTGTTCGCCTCGACGGTCTCGGTGCCGCCGCCGAGGAAGGCGTAGCCGGCGAGCATGACGACGAGCAGCGCCAGCGCGCCGACCAGGATCAGGCCCAGCCGCCCCGAACGTCCCTGCGCTTCGCCGGGTTCGACGGTCGGCTCCGCCAACGGCTCGGGGGTGGCGGCCGCCACCGACGCCGCCAGCGGCACCTCCACCGACGGTGGCACGACCCGCCGCCGGGGCGCAGGCGCAGCGACGACCGGTGCCGGCGGTTGCTCGACAGGCGGTGGCTCGACAGGCGGTACGGCAACCGCTCCGGTGACGGGCGGTACGGCGGCCGCGTCGGTGACGGGTGGCCGCTTGCGCACCGGCCCCGTGCGCCGCCTCGGCGGGCCGGAACCGAGCGCGGGCACCGGTGCGTCCGGGGCCAGCGGGCCCTTCAGCCGCTCCTGCTCGGCGGCGTAGCGGGCCGCCTCCACGCGGGCGATCTCCCGCAGCGCCGCCTGGCGCGCGAGCTCGGCGGCGGTCGGCGGCCGGGGCGGTCGGCGGCTGCCGCCTCGGCCCCCGGTCGTCGGAGGCGGGGTGTCCTCAGCCATCAGCTCTCCCGTGCAGACCGGCGGTGCGTGCCATCGAACCCCCGGGACCCGTGAGACCGGACGGCCTCTGCCTGCCACCTTCTCAAACGCGGTCGTCGTCGTCGGTCAGCGGGCCGATCGCGCGTCCCCTGACAGACTGTACGGATGGTGGACTACGACCTTGTCGTGATCGGTGCGGGCGCGACCGGCCTGGGGGCCGCTCGGGGGGCCCGCCGCGCGGGGCGCAGGGTGGCGCTGGTGGAGGCGGCCGGACGGGCGGCGACTGCACCCACTACGGCTGCGTGCCGAGCAAGGCGCTGCTGGAGACGGCCCGCCGGGTGCAGGGGGCGCGCAGCGGTCCCGCCTACGGGTTCCGGGCCGACGTCGACGTCGACTTCCCGGCGGTCATGGACCGGGTGCAGCGGGTGATCGGTGAGATCGAGCAGGACGAGTCGCCCGAGCTGTTGGCGACCGAGGGCATCGACGTGCTGTCCGGCTGGGGCACCTTCACCGGCCCGACGTCCGTGGAGGTCGCGGGGAAGTCCTACAGCACCGAGAAGTTCGTCCTGGCGTCCGGCTCGACCGCGTTCGTCCCGCCGATCGAGGGGCTGGACGGCGTCGAGGTCCTGGACAACACGACGGTCTTCGCGCTGCGCGAGCTGCCGGAGCACCTGCTCGTGCTCGGTGGTGGACCGATCGGCGTCGAGCTCGCGCAGGCGTTCCGGCGCCTCGGGCGCGCAGGTCACGGTCCTGGAGGGTTCGGACGGCTGATCGGCAAGGAGGAGCCGGAGGCGCAGCAGGTCCTGCGCCGGTGCTCGAGCGCGAGGGCGTGACCGTCCGCACGGGTGCCGAGGTCGTGCGCGCCTCCGCCGGTCCCACCCTGCACCTGGAGGACGGCAGCAGCGTGACGGGCAGCCACCTGTTCGTCGCGGTCGGGCGTCGACCCGCCACCGGAGGCATGGGCGTGGAGAAGGCCGGTGTGGTCCTGGAGCCGGGGCCGCGTGGTCACCGACGACCACCTGCGCGCGGCCGACACCGTGTGGGCGGCGGGCGACTGCACCAGCACGCTGCAGTTCACCCACGTCGGCGACGAGCAGGGACGCCTGGCCGCCCGCAACGCCTTCGCCGGTCCGTTCCCCTGGCAGCGCGGCACCTGGAGCGACGACGTCGTGCCGTGGGTGACCTTCACCGAGCCCGAGATCGGCCACGTCGGGCTCACCGAGGCGCAGGCCTACGAGCAGTACGGCGACAGCGTGCTGGTCTCGACGGTCTGGGAGCGGCACGGCGACCGCGCCCGCACCGCTGGCGAGACCGACGGCTTCGTCAAGCTCGTCGCCAAGCCCGGCAAGGTCGGCGGGATGGTGCTCGGCAGCCTGCTCGGCATGACCGCGGTGGGGCCGATGGCCGGTGAGCTCATCGCCGAGGGCGCGCTCAGCATGCGCGCGGGCACGCTCGTCGGCCGGCTCGCGCAGACCATCCACGCCTATCCCACCTGGTCGCTGTCGACCCGGCAGGCTGCTGCGCAGTTCTTCGACGCCGGGCGAGAGCCGGCTCGCAAGGCGCGGCCGTGAGCGCGCCGTGGCGGGTGCTGGCGCTGCCGCCGCTGCCCCACGAGGTGCTGGCGGCCCTGTTCGCGGTCGAGGGCGTCGCCGAGCACATCGAGCTGGTCACGCCGCGCGAGCGCACGCAGGCCGAGGTGCAGCGCCTGCTGCCCGACGTCGATGTCGTCATCGGCGACTGGTCGCCCTCGCTCCGCATCGAGGATCCAGGCCCCCGGGTGTGCTTCGTCCAGCAACCGAGCGTCGGTACCGACGGCATCGATCTCCAGAGCTGCACCACCGCAGGGGTTCCCGTCGCGAACACCGCAGGCGCGAACGCCGTCAGCGTCGCCGAGTGGTGCGTCTCGGCGACGCTGGCGCTGCTGCGTCGCACCGTCGAGGCCGATGCCGCGGTGCGACGTCAGGAATGGCCGCAGACGAGCCTGGGAGGCCGCGAGCTCGCCGGCTGCCGCATCGGCGTCGTGGGCATGGGCGCCATCGGCCGCCACACCGCGACCCTGTTCGGTGCGTTCGGTTGCGAGGTGTCGTACTGGTCGCGCAGCCGGCACGCCGACGCGCCCGCGACCTATCGCGAGCTCGACGACCTGCTGGCCGGCAGCGACGTCGTGGTGCTGGTCATCGCCCTCGGACCGACCACCCGCAACCTGCTCTCGGCCGAGCGGCTCGCCCTGCTGACGCCGGGGGCGCTGGTCGTGAACGGGGCGCGCGGTGAGGTGCTGGACGAGGCGGCGCTCGTGGGCGCCCTCGGGTCCGGCGCGGTGGGCGGGGCGGCCCTGGACGTCTTCGGCGTCGAGCCGCTGCCGGCGGACTCGGTGCTGCGCACCGCCCCGAACGTGCTGCTGAGCCCGCACATGGCCGGGTCGACGACGCAGGCCGCCCTGCGCATCCTGGGCCAGTCGACAGCGAACCTGCGCCGGGTCCTCGACGGGCAGCCCGTGCAGGACGTCGTCAACGGTCTGGACCCGGTGATTCGGCAGCGCCCGGGCGCGTCCGGCTGACAGCCGGCGCACCCGAGGCCAATATCGTCGGGTGACCCTCCGGGACGTGCAGGTGGTGGCCCACCGCGGCTCCTCGGCCGACCAGGCCGAGCACACCCTGAGCGCCTACGAGCAGGCCGTGGAAGAAGGCGCCGACTCGCTGGAGTGCGACGTCCGCCTCACCCGCGACGGCGTGCTGGTCTGCGTGCACGACCGCCGGATCGACCGCACCAGCGACGGTCGGGGAGTGCTGTCCACCCTGGAGCTGGCGGACCTGGAGCAGCTGGACTTCGCCTCCTGGAAGTCGCGGCAGCAGGACCCGCTGCTGGCGGCCGCGTGGGAGCAGGCGGACCAGGACGCCGAACGGCAAGGCGTTCTCACCCTCGAGCGGCTGCTCGAGCTGGCCGTCGACAGCCGCGCGCCGTCGGGTCGGCAGGTGGGGCTGCACATCGAGACCAAGCACCCGACCCGCTACGGGGCGCTGGTCGAGCGGGCGCTGGTGGAGACCCTCGCGCGCTTCGGGCTGGCCCAGCCGCTGTCCCGCTCTGTCTCGCACGTCACGGTGATGAGCTATGCCGCGACGTCGCTGCGCCGCATCCACCAGCTGGCGCCGGTGCTGCCCACCGTCTACCTGATGGACCGCGTCCCGGTGCGCTACCGGGACGGCCGGCTGCCGGCCCAGGTCAGCAGCGCCGGGGTCGCGCTGCGGGTCGTCAAGGCGTTCCCGGGCTACGTGCAGCGCGTCCACGACCTGGGTGGGCGGGTGCACGTGTTCACCGTCGACGAGCCCCGCGACATCGAGCTGATGATCCGGCTCGGTGTCGACGGGATCATCAGCAACCGGCCGGCCCGCGTGCGCCGGCACCTGGGGCAACGGGCCGGCTAGACCGGTAGCTCGCCGGCCGCGCGCAGGTGCGCCGTCCCGCTCACCGCCAGCTCGACCAGCGACCGGGCGGCTGCCGACAGGTCGCGGTCGGCGCGCCACACCAGGTTCACCCGACGGCTGGGCAGCGGCGGGTCCAGCGCTCGCACCACCGTGCGGGGGTCGTCGGTGTCGACCGCCAGCCGCGGCAGCACGGCCAGGCCCATGCCGGCCCGGACCATCGAGGCCACCGCGGAGTTGTCGTTGGTGCGGAACACGTAGCGCGGCTCGATGCCGAGCGCGTGCAGGCCGTCGGCGACCAACCGCTCGCAGGAGCTGTTGGGCTGGCCGACCAGCGACGCCGACGCGAGCACGCCGGCCGGGACCGGGCCGGGGCCGACGTCCTGCGGTCGGGCGACCACCACGAAGGGGTCGACGAACAGCTCGATGCCCTCCAGCGACGGCGACGGCTCGCCGACCAGAAAGCTCAGGTCCAGCTTTCCGTCGAGCAGCGCCTGAGCCAGCACGGCGTCCTCGGGGTCCTCGACCAGCCGGACCTCGACGTCCGGGTGCCGCTCGCGCAGCGCCGACAGCAGCCCGGGCAGCACGGCGGTCGAGATGCTCTGGAAGGTGCCGACGTCGAGCCGGCCGACCAGCCCGGCCTGGAAGCGGCGGACCTCCTCGGTGAGTCCGCCGGCGCGGTCGACGAGGTCGCGGGCGTGCTCGGCCACGATGCGGCCGAGCGGCGTCAGGACCGGACGCCGCGGGCCGCCCGGGCGGTCGAACAGCGAGGCGCCCACGGCCCGTTCCAGCGCCGCGATCTGCTGGCTCACCGCGGACTGGGTGAAGCCGAGCGTGCGGGCGGCCGCACCGAAGGTGCCGGTAGCCACGACAGCGTCCAGGGCCTGCAGGTGGCGCAGGTCCAGGTCTCGTACGGCGACCACGGCGGGCTCCGCTCGCTGGGAGGATCAGATCTGCTGATGCTAACGGCGACGTTTAGCCGCTGTACGTGATGGTCCGGAGTTCTTAGCGTGAGCGACCAGAGCAGGTGGGACGCCAAGGAGGTCGGACATGACGAGCAGTGAGTTCCTCAGCAGCGTGGGCACGCAGGTGGCGGAGTCCGGTCTGGCGGCCCTGGCCCCCGACGAGCTCGTGCGGCTGCACGACTCCGCCGTCGCGGCGGCGGTCAGTCCGATCCTGCTGACGATCCTGAACGACGTCGGCACGCCGGAGCCCGTCCGGGTACGCGCACTCGGTCGGGTGCTCGTCGCCCTCGAGCGCGGCGCCGAGCGGCCGCGCGTCGAGTACGCCCTGGCCGCGCCTACGGCTGCCTGAGCCCGGCGGACCGCTCAGCCGGCCGCGAGCGCCTGACCGAGCAGATGGCCTGACAGCCAGGCCGTCTCGACCTTGGGCGCTCCCCAGCCGTCCCCGCACAGACCGACCCGCGCCGGGCCCAGGTGGAACGGCTCCTCGCGACCGGCGGCGGGGCGGGCGTAGGTCCACCGCTGTACGTGGGACCAGGCGGGAGCCCTGTCGATCTGCAGGATCTGCCTGGTTGCGGCCAGCAGCTCGGGTCCGGCAGCGTCCGGGTCGCCCAGGTGGCGGGCGGCCAGGGCCGAGGTGGAGTGGGCGACCAGCACCGGTGCCGCGTCGCCGCGCCGTCGGCCGTCGTCGGCGATCCACCCGAGCGCGTCGGAGTCGTGCACGAAGCAGCCGTCGAAGTCCGCGGACCACGACCGCTGCGCCCAGCCGGCGGCGAGCGCGAGCACCGGCTCCCACGCGCGGTCGCGGACGGCCTCGAGCTCGGCCGCCAGCGCCGGGTCGAGCAGCCGCTGGGCCTGCGGGTCGGGCATCGCGAGCACCACGGCGTCGACCGGCTCGCCGTCGACGGTCGGCCCCGGACCGACGGTGCGGACCTCGTGCTCCTGCGTGACGTCCAGGCCGGTCAGCAGGTCGGCGACGAGGGCGCGCAGCCCGTCCGTCGCGCCGTACCGCACCGGCCCGGGCTTGCGCTCGCGCAGCCGCTGTGGCCCGGCGACGTGGAAGGTGTCGGTCCACGCGCGGGCCAGCCCGCGCTGCTGCCAGTCGTCCACGACCGCACCGAAGCGCGGGTCGCTGACCGTCAGGTAGGAGGCCCCGAGGTCGACGGCGTGCCCCTGGACGCGCCGCACCGCCATCCGCCCGCCCGGTCGCCGACCCCGGTCGAGCACGCGTACGGGCGCCCCGGCAGCCTGCAGGGCCTGCGCGCAGGCGGCGCCGGCGATCCCCGCGCCGACGACGACGACGGTCATCGCGTCGCCGGGGTCGGCACAACTCGTCCGGGCCGCACCACGGTCTGCATGCTCCGAGCCTGCCCCCGCCGCAGGTCGGCTATCCCTGGCCCCGGCCTACGCTTCGCTCACCGAGCCCGCCGCCGACCCAGGAGCCCCGCGATCAGCAGCCGACGTCGCCCGCCTGCCCGCCCGACCGGCGCTCCTGCGCCGACCGCCGACCCGACGGCGCCGGTGCCCGTGGTGGGCGCTCGCGAGCCGTGCCCCTGCGGCAGCGGCAAGCGCTACAAGGCCTGCCACGGCCGCACCACCGAGGAGCGGATGGTCACCCGGCCGTTCCAGGGCCGCGCCGACGAGACCGAGTGGATCGCGCTGCGCGAGGTCGTGCCGGCAGCGACGGCGCCGCTGCGCGTCCGCGGCGCCGAGGACCGGACCGTCGTGCTCTCGACCGTGCTGCCGCTCGCCTGGCCGGCACTGGTCCGCGCCGACGGCACCATCTACCTCGGCCTGCAGGTCCAGGCCCGTTCGGGCGACGTCAGCCGCGACCTCGCGCACGCGCTCGAGCTCGCGGTGGCCAGCGAGCCGGGTCAGTCGATCGTGCCGACCGGGCTGCCGGGACCGGGGGCGCGCCTGCAGGATCTGCTGCACGACGACCCGCTGGACGTCACCGTCCACCAGGGCTTCGACTACTGGGTCGAAGGCGCCGCCGACCCCACCGGCGAGGTCGCCGCCTCGATGGAGCGGGCCAACGCCTCGGTGATCCCGACCGCCCGGCTGGCGGGGGTCCGCTCGGCGTACTGGTGCCGGATGAAGGAGCGCAGCCACCTGCGCTGGGTGCTGCCCGACGGCGAGGAGCCGCTGCTGGACGCGTTGGCGCGCCTGTCGGCGGCCGGGGCGCTGGGCATCGGCCCCGACACGCGCTACGTGGGCTCCTTCCGCGCGCACGGCCTGCTCGTGCCGGTCTGGGACCTGCCGCTGGACCGGGACGCCGACGCGCTGGAGGAGCCGGTGCTCGCGCTCCGGGCCCGGCTGGACGACGCGCTGGCCTCCGACGCGCCGCTGACGCCGGAGCAGCGACGCGCCCGGGCGGGCCTGCTCTCCCGGCAGCTCACGCTGCGCTGAAGATCCCGTTTGTCGGGATCCGGGCAGAAGTGTGTCCGCCATCCCTGTGCACGAGGCGTCGACCGGACGCTCCATCCCCTACGGTCGCAGCGTCCGACCATCACTCGATCACCTGGGGATTTCATGGGCTTCTCTGAGGCCGTCCAGACCTGCTTGTCCAAGTACGCCACGTTCAGCGGCCGCGCCCGCCGCTCGGAGTACTGGTTCTTCTACCTCGCCGTCATCGTGGCCTACATCGCAGCGTTGATCATCGACGCGGTGATCGGCACGACGCTGTTCGTCCCGATCGTCTTTCTGGGGGTGATCGTGCCGACGCTGGCCGCAGGGGTCCGCCGGCTGCACGACACCGGCAAGTCCGGCTGGTTCATCCTCATCGGGCTGATCCCGCTCGTCGGCGGCATCATCGTGCTGGTCTTCTTCGTGATGGACAGCGCGCCGGGTGACAACCAGTACGGTCCGAACCCCAAGAACGTGGGCGGCGGTTTCGGCGACCCGTCGTCGCCCTACGGGCAGCCCGGCTACGGCGGCTGACCGACCCGCTACGCCGGCAGCGGGTCGCGCAGCACGGGGCAGCTCATGCACCGCGGGCCGCCCCGGCCGCTGCCCAGCTCGCTGCCGGCGATGCGCACCACCTCGATGCCCGCCCGCTCCAACGCCTGGTTGGTGACGACGTTGCGCTCGTAGGCGACGACCAGGCCCGGCGACAGCGCGAGGGTGTTGTTGCCGTCGTCCCACTGCTCGCGCTCGGCGGTCACCGGGTCCAGCCCGGTGTCGATGGTCCGTAGCCGGTCGATGCCCATCGCGTCGGCGGCGGCCTCCAGGAACGGACGCGGGTCCGCGACGACGAGCCCGCCGTCCTCGCCGGGGGTCACCGTGAGCGCCGAGAGGGTGTCGGCGACGGCGGGGAACATGACGACCGCGTCGCGGTCGACCATCGTGCAGATGGTGTCCAGGTGCATCGTGGCGCGCTCCTGGGCGATGGGCACGGCCAGCACCGAGTGCGCCAGCCCGGCCGCGAACGCGCGCTGGGCGAAGGCTTCCACCCCCGCCGGGGTCGTGCGCTGCCCGGTGCCGACGGCCAGCACGCCCGGCGCGAGCGCCAGCACGTCGCCGCCTTCGAACCAGGCCTCGACGTCGCGTCCGCCGTACAGCAGCGGGGTCCCGGCGAAGCGCGGATGGTGGCGGTAGAGGGCGCCGGTGAGCGTCCGCTCGCGCATGCGGGCGTGCATCGACGGAGACGTGATGGCCACGTGCCGGTCGACCCAGACCGAGCTGTCGCGGGTGAACAGCAGGTTCGGCAGCGGCCGGATCACGAACTCACCGTGCGAGGACAGCCGCGCGACGACCCCGTCCGCCCCGTGCGGCGGCAGCTCGTCGTGGGTGAGGCCGGCGGCGAGCACCGCGGCGAGCTGCGCCGAGGGCAGGTCGTGCAGCCAGCTGCCGAGCACGCCGGCCAGCGCCGGTCCGACCTCGGCGGGCGAGGCCGCAGCCGCGATGACGTCCACGCGCGCACCGGGCTGGTCCAGCGCCTCCACGAGCAGCTCGGTCAGGTACAGCACCTCGACGCCGCGCTGGCGCAGAGCAGCGGCGAACGCATCGTGCTCCTCCTGTGCGCGGGCCAGCCAGGGGAGCCCGTCGAAGAGCAGGTCGGCGTTGTTGCGGGGGGTGAGCCGCGAGAGCTCGTTGCCCGGGCGGTGCAGCAGCACCGTGCGCAGCGTGCCCACCTCGCTGGTCACCTGGTGGAGCGGAGCGGGTGCGGCAGCCGTCATGGGCGAACCCTAGACAGCCGCCGGCTCACGCGGCCCGGGCGCCCCGCTCGGACGGCACCGTCACGGCGGAGAAGAACGCCAGGTTGAGCTGCGAGCGCCACCAGGCACCCTTCACCATCCGAGGTCCCCAGGCCGGGTGCTCGACGGCCAGCGGCGCGATGGCCTTGTCCATCCAGTCCTTGCCGTGCACCGGATCGACCTCGGCGTGCTCGAGATAGAACGGGTAGGCGTCGGCGGGCACGCCCAGCCGGTCGAAGGCCTGCAGGACGAGCCGGCACCGGGGGCCGGCCTGCAGCTCCAGCAGACCCAGGGCGCCGATCAGCTCGGGCTGCAGCCAGCGGTTGGTCGACAGCAGCCCGCCGAGCGCCGCGCGCTCCAGTGCCTGCACCGGGAGCGCCTCCCGGGCGATCGTCGGCAGCTGCAGTGCCGCGCTGAGCCGGTGGTGCAGCTCGGTGTGCACCCCGGACGCGTCGCCCTGCCCCATCTCGTCCCAGTAGTTCTTGCCGAGCTCCAGCTTGGCCGAGCCGGACAGCCCGACCTGGCACAGCGCGACGAGGTCGTCGAAGCCGCCGTCCGGACCGCCCTCCACCGCCAGGAAGTCCACCAGCTCGCGCCGGCTCGCGCTGCGGGCCAGCCAGGTGTACGCGGCGGGCAGCCGGTCCCGCGCGGCGATCGCACGCATCGCGCGGACGGTGCCCGTCGACCCCTGCGGAGCGGCGGCCGGCCCGTCCTGCTGCCAGGCGGTCTCCAGCTCAGCCAGCCAGGACGCCTCGAGCGTGCCCTTCAGCGCTGCCACGGCCGGGTGGTGCTGGTGGCGGACCGCGTCGCCGAGCTGCTCCAGCGGGGCGGTGTGCAGGTCGTAGATGCTCAGCAGCGTCAGGGCCCGGTCGCGTCGGTCCACGGGCTCGCTGCCCGCGAGCCGCTGGAGCGCGGCGGCGCCGGTGCGCAGCGCGTCGTCCAGCTGCGCGTGCAGCGCGACGGTGCGGGGGCGGGTCAGGACGGCGTCGTCCGTGGGCATGGGAAGAGCCTCTCGTTCGGTGGCGAGGATCTGCCCGGCCGTGGGTGAACGAATCCGGTCCGCGATGTGGCGTGCGTCAGCCGGCCGAGGGTCCGGGTCACGTCGGTCGGACCCGCACGGACGCCGGCACGCCGAGCAGCTCCGCCAGCGCGACCGCGGCGTCGTGCAACGACGCTCGTTCTGGCCTCGTGAGCGCGCGGAAGGGCTCGAGCTCGAGACCGTCGGACGGTGCGCGCCAGGCGCCGGCCACCCGACCGTCCAGCAGCACCATGCCCGGGATCATGCCGTTGGACGTCGCCAGCCGCCGCCGGTGCTCGTCGTCGACGACCCGGCTGCGGTCGGCGTGGCTCAGGGTCAGGTTGTCGAAGGGGGCGAGCAGGATCGGCGGCAGCGGCTCGGCGCCGTCGGCGAGCGCGAGGCCTGCGACGTCGTAGAGGGTCCGTCCCTGCTCGTCGGAGTACCGGACCAGGTCGGGCAGGCTGGCGACCAGCGGGGCGAGCCGGGTCAGACCGGCCCACGCCTGCAGGTCCGCGACGCTGGCCGGGCCGAACGCGGCCAGGTAACGGCGTACGAGCTGCCCCGGATCGACCGGCGGGGACTCGCCGACCCAGTGCTCCAGCGGCGTGTAGGTGGCCTGCAGCGCCGAGCCCCAGACCCCTCGAGGCGGCACCTGCACCAGGGGGAGCAGGCTGCGCGCCCCCACCGTGAGCTCGGTCGCGGGCACCTGCGGCCACCACTGCTGCAGCAGCCGACCGAGCTCGAGGGCCGGCCGCAGCGCACCGTCCGCCAGCACCTGCTGCGTCCGGTGGGCCAGCGCACCCGGATCGATCCCGGCCAACGGTCCCTGCCAGTGCTGACGCAGCGCCCGGAGCACCGACGGCTGCGCCCAGGCCCGGAGCGGACCCGCGTCGGCGGCGAGGGTGAGGTGCACGGTCCCGCGCAGCGAGGTCATGCGCACCAGGCGCCGGTCGGTGAGGGCTGCCCCGAGCTCGTCCCGGTCGAAGGTGGTCAGGCGGCTCCAGAGTCCCGGGTAGGGAGCGGTGGTCGACTGCGCCTGCACGGCGACGAGGTGCCCCACGGCCTGCTCGATGGTCGCGTCACGGCGAGGGTGCAGCCACTGCCGCGCGAGCAGCGTGCGGCTGAGCGTCTGCCGGTCGAGCACCGCGTGCGCCACGGCCGGAGTCTGTCGTGCCGGGGCAGCCGCCGGGGGGACGGCGGCGGGCAGCCCGCTAGTGTCCGCTCCCGTGCCCGCCGAGCCGTCTGACGTCGTGGACGGGTCCGTCGCCCGGCGCCTGTGCACGCGGGACGCGCGCTAGTGCCCGGCGTCCCCCCGTCCCGGTTCGGCTACCTCGGGCCCGCCGGAACATTCACCGAAGCGGCGCTGCGGACGGTGCCCGCGGCCGCCCGGGCCGACCTGCGCCCCTACGCGTCCGTCGCGGTCGCGCTGGAGGCCGTGCGGGCCGGCGACACCGACGGCGCCATGGTCCCCTTCGAGAACTCGGTCGAGGGCTCGGTGGCCACGACCCTGGACGAGCTGGCCCGCGGCGAGGCCCTGCAGGTGGTGCGCGAGGTGGTCCTGGCGGTGAGCTTCGCCGTGCTCGTGCGGCCCGGGACCACGGCGGCACAGGTCCGCTCGGTGTCCACGCATCCGCACGCCGAGGCACAGTGCCGACGCTGGCTGCGCACGAACCTGCCGGGTGCCGAGGTGGTGCTCAGCCCGTCGACCGCCGACGCCGCGCGGGCGGTGGCCGAGGGCCGCTTCGACGCCGCCGTCGCGGCGCCGATCGCCGGTCAGACGTACGGGCTCGACGTGCTGGCCGACGGCGTGCAGGACAACGAGGGCGCCGTCACGCGGTTCGTGCTGGTCTCGCGCCCCGGACCGCCGGCGCCGCCGACCGGCGCCGACCGCACCGGCGTCTTCGCCTACATCCGGGACGACCACCCCGGCGCGCTGCTGGAGGTGCTGACGGAGTTCGCCGTCCGCGGGGTGAACCTCTCGCGCATCGAGTCGCGGCCGACCGGCGACCGGCTGGGCCGCTACTTCTTCTCCGTCGACTGCGACGGCCACCTCGCCGAGGCGCGCGTCGGCGAGGCGCTCAGCGCGCTGCGCCGGGTCTGCGAGGACGTCCGCGTGCTCGGCTCGTGGCCGCGGGCGGACGGCCGGGAGACCGTCGTCCGACCCGGTACCGGCGAGGTCGACTTCACCGACGCGTCGGCCTGGCTCGCGCGGCTGCGGCAGGGCTCCTGAGTCGGGTCGTCAGTGGTTGTGGTGGGGGACCTTCTGCCCCTCCGAAGCCTGCAGGACCACGAAGCCCGTCCCCTGGAAGGCCAGCTGGAAGGCCTCGCCGCTGCCACGGCCGATGAGGGCGCCGGCCCCGGCGGTGCGCACGAGCCTGGTCTGCAGCGTTCCCGACCAGGCGATCGCCGACTGGAGGTCGGCGTAGGTCGGAGCCTCGGCGGTGTTCAGGACCACAGGAGTGCCGAAGGCGCTGACGACCAGCCGCCCCGTGCCGGTGAACACCATGTTGAAGATCCCGCCCGAGAGCATCGAGGCACCCTCGACCCGCCGGATGTCCCACTGCAACGACGGGTCGAAGGCGAGCACGTTGGGTCCGTTCACGGTGACGCTGTCGCCGTCCAGGTCGAGCACGTGCAGCTCGTTGCCGTCCTGCGCGAGGAACAGGTCGCCGCGTCCCGTCACGCGCATCAGCGGCACGCCCTCGCCGGTCAGCGCCTTCTTCAGCAGCCGTCCGACTCCGCCGGCGCCCTGGTAGGCGAAGGTCATCTCGCCCTGGTAGCCGATCATGGCGCCCTGGCGTGCGAGGATCTCGCCGACAGCAGCACCCTCGGCACCGTCGGTGCCCAGCCGCACCTTGAGCATCCGCGGGTTCTGCAAGGACATGGCCTCGGCGTTGTTGCGCTCGAGGTTGTCGCCGAACAGGTTGCTGCGCATGCGCTGACTCCTCTGGACCGTCGCTCGACGTCGTGTCTCGGAGCGAGCGTGGCACGACCTGTTCCTCGGGCCCGCGCCGACCCGGACGGCTTCGCGCCGGTGCCCGTCGAGCTGTGACGCGCAACCAGGTCGCGGTCCCTGCACGCCCCGGTAACCTCCGGGAAGTGATCGACCTCCGCCTGCTCCGTACCGACCCCGAGCGCGCCCGCGCCTCGCAGCGCGCCCGCGGCGACGACCCTGCCAAGGTCGACGCCCTGCTCGCCGCCGACGAGGCACGCCGCGCCGCCGTGACGCACGCCGACACCCTGCGCGCCGAGCAGAAGGCCGTGTCCCAGTCGGTGAAGCGGGCCAACGCCGACGAACGACCGGCCGTGCTCGACCGCGCCAAGGCGTTGTCGGCGCAGGTGAAGCAGGCCGAGGCGACGCAGACCGAGACCGACGCCGCGCTGCGCCTGGCCCACCTCGCCGTGCCCAACGTGGTGCAGGACGGTGTCCCCCCGGCGGCGAGCAGGACTTCCGGGTGCTCGAGCAGATCGGCGAGATCCCCAGCTACGACTTCCCGGTCAAGGACCACCTGGACCTCGGGACGGCGCTGGGCGCGATCGACACCGAGCGCGGCGCGAAGGTCAGCGGCAGCCGCTTCGCCTTCCTCACCGGCTGGGGGGCGCTGCTGGAGCTGGCGCTGGTGAACCTGGCCGTCGCCTCGGCGGTCGAGGCCGGCTTCACCCCTGTCATCGCGCCCGCGCTGGTCCGGCCCGAGGCGATGGAGGGCACCGGGTTCCTCGGGGCGCACGCCGCCGAGGTCTACAAGCTCGCGGACGACGACCTCTACCTCGTCGGCACCTCGGAAGTGCCGCTGGCCGCCTTCCACATGAACGAGGTCCTGGACGAGCTGCCCTACCGCTACGCCGGATTCAGCTCCTGTTTCCGTCGGGAGGCGGGCAGCCACGGCAAGGACACGCGCGGCATCATCCGGGTGCACCAGTTCGACAAGGTCGAGATGTTCTCCTACGTCGATCCCGCCGACGCCGACGCCGAGCACCTGCGGCTGCTGGGCTGGGAGAAGGCGTTCCTCACGGCGCTGGAGCTGCCGTTCCGGGTGATCGACGTCGCCGCAGGCGATCTCGGTTCCAGCGCGGCGAGGAAGTTCGACTGCGAGGCGTGGTTGCCCTCGCAGAACCGCTGGCTCGAGCTCACGTCGACGAGCAACTGCACCGACTTCCAGGCCCGGCGCCTGAACATCCGGGCCCGCGGGGAGGGCGGTCTGGCTCCCGTCGCGACCTTGAACGGCACGCTCTGCGCCGTCGGGCGCACCATCGCCGTGCTGCTGGAGGTGCACCAGCGCGCCGACGGGTCGGTGCACGTGCCCGAGGTGCTGCGTCCGTACCTGGCCGGCCGCAAGGAGCTGCTGCCCCGGTGAGGCGGCCGTGACCACCCCCCACCCGCCGGCCGAGGGGTACGTCGGCGCCGCGCCGCGGTTGGTCGCCACCGACCTGGACGGCACCCTGGTCCGTTCAGACCTCAGCGTCTCCGACCGCACCGTGCGGGTCCTCGCCCGGCTGGAGGACGCCGGCGTCCCGTTCGTCATGGTCACCGGACGCCCCCCGCGGTGGATGGCTCCGGTCGCGGAGGCCACCGGGCACCGCGGCCTGGCGGTCTGCGCCAACGGTGCCCTCGTCTACGACCTGCACACCGAGCGCGTCGTCCAGGCGCACCTGCTCGACCGGGACGCCGCGGTGCAGGTCGCGGACGCGTTGCGCGCGGAGATCCCAGGCATCGGCTTCGCGAGCGAGAAAGGACCTACCGCAGGCCTTCCCGGCGGTTTCTCGCGCGAGGCGGCGTACGTCCCGCGCTGGGACAACGGGGTGGTGGCCATCGAGACCGTCGAGGCCATGGCGCACCACGGTCTGGTCAAGCTGCTCGCCCGCGCCGAGCACCTCAGCTCGGACGACCTGCTCGCGCGGGCGCGGGCAGTGCTGGGCGACAGCGTCGAGCTCACGCACTCCTCCAGCGACGGCCTGCTGGAGATCAGCGCCGGGGGCATCAGCAAGGCCAGCGGGCTGGCTGCCCTGGCGCGCCAGTTCGGCGTCGGAGCGGCGGACGTGATCGCCTTCGGCGACATGCCCAACGACCTGCCGATGCTCGCGTGGGCCGGGCACGGAGTGGCCATGGCGAACGCCCACCCCGAGGTGCTGACCATCGCCGACGAGGTCACCGCCAGCAACGACGACGACGGCGTCGCGGTGGTGCTCGAACGCTGGTTCTGAGCCGGGCTGCCGCTCGGCCTACAGGTACTGGCCGGTGCCGCCGCCGGGGTGGGGGAGGTTCGGGTCGGCAGCTCCGCCCTGGGTGAGGGCGGGCCGCCCCCGCATCTGTTCCAGCTGCACCCGCGCCGCCATCTGCTGCGCGAACAGGGCGGTCTGGATGCCGTGGAAGAGCCCCTCCAGCCACCCGACCAGCTGAGCCTGGGCGATCCGCAGCTCGGCGTCGCTCGGCACGGTGTCGTCGTCGAAGGGCAGGGTCAGCCGGTCCAGCTCCTCGCGCAGCTCGGGGGCCAGGCCGTCGGACAGCTCGGCGATGGAGTTGCGGTGCACCTCGCGCAGGCGCGTGCGGGACGCGTCGTCCAGGGGCGCGCTACGCACCTCCTCCAGCAGCTGCTTGATCATCGAGCCGATGCGCATGACCTTCGCCGGCTGCTCGATCAGGTCGGCGGGGCTCTGCTGGCGCGACGGCTCCACGGACCCGTCCGTACCCATCGACACCGTGCCGACAGGCTGCCCGTCGGCGCCCACGACCACGACCTGCTGCTGCTCCACCGGCTCGTCGCTCATGCCGTCGATCCTGCCCCACGGCGCGGGCGGCACGCCTGGCCGAGGTCGCCCTGACCTTGCGACCGACGTCCGGCCCGCGGATCAGACAGGATGCAGCCATGCCTCTCGCCCCGCCGCCCCCGTTCGACGTCCGACGCGCCCGCGAGGACTTCCCCGCTCTGGGCGAGGGGCTCGCGCACTTCGACGGTCCGGGCGGGACCCAGGTGCCGGAGCAGGTGGCGGCGGCGGTGTCGGACGCGATGTGCAGCGCGCTGTCCAACCGGCACGGGCCGTTCGCGAGCAGCCGTCGCTCCGACGCGATCGTCGACGCCGCGCGACAGGCCGTCGCCGACCTCGTCGGCGGCGACCCTGCCGGGGTGGTGCTCGGACAGTCGATGACGGCCAACACCTACGTGCTGGCGGGTGCGCTCGCCCGCACCTGGCTGCCGGGCGAGGACATCGTGCTGTCGCGCCTGGACCACGACGCCGACGTGCGCCCGTGGGTGCAGGCGGCGGCCCGGGCCGGGGTCGAGGTCCGGTGGGCCGAGGTCGACCCGCACACCACCGAGCTGCCGGCGGAGCAGTACACGCAGCTGATCGGCGAGCGCACCCGGCTGGTCGCCCTGACCGCCGCCAGCAACGCCACCGGCACCCGCCCGCAGGTACGCGTCGTCGCCGACCTGGCCCACGCCGTCGGCGCGCACGTCCATGTCGACGGGGTGCATGCCACCCCGCACCTGCCGACCGACGTCCGCGAGCTGGGGGCCGACTTCTACTCCACCTCGGCCTACAAGTGGTACGGCCCGCACATCGGCTGCCTCGTCGGCGATCCCGCGGTGCTGGAGACCCTGCGTCCGGACAAGCTGCTGCCCAGCAGCGACGCGGTCCCGGACCGTTTCGAGCACGGCACGCCGAGCTTCGCGGCCTTCGCCGGCGTGACCGCGGCCGTCGACTGGATCGCTTCCCACGGTGCGGGGGGCACGCGGCGCGCGCAGGTGCTCTCGGCCATGCAGGCGATCGGCTGGCACGAGCACGCCGTCTTCCAGCGGCTGCTGTCCGGGCTCACCGAGCGGGCCGACGTCACCCTCGTCGGCTCGCCGCAGAGCCGGACGCCGACGGTCGCGTTCACCGTGGCCGGACGCACGCCGCTGCAGGTCAGTGCCGACCTGGGCAACCAGGGCGTCTGCGTGTGGGCCGGCAACTACTACGCCGTCGAGCTGATGACCGCGCTCGGGCTGCAGGCGTCCGGCGGAGCCGTCCGGGCCGGTGTGGTCTGCTACACCACCGACGACGAGGTCGACCGGCTGCTGGCAGCCTTGTAGAGGAGCGTGCATGAGCCCGGTGGATCCCCAGCAGGCCCGGACGACGTGGCAGGCGCTGGAGCCCTACCACGCGATGATCTATTTCGTCCCCGAGGCGCAGGAGGAGTACGCCGCCCTCGGGTTCGACGTCAAGGGCAACCGGGCCGCCGGCTACTTCCCCGCTCGCGCCGCAGCCTTCGGCAGCCGTCGGCGCCGACCTCGTCCAGGCGACGTTCTTCAACTTCTCACGGCTCGCGGTCGACTTCGGGATGACCGGTGCCTGGGAGATCGCCTCCCCGGCCGACCTGCTGGCGGCCCGCTATCGCGCCGCGGACCGTGCGCTGCGCCGGCTGTGCGGCGACCTGCTCGACAGCCCGGACGTCGTCGAGGCCGCCGCGCTGGCCCGGACGGCCAGCGAGGGCTGCACGCCGTACGGACGCCCGCTCTACGCCGCGAACGCCGGGCTGCCCTGGCCCGAGGTGCCGCACCTGCAGCTGTTCCACGCCCAGACCCTGCTGCGCGAGTTCCGCGGCGACGGCCACGTCGCTGCTCTGGTCTGCGACGGGCTGACGGGGCTGGAGGCCGCCGTCCTGCACGTCGCCCAGGGCGACAGCTGGCGTCGCTCCGGTCTGCAGGCGACCCGGGCGTACAGCGACGAGCAGTGGGACGGCGCCGTCGCCGGGCTCGCCGAGCGCGGGTGGCTGGAGGCCGACGGCACGTTCACCGAGCTCGGCCGCGAGCAACGGCGCCGGGTGGAGGAGCTCACCGACACGCTGGCGGTGGCCCCCTACGCCCACCTGGGCAGCGACGGCTGCGCGCGGTTGCGCGAGCTGGCCGCACCGCTGCGTCAGGCCGTGCTCGACGGTGGCGGCTTCCCCCTCGCCTCGACCCGCTGACGCCAGCAGGTCAGACCTGGAGCAGCACCTTGCCGATGTGCGTGCTGCCCTCGACGTGCCGGTGCGCGTCGGCGGCCTCGTCCAGGGTGAACACCCGGTCGACGACCGGACGGACGGCACCTGACTCGATCGCCGGCCACACGTGCTCGCGCACCGCGGCGACGATCGCCGCCTTCTGCGCGGCCGGGCGCGCGCGGAGCGAGGTCGCATGCACCGCGGCGCGCTTGGTCAGCAGCGCACCGAGGTCGAGCTCGCCCTTGGTGCCGCCCTGCATCCCGATGACGACCAGCCGGCCCTCGACGGCGAGCACCTGCACGTTGCGCGACAGGTACCTGCCGCCCATGTTGTCCAGGACGACGTCGGCGCCGCGGCCGTCTGTCAGCTCCCGGACGATCTCGACGAAGTCCTCGTCGCGGTAGCGGATCGCCCGCTCGGCGCCGAGAGCCTCTGCAGCACGGGCCTTCTCGGGCGACCCGACCGTGCAGAGCACGCGGGCGCCGCGGTGCGCGGCCAGCTGCACGGCCAGCGTGCCGATGCCGGACGTCCCGCCGTGCACGAGCAGCACCTCGCCCGCTTCCAGCGCCGCGAGCTGGAAGACGTTGGACCAGACGGTGCTCGTGACCTCGGGCAGCGCCGCCGCCGTCAGCAGGTCGACGCCGGACGGCACCGGCAGCAGCTGTCCCGCGGGCACGGCGACGAGGCTGGCGTAGCCCCCGCCGGCGAGCAGGGCGCAGACCTCGTCGCCGACGGTCCAGCCGGTGACCCCGCTGCCCAGGGCGGCGATACGGCCGGAGCACTCCAGCCCGGGATAGGGCGAGGAGCCCGGGGGCGGATCGTAGAAACCCTGGCGCTGGAGCAGGTCCGCGCGGTTGACCGCGGACGCGACGACCTCGACCAGCACCTCTCCCGGTCCGGCGACGGCGTCCGGCACCTCCGCGGGGACGAGGGCCTCCGGGCCGCCGGGCGTGGGCAGGGTGATGGCGCGCATGCGGCCAGTCTGCCTCCCGGGTGGTGCGTGCGGACCGTCAGGCCGGGCGGGTGCTGCGCAGCACGTCGGTGAGGTCGGTGCTGAAGGCGAACCCGCTGACGGTGCCCTGCCCCTGCGTGTGGTCCTGGACGGACAGCGCGTACTTCGTGGAGACCCAGCTGGTGGTCGTGCCTCGGTAGTCGATGTCGCCGGACAGGACCAGCGCGGTGCGCACCACGACGCACGCGACCTGCTCGCCGCCGATGGTCACAGTCTCCTGCTTCTGCACGGTGTTGTCGGCCTCGGCCGTCGTCTTCCCGTCGGTGGAGGTCGCCGTCCAGGACCAGCTGCGGCCGACGGTGGCAGGCAGCGGCAGCAGCAGCACCGGCGGCGCGGCCCGGAGCTCCTTGGTGAAAGCAGGATTGGTGATCAGCAACCGGGCGAGGTAGCGGCCGTCGCGGCGCAGCACGGCGTCGGTCTCGGTACGTCCCTGGTCGGTCTCGAGCACCGAGTGCTGCTGGCCGCCGGCCGGGGCGTCGACCGTGAGCGTGGCCGTGCCGTCGACCTGACGAGGCGTGCCGGCGGTGACGGTGCCGCTGCTGTCGTAGGTGTAGCTGCCGGGTGCGGTCGCCTGGCCGGTGCTGGTCGCGGGCGCTGCAGGTGCGGGGGCTGCGGCCGACCCGCCGCCGGTGACCGGGCCGGTGCCGGCCGCCGCGCCGGTCGGACCGGTCGACGCACGCGCCGGGTCGCCCGGCTCGCCGGCAGCGTCGGGGTCGGCGGTGGTCGGCGAGGTGCCGGCTGGCGCCTCGGGCCCGGAGCTGCTCGGGCCTGCCGACGCCGGCGCCGCGGTGGCCGGCGCCGCCGCGTCCTCGCCGGCGACGGTGGCGTCGTCGCTGCTGCAGCCCATCAGGGCGAGCGCCAGCACGAGCGCGGCGGTCAGGGGTGCGGGCAGGCGTCGTCTCACCCCTTGAGTGTGCCTGTCGTCGACGTAGCGTGCGAGGCGTGACCCCTGACGCCTTCTTCGTCCCGCTCGGCGACGACCGCTACGCCGCGACGGTGCACACGACCGGACCGTGGGACGCACGCTTCCAGCACGGCGGCCCGCCCAGCGCGCTGCTGGGTCGTGCCGTCGAACGGTGCAGCCCGCGCCCGGAGCTGATGGTCGCCCGGGTGACCGCGGAGATCCTCGGACCGGTCCCGGTCGCCGAGCTGCAGGTGTCCGCGCGCGTCCTGCGGCCAGGTCGCAGCGTCGAGCTGGTCGAGGCCACGTTGAGCGCGGCCGGACGCGACGTCGCGCGCGCCACCGCCTGGCGGGTTCTGCGCACGAGCGTGCAGGTGCCCTCGCGCGACCCCGCTCCGGCGTCGAGGGGGGCCTCGCCCGACGTGCTGCTCGCCACCGGCTGGGTCGACGGCTACCTGTCGGCCGTCGAGTGGCGCAACGTGACGGGCTCCTTCGCCGAACCCGGTCCGGCCAGCGCGTGGACCCGGCTGCGGCACCCGTTGGTCGAGGGCGAGGACAACAGCCCGCTCACCCGCGTCCTGGCCGTCGCCGACTCCGGCAACGGCCTGTCCAGCGAGCTGGACCTGACCCGTTGGCACTACATCAACCCTGAGCTGACCGTGCACCTGCATCGCGAGGCCGTCGGCGAGTGGGTCTGCCTGGACGCCCGGACCGCGGTGTCGGCCGGGGGGACGGGGCTGGCGACGAGCGTCCTGTCCGACGACCAGGGACCGCTCGGCGTCGGCGCGCAGAGCCTGCTGGTGGCGCCGCGGTAGCGGGTCAGGCCGGACGAGCCCGCCGCCGGGGTTCCGGCACCAGCACGTCCACGAGCGCGCTCGCCAGCACGGCCCGGTCGCGCCCCCCGGACTTGGCGTCGTACAGGGCCGCGTCGGCGCGGGCCAGCAGCTGCTGCGCACCCTCCGCGGCAGCCAGCTGAGCCACCCCTGCCGAGCAGGTGCGTCCCCGGGGGACGCTGCGCAGCAGACGCTCGACGGTCGGCTCGGCGTCGCTCAGCGAGCAGTCGCGCAGCAGGATCGCGAACTCCTCCCCGCCGACGCGCGCCAGCAGGTCTCCGCCGCGCAGCTGGGCCTGCCAGGAGCGGGTCGTCTCCTGCAGCAGGGCGTCACCCTCCGGATGGCCGAAGGCGTCGTTGAAGGCCTTGAAGTGGTCCAGGTCGAGCATCACCAGCGTCAGCGGATGGGCACGTCGGTGCGCAACGGTGATCTCGCGGGCCAGCTCTTCGTCCCAGCGCCGTCGGTTGGCCACCCCGGTGAGCGGATCGGTCACCGACAGCCGCTCCAGCTCGTGCGTCAGGTCCTCGCGCGACAGGGCCAGCGCGGCATCGGTCGCGAGCAGCTCGAGCAGCCCGAGCAGGCGCAGGTCGCCGGCAGACACCGGTTCGGGCAGGGCGAGGGTGAGGACGGCGCGCGCCTTGCCCGCGCGCAGCACCGGGATGTGCAGCGACGCCTGCAGCAGGGGTCCGCCCAGCAGCTCGTCGTAGGCGGCCAGGGTCTGCGGGTCGGTGCGCGGATCGTGACGGACGTCGGACACCAGCTGCACCCGACCGCTGGTCAGGCAGGCGACGGACCGGGACGACGAGTCGAGCGGGATGGTCAGCGCCGGAAGCGAGGGTCCCGCGGTGTAGGTGTTGACGAGCACCCGTCGCTTCTCGTCCGGCTCGAGCAGCATGACCGACAGGGACCCGCTGATGTCCTTCGCCGCCTGGCAGATGGCGGCGCGCGCATGCGTTCCCGAGAGCACCGAGCTGGAGGCGGCCGCCAGCGCCGCCAGGTCCTCGTGGCCGCGACGCAGCTCGCGCTCGCGCGCCTGCAGCTCGCGCACGCTGTCCAGCAGCTGCTGCTGCACCTCGCGCTGCGGGGAGACGTCGGTGGCGGCCGCGACGGCGCCGAGCAGCCGGCCGTCCTTGTCGTGCACCTGCTGCGCCGTCAGCAGCACGTGCCGGACCTGGCCGTCGCGGGTGATCGTCGCCGGCAGGGCTCGGAGCTCGCGTCCGGCCATGGCCTGCCGCAGCGGGCTCTGCGACGCGGGCAGCACGCTGCCGTCCTCGAGCTCGACGTGCAGCCGGGACGCGATCTCGTCCGGATCGAGGTCGGAGTCGTGCAGAGCGCCGTCGACCCCGGTCAACCGACGCTGCACCGCGTTGCGGAGCACGACCGTGCCGGTGGCGTCGCACGCCAGGACAGCGACGTCGACGACCTCGAGCACAGCGGCGTCGAACTGCTGCAGGTCGGCCAGGTGCTGCCGGCTCTGCTGCAGCTCCGCGAGGGCGCGCTGGCGCTGCGAGAGGGTCACCGACAGCGAGAGCACGACCAGCACCGCAGCGAGCAGGAACAGCTGGACCAGCAGGCCGCTCTCCTGCGGATCGACGTCGCTGCGTGCCGTCGAGAAGCCGCCGCTCTCGGAGGTCAGCAGGACGGTGACGACGCCGACGGCGAGCAGCTGCCACGTCGCCGCGCGCAGCGACTGCCGCAGCCCCGCCCAGACCAGCACGGGAAAGGGCAGGAACGCCAGCGGCAGCGACTGCTGCGGGGCGAACACGAGCGACACGACCGCCAGCGCGGCGAACCACTGCAGCAGGCGTTCCCAGCGGGGGGTGCCGGTGACCGAGTTCGGGGCGGCCAGGGGCAGGCACACCAGGATGGCGGCGGCGTGCGCGGCGGCGACCCCGCTCAGCGTGGGTCCGAACGGGGCGCCCTGCAGTACCGACACGGTGAGGGCGGCGAGCACCCCGATCGTCACGGCGCCGCACGCGGCGGCCGCCAGCAGCCGTCCGAGGTCGGCCAGGTCGTCCAGCCGCGGGCGCTGGTCGCGGGTGAGCAGACCGGCGACGATCGCCGCTTCGAGGACGTTGGCAGCGGCGAAGCAGACCGAGACCAGCCCTGGCCTGCCACCTTCGACGTTGGCGGCCCAGGTCGACCCGCCGACCACCGCGAGCACCGCCCACCTGCTCCGACCCCGGGTCAGGCTGGCCGCCGTGCAGGACAGTCCGGCGGCCGGCCAGAAGGCGGCCGTGGGCGAACCCGCCGGCGACCACATCACCGCGGAGACGCCGAGCGCGAACAGGCTGAGGGCCAGCCCGCCGAGCAGGACGACCGCGGACGGCAGGGAGCGCGCTCGCAGCCAGCCGGAGGGGTCGGGCCGGGTCAGGGCCAGGTCGTGCTTCACCTGATGGTCATCGGTGCGTGCGCGCCGGAGTTGAGTCGAGCCGGTGCTGCCACCGTGCACGATCAGCCGCGGTACTCCCAGTGCCAGGGTTCAGGGGTAGCGCCGCGAGGCTCGGCCCAGGCCGGGTGGTACCAGCCGTAGCGGGGTCCGTTCGCCTTCATCCACCGGTATCCCCGCGAGCCGAACCGCTCGACACCGCAGCCGAGGTCGACGGCCAGCCCGAGCCCGTGCCGGCTCGTCCCGGGGACCGCCGCCAGGCGAGGCTTGCGGCGGAAGACGCTGACCTGTCCGGCGTACGTCCGGTAGGAGTCGGTGACGCAGAGGCGGCCACCGAGATCCCGCGCCGCAGCCGCGGTCAGGCGGTCGAAGGCGTCGGCGGCGTCCGCGCGCAGGGCGGCGCCGGGGGCGCCGTCCAGCGGGCAGAGCGCGCCGGGGTCCAGGAAGCCGTTGGCGCCGTCCGAGGCTGTCGAGGTGCAGGTGGCGCGCCCCGCGGCCAGCCGTGCAGACACCAGCCGTGCGGAGGCGGTCGACAGGCGTGCTGCGGCGGCGTCGGCGGAGCTGCGGACCTCGACGAGCTGGGCGGACAGGTCGCGTCCGCGTCGGTCGGCCTCGGCCGCGAGCTGCTCGACGGTGCGCGCCGCCGACTGCGCGCGCACCCGCTGCGCGGTGGCCCGCCGGACGAGCTCCTGCTGCCCGCCGCGCACCCGGGTCAGGTCGGCCTGGGCGACGACTGCGGCGCGGAAGCGCTCCGGTGAGCCGGACAGGGCGAGCACCAGCGTGTCCGGGATGGGCGTGCGGTAGGTGGCGGCCAGCACCGTCCCCAGCCGTCCGCGTGCCTGCTCAGAGGTGTGCGTCGCGTCCTCGACCTCGCGGCGGGCCTGGGCCAGCCGGCGCTGGACGGTGGTGAGGGCGGACTCGCTGCGCTCCAGGCGTCGGGTCGCCTCGGTCAGCTGCTGCGCGGTGCGGTCGACGTCGGACTGCAGCTGGCGGACGGTGCCGTCGGTGCCGGCCTGGGCGCCCGGCGTGGGCAGCAGCGGGAGCAGCACGACCGCGGCCAGCACGGCGGCGGATCGGCGCAGCACGCGGGCACTCCCGGATCGGTGACCGGCCCGCAGACGCGGGCCTGCGGCCGAACCTAGGTGCGCGCACCAGCCCGGTCGGGGTGCCGCGCCGCGGGGCGCTCAGCGACCTGGCTGGCTCACGCCCTGCTGCGGACCTCCGGCGAACTCCCAGTGCCAGGCCTCGGGACGTGAACCACCCTGACGGGCCCAACCGGGGTGGACCCAGCCGAACTGACCCGCGTTGGCCTGCATCCAGGCGTGGGCCGGCGCGTCGAAGAGCTGGACGCCGCCGCAGAAGTCGATCGCCAGCCCCCAGCCGTGCTGGCTGCGGCCCGGGGTGGCGGCCAGCGATGGCTTGCGCGCGAACACGTCGACCTGTGCGGCGTAGCTGCGGTAGGAGTCGGTGACGCACAGGTTGCCGCCGGTGCTGGCGACGTAGGCGGCGTTCATCTGGTCGAAGGCGCGGGCGGCGTCGCTGCGCAGGCGGTGGCCGCCGCCGACCGACAGCGGGCAGAGGCCGGCGTCGGACAGGAAGCCGTTGGCCTCCAGCCCGGTGGGCTGCTGGCAGCCGCCACCGCCGCCGGTGACGCCCGGCAGGTAGGGGAGCCCGGCGGCCGCCGTCGCCGCGGCGCGGGTCCGTTCGGCGGCGGCGAGGGCGGCGAGCAGCCGAGCCCGTTCGGCCTGCTGCGCCGTGGCGAGCGCCTCGGCCGCCTCGCGCACGCGGGCCCGGTCCAGCTGCGTTGCCGCCTCGGTCAGCTCGGCGGTCAGCGCTCGCGCGGTGTCGCCCAGCTCGGTCAGCTGCTGGTCCAGCGCCTGCTTGGCGAGCAGGGCGGCGCGCCGGTCGGCGTCGGACGACACCAGCGTCTGGGCCGCGCCGCGCTGGGCGCCGACCAGCGAGACGGCCGCTGTCCGCTGCTCGGTGCTGGCCCGGGTCACCGACCGCTGGACGTAGGCGAGCCGGCCCACCGACCCGGGGTCGCCGGAGAGGAAGGCCGAGATGAGCGGCGGGACGCCGCCCTTGTAGGCCGCGCGGGCCAGCGCCGACATCGACGTCTGCGCCTCGCCGAGCTCGGCGGTGGCCTGCTCGGCGTCGCTGCGGGCGGCGAACTGGCCCTGGGTCAGGGTGGACAGCGTCGTCTCGGCGCGTTCGTAGGCCTCGGCGTCGGCCGCGAGCTGCTCGCCGACGGCGTCGATCCGGGCGTTGAGCGCCTGCACCTGGGCCGTCAGCGTCAACGTGCTGACCGGGGCGTCCTGGGCCACGGCCGGCCCCACCGGTCCGAGCAGGCTCGCTGTCAGCCCGACGAGCAGCGCGCCGCCGACCAGGCGAGGACGGGCAGCGGGCGGACGGGACACAGACCGGCTCTCGGGACGGGCGGGCAACAGGATGTGCGTTGCTTCGACGCCTGCCGCGCCCGGCTGTAGCCGCCGCCGCCCGGGTTCACCCGGTCGGCGCGTTTCAGGCCGGTCCGAACCAGCCGGCGACGTCGGCCAGCAGAGCCACGGTGCCGCTGTTGTTGTACAGACGGACGGCGGAGCCGTTGCCGGTCCGCACGATCGCCGCGTCGGCCGCCGTCTGGCCCGCGACCAGGTTCAGGGTCGAGACCGACGGTGGGCCGTCGGCGGCGCCGAGCGGCGTCGGATACAGCCGCACGTCGGTGCTGGTGCTGGCGCCGACGCCGGTGAGGTTCAGCGCGACGGCGGTCGCCCCGTCCGGGACGCCGCCGACACCGGCGGTACGCAGGTCGAGCACCTGCCCGGCTCCGAGCCGTTGCGGTCGGGTGTCCAGGATCCGACCGGGCACCAGCGGACGGAACAGTGCACCGGCACTCGAGGGGGCGTAGTAGCCGAAGACGTCCGCGAGCAGGTGGACGCTGCCGCTGTTGTTGCGCAGCCGCACCGAGCCGCTGTCACCCACCTGCACGATCACCAGGTTCGGGACGGGACCGCCCGGGACGACGTTCAGCGAGCTGATCAGGGGGACGGCCGCGTCTCCCGACGAGGTCGGATAGACGCGGACGTCGGTGGAGCGGCTGGCTCCGACGGCGGTGACCGACAGCACGACGGCCGTCGCCTCGGCAGGCACGGTGCTCGTCCCGGCCACGCGCAGGTCGCGCACCTGCCCCCCGCCGACGGCGCCGGCACCGTTGCGGGTGTCGAGCAGCCGTTGGGGGTCGATCGGGAAGAAGGTCGAGGAGGCGGCCGGGGCGTAGTAGCCGGCGAGGTCGGCGAGCAGGTGCAGCTGACCGCTGTTGTTGCGCAGCCGCAGCCCTCCGTCGGGGCCGACCGCGACGGTGACGAGGTTGGCCCGCGTCTGGCCGGCGGACAGGTTCAGGTTGCTCACCGTCGGGACGCCGGAGCTGGTCGCGGGGTACACGCGGACGTCGGTGGAGGCGCTCGCGCCCACACCGGTCACGTTCAGCACGACGGCGGTGGCACCTGCCGGGACACCGGTGCTCCCGCCGGTGACCTGCAGGGCGACGACGCCGCCGGGGCCGACGCGACCGGCGCGCGCGCCGGTGCCGTCGCGGGTGTCGAGCAGCCGGCGGGGGGCGAGCGGGGTGAAGCGCGAGCCGTCTGCGGTCGCGGTGGGGCTCGGTCCGGCGGTCGGCGCGAAGCTGGTGCTGGGACTGGTGGTGGCCGTCGGGGTCGCTGCCGGGCTGGGCGACCCGGTGCCGCTGCTCGGTCCGGCAGCGGTGGGGCTCGGGCTGGGGCTGGCTGCGGCGGGCGTGGGATCAGCCGCGGCCGACAGGGTCCAACCGGTGTCTTCGAGCATGGCGAGCGCCAGCGGGCCCGGGTCGCGGTTCACCTCGCGGGCGTCGGCGATCGGCGTCATCAGGCTGTTGGCGGTGCCCGCTGGGTAGCTGTTCTCGTTCAGGTGCCCCAGGCTGCTGCCCGCCTCCCAGGTGCTCGGCGCGTACAGGCGGGGTCGGGCTCCGCCGTTCGCGGCGACGGCGGAGGCGCCGTCCCAGTAGAGGGCGTTGCTCTGCAGCGCGTCGGCCATGGCGGTGCTCCCCCGCTGCAGGGACAGCACGTTCGTGGTGGTGCTCGCGGACTGCTGGACGACGAAGCGGTCGTAGGTGAAGGGCGTCGGTGTGCGTGCCCCCGAGTCGTAGGTGCCGAGCCCGTTCACCACCTCCAGGTCGCCGAGGAAGCCCAGCCCGTGGCCGATCTCGTGCAGGACGACGGACGGGAAGTCGTAGGTGCCGGCGGGCGGCCTCCCGTCGGTGCCGTAGTAGATCAGGGACGCGTCGTTGGTGAAGTCGGCCTCGATGTCGGGGTTCGCGTTGTCGAGGTCGCGGCCGGCAAGGGCGTTCGCCAGGGCGACGGCGTAGTACGTGCCGTTGCTACGGAAGGCGGTGGACGGTCCGGCCGACCCGAGCACGCCGCGGTCCAACGTCGACAGCGTGGCGGCGATACGGATGGGGACGTTGGACACCACGATCCGCGACCAGGTGTCGACGGCGACCTGGAAGCTGGCCTGCTGCGCCGCGGTGAAGCCGGTGTAGCTGACGACGAACTGCGCCGTCACCGGTCCGGTGACGTTCGCGCGCAGGGCGGCGCTGCGGCGGACCTGCTCCGGGGCGTCGACGCCGCTGGCTCGCAGCGTGCGGACCGGCGGGGTGCCGGCGACGGCCTCGAAGCTGGGGCCGGCGGAGGCGGGCAGCGACGCGGTCAGCGGGAGCAGGGCGGCGAGCACGCCCAGGACGACGAGGACGGTGGACGAGGTGCGGCGCACGGGCACTCCTGGCTCGGTGGTGCACACAGCCTGCCTGCCGTGGCCCTAGGTTGGCGACAGCATCCGACGATTCACAGGAAGCTGCTCGGTGCCCTGCCGGTCCGGCGCGCCCTCCAGAGCGAGCACGAGCAGCCGCCTGGCGCGGATGAGCAGGGTCTCGGCCTCGTGCAGGGTGACTCCGAGCAGGCCGGCGACCTCGAGGTCCGGGAGCCCGAGGACGTCGCTGAGCACCAGCACCCGTCGCGCCTGCTCGGGCAGGGCTGCGACGGCGCCGGCGATGTGCCCGGAGCGTTCTCCGTCGGACGTCACAAGGGACAGACGCACCGAGAGCCCAGCCGGTTGCCTGATCGGCAACATCGGTGCCTGATCGCTCCGACCGGTCGCCGGGTGCGTTGAGGGTCGGCTTTCGCCGACACTGGTCGGGTGGCCCCAGCCGGTGAGTACGAGGCGAGTCCCGTCGGCTGGGTCCGCGCCGAGGTCGAGCACCTGGAGCGGACGGGAGGCTCCGCGTGGGGCGACCGCGCGGTCGTCCTGCTGACCACGGTGGGCGCGCGGACCGGCTACCTCCGCAAGACGCCGCTCATGCGGGTCGAGCGGGCGGGGACCTACGCCGCCGTGGCGTCCATGGCCGGCGCCGACCGGCACCCGGCCTGGTACGGCAACGCCCTGGCGCACCCGCACGTCGAGCTGCGCGACGGCCCGCTCGTGCTCGCCCTGGTCGCGCGTGAGCTGGCCGGCCCGGAGCGGGCCCGCTGGTGGTCGCGCGCGTGCACAGCCTTTCCTTCCTACGTCGACTACCAGAGCCGGACCCGCCGACGTATCCCGGTGCTGCTGCTGGAACCGCTGGGGTAGCCGTGACGGACGTCTGCTGCCGTCCGCCCTCGGCGGCTCAGGTGGACCTGCCGATCTCGGTACAGTCGGACGGCACAGGAGGGCTCGCCTAGAGGCCGATGGCGGCGGTCTTGAAAACCGCTAGGGGTGCAAGCTCCTCGTGGGTTCGAATCCCACGCCCTCCGCTCCTGACCTGCGGTTTTGTCGAACCGGGACGTTCGCCGGCGTCGGCGGAGGGGCGGTGCGGGGACAAGATCGGGACGCTGCGTCAGCGAACGGCCGCCCAGGCGTGCCCCCGCCCCCGCCGCCGTCGCCTCGCGCCCGACCTCGGGCAGGACATCGGTGGCGGTGCCCGCGGTGATGGCGATCGTCGAGCGACCCAGCCCAGCGCACACATCCGGTGCTGTTGCGCGCGGTCCAGGTACGCCCCTGTCGGTGGGCAGGGAGGCCAGACGGCGACCCTGGGTCGCCTCTGGGGACGCGCCGGTACGCGACCCGCTGGGCGGGTCGTGGTCGGCGGGTCTTGGTCAGGACGAGGTTCCTACGGTCGACCTTCGGGAGTAGCGTTGCCATGACCGACGACGAGGAGGTGCCACCCATGTACGCACGATCCATGCAGGTGCTCCTCGGTCGAGCGAGTTCGCGCGACTGACCTCGTCGACGGGGGGCGCCTCCCACGTAGCCCGTGAAAGGCGATTCCCCCATGTGCACTTCTTCTGCAAGCACGTCTGACCGTCGCGCGCTGATCCTCGGCGGTGGCGGCTCGACCGGTAACGCCTGGCTGGTCGGCGTCCTTGCCGGGCTCTTCGAGGCCGGGCTCGACGTGACGACGGCCCACGTGACGGTGGGAACCTCGGCGGGGGCGACGGCGGCTGCCCAGCTCGCCGGTGCCACGCCGACGGAGCTGCTCGCCGCTGTCCTCGCACGCGGCTCCCTGGTGCCTCGGGCGCCGCAAGACGGGGCAGAAACCTCGCGCAAGCCGGTGCAGGACCAGCTGGCCCGCACCGCAGCCATCATCGCCGCTTCGGAGAACGTGGAGGTCATGCGTCGCGCTCTCGGGGCTGCGGCGCTCGCCAGGCTGGCCGGGTCGGACGGCTCCTGGCAGGAGCGATGGCGTACCACCGTTGCGGCGCGCTTGCCGCAGCAGCGCTGGCCTGAACGCAAGGTGCTCCTCACCGCGGTCGAGGCGCGTACTGGCGCGCCGGTCGTGTTCGATCGCGACAGCGGGGTCGACCTCGTGGATGCCGTGGCTGCGAGCTGCTCCAGCGGCCTCCCGTACCGGATCGGTGACGGCTACTACCTCGACGGCGGCTACCGGACCAACGCCGACAACGCCGACCTCGCGTCGCGTTGCGGCCGCGTCCTCGTACTGTCACCTTTCGGGGGCCGCACCCTGCTACCGCAGGAGTGGGGCCTGCACCTCTCGGCCCAGATCGACGCTCTGCGCGCAGCGGGCAGCCAGGTGGGGGCCATCTTCCCGGGCCGCGACTCTCAGCACTTGTTCGGCGTGAACGCCATGGATCTCTCCTTGCGTCCAGCCGCCGCCCGGCTCGGCTACGACCAGGCGAAGGGACTTGTCGAACCCCTGACCCGTCTCTGGTGCTGACGTGCGGAGGGACCGCGCGAAGGTGAGGCGGCCCTCGGCCGGTAGCGGTGCCACGTGCGCGTGCGCTCCTACGGCGTGAGGCCCCCGCCGACGGTGATGATCTCACCGTGCACGTAAGGGACTTCGTCGCTGAGGATCCACGCCGCAGTTGCGGCGATCTCGTCGGCGGTCGCGTAGCGCCCGACCGGCACGGCGGCCTCCATGCCGGCCTTGAACGTGCTTGCGTCGATGCCGGCGGCTGCGCCCATGGACTTCTCCAGGGAGTGCATCATCCGGGTGTCGACGACACCTGGTGCCAGCGCGTTGACCCGGACGCCAGGCGGCACCTCCTTGGCGAGACAGCGCACCAGCCCGTGCACGGCGTGCTTGGAGGCGTTGTAGATCGACGTCGACGGGGAGCCCATCAGTGCAGCGAGCGATGCGGTGAACAGGATGGCGCCGCCACCGTCCTGGGCGAGCAGCTGACGGAGCGCCGCCTGCGCCGACAGGAATGCCCCGCGCACGTTGACGCCGAAGACCTGCTCGTAGACGTCGACGTCGAAGTCGGCAACAGGGTGCGCCCGACCCTCGACGCCGGCGTTCGCGTGGAAGGCGTCCAAGCGCCCGAAGGCGTCGACGGCCGTGGACACGCACGCGGCAGCGCCCTCGGGTGTGCTGATGTCCGCCCCGACCGCCACCGCCTGGCCCCCGAGCTCCTTGGCGATCGCGTGGGCTGCCGCGGCGTCGATGTCCGCGGCCACGACGCGTGCGCCTTCTGCCGCCAGCCGGCGACAGGTGGCGGCTCCGATTCCGGCGCCTGCGCCGGTCACCACGATGGACTTTCCCTCCAGGCCCTTCAGCACGTCGCACTCCTTCGTTGCGGCTGACTTACACGAGTCCGCGTATAGTAAGCAGGAAGCACGATCCTGGGAAGGGGTCGCCGCACGCGTGACACATCACGACGGTGACCGCCAGCGCCAGCCCGTGGCCGCCGCGGTGGCGCGTCAGCCAGCCGGGCTGGACCGCGGCGCCTCGAGCGCCCGCCCGTCGGCGGAGAGGCGAGAGCGTTTCAGGCCGGGTCAGTACGGAGCGACGCCGCCGTCGACCGGGAACGCCACACCGCTCATGCCGCCACCGGCCGGCGAGGCCAGCAGCACGACCGCCCGGCGACCTCGTCGGGTCCGGTCACCCGGCCGACCAGCGAACGCCCACGCGCGCGGCGGCCAGCACGGCGTTGACCGTGACGCCCTGCGGGCCCGCCCTCCTTGGCCGCCACCTTCACCAGGCCGTACGCCGCGTGGCCCACCGCCGCGGCGACGCCGGCGCCGGCCCGGCCGACCTTGGCCTCGGCGCCCAGCAGGACCACGATCCGGCCCGCCGCCTGCGCGGCGCCATCGTGCGCGAGCGCGGCGCGCAGGCCCCAGAGCAGGCGGTCCAGCGACGGGAGGCCGCCGCCCAGCCGTGCCTCGTCCAGGTCGCCCAGGTTCCGGTCTGCGGGCTCGCCGGCCGGTGAGCACGACGACGTCGACCTGGCCGTGACTGCTCCACCGCCAGGTCCAGCAGGCCGTCGACGTCGCCTCGCCCGGCCAGGTCGCCGTTGTACGGAGTGAGCCTTTCGTGAGCCAGATCGGCCGCGGCCGGGACGACGACGGCGGCAGCCGGCGCCAGCAGCGCGTCGACGACGGCACGGCGCCGGGGCGGTCGCGGTCGTCGACGACGACGGCGACGGCGTTGGCGAGCTGTGGTCCTCCGGCGGGTCGGCGGTGCAGGTCAGTACGCGGCGGTGCCGCCGTCGATCGAGATCATCGAGCCGTTCGTGCCCGGCGCCGTGCGGCCGAGGCGAGGAAGACTGCGACCGCAGCGACCTCCTCGACGGTGTTGAGGCGCTTCAGGGCCGTCTCGTCGGAGAAGATGCCGAGGAAGTCGTCGTAGCTCATGCCGGCGGCCGACGCGGCGCTCTGCCCCTGGGTCTGGACGCTGTAGGTCTCGATCATCCCCGGGCACAGGGCGTTGACGGTGATGCCCGGCCGGACCGACCTCCGCCGCGCAGGACTTGGTGAGCCCGTGCACCGCGTGCTTGGCGGTCACGTACGTCGCGATCCCGGGCTTGCCGTGCTTGCCCTCGACGGAGGACATGTTGATGATCCGGCCGGAGCCCTGCGGGAGCATGTGGTGCAGCGCGCGCCGCATGCCCCAGAAGGTCGACCAGACGTTCCACTTGCAGGGCCAGCTCGAGCGCCTCGTCGGTGAGCTCGGCGACCGGGGCGTGGTGGTCGGCGCCGCCGGCGTTGTTGACCAGGACGTCGAGCCGGCCGAAGCGCTCGACCGTCGCGTCGACGAACGCCCTCGACGTCCGTCCCGGTCGGTGACGTCGCCGGCCACGAAGTGCACCCGGTCGGGTGCGCCCAGCTGCGGCGGCGATCTCGGCGCCGCGCTCGGCCGACCGGCCGTTGATGCAGACCGACGCCCCCTCGCGCAGGTAGGCCTCGCACGATGGCGAGCCCGATGCCCCTCGTGCCGCCGGTCACGGCGGCGACGCGTGCCCGCCAGCGCGGTGCCCGCTCCACTGCGGTCGGTGCTCGTCCCGAGTGCCACGCTCGTCCTCCAGGGGCCGTGTCCGGCGGCGGCGCGACCGTCCAGGGTTTGGGTCAGTCGTGTACCGCTCCAGAGTGGATGTCCCGGAGCCCGGTCGACCCCCATGCTCGGCTCCCCGACGGCCCCAGCCCGGAGGAACGCATGCCGCGCCCGCGACCGCCGGCGTCGACCCCCGGGTCGTGCAGACCCGCCAGTGGTGCTCGCCGCGACGTACCGGCTGCTGGCCGAGCACGGCCTGGCCGGTGCCACGGTCGAGAAGGTCGACGGAGTACAGCGGGGCGTTCCCGCAGCACGATCTACCGGCACTGGCCCAACCCGTCCGACCTCTACCTCGAGGCGCTGACCTCGCCCGAGAACGGCCGGCCCTACTGACGCGGCCCGGCGTGGACCCGGTGGCCGACCTGCTCGCCTACGGCCGGCACCTGGCCGAGCGGCTCAACGACCCGGTCTACGCCGCGGCCTTCGCGGCGCTGATGGCCGAGGCCGCGCGGGACCCGGTCTACGCCGCCGCGCAGCGCGGCTGATCACCGAGCGCTCAAGCACCTGGTGGCGACCCTGCGCGAGGGGGTGCGCCGCGGCGAGCTGCGGGCGGACCTGGACGTCAAGGAGGCGGCGCACGCCTTCGTCGCGCCGTTCACCTACGACTGCTTCCTGCTGCACCGCGGATCACCCGCCGACCGGGTGCGCGCAGGTCGTCGAGCGGCCTGCTGGCCGGTGGCGCGGCCTGACGCGGGACTACTCCGGCGGCGGTCCGCGGGCCGGTGCCCGGTGCGGCCTTCCACATCTTCGCGCGCGTCGTAGCCGATCCGCTTCTCCGGCACGACCTCGAGCACCAGCCGCCCGGGGGAGTCGAGGTGGGCCGCGAAGCGCTGCGGCCTTCTCGGGGTCGTCCGGGCGCATCGCGGCCGCGAAGTCCGGGCACGAACCACGCCCGCGTCTCGGCGTCGTCGTGCAGCACGCAGATGCCCTTGTAGGTGAGCGAGCGGCTGACGCCGATGCCGGCGCCCTTGGACGTGACGGCGACGCTGACGCGGGGGTCGCGGCGCAGCGAGGCGATCCGTGGGCGCTGGTCGGTCGCGGTGAGCCAGAAGCGCCCGTCCCGGAAGATGAAGTTGACGATCGACGCCCATCGGGTGGCCCTCCTTGCCGGCCCAGATGAAGGTGCACTCGGTCTGCCGGCGCAGCAGCTCGCCTCGTTGTCGTCGTCCAGCGTGTAGGACCGGACGTCCTCCCAGTCCTTGCTCGGCGCCGGCTCGCTCACGTCGCCACCCTCCGGCCGCGCTCCGGGCCCGCTGTGGAGCAGCCGGCCGCACGCCGCCATCTGCTGCACACGCGCGCTCCGACAAGCCCTCCGAGAACAGTGTCTTGTACGGGTCATGCCGTCCCGTAAGGCCTTTGGCGGACCGGCTCAGGCTAGCGTCGCGGGCGGTCGTGCCCGGTGCCGGCCCCGCCCGAGAGGCTCGCCGATGCAGACCTGGCTCACCGACACGCCCACCGCCGAGCGATTCCCGCTCTACACCCGCGGCAACGCCGACGAGGTGGGCCCGGAGCCCTTCCCGCCGCTCACCTGGAGCCTGGCGTGGGAGAAGGGCGCGTGCCGCGGCACGGCGGACGGCTGGGTGCACCTCGGGGCCTTCCGGCCGGAGGAGTTCCGGCGGCCCGTGCCCGAGGTCTTCGGCTGCTGGGGCGGCTACTTCTACAACCAGGTCAGCGTCGGCCGGGTGTTCGGCGTCCGCACGCCCGGCGGCAGCCCCGACGCGATCGACGAGGCCTACTTCGGCGGCAACTCCGACATCCCGCCGTACGTGCGCCGACCCGCGCGACGAGGACGCCGCGCTGAGCGCGGCGGTGCGGGGAGACGGTTCGGCGGGGTGCTTCGGCGCCGCGAGCGTGCCGGCTACGCCGACGCGTTCTTCGGCGAAGGTGCGCGCGTGGGCGGCCGAGCGGCCCGACCTCGCAGCGCTGTCCGACGTGGAGCTGGTGGCGCACGGGCGCGAGGCCTGCCTGCCGGCTGCGCGAGACCTGGGACGTCTACGCCCGGATCGTGGTCAGCGCCTCGATCGGCCCTGGGGTCGGTGCGGCCATCGCCGGCGCCTTCGGCCGCGGCGGACGACGCTGTCGCGGTCTTCACCAGCCTAGGCGGGGTGGAGACGGCAGGGACCGCCGCCCAGGTCTGGGAGCTGTCGCGGCTGGTGCGGTCGCTCCGCTGCGCTGACGGCTGCTTTCGGCGAGGGCGTCGAGGGTTTGCTCGATCGGCTCGACGCGTTCGGCGACCCGGAGGTGGACACCTTCACTGCGCGGCTTCCGCGCCCTGCTCGCCGAGTACGGCCACCGCGGCCCGAACGAGTGGGACCTCGCCTCCGACACCTGGTTGACACGACCGAGCATCCCCCTCGGCGATGATCGACCGGATCCGGCTGCAGGACGACGAGCAGGCTCCCCACGAGCGAGCCTCGGCGGGGCGTGGCGCTGCGCGAGAGGTCACGTCCGAGCTGGAGGCGCTGTGGCCGGCGATCCGGACACCCTCGCGACGCTGCAGTCCGCCATCGCCTCCGGGCAGCTGTTCTACCGGACGCGCGAGGGCGGTAAGGACGCCGCGGTGCGCGTGATGCTCGAGGCCAAGCTGCCGTTCTTCGAGCTCAGGCCGGCGCATGGCGGAGCGCGGAGCGCTCGGTCACGAGCCGGCACGTGTTCCAGCTGCTGGACAGCGAGCTCGACGAGTTCGTCGCGGACAGCGCCGGTTGGTCCGAGCGCCTCGAGGAGCGGGCCGCGCAGTTCGCGACGCTGGCGGACCGTCGAGCCGCCGTACACCGTCCTGCACGGCCGGCCGATCCCGCCGATCGACAGCTGGCCGCTGCGCGACCGCCCCGCCGACCAGGCGCTGATCGCGAAGCCGGGCGACCAGCTGGCCGGCATCGGCGTCTCCCCGGGCGTCGTCTCCGGACGCGCGCGGGTGGTCTACGACGTGTCCGAGGCCGCAGACCTCGAACCGGGCGACATCCTCGTCTGCGGCACCACCGACCCTTCCTGGGTGCCGCTGTTCATGGTGGCCGGGGGGGTCGTCTGCGAGATCGGTGCGCAGGCGAGCCACGCCGCCATCGTCAGCCGGGAGATGGGCGTCCCGTGCGCGGTGTCGGTCGCCGGTGCGCGCTCGCGCATCCCCCAGGGCGCGCTCGTCACGGTCGACGGCTCGACCGGAACCGTCACGGTCGACGGGACCTGAGCGGCTTCAAGCGCACGATGCGGCTGCCCTCGACAGCCGGCTGAGGGTCGAGGCGCCGCGCACGCAGAGCACACCTGCGCCCCAACGACCCGGGGCGGTCGTCCCCCTCAGGGGACCCGCCCCCAGGCGGGCGGCGGAAGCAACGGCAACCTCGCAGGGAGGTCAGCCACGAGTCAGCGCTCGCCGGGCATGTCCAGGAGCCGACCGATGCGGTGGTGGCCTGCAGGTCGGGGGGCGGAGACCCACAGGCAGAGCTCGGGGTCCGCCTCGAAGATGGCCCCTCGACCCAGCGGCCGTCCGCCCGGAAGCGGCCCCAACGCGTGCCCATCGTGACGAGGACCGTGTCGTCGGCGTCGGCCGTGTAGAGCGCGTTGGGGTTGAGCGGGTGTCGGATGCCGCCTGGCGGCGTCTTCACGCCGACGGTCCGGGGCCGGTCGCCTTCGCCGCGGCGCGCTCGACCCACTCGGTGAGCAGGTCGTGCCGCCAGGACACCATGTCCTCCTGGAAGTCCGACATGATCACGTGGGAGCGGCGCGTCGTGTGCAGCCCGCGCTGGACGGACATCATGTTGAAGGTGTCCTGCTCCATGACCAGCGCGAGCGTCTGGAGCTCCGTGGCCAGCGTCCAGGACTCGTCGAGGTCGAGCCACCGCACGGGCGCGGGCGGTGGCCGCTCGCCGCGGAACGGCGTCAGGAGCATGACCTCGAAGATGCACTCGTCGTGCCGGTCGCCGTTGGGCCGGAAGCGGTAGACGATGCGGTTGTAGGCGCCCCATGGGTGCAGGTTCGGGAAAGATCGCGTAGTTCCAGTGGTCGACGAGCTCGCCGTCAGAGACGTCGTCGACAGCGTCTCCGAGGACGTCACGCCAGCGCTCACGCGCGGCCGCGGCCATGCTGTCCCGCGCGGTCGTGCGCTGCGGAGAACGGGATCGGGAGCTCCTCGCCCTCGCGGACGTCCAGCATCCGCGCGAGGATGTCGCGCTCTTCGGGCTCCGACCGGCAGGTCGTCCGCGGGCGTGCCGGACGGGCTGATCTGGCGGGCGTAGTTGCCGTAGACGTCCACGGCGTTGTTGCTGTCCCCGACGTACGGCGCCGACTGCGGGTGCGTCGCCGACCAGGTGCAGACCCTCGTCGAACGCCTCCTGCGCCACCTTCCAGTTGCAGCGCAGCCGCTTGGCGACATGCGCCTGCAGGTAGCGGTCGTCGAAGTCCCACCGCTGGAAGTGCTCCGGCAGGTCGCCGAGGAAGTCCGCCGAGCGGCTCGGCGCCGGGTCCGGGTTGAGGAAGACGAAGCCGCCCCACGTGCCGACCTTCGCCTCGGGGAGTCGCCAGGCGTCGCGGTCGGCCTGGATCTCGGGGAACTCTCCGGCGGCGGGCACGTAGCGCAGCGAGCCGTCGAGCTTCCAGGTGAAGCCGTGGAAGGAGCAGCGGAACTCGCTGCAGCGGCCGTCCGCGTCCTTGAGGGCCCGACCACGGTGCAGGCACGCGTTCACGTACGCCTTGATGCTCCCGTCGCGGGTGCGGGCGACGAGGTAGGAGTCCCCGCGATGTCGTACACGACGTAGCTGCCGACCTCGGGCAGGTGCTCCTCCCGGCACACCATCTGCCAGACCTTGCGCCACAGGTGGGTCGCGCTCCGGCTCGTGCCAGGCTCGGCTGGTGTAGCGCTCCACCGGGACGTGCTGGGTCGCCGCCGTGTACGTTCCGGCGCTCGCGCAGGTGCTCGGGAACGGGCCGGCCGTCCTCGAGCACGAGGTCGTACCAGCACAGGCCCGGTGTGCGGCGGCGCTCCGGCGCCTCGGACGCGGTCATGCGACTCCCTGAAGGGTGCACCTGCTCGGTCGGCTCGAGTAACTGGACAGTACCGCTACTTACTCGAGAGCCTCAAGTGGTCCGTCGCAACGGTCGACGGCGGACCGAACAGCCCTTACTGTAGAGATGCCCCAGAAACCAGTTGCGGAGGGACCCCTTGCGAAAGATCCAGCACGCACTGAGCCGAGCGATCTACGAGTGGGCTCCGGACGACCGCGGGCCGGTCATGGTCACGAACTCCGACGGCCGCGAGGGACGTTTCGACCGGGACGGCGGCTGGGTCGCGGGTGAGATGCGGCAGCGCCGACCCTGAGCTGTGCCGCTGGATCGTCAGCGGCGGCGAGATGCGCCGGCGGGGCCGCGAGGGCGCAGCCGGCGCTTCGAGACTGAGGAGACCTTCTCGTGACCGAGACGACGGCCGCCGACGCCGACCCGCCCGCGCACCGGGTTCCTGGGCACGGGGCCGACCTACCAGGAGCTGCTCGACCAGGACAGCAAGCCGGTGCCCGCGTCGCTGCGCCGCGACGAGCCGGGCTACTTCGGCGCCGAGGACATCTCGGTCGACCGCTACCTCGTCGCGGGACTGGCACGAGCGGGAGAAGGCGCCCTCTGGTCCCGCGTGTGGCAGTTCGCCTGCCGCGAGGAGGAGCTGGCAGAGGTTGGTGACACCGAGGTCTACGACATCGCCGACAAGTCCTACCTGCTGGTGCGCACCGCCCCCGGGCCCGGAGGCATCCGGGCCTACTCGAACGCCTGCCTGCACCGCGGCCGAGCGCTCCGCGACGGCCCGGGCCGGGTCGACGAGCTGCTGTGCTCGTTCCACGGCTTCTGCTGGTCGCTCACCGGAAAGCTCAAGCGGGTGCCCAGCGCCTGGGACTTCCCGCAGGTGCGAGCCGGAGAGCTTCGCCTGCCGGAGGTGCGGGTCGGCACCTGGGGCGGCTTCGTCTTCCTCAACCCCGACAGCGACTGCGGGTCGCTGGAGGACGTTCCTCGGCGATCTCGACCCGTTCTTCGAGCGTTGGCCGCTCGACGGACCGCTACACCCGCGTCGCACGTCTCCAAGGTGATCCGGACGCAACTGGAAGGTCGCCCAGGAGGCCTTCATGGAGTCCTTCCACGTCATCACGACCCACCCCCAGCTGCTGCCGGGCTTCGGTGACGCCAACTCCCAGTACGACGTGTTCGGCAACGTCTCGCGCGCCATCTCCCCGCGCGGTGTCCCGAGCCCCTACCTGCCGTGGGACCCCACCGAGCAGGAGCGGCTGAACTCGCAGATCGACCAGCGGCTCGACGACCCGCCGATGCTCGAGGTGCCGGAAGGGCGCACGGCCCGTCAGACCCTCGCGGAGGCCGCTCGACGGTCGCTGCGTCCGATCATCGGCGAGGGCGCAGAGGAGCTGTCCGACGCCGAGCTCGTCGACAGCTACTTCTTCACGCGTGTTCCCGAACATGCACCCGTGGGGTGGCTACAACCAGATCACCTATCGCTGGCGTCCGAACGGTGACGACCACGAGAGCTGCATCATGGACGTCTTCCTGCTCGCCCCGTTCGCCGGTGAGCGGCCGCTGCCGTCGCCGGAGCTGCGGCTCGCTCCCGACGAGCCCTGGCGCAGTGCGGTCGAGCAGCTCGGCTCGTTGGCCCGGGTGTTCGACCAGGACGAGTTCAACCTCGAGGCCGTGCAGAAGGGCCTCAAGGCCATGACGAAGCCCGGGCTGTCGTTCGGGGTCTACCAGGAGAGCAAGATCCGACACTTCCACTCGCTCTACGACTCCTGGCTGGCGCCGGCGGAGGGCTGAGCCGCCGAGATCGTGGGCCGCGCACCTGGTCCGATACGGGGGCGCGTCGTGTCTCGTGACGTCACCGGAGCTGCTGGCTGCGCGGGGGGCCGGTGAGCCGGCGCTACCTGCTGTGCACCCCGTGGCTCGTCGACCGCGCCTGCAGCGCATCGCGGTCGACGAGCACGAACCCGCGGTGGAGGTGCCGGAGCAACCCGCTCTCGGCGAACCCGGCAAGCGTCTTGTTGACCGCCTCGCGGGACGCGCCGGCCAGGTCGCCCAGCTGCTGCTGGGTCAGCCCGTGGCGGACGTCGACGCCGTCGGCGTAGCGGTCCGCAAGGACCAAGAGCACGCGGGCCAGCCGTGCTGATACGTCCAGCCGGAGCGCGCCGTCGGGCACGCGGTCGTCGTGGCTGAGGCGCCTGGCCAGGTGCTGGAGCACCAGCTCGACGGCGCCCGGATGACGACCGATCCACGCCAGCAGGTCGGCGCGACGGACGAGGGCGACCTCGACGGCGGACATGGCCACGGCGGAGTAGCCCCACGGCCGAGGGTCGAAGAGCTCGACCTCACCGAAGACCTCGCCGGGACTGCGCACGCGGAGCAGGTGCTCCCGGGGACCGCGCTTCAGCGCGACCTGACCGTCGAGGACGATGTGCAGGTCGGTGGCCGGGTGACCCTCGCCCACGAGCCGCGTGCCTTTCGTCACCGACCGCAGCACGACGCGTCCCGCGAGGTCTTCGACGACGTGACGAGAGAGCGGCACCAGCAGCGGGACGGTGGTCAGGCGGTGGGCCACGGAGGCGGTCGGCGCGGGGCGGTGCAGCAGGTCCGACACCCAGCCTCCTTCGCGAGAGCCCAAGATACTTGTCACTGTAGACACTGTCGAGATAGTCCTCCCATTGACGCACCGAGCCCCTCATGTTTCTGTAGTCTGTATCGAGATACCCCGCACGCCTCCGCCTGCGGCCACCGAGCACGGGAGTCCGAATGCGCTTCAGGACAAGGTCCTGTTCGCCACCGGAGGCGCCTCCGGGATCGGCGCGAGCGTCGCCCGCCGTTTCACTGCCGAGGGCGGCCGGGTGGCGGTGGCCGACCTCGACGAGGTGCGCGCCAAGGCGGTCGCCGCGGAGCTGGCGGGCGCCGTCGCCCTCGGGTGCGACGTGTCCGACGAGGACTCCGTCGCGCGGCGCCGTGAAGTCGGCCGCCGACCAGCTCGGCGGTCTCGACTGCGTCTTCAACGGCGGTGGGCACGCGGAGTTCGGCCCGCTGGAGGAGTGGTCGCTCGCCCGCTGGAACAAGATGCTGGGCGTGCACGCCGGCGGCACCTTCCTCGTCAGCAAGTACGCGCTCCCCCACCTGCGGGCCCGCGGCGGCGGCTCGATCGTCAACGTCGCCTCGGTGGCCGCGTTCAGGCGCGCAGCGGGGCAACGCGCCGTACGGCGCCGCGAAGGCAGCCATCGCCGGGTTCACCCGCCAGCTCGCGCTCGAGGTCGGCCCGCAGATCCGCGTCAACTGCGTCGCTCCCGGGCGCACGCAGACGGGCATGACCGAGCCGATCATGCTGCGCGTGGCGGCGGCGACGTCGCCAAGGGCGCCGAGGCGTTCGGCCAGGGCAACATCCAGAAGCGGGTCGCCTCGGCGGCTGAGCTCGCCTCCGCCGTGTGCTTCCTGCTCTCGGACGACGCCAGCTTCATCACCGGGAGCACGCATGGTCGTCGACGGCGGCGAGACGGTGATCTGAGCGCTGAGAGGTCCTGGACCTGTTCCGGCTGGACGGCACGGGTGGCCGTCGTCACCGGTTCGGGTCGAGGGATCGGGCGTGGCATCGCGCTGGCGTTGGCGGAGGCCGGGGCGGACGTCGTCGTCACGGCGCGCCGTGCGCGGACGTGGCGGCGCGGCCGAGCAGGTACGCGGCTCGGCCGCCGCGGCGGTCGCGCTGCCCGGCGACCTGCGCGAGGACGGCATGTCCGAGCGGCTCGCGAGGCCGCAGTGGACGAGCTCGGTCGGCTCGACGTGTGGGTCAACAACGCGGGCGGGACGGACGAGCGCGGGTCCGCACGCTGGTCGACACCAGCGACGAGCAGCTGCGGGCATGCTGGAGCTCAACTGGTCGGCGGCGCAGGCCGGTGCCCGCGCGGCAGCGCGGCGGATGCGGCCGGCGGGTCGATCGTCCACATCACCTCCGGTGCGGGGATGCGCGCGGCACCCGGCACGGGCGCGTATGGCGGCGCCAAGGCGGCGCAGCTGAGCCTGACCGCCACGATGGCCGCCGAGCTGGCCCCGAGCGGGGATCGGGTGAACGCGGTGTCGCCGGGGATGGTGCCGACAGACTCGTTCTTCTCGGTCCTCGAGTTCACCGCGGACGACCTGCCGCGGCTCGCCGCCACCGTGCCGCTCGGCCGGATGGGGACGCCGGAGGACATCGCGGCCGCCGTGCTCTACCTGGCCTCGCCGGCGTCGTCCTGGGTGACAGGGCAGAACCTGCTCGTCAGGGGTGGCCGCGAGGGCGGGCGGTCGGTCGAGCACCGTGCGGGGCCGTCGGGGCGAGCAGCGCCAGCCTGAGCGAGCCGGGGCTGAGACCGTCAGGCGTCTTCGAGCAACGCGCTGCGCAACCCGACGACCGCATCGGCCGTGAGTCCGTGGCGCAAGGCCCACTGTTCGGCACCGCCGTGCTCGGCGTCGAGCCATGCGAGGAAGCTGCGCATCGTCTCCGGCTCAGAGCCGAAGATCCACTCCGGCGCCGTCGCGAGTCCGTTGCCACGGAAGAAGGACGACGCCCGGATACGCGCGAGGATGCCTGGCATGTTGGACGTCGTCTCCGCGTAGTCGTCCACCACCTGCTCGCGCTCGATGCCGAGCAGGTCCAGGAGCAGTGCGACGAGCACGCCGGTGCGGTCCTTGCCGGCGGTGCAGTGGACGACAGCTGGCAGGCGGCCGGGCTCGGCGAGGAGCCGCAGGCCGGCGACGAGGGGCGCGGCTGTTGTCGCGGATCTGCAGGCGGTAGTCGTTGTCGAGGTCGGTCGCGAACCCGGCGGCGACCTGGGCCTCGTCCAGCGCAGCCTTCGGGGTCAGCGGCGACGTTCACGTAGCGGACGTCCTGGACGTGCGCGAGGCCCCGGCCCTCCCGCTCGCACTCGGCGACGGTGCGCAGGTCGACGACCAGCCTCGGACCCACGTCGCGCACCAGCGCGAGCCTGCCCGCGTCCGTCAGCCCCTGCAAGTTGTCGGAGCGGAGGACGCGGCCACGCCGCACACGCCGCCCGTCCGGAGTCGTCAAGCCACCCAGGTCGCGCACGTTCAGCAGGCCTTCGATCTGCAGGGAGCGACCGGCGGAGCTCTTCGTCACCTCCCCGGAGGGGGATCCGCGGCCTCGCGCAGGACCCGCCGCGTCGCCTCAGCGGCGAGCGCCGCCGACTCCGCCGGAGCCCGCGCGTCGAGCGCGTCGCTGAGCACCTCGACCGAGACCGGCGCGCTGGACGCCGGCCCGCGACAGCGCCGCAGAAGCCGAGCAGCGGGAGCTCGCCCTCGCCGGGCACGGCGCGGTGGTGCAGCGTGTCGACGAGGTAGTCGGCGTCGACGGGCGCACGCGGCCCGTCGTCGAGCTGCACGACGAGGACGCGGCTCGACCGGCAGGCCGCCCAGGGCCGCTCGTCGCCGCCGCCGCGGTAGAGGTGCCAGCTGTCGACGCAGAGGCCGCCGTTGGGCCGGCCGGCCTCGGTGACGACGCGCAGCGCGGTCGGCGAGGTCGGGGACGGTGCTGCACGGCACCGGCTCCAGGGCGACGAGCAGCGCCGTGCTCGCGCCGCCCGGTCGCACAGGGCCGGCGAACGCCGCCGCCGCGTCCGGCTCGAGGGTGCCGTCGAAAGCGCCGTTGACCATGCACGTGCCGCAGCCCGAAAGCGTCGGCCATCGCGAAGGCCGCCTGCTCGCCTCGCGGGTCGGCGTAGCGGCGGCCGGCGAGCGGACCGCGAGCGCACGGTGCCCGTGGACGGAGAAGCCCAGCAGCCCCTCGGTCTCGACGAGGCGCACGCCCGCGTCGTCCAGGACCGCGCGCAGGCCCGGCGACGGTCCAGCCTTGCTCCCGCAGCCGCGCGTACGCCCCGCACGGCCAGGCCGATCCCGTCGAAGCCGCGCCGCCGCCGCGGCAGCGACGCGCTCCGGGAACGACGCCTTGCCGCAGGGTCCCGTGGGCGAGCACGAGATCAGCCTCGACAGCGGTGGCGACTGCCCGTGGAGCGGAGTGCGGGATCGGCATGCGTAGGTCCTCTCGGGTCGCGGCCGGCCGACCTGGCAAACTAGAGTCCTGCACCAGTAACAGGCAAACATCCAGTCGTCGAAGTGCTGCGTACTTAGTAAAGAGGCCCTACAGTCTCGATCGTCAGTGTGGCTGTCGGTCACACGTTGCGCCGCACCCCTGACGTTCCTGCTCTGAGAGGACCACTGCCCATGACCGAGCACGGCTGGCTGATCGATACCACCCCGAGCGAGCGCTTCCCGGTCTACACGCGGCTGAACGCCAACGACGTGCTGCCCGACCCGATCACCCCGCTCGGCGCCAGCTTCTCGTGGATCCCGCACATCCTGCCGGGCTGGGCCGCCGGCTACGTCGCGCTGGACGCCTTCACCGTCGCAGGAGCTGGCGGGCGAGGACATCGCGCCGGTGGCCGGCTTCTTCTACGGCCACCTGTACGTCAACCAGTCCAACGTGCGCGTCGTGGGCATCCGGGCCGGCATCGGCTGGCGGGCCATCGACTCGGCCTTCTTCAGCGCCGACTCCCCGCCGCACGACGACCGCGCCGACGACGTCAACGAGGAGCTCGGCGGCGATGGCGGCCCGCACGCAGTGGGCGCTCACCACCACGGAGTTCCCGGAGCTGGACGAGGACCGGATGATGGCCGACCGGGCCCGCGCGATGCGGCCCGACCTCGCCTCGATGAGCTCGCGGCGCTCTGGCGTACGCCCGCTCGCTGATGCCGATCGAGCGGCTGTGCTGGCGGGGCGAGACGATCGCCAGCAACCAGAGCGCGACCGGCCCGGCCGTCATGCCCAGCTGCTCGGGGAGAGCGACCCGTCGCTGGTCGTGCAGGTCATCGGACAAGGCCGGGGACGTCGACTCCGCGGCGCCCAGCTTCGCGCTGTGGGACCTGTCGCGGGCGGTGCGCAAGCGACGCCGCGCTCACGCGCGGAGTTCGACCGGGGCGTGCCCGGGCTCGAGGGGCGGGTCGCCGAGGGGCACCCGGAGTTCGCCGCGCTTTCGCCGGCTTCCTGCGCGACTACGGCTACCGCGGCCCCAGCGAGTGGGACCTCGGCGCGGACTCCTGGGAGACCCGGCCCGAGCTCGCCCTCGGCCTCGTGGACCGCCTGCGCCAGATGGGCGACGAGGCGTCCACCGCGGCCCGGCAGGCCGACCTGCAGCGCGAGAGCGCGGCGCGCTCGCCCGCGCGGTCGCGCTGCTCGACGGCGACGAGGAGGCCGTCGCGACGCTGCACCTCGCGGTGGCCTCGGCCCGCCGCTTCGGCGCGTGGCGCGAGCGCGGCCAAGACCAACTGCGTCAAGGTCCTGCACGAGGCACGGATGGCGCTCACCGAGCTGGCCCGGCGGCTGCACGCGGACGGCCACCTCCAGCCGAGCCGCGCCAGCTGTTCATGGCGACGGACGAGGAGCTCGACATCCTCATCTTCGACCCGGCCTCGCTGCAAGGACGGCTGGAGGCGCGGCAGGCCCGTGGCGCGAGCCTGTTCGGGCTCGACGCTGCCGACCTTCATCGACGGCGCGCCAGCCGTTCTGCCGCTGTCGCAGGTGCCCCGCAGGACCGAGGTGGACGTGCAGCTCGGCGAAGCCCGGCGACGTGCTGCAGGGCGGGCCGGCCTCGCCCGGCATCGCGCGAGGGCGTGGCCCGCGTCGTCCACGACACCGCGAGCATCGGCGACTTCCAGCCCGGCGAGGTGCTGGTCGCGCCCGCAGACCGACCCGTCCTGGACCCCGCTGTTCATGGTGGCGGCCGCGGTCGTGGTGGACGTCGGCGCGCTCGGCAGCCACGCGATGATCGTGAGCCGCGAGCTCGGCATCCCCTGTGCCGCCGGGGTCAGCGACGCCACCCGGCGGATCCCGGACGGCGCCTGGTCGAGGTCGACGGCTCGACCGGTCGGGTGACGGTGCTCAGCTCTGAGCGCCGGCCGGGCCGGCGGTGCTCCGGCAGGCGCCCGGCTCGGTCGCCCTGGTCGCGCGCCGCTGGACGACCTCGCGGTTGCCCGTCGTCCACATCCGCGATGAGGCGTGCGGTGCGCGAGCCGCCAGCCCTCCGGCGTGCGCACGACGCGGTCCTGTACCGCCCGCCCAGGAGGTAGTGCTCGCCGCCGGCGTGCCGGCGCGGACGTGCTGCGCGATCAGGTAGCAGCGGCGGTCGCCTCGTCGCCGCTGACGTCGACCTGCACGTTGCCGATGAGGTGCTGGGTGGCGTCCAGCGTCGCGCAGCGTCCGCTCACCAGGGCGGCGATCTGCGCCGCGCCCTCGCGGTTGCCCGAGCGTGCCGTAGTCGCACTACGCGTCGGGGGTGAAGACCGCCTCGAGGCCGGCCCAGTCCCGGGTGTCCAGAGCGCAGGCAGTACCGCGCGAGCAGGTCGGCGATGTCGAGCCGGTCCTGCAGGTCCTGGCGGCTGGTCGCCGCGCGTGCTGGTCCACCGCGTGCGCTCTGGCGCTCCGTCCTCCGTCGTCGGGCCGGCGCGTGCCGGCCTGCGCGCAGAAACTAGACACCTGCTGGTCCAGCGGCAAGAGGCTGGCGCTGTCGATACTGCGAGGCCGGCCACAGTTACTGCTCCGGTCCGGCGCACCGCCGGATGGCCCGCCGGACTACTCCTGCGCCTGAGCAGGCCATGAGGAGTCGCCCGCAGCAGGCACTCTTCGGTCACGTGTGACTGCGGCCACAGGAAGTGGTTGACGTCGGGAAGTGGTCCTGGTGGTCACACTCGCGCAGCACGAGGTTACTAGGTGTCGGCCTCGTGTAACGTCCGACCCCCCGGCGACCGTCGGTCGGTGGCACGTCGTCGGGGCCGCCCGGCGCGCCGGTCGTCCAGGACCACCGCCGCGCTGCCTCCAGCCCGTCGCGGGCTGCAACCGAAAGGCAAGTCACGTGCTCCTGAGAATGGGTCCGCCCCGAGGCGCACGCGTGACGGCTCCTGGCGCGGCTCGCCCTCGCCGCCGGCGCGGGCGAGAGCGCAACCAAGTCCTCGTCGAGCGGCGACGTCGGCCTCGCAGCTCGGCGTCCGCGGGCAGCGGCGGCGTCCCCGGAGGTGACGGCCGCCCAGGCGAAGGTGGCGGACTCCTAGAAGGAGCCCACCACCATCGGGGTCACCGACGCCGCTCAAGGCCAAGCCGGCAGCCGGCAAGACCTTCATCTGGATGAAGTGCGACGTCAGCCAGTGCCGCGACGAGGGCGACGGGATCAAGGAGGCGGCGGCGGCGTCGGCTGGAACTACAAGGAGATCGCCTACAAGTCGGCCGACCCGGCCACCCTGGTCTCGGCGCCTCATGGACGCGCTGCGGCAGAACCCCGGCCGCGCGTCGGCCTGTCCGGGCTGCCGCAGGCGGTCTGGCAGAGCGCCGCGACGAGCCTACGAGGAGGCCGAAGCATCCCGATCGTCATCGGCTACGTCGGTGGCGGCAACAACGTCAAGGACCCGGTCATCGGCGAGATCGGCGGCACGTTCGACGTCAGCGCAGTACGGCGACATGATCGCGCCAGTGGTTCATCGCCGACTCGCCAGGCGAAGGGCAAGGCCGTCCTGCTGAGCGTCAACGACTTCCCGGTGCTCAAGGACTTCTCCGACAGCTTCAAGAAGTCTGTGAGCGACGGCTGCAAGGCCTGCACGGTCACAGGAGGTCAACGCCACCATCCCGCAGGTCTTCGCCGGCGCCACCGTGCCGCCGCTGATCAGCGCGATCCAGAAGGACCCGAAGATCAACTACGTGATCAGCACCAACATGCCGTTCATCACCGGCCTGTCCGGCGCCCTCGCCGCCGCCAACCTGAGGGCAAGGTCAAGGTCGCCGGCGAGAGCGGCGACGTCGCCGGCCTGACGCTGCTCAAGGCGGCGACCTAACTACCAGGCCACGACCGGCCTGGCGCTGCACTACACCGGCTGGGCGTTCGTCGACATGGTGCTGCGGCACGCAGCAGGGCTCGCCGATCGCGCGCGGGCGACGGGGGCCTGCCGAAGCAGCTGCTGCTGAAGGCTGGCGACTTCGAGCTCTCCGACTCCTACGACAAGCCGGCCGACTTCCGCGAGCAGTTCAAGAAGCTCTGGCTGGTCGGATGACCCTGGAGCGGCTCGACGGCGCAGGCGGCGACGCCTGCGCGCTCGTGGCACGCGGCCTCAGCAAGACCTTCGGCGGGAGTGCCGGCGCTGCGACGGCGTGGAGCCTGAGCATCGCGCCCGGCGAGATCCACGCCCTGCTCGGGGAGAACGGCTCCGGGCAAGTCGACCTTCATCAAGATCCTGTCCGGCTACCACCAGCCCGGACCGGGTGGCGAGGTGCGCATCGACGGCGTCGGAGGTCGCGCTGGGCTCGCCGGATGCCGCGTACGCCGCCGGCTGCCGGTTCGTGCACCAGGACCTCGGCCTGGTGGAGTCGGCGTCGTCCTGGACAACCTGTTCCTCAACAAGCGGCTTCCCGACGCGGTTCGGCACCATCCGGGGCCGCGAGGCGCGGCGCCGGCGCGGGAGGAGCTGGCCAAGGTCGGCCTCGACGTCGACCCGCGCCGCCGGTCGCCTCGCTCACGCCGGCGCTGAAGACCGGCGTCGCGGTGGCCCGGGCGCTGCTCGCCGACCCGGCACGCGCGGCGCGGCTGCTCGTGCTCGACGAGCCGACCGCGACGCTTGCCGGACAACGAGGTGCAGCAGCCTGCTGGAGATCGTGCGCCGGGTGGCGGCCGAGCGGGGTCGGCGTCCTGTACGTGACCCACCGGCTCGACGAGGTCTTCGAGCTCGCCCACAACGTCACCGTGCTGCGCGACGGGCCGCAAGGTCGCGACGACGCCGGTCACCGGCGCTCGACCGCAGGCGCCTGGTCAACCTGCTGGTCGGGCGCGAGTTCGAGGAGATCCACGCGGCGGCCGAGGCGCTGCGCGCCGAGCGACGGCGACGGCCGGTGCTAGCAGTGCGGGACCTCTACGCCGGGCCGCCGTCCGCGGCGTCAGCTTCACGTGCCGGCGCGGGTGACGTCGTCGGCATCGCCGGGATCACCGGCTCGGGGCGCGAGACGCTCCTCGGGGCGCTGTTCGGCGCCCACCCGCGCGAGTCCGGCGAGGTGGCCGTGGACGGGGGCCCGGTCCCCGCGTCGCGCCCGCGAGGCGCATGCGGGCCGGGATCGCCTACCTCCCGCCTGACCGCAAGATGCCACGGCGGGCTCATGGAGTTCCCGGCCCGGGAGAACCTGACTCTGTGCCGACCTGTCGCCGTTCTGGAGCCGGCTGCACCTGCGGCGACGACGCGAGAGTGCCGAGACGCGGGAGTGGTTCGAGCGCCTCGAGGTGCGTCCGGTCAACGGCTACGAACAACGTGCTGGAGACCTTCAGCGGCGGCAACCAGCAGAAGGTGTTGTTCGGCAAGTGGCTGCGTCGCGTCCCGAAGGTCTTGCTGCTCGACGAGCCGACGCAGGGCGTGGACGTCGGGGCGAAAGCCGGGCTGCACCGCCTGCTCATCGAGGCCGCCGAACGGCGGCGCGGTCGGTGGTGGTGAGCTCCTCCGACGTGGACGAGCTGGCGGCGCTGTGCCAGCGGGTCGATCGTGCTGCGCAACGGGCGGCTCGTCGCCGACCTGTCTGGCTCGGCCATCTCGATCCCAACATCGCTGGAGCATCTCTGGGAGCTGACGACAAGGTGGACGCGGCATGACAACGACCAGCACCGACCACGGCACACGATCCCGGTCGCCGGTGAGCTTCGGGTTCGACCGCTTCAGCGGCTTCTACCTGTGGGCGCTGTTCATCGTCGTCTTCGGGGTCTGGACGCCCAACCTCTTCCTGACCGCGAACACGGTGCGGTCGGTGGCGTCGGACCAGGCGATCGTGGCCATGCTCGGGATCGCCCTGCTGATCCCGTTGGCCGCCGGGGCCTACGACCTCTCGATCGGCGCCAACATCAACTTCTCCGCAGTCTCGGTCGCCCTCCTGCAGACCAACCAGGGCTGGTCGATGTGGCCCTCCATCGCGGTCGCCGTCGGAGCGGGGGCCCTCATCGGAGTGATCAACGGCTTCATCGTGGTGGTGCTGAGGGTCAGCTCGTTCATCGCGACCCTGGGCATGGCGACCGTCATCGGCGCCTTCATGACCATCGTGACCAAGCAGAGCCAACCGCTGCCGCCGACGTCGCGCTCCTGGCTCAGCCTGACGCAGCACAAGGTCTTCGGCTTCCAGATCGTGGTCCTCTACCTGCTCGTCCTGGCCGTGATCGTGTGGTGGGCGATGGAGCACACCCCCGCCGGCCGCTACATCTACGCCGTCGGGGGCAACCCGGAGGCGGCCCGGCTGTCCGGCGTGCAGGTCGGGAAGTGGACCTGGCTGTCGCCTCATCGCCTCCGGCGTCATCTCGGCCGTCGCGGGGGTCTTCTACTCCTCGCTCTCCGGCCCGTCGCTGACCTTCGGCGGGGCGCTGCTGCTTCCCGCCTTCGCCGCCGCCTTCCTCGGCTCGACGCAGCTCAAGCCCGGGCGCTTCAACGTCTGGGGCACGCTGATCGCGGTCTACGTGCTGGCCACCGGCGTCAAGGGCTTGCAGTTCGTCACCAGCGTGCAGTGGCTCAACGACATGTTCAACGGCGTCGCGCTGATCACCGCCGTCGCCTTCGCCGTCTGGCGGCAGCGGTCCAAGGCGGCCCGACGAGGCGGCGCACGTGGGGACGAGGGCGGAGGTCCCGATCCCCTGCCACCGCCGCGCGAGGACGGTGACGCCGTCTCCCGTCCGGGCGAGGCCGCCGCCGTCACCTGACCGAGGGCGGGCGGGGCGGCCGTCGCCACCGGCGGCGAGGGCGACCGGTGCCGGCGGTGCCCGAGGCGTCGATGGCCCGCGTCGCCCGCCACGTGCTGCACTTGACGCCGTCCAAGGGCGCCGCGCAGACTGACTTACTGGGGTGGTGCTGCAGAAACCTTCAGCGGGCAGCCCCGAGCGACGAGAGGCAGGGCGTGCACAACCACCCCCACGAGGCGAACCCAGGCCGTCTGGCGGTCCGGCCGTGACGGGGGAACCCGGGACCGCGGACGCCGGTCCGGAGCGCGCCGCGGCCATGGCAACCGTCTACTCGGAGCGTGTCGCCGAGCTGGTCGTCGTGGACCGGACCGTGGTGGCCGAGGGCGTCGTCAGCCTCACGCTCGCGGACCCGGCCGGTGAGGAGCTGCCGGCCTGGACCCCGGGTGCCCACATCGACCTGCTGCTCACCCCCGAGCTGACCCGTCAGTACTCGCTGTGCGGACCGCCGTCGGACCGCGGCCGCTGGCGGATCGGGGTGCTGCTCGACGCGGCCGGGCGGGGCGGGTCGCAGCACGTGCACGCCTCGCTGCAGGCGGGCAGCCGGGTCCAGGTCCGAGGCCCCCGCAACAACTTCCCGCTCGCTCGCGGCGCGGCGCTACGTCTTCATCGCGGGGGGCATCGGCATCACACCGCTGCTGCCGATGATCGCCGAGGCCGAGGTCAGCGGGGCGCAGTGGCAGCTGCACTACGGCGGGCGGCGCCGACCGTCGATGGCCTTCGTCGACGAGCTGCTCGCGCGCTACGGCGACCGGGTCGAGCTCTGGCCCGAGGACGACCGCGGCATGCTCGACCTCACCGCTCTGCTCGGGGAGCCGCACGCTGACGCCCTCGTCTACACCTGTGGTCCTGAGGGCCTGCTGTAGGCCGTCGAGCGGACCTGCGCGAGCTGGCCTGGGGGGAGCCTGCACGTGGAGCGCTTCGCGGCGAAGCCGGTGGACGACGCGGCCGTCGTGACGAGCTTCGACGTCGCTGCCAGCGGTCCGGCGTCACCGTGACGGTGCCCGCGGACAAGTCGATCCTGGAGGTCGTCTAGGACGCCGGGGTGGCGGCGCTGTCCTCGTGCCTGGAGGGCGTGTGCGGCACCTGCGAGACGGCGGTGGTCGGGGGCGAACCGGACCACCGCGACTCCCTGCTCTCCGACGACGAGAAGGCTGCGGGCGACTACATGATGATCTGCGTCTCGCGCTGCCTCGGCGCCCGGCTGGTGCTGGACCTGTGAGCGCCGGGTACCGGTCACGACTGCTGGTACGTCGCCGCGTCCGCGGCCGACCGGTCCGGGGCCGGCCTCGTCAGCCGCCGCCTGCTCGACCGGCAGGTGCTGCTCTACCGCGAGAGCAGCGGCACGGTCGTCGCGCTCGAGGACCGCTGCGCCCACCGGGCGCTGCCGCTGTCCCTGGGCAGCCTGGTCGACGACCGGGTCGTGTGCCGCTACCACGGCTTCGCCTACGACGGCACCGGTGCCTGCGTCGACGTGCCCTCGCAGGAGCACGTGCCGTACGGCGCGCAGGTGGCCAGCTACCCGTGCGCGAGGACGGCCCGTTCGTCTGGGTCTGGTTGGGCAACGCGCGCCGCGCCGCAGCGTCACCGCCGCCGCGGCTGCCGTGGCTGGCGCGACCCGTCGTGGACAGCGCTGGGCGGTGAGCGCACCGTCGCCGCCGGCTACATGCTGCTGCACGAGAACGCGCTCGACCGCACGCACTTCGCCTTCGTCCACCCCGACACCGCGCACCGCGGCTACCTGGACCGGAGCCTCCGCTGCAGGTGGAGGTGTCGGAGACCTCCGTCTCCTATGCCCGCGACTTCCCCGAGGGGCCGCTCGCGACGTGGCAGAGCGGGATGACCGGCCTGGCGGCGGGCGTCCGTTGCGTGCAGCGCGAGACGGGCGTGTTCGTCTCGCCGGCGCTGCACGTGGACCACATGGAGATCGTGGGGACCGACCGCAGCTACCGCACCGCCTTCGTGCGTGCCTTCACGCCGGTCGACTCCTCCACCACGTCGGTGCTGTGGCGGGTGGCGCGGGACTTCGCGGCCGACGACGCCGCGGCGAGCGAGGCGTGCGGCGGGTGCACGAGCGGACGATGGCCGAGGACGAGCCGCTGCTGGAGGCCATCCAGCGAGCATCGACCGCGACGGCGAACCGCGGCCGGTCCACGCGGCGGCCGACGTCGCGACGGTGAAGGCGCACGCCATCGTCCGCCAGCTCGTGCAGGAGGAGTCGCCGCAGGCGTAGTTACTTGACACGCTCTGTGCTTTCAGCGACGCTCGTCGTACGCCGTCCCGCTCCTCGCTGCTGCCTGACGCTGCAGGACGGGTCCCTCTGGAGGTGCTGTGGTCTTCGTCCCGACCCGAGGTGATGCGCCGCTGCGGCATGGCGAGGGCGTTCCGCTCCTGCCACCGGGTGCGGCCCCGTCCGAGCTCGACGCGTCGGTGTACCTCGATCCGGCGCGCTTCGAGCTGGAGCGGACGAAGGTGCTCAACGCGCACCTGGCAGATCGTCTGCCGCTCCTCGGAGATCGCCGGGCCGGGCGACCACGTCGTGTGGGAGGGACAGGGCGAGACCATCGTGGTCACCCGTCGGCGCGACGGTGGCGTGGCGGGATTCCACAACGTCTGCATGCACCGCGGTGCGCGCATCGTCCAGCAGTCCGGCACCGGGGCGCGTCGCTTCAGCTGTCCCTGGCACAACTGGACCTACGACCACGAGGGCAACGTCATCGGCGTCCCCGACCGCGAGGACTTCTGCCCGACGCAGCTCGACGGGCTGGCCTCGCCGGCGGTCGAGTGCGACGAGTGGGGTGGCTGGGTGTGGGCCGTGCTCGCCGGGCCGGGCGTCGCCCCCCCGCTGCTCGAGTGGCTCGGCCCCGAGCTGGTGGCGGACCTCGGGGTCTACCGCATGGAGGACATGATCCTCATCGACAAGCTGACCTGGGAGCTCGAGGTCAACTGGAAGGTCGTCATCGACGGCTTCAACGAGAACTACCACGCCCCGGCGCTGCACAAGGTGCCGGCGCAGGACGCCAAGGACGGCCGCGAGAGCACCTTCGCCTACTTCGGTCCGCACGGCATGATGGTCGTCCCCTACAAGGGCGTGCTGCCGAAGCTCACGCAGACGCGCGACCACCAGGGCCTGGCCATCTGCCACTACACCGTCTTCCCGACCGCGGTGTTCAACAACAACCCGGCGCACATCCAGCTCTTCCGGGCCGTCCCGCTGTCGGTCGATCGCACGCGCTTCGAGACCTGGGAGCTGCAGTACGCGCCCGAGGGCGACACCGAGTACCTCGAAGCCGTCTCCAAGCACTGGGAGCGACTCAAGGTCGTCGTCGCCGAGGACGTGGCGATCTACCACGAGGTCAGCGCGACCCGCCGCTCCTCGGCGTACACGCGCAACCTGTTCAACGACCACGAGTGCAAGCTCACGCACTTCCACGCGACCCTGCAGCAGATGCTGGACGCATGACCCCGGGTGCCGACCTGCGCCTGGCCGACCACGCAGAGATCCTGGCCGGACTGGCGGCCTACTGCCGGCTGGCGGACCTCAACCGGCCCGAGGAGCAGACCCAGGTCTTCGTGGAGGACTGCCGTGCGAGCTACGGCGCCGGCAGGTGGATCGAGGGCCGCGCTGCGCTCACCTCCGCGCTCCGTCGCTCGCTCACCGCGTACACGGCGTCCAGCCACCTGCTCGGCGGCACCGAGATCGTGTTCGACGGGGACGACGGTGCCGACGTGCAGACGGCTGTCCACGCGTGGCACCGGCGCGCCGACGGTGGTCCGGACGTCGTGCTGTACGGCCGCTACCTGGACCGGTGGACGCGCACGGCCGTCGGCTGGCGGATCACCGTGCGGGAGTTCCGCATCGCCGGTGCCACGGGCCGGACCGAGAGCGACCTGAACCCGCTGGGTCGGCAGTCCGCTGCCGCCTCCGCCTGACGTACGACGAGGAGGACGCATGACCACCGACGCCGAGGTGATCGTCTCGGGCTGGATCGACTTCGCGCCCGACCACCGCGAGGAGGCGCTGCGCCACTTCGGCGAGGTGGTCGCGGCGAGCCGGCAGGAGCCGGGATGCCTGGACTACGCGTTCTGCCCGGACCCCGTCGACCCTGGTCGGGTGCGCGTCTTCGAGCACTGGGACAGCGATGCCTCCCTCACCCAGCACCTGACGCTGCCGCACGTGCTGCAGCTGCGCGCCGCGATCGCGCCGCTCACCCGCACCGGGCGCTCGATGACCCACTCGACGGTCGCGGTCTCGCGGCCGATGGGCTCCACCCCCGCTCCCGCCACGGCCTGACCCGGAGGACCACATGACCGCCACCACTCCCCGCTACGCCGCGGGGGTCCGCTTCGCCAGTCCGGCCGTGCGCGAGGACGCGTACGACGTCATGGGACGCCTTCTCGAGCACTACAAGGCGACCTCGACCGACATGGTCGCCGAGCAGTGGCGGGAGCCGGTCGCGAACTACGTCGACCCGGAGCTGTGGGCTCGGGAGGTGCAGGCGGTGCACCGCACGGTGCCCCTGCCGTTGGCGCTGTCGTGCGAGCTGCCGACCGCAGGCAGCTACAAGGCGGTGGACGCGGCCGGGACGCCGATCATCATCACCCGGCAGCGCGACGGGTCGCTGCGGGCCCTGGTGAACTCCTGCCGGCACCGCGGCGCCGAGATCGTGCCCGAGGGCACCGGCACCACGCGACGCTTCACCTGTCCGTACCACTCCTGGTCCTACGACCTCGCGGGCTGCCTCACGGGCGTCTACGGCGAAGAGACGTTCGGACCGGTGGACAAGGAGGCGATGAACCTGCGGTCGCTGCCCGTGGGCGAGCGTGCGGGCATCGTGTTCGTCTCTCAGGACCGGACGACCGAGCTCGATCTCGACGCGTGGCTCGGTGCGGAGCTCATCACGCTGCTCGAGGGCCTCGATCTCGCCGGGTGCTACCACCACTCGACCCGCACGCTGGACGGGCCCAACTGGAAGGTCGTCGTGGACGGCTATCTCGAGGGCTACCACTTCGCGTCGCTGCACCGCACCACGGTCTTCCGGACCAACCTGTCGAACATGGCGGCCTTCGACAGCTGGGGCCCGCACCAGCGCAACTCCTTCGCGCTGCGTCCGATCGCCGACGCCGTCGAGAAGCCGCGTGAGGAGTGGGACCCCACCACGACCGTGGGGGCCATCTACTGGCTGTTCCCCGGTCTCGCCGTCGCCGGGGGGTGGCGCGAGCAGGTCGCGGTGTCGATCGTCCTGCCCGGTAGCACCTGGGACACCAGCCGCACCGAGCAGCACATCCTGCTGCGCCACGAGCCGGCGGACGACGAAGAGCGCAAGGCCGCCGACCACACCCGTGACTGGTTCCACGACGTCGTGCTCGACGAGGACTACGGCGCGGGCTTCGGCGTGCAGCGGGGGCTGGCGGCGATGTCCGACGAGGACTTCGTCTTCGGCCGGAACGAGCCGGGCGTGCAGCACTTCCACCGAGCACTCGGCGAGCACCTCGCCTGACGAGGCGGCACCGACGCACGATGCAGTTACTTGACTGTGTCTGTGGTTTGGGTCAGTCTCCAGGCACGGCGGTGAGCCAGGTCGCAGCCGGTCGCGTCGCGGAGGAGAACGCAGTCATGAGCGCAGGCGGTACGACGGAGGTCGACGAGATCTCGAGCGCAGCGGCTACGGGCCCGGCGGGGACCCGCGTCCGTCCCGGCAAGCTCGAGGGACGGGTCGCAGTCATCACGGCGAGCACCCGCAGCATCGGGCGGGGGATCGCCGAGGCCTTCCTCGACGAGGGCGCGTCGGTGGTGGTGAGCGGTCGCTCGCAGGCCAAGGGCCAGGAAGCGCTGACCGAGATGGCCGCCGGGGACCGCGCAGCCTTCCACCCGTGCGACGCGACCCGGCAGGAGCAGGTGGAGGCGCTCGTCGACTTCGCCTACGTCACCTACGGCCGCCTCGACATCATGGTCAACAACGTGGGGGGCACCGACGGCTGGGCGCTGCTCGGCGACCTGACGGACGAGGCGTGGCAGAAGGCTCTGGACTGGAACCTCAACAGCCGACTTCTGGGGCACCCGGCGCGCGTTGCGCTACATGACCGAGGCCGGCTGGGGCCGCATCATCAACATGTCCTCCGTCGAGGGGAAGATGGCGAACAAGGCAGCCGTCAGCCACTACATCACCAACAAGCACGCGATCAACGGGCTCACCAAGGCGGTGGCCTACGAGTACGCGACGCAGGGCATCACCTGCAACGCCATCTGCCCGGGCGCGATCGAGACCGACCTCATGAAGACGGTCGGACCGCAGGCCGCGCAGGCCATGGGCTCCACCTACGAGGCGTTCCTGCAGAGCTATGCCGACGAGGCGATGATCAAGCGCCTCAACACCGTCGAAGAGGTGGCCGCCGCGGCCGTGTGGCTGGCGAGCGAGCACGGGGGCGGCGTCACCGGCTCGCTCGTCAACGTCGACGGCGGTACCTCCCCCTGGTAACGGCCGCTCGGCTCGTGAACCCCCCTGCGCGTCGAGAGGAAGCCCTCGTGGACCGTTGGATCACCGACTCGCAGCGGTGGAGCCGTCTGCCCTACTACACCCGTGCCAACGCCGGCGAGGTGCTGCCGGACCCCTGCAGCCCGCTGGGGTGGTCGCTGGTCTTCGAGGAGGGGCTGCTGAAGGGGTGGTTGCGCGGGTTCGTCGAGTTCGGCGTCTACGCCGACGGCGAGCTGCCGGCCGATCCTCCTCCGGTCGCCGGGCTGTTCGGCGGCTACTTCTATCTGAACCTCTCGCACATGCGCCTGCTCGGCATGCGCATGGGTCTGACCGTGGAGCAGTTCGACGCGGCCCTGCTCGGATCGCACCCGGACGCGCCTCCGTACCGTCCTCACCCCGACGACGTGGACCCGGCGTGCTCGGCGAAGTCGGCGGCGACGATCCAGGAGATCCTGCAGCGCACGGACTTCCCGGAGATCGACGAGGACAGCCTGCGCGTACGGGCGCTGCGCCGGACCCGACCTGACCTCCGGTCGCTGGACGAGGCGGGCCTGGTCGCGCACGCCCGGTCTTTCCTCGAGGAGCTCGACAACGCGTTCGCCCGGCACGACTACAGCTCGCTCGCCTCCACCGTCGGCCAGGCGATGCTGGCCCAGCTGTGCGCGGACGCCGGCCGTCCTGATCTGCTGCTCGACCTCATCAGCGGTCTCGGCGACGTCGAGTCGGCGTCGCCGGCACGGGGCTGTGGGACCTGTCGATGGAGGTGAACGCTTCCGGCGAGCTCGGTGCGCTGTTCGACCAGGGCGCGGACGCCGTCGCCCTCGCGCTGCCGGCTGCGACCAGCGGCGCTCTCGCGCACTTCCGCTGGGCCTTCGACGGCTTCCTGTCGGAGTACGGCATGCGCGGCCCCAACGAGTGGGACATCAGGGCGCGGTCGTGGGACGTCGCGCCCGTGCAGGCGCTGATGCACGTGGACAGCCTGCGGCAGAGCGGGGACGAAGGCTCCCCGAAGGCTCGCGCCGAGCGGCTGACCGCCCGCCGGCAGGCCGCGGGGGAGGAGCTGCGGCAGGCGCTCGCCGGCCACGAGGACAAGCTCGGGACCCTCGAGCTGGGACTGCGGTCGGCCAAGGACACGATCCCGCTGCGGGAGCAGACCAAGGCGACCGCCGCGGTGGTGGTCAACGAGGTGCGGCTGGCCCTGCGCGAGCTCGGTCGTCGTGGGGTCGCGGCGGGACGCCTGGCCGAGCCCGAGGACGTGATGATGCTGCTGTCCGCAGAGCTCGACTCCTACGTCGCCGACCCGGACGCACACACCGGTGTCCTGCGGCAGCGGCTCGACAGCTACCGCCTCCTGTTCGACGTCGAGCCGCCGTTCATCATCGGGGACGACCTGCCGCCGCTCTCCGAGTGGAAAAGGCGCCTGCGCGAGCCCGAGGCAGCCGCGACGGAGGGGACCGTCCTGACGGGGGTGGGCGGCAGCGCCGGCACGTACACCGGGCGGGCACGCGTGGTCAGGAACCTCGACGACGCTGCTGCGCTCGAGCCGGGCGAGGTGATGGTCGCGCCGCTGACGGATGCGGCGTGGACGCCGCTCTTCCTGGTCGCCGGCGCGGTCGTCGTGGACGTGGGTGCGCTCAACAGTCACGCCGTCGTCGTGTCGCGCGAGGTCGGGCTCCCCTGCGTGCTGTCGGTCACCGGAGCGACGTCGGTCCTCGCGGACGGGATGGTGCTCACCGTGGACGGAACCGCCGGGACGGTCAGCGTCACGGCCGTCCCGGCGCTCACCGGATGACCTCTTCCTGCCCGACGAGGCGTGCGACGTCGTGCTGCGTCCGGCGGTCCGGGTCAGCCGACGGGCAGCAGACCCCTGTCGACCCTGACGACCGACCGCCATCCCGCGTGCTGTGCCGCCGAGCACCAGGTCACTGCAGGGATGACGACGTGAGACGGCAGGCGTTCAGACTCCGGTGATGCTTTCAGCGAGCCGGGAGGTCTCGTCCAGGAACCTGCCTCGGCCGAGGCCGGCCACCGACTCGTCCTCGGTCAGCCAGACGGCGCCGCGGTCTCGAGCAGGGACGAGCAGACCGGCCGCGATCACGAGGCCTCTGCTGCGCCGACCGCCGGTCGTGTCGCCCTGGCCGCGCGCGTGAGGACGGTGATGAGCTCGCCCCGCATCTCACGTCGCAGCTGCTCCACGACCATGCTCACCCCGCCGAGGTCACGAACCAGACCGTCGCGTCGTCGCGCCGCTCGTCCAGCCAGGCGAGGAGCCGCACGGGCAGCTGGCCGATGGACGTGCCGTCGACGGCCAGGTCTTCCTGCAGCCTGCTGGCCTGGACCACCAGCCCTTCGCCGAAGCCGCGGAGGCCCTCGAGCAGGATGTCGTCCTTGGAGGCGAAGTGGTAATAGACGGCCGCCGACGTCATGCCGGCGGTCTCGGCGATCTCGGCTACGGTCACGGAGTCCGAGGAGGGGGACGCGAACAGCCGCATCGCCGCCTCGACGACGGCGGTGCGCCTGGAGGGCCGATGGGCCGGACGTTTCCGCGGCGTCGTCACAGGAAGGTCACAGCACGACAGTAGTTCCCCGAGGCCGTCGCGCGGCCAGGGGCACCGGAACTGGTCCAGGGGGACTGATGCCCGAACGCGAGGTTCCGACAGAGCCGCCGGTGAAGCTTCCGGCCCACCGCCCGTCGCGCCGCAACGAGATCGTCGACGCGGCCATCAAGGTGTTCTCGCGCAGCGGCTACGCGGAGACCAGCATCCAGGACGTCGCCGACGAGGCCGGGGTCGTCCCTACCGCCGTGTACTACCACTTCGCCGGCAAGGACGAGCTGTTCAACGTCGCCCTGCAGACGGTCATCACCGAGCTGGACGAGGTGGTCGAGCAGTCGCGCCCGGAGGGCGACCAGTCCCACGCGCTGGGGCTGATCATCTCGGCGGTGTGGACCTGGATCGAGCAGCGGCCCGATCATGCACGCATCCTCTACAGCCACCTGCCGGGCGCGACCCGTCAGGCGCAGGTGCTCCGCAAGGAGTTCGAGGAGCAGCACATCGAGCGCGCGTTCGTCTACGCCCGGCAGGCCCCGCCCGACGAGCGCCGGCACCGGACGGCGGCGGCGACGCACGCGGCGTCGCGGCTCTCGGTGCGCACGCTCATCAGCCTGCTCATCGCGATCCACCCGATGCGGCTGGAGGGGGGGCCGCTGAGCCGCCGCTCGCCGAAGGCGCTCCGCGCGGCTCTCGAAGCGGTCTCGCAGCGCATCGTCGCCCTGGACTGACCGACTCGGCGCGGCGGCCGGGGACCGCCGACGCGGAGCCACGGCCGCCGCTGCGGGGTCAGTAGGCCGCGGTGCCGCCGTCGATGGACAGCAAGGCCCCGGTGATGCCCGCGCCGACGTCCGAGGCCAGCAGCACCGCCATGGCGGCGACCTCCTCGACCGTGTTCGGGCGCTTGATGGCGGACTCGGACGCGAACAGCTCGACCATCTCGTCGAAGGTGAGGCCCATCGCTGCCGCGGTGCGCGGACCGTTCTCACGCACGATGTCGGTGATGACGAGGCCGGGGCAGAGGGCGTTGACGGTGATGCCCTCGGTGCCGACCTCCTTGGCGACGCACTTGGTGAAGCCGTTGATCGCGTGCTTGGCCGTGACGTAGCCCGAGAGCACCGCCTTGCCGTGCTTGCCCTCGACAGAGGACATGTTGATGATGCGGCCGGACTTGTTCGGGAGCATGTGCTGGAGCGCGCGGCGGGTGCCGTAGAACGTCGAGTCGACGTTCCACCTCATGTTCAGCGACCATTCCTCGTCACTCATCAGGGCGACCGGCTGCGCGTTCCCGGTGCCACCGGCGTTGTTGACCATGATGTCGATCCGACCGAAGTGCTCGACGGTGAAGTCGACCAGGCTCTCGATGTCGGCCTGCACCATCACGTCGCCCTGCCGGAAGACGGCTCGGTCGGCGGCGCCGAGCTCGGCGAGGACCTTGTCGCCCTTCTCCTGAGAGCGACCGTTGAGCACGACCTTGGCTCCCTCGCGCAGGAAGCTCTCAGCGATCCCGCGGCCGAGCCCGGCCGTGCCACCGGTGATGACGGCGACCTTGTCCTGAAGCTGCACGTGTCCTCCTCCGACGCTCGCCAGGAGCGTACTTACTTGGTGTGGCCTACAGTGAACCACGTCACACGGTGCGGGTGGAGGCTGTGCTCCAGCCGGCTCCTTGCATCGCAGACCTGGACAGTTACTCTGCAAGACATCTAGTAACAGGGAGGCTCCATGTCGCTCGTCCTGCAGGGTTCCGTCGTTGCCGGCGAGGTCGCCGCATGAGTGCCCAGGCGACCGGGACGGCGACGACCCGCGTCGTCACCCTTGCTCGTCGACCGGGGGGCGAGCCGGTACCGGACGACTTCGCGATCGAGGAGGTGCCGGTCCCGGAGCTGGCTGCCGGCCAGCTGCTGGTCCGCAACGCCTTCATGAGCGTCGACCCGTCGATGCGAGGGCGGCTCGAGGAGACCGAGAAGCACTACACGACCAACTTCCAGGTCGGGGAGCCACTCGACGGCTCCGCCGTCGGCCGTGTCGTGGCGAGCGCCGACCCCTCCGTCCCTGTGGGCGCCTGCGTGCGCCACCGCCTGGGCTGGCGTGATCTCGCGGTGGTCGATGCGGCCGCCGCGTCCGTCGTCGACGAGGGGACGGCGCCGCTGTCGCAGTGGCTCGGCGTGCTCGGCCAGACGGGCTTCACCGCCTACGTCGGCCTGGTGCGCTCTGCCGAGCTGCGCGCCGGGGACGTCGTCTTCGTCTCGGCCGCGGCCGGTGCGGTCGGCAGCGCAGCCGCGCAGTTCGCCCGGCTGCTCGGCGCCTCGCGCGGTGGTCGGCAGCGCTGGTGGCGCGGCGAAGGTGGCGCTGCTGATCGACGAGCTGGGCCTGGACGGAGCGCTCGACTACCGGGGCGAGGGAGTGCGCGAGGGGCTGCGCCCGGGTCGCGCCCGACGGCATCGACCTGTACTTCGACAACGTCGGTGGCGACCACCTCGTCGCCGCGCTCGACGCGCTCCGGCTCCAGGGACGGCCGGGTCGCGCTGTGCGGGATGATCTCGCAGTTCGACGCGACCGGCGTCCCGGCCGAGCATCGACCACTTGATCCAGGCGGTGCTCAAGCGGCTGACCCTGCGCGGCTTCATCGTCCGCGACCACGAGGACCTGCGCCCGGAGTTCGAGGAGCGGGTCAGCGGGTGGCTCGCGCAGCGGCGAGCTGGTGTCCCAGCAGACCGTCGTCGACGGGCTCGACGGCGCGGTCGGCGCCTTCCTCGGCATGCTCCGCGGCGAGCAACGTCGGCAAGATGCTCGTGCGCCTGGACGCGCCGTCGACGCCTGACGCTCACCCGACGTCCCCGCGTCACTACCAGGGTGGCCGAGCGGTCCGAGGCCTGCCGGCGGGCAGCACATCCGTGCGCGTGAAGGGTCGACGGGAGCGGTCCGCCCATACTGTGTAGGGACTATAGAAACTGAGCCGGCTCCCGGCCGACGGAAGGACGCCCATGGACCTGCAGCTGCGCGGGAAGCGCGCCCTCATGACCGGTGCCAGCCGTGGCATCGGGCGGGCGATCGCCGAGACGCTCGCCGACGAGGGCTGCGCGGTCGCGCTGTGCGCCCGCGGGCCCGAGGACCTCGAGAAGGTCGCCGCCGGGCTGCGCGAGCGCGGGGCGGCGGTGCACGCCGAGCCGGTCGACATCACCGACGAGGCGGCCCTCGCCGCGTTCGTGGAGCCAGTCCGCGCAGCGAGCTCGGCGGGCTCGACATCGTCGTCTCCAACGTGTCGGCGGGCGCGGCCAAGGACGCGGGCCAGTGGCAGCGCAGCCTCGACGGCGACCTCATGCCCGTTCGTCCGGCTGATCGAGGCGGCGGTGCCGCACCTGAACCGGCCGGAGGCGGGCCGATCGTCTCGATCGGCACGACGAACGCCTTCGACACCGTGCGGCCGTCCTCGCCGAACGCCTACTCGGCGATCAAGGCGGCCGTGATCCACCACGCCGCCGCGCAGGCGCGGGCGCTCGCGCCCAAGAAGGGATCCGGGTCAACACCGTCTCGCCCGGGCCCGATCGAGTTCCCCGGCGGCGACTGGGAGAAGATCCGGGCCGGTCGCCGGGAGGTCTACGACGAGGTGGTCGGCAAGATCCCGGTCGGGTCGCACCGGCACGCCCGAGGAGGTCGCCGCGGCGGTGGCGTTCCTCGTCAGCCCCCGGGCCGGATTCTGCAACGGCGTCAACCTCGTGGTCGACGGCGGCATCGTCACCCGCGTGCAGTTCTGACCGCGGGGAGCTGACAGCCGTGGGCGGCCCGGCCGGCCGGCTGGACGTCGTGCTGGTCTGCGGCGGGCGCTGGCACGACTTCGACCACGCGCGGCTCGAGGCTGCTCGAGCCTGCTGGCGCGCACCCGACCGTACGCACCCGGGTGTTCGAGGACTACGCGGCCGGGACGGCGCTGGACCGGGCCGACCTGCTGGTCACCTACACCTGCGACCGTCCGGCCGGACCGGAGCAGCAGCAGCGGCTGGTGGACTGGGTCGAGCGGCGGCGGGCGGTGGCTCGCGCTGCACGGCACGCAACTCCGCCATCGACCCGCCGCCGACCGGCGGGCCGCGGGCTTCACGCACGCCGCGGGTGCTCGGGCCGGTGCCGGAGGTGCTGGGCAGCCAGTTCCTCGGGCACCCGCCGATCGCGCCCTACCTGGTCGACCGACGCGCAGCCCGACCACCCGCTGGTGGCGGGCGTCCCGGCGTTCGAGGTGTCCGACGAGCTGTACGTCAGCGCCCTGCACCCGCCGCTCGACGTGCTGCTGGAGACCCGCTACAGCGGGCCCTGCCGGGGCTTCGCCGACGGCGACGCGATCGACGACGGCCCGCGCCCGGTGCTCTACCTCAAGCGCACCGGACGCGGCGAGGTCTGCTACTTCACGCTCGGCCACTGCCGCGGGCGCTTCGACGTCCAGGACCTCGGGGTCGACGACCTCGGCCGGCAGGACCTCGGCAGCTGGGTGGTCCCGGAGTTCGTCAAGGTGCTGCAGCGGTGCCTGGCCTGGGCCGCGCGGGGGGCGCCCTCGGCGTCGGCGGAGGGTCAGCGGACCTCGTACATCTCGTAGACGAGCCGGCCGTCCTCGACCCGCCCTTGCCGACGGCCTGCACGGCGTTGAGCCACCGGTAGCGCTCGTCGCCGGTCTGGAAGGTCGGCGCGACCGTGTAGGTGCCCCGCGTGCGGTCGCCGCGGCCAGTGTAGGTGACGTACACGGTGGCGCCGTCGTCGGTCCGCAGCACCTGGCGGACGTCGAGCAGCGTCAGCCCGCCCGTGCCCGGCACGGCCCAGTCGCCACCCGCGCCCACGACGGTGCCGCGCAGCCGTGCGCCTTCCCAACGCCCCTCGCGGATGGCGACCACCGACCGCTCGCCGAACGGTCCCCCCTCGACGCGGTGGCGCTCGCCGGCGGCGACGGTGACGCGGGCGAGGTGCACCAGCCTCGAGGCCCTCCATGCTTCAGACCTGTGCCACCGACGACATCAGTCCCTGCATGGCGTAGAGGTGCGCGGTCTCGTTGACCGCGCCACCACCGTGCGGCCGACCGGGAGGCGGCGCATCGTGCTACGGAGGTGTAGCCGGGATGGAACCAGAACAGCTGCGGGACGCCGAGCAGCGCCGCCAGATCGGGTGTTGAGCGTGCCGCCGTGGCAGACCGCGGCGACCCGACCGACCGGCCAGCGCGTCGAACACGTCGTCGAGCCGCCGGCGACCCGCAGGCCCGGAAGGCGTCGCGGCGTCGAGCGTCGGGCACGAAGTCGTCGTAGCGTCCCTCGGCGATGGCCAGGGCACGGGGGTCCGCCGGGCCCATGTCCTCGATCGCGCTGGTAGGCCTGCGGCGGCAGGTCGGTGTCCCACTCGCGCAGGGCGTCGACGGTCCCGTCGACCGGTCGTCCCATCTGTCCCGCCACGAGGGCGGCGGTCTCCATGGGCACGCCGCATCGGGCTGGCACGAGGGCGTCGATGTCCTCGCCCTTGAGCCAGCTGCCGAGCCGGCGGGCCTGCTCCTCGCCCTCCTCCGAGAGGCCGGGGGTCGGGGAGCCCGAGACGGGCAGGGCGTGGCGGATCGAGCAAGAGCTCGGTCATGGGACCTTCCGGGTCGGGTGTACGTGCAGGATCAGCCTGCGATGGTGCGGTCGCCGTCCCAGTAGGGCCGGCGCAGGGAGCGCTTGTCGAGCTTGCCCATGGCGTTGCGCGGGAGCGCGTCCACGACCTCGTAGGTCTTCGGGCACTTGTACGCCGCCAGCCGTTCGCGGCACAGACGACCTCAGCTCGCCGAGGTCCAGGGTGCCGGGTCGCCGGCCGGGACGACGAGAGCCCGCAGCGCCTCGCCGAGATCGTCGTCGGGCACGCCGATCACGGCGACCTCCGCGACGGCGGGGTGCTCGCACGAGCACCTTCTCGCTCTCGGCGGGGTAGAGGTTCACGCCACCGGAGAGCACCATGTCCGAGACCCGGTCGGTGATGTAGAGGAAGCCGTCCTGCGTCACGTAGCCGACGTCGCCGAGGGTGGCGACGCCCGGCGCGAGGTAGGCCTTGCGCGTCTTCTCCGCGTCGGCGTGGAAGCGCACCTCGCGCCCCGGCGGGGTCCGGAAGCCGAGCACGCCCACCTCACCGGCAGGCAGCTCCTCGCCGTAGGCGTCGAGGACGACCGCCTCGAACGGCGGGACGACGCGGCCGACCGAGCCCGGGTGCGCCAGCCACTCCTCGCTCGTCGATGCGGCAGACGGTGCCGATCTCGCTGCCGCCGTAGCGTCTCGACGAGCACCGGACCGAACCAGTCGATCATCGCCCGCTTGACGTCGGCGGGGCAGGCCGAGCCGGTGTGCGCGACGTTGACAGGCTGTGACAGGTCGTAGCGGCGTCGCGGACGTCGGCGGGCAGCGCGAGCAGGCGCTGGAAGTGGGTCGGCACCATGACGCTCGACGTGACACGGCGTAGCGCTCGACCAGGCGCGAGCACGCCTCGGCGTCGAAGCTGCCCAGCACGACGACCGGCCCGCCGGAGAGCAGGTGGCGGGTGCAGGTGAGCGGGCCGTTGTGCTGCAGCGGGCCGACGACCAGGTGCGGGCCGGCGGGGAAGCCGGAGCGGGCGGCGAGCACCGCGGCGTACGTCTGCGGGCGGTCGTCGACGGTGGGGGCGCCCAGCGGACCTGGCGTGCCGCGGGCCCTGCCGGTCGTGCCGGAGGTGTAGACGAGCAGCGGCCGCGCCGGTCGGCCGAGTGTCGGCCGGGAGCGCGCGGCGCCCGCGGATCCAGGGTCCCGAGCCGACCGCGGCCCGGGCACCTGCGCTGTGCCGTGCACGACGACCGTCTGGATGCCGGCCGACTGCGCCGCCTCCGCGACGGCGGGCAGGCTGGCCGGGCCGGTCACGACAGCGACGACGCCTGCGTCGGGGAACTGGTCGGCCATCTCGCGTGCGGTCAGCTGGCGCGAGATCGCGACGGTGCCGACGCCGGCGAGGATGCCCGCCACGTGGGTCAGGACGGTCGCGCCGCGGTTCTCGCCGAGGACCGCGACCCGGTCGTCCGACCCGGACGGCCACGGCCAGCAGCTGGCCGGCCACCGCGTCGACCTGGCGGGCCACCTCGGACCAGGACAAGGAGCGTGTCGTCGTCGACGAGGGCGGTGCCGGAGGGGTCCTGCTCGGCCTTCGCGCCGAGGCGGCCCTGTCGGTGCACACGCGCTCCTTCGGAAGAGGTGCGCCAGTGTCTCCCAGACTGTAGTCACAGTCAAGAAACCGAGTCGAGGAGCCGCTGTGCCGAAGTCGTTCCGCTTCGCCGTCCAGGCCTACCGCCCCGAGTCCGGCAGGGCGTGGCGCGCGCTGGCCCGCCAGGTCGAGGGCCTGGGCTTCTCGGCGCTGCACACCTCCGACCACTACCTCGGGCCCGGGACCGGTGTCGGACGCAACCGGGCACCGGCCGGTGACCCTGGCGCCCGGTGCCGGCCATGGCGGTCGCAGCGGAGGTCACGACGACGCTCCGCATCGGCTGCCGGATGTTCTGCGTGGGCTACCACCATGGCTACGTCCTGGCCAAGGAGATCGCCACGCTGGCGGAGCTGTCCGGCGGGCGCACGGAGGTCGGGCTCGGTGCCGGGCTGGCTGGAGGCGCGAGTACGAGGCGATGGGGCTGCCGTTCCCGCCGGCCGGCGAGCGGGTCACGCACCTCGCCGAGTTCACGGCGATGCTCAAGGACTTCCTGGCCGGACGCGCCGGCCGACCACCGACGGCAACTACGTCAGGGTGCACGACATGGGCCCGCTGCCCCTGCTGGAGAGCGCTCCGCCGATCATGGTCGGCGGAGGCGCGCCCCGCGTGCTGCGGCTTCGCCGGCGCCGAGGCCGACATCGTGAGCATCAACTTCAACAACCGGTCGGGCGTGATCGGTGCGGACAGCGTCGCCACGTCCGGGTCACGAGGAGACCGTGCAGAAGCTCGGCTGGGTGCGCGAGGGCGCCGGGCGCGGACGACGACGTCGAGCTGGAGTTCGGCGGCGTACTTCCTCGCGCTCGACGGCGGCGCGACCAGCGCGGCCGACGCTGACCGCGGCGACGGGACTGCCCGCCGAGGAGCTGCGGCACGTTCCCGCACGCGCTGGTGGGCTCGGTCGACGCCGTCTGCGACGAGCTGGAGCGGCGCCGCGAGGTGTACGGCTTCAGCTACGTGACGTGGGCGACCGCGTCGTCGACGCGTTCGCCCCGGTGGTCGCCCGGCTCGACCGGGCGCTGAGGGCGCCGGGACCAGCCGGGCTCAGCGGATCGGCAGCCCGGCCACCTGCTCAGCCGGGCACCGCGATCGGCAGGCCTGGCCGCTGCCGCTGTGGCGCCGCCGTCGACCGGGAGCGCGACGCCGGTGACGAAGGACGCGGCGGGGGAGAGCAGGAACGCGACCACCTCGGCGACCTCGCGGGCCTGCGCCCAGCGCTGCATCGGCACCATCCGCCGCAGCGCCTCGTAGCGGGCGGGTCGCGCTGCTGGATGCCGTGCGTCATGCCGGTCGGACCGGACCAGGGCACACGGCGTTGACCCGGATGCCGGCGGCGCCGAGGTCGATGGCGACGGACCGGACCAGGTTGACGGCAGCCGCCTTCGCGGCGGCGTAGGGCCAGCGGCTCGGTTCGCCGCCGAGCGCGGTCACCGAGGCGGTGACGACCACCGACCCGCCCCCGGCCGCCCGCAGCGAGCCGCTGCGTCGTCGTAGCCGGTCGTCCAGGCGAGCCCGGGCTCGTCGCGATCGGTCGCGAGGACCCGGCCGCCGCGGGCGAGAGCAGCTCGACGGTCGCGCGGCCGATGCCGCTGGCGGCGCCGGTGACGAGGGTGGTGCTCATGCGCGGGATCCTGGGCTCGTGGTGCCGCGCGCCCAGGCGCGGGCCTCGGGGGACGCCACCCAGTCGACGGCGTTGCCGATCAGCTGCCGGTAGCCCGCGACGCCGAAGGTGGCAGCGCTGTCGCCGGGCTGGACGTAGACGACCGGGCTGGCCGCTGCCGCGGTCGCCCACGCGACCAGGTCGCTGGCCGGCGGGTGCCCGCTGCAGTCCGGGGCCGCGTCGCTCCCGTGCAGCACGTGCTCGTACGTCGACGTGAACCGCTGCGGCGCCACGTCGGCATCGTGGCGCAGCAGCGGCACGACACGGTCCGGAACGCACCGGGCAGCAGTAGAGCTCGTCGGTCAGCCGAGCTGCGCCGATCCCGGCGCACACCGGGTGCTCCGGCGCGACGGACCGGCGCGGTGTAGCTGGCCTGCCGCGTGCCGGACGAGGGCCACACCTGTCCGTGCCAGGTGCCCGGCGCGTAGTGGAAGCGGCCGCCGAGCGCGTCGGCCCAGCCGTCCCAGCCGGGCCAGCCCGCCAGGGCGTGGTGGGTGGCGACGACGCCGATCCCTTCGGCGAGCAGGGCGTCGATCGCGGCACCACCTCCGGCCCCGGGCCGTGCGGGCGTGGCGGCTCGCCGCGGCGCAGGTGGAGCCCGGGAAGGTCGTGGCACAGCAGGACGTCCCAGGGCGTGCCGGGACGCAGCCAGTCGTGCGCTCCGGGCTGGACCGCGTGGGCCCACGTCCACGACCGCTCGGTGCCGAGCGCGCTCACCATGCCGAACAGCGCGTCGTGGTCGACCCGGTGACCACCGGTCAGGACCAGGAGCGGAGGCGGCTCACGCGCCGGGTACGCCGCTCCGCGCACACGTACCGGACCGGTCACGTCGGCCCGGACATCGACGACGTACGTGTGGTGCAGGACGGAGCGGCGGATCATCGGCACAGGGAGCTCCGTTTCCAGAATCCGGGCGAGCTTCGTGCAGGGCTGTTCTCGGAGGCGATGGTTACTGTAGCCTCTCACCACTAAGGACCGGTGACCTGGCGCCACACCGCCCGGCGAACCTGAGCAATCCGCGCCCGCTGCGGGCGACGGACCGGGCAGAAGAGGCGGGCACATGGCGAGACAGCAAGGCCGGCGCAACCCCCACGCTCGAGAGACCGCGCGTCGAGCGGGCTGGGCGCCGACCGCGCTGCTCGACCTGCACCGGCGGATGGTGCGGATCCGGGTGTTCGAGACCGAGGCCGGCGCGCTCCAGGAGGCCGGCATGCTGCCGGGCTTCCTGCACCTGTACGTCGGCCAGGAGGCGGTCGCGGCGGGGGCGATGGCGACGCTCACCGACGCCGACCAGATCACCTCGACCCACCGCGGCCACGGGCACGCGGTCGCCAAGGGCGCGCAGTTCCGGCCCGATGTTCGCCGAGCTGTACGGCCGGGTCGACGGCTACTGCCACGGCCGCGGCGGCAGCATGCACATCAACGACCTGTCGATCGGCATGCTCGGCGCCAACGGCATCGTCGGGCGCCGGGCTGCCGATCGCGGTCGGCGCGGCGTTCGCCGCGCGGTACCGCGGCGACGGCTCGATCGCGATGACGTTCTTCGGCGACGGCGCCAGCAACATCGGCGCCTTCCACGAGGCCGCCAACATGGCCGCCGTCCTCGAGCTGCCCGTGCGTCTTCGTCTGCGAGAACAACGGCTACGCCGAGTTCACGCCGCAGTCGCGGCACATGCTGCTCGCGGACGTCGCGGACCGCGCCGCGTCGTACGGCATGCCGAGCCGAGGTCTGCGACGGCATGGACGCGGTCGCCGTCGCGCGCGGCCGTGCGCCCGGGCCGTCGAGCGGGCCCGCGCCGGCGGGGGCCCGACGCTGGTCGAGGCCAAGACCTACCGCTACTTCGACCACCAGGGCGTCAAGGGGCTGCGCAAGCCCTACCGCACCCAGGAGGAGATCGACGACTGGAAGACCCGCGACGCGATCGACCTGATCGAGGCCCGCTCGATCGAGGCCGGCGTCGTGACCCGTGCGCAGTTCGACGCGGTGTGGGACAGACCCGCGCCGACGCGGCCGACGCGATCGCCTTCGCCGAGGCCAGCCCGCTGCCCGACCCGGCCGAGGCGCCAACGTCTACCGACTGCGCGATGTCTACAGCGACTGAGGCCCGCACCGCGGTGCGCGAGCTCACCTACGTCAAGGCCTACAACGAGGCGCTCCAGCAGGTGATGCGCGAGGACGACAACGTCTTCGTCATCGGGGAGGACGTCGCCGGCTACGGCGGGGTCTTCCACATGTACGACGGGCTGCTCGACCGAGTTCGGGGCGCGGCGGGTCGTCGACACGCCGATCTCGGAGATGGCGATCGTCGGGCTCGGGGTCGGCGCGGCCTCGCGCGGGCTGCGCCCGGTCGTCGACATCATGTTCATGGACTTCCTCGCGGTCTGCCTGGACCAGGTCGTCAACCAGGCCGCCAAGATGAAGTTCATGTTCGGCGGCGAGGTGCGGGTGCCGCTGGTCATCACGGTCGCCTCCGGCGCCGGCCTCGGTGCCGGTGCGCAGCACAGCCAGAGCCTCGAGGCCTGGCTCGCGCACACGCCCGGGCTCAAGGTGGCGATGCCCTCGTCGGCGTACGACGCGAAGGGCCTGATGGTCACCGCCGTCCGCGACGACAACCCGGTCATCATGATGCTCAACAAGAAGCTGCTCGGGCGCGAAGGGCGAGGTGCCGGAGGAGGTCTACGCGATCCCGTTCGGGCAGGCCAACACCCTGCGCCGCGAGGGCACGACGTGACGGTCGTGGCGCTGGGCCGCATGGCGGTGGAGGCGGCGGCGGCCGCCGACGAGCTGGCGGCCGAGGGCATCGGGGTCGAGGTCATCGACCCGCGCACCGTGCAGCCGCTCGACACCGACACGATCGTGGCCTCGGCCCGGCAAGCACCAACCGCGTCGTCGTCGTGCACGAGGCGGTCACGTTCGGCGGCCTCGGCGCCGAGATCGCCGCCCAGGTGCAGGACGCTCGCGTTCGACCACCTCGACGCCCCGGTGCTCCGGATCGGCGCGCCGTTCGCGCCGGTGCCGTTCAGCCCGGCGCTGGAGAACGCGTACGTCCCCGACCGCCGCACCATCGCGACCGGCTGCCGCCGCATCCTGAAGCGGGGCTGAGCCTTGGCGCAGCAGATCACCCTCCCCAAGCTGGGCCTGACCATGGAGGAGGGCACGATCCTCGAGTGGGTCGTGGCCGCCGGCGACCAGGTCAGCGGATGGGCGACGTCATCATGCGGATGGCGACCGACAAGGTCGACGTCGACGTCGAGGCCGAGGGCGGCCGGGCGGTTCGAGCCGGTGTGCCGAGGGGCGCGACGCTGCCGCCCGGGGCGCTGGTCGCGTGGCTGCTGGACGCCGGCGAGAGCGGTGCCCGCCGGGCGCGGCCGACACGGGCGCGGCCCGCGGCCGCGGCGGCCGCCGCCGCGGACGGCGCCCAGCCGGCAGGCACTCCCGGTCACGCAGCCCGGTGCACCGGCCAGCTGGTCTCGCCCAACGCCAGGCGGGTCGGCGCTGGCGCACGGCCTCGACGTCACCACCCTGACGCGGTACCGGGCCCGGCGGCCGGGTGCTGTCCGAGGACGTGGAGGACGCGCTCGCGGCCGCCCCGGTCGTCCCGGCCCAGGCGGTGCCGGCACCGCGCGCCGGTGCCCGACCCGCAGCCGGCCCGGCCGGTCGCCGGTGCCACCTCCCCCCTGGTGCGCGAAGCACGCGGCGGCGACGGGGGATCGACCTCGCGAGCGCTGCGGGGCAGCGGGCTCGGCGGGCGGGTCCGGCGGGCCGACGTGGACGCCGCCGCGGCCTCCGCGCCCGTCGCGGCACCGGTCCCTGTCGACCTCCGGCCGGCCCGCGCGCCGGCGACGTCGTGCCGCTGACCGGCATGCGCGGCGCGATCGCCCGCAGCATGACACGCCAGCCTGCAGGAGATGGCCCAGCTCACCCACGGCTACGAGGCCGAGGTCAGCGACCTGCTCGCGCTCCGCGAGCCGGCTCAAGAGCGAGTGGGCGGGCACCGGGCTCACCGTGCCGACGCTCAACGACTTCGTCGTCCGGGCCGCCGCCGCTGGCGCTGGTCGAGCACCCCGGTGCTCAACGCCACGATCCGCGAGGACGGCATCCACCTGCTGGAGCAGGTCACGTCGGTGTCGCCGTCGCGGTCCCGGACGGGCTGCTCGTGCCGGTGGTCCGGGACGCCGACCGGTGCACGCTGGTCGACGATCGCCGAGCAGACGCGCGCGCTGGCGAGCCGCGGCCCGCAGCGGCGGCGCTGACGCTGGCGCAGCTGGAGGGCGGCGACCTTCGTCGTGAGCTCGCTCGGGTCCTACGGCGTCGACTTCTTCACCCCCGTCGTCAACCCGGGCAACATCGCCATCCTCGGCGTCGGCCGGGTGCGCGACGGGGTGCGCTGGGAGGGCGAGGTGCCGCGGCGCACCACGGTCCTGACGCTGAGCCTGTCCTTCGACCACCGGGCGGTCGACGGCGCACCCGCGGCGGAGTTCCTCCGCACGGTCGCCGGCCTGCTGGCCCGCCCGCTGCTGCTGCTGGCCGGCTGACCCCGTGGAGGTGCCCGTGCCCGTCGTCCCCCGGTGGACGCCGAGCTGTTCGCGTCGCTCGACCCGCCGGCGCTGCCGGCAGCCGGTGCGACGACTGCGGCACCGACGGTCTTCCCGGTCGGCCGCGTCCTGCCCGCGGTGCTCCGGCTCGCGAGTGGCGCCGGTCGCCCTGCCGACCCGCGGCACGGTGTGGACCTGGACCGTGCAGGCGCTTCGCGCCGAAGCCGCCGTACGTCCTGCCCGGCGGGCGGTTCGTGCCGTTCCCGGTCGGCTACGTCGACCTCGGCGACGTGCTGGTCGAGGGCACCTGCTCGCGCGACCGCGAGCCGCTGCGGCATCGGGCTGCCGGTCCGAGCTGGTGCTCGGCCGGTGCGTGGCGGCGACGGCGGCGAGGTCGTCACCTACGCCTTCGCGCCGGACGGGGAGGCCGATGAGCGACCGGGACGTCTACGTCGTCGGCGCGGGCATGCACCCGTTCGGCCGGCACGAGGCGAGCGGGCTGGACCTGGCCGAGCACGGCGGTCCGCGCGGCGCTCGCCGACGCCGGGCGTGACGCTGGTCCGACGTCGACTTCGCCGTCGGCGGCAGCAACGTCTCCGGCAAGCCCGACTCGCTGGTCTCCCGGCTCGGCCTGACCGGTGTCCCGTTCACGACGGTCAAGAACGGCTGCGCCACCGGCGGGGTGGCGCTGGCCACCGGCGGTCGACGCGCTGCAGCGCCGGCCGGGCCGAGCTGGCGGCGGTGGTCGGGTTCGACAAGCACGAGCGCGGCGCGTTCGCGGCCGACCCCGCCGCGTACGGGCTCGGCGCCTGGTACGCCGAGACCGGGATGATGGTCACCACGCAGTACTTCGCGATGAAGACCCGGCGCTACCAGCACGAGCACGGGATCTCCGACCGCACGCTGGCCCGGATCGCCGCGCGCGCGTTCCGCAACGGCGCCGCGCACCCGCACGCCTGGCGGCGCACCCCGCTGCACCGAGGACGAGGTGCTCGCCGCGGCCGCCGGTCAACGAGCCGCTGACGCAGTACATGTTCTGCCAGCCGAGCCAGGGCGCGGTGGCGCTCGTGCTCGCCCGCGGCGACCGGGCCGCCGACCTGTGCGAACGCCCGGTGCGGCTGGCGGCGGTCGACCGCAGCGGACCCGGCGGTTCGGCTCGTTCGAGGTGTTCTCGCCGTGGCTGGCCCCGCAGCCCTGGAACAGCCCGAGCGTCGACGCCGCGGCGGCGGCCTTCGCCGAGGCCGGGGTCGCGCCGGCCGACGTGCAGGTCGCGCAGGTGCAGGACACCGACAGCGGCTCGGAGATGATCCACCTCGCCGAGACCGGGCTGTGCGAGCACGGCGAGCAGGAGCAGCTGCTGGCCGACGGGCGCGACCGACGTCGACGGCGCGCTGCCGATCAACACCGACGGCGGCTGCCTCGCCAACGGCGAGCCGGTCGGCGCGTCCGGCCTGCGCCAGGTGCACGAGGTCGTCCGCCAGCTGCAGGGCCGCGCGCTGGGCCGGCAGGTCCCGGGCGGCCCGCGGGTCGGCTTCACCCACGTCTACGGCGCGCCCGGGCTGTCCGCCTGCGCCGTGCTGACCGTCTGAGAGGCCCGAGACGGCAGCCGATGGCCGTCCCTGACCTCGCGACCTGGCGCGCCGAGGCGCGCGCCTGGCTGGCCGCGCACCCTGCCGCCGCGCAGGGCGCGCAGCACGGACGACCGGCCCGGACCGACCTGGCGGTCTTCCGCAACGTCAGCGACGAGGAGGAGACCCGGCTGCTCGACGCGGTCCGGGCCTACCGCCGGGCCCGCTACGACGCCGGGCTACGGCGCGCTCACGCTGCCGGCCGAGCAGGGCGGTGCCGGGCTGCCCGCCTCCTTCGCGATGGCCTTCGCGCAGGAGGAGGCCGGCCTTCGCGGTCGCCGCCGTCCACCGAGCTGATCAGCGTCACCACCGGGCTGGTCGGCCCGGCCGTCGCGATGTTCGGGACGCGACGAGCAGCGCGAGACGTACGCCCAGCCGTTCCTGCGCACCGACCTGCTGGCCTGCCAGCTGTTCAGCGAGCCGGGCGCCGGCTCCGACCTCGCCGCGCTCGGCTGCCGCGGCGGTCCGCGACGGCGAGGAGTGGGTGCTCGACGGGCAGAAGGTGTGGAGCTCCGGCGCCCGGCACGCCGAGTCGGCCTGCTGCTCGCGCGCACCGACCCGGACGTGCCCAAGCACCGCGGCATCACCGCGTTCCTGCTGCCGATGGACACTGCCCGGGCGTCGAGGTCCGGCCGATCCGGCAGATGAGCGGCGGCTCGTCGCTTCAACGAGGTGTTCCTGACCGGTGCGCGCCTCCCGGACGCGCTGCGGGTCGGCGAGGTCGGCCAGGGCTGGAAGGTCGCGACCGCGACGCTGTCCTTCGAGCGCACCTCTCCGGGTGCGGGGACCCGCCGCAAGGGCGGCACCTTCGACGACGTGCTCGCGCTGGCGCAGCGCGCTCGGGCGTACCGGCGACCCGCGTGGTGCGGCAGTCGCTCGCCGACCTGTACGTCCGCAGCGTGCTCAAGGCGCGCGACCGCCGAGCGGGTGGCGCGGGCCGCGGCGGCCGGCGTCTCGCCCGGGCCCGGGCGCGTCGATCGGCAAGCTGCTGGCGTCGGACCTGCTGGTGCGCACCGGCGAGGTGGCGGCGGACCTGCTCGGTCCGCGGATCGCGGCCGACACCGGCGAGCCGGCGACGTTCGCCTGGACCGAGCACCTGCTCGGCGCGCCCGGCTACCGGCTCGCCGGCGGCACCGACCAGATCCAGCGCAACGTCATGGCCGAGCGGGTCCTCGGCCTGCCGCCGGAGCCGCGGGTCGACAAGGACGTCCCCTGGTCGCAGCTCGGCCGCGGCTGAGCGCACGCAGCAGCGCGTCCGGCTGGACAGCGGGACGCTCGAGACCGAGCGGGGCTACCAGGCGAGCAGGCTGGCGAGCCGCTCGCGGTGGTGCGGCGCGCCGCCGAGCAGGGCGGCGTCGGCGCGGGCCCGCCGGAAGTACAGGTGGGCGTCGTGCTCCCAGGTGAAGCCGATGCCGCCGTGCAGCTGCACGGTCTCGGCCGTGACGGTGCGGTAGGCGTCGGAGCACCAGGTCTGCGCGACGCGCGGCCGCCTCGGCCAGCGCGTCCGGCGAGCCCTCCGCGTCGACGGCGCGCACGACGGCGGAGCGGCAGGCCTCGACGAGGACGAGCAGGTCGGCGCAGGTGTGCTTGACCGCCTGGAAGCTGCCGATCGGGCGGCCGAACTGGCGGCGTTCCTTCACGTAGCCGACGGTCATCTCCAGGCACGCCTGGGCGCCGCCGAGCTGCTCGGCGGCCAGCGCCACGGCCGCGACGTCGAGCGCGGGGCGGACGGCGGCGTCCGCGTGCCCCCCGTGCGTGAGCCGGGTCGCCGGGGCGTCGGTCGAGCGTGACGACGGCCTGGCTGCGCGACAGGTCGAGCGTCTCGACCGCGACGGCGTCCACCCGGGCGCCGGCGCGTCTCCACGAGGAACAGGTCGACGCCGTCCGGCGTCCGGGCGGCGACGACGAGCAGCGCCGCGTCGGCGCCGTCGAGCGACGAACGGCACGACCCCGTCCACGGTGCAGGCGTCGCCGCGCCGACGTCCGCCCTGACCTCGACCTGCGCGGGTCCCAGACGCCGTCGGCGGCCGCCACGCGCCAGGGCGCCACCTCGCCGGCGGCCACCCGCGCGAGGCCCGGCCAGCGCGGCTCGCCGGCGTGGGCCAGGACCTGGCCGGCGAGCACGGTCGAGGACAGGAACGGCACGGGCAGCAGCGCGCGGCCCAGCTCCTCGCAGACCGCGGCGAGCTCGGCGAGCCCGCCGACGCCGCCGGCCGCCTCCGGCAGTCCGAGCGCGGCCAGCGCCGATCTGCACGCCGAGGACGTCCCACAGCGCGGTGTCGTAGTGCCCCCGTCGGCCTCGAGCCGGCGCGCGGCGGCGGGCCCGCCGGCGTCCGTCGCAGACGTCGCGCACCGTCTCCCGCAGGCTCTCGAGCTCGGCGCGCGCGCTCGTCGTCGAGCGAGAGCATGGTCGTCACGGGGACTCCTCCGAGGGCGGCGTGCGCGGCGGCGAGCCGGGCGATGGGCACGCGCTGCGGGGAGCACGAGACGTAGTCCAGGCCCAGCGGAGCCAGCCGCAGCACCGAGGTGGCGTCGCCGCCGTGCTCGCCGCAGACGCCCAGCTTGATGCCGGGCTTGACCGACCGGGCCTTCTGGACGGCGAGGGCGACCAGCGCGCCCGACGCCGTCCGGGTCGAACTCGACGAACGGGCTGGCGCGGCAGCAGGCCCGCGCTCGACGTAGCCGGTGAGCAGCCGGCGCCTCGACGTCGTCGCGCGAGAAGCCGTAGGTCATCTGGGTGAGGTCGTTGGTGCCGAACGACAGGAAGTCGGCGTGCTCGGCGAGCTCGTCGGCCAGCAGCGCCGCGCGGGGCGTCTCGACCATGCTCGCCGACGAGGTACGGCACGCGCGACCCCGGTCTGCTCCTCGACCCGGTCGGCGGCGCGTGTGCACCTGGGCGATGGCGACGGCGAGCTCCTCCGGGAGCGACACCAGCGGGATCATCACCTCGAGCCGCGGGGTGATGCCCTCGCGCGTGCACCGTCACCCAGGCGCGAGAACAGCGCCTCCGCCTGCGCCGGGTAGAGGTCGTCGTTGAGCAGCGCCAGGCGCACCCCGCGCAGGCCCAGCATCGGGTTGACCTCGCGCAGCTCGAGCGCCCGCTGCGGCCTGCGCCGTCGTCCTCGTACGTGCCGTCGTGCGGCAGGAACTCGTGCAGCGGCGCGTCGAGCAGCCGCACGGTCACCGGCCGGTCGCCGACGGCGCGCAGCAGCGCTCGGAAGTCCTCGCACTGCGCGTCGGTCAGCGCGTCGAGAGCCTCCCGGTGCGCGGCCTCGTCCTGGCGCCAGCAGGTAGCGGCGCACCAGCGGCAGGCGCTCGCCGAGGAACTGGTGCTCGGTGCGGCACAGCCCGATGCCCTCGGCGCCGAGCCGCAGCGCCGTCGTCCGTCTCGCGGACGGTGTCGGCGTTGGTGCGCACCCGCAGGCACGCGCTCCTCGTCGGCCCAGGCCAGCAGCGAGTCGAGCTCGGCGGGCGGCTCGGCCGGGCGGATGTCGACCTCGCCGAGGTAGACGCGCGCCGGTGCGGCCGTCGACGGTCACGTGTCGCCCTCGCGCAGGGTGTGCCGCCGGCGCTGACGGTGCCCGGCGGCCAGGTCGATCCGCAGGCTCGGCGACGCCGCAGACGGCGGGGGTGCCGGCGCCGCGGGCGACCACGGCCGCGTGCGAGGCGAGCCCGCCGGAGGTCGTCACGACCGCGCTCGGCGGCCAGCAGCGCCGGGCACGTCGCCCGGCGTGGTCTCGGCTGGAGACGAGGACGGTCGGCGATGCCGCCGGCGGCGAGCTCCAGGGCCCGCTGGGAGGACAGGGCGACCAGGCCGCTGGCCGCGCCGGGCGAGGCCGGCCAGGCCCTGTGGCGAGCAGCGCCTCGTCGCCGGTGAGCCGCAGCTGCGGCGTGGAGCAGCTCCTGGACGACCTGCGGCCGCACCGAGCGCAGCGCCGCGGCCGCGGTCGATCGTGCCGGCGTTGGCCAGGTCGACCGCGAGCCGGAGGCGCGGCGCGCGGGCTGGGCCGCTCCAGCGCCGCGGCGCTCAGCAGCGAGAGCTTGCCGTCGCGCAGCTCGAAGGTGACCTGGGCGACCTCGCGCAGGTGGTGCTCGAGGGTGGCCAGCGTGTGCTTGAGCAGGTCGGTGCCGCCGGGCAGCGCCGTCAGCGGCTCGCCGGACGTCGGTGCTGCTGCGGCGCGGCGCTGCGGCGCACGCCCGCGGTGGAACGTGCCGGTGGGCTGCAGCGCCCCGGTGTCCGGGTCGCGGCTCGTCGCGGTGCCGATGCCGCTGCGCTCCCACGGGCCGATGTGCAGCGGCCTGCACGTGCAGGGCGAGGCCGAGGTCGTCGGGCAGGCTCTGCGAGCGGCGGGCCCGGCGGCCGCGCGGCGGAGTCCCAGCGCTGAGCAGCGCGGTCGCGCAGAGCGCGAGCTGCTCGGCCGGGTCCTCGGGGACGGGGCCCGTCGCCCTTCGCCGCGCACAGCGCCAGCAGCGCCTCGACCTGCGCGGCGGGCGGCGTCACACCCTCCAGCGCGTCTTCGAGGTCGTCCGGGCGACACGCCAGCGCGTCCTCGGCGACGAGCCGCAGGACCGACGCCCAGGTCTCGTAGAGGTCGCCCTCGCGGCCGATCAGGTCGATCAGCGCCGGGGCGTTCCCGGCGTCAGGCCGATCCCGGGCACCTGCGGGCGGCAGCCCGCTGGCTGCGATCGGAGCGCTCGGCACGAGCCGCAGCAGCATCGGTGCGTCGCCCTCGCCCCACCCGGCGCCCGACGAGCTCCTCCATCAGGTCGACCGCCTGACGCGCCACCGCGGGGTCGGTGAGGTCGCGCTCGCGCACTGCACCGGCACGCGTCAGCCCGGGACGGTCGGCAGGCCGAGCGCCACCAGGCGGTCCATCTGGTCGCCGTGCACGCCGAGCTCCGCGGGCCCGAGGCCGCGGACCCGGCCCTGGCCGAACGGGACGAGCGGGTACCCGCGCCCGGGGTGCCTGGCCATCAGACCTTCTGCGCCGGCGACGAGCGCCGCCTCGAGCCGCTCGTCCTCCGCGCGGCTGATCCGAGCAGCAGCAGCAGCTCCTGGTGCAGCCGCATCCAGACGGTGTGGTAGCTGTCGGACAGCGGGACGGTCAGCATGCTGGAGTCGCCGTCGTCGAACCTGTCCAGCGAGGCTGAGAGGTCCTCGCGGTAGTGCGCCGAGCAGCGGGATGACCTCGGACATCCGGCGCAGGATGCGTCCGATCGCGCTCGTCGACGTCGTCGAGCCGGTCGCGCACGGTGGCGTCGTACGCCGCGTCGGTGTGGTCGTTCGGGGTGCCGTCGGGACGCAGCTGCCAGGCGGTGCAGAGCTCGCGGAGAGCGTGGTTGACGGGCAGGAACTTCTCGAACAGCGGGCGCAGCGCCTTCTCCTCGTCGCCGCCTGCCGGCAGACGGGTCATCGCCTGCGCGGCCGCGGTGCCCGGCCGGGGTCGGCATGACGAGCGGGCCCTTGGCCATGGCCAGGCCCTGGTCGACCAGGGTCTGCTGCGCGGGCGAGACCGCGCCCCGGTGCATCCCGCGGATGACGAGCTCGACGAGGGCGTTCCTGGGTGACGTCGTCGAGCTGGTTGCTTCCGCGGCGTTCGTCATCTGTCTTCTCCTTGTCGGTGCCTCCGGGCGTGGTGCCGCAGAGGATCACGATCGGGCACGGTCGCTGTGATCGGCGCCATAGTCCCCTGTAAGCGGAGTGCACGTCAAGAAACTCGACCCGCGGCCGCTGAGCAACGAGGCACTTGATACTCGATGCGGACTCAAGTAAGCATGTCCCCCGTCCCGCACCGGCCGCTAGGAGACCCCGCATGGACTTCGCCACGTCGCCGCAGGCGCAGGCGCTCGCCGACCGGCTGCAGGACTTCCTCGTCGCGCGGGTGCTCCCCGCCGAGCAGGAGTACGACGACTTCCGCGCCGCTGCGGGTCCCGACGACCACACCCTCCCGCCCGTCGTGCAGCGCCTCAAGGGCGAAGCCCGGGCGCTGGGCCTGTGGAACCTGTTCTTGCCGGAGGTCTCCGGGCTGTCGAACGTCGAGTACGCCCCCCTCGCCGAGATCACCGGCTGGTCGAACGACATCCTGCCGGAGGCGGTGAACTGCCAGGCGCCGGACACCGGCAACATGGAGACGCTGCACCTGTTCGCTACGCCCGAGCAGAAGGAGCGCTGGCTGCAGCCGCTGCTCGAGGGCGAGATCAGGTCGGCGTTCGCCATGACCGAGCCGCAGGTCGCGAGCAGCGACGCGACCAACATCGAGTGCTCGATCGTCCGTGACGGCGACAGCTACGTCGTCAACGGCCGGAAGTGGTGGGCGTCCGGCGCCAGCGACCCGCGCTGCCGCCTGCTCATCGTGATGGGCAAGACCGACCCGGCAGGGCCTACGCACCGCCAGCAGTCGATGGTGCTGGTGCCGATCGACACCCCGGGGGTCGAGGTGCTGCGCAGCCTGCCCGTCTTCGGGCGGCAGGACCAGCACGGGCACGCGGAGATCGTCTTCCGGGACGTCCGCGTCCCGGCGACCAACCTGCTGGGCGCCGAGGGCGACGGCTTCACCATCGCGCAGGCCCGGCTCGGACCCGGGCGCATCCACCACTGCATGCGGGCCATCGGCGCCGCCGAGCGGGCCCTGTCGATGATGGTGGCCCGCGCGAAGCAGCGGGTCGCCTTCGGCGCCCCGTTGGCGGAGCAGGGCACGGTGCAGGCAGCCATCGCCGAGTCGCGGCTGGAGATCGAGCAGGTCCGTCTGCTCACGCTCAAGACGGCGTGGCTCATCGATCAGCACGGCGCCAAGGGCGCCCGCACCGAGATCGCCGGCATCAAGGTCGCTGCGCCCCGGGTCGCGACCGCGGTGATCGACCGTGCCATCCAGGTCCACGGCGGCCTCGGCATCTGCGACGACGTGCCGCTGGCACGGATGTGGGGCTGGCACCGCGCCATGCGCATCTTCGACGGCCCTGACGAGGTGCATCTGCGCACAATGGCGAAGGCGGAGCTGCGGCGCGCCGGAAGCTAGGCGGCGTGCCCGGTGGGGCGGTCGCAGGGCGCTTGCTGTCCGTGCCCGTCGCCGTGGCGAGCTGCTGCAGGCCGTCCGTCCTCCCCGGTGCCGAGCTGGGCGTCGTCAGTCGGGGAGGTGCTCGGCCTCGGTCGCCGCCCGCAGGAGATGGTGGGCGGCTGCCCTGGCCTCGGCCGGAGAGAGGTGGGTGCAGTGCTTCATGGCGACGAGGTAGACCGTCGACGGTCCGGGACCGCCTGCGGCGACGCCTATCTCGATCATGGCGTCCGCACGGGTGAGCATGGACCGGCAGGCCGCCTCCCCGGGGTCGTCGGGCAGCGCGAGCAGGTCGGCGGTGCCGCCCGCGGGCCCGGTCGAGGGGCTTCCGGCGGGGGCGCGTCGCTTGTCGGTCGTGATCACGGAGACTCCAGGTCGTTGCACGTCGTTGCAACAGCGGACGGACTGGTCGGGACCCGGGTCAAGGAAGGTCTGGCGCTGGAACAGAAGGTGCCATCGGCCACAATGACGACCCACGGGGCGGCTGTCCAGCCTTCCTCGGCGCTCGCGTCGTCTCCGTCCGCTCGGCAGCTGCAGACCGGGTGTCCAGGCACGCGGGAGGATATCGGGGAGGACGATCCGGACGTCCCTGCTGCGGGCAACGTCCGGGTCGCGCCGGCCAGGCAGGGGTGCGGGCGCGAACGCGCCCCCGTGGGCTCGCCCCCGGTCGCTCGAGGACATCGGTAACTCAACAGGGGGCCCAGTAACTGTGCGACGATCGCGAGAGGAGCGACACGAGGAACCGGGAGCGACGATGACGTCACGCCAGCAGCTCTACATCGGCGGCCGGTGGTGCGCGGCGCGCGCCGACGAGCCCATCGAGGTGCACGAAGCGGCCACCGAGCAGGTGCTGGCCACGGTGCCTGCCGGAGGGCCGGAGGACGTCCGCGCCGCCGTCGGGGCGGCGCGCGAGGCGTTCCCCGTCTGGTCCTGCGCCGGCGTCACGGAGCGGGCCGACATGCTGCGGCAGGTCGCGGACGCCCTCGAGGCGCGGGAGGACGAGCTCGCCACGGTCATGGCACGCGAGGTCGGTACCCCGATGGCCACCTCACGCCGGGTGCAGGTCGGCCTGGGCGTCTCGGTCTTCCGCTCCATGGCTGACGTCCTGGACGAGCAGCCGAGCGAGGAGCGGATCGGCAGCTCGCTGGTCCTGCGGGTGGCCGCGGGCGTCGTCGGCGCCATCACGCCCTGGAACTACCCGCTGTACCAGCTCGCGGCGAAGGTGGCGCCCGCGATGGCGGCCGGCTGCACCACGGTCGTGAAGCCCAGCAGCGTGGCTCCGCTGGCGGCCCTGATCCTGGCCGAGGTGGTCGACGAGCTCGGGCTGCCGCCGGGCGTGCTCAACGTCGTCACCGGTCGAGGCGCGGAGGCGGGAGAGGTGCTGGTGCAGCACCCCGACGTGGACCTCGTGAGCCTGACCGGCTCCACCGGCGCCGGCGCCCGGGTCGCAGAGCTCGCCGCGCGGACCGTCAAGCGCGTCACGCTGGAGCTCGGCGGCAAGTCGGCCTTCCTCCTGTGCCCGGACGCCGACCTCGACGCGGCCCTCGATGCGGCCGTCCGCACGGCGTACGTCAACAACGGGCAGACGTGCTCGGCGACGACGCGCCTCGTCGTGACCCGTGACCGGCTCGCCGAGGTCGAGGAGCGGCTCGCCGCGCAGGTGGGTGCGTTCGTCGTCGGTGACCCGCTCGACCCGGAGACGACGCTCGGTCCGGTGGCCTCGGCCGGGCAGTACCGCTCGATCCAGGGCTACCTCGACGAGGCGGCCGGCCAGGGGACGGTGCTCGTCGGCGGTCCCGGTCAGGCGCCGGGCCACGACCGTGGGTGGTTCGTGCGGCCGACCGTGGTCAGCCGCGTCGCCAACCACGCGCGGCTCGCGCGCGAGGAGATCTTCGGGCCGGTCCTCGTCGTCATCCCGGTCGACGACGTCGACGAGGCGGTCCGGGTGGCTAACGACTCCGACTACGGCCTGTCCGGCGCGGTCTGGGCCGGCGACCTCGACCGCGCTGTCGCCGTCGCGCGCCGGCTGCGCACCGGCCAGGTCTCGGTGAACGGGGGGCGCTTCAACGTGCTCGCCCCCTTCGGCGGCTTCAGGCGGTCCGGTGTCGGCCGCGAGCTGGGGCACCACGGGCTGGCGGAGTACACCGAGCTCGTGTCCCTCCAGCTCCCGGGTGACGGGGCGGGCACGACGACCGTAGCGACGGCGCCCTGACCCGAGAAGGGCGCGTAGGAAGCCCGAGAGAGGCAGTCCGGTCAACATGTGGACACGGCGGGCGAGAGCGCGACGCACGCCGCACGAGAGCTACGGCCGCTTCGGTAGCGGCGTCAGCATCCCGGCGGCGTCGAGGACCTTGATGGCAACCAGTGCGGGGTTGTCTCGGTACTGCTTCGTGTTCGCCACCTCGCGCGCACGGGCGGCGACCTCGGCGACCCCGTAGACCTTGATCGGTCCGCCGCCGACTGTGGTGGCAGCGCACCAGTCTCGAACCGACTGCTCCTCCGCGCCCTTTCCGCCGGCGGCAAACTTGCCGACGTAGATCCTGAACTCCACCTGAGTCGGCTCGTAGCCGTAGCGGCTGCAGGCCCCGTGGAGGATGCCGTCGCGCACGACGGGATCGTTCAGCATCGCGTAGCGCCGGTTGTGGGCTGGCTCAGCCGCCTGGCCACGGACGGCAGCAGCGACGACGCCGCGTGAGCCGAAGAAGGACTTGACGGACGCCAGGACCAGTCTTGCCGAACACGCGCCGACCAGATCGACTTCGAAGCCGTGGGTCTGCACCTCGGGATGCGCGACCTTGGCTGTCGTCCGCGTGACTGGGAACTTGACGGCTTCGGACACGACAAGACCTTCGGCCTCGAGCGTGAGTGCGACGAACGCTTCGAACGCCTCCACGGGAATCCCTCCTTCGCCGGTCCGAACGGGCTGAGTCCCTGCAGTGTTGTCGGAAGCCGGCCGCCGACCTCAGGCCCGACCTTCCTGGCAGGATGCGAGCAGTCGCGGATCGCAAGGAGGTGGGCATGGCCGACAGCCGTTGGCTGGAGATCACGCCGTCCCCGTTCGCGCACGAGCTCGAGGGCCTCAACCGCGTCCGGGCGATCCTGCCCAACCACGCCCCCTACCGCGCGTGGAGCAACTTCGAGTTCCGCGACGGCCAGGGCAAGTGGCACGAGGTCGACCTGCTCGTCCTCGGCCGCCGCCGCCTCCACCTGGTCGAGCTGAAGTACTACTCCGGCACCCTCAAGGGCGACGACCACCTCTGGCGCCGGGACGGCAAGCGGGCCGAGACCTCCCCGCTCAAGCTCGCCCGCCGCAAGGCCCAGCGCCTGGCGAGCAAGCTGCAGGACGAGCTGCTCCGGTTCAGCAAGGAGACCGGCGCCGCGATCCCGGACGTCCGCGACGTCGTGCCCGTTCGTCCAGGAGGCGGTGTACCTCCACCACCCGGGCATGCGGTGCGATCTGCCGCCGAGCGCGCGGATCGACCTGTTCGGCCTCGAACGGCGGTGGCGACCTGCCGGGGATCTTGACGCGAGCTGGGGACACACCCTCGACGCTCTGTACGGAGTTCGCTGCAACCTCTTCAAAGGTGGGAAGTCCATGACCGGCGCTGCGGATCGGGGGATCGTCGAGAGCGCCGCCGCGGTCCTCGTCCCGATCGTCGGCCGGCTGGTCCTCGCTCCGGACCGACCCGGCGATCGACCGAGTCCTCGCGCGACGCCGTCCGGCGGTCAATTCCCGTTCGAGGCAGAGGACGGCTGATCGAGACGTCCCATCCTGCTGTCGCGACGATGGACTCAGAAGGGCGCCGGTCAGTGCACCCCGGCGTCTGGAAGTTGCTCGGTCACCCGCGGTGTGAGGTCGATCTGCAGCCATTCGAGCGCCTCGACGTCGTCCCCGACGTAGCGCAGCAGGTCCTCCTGTCGAGGCTGCCCCATGACGAGGCGGTAGGCGCCCATCGTGCGCAGCAGCCGGCGATAGCGCGCCGCCTCGCGACTCAGCGGTGCCGCCGGGACGTACCGCTCGATGCAGGAGCCGCCCTCGGGGGCGTAGACCCAGTAGGGCGTGAGGTCGTTGGCCCCGCCGCAGTCCGCCTTGGCGGCGTCAAAGACAGCAGCCCACGGATCGTCGACGGCCTTCAGGGCTGCGGCGCTGTGGGTGAGGGCGACGTTGCGCCGTACGGCGTGTCCCTTGAACCGGTGAACCCTGCCCTCACGCTGCTCGAGGTCGACCGGGTTGCCCGGCAGGTTCCAGTGCACGATCGCGTGGCTGTAGGGATGGAAGTCCAGACCCTCCTGGCCAACCGACGTCGACGCCAGCACGAACGGCCAGAACGGAGAGTTGTAGGCATCTCGGACGGCCGACTCGCGTTGGACCTGATTCTCGACGTCCTGGCCGCGGCCGAAACGAACCGCGAAATGGGTGCGCATGCGATGCCGGTCGCTGGTTGCGCCGGACGTGCCGGCTCGGATCTCGTCCACGGTCGCCGTCACCGTGCGGAGGGTGAGGACTTCGGCGAGGATCTCCGACAGGCGCTGCGAGCGCTCCTCAGAGTCCTTGTCCTGCAGCCCCTCGGAGTCGATGAGGACGTGCACGTACTCGTCCAGAATCGACTGCAGGTTGCCGTCCAGGCAGTACCCGAGGACCGCCTGCCAGTAGCGGTCGCCGGAGTCGGCTCCCCGGATGACAGCTAGGGCCTCTGGTCGGTTGAACAGCGCCCGCAGGGCCCAGCTGACGGTGCACGCGGCGTTACGCAGCTCCCCATCGGCCAGGACCGGGTCCCCGCCGCAGACCCGGCTCAGGGCTCGCAGGGCCGTGACCCCAGGCCCGGCGACCGCGAGTTGAGCCAGCACCTCGACGAGGTCGTCGGGTCGTGAACCGAGCTCGTCCGCGGTGATGGTGCGGGCGAGGTGCACGTGGCGAGCGAGCTGAGACTCGGTCTCCCCGTCGTCGTCATCACCCCAGGACGTCATGACGTCGAGGAAGCCGTCCTGCACCTCCCCCAGTGCGCGCGCGTCGAGCAGGAACGGCGCCGCCCAGTACCAGCGTTCGTCGACGTCGCCCACAGGTTGCGGCAGGCCCTCTAGCGCCTCGCCCACGCTCTTCTCGACTCGTTCCATGAGAGCGGCACGTCCGAACGGCAAGGTGCCTGCCTGTCGGGCGAGAGCGAGCGGATCCCCCAGTCGGGCCAGCGTGGTGCTGGGGTAGAGCAGGGCGAGGGCTGGCATCCCCGTCTCGCGGGGGCCGCTACCGGCGCGGGCGGCGCTCGTCTGGAACCGGAGGAGTCCGGTGGCCCGCTCGGCGCTGTAGTCGCGCTCCGCGGCTCGTCCGCCTGCCGTGGTCACCGCGCGGCGTTCAGCCTCATAGCTCACGACCAGGCTGATGGCTTTGGGCACCACCGCCCACGCCGAGAAGACGAGGCGCTTCGTGAAGCCGGCGAGCTCCGGATCAGCGAAGGCGCCGCCACCCTCGTAGTAGGGCAGGGAGGGCGGGAGCCAGAGCAACCGCCAGGCCCCGCGGTCGAGCACGTCGCTCACGAGGCCGCGCATCTTGGCGTTGCCGGGGTCGAGCTCGCCGTACTTCTCGATCTGCTGCCAGTCCAGCAAGCCGGACGCCTGGCCCAGGGCCGAAAGCAGCTCGGGCGTCGGCTTGGTGAGGGCGTCGTCGAGCTTCTGCTTCACCTGGTAGTTGTCCATGATGTTCAGCACGTAGGGCGTGGAGCGCCAGAATTCGAAGATGTCCCGTCCGCCCGGAAGGCAGGACACCACCCGCTGCGCGGAGCTGTAGGCCAGCAGGTCCTCCGGCGTGAGCTCGAACCCGAACGGTCGCTCGCTGAACATCCCGTCCCGATCCGTCGAGGAACGTCCTCGTTCGGTTCGGGACATGACCGACCGCAGTCGGCGCTCCACCTCGTCCCGAGCACCTCGGGCCTGCTGCTTCGCCGTCGGGTCGGCGCTGAGCATCCCCCCGCGCATCGCGGCCAGTCCGGAGATGACGGCCTCGGCCTGCTCCGCGCCGGCGAGGAAGGTGATGGTGTCGTGAAAGTCCTGGTAGTGGTCGTCGCCTTCGGGCTCGTCCGGCAGCGTGTACATCTTGTAAGGGGTGGCGCTGAGCATCAGCACCCGCGCCGTCTTCTGCTCGAAGATGGCGTGCGCCAGCTGGGCTCCGGGGGTGCCAGGCGTGAGCAGGTCCTTGAACCGCTGGAACTCGTCCAGGATCACCAGGTCTGGTTCCAGCGCCTCGACCGCGGCGGTGGCGATCAGGCTGCGCAGCTGACCGATCAACCGGTACCGGTGCCGGGACACGTCATACGGGGGATCGGCGACCACCCGCCGCAGGGCGACTGCCGTCTCTTCGAGCTCGTCGATCAGCTGACGGCCGGTGTAGGCGATGGCGGTCAGGACGTCGTCGCCGAACGTTCTGGCGAGGTCTGGATCGAAGCGACGGTCGTCGTACTGGCCCAGCCGCGTCTGGTAGGTCTCGAAGGAGACCATCCCGCGGAAGAGCTGGATCCAGCCTCGTTGGGTGAGCACCCGCCGGCCCAGAGTTTTCGCCAGCATGTGCTGCAGGAGGTAGCGCTCCTCCTGCTTTCCGCCGCTCTCGGAGACGTTGAAGGACGTGCCCGGGGCGAAGCTGATGAAGTTGACCTTGTTGCGCTTGAGCCCCTTCAGCGCCTCCGGGAGCATCGTGAGGCGGTCCGCGTGGCTGTCGTCGTCCATGTCATACCCGTCGAGCGCGAGCCGAGCAAGGTTCTGCCGGGCGATGGCTCCGTTGGAGCAGATGTAGACGATGTCGATGCGGTCCTCGACGTCCCACAGGTGGTCGATCGTCTTGGCGATCACTCCGCGCGCCACCATCGTCTTGCCGAGCCCGACCTCGTCGGCGACGAGGAAGCGTTTGGCTGGATCGGGGTCGAGCCAGAGGCGCTGGTGGACTCGCTCCACGGTGGTGCGCTGGAAGTCTTTGAGCCGCCTCAGCTCCTGCTCCACGTTCGGACGTTCGTCTTTGCGCTTGGGGGCAGCCTTCGGCTGCTTGCCCGTGGACGCCTCGACCCGACCCTCGAGGATGGCCCAGAAGTTGTGCGGGCGCACGGGCAGGGCTGCCAGGGCCTCAAGGACGGGGGCAACCTGTGCCGCCGTGCCCGTGACCTCGAGGGCGACGATGTCCTTCGCGACCATGCCCAGCGCCGGTAGGGCGGCGACGAGGCTCTCATAGCCGTAGCCCTTGGCCTTGCGCGCAGCGGTCAGGCCGTTGGGGCTGGAAGCAGTGGCGACAGACCTGGCCGTGGCCGTGGCCAGGGTGGGCAGTGCCTGCACGTGGGCCAGCGCTGCGTCGTGCTCGGGCGTCCCGGTGTCCAGCACGAATTCGTACACCCACGCCTGGCCGCTGGTGAGTCCCAACGCCTTGATGACGCTGACGCGCGTGTACCCCTTGGACTCCCACAGGTTGCGCAGGCCGTTGGCCCGCATCTGCACGTCGCGACTCACCCGGTCGCCGGCGTCGTACAAGGCGTCCTTCTCGGCCTTGATCTGCTTGAGGGTCTTGCGCGCCGGGACGTCGCGTTCGGGGGGTTGGTTCACGCGTTCGCTCCCTGGCGAGCTGTGTGCGCGGTCCAGACCGCCTGCCACAGCGCGTCCCAGCCTTCGGGGAGCAGCTCGTTCCCGTTGGGCAACAAGACCAGGTCGTCGTAGAGGGCGCGGACGCGGTTCAGCGCGCTGCTGCCCTGGGCCATGGCGCGGATCAGGGGCTCAAACAGGACGATGTCCTGGCGGGAGCCGGAGGGAAGGTCGCCGAACATCCAGCCCTGCCCGCCGTCGGCCGCCGCGCCCGAGAGCAGGGTCGGGTCGCCGAGCAGAAAGGCGAGATAGCGCAGGACGTCGGCCTGATTCTGCAGGATGTCGCCGAGGGCATCCCTGCGTCGCTCTGGGGGGTCACCCACGAGATCTGCCGTGAGGACGCACGCGACGGTGCAACGCGTCGCGCCGCTCCCTGCGGTGGTGCTGACGACGTAGAACGGCGTGATCGCCGCGAGGCCGACCGGCCCCCATCGCAGCGCGTCGCGTCCGAGTCGCCGGGACCAGGTCGATCCGGGGATGCTGACCGGCCACACGGTCGTCGTTCCGGGCGAGGGCACGTCCGGGAGCGCAAGCTCGAGGGAGAAGGTGCCGTCGCCGGCGGCGCTCACCGTGGCGGCGATGACCCCCTGGGCGAGCTGTGCATGGAAGGCCTCGACCTCGCGGGTCATCTGTTCGTCGTCCGCGGCACCTGTTGCCTCTTCGGCCGGGGAGTACCGCTGGCACAGCCGGACGAGGCCGGGGGCCTCGTCCGTCCCTTCCCACAGCGCGGCGACCCCGACCTTGGCGGTGGGCCCGGTCAGGACGACGTCGAACTCGATGTTGCGGGTCGTGCCCGCCTGGGTTGCGTTGGCGGAGCCCGTGACCACCGTCGTGAGCCTGGCGTCTTCGAACACGTACGTCTTCGCGTGCAGGCCTTCGGCCACCGGGCGCTCGAAAGCGGCGGGCTCCGGCTCATCGGCGTCGGCGTCGATCTCGATCTCTGCGGCGCGCTGCAAGACGTGGACCTCCGCCTGGTCCAGAGCGGCCGCGCCCAGCCGGTCGGCCGTCCCCGGGCGGGTCAACAGAATCGTGGTCGTGCTCAGCGTCTGCAGCTGTCGTGCGGTCGCCACGTCGAGGAAGGGGGAGATGACGACGGCGCGACCACCGGTCGGCTGAGGGAACGGCTCTGACCACGTGAAGCCCAGCGGCAGCAGGGAGACGGACGTGAAGTCAGGCGGGGCGGCGAAGCGCACTCCGGCCAGGGTGGCCTGGAGGTTGCTCAGATCCTGCGTGCGCTGAGGAGGCAGGGGGCGTACGCACAAGCCAGGCAGCTCGCGCAGGAACGTGACGAGCGGTCCGGCCGAGGCCGTCGCCGCGTCCATGCTGTCGGTCTGGTCCAGGACCAGCACGGTGTCCCAGGAGCGGTCGAAGGTCAGGTTGCGGCTCAGACACAGCAGACGGTGCCGAAGTCCGCCGTGACCGTCGCTGAAGCGCAGCGTCCAGGTCTTCGGGTGGAACAACCCCCTGGGGGAGCTGACCTCGTGGACGCAGTCCTCAGCGAAGGTCAGGATCCGCCGGTAGCTGCTCGGCACGGCAATCGCCCCTGCCTGCGTGAAGACGGTCGTCAGGTCGGCGTACCGGCGGACGGCCTCGAGCAGCTTGATCGGATCGACGGTGTCGAGGTCGCTGACGTCGTCGTCGTGGAGGGCGAAGGTCATCGGCGCGAGCAGCATGGCGGTCAGGTCCAGCGAGTACGTCGTCGCGACCGCGAGGTCGACCTGGAAGCCCAGAGGTGGGCGGAGGGCGTCGGACAGCAGCGTGCGGGTCTCTGGGCGCAGCATCAGGCTGCCTCGTCCTGAGGGCTCTGGATGTCGCGGATGAGCCTGGCTGCGACAAGCCACCGATAGTCCAGTCGGACCAAGCCGGATCCGCCGGTCCAGCTCGTCAGCGCATCGGCGTTGACGAGGCGGGCTCGGCCCCCCTTGAGGGCGATCTCGCGGTCCCGGATCAGGGTGTGGGTCTCGGGCAGCTGGCACGCCTTCGCACCGTGCTGCTCAACCTGCCTGACCCAAGCGTTGAGAAACGTCTGCGTCGGTCCTGCCACGGTCTTGCCGCCGTCCCGGACGAGCGCCCACAGATCAGGAGCGCTCCAGCCCAGGAGCGGGTCGGTGCGCGTGAGCTCCTCGTGCCAGGCCTCGATCTGTGCGTCGTAGGTCTGGAGCAGCTCTTCGTCCTGTCTCGCGGTGGCGAGCATCCGGTTGTAGGCCAGGGCCGCGCCGTGTACGACGGTGTGGAAGCGGCGCCCGGCGTCCAGCATCGTCTGGATCCGATCCGGGAAACTGCTCAGGGCCGTCTGCTCCCACGCGTAGCCGCCCTCCGGCGGCACGCCATGCTCGAGCAACCACGCGGTGAGGCTGCCGCTCGTCGTCTTGCGGATCTGCTCGGACAGGAAGTCCGCCTCCCGGGTCGTGAGCGTCAACGTCGTGGCGTCCAGCAGGCCCTCGGGAGCCGGCGGCAGGTCCGGGTGCAGCGAGCGAGGCGCGGCGTCGCGCTCTGCGCCCGGATCGTCGGGCATCTCGGTCAGGCTCAGGCGCCGCCGAGCACCGATGTCGGTTCGGAGCAGCCCCTCGATCGTCAGCTGGGGGTCGCGGACGCCGAAGTGACCCAGAGCCGCCCAGTAAGCAGTGCTGGGCATCCGCTTCAGCTTCTCTTTGGCCTGCCGGCCGATGACCCCGTCAGTCTCGCCCCCGTTGAGCAAGCTGTGGATGAGCCGCCCTTCCAGCTGGCGAAGGTGGATCAAGCCGGCCGCGGGGTCCTTGCTCGTCACGCAGACGTCTCGGAGGAGCCAGGGGATCATCACCAGGTAGCGCGCCCGCGTCAGCAGCACCGACGTGCCGGGAAACAGGCTGTCGGCAAAGAAGTCACGGACCGAGCCGATCCCCAGCTCATCGACCGTCCCCTCATCCTTGAAGAGCTCGACGACGGAGAGCATCGCCTTGCGCTGAGCATCGTCCTGATCCAGCCAGCCGAACGTCGAAGCCATCGGAGCGGGTCCCCTCCCGAGATCCGGAGTCTGCACCGCAACTGTGACATTCCGCGGGCGAGCGCCGTCGACACATGTTATGTTTCAGCGGAATTCTTAACGTGACCGTCTCGCGAGTTGAGGTAGTTGACACATGACCTGGAGCCCCGAGGTCCCGTTCAACGACCTGCCCCCGCTTCCACCAGCCCTCGAGCTCGAGCCCAAGCCTGTCCTCAAGGCCACTGTCCAGGCCCGCACAGCGCTGGCGACTCTCGCTCAGGCCAGCTTCTTGCTGCCGGACCCCCGCGTCCTGGTGCACGCTGTCACGCTGCTGGAGGCGCAGGCCAGCTCTGAGATCGAGAACATCGTCACCACGGCTGACGAGCTGTTCAAGCACGTCGACTCCGGCGGAGGGGACCACACCACCAAGGAGGCCCTGCGGTACCGGAGCGCACTGTTCGCCGGTGTCGAGGCGATCCAGAGCCGGCCTCTCACCGCCGCCACGGCGGTCCGCATCTGCTCCGAGCTGCAGGGTCGGGCGATGCTGCTGCGCGCCGTCCCTGGCACCAGGATCGCGAACCCGATCACCCGGGAGGTCGTGTACGCGCCCCCAGAGGGCAGCGACGTCATCCGCGACAAGCTCGCGGCGTGGGAGCGGTTCGTCCATGCTGAGGACGATCTCGATCCGTTGGTCCGCATGGCGCTGGCTCACTACCAGTTCGAGGCCATCCACCCGTTCCACGACGGGAACGGCCGGACCGGCCGGGTCCTCAACATCCTGATGCTGATCGAGGCGGGCCTGCTGGCTGACCCCATCCTCTATCTCTCGCGCGCCATCATCGCTCGCGAGAACGACTACTACCGGCTCCTGCGAGCGGTCACCGCCGAAGGGGCCTGGATCGACTGGATCCTCTACATGCTCGAAGCCGTCCGCGAGGCCGCGACCTCCACGACGCGCAAGATCGGAGCTATCCGCACCTGTCAGCTCGACATAGCCGAGCAGGCGCGCGCGGCCACACCCGGAGGGCGCGACGCTCAGTTCCTGGAGGTTCTGTTCGAGCAGCCCTACTGCCGGATCGGCACCGTCGTCGACCGCTGCCACGTCTCGCGTCAGACCGCGTCGTCGTGGCTGCACGCGCTGGCCGACAAGGGGCTTCTCAGCGACGTGAAGTTCGGCAGAGACCTCCTGTTCCTCAATCGGGAGTTCCTGGACGTCCTGACACGCTCAGAGTGAGCGAGGGGTCTCCAGCGGGCGGACGTGCTGATCGCCGGTTGGGGGGTCGGGCGCTTCAGCCGGGAGGCACGGTCTCACCTCGAGGACCAGCTCCGCTGGCTGGTGACCGCCGCCGAGCTCGCGGGCCACGACAGCGCTTACCAGGTGGGTGATCCCCCTCGTCATCCTTCTCGGTGGAGGCAGTTCACGTCGCCGGTGCACGGGAGGTTCGGTGGAGAGACGTTCCAAGAGCGGCTGGCGAACAGCCTTCAGCGACGAGCGCTCGATGGCTCTCCGCTCGAGCACGAGCCCCACCGACCAGCAGGTCAGACCGACCTCGCAGGGCAGAAGACATCCTCGCGCGCGGAGCAAGCCTGAACTCACGTGCCGGCTCGACGCGGCTCAGGCGGCGAGCTCGGCCTCGGTAGCGGGGACCCACGCGCGACGACGAGCCTGGCGCTGCTCCGGTATCGACGGAACCGCCTGGTGCACGGGCGCCGGACGCGCCGGCCGCGCCGGGCGCACGGCCCACACGGCCAGCACGGTCACTCCGACCGGCACCTCCAGCCCGAGCACGAACAGGCGCGGCAGCAAGATGCCGGCCGCGGCCAGCTGCGGGGGAACGCCGAGCGCGACGAGGACGGCGATCGCCCCCACCTCGGCCACGCCGACGCCCGCGGGCAGGAAGACCAGCAGCGTGGCGGTCCGCTCCACCGCCAGCGCGGCCACGACCGCGGCCAGGGCAGGTCGCGCGCCCACGGCGTACAGGCTTGCGCCCAGTACCGAGACCTGCACCAGCAGCTGGACGAGCGTCGTGACGCTCAGCCGCGCGCCCTGGGTGCGGAGTAGTCCCAGCGCGGTGCCACGAGCGGTGCGTACCCGGTCGCCCGCCTGCGAGCCGGACGGCAGCCCCCGCCAGGAACGCAGCCGGTTCGCCGCTCCGACGAGCATCAGGTCAGCGCGGCGCGCCGCCCGTTCGTGGGCGAGCGAACCCACGATCAGCAGCAACCCGACAGCGGTCGCGGCGAGCGCAGGAAGCGGTCCGAGCGGCAGCCCTGCGCCCAGCAGCAGCGCGACGGCGAGAAGCGGGAGCACCAGCTTGCCGACCAGCGCGCACAGCTGCAGGACCAGCACGTAGCCCGCGAAGCCGTCGGCGCCCACACCCCAGGCGCGCACCCGGCGCCAGAGCACCCCGACCCCGAGCGCACCCCCCATCGGGGCGAGCGTCGAGAGCGCGCACCCGCTGGTGTTGAGCATGAGCGCGCGCGGCAGCGTCAGTGCAGGCAGCGCCGCTCGCTGGGCGACGGTCTGGACCCAGTGACCGAACAGCCAGAGGGTTGCCGCAACCACGACGAGGCCGTGGTGGGCAGCGCCCAGGGCAGCTCCGATCTCCGGCCAGCTCGTCCCTGCGGCCCGCGGGAGCCATCCCCCCAGGACCGCAGCCGTGAGTCCGAGCGCGAGGACCGGCCGGACGGCTGCAGGCACACGGGGACGGCGGGCGCTGAGAGAGCGGGACGGCATCGGCGCCTCTCGCGTCGCGGTGGCGCGCCCGGGTCGGCGCGGTGGTCACCGTCGACATCGGGCGTTGTGGAGCAGACCCTGAGGTCTTTGCCGATGACGATCACGTCGGGCGTCGACGACAGCCTCAGCGGCGCGCTGGACGTCGCCGGTGTCAGGTCAGTCGGTCCGGAGGATCGGCGACGCCGTCCGAGCCGTCGGGTGCAGCGGAGAGGGGAAGCGGCAGCTGACCGGCCACGGCGGGTGCGAGGTCGGCGTCAGGGTCGGTCGTCACCTCGTCGTCGGAGCCGTCAGGGACGAGCAGCTGGCTCCGCACGTAACGGGCGACGTCCGCAGCCACCGCGACGGTCGGCACCGCCAGGAAGGCGCCGACGATCCCGAACAGCGTGCTGCCGGCAGCGATGGACAACAGCACGACGGCGGGGGTCAGGCGCAGCGTGCGGCCCATCAGCACCGGTTGCAGCACATGGCCCTCGACCTGCTGGACGGCGAGCACGAGCACGACGACCGCCAGCGCCGTGCCCGGTCCGTTGGCGACCAGTGCGACGAGCGCGGCCAGGGCGCCGGCCACGACCGCACCCACGATCGGGATGAACGCCGACAACGCCGTGAGGACTCCCAGCACGAGCGCCAGCGGCACGCCGAGCAGCAGCAGCCCGATCCCGATCAGCACCCCGTCGACCGCGCCGATCAGCGCCTGCGCACGGATGAAGCCGCCGAGGGTGCCCCAGACCGTCCGGCCGACGACGGTGACGTGCTCGCCCGGACGGCCGAAGAAGCGCACCGCCCAGGGCAGGAACCGGTCGCCGTCGGTGAGCAGGTAGACGGTCAGGACGAGCGTGAGGACGAGGGTCACCGCGACGCCACCGAGCACGCCCAGCCCGGTCTGCGCGAGGGACACCACTTCGCCGGCGTGGGCGCGGAGGCTCTCCGAGACTTGCGTCACGGCGTTGTCGACGGCCACCGGGTCGATCGCGAAGGGAGTGTCGCGGAGCAGGTCGGGCAGCTTCTGGATCCCCCCGCGGGCGCCCTCGAGCAGGTCCGGGAACTGTCGGCGCACCGACGGCAGGACGATCGCCGCGACCGCCGCCAGCCCGCCGAGCAGCAGCAGCAGCGACAGCACCGCCGCGATCGCGTCGGGCACACGCCGCCGTCGCAGCCAGGCGGCGACCGGCCAGAGCACCGTCGACACCAGCACGGCCAGGATCAGCGGGAGCAGCGTCTCCCAGAGGTGCCCGATCGCCACGGTGACCACGGCCAGCAGGCCCAGGATCAGCAGCGTCCAGCCGCTGAGCGCCCCGCTGCGGCGGACGGCACCGGACCAGTCGACCCGGCTGCGCGTCAGGTCCGAAGGTGTCGACATCTGGCTCCTCGAGAACGACGGGTCGCGGACGCTACCGGGAACCACCCCCTGCGACCGACGCCCGGTGTCAGGTTGTGACGGCGGTGCCCGCGCGGGCGAGCAGCGCGGTGCGCAGCAGGCTCACCGCCAGACAGGCGCCGACGCCCTCACCGGCGCGCATGCGCAGATCCAGCAGCGGTTCCTGGCCGAGCTCGGTGAGCACGAGCGCGTGGGCCAGCTCGCGACTGCGGTGGCCGGCGAGCAGGTGGGCGCCGACCCCGGGCTCCCACCGCACCGCCAGCAGCGCGGCCACGCACGTCGCCAGCCCGTCGAGCACGACGGCGGCGCCGGCTTCGGCGGCGCCCAGCACGACGCCGGTGAGCACGGCGAACTCGCCGCCGCCGAGGGCCTGCAGCAGCACCTCGGGACGGTCCAGGTCCGCGCCGTGGCGCGCGCGGGCCCGGCGGAGCGCGGCGTCGACGACCTGCACCTTGCGCGACACCATCGCGGTGTCGGACCCTGCCCCGAGCCCGACCGTGGCCGTGGCTTCCGTGCTCAGCAGCGCCGCCGCGAGCGCCGAGGCGACGGTGGTGTTGCCGACCCCGACCTCGCCGAGCACGACGATGCCCACGGCTGCCGCCTCGCGGCCCAGCCGTCGCCCGACGGCGAGCATCGACGCGACGTCCTGCGGGTGCAGGGCGTCGTCCTGGACGAGGTCGCCGGTGGCCTGCTCGGGGCGGGCGTCGACGGCACCCTCCACCGGCCCACGTCCGACACCGGCATCGACGACGACGGCGCCGAGGCCGGCCGCCCGCGCCGAGGCGACGCCGAAGGCCTCCCCGGCCACCGCAGCGCGCAGCACCTCGTCGGTGACCGAGACCGGGTAGGCCGAGACGCCGTGAGCGGTGACGGCGTGGTCGGCGCCGACCAGCACGAGCCGGCCGCTGTCGATCCCGGTCGTCCCGAGCGCGAGCAACCGGTCCAGGGCGCGGTCCAGGACGCCGAGGGAACCGGGCGGGGTGAGCAGCCGGTCACGGACGTCTCGCACGCCCACGACGGCCCGCGGTGCGGGGGCGCGCAGGTGCGAGGTGGGCGGCGGCGGTGCGCCGTCGTCCGGCCAGCGCTCGTGGAGCACGACGTCGTCGAGCGCGGCCCGCCTGGACCAGCCGGCCCGCTCAAGGCCCGGGGCCGGCGGACGCTCGTCGGGCCAGCCCAGGCAGAGCCAACCGAGCGTCACCACGCCCTCGGGCAGGTGCAGCAGCGCCGCGAGATCGGCGGGTTGGAACAGGCTCACCCAACCGACCCCGAGCCCCTCGGCACGGGCTGCCAGCCAGAGGTTCTGGATCGCGCAGGCGCACGACCACAGGTCGGTGTCAGGAAAGGTCGCGCGGCCGAGCACCCCGGCGGCAGCCGTGCGCCGGTCGCAGCACACGACGAGTCCGACCGGCGCCTCCCGGATGCCCTCGAGCTGCAGGTCCAGCAGCCGACGGCCGGCGTCCGGGGTCATGAGCGCCGCCTGCGCCAGCCGTTCCTTGTCGGCGAGAAGGGCTGCCCTCTCGCGGGTCTCGGCAGCCTGGACGACGAGGAACCGCCACGGCTGGCTGTGCCCGACCGACGGCGCGGCGTGCGCCGCCGTGAGCACGCGCGTCAGGACGTCGTCGGCGACGGCGTCGGGTCGGTAGCGGCGGATGTCCCGACGCGCGGCGATGACGTCGTGCAGTGCGTCCCGCTCCGCCTTGGTGAACGCCCAGGCCTTCGGATCGCCGGAACGGTCGCGTGCGGAGCTCGCATCGCCGATGAGGGGGACCGGCCGAGACCACATGGGCTGACTCTAACGAGCGGGGGGTCGTCGAGCCCGCTGCGCACGCACGCACACTGGCACCATGAGCCGTGAGAGCGAGCACACGCACCCCGTCTTCGCGCAGGTGTACCGGGCGGTCGCCGCAGCCGGCGAGCGGGGTGGCTTCGGCCGGGTCCGCGCCTCCGTCCTGGCCGAGGCCCGGGGTCGCCTGCTCGTGCTGGGCCTGGGCCCCGGGCACGACCTGAACCACCTGCCCGCCGCGGTCACGTCGGTCGTCGCGGTCGAGCCGGACCCGTCGATGCGCGCCCTCGCGGCCGCGCGGATCGCGGCCTGCCCCGTCCCGGTCCTGCTGCTGTCAGCGGACGCGCACGCGCTGCCGCTGGCCGACGCCTCCATCGACGCGGCGCTGTGCGCGTGCGTGCTCTGCTCGGTGGCCCGTCCGCCCGAGGCCCTGGCCGAGCTGCGCCGGGTGCTGGTGCCGGGCGGGCGCCTGCTGCTGCTCGAGCACGTCGCTTCCCCGCGCGGTCACTGGGTCGCGCGCGTCCAGCGTGCGGTGCAGCCGGTCTGGGGACGTGCCGCCGGCGGCTGCTCGGTGCGTCGTGACACCGGGGCCGCCGTCACCGCCGCCGGGTTCGACGCGGCGCAGCTGCGCACGACCATGCTGTGGCCGAACCTGCCGCCGGTGGCGCCCGCCGTGCTGGGGACGGCGCTGAACCCGCTGCGCTGAGGCGACGGCCGGCGAGGCAGGCCGGAACGACCGCCGCGTCCTGCGGGAGTCCGGTCAGCCGGTGGGCTCGAGGACGAAGACCGGGATGACGCGCTCGGTCGACGCCTGGTAGGTGTCGTAGTCAGGCCATGCCGCCGTCGCGAGGGCCCACCAGCGGTCGCGCTCCTCGCCCTGCACCTCGCGGGCCAGGTAGTCCTTGCGGGTGGCCTTGTCCTGCAGCACGACGTGCGGGTCGGCGACGATGTTGTGGAACCAGACCGGGTTGTTGGGTGCGCCGCCGAGCGAGGCCACGACCGCATAGCGCTCACCGTCGGTGACCCGCATCAGCGGCGTCTTGCGCACCTTTCCCGACTTCGCGCCGCGGGTGGTCAGGATGATGCAGACGCCGCCGCCGAAGTCGTCGCCCTCTGCACCGTCGGTCTGCTCGTAGAGGGCGACCTGATCGGCGACGGGACCCCACGGACTCGGCTCGTACTCGCCCTCGATGCTCATGGCGCGGACCCTATCCCGTGCGTCGGCGCCCGGGAAAGGGTCAGGCCCGGCCCTCAAGGAAGCAGGGCCGGGCCTGGTGACGAGGGCTCAGTCGATCGGAGCGAACACGACGCACGAGGTGTGAGCCGGGTTCGACCGCGCGATGCCGCTGTTGCCGTCGCACTCGTAACCGTTGTTCATGTCGCCGTTCAGACCAGGCCCGAAAGCCTGCCCCTTGGGGTTCTTGTCGTCCGCCCTGCCGACCGTCCCCGCGAGGGGCTTGCCGAGGGCCTTCCCGCCGCCGTTGCCGTTCCCGGACCCCACGGTGGACGTGGGCGCGTACGGGTTCTCGTCGGCCAGAGCAGCGCCGGCGAACAGCGTGACGGAGAGCGGGAGCACCAGCGTGAGGGCGAGTGCGCGGGCAGTGGTGCGGGTGGAGATGCGGTTCATGGTGGTGCTCCCGTCCGGGGTCATGGGGCCAGGTCGTGGCCTCACAGCTCTGGGCAGGTCGGTCTCGCCACTAGCTCCCCGGACGGTCTAGGCGACCGTTTGTCTCCGTGCACCCGCTGGCGGCGGGGCCGGTGTGGATCGTCCGGATCGATGCTCCCTACGACGTCCCCGGCAGGCTGCCGAGCACGTGCCGCCGCACCTGATGCGCGGTGACACAGAGGTTTACGGCTCACGGCGGCCCCGTCTGCTCCGCCGTTCGGAGCAACCTCGACGCACGCGGCCGTGGCGTGGATCACGTCTGCTGTGCGACGCTCCGGCGATGGCGATCGTGCACGTCCTGGACGGCGAGCGGACGACCGAGGTCGACGGTCAGGTACGTGACGGGGACGTGCTGCTCGACGCCGGTGCGCTGCGGGAGGCGACCGGCTGGGCGCTCGAGCCGCACGGGCTGTGCCGCGGCGACGTGTGCGTACCGGTGCGCCTGACCGAGCCGGTGACCCTTGCGCAGGTGGCCGCGGCGCTGCAGCGGCCGCTGGCCGTCGAGCTTCTGCCGGACGGCGCCGTCGCGGTGCTCGGCGCGGCCGGTGGCCAGTACGCAGGGGTGGGCGACGTCCCGGCGCCGTTGACGCTGCCCGACGTCGACGGCAACCCGGTGCAGGTCACCGGCAGCGGGCGCAAGACGGCTGTGGTCGCGTGGTCGACCTGGTGCGGCTGCCGGTACGAGCTGCCCGCCTGGAAGGAGCTCGCCGCCGAGCTCGCCGATCAGGGGCTGGACGTCGTCACCGTCGCGATGGACGAGGACAGTGAAGCGGTGCGGCCGTGGGCGCAGACCACCGACCTGCCGACGGCGGTGGATCTGGAGCACCGCCTGTCGGACCTGTTCGGCGTGGTGAACGTCCCGTCGACCGTCTGGCTGGACGAGCAGGGGCGCGTGGTGAAGCCGCCGACGATCGCGCCCGGTGACGACCAGTTCAACGAGTTCACCCACGTCGACTCGCGGGCCCACCACGATGCGCTGCGACGCTGGGTGCGGGACGGGCAGCTGCCCAGCACCCCCGAGGTCGCCGACGACGCAGCGCTGCGAACGGCGCGCGCCGAGCGGCGGCTGGCGGCCTGGCTGCACCGGCACGGCCACGCGGAGGCGGCGGAGCGGCACTTCGCTGCGGCGGTGGCGGCGGCGCCGCTGGACTTCACGATCGCGCGGGCCTCGATGCCGCTGCGCGGCCAGGACCCTTTCGGCACCGAGTTCTTCGAGCTCTGGGAGCAGTGGAACCAGGCGGGACGTCCGGGCTACACCCCGACGACCTGACGCCGGGTGTAGCGCACGCGCACCGGCCCGGAGGCGCGGGACACCCCACCGATCTGCTGCTTTCGCGGCTGCACGTCGGTGAACAGCGGCTCCAGGTCGTAGGCCTCGAGCAGGCGCCGGACCGCGATGCGGATCGCGGTGATGGAGAAGCGGGCGGCCGGGCAGGTGTGCCACTTGTGCCCGAAGGTGCTGACGAGCTCTTTCGCCGGCAGCTCGACGGTGAGCCTGCGCTGGCGGTAGTGCTCGGGATCGAACTGCTCGAGCCCGGGCGCGGCCGTGGTGTTGAGCACCGACAGCATGGTGGTGAGGAAGGCGCCGGGCTCGACCCGGTAGGTGCGGGTGCCGTCGTCGATCTCCACCGGACGCAGCACCTGCCGCAGCGTGAGGGAGCGCTGCGCGATGCGGATGGACTCGTTGGCGCACTGCTCCAGCAACGTGTCGTCCCCGGCGCGCACCCGGGCCAGCAGCTCAGGGCGCTGCAGCAGGTGCACCAGCGTCCAGGACAGGGCTGCGTACAGGTTGGACAGCGACCCGAGGTGGATGAGGGCGAAGTCGCGGGCGATGCCCTGGGTCCGGGCCGGTTCGGGTCGTCCTGCCAGGCCTGGGCGATGTCGGCCAGGAAGCCGGACGGCTCACCAGCGCGCAGGACCTCGCCCACGATCCGGTCGACGGCCAGCATCGCCGCCTTCTCCGCGCGCTGCTTGGTCGCGGCCGTCCGGAACGCCTGCACCGGCCGGACGAAAGACTCGGCCGAGTCCATCGCGTCCAGCAGCGGGGTCAGCTCGGACAGGCGCGCCGCCATCGCGGGCCCGCCCCACGACTGCAGGCCGAGCCGGTGCGCGACCTGGCGCATCTGAGTGAAGATCTCGAACACGCCGGAGCGTCCGAGGCTGGCCAGGTCGGCGGTCATCGCGTCGTCGAGCGCGCCCAGGTAGGACTCGGTGAGGTCTCGTCCGAACAGCTGGTGCGGGGTGACGCGACGCCCGACAGCAGCTCCTCGGGCATCTTGAACTTGATGAGCGTGTAGGTGGCCAGGCCGAAGCTGGCGTCCCGCTCCTGCTGGGCGTAGAGCGACTGCACCCCTTCCGGGGAGAACAGGCAGAGCAGCCGGAAGCCGAAAGCGTCAGTCAGGAAGGTGTTTCCGTGCCGCGCCCGGGCGCGGGTGAAGAAGGCCGTCGGGTCACGCAGCAGAGGGAGGCCGGCGCCGACGCGGGGCAGTCCCCGCACGGCGGGCGGCAGGGGCGTGACGGCAGGCAGCGCGGACATGGCGGCAACCTACGCGCGGCGTTCACCGACCGGGCGCGACGTCCCGGACAGCGGACCTCAGCCGGTCAGGTCGGCGTGCATCTCCCACACGAGCACCTCGCCGTCGGCGTCGGCCGCGAGGCGGCGGGCCCCTGCCTTGGTGAGCCGGACGGCGTCGCCTTCGGCGAGCGACCCGACCCCTTCGAGCTCGACGCTGCCCACCGCGACGAACAGGTGCACGAAGGGGGCGTCCGGCAGCGTGACGGTGTCACCGGCTGCGAGGCGCCCCGCGTGCAGCACCGCGTCCTGCTGCCCGATGCGGATCGCGGCGTCGTCGCCCGGACGTCCCGAGGCGACCGGCACCAGCGTCCCGGCGAGGTCCGCGTCGGAGATCTCCCGCTGCTCGTAGCCGGGCGTGCGGTCGCTGCCGTCGGGCGCCACCCACATCTGCACGAAGCGCACGTCCTGCTGCGCCCTGGTGGCATCGGCGCGGTAGGCGTCGTTCTGCTCGGAGTGCAGGATGCCGGTGCCGGCGCTCATCCGCTGCGCCAGGCCGGGGTAGACGACGCCGTGGTGGCCACCGGAGTCCTGGTGGACGAGCGAGCCGCGCAGCACCCAGGTGACGATCTCGACGTCGCGGTGCGGGTGGTCGGGAAGCCGCCGCCGGGGCGCAGGACGTCGTCGTTGACGACCAGCAGCAGCCCGTGCGAGGTGCGCGTCGGGTCGTAGTGCCGGCCGTACGAGAAGGTCGACCGGCTGTCGAGGTGCGCCGTGCGCGTGCGGAACCGCTGGGCGGCGGGCGGCACGCGGACGCCGGGGCAGCTCGATCGTCACGTCGGCAGAGCGTGCGTCAGGCCGTCTTGACGGCCGAGACCTCGAACTCGAGCATGATCTTCTCGCCGATCAGGACGCCGCCGGTCTCCAGGCCGGCGTTGTAGCTGACGCCCCAGTCCTTGCGGTTGATCGACGACCGAGCCCTCGAAGCCGACGCGCGTGTTGCCGAAGGGGTCCTTGGCGGTGCCCTCGTAGCTGAAGGGGACCGTGACCGGCCTGGTCGATGCCCTTGATGGTGAGGTCGCCGTCGACCTCGAAGCCCTCGCCGCTCCGGCGCGCTGCGGTCGAGGCGAAGGTGATCGTCGGGAACTGCTCCATGGCGAAGAAGTCGTTGCTGCGCAGGTGGTCGTCGCGCTGGGCGTTGCGGGTGTCGACGCTGGTCGGCCTGGATGGTGACGGTGGCGGTGGAGCGGCGTGAGGTCGTCGCCGTCGAGGACGGCGGTGCCCTCGAACTCGTTGAAGGCGCCGCGGACCTTGGTCACCATCGCGTGGCGGGCGACGAAGCCGATGCGGGTGTGGGTGGGGTCCAGGGTGTAGCTGCCGGTGAGGGCGGAGCAGCGTGGGGGCGGCGGTGGTCATGGAGGCTCCTCGGAGAGGGGTAGTTGACGTGTCATCGACACAGTGCCGCAGGTTGGATGACAGTCAACCGCCCGGTTAGGATGAAGCCATGACGCGCTGGCTGGACGACGACGAGCAGCAGGCCTGGCGGGCCTGGCTGCACGCGCACAGCGCCTCGACGCCCACCTCGCCCGGGAGATGCAGGACGACGCCGACATGTCGATGCAGCGACTTCGCGGTGCTGGTGTGCCTGTCCGAGGCCGAGCACGGCGCGGCTGCGCGCCTTCGAGCTGGGCAGCGGCCCTGAACTGGGAGAAGTGCCGGCTGTCGCACCATGTGAGCCGGATGGAGGGCGCGGTCTGGTCGACCGGCGCGACTGCGGGTCCGACGGCCGGGGAGCGTTCGTGGCGGTCACCCCGGCGGGGCGTCGCCGCTCTGCAGGGCGCCGCGCCGGCGCACGCCGAGGCGGTGCGGCAGGCGTTCTTCGACCGGCTCAGCCGCGAGCAGGTCCAGGCGATGACGGCGATCTGCACCTCCGTCCTGGACGGTCTGGTCGCGCCCTGCGCCGTTGCCGCGCAGGAGTCGCACTTGACATGTGACATGGCTGATGTCACGTTGTCGCCGATGGACCTCCGCCTCCCTGTAGAACACGTTGCCGTTCCTGTGCTTGCCGGTCCGCCCGCGGGCGGGGCCGCCCTGCACGAGGTGATCGGCGCGACCGCCGGGGTGGGGGTCGTGACGTTGCTGCTGCTCGGCCTGGCGATCGCGCACCGCACCCGCCGCACCACCGTGCTGGTGCGGCTGGCCGAGGCGCTCGGCCGCCGCACCGGGCGTCCCGGCTGGGCGGCCCTGCCGACGCTGCTGACCACCGCCTCGCTGCTGACGGCGCTGTTCGGGATGCTCTGGGACATCTCCCTGCACATCGGCGAGGGCCGCGACGAGGGCCCGCTGGCCAACCCGGCGCACTACTTCATCCTCGTCGGGCTGTTCCTGGTGTTCACCGCCGGCATGACTCGCGGTGGTGCTCCCGCTGCGACGTCGATCCCGGTCCGGCGTCGGTGCGCATCACCCGGACCTGGCGGGCGCCGGTCGGCGGTCTGCTCATCGCGGGCGCCGGCTTCTACGCCCTGCTGGGCTTCCCGCTGGACGACGTCTGGCACCGCCTGTTCGGGCAGGACGTCACGCTGTGGGGGCCGACGCACCTGATGCTCATCACCGGCGCCGGCCTGTCGCTGGTCGGGCAGCTGGTGCTGGACCGCGAGGGCGCCGCCGTCACCCGGGCGGACCGGCCGCCACCGACCGACGCACCGTGGTCGCGGGCTGCGGCTGCTGCAGACCAGCGCGTTCGGCGGCTGCTGATCGGGTTGTCGGTGTTCCAGGCCGAGTTCGACTTCGGTGTCCCGCAGTTCAGGCTCGTGCTCGAGCCGATGATGATCGCCGGCGCCGCAGCGCTGGCCCTGGTCGCGGCGCGCCTGGTCGGCGGCCGCGGCACCGCGTCGGCGCGGCCGTGTTCTTCCTCGTGCTCCGCGGCGGCATGGCGGTCGTGTCGGCCCGGTGCTCGGCGAACCCACCCCCGCGATGCCGCTCTACCTGGGCTCGGCGCTGCTGGTGGAGGCGCTCGCCTTCACGCCGCTGCTGCTCGGCCGGCCGCTGCGTTCGGCGCCGTCGCCGGCCTGGTCGTCGGCACGGTCGGCAGCGCCTCGAGGCCGGCTGGTCGTTCCTGGTGATGCCGTTGCCCTGGACCCCCGACGTCTGGGCCGAGGGGCTGCTGATGGCCTCCGCCGTCGCCGTCGCCGCAGGCCTGTGCGGCGCCCTGCTGGCACTGGGGCTCAGGGCAGGCTGCCTCGGCCGCGGCTGTCGCGCCCGGTGCTGGTCGCCTCGGTGCTGGTGCTGGCCGGCGTCGCCGCCAACGGTCTGCTGGCCACCGTGCCGACGGCGCAGGCCGAGCTCGCCCTGACCCCCGCCGGCGCCGGCACCGTGACCGTCCAGGCCCGGCTCACCCCCGCGCCCGCCGGCCCGGCCTGGGTGCAGGTCACCGCCTGGCAGGGTGGCGGGCTGGTCGTCGACCGGCTCGAGCGCACCGGTCCGGGCACCTACCGCTCGACGGTGCCCGTCCCGGTCACCGGTACGTGGAAGACGCTGCTGCGCGTGCACGACGGACGCGAGCTCGCGGCCGCGCCGATCTTCCTGCCGGCGGACGCCGAGATCGGGGCCACCGAGGTACCGGCCGCCGCGCGGGCCACGCGCCCGCTCGTCCCGGAGATCACCCTGCTGCAGCGCGAACGGGCGCTGGACGTGCCCGGCTGGCTGTGGGCCCTGTCGTCCCTGGTCGTGCTCGCCTGTTCCCTGGCCCTGGTGGCCGGTCTGTCGTGGGGCGTCGGCCGGCTCTCCCGGCGGGTCGGCGACCGTGCTGCTGCTCGCGGCCCTCATGTGGCGCGACCGTCGGGAGCGGGACTGAGCCCGGCGCGGTAGGGGAGAGTGGGGTGATGGTCGCCCCGCCCCCCGCCTCGGACGAGCTGACCGTCGACCAGCTGGCGTCGCGGGTGGGCATGACGGTGCGCAACGTCCGGGCGTACGCCGCGCGCGGGCTGCTGCCCCCGCCGCGGCTGGTCGGCCGCACCGGCTTCTACGGACCGCCGCACGTCGACCGGCTGCGCACCGTGCAGGACCTCGTCGCGGAGGGGTACACGCTGGCGGCCGTCCAGCGGGTGCTGCAGGACGAGCCGGCGACCGGCTCGGCAGGGGTGCTGGCGGTGTCGCGCGCGCTGCTCGCGCCGTGGCAGCCGGACCCGCCGGAGGAGACGGACCTGGACGCCATCGCGGCGCGTGCCGGCAGCGACGACGTCGCGCAGGTGGCGCACGTCGTCGAGCAGCTCACGGCGCTCGGGCTGGTCGAGCCGCTGGCCGGGTCGCGGCTGCGGGTGCTGGACCCCGCCCTGCTCGACGCCGGGGTGCGCGGGGTGCGGCTGGGCCTGCCGGCGGAGGCGCTGATGCTCGCCCAGACCCAGGTCATCGAGCTCGTCGAACGGGCCGCGCAGGTGTACGTCCAGATGTTCGTGAGCACCGTCTGGCAGGACTTCCTGGACGACGGCGCGCCCGCCGACGGGCTCGAGCAGGTGCAGGCCCAGGTCGAGGGCCTGCCCCCCGTCGCGGCGCAGGCGCTGCTGGCGAGCTTCCGGACGGCGATGGCCGCCGCTGTCGCGAAGGCGATCGACGACGACCTCGTCGCCGCGCTGACCGGCACGCCGGACTGAGCCGGTCCGAGCGGTGGACCTCGCCTACCCTCGCAGCATGGACGCCGTCGCCGGGCCCTTCCTGGCGGCCGCCAGCCTGCTGGTCGCCGCCGGCGCCGGCAAGGTCCTCGACCCGCAGCCGCTGGTGCGCGCGCTGCGCTCGGCCCGGCTGCCGGCGACGCCGTCGCTGGTGCGCGTCTTCGCCCTCGGCGAGGTGCTGCTGGGGCTGCTCGCCGTCGTCACCGGGGCTCGCGCCGCCGCCGTCGGGGTGGCGCTCTCCTACGCCGCGTTCAGCGGCTTCGTGCTGCTGGCCAGGCGTCGCGGCGGGGTGCTGGCGTCCTGCGGGTGCTTCGGCAAGGACGACACCCCGCCGACCATGACCCACGTGGTCGTCACCGCCGGGGCGGCCGGCTCCGCCGCGGCGGTCGCCGCGCGGCCGATCGGTGTGCTGACGGACGTGCTCGCCGGGCGTCCGGAGCTGGTGCTCGTGACGCTGGCGCTCACCGTGACCGCGTACCTGACGCTGGCACGCCTGCCGCTGCTCACCGCTGCCCGGGTCCGGAGCGCCGGGTGACCGCCGTCGTCGTCGCCCTCGCGGTGGCGGTGCTGCTGCTGGCGGTGCTCGTCGCCGGCCTGCTGCGCAGCCACGCCGAGATCCTCAAGGCCCTGCACGACCTCGGGGCCGGCCTGGAGCTGGACCGGGAACGCGGCCCCGTCTCCGTCACGATCGACGGCGTCCGCACACCCCGCACCTCGGGCGCGCAGGCCCCCGACGCGGTCAGCGGGAGCACCCTGGACGGGGAGAGCGTGTCGCTGTCGCTGACCGCCGGCGCCGACACCTTGGTGGCCTTCTTGTCCAGCGGTTGCTCTACCTGCCAGGCGTTCTGGGACGCCTTCGGTGACGCGGACCTGCAGGTGCCCGGTGGCGCGCGCCTGGTCGTCGTCACCCGCAGCCTGGACGAGGAGAGCGAGAGCGCCCTCGTGGCGCGCGCCCCTGAGCACGTCCCGGTGGTCGCGAGCAGCAGCACCTGGGAAGCCTTCGGCGTCCCCGGTTCGCCGTACTTCACCTATGTCGACGGCAGCGGACGCATCGTCGGCGAAGGGTCTGCGGCGACGTGGCCGGCCGTCAGCACGCTGATGGGGCAGGCCCACGCCGACGACGCCCATCGCGAGGGCCGGCTCTCGCGCGAGCAGCGCGACGACGCCGCCCTGTCGGCGGCCGGCATCCGGCCCGGACACGGCAGCCTGCGGTGACCCCGTCCCGGCGATGACCGAGCCGCTGCTGCTCGCCGTCGGGCTGTCGCTGGCCGCCGTCGCCGCCCTGCGCGCCACCTGGAGCCCTTGAGGCGAGTCGATGCTCACGAGCATCACCCCGCTCGGCGAGCGGGGAAGGGGACAGCGGTGGCCGGTGACGATCACGGCGTACGCACTGGGCTGCCTGCTCGGCGGGGCGACGACCGGTGCGCTGTTCGGCGCGCTCGGCTCGGCGCTGCCGCGGCTGCCGGTGCTGCTGCTCGGCGGGCTGGCCTGCGGCGCCGCCGCGGTCGCCGACACGGTCCTGCACCCGGTGCCGGGTGGACACCGGCAGGTCGACGAGGACTGGCTCACGCGCTATCGCGGCTGGGTCTACGGAGGTGGCTTCGGCGTCCAGCTAGGACTCGGCCTGGTCACTGTCGTCACCAGCGCCGCCACGTACGCCGCCGTCGCCCTGATGCTGCTGACGCAGTCGCCGCTCGCCGGGATGCTGCTCGGGCTGGTCTTCGGCGGGGTGCGCAGCCTGCCCGCCCTCGCCCTGTTCCGGGTGCGCAGCCACTCCCGGCTGCGGGCCGTGGCCGCCCGCCTGCACGGGCTGGCCCGAGCCGGCTCGCGCCTGACGATCGGCTCGCTCGCTGTCGCGAGCGGGCTGCTCGTGGCAGGGTGGCTCTCATGAGTGGGGCGTCTGCGGGACCGGTCGCGTGAGGCTGCAGCACGGCGGGATCACCGTCGACCTGCCGAGCGGCTGGGAAGCACGAGCCCGCACGCAGCCCGCCAGCGCGCCCGGCGCACGCGGCAACGTGCTGCTGCACGCCGCCACGGTCCCGCTGCCGGCCGCCCGGGGCGACTTCGGCAGCGGCGTCGTCGAGACGCTGCGGGCCGACGACGTGTTCCTGTCCCTGTTCGAGTACGACCCCGCAGATGCTCACAAGGCCCTGTTCGCCGCGCACGGGCTGCCCAGACCGGCACCGTCGGACTTCTCCACCGCAGTGCTGCAGCGCACCCAGCTGGGGCACAGCGGCGCGCAGTTTTTCTTCCAGACCGCCGGCCGCGCCTTCTGCCTGCACGCTGTGCTCGGCAGCCACAGCCGCCGCGCAGCCGGCGCTCAGCGGGTCGGCGCTCTGCTCGCCCGCACCGCCGTCCAGGAGATCGCGTGAGCGCCACCGCAGCCGCCCTCCGCTCGCTCGCCCCGGCGGAGGTCAGGGCGTCCACGCTGCCGCCGACGCTGTCGCAGCGCGCCGTCGACCGCGCCACCGGCTGGCTGTCCGGCCGCACCTCGCGGCGCGGCTTCCTCGTGCGCGCAGGGCTCGTCGGCTCTGCGCTGGCCGTCGACCCGACCGGTTTCGTCTTCCGTCCCGGGACCGCCTACGCCGCCGTGTGCGGGCCGGGAGCCTCCGCCACGAGCGGCTGGACGGTGTTCTGCGCCACCATCAACAACGGCGTCAACGCCTGCCCGCCGGGCTCGATCGCCGCAGGCTGGTGGAAGGCCGACGGCGCATCGTTGTGCGGCGGCAGGGCGCGCTACATCATCGACTGCAACGCTCAGTGCACCAGGTGCACCACCCCCGGCGCCCGGGCAGGCATCTGCTCCGCGTCGTGCTGGAGCTGCTCCTGCGACTCGGGGCTCGCGGGCACCTGCGACCAGCGCAAGGTGTGCTGCAACGCCTTCCGCTACGGACAGTGCAACCAGGACGTCCGGCAGGTCGGCGGCGTGCACTGTCGGGTCGTCTCGTGCCGCGCCCCGTGGGAGTTCGAGGACTGCTCCACCGCACCGGCCACCGACAACCGCACGGTCGACCACAACAGCGACCGCCTGCCGCAGGCCTACACGGCGATCACCGCGCGCTACCTGGCGCTGGGAGATCTCGGCTCGGTCCTCGGCGCGACCGTCGACGGCGAGCTCGCCCGCGCGGGGGGTACGGCGCAGGCCTATCAGAACGGTCGGATCTCTGCGAGCCGCGCCACGGGCGTACGCGAGACGGTCGGGGCCGTCGCGCAGCGCTACGTCGCCCTCGGTGCGGAGTCCGGCGTGCTCGGTTTCCCGATCACGTCGCCGCTGGTGACGCCGGGCGGCGGCACTGCCAGCAGGTTCCAGCACGGTCGCCTCAGCTCTTCCCCCACGCTCGGGGTCCATGAGGTCCTGGGCCCCCTCGCGGTGCTGTACGAGCAGCTCGGTGCCGAGGGGAGCCGGCTGGGCTACCCCGTCGCCGCACCCGCCGTGCTGGGCGACGGTGTCGGCTCGGCGAGCCGGTTCCAGGACGGCCGCATCTCCTTCAGCCCGTCCACCGGCGCGCACTCCACCTACGGGAAGATCACCGCGCGGTACGAGCTGCTCGGGGCCGAGTCCGGTGTGCTCGGCTATCCGATCGCCGAGCCGCAGATCGAACGCACGACGCCGTTCAAGCGACCGGGGCAGCCGCAGCGCGTGCGCAGCGACTTCCAGCACGGGTCGCTGGTCTACGACGAGCGCACCGGTCTGGTGACGGCGGCGCCGGGCGGCGTCACGGCTCCGTGAGTCCGGCGACGACCCGGCGGGACGCTGCGCGCCGGTAGCCTGGGCAGGTGTCCCTCACCCCGCCCGAGGTGGCGTCCCCCGGCCGGGCGCTGCTGCTGGAGAACATCCACCACGACGCCGCGTGGACGTTGAAGGACGCCGGTTACGACGTCGAACGCCTCGACCGAGCGCTGGACGAGGACGATCTCCTGGCCGCGCTGCCCGGCGTGCGCCTGCTGGGCCTGCGCTCCAACACGAAGGTCACGGCGCGGGTGCTCGACGCGGCACCGGACCTGCTGGCGGTCGGCGCCTTCTGCATCGGGACCAACCAGATCGACCTGGCTGCGGCGGCCGAGCGCGGGGTCGCCGTCTTCAACGCGCCGTTCTCCAACACGCGCAGCGTCGTCGAGCTGGCCATCGCCGAGATCATCGCGCTGACGCGCCGGTTGACGGACAAGAACGCCGACATGCACGCGGGACGCTGGGACAAGTCGGCAGTCGGCAGCCACGAGGTGCGCGGACGTCGGCTGGGCATCGTCGGCTACGGCAACATCGGCAGCCAGCTCTCCGTGCTCGCCGAGGCGCTCGGCATGTCGGTGCTGTTCTTCGACACGGCCGACAAGCTCGCGCTCGGCAACGCGCGGCGCTGCGGCACCCTGGACGAGCTGCTGGCCGAAGCCGACATCGTCACCCTGCACGTCGACGGTCGGGTCTCCAACAGCAGCCTGTTCGGCGAGGAGCAGCTGGCCCGGATGCGTCCGGGCAGCATCTTCCTGAACCTCTCGCGAGGCTTCGTCGTCGACCACGCGGCGCTGCGCCGGCACATCGAGAGCGGTCACCTCACCGGAGCTGCCGTGGACGTTTTCCCGGTCGAACCCCGCAGCAGCGGCGAAGAGTTCGTCTCCGAGCTGCGCGGGCTGCGCAACGTCGTGCTGACCCCGCACGTCGGCGGTTCGACCGAAGAGGCCCAGCAGGACATCGGCCACTTCGTCTCCGGAAAGCTGCGCGACTACGACCGCGACGGCAGCACGTCGCTGTCGGTGAACCTGCCGAGCGTTGCGCTGCCGCGGGGCGGCGGACCGCGGCTGCTGCACCTGCACACCAACACCCCCGGTGTGCTCGCCACGGTGAACTCGCTGCTGGCCGAGCACGGCATCAACATCGAAGGCCAGCTGCTGGCCACGCACGGCCCGCTCGGGTACGTCGTCACCGACATCGGCGGCGACGACCTGCAGGCGCTGACCGGGGCGCTGCTCGCCCTGCCGGAGACGGTGCGCCTGCGCGTGCTCGCATGAGCCTGCTGGACGACCTGCGCGACGCCGTCGGAGCCGAGCACGTGCTCGTCGAGGCAGATCTCACCGCCTCCTACGAGAGCGACTGGACCGGTCGCTTCTCCGGCCGCGCCCGCTGCGTGGTGCGCCCGGTCGACACGGCCCAGGTGGCCGCCGTCGTCCGTGCCTGCGCTGCAGCCGGCGTCCCGCTGGTGGTGCAGGGCGGCAACACCGGGCTGGTCGGCGGTGCCGTGCCGGCCGGGGGCGAGGTGCTGCTGTCGCTGCGCCGTCTCGATGCTCTCGGCGAGATCGACGTCGCCGCAGGCCAGGTCACCGCGGGCGCGGGGGTCACGCTGGCGGCGCTGCAGACCGCTGCACGCGCCGCCGGTCTGGACTTCGGCGTCGATCTCGCGGCACGCGACTCGGCCACCGTCGGCGGGCTCGTCGCCACCAACGCCGGGGGCATCCGCGTGCTGCGCTACGGCTCCATGCGCGCCCAGCTGCTGGGCGCCGAGGCCGTGCTGGCCGACGGTTCGATCATCAGCCGGATGGCGGGTCTGCTCAAGGACGGCACCGGCTACGACCTGGTCTCGCTGCTCGCCGGGAGCGAGGGCACGCTCGGCATCGTCACTGCGGTGCGGCTGCGGCTGGTGCCACGACTGACGGCGCGCTGCGTGGCGCTGCTGGCCCTGCCCGACGCGGGAGCGGCGATCGCGCTGCTGCCTCAGCTGCGAGCCCGGTTGCCGCACCTGAGCGCCGCCGAGCTGCTGTTCGCCGACGGGCTCGCGCTGGTGCGCAAGCACGGCGCGCTGCCGGCACCGTTCGCGGCGGAGCACCCGGCCTTCCTGCTGCTGGAGTGCGCCGACACCACCGACCCGACCGACGCGCTCGTCGACGCGGTCGCCGACGCCGACGGGCTGCTCGACGCCACCGTGGCCACCGACAGCGCGGGACAGCGAGCCCTGTGGGCCTACCGCGAGCAGCACACCGAGGCGATCAACGCCGAGGGTGTCCCGGTCAAGCTCGACGTGTCGGTCCCCACGGCGCGCCTGCCCGAGCTGGCCGAGCGCCTCGCGCCGACCGTGACCGCGGTCTGCCCTGCGGCGCGGTTGATCGTGTTCGGTCACGTCAACGAGGGAAACCTGCACGTCAACGTGCTCGACACCGGCTCCTCGGCGGAGGCCGTCAGTGCCGCGGTGCTGGGTCTGGTCGCCGGGCTCGACGGCTCGATCTCCTCCGAGCACGGGGTCGGGCGCGCGAAGACGGCGTACCTGCACCTTTCGCGCAGCGCCGCGGAGATCGCCGCGATGCGGGCCATCAAGACCGCGCTGGACCCCGCCGGACTGCTGAACCCCGGCGTGCTGCTGCCCGTCTGAGCAGTGCCGCTCGAGCTGCGGCGGCGCTCGCGCCCAGGCAGGTGTGAGCGCCGTCGTGGCGAATCAGAAGAGCAACACGCGCCCGCCCGGGTGCGAACGAGGAGCCGTCGCATGTCCCGTCCCGTGTCCTTCGCCGGAGCCCGCCGCACCGTCGGCAGGCGACCTGGTCGCGGTCCGCGGTCGCTCGCCGCCGTCGCCGCAGCGACGCTTGCCGCCGCCGGGCTCGCGGTGGTCGCCCCGCCGGCACAGGCCGCGCCGGCGTTCACGACGGTGCCGCTGCTGTTCACCGTCGAGGTCGGCCCGACGGACGCCCGCCGCACCTGCGAGATCCTGGGCGACCTGCGCATCCCGGCCGGCGTCGACGCGTCGCACCCCGCGCCGGGCGCAGTGCTCGCCACCAACGGCTTCGGCGGCGACAAGGACGGCACCGGTGCGAACGGCAACGGCGCCTACGGTGCGCGCTTCGCCGAGCAGGGCTACGTCACGCTCTCCTACTCCGGCCTGGGCTTCGGCGGCAGCACCTGCAGCATCTACGTGGACGACCCGCTCTACGACGGCCTGGCCGGCTCGCAGCTCGTCGGCTTCCTCGGGGGCGCCAAGGGCGTGGCGACCGCCGACGGGAAGGCCTACGACATCGCCGGCCTCGTGCGGCTCGACGCCAAGGGCTCGGACGGACGACCGCACGCGAACGATCCCCGGGTCGCCATGATCGGCGGCTCCTACGGCGGCCAGATCCAGTTCGCGGTGGCCAGCGTGGACCCCCGGCTGGACGCCCTGGCCCCCATCTACACCTGGAACGACCTGGGCTACTCGCTGTCGCCCAACAACGGTGGCGGCGCAGGCACCCAGGTACGCAGCGAGACGCCCGGCGTCTGGAAGGAAGGCTGGCAGGCGCTGTTCTTCGGTCTCGGCGTCGCGGGTCCGGTGGCGTACCCGGGCAACGAGCCCGGTCAGTGCGGCGGGTACGTGCCGTGGATCTGCCAGGCGGTCGCCGAGCAGGCGACGCTGGGCTATCCGTCGGCAACGACGCTGGAGCACGTCAAGGGCGTCTCGGTCGGGTACTACGCGGAGAAGATCAAGATCCCGGTCCTGTTCAGCCAGGGCCAGCAGGACTCGTTGTTCAACATCAACGAGGCCGTCGCGACCTACGAGCAGCTGCGCCGGCAGGGCAACACCGTGCGGATGGTGTGGCAGTCGTGGGGCCACACCGCCGGTACGCCGGTGGCCGGCGAGCTCGACCCAGGCACGCTGGAGCCCGGCAGCGGCTCGCTCGCAGAGACGGTCCAGGGGCGGGTCTTCACCGACTGGATGGCGCACTGGCTCAAGGACGCCCCGACCGACCTCGGCCCGGCGGTCCGCTACTTCCGGGACTACGCCTACACCGCACCCGCGGACCCGACCGACGTCGCGGCCTCGCTGGCCGCCGCCACGAAGGCGTACGCGTCCGCGCCGGCCTATCCGGTGGGACGGCCCACGTCGCTGCGCCTGTCCGGTGGTGACTCTCTCGTCACCGCCGGCGAGGCCGTCAAGGCCGGGTCGACGAGCTTCGCCACCGCCGGCGGCACGGCGCCGACCAGTACCGGTGAGCAGGTCCTCTCGGGCACCCCGCCGACCGCCATGGACGCGCCAGGAACGTTCGCGGCGTGGACCAGCGCCCCGCAGCCCCGGCCGTTGGACATCGCCGGCATCCCCGAACTGAGCGTCCGCTTCAGCGCGCCGCAGATCTCCGCGGCGCAGTCGACCAGCCCGCTCGGCAAGCTGAACCTGTTCGCCAAGCTCGTCGACGTCGCCCCCGACGGCAGCAGCAGCGTCGTCCGGAACCTCGTCGCGGCCGTCCGCGTCCCGGACGTCGACGCTCCGGTGCGGATCACCCTGCCCGGCGTCGTGCACCGCTTCGACACCGGACACCGGGTCGAGCTGCGGCTGTCGGCCGCCGATGCCACCTACAAGGGCATGGGCCTGGCCGGTCCGGTCACCGTCGCCGACGACCCGGCGCAGCCGAACACGCTCAGCCTGCCGGTGGTGTCGGCGCAGGCCGCTGCGGCGCCGGTCGCCGTCGCTGCCCCGGCCGCGGCGCCTGCTGCGGGAACGCCGCCGACGTCTGCCGGTCGCCTTCCGGCCACCGGAGGCGGCACGCTGCCTGCTGTCGTCGCGGCCGTGCTCGTCGGCTCCGCGGCGCTCGTGCGACGCCGTCGCACCGCCTGACCCACGACAGGACGAAGGGGCGGCACCGACCGGTGCCGCCCCTTCGTCCGACCGTGCCTACTTCGTGAAGATCTCGTTCAGCGCGACGATCTCGTCCGTCGTCGAGCCCGGGACGAGGTAGCCCTCGCGGTCCTCGATCTGGGTGAAGTGCTCGGCGACGTCCTCGGCGGTGGGGGTGGCGTCCTTGCCGGCGAACCAGCCCTGCCCGAGGCCCCAGAACACGCGGGCGTAACGGCCGCCGGCGGCGGAGTAGGCGCCGTGGGTGGACGTGCAGGCTTCTGACGCCAGGTAGGTGACCATCGGGGTGACGAGCTCGGGGGCGAGGTACTCGGCGAAGTCGCCGAGCAGCTCGATGGTCATGCGCGTCTTGGCCACCGGCATGATGACGTTGGACAGGATGCCCGCGCGTGCGCCCTCGACGGCGATGGTGTTCGACAACCCGACCAGCCCCATCTTGGCGGCGGAGTAGTTCGTCTGGCCGAAGTTGCCGAACGTCGCGTTCGACGCGGTGAAGATGAAGCGGCCGTAGCCGTTCTCCTTCATGACGGCGAAGGCCGGCTGGCTGACGTAGAAGGCGGCCTTGAGGTGCACGTCGATGACGGCGTCCAGGTCGTCCCAGGTGAGCTTGAGGAAGCTCTTGTCGCGAAGGAAGCCGGCGTTGTTCACCACGACGTCGACCTTGCCGAAGCTGTCGATGGCCGTCTGGATGATCGCGGCGCCGCCCTCAGGGGTCGAGACGGAGTCGAAGTTCGCGACCGCCTCGCCACCGGCGGCCTTGATCTCGTCGACGACCTGCTGGGCCGCGGTGTGGTCGCCGCCCTCGCCCTTGACGCTGCCGCCGAGGTCGTTGACGACCACGGCTGCGCCGCGGCGGGCCATCTCGAGGGCGTAGGTGCGGCCGAGGCCGCCGCCGGCGCCGGTGACGACGGCCACACGGCCGTCGAAGCTGATGTCGGACACGAAGGGTCTCCAGGCAGTGCTCGGGGATGTGGTCGGTCCATTCTCCCGTCTCGAGCCCGCGGCGACGACCCGGGGGCCGGTCAGCGGGCGAAGGTGAGGGATCCGGTCCGCTCCAGGTCGGACGTCCCGGCGACGACGCCGTCCTGCGTGAGGGCGTAGACGCGGCCGTCGCGGGTCAGGACGCGGTCGATCTGCCACTGTCCCTGGACCTGCAGACGACCCACCTCGCGCAGCGTGCCGTCGCCGCCGACGCGGATCGCGACGGCGGCGTTCTGCTGCCCTCGGCCGTCGTACTCCGCCAGCGGCAGGACGGCCTGGCGCAGGGTCGGGTCGTAGCCGAAGGCGCGGCTCTCGTACGCCACCGGCGTCCAGGACTCCGGTCCGGCGAGCGGGAGGACGGCGGCCTGGCGCGGGTGCCGCAGGTCGGACAGGTCGAACAGCTGCGCCTGCAGGCCGGTGACCCGGCCGGTGGCTCCGGCCGACGAACCGATCCCGAGCACCCGGTCGTCGCCGACGGGGTGCAGATACGTCGAGAAGCCCGGCACCTTGAGCTCGCCGAGCAGGGCCGGCGCGGACGGGTCGGCGAGGTCCAGGACGTAGAGCGGGTCGGTCTGACGGAAGGTGACGACGGTGGCGATGTCGCCGAAGTAGCGCACGGCGTAGATGCGCTCGCCCACGCCGAGCCCGTCGACGCGGCCGGTCTCGACGAGGTCGCCGTCCCGCTCGGCGAGCACCGTCATCCGTGAGACGGACCGCTGTTCGCCCGGTCCCCAGGGCGGTGCGCTCGTGGTGGCGACGCGCAGGTGCCCGCCGGCGGCCGACAGCGCCCAGCGTCCGAGCACGTACCCGTCCACGCTGCCGGAACCGAGGTAGCGGGTACGCCGGGGGTCCGAGACGTCGAAGCCGTGCAGCTCGGTGCTCACCTGCGGGTCGGTGGTGACCGTGGCGGTGTCGCGGCTCTGGTCGGCAGGTGCGGGACTGTCGTCGGCGGGCTGGGCCGGAGCCGTCGTCCCCCAGCGGCTGGTGGCGACGTAGAGCCGGTCGGGGCTGGCGTAGACCAGGTCGCCGTCGGTGGTCACGGCGGTGCGGTCGACCGCGGTCAGGCCCTCGTCCAGGTCCAGGGTCGTGACCAGCAGCGTGCTCGCGCCCTGGGCGTCGTCGGCATAGCGCACCTGGCCGCAGTCGACGGCGGGGCCGTCCGACAGCACGCGGCCGTCGGCGCTGCGTCGCGTCTGGTGGGGGAGCACGTCGGGGAGCGTCGCGGCCCGGGCGGCGGCGACGTTGCGGCGGAGCGCCTGCTGCTGCTCGCGGTCGCCGTACGGCTCGACAGGACTGCTGCTGTCGTAGCCGGCCCTCGACGTCGTCACCAGGCGCACGGCGCCGTCGGACAGGCGCGCGGAAACGTAGCGCCCGGACAGCTCCAGCTCTTCGAGCACCGCCGGCTCGCGCGGGTCGGTGAGGTCGACGAGCACCAGCGTCGTCTGCTCCCGGTACCGGTCGGGCGGGGCGAACCGGGCGGCGTCACCGAAGGAGTAGAAGGCGTTCTGCGGCAGCAGGACCAGCGCGCGGTCGCCCTGCACGAGCAGCTCGCTGCCGTAGGACTGGTCACCGAGCGACAGGCTCGACAGCTGCTCAGGCTGGGCTCCGGTGCGCACCACCTGCAGCCGACCCTGGGCGACCGTGACCAGGAGGTCGCCGGAGAGCTTTGCGAGGTCGGGCTCGTCGACCCCGCGCTCCTGCACGTTCGTGCCGGTGGTTCCGGTGCCCTCGGCGGCCAACGGTGCACCCGCGACGCTGTCGGACGCTGCGGCCCGCGCGGTCCCGCCCGCGCTGGCGGCCACCGCGCCGTCGGTGTAGGCCAGCATCGGCGGCCCCTGCGCGCCCCACGCCGTCGCGGTGCGCGCCAGCTCGTCGCGGTAGTGGGCGAGCAGGTCGCCGCACGAGCTGTACGGGCGCAATGTCTCGGCGGAGGCGGGCGGGGCCGCGCCGGGCAGCAGCGTGAGAGCGCTGACCGCACCGACGGTCGCGGCGACGGCCAGCGCGGCCAGGGGCAGACGGGATACGTGCATGAGAGGCCTCCGGGAAGATCGCGTATCCCTGTGACGCAGCAGACAGCGCATCGGTTGCGGGGGTCGGGCCTGCGGCGTCCGGCAGGCTGTGGGCATGACCGCTCCACCGCCGATCGCCACTGCCCGGCTCGACCTCCACCCGCTGCCGCTGCCGCTGATCGAGGCTGTGCTGGCGAGCGACCTGACCTCGGCGCGCACCCTGGCGTCCTTTCCTGTCGAGGCGAGGACCTTCGACGGCGACGAGCACGTGCTCGGACTGCGACGCGAGCAGCTCCTGGCCGATCCCTCGGAGCTGCCGTGGTTGTTCCGGGCGGCGGTGCTGCGCGAGACGGGCGCCGTGGTGGCGCGCATCGGCTTCCACGCCCCACCCGACGCGGCCGGCGTGGTGGAGATCGGCTACCGCGTCGACGAACCCTTCCGACGTCGCGGGCTGGCGAGCGAGATGCTCGACGCGATGCTCCGCTGGGCGTCGGCGAACGGGGCGACGACCTGTCTGGGCAGCACCTCTCCGGACAACCTGGCGTCGCGCGCCGTGCTCACGAACAGGGGCTTCGTCCGGACGGGGGAGCAGTGGGACGAGCTCGACGGGCTGGAGTGGGTCTACTCGCTCGCGCTGACCCGCTAGGATCGGTCGCCGGAGCCGCAAGGCCCCGAGGAGGCGTCGCCTAGCCCGGTCTATGGCGCCGCACTGCTAATGCGGTTTGGGTCTCAAGCCCATCGGGAGTTCAAATCTCCCCGCCTCCGCCCAGTCCTGTCCAGGGCAGCATCCGGAGCCGTCAGGCTCGGGTGCTGCCCGTCGGCAGCACCGGTATGCTCTCGCGGGTCGTCCTGCGGGATGGCACGCGCCCGTAGCTCAACGGATAGAGCACTTGACTACGGATCAAGAGGTTAGGGGTTCGAATCCCTTCGGGCGCACCCTGAAAGCGCAGGTCAGGGCGACGGCGGCGTTGGTCGGTCCCGCTGGGTGAACGTCGTTATCCCATCGTCCTTCCCATCAACGGGCACGCCCTGTTGATGGGATCAAGGGGAGCAGGGTTGTTGCGGGAGCGCCGGCCCGGCCGGTGGGAGGTCCGAGTCAGCGTCGACCGACCCGATCAGCGGCCGCAGTCTCGCCCGCTCGATCACCGTCGTCGGCGGTCTGGCCGACGCCCGCCGCCCGCAGGAAGCGCTCGCCGCCCAGGGCGCCGCCCTGCGGGCGGCGCAGCAGACACCACTGCGGACCGTCGCCGAGCTGTTCGAGCGGTGGCTCGCCGACGAGCACGACTGGAAGCCCTGGACCTGGCGCGGCCACCGCACCACCGCGGCCGCCTCAGCCAGGACCCGCTCGCCCGCCGCACCCCGGCGACCCTCACCCCGCCCGTGCTGCGCGCCGCCATACGCGACTGGTTCGACGCCGGCGTCCAGAGTGATGAGTCGGAGTGCGCGTCGCGCAGCCGCACGTCTTCAAGCGGCAGCCCGCCGAGGACCTCGGTGAGGAGCACCTACGACTGAAGGATGCGGTCGGCGCTGCTGCCGGGAGTTGCCTGCCGCGCGACGAACAGCTTCATGAAGTCCGGCGCTTCCACGGGCACTGACACTTGGTGAGTGGTGGTCAGGACACTGGTGCGGCGTCCTCGTCAGTGACGGCGAGCTCGAACTCGACGGGGGTGAACTTGCCGACGGCGCGCGTCGAACAGGGCGATGCCGGGCGCATCCGGAGACGATCACAGGGACCTAGGTCTAGTGCTTCTCGCGTCTGCCCGTGATCTGCTCCTCCCGACAGGGAGGAGTCGGGCATGTCGGACAAAGCCGGAGCGCTGGCACGTGCCGTGCCGCTGCGCGCGCCGCCCCAGCCGTGCACTCCGGACAGCCGGCTGCGCTCGCTGCAGGTGGAGCTGCGCGCCGAGGCGTTCCAGGCCGACCGGGAGGGTGACGGCGCGTCCGCCGTAGCGCTGCGCGCTGCCGCCGTCGCCCTCGCCAGCCGTCACGGCGCCGTCACCCGGCTGACCTTGCCGGCGCACGACGAACCCGCGAGGGCGACCTGCTTCGGCGCCTTCTCCCTGAGCGTCGCCGGTCGCCCGCTCGCGCTCAGCGGCCTGCGGCCGAGGGCCCGCAGCACCCTGCGCCTGCTGGCGCTGCACGCAGGGCAGCCGGTGCACCGTGAAGTGCTGCTGGCCAGTCTGTGGCCCGAGGCGGACGAGTCGTCGGCGTCACGCTCCCTGCTCACGACGCTCTCGTCCCTGCGCACGGCGCTCCGCGACGGCGGCGTCGACGGCGCCCTCCAGCGCGAGGGCTCGGCCTACCTGCTGGGCGCGCAGGCGGTCCTCAACGACCTCACCCTCGCCGACCGTGCGCTGGCACGTGCCCGCCGCTACCGCGACACCGCGCCCGAGGACGCCGACGCCGCCTACGTGCACGCTCTGGACCTCTACGCCGGTGAGCTCCTCGCCGAGGAGGGGCCCGCGGAGTGGGTCAGCGGCCCGCGCGAGCAGTGGCGCGCCCGGATGAGCACAGCGGCGCACGAGCTGGCGGTGCTGCGCTACCGGCGCGGCCAGCTGACCGAGGCGGTCGCCGCGGCCCGGAGCGGACTGGGCCTGGACCGCTGGAGCGACCCGCTGTGGAGGGTGCTCATCGCGGCGCTCCGCGCCGGCGCCGACGACGTGTCCGCCGATCGGGCCGAGAACGACTACACGGCGCTGCTCGCCGGGTAGCCGACGACCTGCGGCTCAGGCGAGGACCCTCAGCACGGCGAGGACCCGGCGGTGGTCGTCGCCGTCGAGCGGCAGGTCCAGTGCGGTGTAGATGTTGGAGGCGTGCACCACGACCGCCTTCTCGGAGATGCGCAGGCTCCGGGCGATCGAGGCGTTGCTGCGCCCGCTCGACATGAGGGCCAGCACCTCGCGCTGGCGTTCCGTCAGACGCCGCAACCCCTCGTCGGTCCCGCCGGCGCGCGCCATCGCGACGTCGACCAGCTCGGGGTCGATCAGCGTCCCGCCGTCGCGGACCGTCTGCAGGTCGGCGAGGAACTGCGCCACATCGGCGACCCGCTGCTTGAGCAGGTAGCCGACGCCGGAGCCTCCCCGGCTCAGCAGCTCCTGCGCGTAGCGTCGCTGGACGTACTGCGACAGCACCACCACCCCGGTGCCGGGGTGGCGCTCGCGCACGGCCAGCGCGGCCAGGAGACCGTCGTCGAGCCCGCGCGGCGGCATCCGGATGTCGGTGACGAGCAGGTCCGGGACGACCCGGTCGACGACGTCGAGCAGGGACGTCGCGTCACCGGCCTCGCCCACCACCTCGTGACCCGCCTGCTCCAGCAGCAGGACCAGACCGCGGCGGAGCAGGGCCTCGTCCTCTCCCACCACCACGCGCATCACGCGGTGGCCGGCACCTCCGTGACCGGGGCTGCTTCCTGCACGTACGGGATGGCGGCCGAAAGACGCGTGCCCTCGCCGGGCGGGCTGTCGAGGTCCAGTCGCGCTCCGAGCACGTCGAGCCGGTCGACGAGGCCGCGCAGCCCCGTGCCGGAACCCGCCAGCGCCCCGCCCGCACCGTCGTCGCCGATCTGCACGTGCAGCAGCCCATCCTCGGCCCTCATCCGTACGTGCAGCCGCGTGGCACCGGCGTGCTTGAGCGCGTTGGTCAACGCCTCGGTGACGACATACCAGGCGGTGGTGACCACCCCGACAGGCAGGTCCTCCGGCAATTGGTTGATCTCCACCACCACCAGGAGCGGCAGCCTGTCGACGAGGTCCTGCACCGCCGCCTCCAGTCCCCGTTCGAGGAGGGCGGCCGGCAGGAGCGCCTGGACCGTGCGGCGCAGCTCCGCGGCGGCGTCGTCGACGTCCTGACGCAGTCGCCGCAGGGCCTGAGCTGCCGGTCTGTCGGACGTCGACTCGGCCAGCGTCCCCATCTCGAGCCCCAGCAGGACCAGGCGGACCTGCAGACCGTCGTGCAGGTCCGAGGCCAGACGCCGGCGCTCCTCGTCCGCGGCAGCCACCAACCGGGCGCGTGACCGTCGCAGCTCGACCGCGAGGCGCTCGGCCTCCAGCGCGAGACCCGCAGGACGCGCTGCGAGGCGCACCAGCTCCGGGTCGGGCAGCAGCTCCTCGTCGTAGGTCAGCGCCCCCCGACGCTGCCCGCCGGCGGTGACCTCCACGAGCCCGCGACCCGCTGCCGCGACCGCGGACCTCGGCTGTCCCGTCACGTCCACCCAGACACCCTCAGCAGGCAGCCAGTGCAGCAGCTCCAGGGACGGGTCGCCGAGCACGCGCGCCAGCAGGTGCTGCGGCGGTTCCTGCTCAGCGGTGAGCAGCACCCCGATCTCCTCCACCTCGCCCGCGCGGCCGAAGCCGCCGCGCAGCAGGACGGCAGCGACCACCAGCGGGACGACGGCCAGGCAGAGCAGCTGGGCCACGGCCCGGACGAGGGGGTCGATGCCCAGCAGCACCTGCAGGCGGGCCGCCAGCACGACCAGGAAGGTGACGAGGGTTCCGTAGAGGTAGAGCGGCCCCAACGTCCGGCGCTGCTGCGCACTCGCCCGCCGGAACCGCCCGAGCAGCACCACGGCCACACCGATCGGGAAGACGACGCCAGCCAGCTTGATGTCCGGTCCGAGCTCCGCCAGCGCGGGGACGTCGGCGACGAAGATCGGGCTGCCGGGGGTGAACAGGTTGGCCGGCAGGTTGCTGACCAGCGCGAACGCGTAGGAGGCGATCACGGTCGCGCGGGGCAGGCCGGGCGCCAGCCGTCCGGACGGGAAGGCCAGCAGCACGTGCACCATGACGGAGGGAGGCAGGGCCGACAGGACGGCCCCGACGGCGGCCAGGGGCTGCTGCGCGGTGTTGAGCAGCCCCGCCACCAGCCAGCTCAGCCCGCCGACCACGAGCAGCAGCCCCGTGCGGTTGCTGGGTCGCCGGGCCCACAGCAGCAGGCCCGTCCCGGCATAGGTGACGCCGTTGACGACGAACAGCGAGAGCAGCCAGAGCGGGGCGAAGCCGGCCTCGGCCAGCAGGACCAGCTCGACGAGGGCGACCGCGACGAGGACGGCACCGAGCACGCCCAGGGCCAGGCGCAGGGATTGGCCAGTCGGTCCGGGGGCAGGGGCGACGGCCATGCCCGAAGCGTGCCACGGGGGCGGATCATGCGTGCATCCCCAGCGCCCCCTCCGTGGCGCGCCACGGTCACCGTCCTGGGGCAAGGGTGCGGCGCGAGCTCGTTGCGGGCTGGGCCGCGCCGTTGTTTCCCTGTTGACCCTCGCCGGTGGACTAGGCGGGTGAAGCAGCCCACCCGCCCTCGTTCCGGCGTGGCCGTGGTCGTCGCTGCGGACACCCTGACTCCCGTCCCCGTGGGGTCCTGCGGCCGGGTCGGCCGGCCGTGCACCCGGGGGCGGGCCGACCTTTGCCCTGCTGAGGCCCGGTTCCCGCAGCGGAGCGGTGGATGGTCGTCGCCTCCTGGGACGGTCATGAGCGACCGCGCCACCACCGGTCCTTCCCGTCTGCGCCGGGATCCCGCCGATCCGCTGAGCGCGGCCGGCCCTGATCCCGACGGACTCCGCGCACCGGCCTCCCTCCCCCGTCCTCGTTCCCGAACCAGATGCGAAGGTCAGCGATGAACCGCCACACCACGGCCCTGTCCTCGCACCCGGCGCCGGGAGCGGGACGCGTGCTCCCTCGCCGGGGGGCCTCGCGGTCGCTGTCGGTGGGCACCGCGGTGCTGCTGCTGACCGCACTGGTGCTCGGACCGACGTCCCCGGCGCAGGCCGCCGACCCGTCGTTCACCCGCAGCACCGCCACCACCGGCACGCGACCCGGTCTCGGTGGCGATCGGCGACCTCAACGGCGACGGCCGCCCCGACCTGGTCACCGCCGACTTCGGCAGCGGCGCGGTGAGCGTGCTGCTGGCCGGCGGGCCGACCGACGCGCCGACCTACACCCGCAGCACCACCGCCACCGGCCCGGGCCCGCTCTCGGTGGCGATCGGGGACCTCAACGGCGACGGCCGCCCCGACCTGGTCACCGCCGACGCCGACAGCAGCACGGTGAGCGTGCTGCTGGCCGGCGGACCGACCGACGCGCCGACCTGGACCCGCAGCACCACCACGCACCGGCAGCAGCCCGTACTCGGTGGCGATCGGTGACCTCAACGGCGACGGCCGCCCCGACCTGGTCACCGCCGACTTCGAGTAGCGACGCGGTGAGCGTGCTGCTGGCCGGCGGACCGACCGACGCGCCGACCTACACCCGCAGCACCGCCACCACCGGCGCGCGCCCGACCTCGGTGGCCATCGGCGACCTCAACGGCGACAGCCGCCCCGACCTGGTCACCGCCGACTCCGGCAGCAACGCGGTGAGCGTGCTGCTGGCCGGCGGACCGACCGACGCGCCGACCTACACCCGCAGCACCGCCACCACCGGCAGCGCGCCCGAGCTCCGTGGCGATCGGGGACCTCAACGGCGACGGCCGCCCCGACCTGGTCACCGCCGACTTCGGCACCAGCACGGTGAGCGTGCTGCTGGCCGGCGGCCCGACCGACGCGCCGACCTGACAGCCGCAGCACCGCCACCACCGGCCCGAGCCCGGTCTCGGTGGCGATCGGGGACCTCGACGGCGACGGCCGCCCCGACCTCGTCACCGCCGACAACGGCAGCAAGGCGGTGAGCGTGCTGCTGGCCGGCGGACCGACCGAGCGCGCCGACCTACACCCGCAGCACCGCCACCACCGGCGCGAGCCCGAACTCGGTGGCGATCGGGGACCTCAACGGCGACGGCCGCCCCGACCTGGTCACCGCCGACTTCGGCAGCAACGCGGTGAGCGTGCTGCTGCAGGCCGCTGCGGCACCCGGCGCTCCGACGGCGGTCAGCGCCACGGCCGGGAACGCCTCGGCAGCGGTGAGCTTCACCGCCCCGGCGTCCGACGGCGGCAGCCCGATCACCGGCTACACCGTCATCGCGACCGACACGACGACTCCGGGGCAACGGCGGCCAGACCGTCAGCGGCTCCAGCAGCCCGATCACCGTGCCGGGCCTGACCAACGGTGACGACTACACGTTCACCGTCGCGGCGACCAACGCTGCTGGCACCAGCGCGCCGTCCGACCCGTCGCGGGCAGTCACCCCCCGCACCCCGTTGTCGTTCACCCTCAGCACCGCCACCACCGGCGGCGGCCCGAACTCGGTGGCCATCGGCGACCTCAACGCCGACGGCCGCCCCGACCTGGTCACTGCCGACTCCCGCAGCGACGTGGTGAGCGTGCTGCTGGCCGGCGGACCGACCGCCGCGCCCACCTACACCCGCAGCACCACCACCACCGGCAGGGTCCCGAACTCGGTGGCGATCGGGGACCTCAACGCCGACGGCCGCCCCGACCTCGTCACCGCCGACAATCTCAGCGACGTTGTGAGCGTGCTGCTGGCCGGCGGACCGATCGACGCGCCCACCTACACCCGCAGCACCGCCAGCACCGGCGACGGCCCGGCCTCGGTGGCGATCGGGGACCTCAACGCCGACGGCCGCCCCGACCTCGTCACCGCCGACGCTGGCAGCAACGTGGTGAGCGTGCTGCTGGCCGCCGGACCGACCGACGCGCCGACTTGGACCCGCAGCACCGCCACCACCGGCAGGGTCCCTGTCTCGGTGGCGATCGGGGACCTCAACGCCGACGGCCGCCCCGACCTGGCCACCGCCGACTTCGGCAGCGGCACGGTGAGCGTGCTGCTGGCTGGCGGACCGACCGCCGCACCGACCTACACCCGCAGCACCACCACCACCGGCACGAACCCGAACTCGGTAGCGATCGGGGACCTCAACGGCGACGGCCGCCCCGACTTGGTCACCGCCGATTTCCGCAGCGACGCGGTGAGCGTGCTGCTGGCCGGCGGACCGACCGACGCGCCGACCTACACCCGCAACACCACTAGCACCGGCAACAGCCCGGTCTCGGTGGCGATCGGGGACCTCGACGGCGACGGCCGCCCCGACCTGGTTACCGCCGACGCTGGCAGAAACACTGTGAGCGTGCTGCTGGCCGGCGGACCGACCGACGCGCCGAGCTACACCCGCAGCACCGCTGGCACCGGCTCGAACCCGGCCTCGGTGGCGATAGAGGACCTCAACGCCGACGGACTCCCCGACCTCGCCACCGCCGACACCAGCAGCAACGCGGTGAGCGTGCTGCTGCAGGCTGCTGCTGCACCCGGCGCTCCGACGGCAGTCGCTGCGACCGCGGGGAACGCCTCGGCAGCGGTGAGCTTCACCGCCCCGGCCTCGACCGGTGGCAGCGCGATCACCGGCTACACCGTCACCGCCACCGACAGCACGACGCCGGGCAACGGCGGCCAGACCGTCAGCGGCACCACCAGTCCCATCACGGTGCCGGGCCTGACCAACGGAGACGACTACACGTTCACCGTCACCGCGACCAACGCTGTCGGCGCCAGCGCGCCGTCCAACCCCTCACGCGCGGTCACCCCACGCACCCCGTTGTCGTTCACCCGCAGCACGGCCACCGTTGGCTCGAGGCCGTTCTCGGTGGCGGTCGGGGACCTCAACGGCGACGGCCGCCCCGACCTGGTCACCGCCGACTTCAGCAGCGACGCGGTGAGCGTGCTGCTGGCCGGCGGCCCGACCGACGCGCCGACCTACGCCCGCAGCACCGCCACCACCGGCAGGGCCCCGTTCTCGGTGGCGATCGGGGACCTCAACGGCGACGGCCGCCCCGACCTGGTCACCGCCGACGCCAACAGCAGCACGGTGAGCGTGCTGCTGGCTGGCGGACCGACCGACGCGCCGACCTACACCCGCAGCACCACCAGCACCGGAAGCAGCCCGTACTCGGTGGCGATCGGTGACCTCAATGGCGACGGCCGCCCCGACCTGGTCACCGCCGACTTCGGCAGCAACGCGGTGAGCGTGCTGCTGGCCGGCGGACCGACCGACGCGCCGACCTACACCCGCAGCTCCGCCACCACCGGGACGAACCCGCGATCGGTGGCGATCGGTGACCTCAACGGCGACGGCCGGCCCGACCTGGTCACCGCCGACTTGAGTAGCGACGCGGTGAGCGTGCTGCTGGCCGCCGGACCGACCGACGCGCCGACCTACACCCGCAGCACCACCAGCACCGGCGCGCGCCCGACCTCAGTGGCCATCGGGGACCTCAACGGCGACACCCGCCCCGACCTCGTCACCACCGATTCCGGCAGCAACACGGTGAGCGTGCTGCTGGCCGGCGGACCGACCGACGCGCCGACCTACACCCGCAGCACCACCACCACCGGCACGCGCCCGAACTCGGTGGCGATCGGTGACCTGAGCGGCGACGGTCGCCCCGACCTCGTCACCACCGATTCCGGCAGCAACGCGGTGAGCGTGCTGCTGGCCGGCGGACCGACCGACGCGCCGACTTACACCCGCAGCACCGCCCCCACCGGGGGCGACGGGCCGATCTCGGTGGCGATCGGGGACCTCAACGGCGACGGCCGCCCCGACCTGGTCACCGCCGACTTCGGCAGCGACGCGGTGAGCGTGCTGCTGCAGGGTGGCCCGGCCGCTACGGCACCCGGTGCTCCGACGGCGGTCAGCGCGACGGCCGGGAACGCCTCGGCTGCGGTGAGCTTCACCGCCCCGGCCTCGACCGGTGGTAGCCCGGTCACCGGTTACACGGTCACCGCGACCGACAGCACGACGCCGGGCAACGGCGGCCAGAGCGCCAGCGGGACCACCAGTCCGATCAGGGTGCCGGGTCTGACGAACGGTGACAGCTACACCTTCACGGTCCGTGCGACCAACGCCGCCGGCAGCAGCACGGCGTCCAGCCCGTCCAACGCGGTCACGCCCCGTACGGTCCCGGGTGCTCCGACGGCGGTCGGTGCGACGGCCGGGAACGCCTCGGCTGCGGTCAGCTTCACCGCCCCGGCCTCGACCGGCGGTAGCCCGGTCACCGGTTACACGGTCACCGCGACCGACAGCACGACGCCGGGCAACGGCGGCCAGACCGCCAGCGGGACCACCAGTCCGATCACGGTGCCGGGTCTGACGAACGGTGACAGCTACACCTTCACCGTCCGTGCGACCAACGCCGCCGGCAGCAGCACGGCGTCCAGCCCGTCCAACGCGGTCACGCCCCGTACGGTCCCGGGTGCTCCGACGGCGGTCGGTGCGACGGCCGGGAACGCCTCGGCTGCGGTGAGCTTTACCGCCCCGGCCTCGACCGGCGGCAGCCCCATCACCAGCTACACCGTCACCGCGACCGACAGCACGACCCCCGGCAACGGCGGCCAGAGCGCCAGCGGGACCACCAGTCCGATCACGGTGCCGGGTCTGACGAACGGTGACAGCTACACCTTCACCGTCCGTGCGACCAACGCCGCGGGCAGCAGCACGCCGTCCAGCCCGTCCAACGCGGTCACGCCCCGTACGGTCCCGGGTGCTCCGACGGCGGTCGGCGCGACGGCCGGGAACGCCTCGGCTGCGGTGAGCTTCACCGCCCCGGCCTCGACCGGTGGCAGCCCGATCACCGGTTACACGGTCACCGCGACCGGCGGCACGACGCCGGGCAACGGTGGTCAGACCGCAACGGGTTCCACCAGTCCGATCACGGTGCCGGGTCTGACGAACGGTGACAGCTACACCTTCACCGTCCGTGCGACCAACGCCGCGGGCAGCAGCACGCCGTCCAGCCCGTCCAACGCGGTCACGCCCCGTACGGTCCCGGGTGCTCCGACGGCGGTCGGCGCGACGGCCGGGAACGCCTCGGCTGCGGTGAGCTTCACCGCCCCGGCCTCGACCGGTGGCAGCCCCATCACCAGCTACACCGTCACCGCGACCGACGGCACGACCGCCGGGCAACGGCGGCCAGACCGCAACGGGTTCCACCAGTCCGATCACGGTGCCGGGTCTGACGAACGGTGACAGCTACACCTTCACCGTCCGCGCGACCAACGCCGCCGGCAGCAGCACGCCGTCCAGCCCGTCCAACGCGGTCACGCCCCGTACGGTCCCGGGTGCTCCGACGGCGGTCGGCGCGACGGCCGGGAACGCCTCGGCTGCGGTGAGCTTACCGTCCCGGCCTCGACCGGTGGCAGCCCGATCACCGGCTACACCGTCACCGCGACCGACAGCACGACCCGGGCAACGGCGGCCAGACCGCCAGCGGGACCACCAGTCCGATCACGGTGCCGGGTCTGACGAACGGTGACAGCTACACCTTCACCGTCCGCGCGACCAACGCCGCGGGCAGCAGCACGCCGTCCAGCCCGTCCAACGCGGTCACGCCCCGTACGGTCCCGGGTGCTCCGACGGCGGTCGGCGCGACGGCCGGGAACGCCTCGGCTGCGGTGAGCTTCACCGTCCCGGCCTCGACCGGTGGCAGCCCGATCACCGGTTACACGGTCACCGCGACCGACAGCACGACGCCGGGCAACGGCGGCCAGACCGCCAGCGGGACCACCAGTCCGATCACGGTGCCGGGTCTGACGAACGGTGACAGCTACACCTTCACCGTCCGCGCGACCAACGCCGCGGGCAGCAGCACGCCGTCCAGCCCGTCCAACGCGGTCACGCCCTCGACCGTGCCGGGTGCGCCGACGGACGTGGCGGCGACGGCGGGCAACGCCCAGGCGACCGTGTCGTGGACGGCGCCCTCGAGCGACGGCGGGGCGCCCATCACGGGTTACGCGGTGACGTCGACGCCGGGTGGTCGCACCTGCACGGTCAACGCGCTGACGTGCACGGTGACCGGTCTGGTCAACGGGACGGCGTACACCTTCACCGTCACGGCCACGAGCAGTCGCGGGACCGGTGCTGCGTCACAGCCTTCGACGGCGGTCACGCCCTCGACCGTGCCGGGCCAGCCGCGCGACGTGCGCTCGACCGGGGGGGACCAGCAGGCGACGGTCATCTGGACGGCGCCCGCGTCCGATGGTGGTTCACCGATCACGTCCTACGTGGTGACGGCCGTCGACCGCACCGACGCCTCGCGTGGCGGCCAGACCTGCACGTGGACCTCCGGTCCACTGACGTGCACGGTGGTCGGCCTGACGAACGGTGACGTCTACGCATTCACCGTCGTGGCACGCAACGCCAACGGGGCCGGCACCGCGACCGTGCCGCCGACGGGCGGGCCTGCGACCACGACCCCGTCGACGACGCCGGGTTCGCCCCGCGACGTCGCGGCGACCCGCGGGGACGCGAGCGCACTCGTCTCCTGGACGCCGCCCGCGTCCGACGGCGGCGCTCCTGTCACGGGCTACACCGTGGCAGCCGACCGCGGTGGGAGCAGCTGCTCGGCTGCGGCGACCGCGACGTCCTGCCTCGTCCCCGATCTGGTCAACGGGGAGAGCTACACGTTCACCGTCACGGCCAGCAACGTCAACGGCGCCAGTGGCCGTTCTCAGCCGTCCGGGGCCGTGACGCCCTCGACGGTGCCGGGGCAGCCCCGTGACGTTCGATCCAGCAGCGGCAACGTTCAGGCGACCGTCACCTGGACAGCACCGTTGTCGGACGGTGGCTCGCCGATCACCTCCTACACGGTGACGGCCGTCGACCGCACCGACGCCTCCCGAGGAGGGCAGACGTGCGTGTGGACCTCGGGTCCGCTGACGTGCACGGTGACGGGGCTGACCAACGGCGACGCGTACGTCTTCACGGTCACGGCGAGCAACACCAACGGAGCGGGCGGCGCCGCTGCCCCACCGCAGGGCACCGGGACGGTCACGCCGTCCTCGGTGCCGGGCACGCCCCGTGACGTCGTCGCGACCGGTGGCGAAGGCCGCGCGACCGTCACCTGGACAGCACCGGCGTCCGACGGCGGCTCGCCGATCACGTCCTACACGGTCATGGCCGTCGACTCCGAGGGACAGGGCCGGGGCGGACAGACGTGCACCTGGACGTCGGGGCCGTTCACGTGCGCGGTCACCGGCCTCGTGAATGGCGTGGCCTACACGTTCACCGTGACGGCAGCCAACGACAACGGCTCCGGGGCCACGTCACAGCCTGGACCGCAGTCGTCAGCGACACCCGTCGCTCCGGCGCCCTCCTCCACGCCGCCCACGCCCCCGCGCGACGTCACGGCCGTCGCCGGCGATGCCCGGGCGGTGGTCACGTGGACAGTGCCCGCATCCGACGGCGGCGCGCGCATCACCTCGTACGTCGTCACGGCCGTCGAGTCCGCGGACACGTCAGCCGGTGGCCAGTCCTGCACCTCGACCGCACCCGCGGTCGCGGGCCAGGAAGCTCCGTCGACCTGCACGGTCGAGGGCCTGGTGAACGGACGGGCGTACGTCTTCACGGTCCGTGCGCTGAACGGGCGCGGCAGCAGCGACCCGTCCGCAGCGAGCCTGCCCGTGACGCCGTCGGCGCCGACGGCTCCGACGGCGGCCCCGGCACCCGCTCCCGTGACAGGACGTTTCCACCCCGTCACGCCCGCACGCCTGCTCGACACGCGTACGGCCGGCGGGCCCGTGCCGGTCGGCGCCGACCGCGAGCTGCAGGTGACGGGCGTCGCCGGCGTGCCGGCGGCGGGCGTCTCCGCCGTCCTTCTCAACGTCACCGTGACGCAGCCGAGTTCCCGGGGCGACCTGCAGGTCTACCCGGCCGGCGACCGGCCTGCCGTCCGGACGTCGAACCTGAACTTCGCCGCAGGAGAGACGGTGCCGGTGCAGGTCCTGACCGGCGTCGGACCGGACGGCCGGATCGCTCTGTCCAGCAGCACCGGGACGGCGCACGTCGTCGTGGACGTGTTCGGCTGGTACGGCGATGCTTCTGATGCGATCGCCGGCAGCAGCGGCTACACCGCGCTCGTGCCGCAGCGACTGCTGGACACCCGCAGCAGCCGTACGCCCGTGCTCGCAGGCGCCGACCGCACCGTGCAGGTCGGCGGTCGGGCGGGAGTGCCGTCAGACGCCACCGCCGTGGTGCTCAACACGACAGTGCTGGGATCACCCGCCAACGCCGACGTGCAGCTCGCCCCCGCAGGTGAGCAGCCAGCGGTCCGGACGAGCAACCTCAACATTCGGCGCGGGCAGACCCGGGCCAACGCGGTCACCAGTCCGCTGCGCGACGGCAAGCTCGTCGTGTCGGTCAGCGCAGGCAGAGTCCAGGTCGTGCTGGACGTCCTCGGCTACTACAGCCCGTCGAGCCGAGGGCGGTTCATCGCCCTCACTCCGACGCGCGTCCTGGACACGCGTGCCGACGGCCGGCGGCTCACGGCCGGCCAGGATCGCGACGTCGTCATCGCCGGCGTCGCGGGGGTGCCTGCAAATGCTGTTGCGGCAGTCCTCAGCGTCACGGGCACGGACGCCACGCGGCCTGTCGACCTGCAGCTGTTCCCGACCGGCCGCCGACCCGGCGCGCGGACGAGCACGGTCAACTTCCGTCCCGGTCAGGCCGTGGCCAACGCCGCCATCGCCGCCCTCGGCGGCGGCGCGACGAGCCTGTCGCTCTCGCAGGGCAGTGCCGCAGCGGTCCTGGACGTCCTGGGCTACATGACCGCCGAGTAGCGCCGCGCGCCGCGTGTGCTCGACTGTGCATCTGCATCTGCACCCCCTTAAGACGTCAGCGTGCCGGTCTGCACTGACCGGCACACGCGGCCACCTCGAGGCAGCGTTCGCGAGCGCACCGGAGCGGGTGCGGACAGCCAGGAGCACGGCCCGGGTCTGCGCGGCTCCCTTCGTACCGCCCTGCCCGTCGCGCCGTGACGGACAAACTGCCCGAGGCGGTCGCAGCAGCGGTCATCGCCCTCCTGACCTCGACCGTTGTGGCCCAGCCGCACCGCGTCGGCAAGCCCTTGCGGGAACCGCTGTCCGGCGCCTGGTCCGCACGTCGCGGGACCTACCGCGTCCTGTACCGCATCGCGAAGGCGCCACCGGAGGTCGTCGTCCTGAGCATCGACCATCGGCGGGACACCTGCCGCACCTGACCCTGTCGGCGGGGACGTCCGACAGCGCAGCGCCGCGATCCGGCTAACACGACTGATAACAGCCCGGACACCGCCATCCGGAGCCACGCGTACGAGATGGACGACGAGGCAGGCGAAGACGGACCAGGTCACGCTCAAGGGACTCGGTGAGGACCTACGGATCAAGAAGATGGGATCACGCGGAGCAGGGTCGTTGCAGCAGCGCGCACCGGGACGCTGGGAGGTCCGGGTCAGCGTGGGGACCGACCCGGCCAGCGGCCGCAGCGTCTCCTGCTCGATCACCGTCGTCGAGGAACTCACCCGACGCCCGGCGCCGGCAGGAGGAGCTCGCCGCGCATGCCGCAGTGCTGCGGGAGGCGCAGCAGACGCCACTGCGGACCGTCGCCGAGCTGCTCGATCGCTGGCTGGCCGCGCCGCACGACTGGAAGCCGGGCACCTGGCGCGGCTACCGCGATACCTGCCGAAGGCTGGGCTCGGACCCGCTGCTGCGCCGGGTCCCGGCGACCGTCACGCCACCGGTCCTGCGGGCCGCGATGCACGCCTGGGCAGCCGGCGGTACCCCGACCACGACGATCAGCCTGCAGGTCCGGACGCTGCGGTCGGCGTTCGGCTGGGCGCACCAGCAGCGGCTGCTTGCGAGCCAGCCGCCAGCCGGGATGCGCGGGGCCCCGGTCATCCCGAACCGCGCCGGGACGTCCCGCTGGCGGTGGTCCGCGAGTTGCTGCTCGCGGCCGACCGCGATGTCGACGCCGCTCTCGACGGGCCACTCAGCGGTCGCGGTCTCGCCCGGCTGCACCGGGCCGAGCAGGTCCGGCTGCTGCTGCGACTGGCGGCCGACACCGGCGCGCGCCGCGGTGAGCTCGATGCCTTGCATGTGGACGACCTGCACGGGCGTGTCCTGCACATCGACCGCGGGGTGTCCGACGAGGTCGTCACCACGACCAAGACCGGCCGCCGACGCCGGGTCACCGTCGGCGTCAGCACCGAGCAGCTCTGGACGGCCAGCGTCAACGGCTGGCACGAGCGCCACAGCGGCCATCCGTTCGGGCCGTGGCTGTTCTCCGCCCAGGCCGACCACCGCAGCCGGCTACGCACCGACCGGCTCGGCCAGTGGTTCCGCACCTTCGTCCACGCGCACGGACATCCCGGCGTGTGCCTGCACGCCCTGCGGCCCACCGTCGCCACCGTGCTGGTCGCCGACGGACACCTGCTCCAGGCACAGCAGCGCCTCGGGCACGCCGAAGCCAGCACCACCCTGCGTCAGTACTGCCATGCGCTGCCACTGCACGACCTCGACACCGCCGACCACCTCGAGGCCCTCCTCGCGCCACGTAGCTAGTGGCCCTCCGCTCCTCGCCACCGGTGCCGGAGGCGTCCGCTCATGCCGCATGCGGTGGCGTCTTCGTCTACAAGTAGAACGTGCAGTTCCCTGCAGCACGAGCAGCACTTGATCAACAGGCGTACGGACTCTCGGCTTCGGCGGGCCGAAGCCGCTCGCGCGAACGGGCCCTAGTCGTCGGCTGGGGGCGGCCAGTTCTTGATTCTCACCGCTGTTGCTCGCTGGCCGACGGAGCTGGGACCGGAGGGTCGAGCCAGATTTGATCACCGCGGACGTAGAGCCCGGCGGGGCGGCCGCGGCCCTGCCGCCACACTCCCGCCGTGATCGTGGCCGCGCTCTCGCGCCAGCCGTAGGTGTGACTGACGACGCCTTCGATCGGTGGCGTGTCGGACACCGAGGTCGTGACCGTCTCCAGGACATGCGGGTCTATGGACGGGGGGCCGGTCGAGGGCGGCACAGCGACGACGACCCGGTTCCGTTGAAATCGCTTCTGGAAGTTCGCCGGATCGAACGGCTCACCCCACAGGTGCTCGTACACCTGCCGAAGCTGTCGGAGCGTGAAGACCGGTCCGGCCAGCGTCATGCCAGCCCGGGTGAAGCGCAGCAGGTCAATCAGACGATCGCGTGTCGCAGTTAGCACCTCCTGGTCCGCTGCGACAACAGCCGGCGGGGGGAGCATCCGGGCGGCGCCGGCGGCAGCGACGGTGCTGGTCGAGCAGTCGACGGGGCGCACCCGGTCCCCGGCCGCTATGACGACCGCTTGCTGCGGCAGCAGCACCACGACCGGGATGGTCAGGGTGCTGGCAGTCAGGTCTTTTAGAGGTGGGAGCACCTCGGCGTACAACGGGCGCAGCGAGCTCAGCGTGAACGTGAGGGCTGCCTCGGCCACTCCCGTCGTGTCGAACAAGTCGTCGACCACTTGCCGGATCGCGGCGTCCACTGACGGGGCGCGCGTGAGGGTTGCTGTGGGCAGCCGGGCGTCCTTCGTCGCCACCTGCAGTTCTCCCGCCCCGGCCAGGCCGTACGCGGCGACGGCGAGCTGCACGTTCACGCATTGACCTCCTGACGTTGGCGGCTTATGGTCGCAGACACCATAACAGCGGGACGAGCGAAAGCGGGATCGGCATGAGCGGGTTGGAGCAGATCGTGTTGGGGGGAGCCCTCGTGGTGATCGGGACGCAACTGATGAGCAACGGCCGGTCGGACCTGGCGCGCGAGGGTGCAGGTCGGCGGATGGAGGACGAGGCCGCACTGCTGCGCCGCCGGGCCGAGCTGGAGCATGACTGGCAGCGGATCCGCGACCTCGGCATCGATCCGACGACTGTGCTCGCTGAGCACCGCACCCGGCTCGAGGCCCCTGAGCGGCCCGCCCTGACCTGACGCGAGGACGTTCCCGTCCGTGGTCGTTGCCCGTGTCGGCTGGGCGCGAGTTCGACGGGCCAGATCCGCGGACGCTGGCGCTCATCCTGCGCCGCTCCGTCCGCCCAGGGCATGTCAGACGTCGCCGTGCCGCCAGCAGTGGCCGGCCCCGCATCGTCCGCATATGCCGCTGACCGCGCGAAGCGAACTTCGGTGCGTCCTTGACCGCGGTTCACGCAAAAGGTCTCAGGCTGGACGCGACCGCCGGTATGCGCCACAATCGTGGCCATGCGCATGGAGCCGTTGCGGTCGGTCCGTGACCACCTGTCCGAAGTCGTGGACCGGGTGGAGAAGCAGCACGAGCGCGTGACGATCACCCGCAACGGCCGCGCGGCTGCGGTGCTCATCAGCCCGGAGGATCTGGCCGAGCTGGAGGAGACGCTGTCGGTGCTGGCCGACCCGCAGGCGCTGGCCGACATCCGGGAGGCTGATGAGAGCTACGTCCGTGGCGACGTCGTGCGCGGCGTCGACGCAGTCCGCGCCCTGGGGCGGTGAGCGGGGGAGGGCGAGTGGGAGCTCGTCCTGACTGCGCCGGCCCGCCGGGCGCTGGCCGACCGGTTGCCAAAGGCGGTCGCGACCGCGGTGATCGACTTCCTGACCTCCGCGCTGGTGCACGGAGCCACGTCGGGTGGGCAAGCCGCTGCGCGGACAGCTCGCCGGCATCTGGTCGGCACGCCGGGGGACCTACCGGATCCTGTACCGGATCGTCGAGCCGCAGCGCGAGGTCGTGGTGCTGCAGGATCGAGCACCGGCGCGACGCCTACCGGACCTGACCGCCACAGCCCGCCTACGCCGAAGGTTGCTAACGGGATTGCTCACGGCAGAATCAGCACCATCCCGGTTCGTGAGCGCACCAGCCGGACGGAGAGCTGTACGAGACAACACGAGTTGAGCGTGAAAAGGAACGGTCAGCACCCATGATCACCGGCTACACGGGCCTACGGATCAAGAGGTTAGGGGTTCGAATCCCTTCGGGCGCACCCGTATCAACGCAGGTCAGGGCCGGTGCAGCGCGGCCGGCAGCGACTTGGGGGCTGGTCGTCCCGACAACGATCCCAACAACGCCATGCAGGCTCGGACCTCCGGTGCCCTCACGACGACGCGCGGGTCAGGGTCGCTGCAGCGGCGAGGGATGGGAAGGCTTGATGACGTTGACGCTCACCACTGCTGACCTGCCAGGCGAGTCGGTTGAGAATGGGGCCATGAGCCCTCGTTCGGACCGGCCACGTCGGCGGTCGTTCACCGCCCAATACAAGGCGACAGGTCCTCGCCGAGTACGACGCCGCCGACGCCGCCGCGCGGGGGGTGCTGCTGCGTCGCGAGGGCCTGTACTCCTCACACCTGTCGGAATGGCGCAAGGCCCGTGACAACGGCGCGCTAGGTGCTTTGGCGCCGGCAGCGCGGCCGTCGACAACCTCGGCCGAACAGCGGGAACTGGCCAGGGTGACCGCCCGCGCGGAGCGGGCCGAGCGGGAGCTGGCCAAGAGCAGGGCCGCGTTGGAGATCGTGGGAAAAGCACACGCGCTCTTGGAGATGCTCTCCGAGAGCGCGGACACCGAGCCGCGGTCGAAGCGGTGATCACCCCGACGGTGCTGTTGCTCGCCGAGCAGACGACCACAACCAAGGCGTGCACGTTGCTGGGCAAGCCACGCGGCAGTCACTACCGCGACCGCCAGAGCGTGCCGGCCATCCCGGTGCAGCGGACACCGCGGGCTGCTCCCTCGAACGCGCTGACCGTCGCCGAGCAGGACCGGATCATCGCAGTGCTGACCAGCCCGCGGTTCGGCGACAAGTCCGTCGCCCAGACGTGGGCGACGCTGCTGGATGAAGGCACCTACCTCGCCTCGATGAGCACGATGCACCGGCTGCTGCGCCTTATCGGGCAGTCCAGTGACCGCCGCAACCAAGCGACCCATCCGACCCGCGCGCGACCTGAGCTGATGGCGACCGGGCCCGGGAAGGTGTGGTCATGGGACATCACCAAGCTCCGCGGGCCGCAGCGCGGCGTCTACTACGACCTTTACGTCATCATCGACATCTACAGCCGCTACGTCGTCGGCTGGACCATCGCGGCCCGTGAGGACGCCGACATCGCCAAAGCCCTCATCGAACATGCCGCGCGGGTCCACGGCGCGCCTGACAGCCTGCACGCCGACCGCGGCACCTCCATGACCTCCAAACCAGTCGCGCAGCTGCTCATCGACCTCGGTGTCGCCCGCAGCCACAGCCGGCCGCACGTGTCCAACGACAACCCCTTCAGCGAAGCCGCCTTCAAGACGCTGAAGTACGCCCCGGCCTTCCCCGCCAACTTCGGGTCACTGGCCGACGCCCGCGCGTTCTGCGAAATCTTTCTTCGGCTACTACAACCACGAACACCGCCACAGCGGCATCGGCCTGCACACCCCAGCGTCGGTCCACTTCGGCACCGCCACCCACGTCCAGCAAGCAGCGTCAAAGGACCCTGCACGCCGCCTACGACAGCAACCCCAGCCGATTCCGGCACCGCCGACCCGAGCGGCCCGAGACTCCCCACCGCCGCGTGGATAAACCAGCCCAGGTCCGGGGCAGCCTGGGGACGACTCGGCGAGCGGGAGGTCCGCGGTCCGCTCGGTCACCGTCCGCGGTGACCTCGCCCAGGCGCAGCAGCAGCGCGGGCTGCTCGCCACACAGGCCGAGGCGCTATGCGCCTACAGCGGTCCGCCGCTCAGGTCACTGCTCCGCAGAGTCACCTGCCCTACTGACCAGATCTCGGCGTAGTGACGCAGGACGAGCGACTCCGTCGTTCGCTCATGCATGCCCCCAGCATGATCGAGGCAGACAAGATCCACAGCGGGTGACGAACGAGGCTCGTGCCCGGTCGGAGACTTTCGCACGGCCGCAGAGACCTTCCGGTTCACGGCATCGGTCAGGCGGCCAGCCGCAGGCTCCTGAGGTAGCGCTGCTGCTCTCGATCGTTCTTCTTGCGGTGGACGCGAGCCTGCACCAGGCCGCCGCCGTCGACGGCGTAGTAGATGCGCCCCATCCGAGAGTCACCCGACTCGCCGGTGTGGACGTCCGCAAGCTCGAAGAAGATCGACTCCTTCACGCGCTCCTTGGGCAGGGACTCGTCGTTGTCGTGCAGTCGGACGAGCAGCCGCAAGGCAGTGAGGGGCTTGGGGAAGCCGAGCAGGGTCTCGACCGAGTCTGGGTCCAGGCGGAGGCGAGGTAGCAGCTTCTCCAGGAAGCTCTCGACGCTCTCCCGGCGCCGGCCCGATCGTGCAGCGGCAGCGGTGGCGGCCTCGCGGCTTTCGGCCTGCGTCTCCGAGAGCTGCTGCAGGGCGTCGTCCCGCTCGGCCTCCAGGGCCGCGCGCCGGTGGCGCTGCTCACCGGCCTGGGCGGTCAGGACGGCGACCTCGTCGCACAGCACCGCGTTGCGGTTGTCGGCGTCGATGAACGCCTGCAGCGAGTCATCGGCCTCGGCCCGGATCCTGGTGATCTCCTGCTGCAGCCCAGCAACATCGCTTTGAGCGCGTCTGTCCGACGGCTGCGAGCGCGCGTCGGCCAGCTCCCTGCGCGCCTTCAGCAGCTCGCTGCGGAGCTTCTTCTGGGCCTTGCGGGACTCGTCGAGCCGGCTGGTGGAGTCCTGACCGAGGGCGTGCGCCAGCGTCACCCGCTCTTCGGCGTCGGCGGCTCGGCGTGCGCTCTGGTCGGCCTGCTGGAGTGCGGCGACCCGCTGACGCTCGGCCTCCTTCAGGGAGGCCGTGAGCTCGCTGATGACTGCTCGGTGCTCGGCAAGCTCGATGGCCGCGTGGGCTGCGGGCGTTGCGTGAGCCTGCGGCGGTGCGGCCACGTCACCGTTCGCTCTCGCCTTCTTCTTGCCAGCGACAGCGGACAGCGCGGTTCGGACACGCTGAAGACATTCCTCGCGTGAACCGGTGAACTCCAGGCGGATGAACCAGTCGTACTGGACGCCGTCCTCGGCCGGGCGCGTGCTTGCGTCCCAGCGCCGCACACCGAGCCCGCACACGCCCATCAGGTCCGCCACGGCGGCCGCCGTGGTCTCGGCAGCGTCGAAGACGAGGTAGTGACCGAACTTGTTCGACTCGAGGTACCAGTCGCCGATCTTGGGCTGGCGCCTCCCCTCCTGCTTGCGGCTGCGCGCATACGGGACTGCTTGACCGGCCAGCACGAACGACGGGCAGGACCACTTGTCCACCGACTGGTCGGCGAGCTCAATGTGACCGTCCTTGTACAGCGGATAGACGTCGCCCCCGTACACGACGCCGGCGGTGCCGTCTGGCAGGAGCCTGACCGGCCGAGAGAAGGGCCCGTCTACGGTCTTGCCGCCGTGATGGACCTGCACGACGACCTGCTGAGACGCCAACACGAACCTCCGAACGATGACGGGAACCGGTGGTGAGCGAGCCCGACCACGAAGGCGCGAGCGAGCGATCCACCGCGGGATACTTCGGCGCCCGCTGCGCCTGCCTGTAGAGGCTGCTGGGGGCTGAGCTGTCTCGCGCAGCCCAGGACGGCGACGCCGGCGGGGAAGGGCTGCGCGCGTGGGAGCAGACGGGGTTCCGTGCGCCACACGCCGGCGCGGCCAGCGGTCTCGGGGGTCCGCGAAGTCCATCGCGACGGCGCCACCGCGAGCACGCCCCGCGTGGCGGACAACCCCATGCCGCTGGAGCGGCCGGAAACCGGCACGGTAGGAAGGGCCATGCGCATCTTCTTCACCGGTGGCAGCGGCAAGGCCGGCAAGCACGTCGCGCCGTACCTTGCCGCGCAGGGTCATCAGGTCACCAACGCCGACCTCGTGCCGCTGCGGCACCCGGCGGTCGCCGACCTCCGCGTGGACCTCACCGATGCCGGCCAGACCTACTCGGCGCTCGCCGGGTTGGCCACGTTCGACGAGCTGGACCTGCCAGAGCAGCCCACCTACGACGCCGTCGTGCACTTCGCGGCGGTGCCGGCGATCCTGCTCACGTCCGACGCGACGACGTACGCGACGAACGTCCTCAGCACCTACAACGTGCTCGAGGCCGCGACCCGGCTGGGCGTACGCAAGATCGTGTTCGCCTCGTCGGAGACGACTTACGGGGTCTGCTTCGCCCAGGGCGAGCGGCGCCCGGTCTACCTGCCGGTCGACGAGGAGCACCCGACGGTCCCCGAGGACGCCTACGCCATGTCGAAGGTGGCCGGCGAGGTGACGGCGCGCTCCTTCCAGGCCCGCACCGGGGCGGACGTGTACGGCTTGCGCATCAACAACGTCATCGAGCCGCACGAGTACGCCGAGAAGTTCCCGCGTTCCTCGCCGACCCGTCGCTGCGGCGCCGCAACCTGTTCGCCTACATCGACGTCCGCGACCTGGGCCAGCTGGTGCAGCACTGCCTCCAGACCGATGGACTGGGCTACGAGGTCTTCAACGTCGCGAACGCGGACCTTTCTGTCGCGGCGACCACGCGCGAGCTCCAGGACCGCTTCTACGACGGGGTAGAGGTGCGTCGGGAGATGAGGCGTGACGAGACCTTCTACTGCATCGACAAGGCACGCGACCTCCTAGGGTTCGCCCCGAGCCACTCCTGGCGTGAGGTACTTGCCGATCCCGCAGCCGGACCCGACTGATCCCTTGGCCCTCGTGCTGCCGCCCCGGCCGGCGTCGGCAGCGCCCGACGTCGGCCCTCGGCGACCGGGGCGTGCGATGACGCGGCGTCTGTGCCTAGAGTCGCGGGGTCGTCGCGAGGGCCGACGTTCCCCCGCTCCGGCGTCCTCGCGTCACCTGAGTGTCGCGGTCCGTCGAGCGATGGTCCGCCTGCAACAGAAGGGCAGATGCTCGTGAGCTCCGAGATCCCCGGCACCGTGAACATCAGCGACGTCCCGGCGTGGAGCGACGAGGTCGACGTGCTCGTCGTCGGCTTCGGCATCGCCGGTGGGTGCGCGGCCGTCGAGGCGGCTGCAGCCGGCGCCACGGTGCTCGTGCTCGAGCGGGCCGCGGTCGTCGGCGGCACCAGCGCCATGGCCGGCGGTCACTTCTACCTCGGCGGCGGCACCGTCGTGCAACGGGCCACCGGGCACGACGACTCTGCGGAAGCAGATGTTCGCCTACCTGATGCGGTCACCCCGCACCCGGAGCCGGACAAGATCCGCGACTACTGCGAGGGCAGCGTCGCGCACTGCGACTGGCTCGAGTCGCTCGGTTTCGAGTTCGAGCGCTCCTACTACCCGGAGAAGGCCGTCATCCAGCCCGGCACCGAGGGGCTGATGTACACCGGCAACGAGAAGTGCTGGCCCTACCTGCAGCACGCCAAGCCGGCCCCGCGCGGGCACAAGGTGCCCGGTTCCCGGCGACACCCAGGGCGCCTCTCTGGTGACCGGGCTGCTGGAGCGAGCGCGCCGCGGCGCTCGGCGTCGAGGTCCGGCTCGAGACGGGTGCGACGGCAGCTGGTCGTCGACGGCGAGCAGGTGGTGGGCGTGGCGTGGCGGCGCTTCGAACAGACGCGGGTTCGTCAAGGCTGCTGCGGTCGTGATCTGCGCGCGGCGGCTTCGTCATGAACGCGGACATGGTCGCCGAGCACACCCCAGAGCTGGCCAAGAAGCCCTTCCCGCTCGGCAGCACCTACGACGACGGGCTCGGCATCCGGCTCGGGCAGTCGGTCGGTGGCCAGGCGCTGCACATGGACCAGGCCTTCCTCACCGCCCCCGTGTACCCGCCGTCGATCCTGCTCACCGGCATCATCGTGAACAACCGCGGCAGAGCGCTTCGTGGCCGAGGACGGATATCACTCGCGGACGTCCGGCCACGTCCTGGACCAGCCGGGGCAGGCGGCCTATCTCATCGTCGACAGCGAGCACCTCGAGCAGCCCGTCTTCCCGCTGACGCCGTTCATCGACGGTTGGGAGACCGTACGCGGAGATGGAGCAGGCCCTCCGACTGCCCGCGGGCTCGTTGGTGGCGACGCTCGACCGCTACAACGAGCACGCGGCTCGTGGTGAGGATCCGGACTTCCACAAGAGCGAGCCCTGGGTGCAGCCGCAGACCGTCGGACCGTGGGGTGCGTTCGACCTGACGCTGGGGACGGCGCTGTATGCCGGGTTCACCCTCGGTGGGCTCCGCACGTCCCGCCACGGGCAGGTGCTGCGCGAGGACGGTCGCCCCGTCCGCGGTCTCTACGCCGCCGGTGCGTGCGCGGCGAACATCGCGCAGGACGGCAAGGGCTACAGCAGCGGCACCCAGCTCGGGGAAGGCTCCTTCTTCGGACGCGCTGCGGGGCGGCACGCCGCCGGCAAGGACACTTGACCGACCTCGCGAGCGCTGCGACTGAGCGCCACGCTGCGCTCCAGCGGCATCGCGGGGCGGGCGCCTGGCGTCAACCGAGCCCGTCGAGCAGCGAGACCACGCGCCCCAGCAGCAGCTCGGCGGCCGCCGCGTCGTAGTCGGGCAGGCTGCTGTCCGCGAACAGGTGGGCCCGGCCCGGATAGACGAACAGCTCGGCACCGGACGTCGACGCCACCAGCTCGCGCGCGGCCTCCAGATCGCCCTCGTCGGCGAAGACGGGGTCGGCGTCCATGCCATGGACCTGGACGGGGACGCCCGCCGGCCACGGACCACCGAACTCTGCCGGGGGCAGGCAGGAGCTGCACAGGACGGCGGCCCGCGCACCTGGCCGGTTCTGCGCGAGATCCTGCGCGGCCATGACGCCCATCGAGAAACCCACGTAGACGAGCTCGGCCGGCAGCCCGTCGGCGGCGGCCTTGCCCCGTTCGGCAACCGCGGCGAAGCCGACGCTGCGCGCGTAGGCCAGGCCGGCGTCGAGGTCGTCGAACACGTGGCCGTCGTAGAGGTCGGGCGCGTGCACGGTGTGGCCCGCCCTGCGCAGATCCTCAGCAAAGCTGCGGACGCCTGCGGTGAGCCCTTGCGCGTGGTGGAGCACGAGTACTTCAGCCATGAGCATCTCCTGTTCGGCGGTGGAGACGTCTCTACCCCCTCAACGGCCCGCTCACCGGGACGTCGCGGACTGTCGCCCGTGCCGCGTGCCAGGCTCCGCTGCATGAGTCGGCTGGCCCGAATGGCCTCAGGGAAGCTGCCCGAGACGGCGCGTGCCCTCTCCGAGCGGGCGGTGCTGCCCGTCCCGGAAGCGACGCCGGAGACCGCCGCCGCCTTCGGGCAGCTGGCCGGCAGCTATGCCCGGCTGGCCGCACGCCGGGCACCCGGACTGGCCACGGGGGTGGGCTTCACGGCGCTGGCCACGGTAGGGCTCGGCCCGGTCGCGTCCGACGTCCGCGCCACCGGACCGCTGTTCGACGCTGCGCTCGCGGAGGCCTTCGGTCCCGGTTGGCAGGGTGCGGTCGCCCGCCCCGCCTGGCTGCAGGCCGAGCCGGCCCGGCGCCGGGAGGGTCCGTTCGGCGCTGCCGTCGCGCGACGTCGCTATGCCCTCGGACGCGACCAGCGCTACGGCGACGGTCCGCGGGGCCTGCTCGACGTCTGGCGACGGCCGGACCTGCCGCCGGGAGCGCAGGCGCCGATCGTGCTGCAGATCCCGGGTGGGGCGTGGGTCATGGGCTCACGCCGGGGGCAGGCGCACCCGCTGATGAGTCACCTGGTCGGACGCGGTTGGATCTGTGCCTCGATGAGCTATCGGCTCTCACCTCGGCACGCCTGGCCGGCCCACGTCGTCGACGTCAAGCGCGCCATCGGCTGGCTACGCCGCCACGCCGCCAGCTTCGGTGGCGACGGCCGCACCATCGTCGTCACGGGGGGATCTGCGGGAGGTCACCTCGCCGCGCTGGCGGCGCTCACGCCGGGCGACGTGCAGTTCCAGCCTGGGTTCGAACAGGTGGATACGTCGGTGGCTGCGGCGGTCCCGTTGTACGGACGCTACGACTGGGTGGCGCGCGAGGGCGAGGGACGCGAGCACTTCATGCGCTTCCTGGAGCGGGTGGTCGTCAAGCAGCGGCAAGCCCGTGCCCCGCACGCGTTCGAAGCCGCGTCACCGTTGCACCGCATCCGTGCAGACGCGCCACCGTTCCTGGTCGTCCACGGCCGCAGCGACACCATCATCCCGATCGAGCAGGGGCGTCAGTTCGCAGCGACCCTGCGGGTGCACAGCGACAACCCCGTGGCCTGGGTCGAGCTCCCCGGCGCCCATCACGCCTTCGACGTGGTCGCCACGCGACGCACGGCGCGGGTGTGTCAGGGCGTCGGTGACTTCCTCGGGGTGGTGCTCGGCAACGAGCAGCGCCGGCTCGCCGCGCTGCCGGCGACGCCCGTGGCGCGGGCGCACGCATGATCCTTCAGGTCGACGACGTCCACCGCGTGCGCACCCTGACGCTGAACCGTCCTGAGCAGCTGAACGCGTTCAACGAGGCGCTCTACGACGCCACCGCCGACGCGCTGCTGGAGGCGGACGCCGATCCGTCGGTGGCCGTCGTGCTGCTGACCGGCAGCGGCCGGGCGTTCTGCGCCGGGACTGATCTGGGGGAGATGGCGACGCGGCTGAGCGACGCCGACTTCCGGCCGGGGCGGCACGGTTTCACCGGGCTGCTCGATGCGCTGCAGAACCTGCGCAAGCCCTTGGTGCTGGCGGTGAACGGACTCGGTCTGGGGATCGGCGTCACCCTGGTCGGCTTCGCGGATCTCGTCTTCATGTCCGCCGAAGCGCGTTTCAAGTGCCCGTTCACCAGCCTGGGCGTCGCGCCGGAGGCAGCCTCGAGCTACCTTCTGCCGCTGCTCGTCGGCCGGCAGAACGCCGCCTGGACGTTGCTGTCCTCGGAGTGGATCAGCGCGGAGCAGGCCCGCGAGATGGGGCTCGTCTGGCAGCTGTGCGACCCGTCGGACCTGCTCGCGACCGCACACCGGCACGCCGCGCTGCTGGCTGCGCGACCGCTGTCGAGCCTGATCGCCGTCAAGCAGGCCATGACCGCTCCGCTGCGGGAGCAGATCGCCCAAGCGCGGGTCCGCGAGAACGCCGCCTTCGCCGAGCTGATGGGCGGTCCGGCCAACCTCGAAGCCCTCGCGGCCTTCGCCGAGGGACGGCCACCGGACTTCACCACCCTGCCCCCTGGTTGGTAGCCACCGCGGCCGCAGGATCGCGGACGTCCGCCGCTCGGGAGCCCGGCCGCCCCGACGGGTCCCGCACCAGAGGTCGCCGGTCGGGATGACGGCGGCGCCAGAGCGACTTGTCTCCGGTGGAGGAGGTCGTGATGACGTGTGACCGGCACCCGGGCTCGGCGGGCGCATGACCCTGCTGACCGCTGCGGCAGGACCGCCTGCCTACCTCACCCCGGTGGCCGCGCTGCTCGTCGCCGCCGCCCTGATCGGTTACGCGAGCGTGCGGCTGCGGGTCGTGCCGATCGTCGGGTTCCTGCTCGCCGGGGTGCTGCTGGGCCCCCACGCGGTCGGGCTGCTGCGCGAGCGCGAGGTGCTGGCGGCGGCCGCCGAGGTGGGGGTGATCCTGCTGCTGTTCACCATCGGCATCGAGTTCTCGCTGGGTCGGCTGAACAGCATCCGACGGCTCGTCCTGCTCGGCGGATCGGTGCAGGTGCTGGCCAGCATCGGTCTGGTCACCGGCCTGCTCACCGCCGTCGGCGTGGGCTGGCGCCCGGCGGTGTTCACGGGGTTCCTCGTCGCCCTGTCGTCCACGGCCATCGTGCTGAAGCTGCTGGGGGACCGTGGGGAGACGGGTTCGCGCGCAGGCCAGGCCGGGCTGGCGCTGCTGGTCTTCCAGGACCTCGCGGTCGTCGTGATGGTGCTGCTGCTGCCCGTCCTCGGCGGGCAGGGCGGGAGCGGGCTGCCGCAGATCGCGCGGGCGCTCGGCACCGCCGCGCTCGTCATCGCCGTGACCCTGCTGGCAGCGCGCCGGCTCGTCCCGCCCGTGCTGGAAGCCGTCGCGCGCTCGTGCTCGCCGGAGGTGTTCCTGCTGTCGGTGATCGCGCTGTGCCTCGGCACCGCGTACCTGACCTCGCTGGCCGGCGTGTCGGTGTCGCTCGGCGCGTTCCTCGCCGGTCTGGTCGTCAGCGAGTCCCGGCACAGCTCGCACGCCCTGTCGGAGGTGCTCCCGCTGCAGATCTTGTTCTCGGCGGTGTTCTTCGTGTCCGTCGGCACGCTGCTGGACCTGCGCTTCCTGGTGCAGGAACCGCTGCTGGTGCTGGGTGCGATCGCCCTGGTCCTGGTCGTCAAGACCCTGACGACCTTCCTCGCGACGCGGGTCGTCGGGCTACCCGTCGCTACCGGACTGACGCTCGCGCTGCTGCTGGCGCAGGTCGGCGAGTTCGCCTTCGTCCTGGACGCCGCGGGGCGGGCCGAGGGGCTGTCACCGGCCGGTCTCGGAGACGACGGAGCGCAGGCGTTCATCGCCGCGACGGTGCTGCTCCTGGTCGCGACGCCGGCCCTGGCCGCGTCCGGTCGCTCGCTCGCGGGGCGCCGGGACCGTCGACGCATGACGGTCGCCGCCCGGCTGCCGCAGCCGGCGCCGCCCCCGGACGGTCACGTGATCGTGTCGGGCTGGGGCGGCACGGCGCGCCACCTCGCCGGGGAGCTGCAGGCGGCGGGTGTCCCGCTGGTCGTGACCACCTTGAACCCGGACGGCGCGAAGGAGGCCGAGCTGCTCGGTCACACGGTCGTGCGCGGCGACTCCCGCCGGCCTCTCGTGCTGACCGAAGCCGGCTTGTCCACCGCCCGGCTCCTCGTCATCGGAGACGACGATGCCGGGCAGACGGCCCTGATCGCGGCCGTGGTCGCGGCGCTGGCGCCAGGGGTGCCGATCATCGCGCGGGCTGACGTCGAGGACGTGATCGGCGACCTCGCGGAGGCCGGGGTCGGGCGGCTGGTGCTCAACGACCGCGCCGTGCAGCGGTCGTTCGCGCAGGCGGTGCGCGCGGCGCTCGGCAAGCCGCCGATGGCGCTGCCCGACGCTGCGGCGACCCGGATCGACACGACAGGTGTCGTGCGCTGGCGGGCGACCCCGGAGGAGTCCTGCGTCCACGCCGCGCAGACCCGACCCGTGGTGCCCCGCTCGCTGGGGTGCGGCGCCTGCCTGAAGCAGGGGCTGTCCTGGGTGCACCTGCGACTGTGCCTGACCTGCGGAGAGGTCGGCTGCTGCGACTCCTCCCCGGGCCGGCACGCCACGGCGCACGCACAGGGCCACGTCGGGCACGACGTCATCACCTCGCTCGAGCCCGGCGAGAGCTGGGGCTGGTGCTATCCCGACCAGCGTCGCCTCTCGCCGCAGGTCTAGAGGCTCGCCGACAAGCCCTTGAGAGGCATCTTCAGGTCGGCCAGCATCTCAAGGTCCTGCGTGGCCGGACGTCCCAGCGTCGTCAGGTAGTTGCCGACGATGACGGCGTTGATGCCGCCGAGCATGCCGTCGCGGGCCAGGTCGCCCAGGGTGATCTCGCGCCCGCCGGCGAACCGCAGGATCGTGCGCGGCAGGGCCAGCCGGAACACCGCGATCGCCTGCAAGGCCTCCTCGGCCGCGAGCACCGGCAGCTCGCCGAAGGGCGTCCCGGGCCGGGGGTTGAGGAAGTTCAGCGGGACCTCGTCCGGCTCGAGCTCGGCTAGCTGACAGGCGAACTCGGCTCGCTGCTCGAGCGTCTCCCCCATTCCGAGGATGCCTCCGCAGCAGACCTCCATCCCCGCTGCGCGGACCATCGACAGCGTCTGCCAGCGCTCCTCCCAGGTGTGCGTCGTGACGACCTTCGGGAAGTGGGAGCGCGCCGTCTCCAGGTTGTGGTTGTAGCGGTGGACGCCGATGGCGGTCAGTCGGTCCACCTGCTCCTGGGTCAGCATCCCGAGCGAGCAGGCCACCTGGATGTCGACGGCAGCGCGGATCGCCGCGACGCCCTTCTCGACCTGCGCCATCAGCTTCTCGTCGGGACCGCGCACCGCTGCCACGATGCAGAACTCGGTCGCGCCCGTCGCTGCTGTCTCCACGGCTGCCTTGACGAGCGCGGGGACGTCCAGCCAGGCAGCGCGGACCGGCGAGGGGAACAGGCCCGACTGCGAGCAGAAGTGGCAGTCCTCGGGACAGCCGCCGGTCTTGAGGCTGACGATCCCCTCGACCTCCACCTCGGGGCCGCAGTGCCGCATCCGCACCTCGTGGGCCAGCGCGAGCAGGTCCGGCAGCTGCTCGACGGGCAGCTGCAGCAGCGCCAGGGCCTGCGCCTGCGTGACGCCGACGCCGCGCTCGAGCACCTGCTCGCGGCACTCGTCCAGCAGCGGCGACAGGGGGGTCGGCTCGAGCAGCTCGGTCACGTCGGTCCTCGTTCGAAGGGGCTCAGCAGGGGGTTCCGCGACGACGACGCTAGCGGTCCCCCGGTGCGCTGCCGGCCGGCCCGGGAGCCCCTCGGTGGAGCCGGTCGGGGCTGGAGCGCGGCGTGCAAAGATCCGACGGGTGACCCGAGCCCCCGACCGCGCGATCCGTATCGGCAACTGCTCCGGCTTCTACGGAGACCGCCACCTGGCCATGCAGGAGATGGTGGAGGGCGGGCCGCTCGACGTCCTCACCGGCGACTACCTCGCCGAGCTGACGATGCTGATCCTGTGGAAGGCCCGCCGCAAGGACCCGACCGCCGGCTATGCGAGGTCGTTCCTGCTGCAGCTGGAGAGCTGCCTCGGGACCGCTCTGGACGGCGGCGTCAAGATCGTGGTGAATGCGGGCGGGCTGAATCCCGCCGGGCTGGCCGAGCAGGTGAGCCTGCTGGCCGACCGTCTCGGGCTCTCGCCGAAGGTGGCCTACCTGGACGGCGACGACCTCACCCCGCGCCTGGCGGAGCTGATGGCCGCCGGTCACCCGCTCACCCACCTGGATACCGGGCGCTCGCTGCGCGAGGTGGACGTCGTCCCCGTCACCGCCAACGCCTATCTCGGGGGGTGGGGCATCGCCGCCGCGCTGGAGGCCGGGGCCGACATCGTCATCGCGCCACGGGTCACCGACGCGTCCCTGGTCGTCGGTCCGGCGGCCTGGTGGCACGGTTGGTCGCGCGAGGACCACGACGCCCTCGCCGGAGCCGTCGCTGCTGGGCACGTGATCGAGTGCGGGCCCCAGGCGACCGGTGGCAACTACTGCTTCGCCGACGAGGTCGTCGACCGGCGCTACCCGGGCTTCCCGATCGCGGAGGTCGCCGCCGACGGCAGCGCCGTCATCACCAAGCACGACGGCACCGGGGGCGTCGTCAGCGAGGGCACCGTCACCGCGCAGCTGCTGTACGAGATCGCCGGCCCGGCGTACGCGAACCCGGACGTCGTCGCGCACTTCGACACCCTCGAGGTCGCGCAGGAGGGCCCCGACCGGGTCCGCCTGAGCGGGTGCCGGGGTTCGGCCCCCACCGGGTCGCTGAAGGTGGCCATCGACTACCTCGGCGGCTATCGCAACACCATGACGATGGTGCTCACCGGTCTGGACATCGAGCGCAAGGCGGCCTGGGCCGAACGACTGCTCTTCGAGGTCCTCGGCGGCGCTGAGCAGTTCGACGACGTCGACGTGCGGCTGCTGCGCTTCCAGCAGGACGACGCGCCGACCAACGAGCAGGCCACCGCCCACCTGCGCATCACGGTCAAGCACCGCGACAAGGCCGTGGTCGGACGGCGCTTCTCGCACGCGACGATGGAGCTGGCCCTGGGTGGGTACGCGGGTTTCCACACCACCACCCCTCCCACGGACGCCCAGGACTACGGCGTCTACTGGCCGGCGCTGGTTCCGGCCGACGTCGTCACGCACCGCCTGGTCCTGCCCGACGGGAGCACGCGGACGATCCCGCACAGCCGCGCCGCGGCGGGTTCCTGGCCGAGCCCGGTCCCGTCCGCACCCGAGGTCGCCCCGGTCCTGGACGCCGGCGCCGAGGGCACGGTCCGGGTCCCGCTCGGGCTGGTCTGCGGGGCCCGCTCGGGGGACAAGGGCGGCAACGCGAACCTGGGTCTGTGGGTTCGTACCGACGACGAACACCGCTGGCTGCAGGCCTATCTCACCGTGCAGCGGCTGCGCGAGCTGCTGCCGGAAGCGGCGGACCTGGACATCCACCGGTACGAGCTGCCGAACCTGAGAGCGCTCAACTTCGTCGTCGTCGGGCTGCTCGGCAGCGGGGTCGCCGACTCCTCCCGTCCCGATCCGCAGGCGAAGGGGCTCGGCGAGTACGTCCGGTCGCGGCTGGTGGACCTCCCCCTGGCGCTCCAGCCGTCGCCTGCGGCGCAGGAGCGACCCGGGGAGGCCCAGTCAGCAGACGACGACCGTCGCCCAGCCGGCTGACAGCACTGACAGCACGGACACCACGCGCGTCGCGCCCAGCAGCACCCTCAGACCGGTACGAGGTGGAACACCCGTAGCTCGCGTCCACCGCTGAGCTCGACATAGCGGTCGTACGTCGGCCACACGCGGGTCAGGCGGGGCCAGACCGCCTGCTTCTCGAGGCCGTCGAGCAGACGAGCCTGCACCGCCACCGTCGCGCCGCGGAAGGTGACCTTCGCCGCCGGGGTCTGCAACAGGTTGCCGGTCCAGGCCGGGTGCTTGGGCTGGCCGAAGTTGCTGCCCACGACGTAGAAGCTGCCGTCGTCCTCGGGCAGGCAGGCCAGCGGGGTCTGGCGTTCCTGGCCGCTGCGGGCGCCGGTCGCGGTGAGGACCAGGCTGGGGACGATCAGCCGGCTGAGCACGAAGTGACCGCGGGTCAGGGTGGCGAGGGCGCGGTCCACCCGCGGGACGACGTGCCTGGCGACCGGGGCGAACTGGCGCGACCCGGCAACGTGCTGGACGACTCGACCGATCCCGCCGTTGACGTCCATCGCGCGACCGTAGCGTCCGCTGCGCGAGCCCGCCAGGCTCGCGGTCACACCGCCAGGCTGCGCAGCGCCATCTGCTCGAGGAGGTCCCGCGTGGTCGCCTCGTCGCGACCCGGGGCGCTGTGCGGGGTGGAGTTGAGCAGGCCGAACACGGCTTGCGCCTTCGTCCGGGCGACCGGGTCGGTGAGACTGGGGTCGAGCCGCCGGAGCACCCCCACCCAGACCTGCACGTACGCGCGTTGCAGCCGACGGACGCGTCGCTCCTCGGGGGCCGACAGGCTGGTCAGGTCGCGGTCCTGGACCCGGATCAGCTCCGGCTCCCCGATGGCGAAGGCCGCATGGAACCGGACCAGGCGCTGGAGCGCGTCGGTATCGTCCGCGGCGCCCTCGACCTCGGCGGCTCCCCCGTCCAGCAGCCGCTGACTGATCGTCACGAGCACGTCGGCGAGCAGGGCCTCCTTGCTGGCGAAGTGGCGGTAGAGCGCCGGTCCGCTCATGCCGACCGCGCTGCCGAGGTCGTCGATGGAGACGCCGTGGAAGCCCCGGTCGGCGAACAGCCGGGCGGCAGCCGTCAAGAGCTGCCGACGACGCTGCGCCTTCTGCTGCTCCCGGATCCGTGGCTGTGCCATGGCCCTCCCTGGACGTCCGGGCCGGTTGTCGATACCCTGCGACAGTTAGCGAACACTAACTGACTTTCAGGACGACGTCGAGGAGCCCCACGCATGCGCGTGCTCACGAGTGCGATCGATCCGCGCAGCGACGCAGCGGTCGCCGCGGAGGCCGTGCAACAGAGCCTGGTCGACGACCTGCAGCAGCGGTTGGCCACGACCGCCCTCGGTGGGTCCGCCTCCTCCCGCGAGCGCCATCTCGCTCGAGGAAAGCTGTTGCCCCGCGAACGCGTCGACACCCTGCTCGATCCCGGCAGCCCCTTCCTGGAGCTCTCGCCGCTGGCTGCGAACGGGCTCTACGACGACGAGGCACCGGGCGCGGGGGTGATCACCGGCATCGGGCGGATCTCGGGGCGCGAGTGCGTGGTGGTCGCCAACGACGCCACGGTCAAAGGCGGCACCTACTACCCGCTGACGGTCAAGAAGCACCTGCGCGCGCAGGAGGTGGCGCTGCACAACCGGCTGCCGTGCGTGTACCTCGTCGACTCGGGCGGTGCGTTCCTGCCGCGCCAGGACGAGGTGTTTCCCGACCGCGAGCACTTCGGCCGCATCTTCTTCAACCAGGCCACGATGTCCGCGCAGGGCATCCCGCAGATCGCCGCGGTGCTCGGCTCCTGCACCGCAGGCGGGGCCTACGTCCCGGCGATGTCGGACGAGGCCGTCATCGTGCGGGACCAGGGCACCATCTTCCTGGCCGGTCCGCCGCTGGTGAAGGCCGCGACCGGCGAGGTCGTCACCGCTGAGGACCTGGGCGGCGGACTGCTGCACTCGCGCACCAGCGGCGTCACCGACCACCTCGCCGACGACGACACGCACGCGCTCGAGCTGGTCCGGTCGATCGTCGCGGGGCTGGGGCCGCGGACGCCCCGACCCTGGGAGGTGCAGGCGTCGGAGGCTCCGTCCGTCGACCCGTCGACGCTGTACGGAGTGCTCCCGGCCGACAGCCGGACGCCGTACGACGTCCGTGAGGTCATCGCGCGGATCGTGGACGGCAGCCGATTCCAGGAGTTCAAGGCCGAGTACGGACCGACGCTGGTCACCGGCTTCGCGCACGTGCACGGCCACCCCGTCGGCATCATCGCCAACAACGGCGTGCTCTTCGGCGAGAGCGCTCTGAAGGGGGCGCACTTCATCGAGCTGTGCGACCAGCGCGCGGTGCCGCTGGTCTTCCTGCAGAACATCACGGGCTTCATGGTGGGCCGGGAGTACGAGGCGGCGGGTATCGCCAAGCACGGGGCCAAGATGGTGAACGCGGTCGCCACCGCGCGCGTACCCAAGCTCACCGTCGTGGTCGGCGGATCGTTCGGCGCGGGCAACTACTCGATGTGCGGGCGGGCCTACTCCCCGCGCTTCCTGTGGATGTGGCCCGGGGCCCGGATCTCGGTGATGGGCGGCGAGCAGGCGGCGTCGGTGCTGGCGACCGTCCGCCGCGACCAGCAGCCGGACTGGCCGGCCGAGGACGAGGAAGCCTTCAAGCAGCCGATCCGGCAGCAGTACGAGGACCAGGGCAATCCCTACTACTCCACCGCGCGGTTGTGGGACGACGGGGTCATCGACCCCAAGGACACCCGGACCGTGCTCGGTCTCGCGCTGGCCGCCTGTGCGAACGCCCCGCTGGCCCCGGCCGGCTACGGCATCTTCCGGATGTGATGACGGTGTCTGAGAGCGTGACGAGGAGCCCGATGTTCCGCACCGTGCTGGTGGCCAACCGCGGCGAGATCGCGGTCAGGGTCATCCGTACCCTGCGCCGCCTGGGCGTGCGGTCGGTGGCCGTCTACAGCGATGCCGATGCCGGCGCCCGGCACGTGCGCGACGCCGACGTCGCCGTGCGGCTGGGCCCGGCCCCTGCCCGCGAGAGCTACCTGTCGATCGAGCGCGTGCTCGACGCCGCCCGTAGCACCGGGGCCGAGGCGATCCACCCGGGCTACGGCTTCCTGGCCGAGAACGCCGCCTTCGCCCGGGCGTGCGCCGAGGCGGGCGTCGTGCTGGTCGGCCCGGCTGCCGCCGCGATGGAGACGATGGGTGACAAGATCCGCGCCAAGATCGCCGTCGCGGCTGCCGGGGTTCCAGTGGTCCCCGGACGCGCCGAGCTGGGCATGACCGACGCCGACCTCGTCGACTCCGCGGCCGAGATCGGCTTCCCCGTGCTGGTGAAGCCCTCGGCAGGCGGCGGCGGCAAGGGCATGCACGTCGTCCGGTCGGTGGCCGACCTGGCCGAGGCTCTGCGGACGGCGCGACGGGAGGCCGCGGCGTCCTTCGGCGACGACACCCTGTTCCTCGAGCGTTACGTCGACCGTCCGCGGCACATCGAGGTCCAGGTGCTGGCCGACGCGCACGGCACGACGCTGCACCTGGGGGAGCGTGAGTGCAGCCTGCAGCGACGACACCAGAAGATCGTCGAAGAGGCCCCGTCGCCCTTGCTCACCCCGGAGCAGCGCGAGCGCTACGGCGCGCTCGCGGTCGCCACCGCGCGGGCCGTCGACTACACCGGCGCCGGCACGGTCGAGTTCATCGTCGCCGCGGAGCGTCCCGACGAGCCCTTCTTCATGGAGATGAACACCCGACTGCAGGTCGAGCACCCGGTCACCGAGCTCGTCACCGGGCTCGACCTCGTCGAGCTGCAGCTGCGCGTCGCCGCCGGCGAGCCCCTCGGCCTGGTGCAGTCCGACGTGGCGCTGACCGGTCACGCCGTCGAGGCGCGGATCTACGCGGAGGACCCGGCGCGCGGCTTCCTGCCCACCGGCGGTCGCGCCCTGGTCCTGCGCGAACCGGTCGTCGAGGGCGTGCGCGTCGACAGCGGGTTGCTGGAGGGGGCCGACGTCGGCACCACCTATGACCCCATGCTCAGCAAGGTCGTCGCCTGGGGCGCGGACCGCCCCGAAGCCTTGGCCCGGCTGGACGCCGCCCTGGCCGCGAACGTCGTGCTCGGCGTCGGCACCAACACCGGCTTCCTGCGTGCGCTGCTCCGGGCACCTGACGTTGCCGCCGGTCGGCTCGATACCGGTCTGGTCGAGCGCGAGGGCGCCGCGCTCGCTGTCGCCGAGCTGCCGGAGGCGGTGCTGGCGGCGTACGCGCTGATCGGTCTCCACGGCCTCTGGCCGTCGACCCCCGGGGAGGTGTGGGACCTCCCTACCGGATGGCGCGTCGGCGCTCCACGACCACTGCGCTCGGAGGTCGCCGGCCCCGACGGCGAACGTCTGCGGCTCGAGGTCACCGGTCCACCGCAGGCCGCGCTCGTGCGCGTGGGCGACCGCACCCTGCGGGGCAGCGTCGTCGCCGCCGCGGACGGCGTCCTCGTCACGGTCGACGACGTGTCGCGGACGGTGCTGTCGGCCGTGGACGGGAGCACGACGTGGTTGGCCATGGACGGCGCGACCTGGGCGGTGCACGCCCTGCCGGCCCTGCGTCGCGGCCGTGCCGACGGCGTCGCCGAGGCGGACGTGCGCAGCCCGATGCCCGGCGCGGTCATCGCGCTGCGCGCCGCCGCCGGCGACACCGTGGCAGCCGGTGACCCGCTGCTGGTCGTGGAGGCGATGAAGATGGAGCACGTGCTGACCGCCCCCAGCGGCGGTGTGCTCGACCTGCTCGTGCGCGAAGGCGACCAGGTGGTCGTCGACCAGGTCGTGGCGCGGGTCGTCGCCGACACCCGCAGCCCTGACGTCCAGCCCTACCCGGAACCCGACCCGGCCCGACCCCAGGAGGCCTGACCATGCTCGACACCCGTCTGACCGAGGAGCAGCGGCAGCTGCGCAAGACCGTCGAGGACTTCGCGCGGACCGTGGTCGCACCGGTCGCGGCCCATCACGACGAGACCAAGACGTTCCCGTACGACGTCGTGCGCGGCATGGCCGACATGGGGCTGTTCGGCCTGCCGTTCCCGGAAGAGCACGGCGGCATGGGGGGCGACTACTTCGCGCTGTGCCTGGTGCTGGAGGAGCTCGCTCGCGTCGACCAGAGCGTCGCCATCACGCTCGAGGCCGCGGTCTCGCTGGGCGCCATGCCTGTCTACCGGTTCGGCACCGACGCGCAGAAGCAGCAGTGGCTGCCGTCGCTGTGCGCGGGCCAGGCGCTGGGGGCGTTCGGCCTCACCGAGCCCGGTGCCGGCAGCGACGCCGGCGGCACCCGCACGACGGCCCGGCTGGAGGACGGCCAGTGGGTCATCAACGGCAGCAAGGCCTTCATCACCAACAGCGGGACCGACCTCACCACGCTGGTCACCGTCACCGCGGTCACGGGGACGACGGCGGCAGGAAAGAAGGAGATCTCGTCCTTCCTGGTCCCGGTGCCGACCGACGGCTTCACGGTCGAGCCGGCCTACAGCAAGGTCGGCTGGCACGCCTCGGACACCCACCCGCTGACCTTCGAGGACGTGCGGGTCCCGGAGCAGAACCTGCTCGGGGAGCGCGGTCGTGGCTACGCCAACTTCCTGCACATCTTGGACGAGGGCCGCATCGCCATCAGTGCGCTGGCCGTCGGCGCTGCCCAGGGCTGCGTCGACGAGAGCGTGAAGTACGCGCACGAGCGCGAAGCCTTCGGCCGCAGCATCGGCAAGAACCAGGCCATCGCGTTCAAGATCGCCCGGATGGAGGCGCGGACGCACACGGCGCGCACGGCGTACTACGACGCGGCCGCGCGCATGCTCTCCGGACGCCCGTTCAAGAAGCAGGCCGCGATCGCCAAGATGGTCTCCGGCGAGGCCGCCATGGACAACGCCCGCGACGCCACCCAGATCCACGGTGGCTACGGCTTCATGAACGAGTACCCGGTGGCACGCCAGTACCGCGACTCCAAGATCCTGGAGATCGGCGAGGGAACGACCGAGGTGCAGCTCATGCTGATCGCCCGCGAGCTGGGATTGTGAGCGCGTGATGGACAAGGTCGTGGCGAGCGCCGCCGAGGCCGTCGCCGACATCGCCTCCGGCTCCTCGCTCGCCGTCGGCGGCTTCGGGTTGTGCGGTATCCCCAGCGCGCTCCTCGCCGCCCTGATGGCGTCCGGGGTCGACGAGCTGGAGACCGTCAGCAACAACTGCGGCGTCGACCAGTGGGGGCTGGGCATGCTGCTGGCCGCCAAGCGGATCCGTCGCACGACAGGGTCCTACGTCGGGGAGAACAAGGAGTTCGAGCGCCAGTTCCTGGGCGGGGAGCTCGAAGTCGAGCTGACCCCGCAGGGCACCCTCGCCGAGCGCCTGCGGGCCGGCGGCGCAGGCATCCCCGCCTTCTACACCCCTGCCGGCGTCGGTACGCAGGTCGCGCAGGGGGGGCTGCCGTTGCGCTACGACGGCAGCGGCGGCGTGGCGCTGGCGAGCGAGCCGAAGGAGGTCCGCACCTTCGACGGCGTGCCGTACGTGCTGGAACGGGCGATCCGCACCGACTTCGCCCTGGTGCACGCGCGGCTGGGCGACCGGCACGGAAACCTCGTCTACGAGAAGTCGGCGCAGAACTTCAACCCGCTCTGCGCCGCCGCCGGGCGCATCACCATCGCCGAGGTCGAGGAGCTGGTCGAGCCCGGCGAGATCGACCCGGGACAGGTCCACACCCCGGGCATCGTCGTCCAACGGGTCGTGCACGCCCCGGGCACGGAGAAGCGGATCGAGAAGAGGACGGTGCGCTGATGGCTCTCACCCGTGACCAGCTGGCTGCCCGCGTGGCCGCCGAGCTCACCGACGGTCAGTACGTGAACCTGGGCATCGGTCTGCCCACGCTGGTGCCCAACCACATCCCGGCCGGGATGACCGTCGTGCTGCAGAGCGAGAACGGCGTGCTCGGCGTCGGACCGTATCCGGCCGAGGCGGACGTCGATGCCGATCTCATCAACGCCGGCAAGGAGACCGTGACCGTGCTGCCGGGCGCGTCGTACTTCGACTCGGCGCTGTCGTTCTCGATGATCCGCGGCGGTCACGTCGATGTGGCCGTGCTCGGGGCGATGCAGGTCTCGGCGCGTGGCGACCTCGCCAACTGGATGATCCCCGGCAAGATGGTGAAGGGCATGGGTGGGGCGATGGATCTCGTGCACGGGGCCAAGCGCGTGATCGTCATGATGGAGCACGTCTCCCGCGACGGCAGCCCCAAGCTCGTCCGCGAGTGCACGCTGCCCCTCACCGGGGCCCGCTGCATCCAGCGGGTCATCACCGACCTCGCCGTGATCGACGTCGAGGAGTCAGGGTTCGTGCTGCGCGAGACGGCGCCGGGAGTCAGCGTCGACGACGTCCGGTCGGCCACCGAGCCTGAGCTGCGGGTGGCGCTGTGACGACCGCAGAGTCCTCGCCGCGTACGCCGGTCGAGCAGCGCGGGCTGTGGTTCGAAGAGCTGGACCTGGCCGCGCGCTACCTGCACCGTCCGGGCCGCACGGCGACCGAGGCCGACAACGTGCTGTTCACGACGCTGACCATGAACACCCAGGCGCTGCACCTGGACGCCGCGTTCAGCGACGCGCAACCGTTCGGGTCGCGGCTGATGAACAGCATGTGGACCCTGTCGACGCTGGTCGGGCTGTCCGTCGCCCAGCTCACCCAGGGCACCATCGTCGCGAACCTCGGCTTCAGCGACATCCGCTTTCCCAAACCGGTCCTGCACGGGGACACGCTCTACGGCGAGACGGTGGTCCTGGACAAGCGCCTGTCGAGCAGCCGTCCCGGCGAAGGCATCGCGACCTTCGAGCACACCGGCCGCAACCAGCACGGCGACGTCGTGGCGCTCGCCGTCCGCAAGACGCTCGTCCGGGTGCGACCGGCATGACGTGGCCGCCCGGTCCGGCGCTGCTGTTCTGCCCTGCCGACCGACCGGAGCGGTTCGCCAAGGCGGCTGCGGCGGCCGACGTCGTGCTGCTCGACCTCGAGGACGGGGTCGCCGCGGCAGACAAGCCGGCTGCGCGAGAGGCGCTGCGCGAGACGCTCCTGGATCCTGAGCGGACGGTGGTCCGGGTGAACCCGGCAGGTACCGAGGACCAGGCTCTCGACCTCCAGGCGCTGTCCGCCACCCCCTACCGCCTCGTCATGCTCGCGAAGGCTGAGTCGGCCGCTCAGGTGAGCGCGCTCGCTCCGCGCCAGGTCGTGGTCCTGTGCGAGACCCCGGCGGGCGTGATCGCGGCGGAGGCGCTGGCTGCGGTCGAGAACACGCTCGCGCTGATGTGGGGCGCCGAGGACCTCGTCGCGGCGCTCGGCGGTCGCAGCAGCCGCTTCGCCGACGGGACCTATCGCGACGTCGCCCGGCAGGCGCGCGCCAGGACCCTGCTGGCAGCCGGTGCGTCCGGGAGGGTGGCGATCGACGCGGTCCACCTGGACATCGCCGATCTTGACGGCCTGGCCGGCGAGGCCGACGACGCGGCTGCCTCGGGCTTCGCGGCGACCGCGTGCATCCACCCGAGCCAGGTGGCGGTGGTCCGCGCGGCCTACCGGCCCTCGGAGCAGGACGTCGCCTGGGCGACCCGGGTGCTCGCCGCCGTCGCCGAGAACCGCGGGGTCTTCGCCTTCGAGGGGCAGATGGTCGACGCGCCGGTGCTGCGGCACGCCGAGCACGTCCTGGCCAGGGCAGCAACGCCCTGACCGCGACGTGCGCGACGATGGAGGGGTGACCACTGCGAGGACCCTGGTGAACGCTCTGGACGTGGAGCAGGCTGCGGAGCGCCTGGCCGGGGTCACGCAGCCGACCCCGCTGCAGCGCAACGAGCGCCTCTCGGCCCGGGTCGGCAGCGACGTCTGGCTCAAGCGCGAAGACCTGCAGGTCGTCCGCTCCTACAAGGTGCGCGGGGCCTACAACCTCATCGCCCAGCTCTCGTCGCACGAGACCGCCGCCGGGGTCGTGTGCGCGAGCGCCGGCAACCACGGGCAAGGGGTGGCCTACGCGTGCAGCGCGCTGCGGGTACGGGGTCGGGTCTATCTGCCGCGCACGACGCCGCGGCAGAAGCGCGACCGGATCGCCTGGCTGGGAGGCGAGTTCGTCGAGGTGCTCGTCACCGGTGATACCTACGACGACGCCGCTGCGGCTGCCCTGGCGGACGTCGCCGGGTCCGGGGCCACGCTGGTACCGGCCTTCGACGACCCGCGCACCGTCGCGGGGCAGGGCACGCTGGTGCGCGAGGTGTTCGCCCAGCTCGGGAGGGCGCCGGATCTGCTGGTCGTCCCGGTCGGAGGCGGTGGACTGCTCGCCGGCACGCTGGTCTGGCTCGCCGCCCATGCTCCGCAGACACGCATCGTCGGGGTCGAGCCGACGGGGGCAGCGTCCATGGCCGCAGCGGTGGCGGCCGGTGAGCCGGTCGTGCTCGACAGCATCGACTCCTTCGTCGACGGCGCTGCGGTGCGTCGGGTGGGGGACACGACGTTCGCGATCGTGCAGCAGGCTGCTCCCCGGCTGGTGACCGTCGCCGAAGGCCGCATCTGCACCGAGATGCTCAGCCTCTATCAGGCCGACGGCATCATCGCCGAGCCGGCCGGCGCGTTGGCCGCGGCGGCGCTGGGCGACGTCGTGCACCCCGAGCCGGGCACGACGACCGTCTGCGTGCTCTCCGGTGGCAACAACGACGTGAGCCGGTACGCCGAGATCGTCGAGCGGGCCCTCATCCACGAGGGACGCAAGCACTACTTCCTGGTCGACTTCCCGCAGGAGCCGGGCGCGCTGCGGCGCTTCCTGGACGAGGTGCTCGGCGAGGACGACGACATCACGCTGTTCGAGTACGTGAAGCGCTCCAACCGCGAGACCGGACCAGCGCTGGTCGGCATCGAGCTGGGCCGACCGGAGGACCTGCCGGCGCTGCTGCAGCGCATGGACGACTCGCCGCCGACCATCCAGCCGGTCGACCCGGACAGCCCGCTGTTCCGGTTCCTGCAGTAGCGACTCACGGTGCGGCCCGCAGCCCGTGCAGCGTCAACCGCACCAGCGTGTCGCCGATCTGCTCCGCGGTGTCTTCGCCGTCTGGCCGGTACCACTCGATCAGTCCGTTCACGGCGCCGAAGATCAGCCGGGTGACCAGCCGAGGATCGGTGTCGGCCGCCAGCGAGCCCTCCACGACGGCGAGCGCCACCAGCTCGGCGACCCGTCGGTCCAGCTCGCGGCGCCGGGCGAGCGCCCACCGTTCCGCCTCGGTGTTGCCCCGGACCCGGAGCAGCAGGGTCACGTAGGGAAGCTCTTCGGCCAGCACCTGCACGCTCCGTCGCAGGACGTGCTCCACCCGCTGGACCGCTGGTCCGCGTCGGGCTGCGGGCTCGTCGAGGACGGCGAACAGCGCCTCCAGCCCGCGCGCGACGCCGCGCCGCAGCAGCTCCTGCTTCCCGGACGCGTGCTGGTAGAGCGAGGACTTCGTGAGCCCCACGGCGCGGGCCAGATCGGCCATCGACGTCGCGTCGTAGCCACGGGTGTTGAACTCGGTGACGACCAGCAGGAGCAGCGCTTCCGGAGCGTGCCTCGGCGGGCGGCCGACCGGTCGTGCGTTGACACCCGCCATGGTCTGGGAGAGTATCCGAACGATCGGTCGGATATGTGTGAACGACGGAAGGACCGGCAATGACGCCGCAGGCTGAGCAGGAGTTCCAGGCGCACCTCGACGCCGACCAGCGGATCGAGCCCCGGGACGACGTGCCGGACGCCTACCGGGCGACGCTGGTCCGCCAGATCGCCCAGCACGCGCACTCCGAGATCATCGGCATGCAGCCCGAGGGGGGCTGGATCACCCGGGCGCCGTCGTTGCGGCGCAAGGCGGTGCTCGTCGCCAAGGTGCAGGACGAGGCGGGGCACGGCCTCTACCTGTACAGCGCGGCCGAGACCCTCGGCGTCGACCGGGCCGACCTGCTCGACCAGCTGCACACCGGTCGGCAGAAGTACTCGACGATCTTCAACTATCCGGCCACCTGCTGGGCTGACGTGGCCGCGATCGGCTGGCTCGTCGACGGGGCAGCCATCATGAACCAGGTGCCGCTGACCCGCTGCTCCTACGGGCCGTACGCACGGGCGATGACGCGGGTGTGCAAGGAGGAGAGCTTTCATCAGCGGCAGGGCTTCGAGGCCATGACCGTGCTTGCGCACGGCACCGCGGAGCAGCAGCGCATGGCGCAGGCAGCCCTGGACCGGTGGTGGTGGCCGGCGTTGATGATGTTCGGCCCGACCGACACCGACTCGCCGAACTCGGCCCGGTCGATGGCCTGGGGCATCAAGCGTTTCGGCAACGACGAGCTGCGCCAGCGCTTCGTCGACGCGACGGTGCCGCAGGCCCAGCACCTGGGTCTGCGGGTCCCGGACGACGACCTCAGGTTCGACGACGCCACGGGCCACTGGATCTCCGGCGAGATCGACTGGAGCGAGTTCGCGCGCGTCATGCGCGGCGACGGACCGTGCAACCGCGAGCGGATGGCGTTCCGCGTGCAGGCTCACGAGGACGGCGCCTGGGTGCGCGAGGCGGCGGCGGCCTACGCCGTGAAGCAGGCCGCTCGCGCCCAGACCGCGGCGTGACGACCCCCCCGCTGTCACCTTCGAGCGGCCCGCCGCTGTCCTCTCTGAGCGGCCCGCCGCTGTGGGAAGTCTTCGTGCGGAGCGCCCGCGGCCTCTCGCACACGCACGTCGGCAGCCTGCACGCCGCCGACGCGCACCTCGCCCTGCGCAACGCCCGCGACGTGTACACGCGCCGGCAGGAGGGCGTCTCGATCTGGGTCGTCCCCGCCGCGGAGGTGGTGGCCAGCAGCCCGGACGAGAAGGATGCCTTCTTCGAACCGGCCGGTGACAAGGTCTACCGCCACCCGACCTTCTACGACGTCCCGGACGGGTTGACCCACCTGTGACCGGTGCGGTGCGATCCCTGGAGGCCAGCGATCCGGACGTGGCGGCCTACGCCCTACGGCTGGGCGACGACGCGCTCGTGCTTGCGCAGCAGCTCTGCGGCTGGGCCGCACGGGCACCCGAGATCGAACAGGACGTGGCCCTGCTGAACCTCGCACTGGACCTGCTCGGCCAGGCCCGCTCGCTGCTGTCGCTTTCCGGGCGGCTGGACGGCACCGCCCGCGACGAGGACGCGCTGGCCTACCTGCGGCACGAACGCGAGTTCACCTGCACCCAGCTCGTCGAGGTCGACAACGGTGACTTCGGTCAGACGATGGCCCGCCAGCTCGTCTTCACCGCGTACGCCCTGCCGCTGTGGCGCACGCTCTGCGGCTCGAGCGACCCGGACCTCGCGGCCATCGCGGGCAAGGCGGTCAAGGAGACCGCCTACCACCTGGACCACGCACGTACCTGGGTCGTCCGGCTCGGTGACGGCACCCCCGAGAGCGCGCGCCGCATGCAGGCGGGGCTGGACGCCGTCTGGCCCTTCGCCGCCGACCTGTTCGCACCTGACCCGCTGCTCGACCGGCTGGTCCGGGCCGGGGTCGCCGCCGACCCCGCCGCGCTGGAGCAGCAGTGGCGCGGCACGGTCGAGCAGGTGCTCGCCGAGGCGACGCTGACCGTGCCGGCGACCACCTGGCGACCGACAGGCGGCCGGACGGGCCAGCACCTGAGCAGCTTCGGGCTGCTGCTCGCCGAGCTGCAGAGCCTGCACCGTGCCCACCCGGGGGCCCGATGGTGACCGCGGGCCTCGACGAGGCTGATGTGCGCCGACTGCTGGACGCCGTGCACGACCCGGAGATCCCGGTGCTCAGCCTCGCCGACCTCGGCGTCCTGCGCGGGGTCGAGATCGACGGCCGTTGCGTCACCGTCACCCTCACGCCGACCTACTCCGGGTGCCCGGCCCTGGAGGAGATGCGCGCTGACGTCGAGACCTGCTTGCGCGCAGCGGACCTGGAGCCGGTCGTGCGCATCGTGCTGGCCCCGGCGTGGACGACCTCCGAGATCACGGCGGCCGGCCGCCAGGCGCTGCGCGACTACGGCATCGCCCCGCCCACGGTCGCCCCCGACCAGCCGGTGCCCCTGACCCTGGCGCGGCGCGTCCTGGACTGTCCGCAGTGCGGGTCGACCGACACCGAACAGCTGTCGCGCTTCGGGTCGACGGCGTGCCAGGAGATGTGGCGGTGCCGCTCCTGCCGGGAGCCGTTCGACCATCTGCGCGACCTGTGAGCCGGCTCTCGTGAGCGGGGCCAGCGGCTTCCACCCGCTGCGGGTGGCGGCGGTCGACCGACTCACCGACGACGCGGTCGCCGTCACGTTCGAGGTGCCCGAGCGGCTCCGCGACGCCTTTGCGTTCCGCGCGGGGCAGCACGTCACGCTGCGCCGCGACGTCGGCGGTCAGGACGTACGACGGACGTACTCGCTCTGCACCAGCGCGGTCGACGGACCGCTACGGGTCGCCATCAAGGCCCTGCCCGCAGGCGTGCTGTCCAGCTGGGCGTGCCAGGAGCTCAGGGCGGGCGACAGCGTCGAGGTCGGCCCGCCCTCCGGTGCTTTCGGGCCCGTCCTGCCGGGAACGTCCCGTCGCTACGGACTCGTCGGAGCCGGCAGCGGGATCACGCCGCTGCTCTCGATCGCGACGACCGTCCTGGCGGTCGAGCCCGACAGCGAGGTGGCGCTGATCCTGGGGAACCGGACCAGCCGCGACGTGATGCTGCTGGACGACCTGGCCGACCTGAAGGACCGCCACCCGCAGCGGCTGCAGGTGCTGCACGTGCTGTCCCGCGAGGAGCAGGCCGCGCCGCTGCTGTCCGGACGGCTGGACGGCGACCGGCTCCGGCAGGTGCTCGACGCCCTGCTGCCGCCCGAGACCGTCGACGCCTGGTACCTCTGCGGACCGTTCGGCGTGGTGACCGGCGCACGCGACACCCTGCTCGCCCTGGGGGTGCCGGCCACGGACGTGCACGTCGAGCTGTTCCACGCCGACGCCCCGCCGCCTCGTCCGGCGGTGGAGCACCGTTCGACCGGGACCGCCGTCACCGCCACGCTGCACGGACGCACCAGCGAGCTCATCTGCCCTCCCGGCCAGGTGGTGCTCGACGCGGTGCTGGCCGTCCGGGCGGACGCGCCGTTCGCCTGCCGGGGCGGGGTGTGCGGCACGTGTCGTGCGCACGTGGATCACGGTGCGGTCCAGATGGACGTCAACTGGGCCCTGGAGCCCGACGAGCTCGCGGCCGGCGTCGTGCTCACCTGCCAGGCGCGACCGGTGACCGAGGCTCTCGGGCTGACCTTCCTCTGAGGTCGAGCGCTCGGCCGCGGATAGCCTGAGGGCTCCCGTCCCCGAGCCCGACGAGGTCACCGTGTCCGTGCCTGCTGCCCGCCTGCGGTCCGCGCTGGTGGCCGGTGGCCTCCTGCTGGTCGCGGCCTGCTCCTCGCAGACGACGGGGCAGCAGGCGGAGTCGAACCCGACGACCGCCGGCGCCGGCGCGGCGAGCGCTGAGCTGGTCTCGGTGCAGGCTGACGTCGGCCGGTTGGCGCCCGAGCTGGAGAGCTTCGTGCGTGGGGGTGCCTATCCGACCGACCTCGCCGGCGCTCTCGCAGCCCTGGCGAAGGCGGGGCTCGCGCCGTCGGCGGGCAACACCGTCGCCGGGTATGTCTACGACTTGCAGACGGTCGAGTTCACGCTGTGCGTCGAGAGTGCGTCCGGAGCCTTTGCCACCTACGACACCCGGCCGATGTCGTTGCGCCAGCAGGGCGAGAGCGGCGGCTGCGCGGCGGCGTCCTAGCTCGAAGGCCCCTGGGACGCCCCGGACGGGAGGTCGTGGCCGGCGGGAGACCGGCGGAGGACGGCGGACGGGGTGCCGCTGGAGGCCGACGCTCGTACCCTGGGAGCGTGGAGACGACCCCGATCATGCGCGTCCTCGACCTTCGTGGCACGGAGCTGGCTGCGGGGTCGCCGGTCGTGCTGCCGCGTGCCGCGCTCGATGTGGAGGCTGCGCTCGACACCGTGCGACCGATCGTCGCGCAGGTGCGCGACGGCGGGGTCCAGGCCCTGCTGGAGCTCGGCGAGCGGCTGGACGGCGTCCGGCCGCCGTCGCTGCGCGTGCCGGCCCAGGCGCTGGCCGACGCCCTCGCGGCGCTGGACCCCACGGTGCGGAGCGCCCTGGAGGAGGCCGTCCGACGGGCTCGACAGGTGCATGCCGACCAGCGACGCGAGGAGCACACGACCCGCCTGTCCGACGGCGGCAGCGTCACGGCACGGTGGATCCCGGTCGACCGCGTCGGGCTGTACGTGCCGGGTGGCCGCGCGGTCTATCCCAGCTCGGTGGTGATGAACGTGGTGCCGGCGCAGGAGGCGGGGGTGCCGTCGTTGGCCATCGCCTCGCCTCCTCAGCGAGAGCACGGCGGGCTGCCGCACCCGACCATCCTCGCGGCGGCGGCGCTGCTCGGCGTCGAGGAGGTGTATGCCGTCGGTGGCGCCCAGGCGGTGGCGATGTTCGCCTACGGGGCGAGCGACGCCGAGGGCGCGCTCGTCTGCCGCAAGGCTGACCTGGTCACCGGGCCCGGCAACATCTACGTCACGGCGGCCAAGCGTCTGCTCAAGGGCTTGATCGGCATCGACGCGGAGGCCGGACCGACCGAGATCGCGGTGCTCGCCGACGACACGGGCGACGCCGCCTTCATCGCCGCCGACCTCATCAGCCAGGCTGAGCACGACGTCGTCGCCGCGTCGGTCCTGGTCACCGACAGCGTGCCGCTGGCCGACGCGGTCCAGGCCGCGCTGCGCGAACAGGTTCCGGCCACCAAGCACGCCGAACGCATCCGCGAGGCGCTGGAGGGCCAGCAGTCGTCGATCGTGCTCGTCGACGATCTCGAGGCCGGCCTGGTGGTGGTGAACAGCTACGCGGCCGAGCACCTGGAGATCCACACCCGCGATGCCGCCGCGGTGGCCCGCCGCGTCCGCAACGCCGGTGCCGTCTTCGTCGGCCCCTATGCGCCGGTGTCGTTGGGGGACTACTGCGCGGGCTCCAACCACGTGCTGCCGACCGGGGGCTGCGCCTGCCACTCCAGCGGCCTGTCGGTGCAGACGTTCCTTCGTGGCGTGCACCTGATCGAGTACGACCAGGGGGCGCTGCGCGAGGTCGGCGGGCACGTGCTCGCGCTGTCGCAGGCCGAGGACCTGCCGGCGCACGGCCAGGCGGTGTCGGTCCGCTTCCCCGGCGAGCAGCTCTAGCCGGCCAGACCGATCGCGTTGCCCCGTGCCACCGGACCGAACAGCAACGTCACCAGGTCAGGGACGTCGTCGGGTGCGACGCCGAGCACGGGACCGGCGACCACGCCCAGGGCCAGCTTCTCGCGTCGGGTCTGCGACAGCGCCCGGGCCGGGTCGCGCTGCGCGTCCGGACCTGCTGCCGGCGGGCCCTGGCTGCCCCGGCCCACGCACTCCCGCTGCACCCCCGGAGCGGCTTCCTGGTCGTCGCAGTATCCGTCGGTGTACTCGTCGGGCACCGGGAACGGGACGACAGGAGCGTTCGGCGGCAGGCCGAGGCACGTCGGACCGTTGTCAGCGCCGTAGCGGGGCTCGTCACCGGGCTGATAGCCGCCCTGGTCCCGCACCGTCTCGACGGTGATGTGCAGACCCGGCTGCAGTCCGCCGAACGTCTTGTTGGCGAGGACAGCCTGCTTCTCGAGCCCCCGCGCCAGACAGGAGAACTCGGGGCTGTAGCGCTGGTAGACCTGCAGGCTGGGCAGGCTGTCTGCGGCGAGGCGGACCAGGCGCTGCTCGTTGTCGCCCAGCAAGGTCTGCAGCTCTTGGTCGAAGGTCGTCGTGGTGCGCAGAAAGGTGCTCAGCTGGCCGGAGGTGTCGACCAGGCTCCGGGAGAGGAAGGACAGGTTGTCCAGCACGGCGAGCAGGTCGGGGCGGGTCGCGTCGACGGTGTCCGCGAAGTCGGCCAGTCCACCGAAGTCCTGTCCGAGGGTCGTCAGGTCGGGATTGATCCCCCGCACGTACTGCTCGGTGATCTCCAGGTTCTGACCGATCTGCTCACCGCGGCCCCGCAGCGCCGTGCTCACGGCGTTCAGGGTGGTGCTGACCTCGGCCGGCTTCAGGGCCTGGAGCAGCGGGAGCAGGTTGTCGAGCGCGCGGCTGGTCTCCCGGGCGGCGGCGGTGCGGTCCTGGCTGATGACGTCGCCCTCTCGCAACGACCGGGCGGTGCTGGTGCTGTCGACGACGATGTCGACGAACTTCTCCCCGAACAACGTCTTCGGCAGCAGCATCACCGAGGAGTCGGCGGGCAGCCGGCCGATCTGCTGCGGCATGAGCTCCAGCGTGATCCGGGCGCCGTCGCCGGTGCTGTCGACCTCGGTGATGCGACCGACCAGGACGCCCCGGGCCTTGACGTCACCACCCTTGGTGAGCTGGCTGCCCACGCGGTCGGCATCGACGTAGACGGTGACCGAGGGGGTGAACGACTGCCGGTAGAGGGCGACGGTGACGCCCACCAGGCCGGCGATGACCCCGAGGAACAACAGGCCCACCAGCTGCTGGCGCAGCCGGCGGCGACCTGTCAGCAGAGGGGCGGACATCAGCTCTCCCTGGGACTGTTCGGGGTGACCGGACTCACAGTAGGGCCAGTCATCGCTTTCAGTGCAGACCGGGCGAAGTCGGTGAACTCCTGCACACAGCGCTGGTCCGGCTGCTCCAGCAGCATCCGGGCGCTGCCCTCGGCCAGGGTGAACACGGCGCGCGCGAACAGGTCTCGGTCCAGCGTCGGACCGCCGCGGCGCGGCAGTCCCCACTCCAGCAGGTCGCGCAGCGTGGAGAACATGACCCGGCGCTGGGACTGCACCCGGGCGGCCACCTCGGTCGGCGCACCCTCCGGCGGCAGCAGCACGACCCGCCAGGTCCTCGGGTCGCTGCAGACCGACCGAAGATAGGCGTCCAGCCCGTCGACGAGCAGGGCGTCGGGGTCGATGTCGTCGTCGGGCTCGGGCAGGGCCGGGAAGACCTGGGCCAGCTGCGCCAGGACCCGTCGCTCCGAGCGCTCGAACAGCCCGGTGAGCAGCGCGTCGCGGTCGGCGAACAACCCGTAGACGACCGGTCGCGTCACCCGGCACGCGCGTGCGACGCCGTCGACGGTGACGGCGTGGAAGCCCCGCTCGAGGGCGATGTCCAGCACGGCGTCCAGCAGCTGCTCACGACGCTGCTCGGGGGGCAGCCGCGGGGCGTACGCGCGCTTGGCCGTAGTTGCGGAGGGCACCGGACAATGCTACATCTATGTTGCTACATCAGTGAAGGATTATGAGGAGCGTCCATGAGCACGGGCATCGCCCCCAACCTCGCGAGCACCCGTCCGCAGGTGCCGCTGCCGGCCCGCGTCCGGACGGTCGTCGTCGGGACCGGTTTCGCGGGGCTCGGGACGGCCGCGCGGCTGCGGCAGCGCGGCGACCGCGACTTCGTCGTGCTGGAACGGGCCGACGACGTCGGTGGTACCTGGCGTGACAACAGCTATCCGGGCTGCGCGTGCGACGTGCCCAGCCACCTGTACTCGCTCTCCTTCGCCCCGAATCCTGCCTGGACCAGGGCGTTCTCGCCGCAGCCGGAGATCCAGGCCTATCTGCAGCAGGTCGCGGCCGACTCCGGGGTGCTGCCGCACGTGCACTTCCGCACCGAGGTGCAGCAGGCCCGCTGGGACGAGGCGGCCTCGACGTGGGAGGTCCGCACGGACCGGGGCACGGTGGTGGCGGACGTCCTCGTGCTCGGCACCGGCGGACTCTCGGACCCGAGCGTGCCGGACCTGCCCGGGCTGGATCGCTTCACCGGTACGACGTTCCATTCCGCGACGTGGAAGCATGACCACGACCTCACTGGTCGCCGCGTCGCTGTCGTCGGGACCGGCGCCTCGGCCATCCAGTTCGTCCCCCACGTGCAGCAGGCGGCGGCCCACCTGACGCTCTTCCAGCGCACGCCGCCGTGGGTGCTGCCACGACGGGACCGGGCGATCACCGCCCTGGAGCGGCGGCTGCACGCGCGGCTGCCGGCGACGCGGCTGCTCCGACGTGCCGGTCTGTACGTCGCCCGCGAGAGCTGGTTGGTCGCCTTCACGGTGCAGCCCGCGATCATGAAGCTGGCGGAGCGGGTGGCTCGTGCACTGCTGGCCCGCCAGGTGCCGGACCCGGTCCTGCGGGCCAAGCTCACCCCGCGCTACCGGCTCGGCTGCAAGCGCGTGCTGCTCAGCAACGCCTACTACCCGGCGCTCGCGCAGGACGACGTCGACGTCGTGACCGACCCGATCGTCGGGGTCACCGAGGATGCCGTGCTCACCCGCACCGCGGACGGCGGGACCACGCAGCACCCGGTGGACACCATCATCTTCGGCACCGGCTTTCGCATCACGAACCCGCCGATCGCGGAGCGGGTCGTCGGACGAGGCGGACGCACGCTGCGCGAGGCGTGGGACGACGACGGCATGACCGCCTTCCACGGCACCACCGTGGCCGGCTTCCCGAACCTGTTCTTCCTCGTCGGCCCGAACACGGGCCTGGGGCACACCTCGATCGTGTACATGATCGAGTCCCAGATCGCCTATCTAATGGGTGCTCTGGACGTGCTTCGCGACCAGGGACTGGCCGCCTTCGAGCCGTTGCCCGAGCGGCAGCAGCAGTGGAACGACCGGCTGCAGGACGACCTCGCGGACACCGTCTGGAACGCCGGCGGCTGCTCGTCGTGGTACCTGGACGCGTCCGGGCGCAACACGACCCTGTGGCCGACCTTCACCCTGCCCTACCGCCGGGCGCTCGCGCGCTTCGACGTGGCCGACTACCGGACCACCCGCCGCAACGACCAGGAGGACGCCGCATGAAGGCCGACCTGACCGGCAAGGTCGTCGTCATCACCGGGGCGGCGACGGGCATCGGCGCGGCGCTGGCCACCGAGCTGTCCGGCCGCGGAGCCTGCATCGCGCTGCTCGGCCTCGGCGACCTGGACGAGGCCGCACGCGTGCTGCCGCGGGCCAGGTGCTGGCAGGTGGACGTGACGGACCCCGTGCGGCTGGTCGCGGTCGCGGAACAGGTCCGCGAGCACTACGGACGCGTCGACGTGCTCGTCGTGAACGCCGGCATCGGCGGCGGCGGCTCGCTGCTCGGCAGCGACGCCGACAGCTACGACCGCATGATCGAGGTGAACCTGATGGGCAGCGTGCGCACCGTCCGCGCGTTCCTGCCGGCGTTGGTCCAGAGCCGCGGCTATGTGCTGCAGATCGCCTCGATGGCGGCGCTGGTGCATGCCCCGCTGATGAGCTCCTACTGCGCCAGCAAGGCCGGGGTCGAGGCCTTCGCCCACAGCCTGCGGGCCGAGCTCGCCCACCGGGGTGTCGCCGTCGGCGTCGCCTACCTGGCGTTCACCGACACCCCGATGGTGCAGGGGGTCGACCGGGACGTCGCCCTGGCCGAGTTCAGGCAGTCGATCCCCGGACCGCTGGGCCGTACCTATCCGCTGGCCCCCGCCGTGCTCCGCCTCGCCGACGGCATCTGCCGCCGCGCCCCGGCGGTGTACGCGCAGGCCTGGCTGCGGCTGCTGCCGGCGCTGCACGGGCTGCTGCCCGGCCTGGTCGTGCGTACGCAGGCGTCGGCAGCGGGTCGTACCGAGGCCAGGCTGGTCCGTGCTGAGCCCTAGCATCGCGCCTGCAGTCCCGGCCCGGCACGCGAGAGGCAGGTCCCGATGGCCCTGATGCCCATCACCGACTCGATGTTCATGCTGCCCGAGTCGCGCGAGCAGCCCATGCACGTCGGCGGGCTCCAGCTGTTCGACCTGCCGCCCGGCGCCGACAAGCACTGGCTCGGCGACCTGTACCGGCAGGCCATCCAGAGCGACGAGGTCGACCCGGTCTTCCGGCGGCGGCCGCACCGGTCGGCCCTGACGCTCGGTCAGTGGACCTGGCAGGACGAGCCCGGCATCGACCTCGAGCACCATGTGCGGCACTCGGCGCTGCCGGAGCCGGGTCGCGTCCGCGAGCTGCTGGCGCTCACCTCCCGCCTGCACGGGACCCTGCTGGACCGGAAGCGGCCGCTGTGGGAGGCGCACCTCATCGAGGGGCTGGAGGGCGACCGCTTCGCCGTCTACATCAAGCTGCACCACGCCCTGATGGACGGGGTCTCGGCGCTGGCCCTGCTGCAGCGCAGCCTCACCACCGACCCGGACGACCGCAGCGTGCCTGGGCCGTGGGCGCCACGCTCGGTCGAGCGGGCTCGGCGGAGCTCGGGCCCGCTGTCCGCGCTCTCGGTGCCCCTGTCGATGCCGCGCCTGGCGCTCGGGATGGCGGGCGACGTGGTCGGGCTGGTGCCGACGCTGGCCCGGCTCGCCAGCGACGCGCTGCGCTCGCAGACGACGGCGCTCCCGATGCAGGCGCCCCGCTCGATGTTCAACGTCGGCATCACGGGCAGCCGTCGCTTCGCCGCCGAGTCGTGGTCCATCGAGCGCATCAAGCGCGTGGCGAAGGCCGCCGACGCCACCCTCAACGACGTCGTGCTGGCGATGTGCAGCGGCGCCCTGCGCGCCTACCTGCTCGACCTGGACGCCCTGCCGGACAGCCCGCTCATCGCCATGACCCCGGTGTCGCTGCGCAACGAGGACACCCCCGAGCACAGCAACGCCGTCGGCACGATCCTGTGCAACCTCGCGACCGACCTGGAGAACCCCGGGGCCCGGCTGGTGGCCGTGCGGGCCTCGATGCTGCAGGGCAAGGCCGTGCTGGCGGGCCTGAACCAGAACCAGGTCACGGCGCTGTCGGCGGTGGTGATGGCGCCGCTGCTGCTCAACTCCGTGCTGGCGCTGCACCGGGTGTCGCCCCCGCCGTTCAACCTGGTCATCTCCAACGTGCCCGGCCCGAAGGACCCGCTCTACTGGAACGGCGCGCGGCTGCGCGGTACCTATCCGCTGTCCATCCCGCTGGACGGCCAGGCGCTGAACATCACGCTGACCAGCTACGACGGCCAGCTGCACGTCGGGCTGATCGGGTGCCGTCGCACCGTGCCGCGGCTGCAGACGCTGCTGGTGCACCTCGAGCAGGCGCTCCAGGAGCTGGAGAGCGTCGTGCTCTGACCGAGGTCGGCGGTCGGCTCGCACGCACGGACGGCCGGTCCCTCGCGGGACCGGCCGTCGACGTGGAGGTGCTCAGGCGTTCGCGACCGTGGCCTGGCTCGGCGTCTGGACCGAGGTCGGTGACTGCTGCGGCGAGGGGGTCGTCGCCGCGTCGGTGTCGGGGCCGGGCCCGTCCCCGTGCTTGCTGGCGGGGCCGTGCCCGCCTCCGTGGTGGCCGCGACCGCCCCGCGGCGGTCCGGTCCGATCGACCCGGTCCGCCACCTCTGCGGCGAGACCGGCCTTGCGGGCGTCGGCCTGCGCCTGCGTGAGACGACCCGCGGCGACCGCCTCGGTCAGCCGCTGCTGGCCGGCGGCGACGAGCGAGTCGATCAGGGCCTGCTTGGCGACGCCGTGAGCAGCAGCCACCTGGGCCAAGGTCTTGCCGGACTGCAGCTCGGTGCGCAGCTGGGCCGGCGTCAGGCCGAGCAGGTCGGCGATCTCCTGGGCGCCGGCTTCCCGTCCGCCGGGTCCGGCGGCGCGCTGGTCTCCGGCGGCGCGCTGGGGCGGCGTCGCCTGCAAGGTGCTCGCGACCTTGTCGGCCTGCGCCTGGGTGAGGGTGCCGTCGGTGACGAGACCCTTGAGGGCGTCCGTCAGCGCCGACAGCCGGCCGCCCACGCCCGATCCGGGGTCGGCCTGAGCGGCAGCGGGCAGCAGCACGGCCCCGGCCAGCCCGAGGGAGCCGGCCAGGGCGGTGCCGGCGACCGTGGTCACGAGGCGCTTGCGCATGGGTCCTCCGTCGTCAGGGCCCGCGTCGTCGCGGGCGCTCTGGCGTCCACTGTGGCCGCGCACCCTGTGACGCGGCTGTGACGGGCCTGTGAGTGCGGTGCCGGTCGCTCACAGGGCCCGCGGCGCCCACGCGACCGCTGCCGCCGCGGCGCCGACCGTGGCCAGCAGCGCGAGCCCGGCCGCTGGCGCGCCGACCGGCTGTCGTTCGGTGGTGGTCCCGAGACTGCTGCCGATGTCGGCATAGACCGCGGTGAGCTGCTCGCCGTCGGCCGCCTCGTACGCGCTGCCGTCGGTGCCGGCGGCGAGCTGGGCGAGGGCGGGGGCGTCGACCGGGACGCCGCAGGGACCGCCGGTCGACGGTGACGGTGCCCTGCTGGGTGCCGTACGCGATGGTCGAGACGGGGACGTGCGCCGCCGTGGCCAGGGCCGCCGCGGCGTCGATGCTGCGGCCGGCGGTGTTCGCGCCGTCGGACAGCAGGACGATGTGCGCGGGGACCGGGTCGCCGCCACCAGGGACGGCGTCGACGGCCGACAGGGAGGCTGCGACGGCTTCGCCGACGGCGGTGCCGTTGCCCGAGCCGCAGCGGTGCCGATGGCCCGCTCGACAGCGAGGTGCTCCTGCGTGGCGGGGACGACGACGGCGGCGGTGCCGGAGAAGGCGACCAGGCCGACGTTGAAGCGCGCAGGCAGCCCGTCGACGAAGGACTGGGCGGCCGCCTTGGCGGCGGTGAAGCGGTCCGGAGCGACATCGGTCGCCGCCATCGACAGCGAGACGTCCAGGGCCACCACGACGGTGGCCCGCTCGCGTGGCACCTGGACCTCGGCGGACGGGTCGGCGAACGCCGCCGTCGACCCGGCCAGCGCCGTCAGCACCAGAGCCGCGCCGGACGTGCCGGCGCCAGCCGAGCCGGGGCGCGACCGACGCAGCAGGTCCAGGCCGGTGAGCCGGACGGCATAGCGGCTGCGCCGGCGTTGCGCGAGCACGTACGCCGCGCCGAGGGCGACGACGACGAGAGCAGCCAGAGCCGCCCGGGATGGTCGAAGACGAGCCCGGTCATGCCGCACCCGCCCGGACGCGCGGCGCCGCGGGTGCGGCGCCGGACGGTGAGGAAACGGGCGAGCTGCGGGAGCCAGTCGGTCGTCGGTCAGCACGACCAGGTGCCCGGCGCCGGCGCGCGTACCGCCTGGCGCTGCGCGCTCGCCCGCTCTGCGGCCGCGGCGGCATAGCGCGCACGCGTCCGGGCGTCCGTGCGCAGGGTGACCCCGGCCCCGCCGGTCCGGGATCGGCGAGCTCAGGACGCCGACCGCGGGCAGGCTCGAGCTCGCGGCGGTCGACGACCTGGGCGACGAGCGACGTCGTGCCGGGCGGCGAGCAGCCGCAGCGGGCGCGCCAGTCTCGACCGGGTCGAGCAGGTCGCTGACCACGACCACCATGCCGCGGCGGCGCGGGCGGGCGACCACCGCCCGCGGGCCGGCGGCGAGGTCGAGGGGGCCCTCGCGGTGCGACGCGGGGCTGGCGCAGCAGCGCCGGACGAGCGCGCGTGGACCCGGCGCGTCCGGCGCGGGCCGGCAGCGTGGCGCACGGCGTGCCCGTCGACCACCAGGGCCCCGACGCGGTCGCCGGGCCGGGTGCCCAGGTGCAGGAACGCCGCGGCGAGCGCCAGCGCGACCTCGCGCTTCTCCGCGGTGGCCGTCCCGAAGGACATGGACGCGGAAAGGTCTACCAGCACGGTGGTCTCGAGCTCCCGCTCGGCCACGGTCATCCGTACGTGCGGGGTCGTGCTGCGGGCGGTCACGGCCCAGTCGATGCGGCGGACGTCGTCACCGGGTGCATAGGCGCGGGCCTCGGCGGCCTCGGTACCGGGCCCCGGCAGAGAGCCCAGGTGGTCGCCCTGCACGAGCCCGTCCAACCGTCGGGAGACGTCGTACGGGAGCCGGCGCAGCCGGGCGGGCGCGGCGAGAGGGGGCGGCGGCAAGGCCGTCGGCGCGCCTCTCATGCGGCACCGGCGTCCTGCGCCGGAGCGACGTGCGGTGCGTCGACGACGGCGCAGCACCCGCTCGACGATCGACGCGGCGGTCACCTCGTCGGCCAGCGCGTCGTAGCTGAGCACCAGCCGGTGCGCCAGCACGTCGACGGCCAGGTCGGTGACGTCGGCGGGCAGGACGTAGCTGCGACCGCGGACCAGGGCCAGCGAGCGGGCCGCCTGCACCAGCCCCAGGGAACCGCGCGGGCTGGCGCCGTGGGCCAGCTGCGCGCGGGCACCGGTGACGTTCCACGCCTCGGGGTCGCGGGTGGCCATCACCAGGCGAACCGCATACTCGGCGACGGCGTGGTGCACGAACACCTCGTCGGCCGCCGCCTGCAGGCGTTGCAGGTCCGCCAGGGTCAGCACCTCCTGCGCCGTGGGCCGGTCCGACGCCATCCGGCGGACGATCTCGAGCTCCTCGGCCATCGTCGGGTGGTGCACCTCGACCTTCATGAGGAAGCGGTCGCGCTGGGCCTCGGGCAGCGGATAGACGCCCTCGGACTCGATCGGGTTCTGGGTGGCCAGGACCAGGAACGGCGTGGGCAGCGGGTGCGTCACCCCGCCGATGGACACCTGGCCCTCGGCCATCACCTCCAGCAGCGCCGACTGCACCTTCGCCGGGGCGCGGTTGATCTCGTCGGCCAGCACCAGGTTGGCGAACACCGGACCGAGCTCGACGTCGAAGGCCTCCTGCGAAGGGCGGTAGATGCGCGTGCCCACGATGTCGGACGGCACCAGGTCCGGGGTGAACTGGAGCCGGACCGACCTGCCGCCGACGACCGTGGCGAGCGTCTCGACCGCCAGGCTCTTGGCGACGCCGGGCACGCCCTCGAGCAGGCAGTGCCCGCGGGCGAGCAGCGCGACCAGGATGCGTTCGATCATCCGGTCCTGACCGACGACGACCTTCTTCACCTCCATGACGGCCTGCTCGAGCAGCTCACCGGCCTGCTCGGCGGTCAGCCCACCGGTGGACGGGTGGCGGGGGGTGCGGACGGCAGCGGGACGAGGCATGGTGCGGACTCCTTGCAAGAGGGACGGGACGGGACAGGTCAGACCAGGCGCGAGAACCACGCCAGGGACAGGGCAGAGCCGGCAGCGAGCAGGGCGAGCGCGCCGCCGGCGAACAGGTCGGCCAGGTCGGTGCGCCGGGTCAGCTGCACCAGCTGGGAGGTGATGTCGTCGTAGGTGGCGCGCAGCTGCTCGGCCGAGGCAGCGGTGTAGGCGGTCCCGCCGGTCTCGGCGGCGACCTGCGCGAGGGCCTCGCTGTTGACGGGCACCTGGTAGGTGATGCCGTTCGCGACCACGATCCCGCCGGGGGTGCCGTAGGCGATCGTCGAGACGGGGACGCCGGCGGTCTGCACCGCCGTGGTGGCGTCCGGGAGCGGCGTGCCGATCGTGCTGTCTCCGTCGGAGAGCAGCACGATGCGACCGGCTCTGGAGAGGTCGGCCTGCGGCAGCGCCGAGGCGACCGCGTCCAGCGAGGTGAGCAGGGCGTCGCCGGCCGCGGTGCCGCCGGACATCGTCAACCCGTCGACGGCCCGGGCCACCTGCTCGTGCTCGGCGGTGGGCGCGGCGACGAGGGTGACGGCGGCGTCGTAGGACACCAGCCCCACGTCGACGTCGGCCGGCAGGTCGCGGACGAAGGCCTTGGCCGCGGCGGTCGCGGCAGTGAACCGGTCCGGGGCGACGTCGGTCGCCATCATCGAGGAGCTGGTGTCCAGGGCGACCAGGACGACGGCCCGCTCGGTGGCGTGGTCGGCGAGCACCTGCGGTCGGGCGAAGGCGGTCGTCAGGGCGAGGACCGCGAGGACCAGCCCGCCGGCCGCGACCGGCCGTCGCCAGCCGGGCCGGTGCGGCGCGACGGACGGCAGCAGGGCGGCCTCGGCGTACTGCTCGCTCCCGCGCCGGTGCCTCCACCGGACGAGCAGGCCGACGACCCCGGCTACCGCCAGGACCGCGAGCAGCCACAGCCGGCCGGGGGCGTCGAAGCGGAAGTCGGCGGCAGCGAAGGTGTGAGCGTCCATGGCCAGAACGGTGCGGCGCGGTCCTGGCACCGACCTGCGCACCGGCTGGACGTCCGCTGTGCACTCCCGCGGCTACCGTGCGACGGGCTCACAGCAAGCTCACAGCAAAGGCCCAGACTGGTGACAGGCCACCGCCAGACGATGGTGCGGCAGGCCGGGGACCCGGCGGCGAACCGCGTACCGAGGAGCTCGCATGACCACCGCCACCCGCCCGGACAGCGAAGCCCGGCTGCTCGTCGTGGACGACGAGCCCAACATCCTGGAGCTGTTGTCGGTGAGCCTGCGCTTCGCTGGCTTCGACGTCGCGACGGCGACGAACGGCGTGGACGCCCTGAACCGGGCGCGCGAGTTCCGTCCCGAGCTGATGGTGCTCGACGTGATGATGCCCGGCATGGACGGGTTCGAGGTGGCCCGGCAGCTGCGCAGCACCGGCGACCAGGTGCCGGTGCTGTTCCTGACCGCCAAAGACGCCACCGAGGACCGTGTGCAGGGCCTGACCCTGGGCGGCGACGACTACGTCACCAAGCCGTTCAGCCTGGAGGAGGTCGTGGCCCGCATCCGCGCGGTGCTGCGTCGCACCGGCGGAGCGGCCGCACCGGACCCCGTCCAGAGCCGCTCGCGACTGTCCTACGCCGACATCGTCCTGGACGACGACACGCACGAGGTGTGGAAGGGGGAGCAGGAGGTCGACCTGTCCCCGACGGAGTTCAACCTGCTGCGGTACCTGCTGCAGAACCCGGGTCGGGTGCTGTCCAAGCGGCAGATCCTCGAGCACGTCTGGAACTACGACTTCGGTGGTGACGGCAACGTCGTGGAGTCCTACATCTCCTACCTGCGCCGCAAGGTCGACACCGCCGAGCCCCGGCTGCTGCACACGGTGCGCGGGGTCGGCTACGTCCTGCGGCTGCCGAAGTCGCCGGGCGCGTGAGCCCCGGCCCGGACGTCGCTCCGAGGACGGGGCGGCTCTCGCGGGTGCCGCTGCGCACCCAGCTCGTGGCCCTGCTGCTCGGCACCGTCGCCCTGGTCGTCGCGCTGACCAGCGTCGCGGGCAGCGTCGCCCTGCACGACTACCTGGTGAACCGCATCGACGTGCAGCTCGCCGCGGCGCTCGAGGATCCCGGCGGCCCCGGCGGTGCCGGGTTCGGGCGACCGCGTCGCGGTGGGGGGCCCGACGAGGGCGGCCGGGACGTCGCCGTCACGACCCTCGACTACGACGCCGAGGGGCGGCTGTCCCCCCGCGACGTCGCTGAGCTCGCTGCCTTCGGCGGGCCGGAGGTCGACGACCCGACGGCGCTGCCCGACGGGCCCTCCGACGTGCCCGCCGTCTCCGGTGCCGGCAGCTGGCGGGTGCTGGCCGGCGACGGCTCGCGCACCGGCGGGGTCCGCGTGGTCGCCGTGTCGCTGGACGGGGTGCGCGACACCGGCTCGCAGCTGCTGCTCATCAACGCTGCCGTCGGCCTGATCGCCTTGGCCGGGGCGGGCGTGCTGGCGTGGGCCGCGGTGCGCCGCAGCCTCGCGCCGCTGGTGTCGGTGGAGGAGACCGCCGAGGCGATCGCGGCAGGAGACCTGACCCGTCGGGTCCGCGAGGGAGACCCGCGCACCGAGGTCGGCTCGCTCGCTGCCTCTTTCAACAGCATGGTCGACCGCTTCGAGAGCGCGTATTCGGCCCAGCAGCAGTCGGAGTCGGCGGCGCGCGCGTCGGAGGAGCGGATGCGTCGTTTCGTCGGCGACGCCAGCCACGAGCTGCGCACGCCGTTGACGTCCATCCGCGGGTTCGCCGAGCTCTTCCGGCAGGGAGCGGCGCGCGAGCCCGAACAGCTCGCCCGGGTGATGCGTCGCATCGAGGACGAGGCAGCCCGGATGGGGCTGCTGGTCGAGGACCTGCTGCTGCTCGCGCGGCTGGACCAGCAACGGCCGCTGCGACAGGAGACGGTCGACCTGCTGTCGGTCGTGGCCGACGTCGTGCACGACGCGGCGACGGTGTACGAGGACCACACCGTGCGCCTGGTCGCCCCCACCGGGCCGGGGCTGCCGGAGGTCGTCGGCGACGACCCGCGGCTGCGGCAGGTGTTCAGCAACCTGGTCACCAACGCCGTCACGCACACCGCTCGCGGGACCACGGTCGACGTCGCGCTGCACGCCGACCACGTCACCGTCACCGTCACCGTCACCGACGACGGAGCCGGCATGGCCCCGGACGTCGCGGAGCGCGTGTTCGAGCGGTTCTACCGCGCCGACGCCTCCCGCTCGCGCACGGCGCCGCAGGCCAGCGGCAGCGGCCTGGGCCTGTCCATCGTGGCTGCCCTGGTGGCGGCGCACGGGGGCAGCGTCGAGGTCACCAGCACGGTCGACGTCGGTACGTGCTTCCTGGTGCGGCTGCCGGCCCGGCCCGTCCAGGACTGACAGCCGGGTCACAGCAGCAGCGGGGACTCCTGCCAGCCGGGAGGACGAGGTTGATGACATCGCAGGCCGACCAGGCCCGCCCCGCTCCCAGGAGAACCTCATGCGCACCAAGCTCGCCACCGCCGCTCTGATCGGCTCCCTCGGCCTGACCGGCGTCGCCGGCGCGGCCCTGCTCTCCCCGGCCGTGTCCTACGCGGCGACCGGTGCCGCGACCGCCGTCTCGGACCGCGCCGCCTCTCTCGCCAGCACGCTGAAGGGTCTGGTGAGCGACGGCACCATCACCCAGGCGCAAGCCGACAAGGTCGCCTCCACGCTCGCCGCGGCGGCTCCGGCCCGCGGTGACGGCGGCCCCGGGCACGGCCGCGACGGAGGCGGCGGCGGCCGGGTCGACCAGGCCGCTGCCGCCACCGCGCTGGGCCTGTCCGCCGACGCGCTGCGGACGCAGCTGGACGCGGGCAAGACCCTCGCGCAGGTCGCCGACGCCCAGGGCGTGGACCAGGCGACGCTGGTGAAGGCGCTGGTCACCTCGGCGAAGGGGCGGCTGGCCGACCAGGTCGCCTCCGGCCGGATCACCCAGGCGCAGGCCGACACCCGGGCCAGCACCCTGCAGGCCGAGATCACCGAGCACCTGGACGACGTCTGCCTGCCCGGGGGCGGCGGCCCGGGCCACGGCCCGCGCGGCAACGACGGTGACGCCGACGACGCCCCGGCCACCACCGCGTCGCCCGCTCCCGCGACGGCGGGCGCCGGCAGCGCCGCCTGACCCCGCTCCACCCCTACGACAGCCGGCTCCCGAGAGGGGGCCGGCTGTCGGCGTCCCGGGCCGGCCAGGCGGCCTCGGGTCTGCCTCGGTGACGCAGGGCCGGTCGGCGGCCGCGCCTGCGGTGGACACTGTCAGGGTGTCCCATTCCACGCCGTCCCGTCCTCCTGGCGGGGAGCTGGCCCCCGCCGTCGCCCGCGCGCTCGACGAGGTGCGCGCGGAGGATCTCGTCGCGCTGGTGCAGGAGCTCGTAGCGGTCCCGACCGTCACCGGCAGCGACGCCGAGAGCGAGGGACAGCACCTGCTCGAGCGACGCTGGCGCTCGGCCGGGCTCGAGACCGACCTGTGGTCGGTGGACCTCGCGGAGCTGCGGGCGCACCCGGACTTCCCCGGCTCGGAGGCGCCGCGGACCGAGGCCTGGGGGCTGGTCGGGTCCTGGGGCGGTGACGACGGGCCCACCGTCGTGCTCAACGGCCATCTGGACGTCGTCCCGCCCGGCGACGTCGCGCGCTGGTCCGACGGCCCCTTCTCCGGCCCGGTGCGGGACGGTCGCGTGTTCGGCCGCGGCAGCTGCGACATGAAGGGCGGGCTCGCCTGTCAGCTCGTCGCCGTCCAGGCCCTGCGACGGGCGGGGGTGCAGCTGCGCGGCCGCGTCCAGCTGCAGAGCGTCGTGAGCGAGGAGGACGGCGGGCTGGGCACCTTCGCGACCCTGCAGCGGGGGCACCGCGGTGACCTGGCCGTCATCGGTGAGCCGACCGCCGGCGCGCTGGTGACGGCGGCGGCCGGGGCGCTGACCTTCCGGCTCACGCTCACCGGCCGCGCTGCCCATGCGTCGCTGCGCGGCCGCGGGGTCGACGCCGTGGAGAAGTACCTGCTCGTGCACCAGGCGCTCCGACGCCTGGAGCAGCAGCGCAACACCGACGTCCCGCCCCTGTTCGGTGGCCTGGCCACGCCGTACGCCGTCTCGGTGGGGTCGCTGCGCGCCGGCGACTGGCCCAGCACCGTGCCGGAGTCGCTGGTGGCCGAGGGTCGGCTCGGGGTCGCGCTGGGTGAACCGGTGGCACACGCCCGCGCAGCCCTGGAGGCCTGCCTCGCCGAGCTGGGCGCCGAAGATGCCTGGCTGGCAGCACATCCGGTGCAGGTCGAGTGGTTCGGGGGGCAGTTCGCCAGCGGTCAGGTCGCGGCCGACGCACCCGTCGTGCAGCTGGTCGCCGCCGCCCATGCGCGCGTCCACGGGCAGGCGCCGGCGCACGCCGCCGTTCCCGCCGGCACCGACCAGCGGCTGCTCACCGGGCTGGGGGCCACCCCGGCGCTGCACTACGGCCCGGGCGACCTCGCGCTGGCGCACGCGCCCGACGAGTCGGTGCCCGTCGCCGAGCTCGTCTCGGTCGCGCAGGCGCTCGTGCTGGTGGTCGCCCAGGGGTGCGGCGTGCGGTGACGCCGCCCCCGACGACAGGTCAGCGGCTGCGTAGGCGGTAGCGGCCGAGCAGCACGCCGTCGTCGCCGTCGAGCAGGTGCACGGTCTCCCACGGCACCGGGCCCGGCAGCAGCCGGTCGAGCAGGTGGGGCCCGCCGCCGACCAGCAGCGGCGCGTGCGTCAGGCACAGCTCGTCGACCAGACCGGCGACGAGCAGGTCGCCGAGCAGCCGGGGACCGCCCTCGCAGTGCAGCCGCGTCAGGCCGCGCTCGTGCAGCGCGGTCCGCGCCGCCGCCAGATCGATCTCGTGCGTCCCTGCCACGACGACGGCCGCGACGCGCTCGGCCAGCCGGCGTCGCCGCGAGGAGTCGGCGGCCTCGCAGGTGACCAGGACGGTGTCGGGGAGCAGGACCTGTTCCGGTAGGTCCAACGACGTGCTGACGATGACGAGCGGCGGCCGCCCGGAGCGTCCGTGGGCGGCGCGCCAGGCCTGCCCGGCAGGTCGGGGCCGCACCGGGCCGTAACCCTCGTCGCGGACGGTGCCGGCGCCGACGAGCACCGCGTCGCAGCCGGCCCGCAGCACGTGGAACACCTCTTGGTCGGCCGGGGACTGCAGGCCGCGGCTGCCTCCGTCGACCGCCACGACACCGTCGGCGCTGAGCACGAAGCCACCGCGCAGCAGCGGTCCGTCGCCGGGGTCGTACAGGTCGAGCAGGTCGTCGGAGGTGAGCCGGTCCGGCTGCGGGGCGAGCAGCCGCACCGTGGTCAGCCCTTGCGGCGGAAGCGTCCGGACAGCGAGCTCTTGCCGGCCTGCTCGGCGGGCTTCTCCAGGGCGGCGATGCGCGCGCTGAGGGTGTCGAGCCGGGCCTCGACCAGAGCCATCCGGTGCTCGGGGGTCTGCGCGACCGGGCGGCCGGTGCTCTCGGTGGTCGCGGGCTTCGGGTTCGTGGCGTCGGACCGGTCGAGGTCGGCCTCGTCGGCGGCAGGCTGCGCGGCAGCAGCCTTGGCCTTGGCGGGCGCGACGCGAGCGGCGGCCGCAGCGGCGCGCGGCCGGACCGCCGGAGCCGTGCGAGGGGCCCGGTCGCGGTCAGCCGGCGTGCGGTCGGTGGTCGGACGGCTCGCGGCGGTGCGCCCGGGCGGCGTCGGAGCGACGTCCTCGACGGCGGCGGCCGGAGCGGGGACGCGGGCGCCACCGGTGCTCCCGCCCGTGCCGGCGCGGGCCGTGCCGGCGCTGCTCCTGGTCGTGCGTGACCCGGCCGGCTTCGCCGCCTTCGCGGCCGGCTTCTTCGTCGTCCGCGTCGCTGTTCCGGCCGATCCACCACCGCCGTCGGGCGCGGCGAGGTAGGCATCGCGCAGGTCAGCAGGCAGGCGGCCGCGGTCCGCGACCTCGATGCCGTTCTTGCGGGCCCAGGCCCGCACGTCCGAAGTCTCAGGTGTTGTCACGCCGCTGATCCTAGGGTAGTCAGCGGGGAACACTCAGTGACCCATGCCGAGCCCGCCGTCCACGGGGAGCACTGCCCCGGTCACGTAGGACGCTCCGTCCGAGGCCAGAAATCCGATGACGGCGGCGATCTCGTCCGGGGTGGCGGTGCGTCCGAGCGGGATCGCCGAGAGCAGCTCTGTGCGTCGGGTCGCACCGAGCTCGGCGGTCATGTCGGTGTCGACGTAGCCCGGCGCCAGCACGTTGCTGGTGATGCCGCGGCTGCCGAGCTCGCGGGCCAGCGAGCGCGACAGACCCACCAGCCCGGCCTTGCTCGCCGCGTAGTTGGCCTGCCCCGCGGCGCCCGACAGCCCGACGACGCTGGAGACGAAGACCAGGCGTCCCCACCGGTTCTTCAGCATCGCGCGGCTGGCCCGCTTGGCGACCCGGTAGGCGGCCGTCAGGTTCGTGTCCAGGACCGACGTGAACTGCTGCTCGCTCATGCGCAGCAGCAGGCCGTCGGCGGTGATCCCGGCATTGCTGACCAGGATCTCGACGGGGCCCTGCGCCTGCTCGACCTCGGTGAAGGCGCGGTCGACGTCCTCGCTGGAGGTGACGTCGCAGCGCACGCCGAGCAGGTCCTCCGGCGGGTCGGAGCGGTAGGTGACCGCGACGCGGTGGCCGGCTGCGGCCAGGTGGCGTGCGGTGGCCAGGCCGATGCCGCGGTTGCCGCCGGTGACCAGGACCGAGCGAGTGCTCTGCATGCGGGCAACCTACGTGTCGCGCCCGGAGACTGTCGGTGGTGCGTGGTGCCATACGGGCATGGACGACTCCCGCGCTCCGGCTCCGTCCGGGCAGCACCGCACCGACGTCTTCAGCCAGCTGCCGAGCCTGCTGATGCGGGCCCTGGACACCGCGGAGGTGGGCGCTGCCGTCGACGCCCTGGTGGCCGGCGGCTGGCGGCCGGGGCAGCTGCGGCACCGCATCGGGTCGGCGCCGTCCCAGGGCAGCCTGGAGAACGACGCCCGCGCGGTGCTGGCCCTGTTGCGCAGCCTGCTCGAGACCGTCCCGCCCGATGTCGCGCACGCCCGCGCCTGGGCCGAGCGCCAGCGCGAGCGGGCCGAGCGCGCCGAGGCGCCGGCCGCCGCGCCAGAGGTCCGCGACCGTTACGTCGCGCAGATCAGGGCCGGGCTCACCGGTACCCCGCGGACCCGTCGCACTCCCGAGCCCCGGGCGCGGCCGGCCTGCAACCTGTGCGAGGGCGACGGGGTCTTCTTCGTCTCGCACGAGGTGCACCTGTGCCGACGCTGCGTGGCCGTCATCGCCACCGGAGAGGCGCGCCTGGCTGCGCAGGGTGAGCCCGGCACCGGGTGGCACCGCACCGGCTGAACGCGCGAGAATCCGGCCAGCGGGCTCGGACGAACTCCCCTCGTGAGCGCCGCTGTGACCCGGCCAGAGGTGGCGCGGCAGACTGTCGCGGTGCCCTCCGTCGCTGCGTCACCACCTCCTGCCGCGCAGGGCGGGCTGGCGCACGAGCTCGACCGCGAGCAGCAGGTGCTCGACCGGGCGCTGGCGCGGCTGCAGGTGCTGCGGGCCGAAGCCGTGCAGCGCGAGAGCGAGAGCGTCCGGCCGACCGGCGGATCGCCCCAGGCCGTCTACGAGCGCGACGTCGCGGCGCAGGCAGCGGCCAACCGCCGGGCCGATCTGGACACCGCCGGCGAGGGGCTGCTGTTCGGGCGGCTGGACCGCGACGACGGCACGGTCCACCACCTCGGGCGCACGGGGCTGCGCACCGACGCCCAGGAACCGATTGTGCTCGACTGGCGGGCGCCGGCGGCCGCCGCCTTCTACCGGGCGACGGCGGCGGACCCGCAGGGCGTGCTGCGGCGCCGCACCATCACCTGCCGTCGCACCTCGGTGGTGGGCATCGACGACGAGCTCCTGGATCCCGAGGCCGCCGACCGGCTCGAGGGCTCGGTCGTCGTCGGCGACGGCGCTTTCCTCGCGGCCGTCTCTCGCGAGCGCACCGGACAGATGCGCGACATCGTCGCGACCATCCAGCGTGAGCAGGACGAGGCGGTCCGGGCGCCCGACGACGGGGCGCTGGTCGTGACGGGCGGCCCCGGTACGGGCAAGACCGCGGTGGCTCTGCACCGCGTCGCGTACCTGATGTACGCCCGACGGGAGTTCTACTCACGCCGCGGCGTCCTCGTCGTCGGGCCGTCGCCGGTGTTCGTCGACTACATCGGTGGGGTGCTACCCGGGCTCGGTGAGACGAGCGTCCGGCTGGCGAGCCTGGCCGACCTGCCCGATCTGCCGCGCGGCGAGCGTGTGACCGGCTGGGACGCCCCGGAGGCGGTCGCGGTCAAGGGCTCGCCGCGGATGGCCGAGCTGTTGCGGCTGCTCGTGCGGTCGCTGGGTGGCGCCAAGCGGGTCAGCGACCTGCCGATCGACCGTTGGGGGGCCACCGTCACGGTGCGCGGCCACGAGATCGCCCGCAAGCGCGCGCAGGTCTCGCGGGGAGCCCGCAGCCACAACAGCGGGCGTGCGGCGTTCACGGCCGGCCTGGTCGAGCTGGCCTGGCGGGCCTGGCAGCGGCGACCGGAGGCTCCGCGCGAGGAACCCGACGACCGTGAGGACTTCGGGGCCTGGGTGCGTGGCGACTCGGCCTTCCGGCGGGCCCTGGACGAGGCCTGGCCGGTGCTGCTGCCCTGGCCGCTGCTGACCCGGCTGCGCACCGGCGACGTCGTGCTGCGCGAGCTGGCCGGCGGGCTGCTGAGCGAGCGCGAGATCGCAGCGCTGGAGGACAGCTGGCGCAGCCGCCCGCAGGGTCCGGCGCCGTTGACGGCCGCTGACGCGGCCGTGTTCGACGAGCTCGCCGAGCTGCTCGGCGCGCCCCCCGTCGAGCTGGAGCCCGAGGACGACGGTTGGGACGAGCTGGCCGAGCTCGACGCGCTGGCCCGCGAGTCGGAGGTGACCACGCACGCCGACCGCACCTCGCGGGCTCGACGCAGCGTCGCCGAGGAGCGCGACTACCGCACCTTCGCCCACGTCGTCGTCGACGAGGCGCAGGACGTCACGCCGATGCAGTGGCGCATGCTCGGTCGTCGCGCGAGGGGGGCCACCTGGACCATCGTCGGCGACTGGGTCCAGTCGGCGTGGCCGGACGTCCAGGAGGTGCGCGACGCGCTCACCGGGGTGCTGGGACGCAGCCGGCTGCGCGAGGCCGAGCTGACGACGAACTACCGCACGAGCACCGAGGTCGCGGTGCTGGCCGCCCGGCTGCTGCACCGGATCGATCCGTCGCTGCAGGCCCCCGCCGCCGTGCGCAGCACCGGTGTCGAGCCGCTGCTGCTCGTCGACGCGGATCCGCTCTCAGCCCTGCCGGCGGCGGTGTCGAGCCTGCTGGCGCAGGTCGGCGGCACGGTGGGCGTGGTCGCGCCGTACGCGCTCGCCGAGCAGGTCCGGCACCTGCTCCCGGCAGACCCGCGGCTGTCGGTGGTCGACCCGTGGCAGGTCAAGGGGCTGGAGTACGACGGCTGCCTGGTGCTGGACCCGCACGGGCTCGTCCAGGAGAGCCAGCATCCGGTCGCCGGGCTGCGCAGCCTCTATGTGGCCCTCACGCGCGCCACCCAGCGCCTGGTCGTGCTCGGCGAGCGCCCCCTGGAGAGTCTGCTGCAGCCCTGACCTGCCGGCCCTGACCTGTGCCGGCTCAGTCGCCGCGGCGGCGTCAGTCGCAGCCGCAGACGCCGCTGGCCGAGCGCACCTGGAAGCAGTCCGGGCAGGTGTTGGACTTGATGACGGCCTTCTCGACCTCGGCCTCGCGGGCGAGCGTGGCGGCGCGGGTGGCCGCGGCCTTCGCCGAGCGCTGCTTGGCCTTGGCCTCGACCGCGTCCCGCTCGGCGGTGACCGCCGCGTTGGCCGCGATCACGTCGGCGTTGTCCGCCTCGAAGACGCGACGCCGCACGGTGTCGGGGATGAAGTCCATCGACTGCTCGCACAGCAGCACCGCGACGTCCAGCGGCTGCTCGAGCGCGACCGTCTCGACGATGTCGCCGAAGACGAGCTCGGGGTCGGCCTCGGCGAGGGCGTTGACGCGCAGCAGGGCGGCGTCGACGGCCTCCTGCAGCTCCGGAGCAACGGTGTCAGTCACGGTGGGGCCTCTGTTCGGTGCGGGGGGTGTGGGGTGCTGCGGGGATGTCGGTGCAGGGGCGGCACACTCGGCCGCTGCCTCCTGAGCTCAGTCTGCCCCAGATGGGCCGGCGTCGTGGTCGGCACGTGCGAAGGCCCGGCCCCCCGAGGGGAGCCGGGCCTTCGTGACGAGCGGTGGAGCTAGACCGGGCGGACGTTCTCCGCCTGCGGGCCCTTCGGACCCTGGGTGATGTCGAACTCGACGCGCTGGTTCTCGTCGAGCGACTTGTAGCCGTCCGTCTGGATGGCGGAGAAGTGGACGAAGACGTCGGCGCCGCCGCCATCCTGCGCGAGGAAGCCGAAGCCCTTCTCGGCGTTGAACCACTTCACGGAACCCTGAGCCATTGTGTCTCCTGTGTCGACCAGTCGGGCCGCACACGGTGTGTGGCCCGGAGTGGGAGCTGTCGAAGACGCATGAACGCCCGCGACTCACACGTCCGCGGGCGTTCAAGAAACACGAGCAGAGAGGTGCAACTGCAACCAGCGCACAGCCTAACAGCACGAGGACCGCTGTGGGGTAGTTCTCCACCACCTCACCCGCAGGAGACAGTGGGGGACACCCCTCTCGGATCGGATGGTTCCGTGGTCGACAGTGCTGCGCAACAGGTCGCTCGTCGCCGGGCCGTCAGCGGATTCGCCCTCTACGACGTCGCGAACAGCGCTTTCGTGACCACCGTGGTCACCGCGCTCGGGGGGCCGTTCCTCACCGCCCTGGCGAAGGACGCCGCGGGCCCGGACGGCCGGGTCTCCCTGCTGCTGTACGCGCCGCGGGCCACGTCGCTCTACGCCTACGCCGTGACGCTCTCGGTGCTGCTGCAGGTGGCGCTGCTGCCGCTGCTCGGGGCGCTCGCCGATCGTCCGCAGGCCAAGCGACGGCTGCTGGCCACCGCGACCGCCGTCGGGTCCGTCGCCGCGCTCGGGCTCGCCCTGGTGCCGTCCGGCGCCGTCGTGCTGGGGCTGGTGGCCCTGGTCGTCGCCAACCTGTCCTTCGGGGCTGCGGTCCTCGCCTACAACGCCTACCTCGCCGACGTCGCGGAGGTGCCCGACCGCGACCGCGTCTCGGCCCGCGGCTTCGCGGCCGGGTACGCCGGAGGCGCTTTCGTGCTGGCGGTGGCGCTGGTGCTGGTCACGTCGGCGGGTCCGCTCGGGATCAGCCGCGGGACGGCGGTGCGGCTGGCGATCGCCCTTTCTGCGGTCTGGTGGGCCGGCGTCGGGATGGTGGCGCTGCGCCGACTGGACGCGGTGCAGCAGCTGCCGGGCTACGACCCGGGACCGCCCGCAGAGCCGCTCGGCCGGATCGTCGCCGGCTCGCTGCAGCGCCTGCGCGGATCGCTGGTGGCGCTGCGCGGGCTGCCGCTGACCGCGCGCTACCTGGTGGCGTTCCTGCTGTTCAACGACGCCATCCAGGCGGTGATCGCGCTGTCGTCGGTGGTGCTGGAGAACGAGCTGTTCGTCGCGAAGGGCCGGCCCGCCGAGGACGCCACGCCGTTCCTGCTGATGCTCATCCTGCTCATCCAGGTCGTCGGCATCGCCGGCGCGATCGTGTCGGCCCGCCTCGCCGCCCGCTACGGCGCCGCGCCCGTCCTGCTCGCGACGCTCGTGATCTGGGTCGGCGTCGTGGCGTACGCGGTCTTCGGGCTGGACACCACCACCGGCGCCTACGGCCTCGGGGTCGTGATCGCCCTGGTGCTCGGCGGCTCGCAGGCGCTCGCGCGCTCGTTGTTCTCCTCGATGACCCCGCAGCACCGGCAGGCCTCGTTCTTCGGCTTCTTCGAGATCGCCGAGCGGGGGACCGCCTGGATCGGGTCGCTGATCTTCGCCGTCGTGCTGGACGCCACCGGCTCCTACCGGGGCGCGCTGGGGAGCCTGGTGGTGCTGTTCGTCGCCGGTGGTCTGCTGCTGGCGCGGACCGACACCGACGCGGCGATCGAGGCCTCCCGGCTGGCCGAGGCGGCGGAGACCTGAGCGCTGCCGGTCAGTACCGGGCGCCGACGGGAGGCGGCAGGGCGTCGAGCTCGGCGAGGTCCTGCGGGGTCAGGGTCAGGGCTGCCGAGGCGGCGTTCTGCTCCAGCCAGTGCAGCTTCTTGGTCCCGGGGATCGGTACGACCCACTGCCCCTGCGCCAGCACCCAGGCGAGCGCCACCTGGGCGTTGGAGGCGCCCAGCCGCTCGGCTACCGCGGTCACCGCGTCGAGCAGGGCTGCGTTGGCAGCCATCGCCTCGTCGGTGAAACGGGGGTTGCGGGAGCGGAAGTCGTCCTTGCCGAAGGAGCCGGCGGTCAGCGTGCCGGTGAGGAAGCCGCGGCCCAGCGGCGAGAACGGCAGGAACCCGACGCCGTGGTCGACGCACCAGGGCAGCACCTCGGCCAGCGGGTCGCGGGTCCACAGCGAGAGCTCGGACTGCACGGTGGCCACCGGGTGCACCGCGTGCGCCTGCTCCAGGTGCTCGACGGTGACCTCGCTCATCCCGATCAGCCGCGCCTTGCCGGCCTGCACCTGCTCGGCCATCGCGCCCCACGTCTCGGCGACGGGCACCGTCGGGTCGACCCGGTGCAGCTGCCACAGGTCGACGTGGTCGACGCCCAGCCGTCGCAGCGAGGCGTCGATCGCGGCCCGCACGTACTCGGGGCGGCCGTTGATGCTCATCGCACCGTCGGTGACGGCCAGCCCGCACTTGGTGGCCAGGAAGGCCTGCTCGCGGCGTCCGGCCAGGGCTCGCCCGACGAGCTCCTCGTTGACGAAAGGCCCGTAGACGTCGGCGGTGTCGATCAGCGTGACGCCCAGCTCCAGCGCCCGGTGCAGGACGCCGGTCGACTCCGAGTCGTCGCGCGAGCCCGGACCGTACGCCCAGGACATGCCCATGCAGCCGAGGCCGACAGCGCCCACCTCCGGCCCGTCGGCGCCGAGGGTCCGGGTCGGGAGGCTGCTCATGCCGTCCGGTCTACCACCGGCTCAGGGGTGCTCGCCGGCTGGCAGCAGGCGCGGTCGCGGCGCACGATGAGGCCGTGCACCTCACCCTGTCGGCCTCCGGTCCGGCCGAACCGGCCGAGGTGTGGGAGCGGTACGTGCGTCCGTCGCTGTGGTCGGGCTGGTCCCCGCAGGTCAGACGCGTGCAGACCGACGCCGCTACCGGCGACCGGCTGCGCGCAGGCAGCACCGGCACCGTGCTCGGGCCGCCGGGGATCGGGGTGCGCTTCGTCGTCGAGGACCTGGACGAGCAGGCGCGCACGTGGCACTGGCGGGTCCGGCCGGCGACGCTGTCGGTACCGCTGCCGGTGTCGCTGCGGCTGGGGCACGGGGTGGTCGGGTCCCCGGCCGGCACGTCCACGTGGCTGACGCTGACCGGGCCGCCCGCCCTCGTGCTGGCCTATGCGCCCGTGGCGCGCTGGGCGCTGCACCGCCTCGTCCACGCGGGACCGGTCGCCCCGACCGCGTGAGCGGCGTCCGGCGCCGGCCGCGGGCTGGGTAGAACCGGTTCCTGTAACCTTGGTCACATGATCGGAGGCCGGCTCGCCCTGCGCACCGCCAAGCGGGTCATCCCGCTCCCCCGGGTCGAGGCGGTGCCCGCCGGCAGCGTCGTCACCCTGCCCGGGCGCGGCAGCACCTTCGTGGTCGACGCCCCCGGGCCGCCTGGCGCACCGACCGTGGTGCTGCTGCACGCGCTGTCGTGCACCGCCTACCTCTCCTGGTTCCCGGTGCTCGCCGAGCTGACCAAGACCTACCGCGTCATCGCCTTCGACCAGCGCTGGCACGGACGCGGCATCCGGTCGCCGCGCTTCCGCCTGGAGGACTGCGCCGACGACGTCGCCGCGGTGCTCGACCACTGCGGCGTGAGCAGCGCGATCATCTGCGGCTACTCGATGGGCGGCGCCGTCGCGCAGCTCACCTGGCAGCGACAGGTGGAGCGCGTCGAGGGTCTCGTCCTCTGCGCGACGTCACGCAACTTCCGTGGCGCCCGGCTCGAGCGCGCCGTCTACCCCGCCGTGACCGCCGCCTTCGCGCCGCTGACCGGCTACGCCTCGCGCCGGGTCCAGCGCTACGGCGCCCTGCTGCCCGACCTGCCCGGGACCGTCTGCACCGACGACGACTGGGGACGTTCGGAGTTCCGCGCCACCAGCGCCTGGTCGGCGCCGTCGGTGCTCGCCGCGATCGGGCGCTTCAACTCGGCCGCCTGGATCAGCAACGTCGACGTCCCGACGTCGGTCGTCGTCGCGACCAGGGACCGGACCGTCCCGGTGGCGCGGCAGCGGCGGCTGGCCGCCGCCATCTCCGGCGCCGAGGTCTTCGAGGCCGAGGGCGGGCACGCCGTGCTGGTCGTCGGCGCCGAGCGCTTCTCGCCGGTGCTGGACGCCGCCCTGGCGTCGGTCGTGTCGCGCCTGCGCGGAGACCCGGCCAGCACTTCCTGAGCGGCGGGGCCGTCGCGTCCACCCCGCCCGGGTCGCGACTCCGGCAGGATGTCCCGGTGCGGGCGGACGGGTGGGACAGGTGCGCCTTTCCCGGTGCCCTGCGCCGTTACCAGCTCCTCGCGCTCGACGCGGTCGACCAGCTGCGCGCGGACGGCGAGCGACGCGCCTACCTGGTGCTTCCGCCCGGTGCCGGCAAGACCGTCGTCGGGCTGGAGGCGGCGCGCCGGATCGGCCGGCGCACCCTCGTCCTGACGCCGAACACCGCCGTGCAGGGGCAGTGGTTGCGTGCGTGGGACGGGTTCGGCGGGGCTGCCGGCCAGCACCCGCAGCCGGCCAGCGCGACGCGCGAGCTCGCCTCCGGCCTGACCGTCCTGACCTACCAGGGGGTGACCGTGTGGGACCGTGGCGCCGACGACGAGGACGTCGCCGACGACACCTCCGCCGATGTCGCCGAGCAGCGCCGCGCCGCGCTGCGCGGTGAGGCCGGCAGCGACCTGCTCTCGCTGCTGCACCCGCGCGGACGCGAGATGGTCGGCCGGGCCCGTGCGCTCGGCCCGTGGACCCTGGTGCTGGACGAGTGCCACCACCTGCTCGAGACCTGGGGCGCGCTGGTCCGGGCGCTGGTGCGCGAGCTGGGCCAGGACACCTGGGTGGTCGGCCTGACCGCCACGCCCCCCGCCGACCTCACCGAGCGGCAGAAGCGCCTGCACGACGAGCTTTTCGCCGACCTGGACTTCTGCGTGCCGACGCCGGCGGTGGTGAAGGAGGCCGAGCTGGCCCCGTTCCAGGAGCTGGTCTTCCTCACCGCCCCGAGCGTGGAGGAGGACACCTGGATCGCGTCGGAGAGCCTGCGCTTCAGCGAGCCTGCAGCACGAGCTGGTGGCCCAGCGGCACGGCACGCTGCCGTTCGCCGACTGGCTCTGGCGCCGCCTGCACGGTCGTCGCAGCGCTGCCGAGGCGGACCGCAGCTGGGCTGGCCGGAGGTCGAGGCGGCCGAGCCGGCCTTCGCCCGCGCGGGACTGCGCCTGGCGCACGCCGGTGTGATCGGTCTGCCGGTGGGGGCGCGTCTGCGCGAGCAGCACCGGGTGCCGACCGACGCGCAGGACTGGGCGGTGCTGCTGGGCGGCTACGCCCGCGAGCACCTGCTGGACAGCACCGACCTCGCCGACCAGCGCCTGCTGCACGGCATCCGCGAGGTGCTGCCGGGGCTCGGCTGGCTGCTGACCCGCAAGGGCCTGCGCGCCACGACCTCACCGGTCGACCGCGTCTGTGCCCTGTCGGAGTCCAAGGCTGCCGCGGCCGTCCAGGTGCTCGCGGCCGAGAGCGACACGCTCGGCGAGGACCTTCGGGCCGTCGTGCTGTGCGACTTCGAGGACCAGGCGGCGGTCACCGCCTCCCGCGTCGACGACGGGACGCAGGGCCGGCAGACCGGGTCGGCCCGGCTGGCCTTCCTCACGCTGGCGCGGTGCGACCGCGCTGCCACGCTGCGCCCGGTGCTGTGCACCGGTCGGACCGTCGCGATGCGCCGCGAGGACCTCGCGGCCTTCCGCGCGTTCGCGCCGCCGGGCCTGGCCGACCGCCTGCTGGCCGAGCCGTTCGAGGGGACCCGTTCGCTGGTCAGCCTCACGATCGGGTCCGGCTGGTCGGCACGCACCTGGACCCCCCTGATGACCGACTGGCTCGTCGCCGGCGGGACCCAGGTGGTGGTGAGCACGCGGGCGCTGCTCGGCGAGGGCTGGGACTGCCCCCCGTTGAACGTCGTCCTGGACCTGTCCAGCGCGGCGACGGCGACGTCGGTGACGCAGGTGCGCGGGCGTTCGCTGCGGCTGGACCCGGAACGACCGGACAAGGTGGCGGACAACTGGAGCATCGTCTGCGTCGCCGACGGTCACCCGCGCGGCGACGCCGACTACCTGCGCACGGTGCGCAAGCACGAGCACCATCTCGTCCTGGGCCGCGACGGTCTGATCGAGTCGGGCATCGGCCACTGCGACGAGGCGCTGAGCCCCTATGCGGCGCCGGACGCCGGCACCCGCGCCGCCGTGAACGGCCGGGCGCTGCTGCGGGTCGGTGAGCGTGCCGCCGTCCGGGCCGGCTGGGGCATCGGCGAGCCGTACGTCGGCAGCGAGCTGTCGACGCTGCGGCTGCGGACGGGGCGCCCGTTCGGCCTGCCGGGTGGTCTGGTGCCGACGCGGCTGCTCGACGTCCGCACCACGCTGGGCGCCCCGGCGCCGGCCGCGCTGCCCCCCCGCGCGGGGACCCCGGCGCGGCTGTGGCCGTTGCCGATCGCCACCGCGGTCGTCGGCAGCGCCGCGGTGACGGCTACCGGCGGGCCGGTGTGGGGGGCGGCGACCGGCCTCGGGGCGGGGCTGCTGACGGGCGGCGCCGTGGCCGGTCGTCGCTACACGCGTCAGCTGCGCGCCCTCCGCCGGCTCCCGGCCGACGGCGACACCGCGGGGGTGGTGCAGCTCGCCCGGGCGGTGGCGGACGCGCTGCGTGCGACCGGCGGCACCAGCGCTGCCTCGGAAGCGGTCCGCGTCGTCTCCCGGCCCGGCGGCTGGCTCGCCGTCGAGCTCGATGCCCCGCCGGAGCAGTCGCTGCTGTTCGCGACCTGCCTGGACGAGCTGGTCTCGCCGCTGGGGGCTCCGGGCTGGCTGGTGTCGCGGCTGGTCCTGCCGAGCCCGGCGGCGGCGGCTGACCGACGCCGCCTGGCGCGGGCCCGGGCGGTCGGGCGGCCGGTCGAGGCTGCCGTCGCCTGGCATGCGGTGCCGGCCTGGCTGGGGCGCAGCAAGGCCAAGGTCGCGGCCTTCGACACCGCCTGGCGCGAGCACGTCGGCGCGGGCCGGCTGGTGCGCGGCAGCGATCCCGAGGGCGCGGCGCTGCTGGACCTGCTGCGGGGCGAGGACCCGTTCGCGGTCACCAGCCGGCTGCGGACGACCTGGCGGTAGCGCCGGTCTGCTGGCGGCGCTCACGACGCAGCGACAGCAGCGTCTAGCGTTGCGCTCGTGACATCGAACCGGCGCGGCGTGCTCTACGGTGTCGGCGCCTATCTGCTGTGGGGGCTGTTCCCGCTCTACTGGCCGCTGCTGAAGCCGGCCGCCGCGCTGGAGGTGCTGGGGCAACGCATCGTCTGGTCCTTCGTCGTCGTGCTGCTGCTCGTGGCGCTGACGGCCGGCGCCAGCCGGTTGCGTGCCGTGGTGGCCGACCGCGGCACGCTGATCCGGCTGGCCCTCGCTGCCCTGTTCGTCGCCGGCAACTGGGGCACCTACATCTACGGCGTCAACAGCGGGCAGGTGATCGAGACCTCGCTGGGCTACTTCGTGAACCCGATCGTCACGGTGCTGCTGGGGGTGCTCGTGCTGGGCGAGCGGCTGCGGCCGGTGCAGTGGACGGCGCTCGGGGTCGCGTTCCTCGCGGTCGTGGTGCTGACCCTGCAGAACGGACGGCCGCCGTACATCGCCCTGGTGCTCGCGTTCTCCTTCGGCACGTACGGGCTGCTGAAGAAGACCGCCGGGGTAGGCGCGGTCGAGGGTCTGGCCGTCGAGAGCGCGGTGCTGCTGCCGGTGGCGGTGGCCTATCTGTTCGTGCTGCACGCCACCGGCGGCGGCACGTTCACGACCGAGGGACCGGGGCACGCCGTGCTGCTCGCGACCACCGGCGTCGTCACCGCCGTCCCGCTGCTGCTGTTCGCCGGGGCGGCCTCGCGGGTTCCGCTGTCGACGCTCGGCCTTCTGCAGTATCTCGCGCCGACGATGCAGTTCCTGCTCGGCGTGGTCGTGCTCCACGAGCCGCTGCCGCTGGTGCGCCTGCTCGGGTTCGCGCTGGTCTGGTTCGCCCTGGCGCTGTTCACCAGCGACGTGGTGCGCCACCACCGGCGCACGCTCCGGCTGGCCGTGACGGCGCCGGTGTGAGGCGGGACGGCCGGCCGACGCTGCTGCACACGTCCTGATCGTCGAGCCTCACCGGATCGTGCCGGCGCCCGGGATCAGCGGCAGGTCCAGCGCAGTCACCCAGCCGGGCGGCAGCTCGTTGACGGCCGGGACGGCGTTGAGCGCGCGCATGCCCGTGGCGAGGCAGCCGGCGGTGGCGGCGTCGCGACCGCTGCCGTCGGTGAACCGGAACGCCGTCTCCTGCACGATCGACGGGCTGCCGGTGATCTCGACCCGGTAGACGTCGCTGTCGGTGCCGCGGGGCCAGTCGGGGGCGGCGTCCGGGCCGATGCGGTTGACGTGCTCGAGCTGGATGCGGGTGCGGCCGCGGTGGACGCCGTTGATGGTGAAGTTGATCGCCGCGACGTTGCCCGGCCCGATGACGCCCTTCACGGTGGTGATCGGGTACGTCGGTGACCCACTTGTCCCAGGTGGTCGTGATCTCGTCGAGCTCGATGCCGACGGCGTGCGCCATCATCGGCACGGTGGCGCCCCAGGCCATGACCAGCAGGTCGGTGTGCTCCAGCAGCGGCACGAACTCCGGGGTCCGGCCGATGCCCATCTCGTCCTCGTAGTCGCCCTCGTAGTTCTGGTAGTCGAGGATCTCCAGCGCGCGGACCAGCTCGACCTCACCGCACAGGCCCATCAGCGTCATCGGGAACAGGTCGTTGGCGAAGCCTGGGTCGATGCCGGTGGTGAAGCAGCGAGGAGCCGCCGGCCTCGCACGCCTCGCGCACGGGCTCGATCCAGGCGGCCGGGTTGAGCGACATCGCCGGCCACACCCACGGCGTCATGGCGGTCGAGACGACGTCGATGCCGGCCCGCAGGAACGCCGTCATGACGCGCAGGTTGTCCGCGGCCTTCGCGGCGGTGGGCCCGTAGTGCACGAGGGCGTCGGGGGCAGTGGCGAGGAGCACCTCGAGGTCGTCGGTGCAGGTCACCCCGACCGGTGGCGCTGCCGAGCAGCTCGCCGACGTCCTTGCCGACCTTGGCGGGGTTGCTGACCCCGACCCCGACGAGCTCGAACCCGGGGTGCCGCAGCACCTCCGTCGAGCACGAGCCGGCCGACGAACCCCGTCCCCCACACCACGATGCGCTTGGTCATGCACCGTTCCTAGACCATCGCGGCCGCGTCCGGGGCGGACAGGACTGCTGCGGTCCCGACCGGTCGGCGGCCGGCGCCGTAGCCTCGGGCGCGTGCTCGACCGTCGCGACGCCCCGCTCGCCCCCCTCACCACCCTGCAGCTCGGGGGTCCGGCGAAGCGGCTGCTCACGGTGCACACCGAGGACGAGCTCGTCGACGCCGTGACGGCGGCCGACCGCAGCGCCGAGCCGCTGCTGGTGCTCGGTGGCGGCAGCAACGTGGTCCTGCCCGACGCCGGCTTCGACGGCACCGTCGTGCGCATCGCCGTGCACGGGCTCACCGCGCGGACCGACGGCGCGCAGGTGCTGCTCACCGCGGCCGCCGGCGAGGACTGGGACGGGCTCGTCGCGCTGACCGTGACCGACGGGTTGGCCGGGATCGAGGCGCTGTCCGGCATCCCCGGCCTGGTCGGCGCCAGCCCGGTGCAGAACGTCGGCGCCTACGGGCAGGACGTCGCGCAGACCGTCCGCGCGGTGCGCGCGCTGGACCGGCGCAGCGGGCAGGTCGTCACCCTCCCCGCAGCCGAGTGCGCGTTCGCCTACCGACAGAGCCGGTTCAAGCGCGAGCCCGGACGGTGGGTCGTGCTGGCGGTGACGTTCGCCCTGCAGGCGTCGCACGCGTCCCAGCCGGTCGCGTACGCCGAGCTGGCGCGGCGCCTCGGCGTCCCCGTGGGCGAGCGCGCGCCGCTCGGCGAGGTGCGCGCGGCCGTGCTCGCGCTGCGCCGCGGCAAGGGCATGGTGCTGGACGCCGCCGACCCCGACACCCGCAGCTGCGGGTCGTTCTTCACCAATCCGCAGCTCACCGCCGAGCAGGCGGCCCGGCTGGATCCCGCCGCCCCGCGCTGGCCCGGCGACGGCGCCCTGGTCAAGACCAGCGCGGCCTGGCTCATCGAGCACGCCGGGTTCGGCAAGGGCCACTTCGCCGGTCCGGTGGGCATCTCGAGCAAGCACACGCTGGCGCTGGTGCACCGCGGCGGCGGCACCAGCGGCGAGCTGCTCGCGGTGGCCCAGCAGGTGCGCGACGGGGTGCGCGCGGCCTTCGGCGTCGAGCTCGTCCCGGAGCCGGTCCTCGTCGGCGCGTCGCTGCCGGTCGGGCAGGCGGCACGCCCGGGCACGTAGCGGGCAGACTGGGCGTCCTACCCGGGGACGACGCACGGAGGTGGACCGATGGGGCTGGGCAAGCGGTTGTCCGCGCTGTTCGCGCGCGAGCAGGACCCGCAGGAGGTCCTGGACGCGTCCTACGACCGGCAGCAGCAGCTCCTGCAGCAGACCCGTCGCGGCGCGGCCGACGTCGCGACGTCCGCACGCCGCCTCGAGCTGCAGCTGCGCCAGCTGGAGACCGAGGCCGACTCCCTGCACGACGACGCCACCGCTGCGGTGCGCGGTGGCGACGACGACCGTGCGCGCGCCCTGCTCACGCGCCGGGCCGGGCTGCTCCAGCAGGTCGAGGAGCTGCGCCCGCAGCAGCAGCAGCTGGCGACGCAGCAGGAGACGCTCGAGACCGCCGTGTCCAGGCTGGCGGCGAAGGTCGAGGCGTTCCGCGGGCAGAAGGAGGCGCTGTCGGCCGGCCTCACCGCCGCGCAGGCGCAGGAGAAGGTCGGACAGGCGCTGGCCGGCGTCGACGAAGAGCTGGGCGACGTGGGCTTCGCGCTGCAGCGGGCGCGCGAGCGCACCGACGCCGCGCAGGCCCGGGCCGGAGCGCTCGAGGAGCTCGCCGAGATCAGCAGCACCAGCCGCCTCACGCCGGGGGAGGCCGCGCAGCGCACCCTCGCCCAGCTCTCCGGCGGCGGTGTCGAGGACGAGCTGGCGGCGCTCCGAGGCGATCGCGCCCTCCCCGGCCCGCTCGGGCTGCCGCCGACCTCCACGACCAGCGCCCAGGAGCAGCAGTGATCGTCCGTATCCTCGGGGAGGGGCAGTTCGACCTGCCCGACAGCGCCCTCGACGCCCTCAACGCGCTCGACGCCGTGGCCGAGAGCGCGGTCGACGCCGACGACCAGCCGGCCTTCACCGCAGCGCTCACGGCGCTGCTCGACGCGGTCCGCCGCCTCGGTGCGCCGACCGCTCCGGACCTGCTCGTCCCGTCGTCGTTCGTCCTGCCCCCTGCGGACGTCACCCTCGCCGAGGTGCGCCACCTGTTCGAGGCCGACGGGCTGGTGCCCGGATGAGCAGCCGCCGCGGCCGGTTCGCCGCCGACAGCGGGCTGACCTCGCGGATGCTGCTCGTGCTCTTCCTGCTCGGGCTGCTGTACGTCGTCGCGATCGGTGCGCTCATCGGCCTCGGGATCAGCCCGGTGGTGGTGCTCGTGGTGGTCGGCGGGTTCTTCGTCTTCCAGTACGTCGCCAGCGACAAGATCGCGCTGTACGCGATGAACGGTCGGCTGGTCGAGCCTGCGGAGGCCGCTGAGCTGCACGGGGTCATCGACCGGCTCTGCGCGCTGTCGGACACCCCGAAGCCGCGCGTGGCCGTCGCCGACAGCGACGTGCCCAACGCCTTCGCCACCGGGCGCAGCCCGTCCAAGGCCGTCGTCTGCGTGACCACCGGCCTGCTGCGGCGGCTCGAGCCGGACGAGCTGGAGGGCGTGCTCGCGCACGAGCTGTCGCACGTCGCGCACCGCGACGTCGCCGTGATGACCATCGCCTCCTTCCTCGGCGTCCTGTCCGGGCTCATCACCCGCTTCGTGCTGCAGTCGATGGCCTTCGGCGGCTTCGGCCAGGGCTACGGCGGTCGCGGCTACGGTCGCGACCGCAGCGACAACCGCGACAGCAACAGCGGCATCCCGATCGTCATCGCCGTGATCGTGGTGTCGGCCCTGGTCTACGCCGTCAGCTTCCTGCTCATCCGGGCGCTGTCGCGCTACCGCGAGCTGTCGGCCGACCGCACGGCCGCGCAGCTCACCGGCCGGCCGTCCTCGCTCGCCTCGGCCCTGACGAAGGTCACCGGCGAGATGGCCCGCGTCCCCACCCGCGACCTGCGCGAGGCCGAGCCGTTCAACGCCTTCTTCTTCACCCCGGCGCTGGCGCAGGGCTTCAGCCTGTCCTCGCTGTTCTCCACCCACCCGTCGCTGGACACCCGGCTGGCGCAGCTGGCGAAGATGTCGGCGACGTCATGACGTTCCTCGACGCGCTGCTGGGGCGCAAGAAGCCGGTGCCGCCGGACCTCGACGCCCTGTTCGCGCTGCCGTCGGCGGCGGTCGGCCTGCAGGCCTCCCTGGCGCTCGTGCCGACCGGCCTCGGGTCGGTCTGCATCAAGCCGGTGGAGGGTGCCGCCTTCACCCGCACCCAGACCGAGGTGCAGGCGCTGCTGCGCGTCGACGACACCTCCCGCGTCGACGTCACGCGCGACGACTACGGCTATGCCTGGACGACGGTCGCCGCCGACCGGAGCCGGCTGCCCGACGTCGTCAGTGCGCTGCACGCGGCCAACACCACCTACGCCCGCGACGAGTTCGGGACCGGCCTGCTCTGCTCGCTGGTGGGCTTCCAGGGCCCGGACGGGCGAGCGGTCGCGCTGGTCTACCTCTACAAGCGGGGGACGTTCTACCCGTTCGCCCCGCGCGGCGCACAGCAGCGCGACACGGCCCTGGAGCTGCAGGTGCGCGCCGCGATCGGTGCTGACCTCAAGATCGAGCCGGACCTGTCCCGCTGGTTCCCGGTCTGGGGTGCTCCGGGGCTGTGACGTCCCGGGCTGTGACGTCCCGGGCTGTGACGTCCGGGCGTGACGTTCGGGCTGTGACGTCCGCGCGGTGACGTCCGCGCGGTGACCCGTCAGAGCGTCCCGACGTCGTGGCCGAGCAGCTGCAGCGCCAGCGCGCCGGCGCCGATCAGCGGCGCGTCCCGGCCGAGCCCCACCGGCGCGATGCGGCAGCCGTCCGTCGAGCTCAACCGGCTGGTCGCGCGTAGGCCCCGGCTGGCGGCCGAGAAGAACGGTCCGCCGTAGCCGAGGGCCACCGACCCGCCGATGGCGACCAGCGACAGGTCCAGCAGGTTCACCACCGACGCCAGCCCCTGACCCAGCAGCCGGCCGGCCCGCAGCACCTCCGCCATCGGCGCCCGGGCGGCCGGCGCGCCGGTGCGGGCGGCGATCGCCGTGCCGCTGATCTCGGCCTCCAGGCACCCCTGCCCGCCGCAGGAGCACGGCGCACCGTCCGGCACCACGACCACGTGACCGATGAAGCCGGCGTTGCCTGCCCGGCCGTGCAGCAGCCGTCCGTCGAGCACGAGCCCGCCGCCGACGCCGGTGGACACCACCATCGCCAGGTAGTCGCGGGTGCCTGCGGCCGCGCCCTTCCACCCCTCGCCGACGGCCAGCGCCTTCGCGTCGCCGTCGACGACCACCGGCATCCGGAGCGCCCGCTCCAGCCGGGCGTGCAGCGGGAACTGCCGCCAGGCGGGCATGTTCAGCGGCGAGACCGCCTCGCCTCCCCGGGTCATCGGACCCGTCGTCCCGACTCCGGCGGCCGCGACCCCCTCGGGCGAGACCTGCTGCACCGCTGACAGGACGGCGGCCAGCAGCACCTCGGGATCCTCGCCCCGCGGCGTCAGGGCGGTCGCCGAGCGGTGCAGGACACCGTCGCCGTCGAGGATGCCGGCGGCGATCTTCGTGGCGCCGATGTCGATCGCCAGGACGGTCTGCGCGGGCACCCTCAGCGGGACGCCGGGCGAGACCGGCTCACTGCATCGCCTCCAGCATCCCCATCATGTCCTTGCAGGCCGGACAGACGGGGAACTTGTCGGGATCGCGGCCCGGCAGCCAGGTCTTGCCGCAGAGGGCCACCACCGGGACACCGTCGACCGCGCTGCGCAGGATGTCCTCCTTGCGCACGTAGTGGCTGTAGCGCTCGTCGTCGCCGTCGTCCAGCCGTGGCTCGACGACAGGCCTGGTGTCCAGCTCGGTCATGCCGCTGATCCTAGGCCCGGGCCCCGGAGGCGGTCACGGGGACGGGGGGCGTGCGCAGCGGGCGCTGGTAGTCGCGCAGCCAGGGCCACAGGGTCTCCGGCGGCATGGGGCGGGACAGGTGATAGCCCTGGATGACGTCGCAGCCCAGCGCCCGCAGCATCGACCACGTCGCAGCGTCCTCGACGCCTTCGGCCACCAGGCTCAGGCCCAGGTTGTGACCGAGCTCGATCGTCGAACGGACGATCACGGCGTCGTTGCTGTTGCTGGTCATGGCGAACACGAACGAGCGGTCGATCTTGAGCTCGTTGGCCTCCAGCCGCTTGAGATAGGCGAGCGAGGAGTAGCCGGTCCCGAAGTCGTCGATCGACAGCACGACCCCCAGGTCGCGCAGCAGCCCGAGCACGTTCATCGTCCGGGTGGGGTCGGCCATGATGGACGTCTCGGTGACCTCGAGCGTCAGCCGCGACGGTGGCACGCCCCACCGGCCGAGCAGCGAGGCCACCTGTCGGGGCAGGTCCAGGTCGGTCAGCAGCCGCACCGACAGGTTCACCGCGACGCCGAGGGCGTGGCCGGCGTCGTGCAGCTGGCGGGCCACCTGCAGCGACTGGTCCAGCACCTCCAGCGTCAGCGGGCCGATCAGCCCGGAGTTCTCGGCGATGGTGATGAACTCGTCCGGGTACACCAGGCCGCGCGCCGGGTGCTGCCAGCGGACGAGCGCCTCCAGCCCGACCAGCGCCCCGCCGTCGGCGGCACACTTGGGCTGGTAGTGCACGCGCAGCTCGCCCCGTTCGATGCCCTCGCGCAGCTGACCGAGCAGCGCCAGCTTCTCCAGGCTGTGCTGGTCCTCGCTGGCCGAGTAGACCTCGTAGCGCCCGCGGTGCTCCTTGGCCGAGTACAGCGCGACATCGGCCCGCTGCAGCAGCGTCGTCGCCTCGTTGCCGTGGTCGGGCGCCAGGGCGATACCGACGCTGGCCTGCACGTCCAGCCGCACCCCGTCGATCGTGAACGGTTGCGCCAGCGCCTGGACGATGCGGCGGGCGACGTCCTCGGCGTCGGCGAGCCCCGGCAGGTCGGTGGCCAGGACGGCGAACTCGTCGCCACCGAGGCGGGCGACGGAGTCCCCGTCGCGCAGGGCGTCGCGCAGGCGTCGGCCGACCTCGCACAGCAGCAGGTCGCCGACGTAGTGGCCCAGCGTGTCGTTGATCTCCTTGAAGTGGTCCAGGTCGATGAGCAGCACGGCGGTGCTGAGGCCGGACCGGCCGGCGTCGTCCAGCACCCGCGCCGTGCGCTGCTGGAGCATGACGCGGTTGGGCAGCCCGGTCAGCGCGTCGTGCAGCGACTCGCGCTCGCGGTCGGCGGCCAGCTTCGCGCTGCGGTGCACCGCGGCGATGGGCAGCAGCATGAGCGGCAGCATGAGCAGCGAGAAGTCCAGCGCCACGATGACGACGGGGGCGAAGCTGAGCAGCACGCCCGACGTGGAGAGCTGGAAGCGCACGTCGTCACGCAGCAGCGGGACGATCGGCCGGTCCAGCCACAGCGCCACCACGATGCCGGTGAGGCCGTTGTTGACGACGAAGAAGACGATGCCGGCCGCCAGGGCGGGGGCGACGTCGGTCAGGCCGAAGGCGGTGTCGTCGGCCAGGTAGCTGCGGCCGGTGAGCAGGCAGAAGGCGAGCCGGGTCGCGGCCGCGCTGATCATCAGCTGGCTGATGTTGAAGGCGATCCGGCGCAGGTCCTTGCCGCGCCGCAGGTCGTCCCAGCCGGCGCTGAGGATCTGTGCGGGGATCAGCAGCCAGACCGGGCCCAGGACCGCTACGGCCAGGATGAAGGTCGCGGAGATGGTGACCTCGTCGGACTCCTCGTCACCCCGCGAGATCATGATCGGCTGGGACTCGCCGATCACCATGCAGGCGAGCAGGACGAGCACCGTCAGGCTGGGACGGGACACCCCCTCGCCGAGGATGCGGTGGCTGAGGTCGAGCAGGACCAGCGCGCCGCCGGTCAGGACGGCGCCGATGTACAGGGACAGCCGCGGGGGGACCCGGAGGGTCATCGTTGTGGGTCCCTCTCCTGCTGGCGGGGCTGGTGCGACGCCCGACCCCGGAGCGTCCCGGGGTCGGGCGACGGATCACCACTTGTGGCTGGCGTTCCTCACAAAGCTCTCCTGGTGTCTCGGGACGGCTGGCGCCGCCTTGAGCGGAAAGGACGGAACAGTGCTCACCAACGCACTGCGAGGCGTCGCGTTCGACGCTGCATGGCTTTCCTCCTTCGCAGCGAGGGCCGGCTGTGCACCGGCCGTCCGGACTGGTCCCCGCACTGTTCGACAGGTTTGCCGCTGGAGATAAGGGCCGTTCGGCCCATCGTCGGCACTTCACCTGCAGGCTCCATCTGCCGAGACCTCCGGAGACCCACCCGACAGGAGGCGAGCGGTGAACCGGTATGCGGCGGTGCTGCGGCGCCCGGGGATCGCCGTCGCCCTGCTGCCGTACCTGCTCGCGCGGGTCGCCAGCGCCATGGTCATGCTGTCGCTGCTGCTGCACGTGGAGCAGCGACAGGGGTCCTTCGTCATCGCCGGCCTGGTGACCGGCGCGTTCGCGGCGTCGGTCGCGGTGGTCGCTCCCGTCCTGGGTCGGGCCGTCGACGCGCACGGTCAGACTCCGGTGCTGGTGGTCTGCGGGCTGGTGCACCCCCTCGCCCTGCTGCTCGTCGTGCACGGGGCCGGTGATCCGTCGTCGCTGCTCACGGCGCCCGGTGCGGCGCTGGCCGGTGCGACGCTGCCGCCGCTGGCCGCCTGCATGCGGTCGCTGTGGCCGCGCCTGGTGAACCAGGACCAGCAGTCGACGGCCTTCGCCGTCGAGTCGATCGTCGTGGAGATCTGCGAGCTGGGTGGTCCGCTGCTCGTCGGCGGGCTGGTGGTGCTGATCGATCCCGGTGCGGCCGTCCTCGTCGCCGCGGCCCTGTCCGGGCTGGGCACGTTGTTGTTCGCCGCCACCCCGGCCTCGCGGCAGCGGCTGGTCGAGCGTCGTGGCCCGCGGGTGGGCCGGAGCCCGCTGGCGGTGCGCGGGGTGCGCCGGCTGGTGCTGGTCGTGGGTCTGGGCGTCGCGGCGGTGGCCTCGCTGGAGGTGTCCCTGGCAGCTTTCGCCTCCGAGCGCGGCACGCCGGGCATCGCCGGCTGGCTCATCGGGGCCTGGATCGTCGGGTCGTTGCTCGCGGGATGGTGCTACGGCGCCCGCGCCTGGAAGGTGCCGCTGCCGCGCCAGCTGCCGGTGCTGCTGCTGCTCGGCGCGGTCACCGGACTCGCGCCGCTGCTGGCCGTGGGGCCGTTGTCGATGGCCGCCGCGCTGGTCCTGGCGGGCGTCTACCTCGCGCCCAGCACGGCCGCGCAGTTCACCCTGCTGTCCGAGCTGGCCCCGGACCGGCGTCGGACCGAAGCCTTCACCTGGGCCAGCACGGCCGCTTTCCTGGGCATCGCCGTCGGCAACCTGGCGGCCGGACCGGTCGTGGAGCTCGGCGGCTACCGCTCCGGTGTGCTGGTGTCGGTCAGCCTGCTGTCGCTCGCCGCCGTCACCGCCTACCGCGGACGCTTCCGGTTGGGCCTGCCGCGGCCGACGGCCACCACCGTGCAGATCGAGCTGTACGAGGCCGCGCGTGCCCAGGTGGACGTGGAGCGCCAGGGTCGGGTGGCGGCGACCCGCCGGCACGACGAGCTGGCCCGTCAGCTGGCGCTGCTGCGGACCGAACGGCGCGCCGCAGACTCCAGCGACCCCATCCGCAACGCCGAGCTCGTCGTGGCCCGGCTCGAGCGGCAGACCGACGAGCTGGTCAGCTCCGGGGTGCGTCGTCTCGATGCCGCCCTGGCGGACCTGCGGACGCTCGAGCAGCGTCGCGTGGCGGTCCTGGCCGACATCGACCGCCTTCGGCGATCCCTCACCGACGATCAGGAGCAGGCGGCGACGTTCGCGAGCGTGACGTCTCTGCCCTTGCAGGTCGGGCACGGCGGTGCCTGAGGTCGTGGCGGAGACGCAGACCGTGCCGGACGGACACTTCGGGCGTATGACGACGATCTCTACGCAAGTGTCATCCCTGGACGGCCCGGTCCGACGTACCGTCGAGGGCATGGCCTCCACGCCGTCGCCCGCGGATCCGGACCGGGCCCGACGCCGCCTGCAGGCGCTGGACGCGTTGCGGGAGGCCACCGAGCTGCGCGACCGGCTACGACCGCGTGCGCGCCACCTGCGGCAGGCGCGGGCGCTGCTGCAGGCTCGCACCACCAGGGGCTGAGCGGCGCCGCAGCGGGTACGGACCCGGGACCGTTCGCGCACCCCTGGAGCCTGCTCTGAGCACCGACGTCGATGCTGTCGTCCCTGATCCCGTCCCTGATCCCGTCCCTGATCCGTCCGAGGACCTGCGGGCGACGGCCCGCGACGCCTTCGGCTGGGACGAGCTGCGTCCCGGTCAGCTGGAGGCGATGAGGGCGGTCATGTCCGGTCGCGACACGCTGGCGGTGATGCCGACGGGCTCGGGCAAGAGCGCCGTCTATCAGGTGCCGGCGCTGCTGCTGGACGGTCCGACCGTGGTCGTCAGCCCGCTGATCGCCCTGCAGCGCGACCAGGTGAGGGCGCTGCTGGCCAGGTCGGGCGCCGGCGGCGCGGTGCAGGCCAACAGCTCGCAGAGCGAGCGGGCCCGCGAGCAGGCCTTCGAGGCGCTGTCCGCGGGCGACGTCGAGTTCTTCTTCCTGGCCCCCGAGCAGCTCGCCAAGCCCGAGGTCCTGGACGCCGTCGCCGCGGCTCGTCCGTCGCTGTTCGTCGTCGACGAGGCCCACTGCATCTCCTCGTGGGGTCACGACTTCCGGCCCGACTACCTCCGGCTGCACACCGCGATCGAGCGCCTCGGCCGCCCGCGCGTGCTGGCCCTGACCGCGACGGCCTCGCCCCCGGTCCGCGAGGAGATCGTGTCGCGGCTGAGACTGCAGGACCCCGTGCAGGTGGTGTCCGGCTTCGACCGGCCGAACCTGCACCTGGAGGTGCAGGCCTTCCGCGACGACGACCAGCGGCGCGAGGCGGTCGTGCTGCGGGCGATGGGCGAGGCCAAACCGGGGCTGGTCTACACCGCGACGCGCAAGAGCGCCGAGCGCTACGCCGACGAGCTCGCCTCGTTGGGCATCGACGCCGCCGCCTATCACGCCGGCATGCGCCACGCGGCCCGCGACGAGGTGCACACCCGCTTCCAGGAGGGCACGCTCGACGTCGTCGTCGCCACGACCGCGTTCGGCATGGGCATCGACAAGGCCGACGTCCGGTTCGTCCTGCACGCCGAGGTCGCCGACTCCCTGGACAGCTACTACCAGGAGATCGGCCGGGCGGGACGCGACGGCGAGCCTGCGACGGCGGCGCTGTTCTACCGGCAGGAAGATCTCGGCCTCCGCAAGTTCTTCGCGTCCGGCACCGTCGACGAGCTCGCGCTGCGCCGCGTCGTCACGCTGGTCCAGCATGCGCCGGGACCGGTGCCGCCGACCGCGCTCGCCCAGGAGCTGGACGTGCCGGCGACGCGGCTGGCCGGCTGGGTGAACCTGCTCGAGCAGGCAGGCGCCCTGGACGTCGTGGCCGACGGAGCCATCGCGCGCAGCGACACCGGCCGCACGGCGGCCGAAGAGGCCGACGCCGCGGTGCTGGTCGCCGAGGGGCACCGCAAGGTCGAGCAGTCGAAGGTCGAGATGATGCGCGCCTTCGCCGAGACCACGGACTGCCGGCGGCAGTTCCTGCTGGCCTACTTCGGCGAGTCGAGGCAGTCCACCTGCGGCAACTGCGACACCTGCGCGGCCGGGACGGCCCGCGAGGGACAGGACGCGCAGGCGTCGCCGTTCCTGCTGCAGTCGACGGTGACCCACGCGACGTGGGGATCCGGCCTGGTCATGCGCTACGAGGGCGACCGCATCGTCGTGCTGTTCGAGGAGGTGGGCTATCGCACGCTGTCCTTGGAAGCGGTCGTCCGGGGCGGTCTGCTGACGGTGGCCTAAGCGCGCGAAAGGGCCCCGCCGTGGTGGCGGGGCCCTTTCGTGTGGCCGAGCAGGTCAGCGCAGGTCAGCGCAGGTCAGACACCTTGCTCTGCGCGGCGCTGCGTGCCTCGGCGGCGCGGTCCAGGGCCGCGTCCCGGGCGGAGGCAGCCGCCTCGGACGCGTGCTTGCCGGCTGCGGAAGCGGCAGAGCCCGCACGTGCGGGCAGCCCCTTGAGCACGCCCTGGACGACCTGCGAGGGGCGCTGCTGCTCCTCGTGCAGGGCGCTGCTGACCATGACGGCGCCGGTCAGGCCCGGGATGATCCACTGCAGGGCCGTCAGCTGCTTCTGCGCCTTGGCGACCTCGGGGGGCGTCGACGGCAGCGAGTCGGTGCCACCGGCCACCGGGACGTCGCCGGCCTGCTGCATCTTCTTGCCGAGCAGCCGGGCGTAGGCGGACGCGCCCAGGGCGCCGGCGGTGAGGGCGAGCTTGACGTTGGTGTTGGCCAGCACGCCCTTCTGCGCGACGACGCGGCCCTTGTTGGCGCGCATGAGCTGGGCGCCGCCGACCAGGTGGGCACCGATGGCCAGCGCGTTCACGGGCGTCCAGCGGCTCCAGCCGGCGTTGGCCACCCGGGCCCGCTGCCGAGGGTCGTCGACGTCCGCAGCGGCGCCGTTGACGCCGACGGCCCCCATCAGGGAACCGCCGAACCAGGCGGCCAGGCCCATGTCGTGCAGGGCGTGGGCGAGGGTGTTGCGCTCAGACATGTGTCTCCTAGGTGACGACGAGGACGAGGGGCGTCTGCACTGCGCCTACCCCTGCCCAGGAGCACTCGAACCCGCATCGTGGACGGGGCCGGTCACATCCGGCCTTCCCTCCCGGCGCGGCGTCTGCGAGAGTCCGGGTGTTGATCACTGCACGGACGGGGGAGGGCGCGTGGCGCAGCTCGTGAACGACGGGGCCTACGCCGTCATCGCCTTCCGCGAGGACGGTCGCTGGCAGGTCGGGCGGCTGCCGGACAGCCTGACCGACGATCTCGACGGGCTGGTCGCTGCGGTGCGGCAGCAGCCCGGCGAGAACGGCGCGTTCGCCCTGATCGACGTCGCCGACGAGTTCTTCGTCGTCGTCCGGGCGGGACGCGGGAGCGTGCAGCTGCTGCTGTCGGACGTGACCGCCGCGGCCGACTGGGACCTGGCCGACCAGGTGCTGGACCACCTGGACATCGCTGTGCCGGGCGACGACGACCTGGACGAGATCTTCCCGGCCGGTGACCTGGCGGTGTTCGCCGACCTCGGCCTGGACGCGCAGGAGCTCGGGATGCTGCTGGACGACACGGACGCCTACGCCGACGAGATGCTCAGCGCCCTCGCCCGCCGGCTGGGGTTCGCGGACGAGTTCGAACGGGTAGTGGACGCCCTCGTGGGGTAGTCGCGCCCCTTACCTAGCCTCCGGAGCTCTTCGTGTCCTACTTCGCTGCCGCTCTCGCCCGCTCCGAGCAGGGCTGGTCCGGCGTCGAGCTCGACCTTGCCGAGGTCGAGGACCTCGAGGGGTTGACGGACCTGCTCCGTGACCTCACCGGCGACGGCGCGGGGCCGGCGCTGCTGATGCTGGAGGAGAACGACGAGTACGTCGCCGTCGTCCGGGTGGACGGTGGCGCGGGCAGCCTGGACGAGCCCCGGGTCTTCCTGTCCGACCGGCGTGCAGTGCTGAACAGCGACGTCGCGGCGATGCTCTGGGAGGACGAGGAGAGCGCGGACGAGGACGACGACGACGAGGCGGAGGAAGAGTCCGGCGGGCTGCTCGTCGAACCCGCGGGCGACCCGGCTCTGCTCGCCGACCTGGGGACGAAGGCCGCCGATCTGCTGGACCTGTGCGCCGAGGAAGGGCTGCTGCCGGCGGACGTCCTGACGTCGCTGTGCGAGCGCGCCGGCTGCGACGACGTGCTCGAGTCGCTGCGCGAGGCCTGATCCTGGACTGGCAGCCGGCGATGCGCCGAGCGCTCGTGCTGGCCGAGCAGGCCGCAGCCGCTGGCGACGTGCCGGTCGGCGCCGTCGTGCTGGACGCCGACGGCACGGTCGTCGGCACCGGCCGCAACGACCGGGAGGGCAGCGGCGACCCCACGGCCCACGCCGAGGTGCTGGCGCTGCGCGCGGCCGCGGCGACCCTGGGGCGCTGGCGGTTGGGCGGCTGCACGCTGGTCGTGACGTTGGAGCCGTGCACGATGTGCGCCGGCGCGCTGGTGCTGGCCCGGGTCGACCGCGTCGTCTACGGGGCCGCGGACCCCAAGGCCGGCGCTGCCGGCTCGCTCTGGGACGTCGTGCGCGACCGTCGCCTGAACCACCGGCCCGAGGTGCTTCCCGGCGTCCTGGCCGACGAGTGCGGCGACGTGCTGCTGACCTTCTTCGAAGGCCGTCGCGGGCTTCGCTAGAGTCTCGTCCGGTGGCGTGTCCGAGCGGCCGAAGGAGCACGCCTCGAAAGCGTGTGAGGGGGCAACTCCTCCGTGGGTTCAAATCCCACCGCCACCGCCAGGCGCTTCCTACGAAGATCCCGAGCAAGGCCGATGAAAGTCGGCGACGATCATGCCCTCGCCGGTCTGCGGCGGGGGCACAGGTCGTTCCTGGCTGCTGTGGCCCGCGGCCGACCCCGTAGTCCGCCGCTGCCTTCTTCCCGCCGTGGGGCGGCGGCCCCGAAGCGGCGACCGTCCGGCCGTCTCACGTCCCTAGGCTCGACGTATGACGAACACGAACGGCACGACTGTCGTCCCCGACCACGACGACGCTCGCTCGGACGGCCCCATGACCGGCGGCGAGCGCGAGGTCCTGGACCACTGGCTCGATCTGTACCGCGACACCGTGCTGCTCAAGATCGCCGGCCTCGACGCCGACGCGCTCGCCCGCCGGTCGGTCCCGCCGTCGACGATGAGCCTGATCGGGACGGTGCGGCACCTGACCGAGGTCGAGGCGTACTGGCTCCGCGTCGTCTTGCTGGACGAGCCGGACGTCCCGGACTACTACTGCACCCCCGACAGCCCGGACGGCGACTTCGACGACGTCGGCCCCGGCACCGCCGCCGACGGACGTCGCCGCGTACCGCGCCGAGCTCGCCGTCACCCGGGCCAACGCAGCGGCGTGGACCGACCTCGACGCGCCCGTGCGCGGGTCGCGGAAGGGCAAGCCCGTCAACCTGCGCTGGATCCTCACTCACCTCGTCGAGGAGTACGCGCGACACCTCGGCCACATGGACCTGCTCCGCGAGGCCATCGACGGGCGCACCGGCTACTAGGGAGCGGCACGGGCCGTCGCTGCACGCAGAGCCCCCGTTTCGGGCAACGAACTTGAGCGCGTCGGAACGCCTGTCCGAGCGGGACCCGTCGCCCCACATCAGCGACCTTCGCCGGTAGCCCCACGGCCAGCCAGCCAGGTGATGTCTGAGGACATCGGCACAGGTCGAACCTGCGCAGGGTGGGTTCGACCTCTTGATCGGGCCCGTGAGGTCGTCCTGGACGGGAGCACTGGCCGGGCTGTCGAGGCTCGGAGCGTGCTCGCCTGCGGTTCGTGTCGTTGCGGTCGGGGCAGGTACGGCTCACCCGAGAAGAGGAGCGACATGTCTGTCGACCAGGACACCACCCAGGACCTCGTGAAGGTCGCCGAGGACGGCAAGGAGGGCTACGCCAAGGGCGCGAAGGAGCTGCTGGAGTCCGACCGTGCCGACCTGGCGCCGGTCTTCACCCGGCTCAGCGAGCAGCGTGCGGGCTTCTCGGACGAGCTGCAGGCGCTCGCGGCCACCTACGGCGACGCCGTGAAGGAGACCGGTTCGGCGGCGGCCTCGCTGCACCGCGGGTGGATGTCGCTGCGTGACGCCGTCACCGGTTCGGGCCCGGACAGCGTGCTCAAGACCGCCGTGCAGGGCGAGGACCACGCGATCTCGGCCTATGAGAAGGCGCTGGAGAAGGACATCGGCGGCGACACGCGGAGCCTTGCGGAGCGCCACCTGACCGCCCTCAAGGCGGCCCGTGCCGAGGTCCAGGCTCTCGTGGACAGCACGACGACGTAGCCCACCCACCTGCCCGTCGCTGGCCCGTCCCGCCTCAGCGAGACGGGGCAGCCGGGGAGAAGCCCCTGGGGCGGCGCCGTCAGCCGTCGACGTCGGTGCGCTGCAGCACGCGCGTCGTGAGAGCCAGCCCGCCCACCGTGACGAGCAGCAGCACGAGCACCGCTGCCGCGACCGGGACGTAGGGCGCGGCGACGGAGGCGCCGTCCAGCCCGTCGAGCAGCGAGCGGGTATAGGTGTGCACGGCCAGCCTCGCCGGGCCGGTGCCCGTGCCGGCGACCACGCCCTCCCACAGGGCGATGTAGACGAGACCGAACAGCACGGCGCGCTTGCTGCGCAGGCCGGCGAGCAGGAACAGGCTCGCGTACGCGAGGGTGCCGAGCGCGGCAGCGACCAGGGCCGCGGCGCCGAGCCGGACGCCACCGAGCAGCGTCCCGGCGACCGCAGCGGGCCCGACGGCCAGCGGCAGCGCCCGCGACAGCACCGCCGCGAGCGAGCCCAGGGCGAGTCGCGAGCGCGGGATGGGCCGGGCGAACAGGTAGACGAGCGTGCCGGACTCGCGCATCTCGCCGAGCGAGGCCGTCGCGACCAGCAGGCTGACGATCGGCAGCAGCACGGTCAGTGCGAGCCGGTCGACCACGTCGCGCCCGGCTGCGTCGGCGAGGTCGCCGTTGACGGCCCCGAGGACCGCGACGAGCACGACGAGCGCGCCGACGGCGAGCATGACCGCAGTGCGGCCGCGGCCGGCCGACTGCTGGCGCACCAGCCGGTAGACCGCGTTCACCGTTCGCCGACCAGGTAGCGGAAGACGCTGTCGAGGTCGTCGTCGAGCGGGACGAGCTCGCGCAGGCGGCAGCCGACGTCGCGGACGGCCGGCACGACGTCGCGTCCGAGCGCGGTGAGGTCGGCGGTCTGCACCACCAGACCGGTCGCGTCGAGCTCGAGGCCGAGCACGTGCGGCAGCAGGGCCAGCCGGGCGGCGAGCCGGCGTGGCTCGTCGGTGCCCACGCGCACGCGGTGCGGGCGGTCGTCCATCAGCGCACGGATCGAGCGGAAGTCGCCCTCCGCCACGAGCCGCCCGCGAGCGACGACGACCACCTGCTCGCTCATCCGCTCGACCTCGTCCAGCACGTGGCTGCTGACCAGCACCGAACGGCCCTGGGCGCCGAGCGAACGCACGAGGGTGAGCACCTCCGCGCGCTGACGCGGGTCCAACCCCTCCAGCGGCTCGTCCATGACCAGCAGCTCGGGATCGTGGACCAGCGCCTGCGCGATCTTGGCGCGCTGACGCTCACCGCCGGACAGGTTCCGCAGCCGCCGGGAATCCTCCGGCGACAGGCCGACCCGGTCCAGCGCGGTGCGCGCCGCCGCGTCGGGCTCGGCCAACCCGCCGAGCTCACCGCCGGACCGGACGAACTCTCGCGCGGTCAGACCCTCCGGCAGCGCCTCGGTCTGCGGCACGAGGCCGAGCCGACGGAACACGTCCGGATCAGCCCGTGGGTCGACCCCGAACAGTCGGACCGTGCCGGTCGATGGTCGGGTGAGCCCGCAGGCCATCCGCAGGACGGAGGTCTTGCCGGCCCCGTTGGGCCCGAGCAGGCCGGTGACGCCGGGGGCGAGCGAGAAGCTCACGTCGCTGACCGCGACGACATCGCCGAACCACTTCGAGACACCCTGCAGGGTCAGCACGCTCGTGCCGGCGCTCGTGCTGGTGCTCGTCATGGGGTCCTGCTCATCGGGTGACGGCCACCGTCGCGTACCGACGCGCCAGCAGCGCTCCGGACGCCACGACCCAGGTGAGGGCCGAGCCGACGAGCGCCCAGGTCGGCTGCCCGGCGACCTCGCCCGAGACCCCGTAGAGGCGCTGCACCAGCTCGAAGGCCACCGACGGCAGATCCAGCAGCCGCACGCTGCCGGGCGCGCCGGCAGCGACCGACGCCCCCGAGACGGCGCCGGACAGCAGCAGGAACAGCAACGTGCAGACGGCGGCCACCGCGCGCCGGTCGGTCAACGACGACAGCGCCAGCGCGAGGGCGGTGAAGCACACCGACAGCACCGTCCCGGCGGCGAGCATGCGCAGCAGCAGGAGCGCGACGTCGCCCACCGATCCTGGCCCGGCGCCGGCAGAGGTCAGCCCGATCAGCAGCACCAGCGGCGGTAGCAGCGTGATGAGCCCGAGCAGGGGCAGGCAGGCCAGCACCTTGCTCAGCAGGTAGCTGCGACGGTCCAGCGGCGCGGCGAAGTAGAGCCCGAGCAGGCCCGAACGACGGTCGGGGCAGAGCAGCTCCGGTGCGACGAGCGCGCTGAACAGCACGAGGGCGAGCAGGACGAAGCCGTAGTAGTCGGGGTAGCGGATCAGGTCGCCGACGCTCAGCACCCCGGGCAGCAGCACCGAGACGCCCGTGAAGACGACGGCCGGCAGGATCGCGACGAGCACCGTCAGCGCGGGGACGATCTTGGCGCCGGTGCCGCGGCGCAGGCCGATCGCCCGACCCATGCTGTGCAGGGCCACCCGCCGCACGGCGTAGCCCTGACCCAGCCGCGGACCGTCGTAGCGCTGCGGGCCGCCGGCGTCCAGCCGGGCCTCCGGCCGGGTCATGGAGTCCTTGCCGCGGTGCCGGTCGCGGTCACGGGGCCGAGCTCCCGAGAAAGGCTTCCTGCAGGCTGCGGCCGCGCGCCTGCAGGCGACGCAGCGCGACGCCGAGCGCCGCGGCGGCCTCCACGACGTCGTGCGCGACGGTGTCGACGGCCGCTCGGCGCTGCTGCTCGTCGCCGGCGGCGAGCCGGACCTCCAGCCGCCTCCCGTCGACGACGACCTCGTGCCCGGCCCGACGGAGCCGGCCGCCCAGCTCACCGGCGTCGGCCTCGGCCAGCACCACCTCGAACACACCGGCGGAGGCGCCGAGCCCGCGCAGGGTGGTCTGCAGCACGGCGCGTCCCTCGGACAGCACGATGACTTCTTCGCAGACGCGCTCGACCTCCTCCAGCAGGTGCGAGCTCATCAGCACCGGCACGCCGAGGTCGTCGCTGAGCTGCCGCACCAGGTGCAGGACGCCGTCGCGCTGGCCCGGGTCCAGACCGTTCGTCGGTTCGTCGAGCAGCAGCAGCGACGGGTCGTGCACCAGCGCGCAGGCGAGCTTGACGCGCTGGCGCTGCCCGCCGGACATCGTCCCGACCTGCCGGCTGCGTTCCTCACCCAGGCCGACCTGCCACAGCACGTCGCTGGCACGGCGGCGGGCGGCCTCGCGCGGCAGCCCGTGCACCTCGCCCAGGTGGCGGACCAGGTCCAGCGCCTCGCGGTCGCCGGGCAGCGCGTCGTGCTGGGGGGCGTAGCCGAGCCGGGCCCGCACCTCCGGGCCGGCCTCGCGCGGCTCCAGGCCGAGCACTTGGAGCCGTCCCTGGTCAGGCGCGTGAAGACCCAGGAGCATGCCGATCAGCGTCGTCTTGCCTGATCCGTTGGGACCGAGCAGCCCGGTGACGCCCCGCCCGACCGTGAGGTCGAGGCCGATGAGCACCGGACGCCCGCTCCAGCTCTTGTGCACGCCGTCGGCACGGACGACGGGGACGGTCGACGCGCTCACCGACCCAGTCTGCAGCAGGCCGGTGCCCTCCTTCGGCGGCGCGCCTGTCAGGTGGCGCGTCGCCGACGCAGCGCGAGGCCGCCGGTCAGCAGCAGCCCGGCCAGCACCGCCAGGCCCACCGGCGCACCGGTCGCAGCCAGGGTTCCCCCGGAGGATCCGGTCGAGGAGCCCGAGCCCGCCGAGCCGCTGCCGCCGGCCGAGCCGCCGGTACGCGGGGCGGTGACGACCGGCGCGACGGCGGCGGCCGCGTACAACGACGGTCCGGACGTCTGGCGCACGATCGTCGCCTTCGCCAGGGCCGCGCTGTAGTCGTCGCCGGCCTTCAGCGCACCGTCGGCGAGCGCGATGGCGGCGTGCCCGTCGCGGTCGATGACCATGTCGTTGAAGTCGAGCAGGTTGCGTCCGGCCAGGCAGGTGGTGCCGCGGGTGCAGACCGGACCGCGCTGGATCGGGTCGGTCGGGGTCGCGTCGTAGGTGGTCCAGGTCTTGCCGGCGTCCAGGGTGTAGGAGACGTAGAGGTCCCAGACCCCGGTGTAGGGCGGGTCGTCCGGCGCGGTCGGGTCGGGCGCCTGGCTGGGGTCGCCGTGGGCCTTCGCGCCGAGGAAGGCGACGGCGGCGCGGCCCTTGTCGCCCGCGACGGTCACCGGGAAGCGGCTGGTCACCACCCCGAGGTCGGCCCCCAGCGTCGTCGGGGCGGCCCACGTCTTGCCCTGGTCGAGCGAGACGGAGACCTGGGTGCGGCCGGTGATCTTCTTGAAGCCGTCGGCGCTGCCCCACGCGTAGTAGACGGCGCCGTCCTGCCGGCCGACGTCCAGCGACGGGTGGCCGGAGTCGCCGTCGGTGCTGCCCGGTACCGGGTAGCCGGTCCAGGACAGCGCGTTGTCCTTGCTGACGAACACCATCTGCGAGCCGTCGCAGCCGTTCGGCGGCAGGTAGACGGTGCCGTCGCGCGGGTCGGTCTTGACGTGGCCGAAGATCGCGGCGCACGGGCCGCCGGCGAGCGAGCCGGTGTAGACGGGCAGCTGCGCACCGAAGTTCAGTCCGCCGTCGATGGAGACCGCGCAGTCGGCGGCGTAGAGGTCGTTGGTGCAGTAGTAGACGTAGTTCGGGTAGCCGATCGGGCCGGCAGCACGCTCTGGTCGGCGGTGCGGACTGCCGGTGACGACCGTCTGGTGGTCGAAGGAGATGCCGATGCCGCCGCCCATGGTGGAGGTCGTGTAGGTCGCGCCCTCGTCGTCGGTGTAGGCCTGCAGCGAGCCGCCCTGCAGCTCGAGCTGGTTGATGAAGGTGCGGCCGGTCGTCGGATCCGTCCACAGGATCGGGTCGGAGGTCTGGGCTCCCTCGATCGGGTCCGTGACGTCGGTCCAGGTGGCCTGCTCGCTCTTGGCGCCGAAACCGGTCACCCGGAACGTGGCCTGGTTGGCCATGAACAAGATGTCGTCGGTCTCGGGGAAGTAGCCCAGGCTCGGCTCGGCCGCGCGGTCGCCACCCGAGGCGCGACCACGCACGTCGAGACCGGCCGCGGGCGCGTGGAACTGGGCGAACGTCGGGACGACCGGTGCGGCCTGCGCCGGCGCCAGCAGCAGCGGGCACGCGACGAGGGCGAGGATGGGCAGGACGAGCAGCTTGCGCTTCACGGGGTCTCCGGGTGCAGGGGGTTGCTGCAGCACTTCGACGTCCGACGGCAGGTCCCTGCGCGAAGGTCCCGTGCAGTCGTCCGCGGGTGGCGCGGCCCGCTCGCTACCGGGTCGTGGGGACAGGTCAGTCGGCGGCGCCGCCACGGGCGGAGGCTGCGACGGCGTCAGCAGGTCCGACCAGCAGACCGGCCCCCGCGCTCGGCAGGTGCGGCAGGGTCGGGTCGTCCGGCTGGAGCGCGTCGATGCCGGTCGCGTCGCGTTCGGCCGCCTCGGTGACCGAGCTGTCCGACAGCGTTCGCGGGCGGCGGCGGGTGCTGCCGGGCTTGCGCGGGGCCAGGTGGAGCTCGAGCCGGACCGGCAGGTCGGGGTTCTCCAGGGCCTGCCGCGCGTGGGCGACGGGGCCGTCCTCCAGCCGGTCGCGCAGGTCGGCGACCGGGGCACGACCGTCGAGCTCGGCAACCACCAGCAGGCCCAGCGGGACGGAGTCGCCGGTCAGCCGGGCGCGGGCGCCGGACACGCCGAGATAGGAGCGCGCCTCCTCCGCGACGGCCGACTCGAGCGCCGACGGCGACAGCACGCTGGCGCCGCCGGTCTCGTCGGACTCCAGGTGCAGCGTGCCCGCGGCGTCGCTGGAGCGGAGCTGGACGTAGAGCCACCAGAACGCCAGCAGAGCGACGATGACCGCCACGTTGCCCACGACGAACCAGTACCAGTCGTGGTGGTCGGCGTAGGCCACCGTGCTCTCGGACAGCACCGGCCGCGACGTCTGCGCCGTGCCGAGCAGGCCCAGACCCAGCACGAGCACGCCGGCGCCGGCGGCCGTGAGGAGCAGCGCCAGCACGGTCAGCGCGAAGCGGTTCACCCGTCGCGTGCGGACCGATCTCACCGCCGGCGCCAGCGTCGTCCTGGCCATCACGCCCCCCGTCGGCTCAGGCTGACCTTGAGCCGCGGCGCGCGCTGCAGGTCGAGCTCGGCGTACCACTGCCCCACCTGCTCCTGGAGCCGCTCCTGCAGCCCGACGGGTGCGCGCAGGTTGCTGCGCGCCGTGACACGGGCCCGCCGCCGGGTCACCTTCGCGTCGACCCGGGTGATGCCGTCGAGCCCGAGCGCGGTGGCGCGCAACCCGCGCCGGAGGCCGCTGCGGTCCAGGCCCGTCGTGACGCCGGGGGTGCGGGCGGCCAGCCGGAACGCCGCCGGCCGCAGTCGTTTGAGCTCGAGCAGCAGGAGCACCAGCCCGACGGTGAGCAGGCCCGCGCCCGCGCCGAGCACGACGGGGTCGTCCCAGCTCGTGGTCCGGAACCGCCGCGCGACCGGGGCCCAGCCGGTCAGCGGCGCGCGGCTGAGGGCGGCCAGCACGACCTCGGCGAGCACGAGCAGCGCGCCGCCGAGCAGCAGCAGCGCGAGCAGCGGCGACAGGAGCCGGTTGAGCCTGACCACGTCAGTGCACCTCCCGCCGGGTACGCGCCTCGTCGACGGTCTCGACGAGCAGGCGCGGTACGGCGACGTCGACCTCGGCGACCTCGCGGCCGGTGATCCGGTACACCTCGGACGTGATGTGCTCGCGCACCTGCCGGGCGACGGTGCGCACCGGGTACGGCCACTGCACCGCGAGCCGCACCCGCACGACGACGAGGTCGCCGTCGATGTCGGTCTGGACCGAGGCGTGCCGGTCGCTGCTGAGCGGCACGCCCAGGACCCGGCGCCTGAGGCCGCCGGTGCCGTCGACCTCCTCGGCGGCCTGCTGAGCCACCTTGACGACCACCCGGTCGGCCACGGTCGTCTGCCCGCGCCAGGCAAGCTCGCGTACCTCGTCCGGTGCCGGTCTCACAGCAACGGGTCCCGCCGCCCGGCCTTGTCCTTGGACAGCGCCCCGAGGTCGACGCGACCGTCCAGCACGGCGCCGGCACCCAGCCCGATCGCCCCCAGGACGGCGACGATCGCGAACGCCGCGAAGCCACCGAACGCCGCCGCGAAGCCGAGGGCGAGGCCGACGAGCAGGCCGAGGGTCATGATGTTCACAGCAGCTCCGAGGCAGGGGGTCAGGGATCAGTTCACGCGGGTCTTGCGGGCGCGGCGAACGCGCCGGGCGACGTGGTGCGGGATGGAGAGCGGGAAGCGCCGACGCTTGACGACCGTGACCCGCACCCGGGGCAGGTCGTCGTCGGCGAGCGGGTCCAGGCCGGCGGCGAGCCTTTCCAGGCCGCGGCGGAACACCTCCGGGTCACCGCCCCGATCGGGGTGGTGGGTCCGGATGAAGTCGCGACGCGTGCTGCGGTCCAGGCGGGTCACGGCGGAGGGGCAGCGGTCGAGACGCCGTGGTCGGCGTCGTCGTCGGCAGGGTCGTCCAGGACGCCGGCCGGCAGCACGAGGTCCGCGACGACGACGTCCACCACCTGACCGTCGACGAGCGGAGCGACGACGTCGCGCACCTGCTCGGCGGTGACCCGCACGTCCTGCGAGGTGTCGACCGCCACGTGCACGACGACGCGATCGTCCAGCAGCCGCACCCCGTGCACGCGACGGCCGGGCAGGTAGGTGGCGACCTCGCCGGCGACACCGCCGTCCAGCCGGACGACCGCGGGCACGGCGAGCACAGCGGCAACGACGGCGTCGGGGTCAGCGCTCACGGTCCAGGCTCTTCAGCAGGAGGAGGCGGGCAGGGGGTGGACGGGAGTCACTGCACCCGGGCGGGCTTGTCCGGCTCGATCGCCTGCTCGAGCTCTTTCTGCTCGGCGCCGGGGAGCTCGACGTCGTCGACCGCGATGTTGACCTCGGTGACCTCCAGGCCCGTCATGCGCTCGACGGTGGTGATGACGTTGCGCCGCACGGCCTGTGCGAGGTCGGGGATGGCGACGCCGTAGTGGACGACGAGGTTGAGGTCGACGGCGGCCTGGGTCTCGCCGACCTCGACGACGACTCCGGCGGTCACCGAGCTGCCGCCACCCGGCACACGCTCGCGCAGCGCGCCGAGGGCCCGGGAGGTGCTGCTGCCGAACCGTGCGACGCCGTCGACCTCGCGGGCGGCCATGGCGGCGACCTTCTGCACGACACCGTCGGCGACCGTGGTGCTGCCCTTCTCCGTCTTCAGCACGCTGTTGGCGGCGCCGGTGCCGCCTCGCGGCTCGACCTCGGTGCCTGGCGCGGTGGTGACGGTCGGCGGGGTCTTGCTGGTGGTCAGGGTCTCAGGCACGGGCTCTCCAGGTCAGGTAGGCCGTTCGGCGTAACTGACTCCTGCCCTCCCCGTCGGTCCTGACGCATGATCTTGGTCCCGGATGTGGTCCCGGCCCGCTCGCGGGCCCTTCGGGGGGCCGCGCCGTGCGAGCATCCGAGCGTGCCCTGCCACCCGCCTCCGCGACGACGTCGGTCGGCTCTCGCGTCCCTCGCGCTCGTCGTCGCGCTGGTCGGTTGCAGCCCGGGGTCGGCGCCCGACAGCCTGCAACCAGGCGCCGCGTCGCCGCGTCCGCAGCCGGTCGTCGAGGCCCTCGGCCCGTTCCGGCACACCGGCCGCAACGCCTTCCGGGCCAGCGTCGCGCCGGTGACGGCGGCGCGCCTGGGCAGCTCCTACCGCGCCGGCTGCCCGGTGGGTCCGGCGGACCTGCGGCTGCTGAGCGTCACGACCTGGGGCTTCGACGGACGCACGCACCAGGGCGAGGTCGTCGTCGCGGCGCAGGTGGCGGCCGACGTCGTGCAGGTGTTCCGTGCGCTGCACGCTGCGCGCTTCCCCGTCGCGAAGGTCGACACCGTCGAGCGCTACGGCAGCGACGACGACCGGGTGATGGCGGCGAACGTCACGTCGGCGTTCAGCTGCCGGGCCGTCACCGGTGGGACCGGCTTCTCCGAGCACGCCTACGGCACCGCGCTGGACGTCAACCCGGTGCAGAACCCCTACGTGCGCGGCAGCACCGTCGAGCCGCCCGCGGGCAGGGCCTACCTCGACCGCGGCGACGTCCGCCCCGGCATGGTGGTCGTCGGCGACGCCGTCACCAGGGCCTTCACCGGCGTCGGCTGGGCGTGGGGCGGCAGCTACCAGAGCCTGAAGGACTACCAGCACTTCTCGCGCTCGGGCCGCTGAGCGCCTGCCGGCCGGACGGGCGCACGCGCGGGTGGGGCAGGCTGCAGGCACCTGCTCCCGCGTCGGGGGCCGACACAGGGAGAACACCCGTGAGCAGCTCGGACGGTCGCGTCGTCGTCATCACCGGGGCGGGCGGCGGCATCGGCCGCGCCGAGGCCCTGCTGTTCGCGCAGGAGGGCGCTCGGGTCGTCGTGAACGACGTCAGCGCCGACGGCGCGCACGCCGTCGTCGAGGAGATCACTGCGGCAGGCGGCGAAGCGGTCGCCAACACCGACGACATCAGCGACTGGGACGGCGCCGGCCGCTTCGTCCAGCAGGCGCTGGACACCTTCGGGGCGCTGGACACGGTCGTCAACAACGCCGGCATCCTGCGCGACAAGATGTTCGTCAACATGAGCGTCGAGGACTGGGACGCGGTGATGAAGGTGCACCTACGCGGCACCTTCTGCCCGACCAAGCACGCCGTCGCCTACTGGCGGGCGCAGTCCAAGGCCGGTGAGCAGCGGGTCGCGCGGGTGGTCAACACCAGCTCGCCGTCGGGCATCTACGGCAACGTCGGGCAGGCGAACTACGGCGCGGCGAAGGCCGGGATCGCGGCGTTCACGCAGATCCTGGGCGAAGAGCTGTGGCGCTACGGCGTGCTGGCCAACGCCATCGCACCGAGCGCGCTCACCGGGATGACCGAGGGCCTGTCCGGCTACAAGGAGCGGCTGGACGCGCTGGAGGCCGAGACCGGCTGGAAGAACCCCGGCGGGCCGGAGAACATCGTCGCGCTGGTCGTCTACCTCGGCTCGCCGCTGGCGACCGTGAACGGCGCGGTGTTCAACCTGCGCGCCGGGCACGTGTCGGTCGCCGAGGGCTGGGGCGTCGGGCCGGCGCTGGAGAAGCAGGGGCTGTTCACCGTCGACGACATGGCCGACGCGATCCCCGGCCTGATGGAGCGGTCGGCGCCGCAGACCGACGCCTACGGCAGGGCCAAGAGCTACGGCGGCTGACGACGCTGCCGGCCGCGCGAAGGCCCCCGGTGCCAGCGGCACCGGGGGCCTCGACGCGTCAGGGGTGAGCGGTCAGCCCTTCGCGGCGCTCTTGAGCGCCGAGCCCGCGGTGACCTTCACGGCCTTGCTGGCGGCGATGGACAGGGCCTCGCCGGTCGCGGGGTTGCGGCCCTCACGGGCAGCGCGGTCGACCTGCTCGAAGGTGAGGAAGCCCTGGATCGAGATCTTGTCGCCCTTGGCGACGCCTTCGGAGACGACGGACTGGAAGGACTTCAGCACGGCGTCGACGTCCTTGCTGTCGACTCCGGAGGACTCGGCGACGGCCTGGACGAGCTCGGTGCGGTTCACGGGTGACTCCTGACGACGGAGCGCCCCCTGGTCGGGACGCAGGGCGCCACCCTAGGCGGAAACGCGTGCAGAACCCTGCATAGACAGGCGGCGCGCGAGCCAGACTCCTGCGACAGGCAGAGCGGCGGCCAGGGCGAAGCCGAGCGGTCGCGTCGTCGGGATCGCCACCGCGACCGCCCCGCCGACCACCCACGCGAGCTGCAGCGCAGTCTCCGAGCGCGCGAAGGCGGTGCTCAGCGACCGGGTCGGCACCTCGTGCTGCAGGGCGGCATCGAGGGCGAACTTCGACATCGAGACGACGATCCCGGCGACGCCCGCAGCGACGACCACCCAGGTGCCGCTCTGCGTCACCGCTGCGGTCAGGAAGGCCAGGAACGGCGTGAGCAGGCAGAGCGCGTTGACGGCGCGCCCGGCGCTCTCGGGCAGCCGAGCGGCCAGCGTCGTCCCGCCGAGCTGTCCCAGCGCGGCCGCGCCGACGACGGCTCCGACCAGCAGCCCGGAAGCGTCCTGCGCCCGCAGCAGGAACGCCAGGAACAGGGTCAGCAGGCCGGCGACGCCGCGCAGGGCGATCGAGGTGGCCAACGCCCGCGTCACCGCCCGTCCGCAGCGCAGCAGCCGGAAGTTGACGGTCGCCTCCAGCGACGGTCCGACCTGCTCGTCGACGTGCTCGGGCAGCCGCAGCGACAACCCGGCCGCGAGGAACAGCAGCAGCCCGGCCAGGCGCAGCACCCAGTCGACGCCCACGAGCGAGCCGACCGCTGCCCCGACACCGGCCGCGACCGAGCCTGCTGCGACGGAGGCGATGTTCAGCCGCGCGTTGGCCGACACGAGCCCGATCGACGGCGGACGGACGCGCGGCACCGCTGCCGAGCGCGCGACGCCGTAGGCGCGGGACAGCACCAGCACCGCCAGCGCGAGCGGGTACAGGCCCAGGCTCGCGGTCGCGCCGGCCATCGTCCAGGTGAGCAGGCCGCGCCCCCCGGTGGTCAGGGCGAGCACGGTGCGCCGCCCGTGGGGGAAGCGGTCCAGGAGCGGCCCGGCGACCGGCACCAGCAGCGAGAACGGCAGCATCGTCAGCAGCAGGTAGAGCGCGACCCGGCTGCGGGCGTCGCCGATCGGCACCGAGAAGAACAGCGTGCCGGCGAGCGCGACGGCGACCAGTGCGTCGCCGGCCGCGTGCAGCGCGTGCACCGAGATCAGCGACGTGAGCCCGCTGGAGTCGGCGCCGTCGGCGCGGGCGGCCGCACGGACCCGCCGGCTGCCCGACACGGCCGCGCCGCGAGCCCCGCGACCGGTGCCGGTGGCCGCCACCCGCAGCAGCCGCGCGCCCCGGCGCAGGCCGTCCGGCGGGGTCGACGTGGGCATGGCGCCATGCTGCCACCGCAGCCGCGTGGACACACCCTCGTGAGCGGCGTGGCGACGGGGGAGGTCGTGACGTGCCGCCGCCCCCGCGGCTGCCGGAGCAGGGCGGGGGCGGCGAGGGGCGGAGGATGCGAGATTCGAACTCGCGAGGGGTTGCCCCCAACACGCTTTCCAAGCGTGCGCCATAGGCCAACTAGGCGAATCCTCCGCCGACGATCCTAGCGGAGGCCGTCGGCGCGAGGACCAGCACACTTTCCTCACGAGCGGGCCCTAGGTTCTGCACCTTTCGCCCGTAGGTTGCGCCGCATGGACAGCGGGCGCACCGTCGTGGTGGTCGAGGACGAGCCGGTCATCGCCGCTGCCGTCGCCGACCGGCTGCGCGCCGAGGGCTACCGGGTCGAGGTGGCCGTCGATGGTCCGTCCGGCGTGGCGCTGATCGAGCGCGTGCAGCCCGACGTCGTGGTGCTGGACGTCCTGCTCCCGGGCTTCGACGGGTTGGAGGTGTGCCGCCGGATCCAGCGTGAGCGGCCGGTGCCGGTGCTGATGCTCACCGCCCGGGACGACGAGAGCGATCTGCTGGTGGGCCTGGCCGTCGGGGCCGACGACTACCTCACCAAGCCGTTCAGCCCGCGCGAGCTGGTCGCCCGGATCGCCGCGCTGCTGCGACGCGCGGAGCGCTCGGAGGCCGCCCCGCCGCTGCTGGTGCTCGGCGCGGTCACGGTCGACACGGCCGCCCGGCGCGTCACGGTCGACGGGGGCCCGGTGCACCTCGCGCCGATGGAGTACGCGCTGCTGCTGCGCCTGGCGGCGCGTCCCGGCACGGTGCTGACCCGCGACCAGCTGCTGCTGGAGGTCTGGGGCTGGGAGCACGGTGGCACCCGCACCGTCGACAGCCACGTCCGGGCGCTGCGTCGCAAGCTCGGCGAGTCGCTCGTGCGCACCGTCCACGGCGTCGGCTACGCGCTGGACGTCGCACCGTGAGGCCGCTCGACGGACTCCGCAGCATCAAGGTCAAGTTCGGCGTCGTCATCCTCGCCGCGATGGCGCTGACGCTGACCCTCAACGAGATCGGGGTACGCCTGAACATCCGGCCGCTGCCGCGCTGGACGGTCGCGGGGCTGGTCTGCGTCGCCCTGGTGCAGCTGTTGGCCCGGGGGATGACCTCGCCGCTGCGCGAGATGGCCTCGGCGTCCCGCGCGATGGCTCGTGGCGAGTACGGCCGCACGGTGCACACCACCTCCCGAGACGAGGTCGGCGAGCTGGCAAGAGCTTTCACGCAGATGTCGGGCGAGCTGGCGGCCGTGGACGCCGAGCGCCGCCGCCTGGTGGCCGACGTCAGCCACGAGCTACGCACCCCGCTGGCGGCGTTGCAGGCGATGCTGGAGAACCTGGCCGACGGCGTCACCGCTGCCGACCCGGCCACCTTCGAGACGGCGCTGGAGCAGACCCGACGGCTGGGCCGGCTCGTCGAGCAGCTGCTGGACCTGTCGCGGCTGGAGTCCGGGACCGTGCTGCTGGACCGCCGGCCGACGCCGCTGCGGCCGCTGCTCGACCAGGCTGTCCGCGAGGCTGCAGGACACGGCCGAGACGTCCGGCTGCAGGTGGACGCCCCGGACGGGTTGCTCGGCGACATCGACCCGGAGCGGCTGCACCAGGTGCTGGCCAACCTGCTCGACAACGCGACGCGGCACAGCCCGCCGGGCGGGCTCGTCGTGCTGGCGGCGGCGAGAGGGGGCGGCGCGGTCGTCGTCTCGGTGACCGACTGCGGCCCGGGCATCCCGGCGGCCGAGCGCGACCGCGTCTTCGAGCGCTTCACGCGGCTGGACGACACCCGCGGGCGGTGGTGGCAGCGGGCTCGGGCTCTCGATCGCCCGGTGGGTCGTCGACCTGCACGGCGGCACGATCCGCGCCGTCGAGCCGCCGGGCGGGATCGGCTGCCGGGTCGTGGTGGAGCTGCCCGACTCCTGAGCCGCCCGCGTCATCGTCTCGAGCCGTTCCCGCACTCGCGCCAGCGGTCGCCGCTGCGCCCAGCACGGAGCGCGGACGGGGGCGCAGCGCTCCACCCACCGGCTGCCCGGCCTCCGTCTGCCCGTCCACCCTTCTCCTGAGGAGCTGTCGTGCCCGACCCGTCCACCGTCACCATCCCGCCGGCCGCCCCGCCGGCCGCCCCGCCGCCGCCACGCCTGCGACCGGCGGCCGACCCGTCGGTCGCGATCCGGGCCGCTGGCGCCGGGGTCGTCGCCGCTCTGCTGGTGCCGGGGCACCGCGCCGGCGCCGGCGTCCTGGTGGCGGCCGTGGTCCTCGGCCTGGCCGTGCGGCCTCGGGTGCGGACGCCGACAGACGGGCTGCTGCTGACGGTCTCGGCGTGCCTGCAGGTCGTCGCCGTGCTGCGTGACGCCGGCTGGCTGGTGGCGCTGTGCCTGCTCGCGTCGCTGGCGTGCTGGTCGGTGCTGCTCAGCGGCGCCGAGGGTGCCCCCGGGGTGCTGCGGGGGCTGGTGGCCGTGCCGCTCCGAGGGCTGTCGGCCGGCGGCTTCCTCGTCCGGCCGGCCTACGGGTTGACCAGCGAGCGGAACCGGCGCGCGGCCACGCCGGCGCTGCGGGGGGCGGTGACCGGCGTGGTGCTGCTCGCCGTCTTCGGGACGCTGTTCGCCAGCGCCGACACCGCGTTCGCCGAGCTGCTCGGGCGGCTCGCCGTGCCGGCCCCCGGACCGCTGACGCTCGGCCGTCTCAGCGTCGGCGTCATGGTGGCGCTGGTCGCCGGCGGTGCGGTGCTGACGGCGCTGCACCCGGTCGGGCGCCGCCTGCTCGGTCCGCGGACCGGTCGGCCGCTGGCCACCGTGGAGTGGGCACTGCCGCTCGTGCTGCTGGACCTGCTGTTCGCGGCGTTCGTCAGCGTGCAGCTGACGGTGCTGTTCGGCGGACGCGACCACGTGCTGTCGACGGCCGGGCTGTCCTATGCCGACTACGCCCGGCAGGGCTTCGCCCAGCTGGTCGTCGCCGCGGTCCTGACGCTCGCCGTCGTCGGGCAGTGCGTACGGCTGGTGCCGCTGCGGGGCCGTCTGCTTACCGCGCTGCTCGGCGTGCTCTGCGCGCTGACGCTGGTCGTGCTGCTGTCGGCCTCGCGTCGGCTCGGCCTGTACGAGCAGCAGTTCGGCTACACGCGGCTGCGGCTGTCCGTCGACGCGGCGATCGGTTGGCTGGCCGTCGTGCTGCTGCTGGTGATCCTCGCCGGCTGCGTCCGCAGGGCGCCGTGGCTGCCGCGCGCCGTGGTGCTGTCGGCCGCGCTGGGGCTGCTGGTGTTCGCCGTCGCGGACCCGGAGGCGCGGATCGCCGAGCGCAACGTGCAGCGCTTCCACGCCACCGGCGAGCTCGACGCCGCCTACCTGCAGACCCTGTCGGCCGACGCCGCGCCGGCCCTCGCGGCCCTGCCCGGACTGTGCGCGCGCGGGGTGGACGCGGACCCCTGGTGGAACCTGAACCTGTCGCGCCGCAGCGCCCGGCTGCTGCCCTCCCGCAGCTGCTGAGGGCCCGCTAGGCTGTGGTCAGACCCCTCGTGCGGCGCCCATCCCGCTGAACTCCCCCAGGGCCGGAAGGCAGCAAGGGCAGGCAGGCTCTGGGCGGGTGTGCGAGGGGTCCTTCATGTCGCGGGTCCTTCACGTCCCGGAGGTAGTGCGTTGAGCCTGGCCCTGTACCGCAAGTACCGCCCCGGCAGCTTTGCCGACGTGATGGGCCAGGAGCACGTCACCGGTCCGCTGCAACGGGCGCTGGCCAACGGACGCATCAGCCACGCCTACCTGTTCAGCGGCCCGCGCGGCTGCGGCAAGACCTCCAGCGCGCGGATCATGGCGCGCTCGCTGAACTGCGCCGAGGGCCCGACCCCGACACCCTGCGGGACGTGCGACTCGTGCGTCGCGCTGGCGCCGAACGGCCCCGGTTCGCTGGACGTCATCGAGATCGACGCCGCCTCGCACAACGGGGTCGACGACGCCCGCGACCTGCGCGAGCGGGCCTTCTTCGCGCCCGTCTCCAGCCGTTTCAAGGTCTACATCATCGACGAGGCCCACATGGTCACGACGGCGGCGTTCAACGCGCTGCTGAAGCTGGTCGAGGAGCCGCCGGAGTTCGTCAAGTTCGTCTTCGCCACCACCGAGCCCGAGAACGTCCTGCAGACGATCCGCTCGCGCACCCACCACTACCCGTTCCGGCTCATCCCGCCGCGCGACCTCACCGCGCTGCTGGCCAAGGTGGTCGGGGCCGAGGGGATCCCCGTCGACGACTCGGTGCTGCCGCTGGTCGTGCGGGCCGCTGCCGGCTCGGCCCGCGACGGGCTCTCGATCCTGGACCAGGTGCTGGCCTCGGCCGGCGCCGAGGGAGTCACCCGCGAGGGGGCGGCGGCGCTGCTCGGCGTCACGCCCGACACGCTGCTCGACGGCATCGTCGACGCGTTCGCCGCGCACGACGCCGCCGCCGTCTACGGCCTGCTGGACCAGGTGATGGAGGGCGGTCACGACCCGCGACGCTTCGTCACCGACGTGCTCGAGCGGCTGCGCGACCTCATCATCCTGGACGCGGTGCCCGACGCCGGGTCGTCCGGGCTGCTCGACTGCCCAGCCGACCAGCTCGACCGGATGGGACGCCAGGCCGTCGCGATGGGTACCGCCGGCCTCTCGCGCGCGGCCGACCTGTTCCACAGCGGCCTGGTCGAGATGCGCGGCAAGACGGCGCCGCGGCTGCTGCTCGAGCTCGTCTGCGCCCGGGTGCTGCTGCCGGCGGCCTCGACCGACGAGGCTGCGCTGGTGCACCGGCTCGAACGGCTGGAGCGGCGGCTGGAGATCGCCGGCGCGCCCGCACGACCGTCCGGACCGCCGACGCCGCCCGACTCGCGACCGACCCGTCCCCGTCCGGCCGCCGCGGACGTGGCCGTCGCGGCGCCGACGGGGGGCGGTCAGGGCTACGCACCCGCCCGGACGACGCCTGCGGCCCCGACGGCAGCGCCCCCCGTGGCGGCGCCGCGTCCGGTCGCCGAGCCGGCGCAGGCGCCGGCAGCCGGGCCGTCCGAGCCGCTACAGAACGCCGGGCCGCAACAGAACGCCGGGCCGCAGCGGCCGGCCCCCGTGCAGGACCGTCCCCCAGCCGGCGAGCATCCGGCCGCCGAACAGCGTCCGGCCGCCGGAGCGCGCCCGGCGGCCGCGTCCGACGGCTGGCCCACGCCGGCCCGGCTCGGTGGCGGCCGTCCGACGCCCGCCCCGACCGACGCGCCGACGCCCGGCCAGGAGCCGCCCGGGCCGTCGCCGGACGCCGCACCCCGGCCGGCCGGGGGTCTGGACGCCGCCGCGCTGCGGACCTCCTGGGACCAGGTGCTCGACGCCGTCAAGGCGCGCAAGCGCACCGCGCACGCCCACCTGATGGACGCGCAGGTCGTCAGCGTCGACGGGCGCACCCTGGTGCTGGCCTTCCAGCACGCCCCGATCCTGCGCCAGTTCACGTCCTCGACCAGCTCCGACGTGCTGAAGGAGGCGCTGCAGGAGACCCTGGGCGCCGACCTCGAGATCAAGGCCGTGCCACACGAGAGCGTCGGCAGCCACGCCGCTGCGCCGGGCGGTGGCGCGCAACCGGCGGCCCCGCCGGCATCGGTCTACGAGGAGTTCGCGCCCGGTGACGAGGCGGTGCCCGACGATCCCGACGCGCCGCCGCCCCCGCCGGAGCCGCGCGGTGAGGACGCCGCCGTCCGCCTCGTCGTGGACCAGCTCGGCGGGCGCGTCGTCAGCAGTCCCGACCCGTAGCGGTCGGCAAGGGTGCCGGCCGCTGTCCGGCGGCTCAGGCCGGTACAGCTCAGGCCGGCACAGCTCAGGCCGACAACGTCGCCAGCTCGCGCTCGACGGCCTGCTCGTGGGCCTCGGCGTCCTCGCGGGCGCCGGGCCGGGCTCCAGCGGCCGGCGAGCAGCAGCGCGAGCGGCAGGAACAGCAGCTGTCCCGCCAGCGCGAGGAACCACCAGGTGCGCCACTGCTCCGGGTTGTCGACTGAGCCTGCGCGACGTCGGCGCCGTTGGCCTGCAGGTAGGCGAGGTCCTCAGCCGGGATGGCGGTGCTGGCCGCCTGCAGCTGTGCGGCGACGGGCAGGACCAGCGATCAGGTCCTGCGCCGCCGGGGCCAGCGCCGCCAGCCGGCCGAGGGCCTCCTGCGCAGGGATGCCGAAGGCCGCCGCGACGGCGGCGGCCGCCTGCGCACCGCGCCGGGTCGGGCGTCGGCGCGCTGAGGCCGAGCAGCGTGCCGGTGTCGAGCACGCCGGCCGTGGCGAGCTCGGCAGGCCGGCGAGCGTGCGGCCTCCTCGACGGCCGCGGCGGCGTGCCTCGTCGGCTCCGGTGGCCCGGGCGGTGGCGGCCAGCGCGCCCGGGCAGCACCGCGGGGTCGACCGGGTTCGCCGTCAGCGCCTCGGCGGCGCCCGGCGGGAGCGCCTGCAGGATCGCGACCTCCTTCGGGTGGGCCGCGACGATCGCCTGCACCCGCGGCCCCTGGTCGACGAGCAGCGGCGTGGCGGGGACGACCAGCGTCAGCAGCGAACAGCGCCACCGTGACCACCGAGCGGATGATCCAGCCCCACAGCGCCAGGCCGGTCGCGGTGGCCGCCGGGTTGTGCCGCTCGACCGTCTCGGTGAAGGCCGCCATCCAGGCGCAGTAGGCGACGCCGCTGCCGCCCGCGATGACGACGAGGATGCGCCGCGAAGTGCCCGTAGGACGTCGACGCGTCGGTCGTCGCGCCAGCGCGAACAGCCCCACCCCGACCGCGCTCACGAGCGCGCCGACGACCATGAACGGCTTGCGCACGCGCAGCCGGTCCGAGAGCAGCCCGGTGACCACGAGGGCGATCGGCGTTGGCGACCCAGTAGTAGTTCGCGAGCGCGTTCGCACGGCTCTCGGAGTAGCCGAAGACGGTGGCGAAGAAGACGACGAAGAAGCCGACGGCGATGTAGTAGAAGAGCAGGAACAGCGAGATGGCCGAGGGCCGGCGCCAGCATGTCCGGCGCGCAGCATCTGCCGCCAGTGCCCGGCCAGCGCCTTCTCCGGGTCCAGCCCGGCGGCGCGCGCCTCCACCAGCGCGCGGTCGCGCATGCTCACCATCAGCTGGTCGCGCAGCCCGGGAGAGAGCTCGCGCAGCCCCAACAGCGCGATGACGAACACGACCAGCCCGACGATGCCGCAGACGCGGAACTGGAAGCGCCAGTCGGGGTGGCTGTCGAGGGTGCTGCTGGAGACCAGCGTGACGACCAGGCTGCCGACGACCGGGCCCGAGCGTCCAGAAGCCCATCGCCTGGGCCCGGCCCAGCTGCGGCGAGAAGTCTCGGATCAGCGCCGGCGTCGCGACCAGCACGACGCCCTCGACCAGGCTGACCACCGCGAACAGCGCCAGGTAGACGCCCTTGGACCCTGCTGCGGGCAGGCCGAACCCGATCAGCAAGCCGGTGATCAGCAGCCCGTACACGACCAGGTTCGCGCGGCCGTACCGGTCGGCGAGACCGGCCGCGAGCGAGGCAAGCGCCCCATCGCGTTGCCGACGATCGGAGACGGCGACGAAGTACGTGAAGCTCATGTCGAGATCGCTGATGATCTTCGTAGCGACCGCGCCCTGGACGTACAGCTCGTAGTAGAGGATGACCGTCGCGAGCACCGTGATGCCGAGGTAGAGCGTCCTCGGACCCGGATCGGGATAAGCGTTCAGGCGTCGGTCGCGCAGACCGGCGAACGGGCCGGACGCGGCTGCTGCGGTGGTCACGGTGTCTCCTTCGGGCGGCGTCGTCGCCGGACCCGTCGTCGGGCTGCGCGAGTGTCGACGCAGGGCAGGCGCGCCGTCAACGCACGCGGGGACGAGGTGGGGCAAGCCCGGGCAGGAGCGGCGGCCCGCGGTGTCCGACCACGGCCGTAGGCTCCATCCCCAGTGCCACCTGATGCCCGCACGCCCCGAGGAGCCCCCCATGGCAGGTCCGCAGCCGAACATGCAGCAGCTGATGAAGCAGGCCCAGAAGATGCAGGCCCAGCTGATGCAGGCGCAGGCCGAGCTGGCCGAGAAGGAGGTCACCGGCACCGCCGGCGGCGGGCTGGTCACCGCCACCGTCACCGGTGCCGGCGAGGTGAAGGCCGTCAAGATCGATCCGAAGGCGGTCGACCCGGACGACGTCGAGAGCCTGGAGGACCTGGTGATCGCGGCGATCCGCGACGCCGCCGCCAACGCCCAGGCGCTGCAGGAGTCGACGATGGGCCCGCTGACCGCCGGCATGCCGGGTCTCGGCCTGCCGGGCATGTGACGGTCGAACGGCTGCGGCCGGCGCGGCAGACGGGCCGGCCCCGCCGTGTATGAGGGCGCCGTCCAGGACTTGATCGACGAGCTCGGTCAGCTGCCCGGTGTCGGACCCAAGAGCGCGCAGCGCATCGCCTTCCACCTGCTGGCGGCGGATCCCGTCGACGTGCGGCGGCTGGTCACGGCGCTGACCGAGGTGAAGGAGAAGGTGCGGTTCTGCCGCATCTGCGGCAACGTCAGCGAGCAGGACGAGTGCCGCGTCTGCCGCGACCCGCGTCGCGACCTGTCGGTCATCTGCGTCGTCGAGGAGTCCAAGGACGTCGTCGCGATCGAGAAGACCCGCGAGTTCCGCGGGCGCTATCACGTGCTCGGTGGCGCGATCAGCCCGATCGAGGGCATCGGCCCGGACGACCTCCGGGTGCGCGAGCTGATGGTGCGGCTGCAGGACGGCAGCGTCACCGAGCTGATCCTGGCCACCGACCCGAACCTGGAGGGCGAAGCCACCGCCACGTACCTGGCGCGGCTGATCGGACCGATGGGCGTGCGGATCACCCGCCTGGCCAGCGGGCTGCCGGTGGGCGGCGACCTCGAGTACGCCGACGAGGTCACCCTCGGCCGGGCCTTCGAGGGACGTCGGCAGGTGATCTTCTAACGGCAGTGCGGGAGGGTGTCGGTATGACGGACTCCCGCGGTACCCCGGACGACCCCTGGCAGCTGGTCACCGCCCCGGGCAGCTCGGCCTACACGATGTACCGCGACGCCGCGGCGGACCCGCCCGCGCTGGTGTGCCAGGTGGGCAGCACCACGCTGCGCTACCACCTGAGCGCGGTCGAGGACCTGCACACCTGGCTGCTGGCCCAGGGCGACTGGGTCGAGCTGGGGGCGGCGGACGAGAAGAAGGACGCCGCCGCAGGCACCGTCGAGGCCTGGGGACGCGACGCCGCCAACCCGGTCGGTGGGTGGTACGGCCTGCGCAAGGGCTACCGCGGCCGGTTCGGCATGTACCTGCCGCCGCTGCTGGAGGCGCTCGGCCTGGCCGAGCTCACGCACGACGCGCGCAACAACCGGGTCCGCGCCCTGGTCTGAGGCGGCGATAGGGTCCGCACGACGAGTGGTGCCGGCCTGCCCGGGACCCCGAGAACAGGAGCGACCGTGACCGAGCCCGCCCAGGACCTCGAGCTGGCGACCGATCTCGCCCGTGACGTCCGGTCCTACCTGGAGACGCTGGCGCTCGTCGCGTCCGGCGGCGCCGGGAGCCAGGCGGTGGCGCTGCTGCTGCTCGACGTCGCGCAGGTCTGCGTCGCGGGCGCGCACCTGGGGGCGCGCACCGACGTCATCCTGGACGACAACCACGAGCCCGACGTCTCGCCCGAGCCCGACATCGACAAGGTGCGCGAGGGGCTCGCTGCCGAGCTGGAGCCGATCGACGAGTACAGCGAGGTCTTCGACCCCTACAGCACCGACGACCCGGTGCCGTTCCACCTGTCCGACGACCTCGCCGAGATCGCCCAGGACCTGCGTCGGGGGCTGGCGCACTACGACGCGGGCCGCGGCCGGGAGGCGCTGTGGTGGTGGCAGTACACCTACCTCAACTCCTGGGGCGTCTCGGCCGGGGCCGCGCTGCGGGCGCTGCAGAGCGTCGTCGCGCACGTGCGGCTGGACGCCGTCGAGGAGCCGGTCCCCGAGGGCGTCTGACGGAGGCCGCGCGCGTGGTGTGATGACGAACCCCGCCGTGGGCGGGCCGGTCCGAGGGTGGAGCACGTGGGACTGATCGACAAGATCAAGGGTGAGTTCGTCGACGTCCTGGAATGGACCGACGACACCCGCGACACCATCGTCTGGCGCTTCCCCCGGCACGGCAACGAGATCAAGATGGGCGCGCGGCTGACCGTCCGCGAGAGCCAGGTCGCGGCGTTCGTGCACCAGGGTCAGCTGACCGACGTCTTCACCCCTGGCCTCTACACGCTCGACACGGCGAACCTGCCCGTCCTGACGACCTTGCGGGGATGGAAGCACGGGTTCAGCAGCCCGTTCAAGAGCGAGGTGTACTTCGTCAGCACCCGGCAGTTCACCGACCTGAAGTGGGGCACGCAGAACCCGGCGATGATGCGCGACGCCGACTTCGGCATGGTCCGGGTACGGGCCTTCGGCGCCTACAGCATCCAGGTCGCCGACGCGGGCGTGCTGCTGCGCGAGCTGGCCGGCACCGACCCGGAGCTCACGACCGACGAGGTCGACGGCTGGATCCGCCAGCAGGTGGTCAGCCGGGTGGTGACGGCGCTGGCCACCAGCGGCGTCGCGGTGCTGGACCTCGCGGCACACCAGGGCACCATCGCCGACCAGCTCGCGCCGCTGATCTCCGCCGACCTCGCGCACGTCGGCCTGAGGATGCCGCGCTTCGTCCTGGAGAACGTCAGCCTGCCGCCCGAGGTCGAGCAGGCCATCGACACCCGGTCGCGGATGGGCGCGCTCGGCGACCTGGACGCCTACACCCGGCTGCAGGCCGCCGACGCCGTGACCATCGCCGCGGCCAACCCCGGCGGGCTCGCGTCGGCGGGGATCGGGGTCGGGCTGGGGGCGGGGCTGGGCGCTCAGCTGGCCCAGGCGCTGGCACCGACCGCGGTGCCGACGCCCACGCCGAGCGCGGCGGCCACGACCGCGGCGGCCGCGGCGGTCCGCCGCCGCTGCCGGGGCAGGCGCGGTGGTACGCCGGCGTCGACGGCGCGCAGGTCGGCCCGCTGACGGCCGACGAGCTGGCCGCGCGCGGGCTCGGTGCGGACACGCTGGTGTGGAAGGCCGGGATGGCCGCCTGGACGCCGCTGCGCGAGGTGTCCGAGCTGGCTGCCTCGACGCCGCCACCGCTGCCCTCCTGACGCACCGGTGACCGCGGCGCAGCCGACCCAGCGGCAGTTCCCGTGCGAGCGTTGCGGTGCGGCCCTGGAGTACCGGCCGGGGACCGTCTCGCTCGCCTGCCCCTACTGCGGTCAGCAGCAGAGCGTCGAGCGAGGCACCGAGGTGGCCCGGGACAAGCACGACTTCGCCGCCTACACCGCCGCCGGTCCGGCGCCGGTGGCCACGCTGCCGGCCTTTGCGCTGGCCTGCGCCGGCTGCGGCACGTCGGTGCAGCGCGCGGCGGTGAGCGGCCGCTGCCCGTCCTGCCAGGCGCCGCTGGTGGCGCTGGACGACCTCGGCGGCCGGCTGCACGCCCCCGATGCTGCGCTGCCGTTCGCGGTCGACCACGCTGCGGCCCAGCAGCGGTTCGCGGCGTGGACCGGGAGCCGCTGGTTCGCCCCGCACGGGCTGAAGAAGGTGGCCCGTACGCAGAGCCTGCAGCCGACGTACCTGCCGCACTGGGGTTTCGACGACGACACCGCCAGCGAGTACCGGGGGCAGCGCGGCGACCACTACTGGGACACCGAGACCTACACCACGACCGAGAACGGACAGTCGGTGACGCGCACCCGTCAGGTGCAGCGGACCCGCTGGAGCAACGCTCACGGACGGGTGTCGCGCCGGTTCGTCGACCTGGTCGTCCCCGCGTGCTCGACGGTGCCGCACAAGGACCTGGCGGCGCTCGGGCCGTGGCAGGTCGCGCAGGCGCAGCCGTTCGAGCCGGCGCTGCTGGCCGGGGTCGACACCCCCCGCTACGACCTGGACGCGGCCACCGACGGCTGGCAGGCGGCACGATCGCGATGGCGCCGGTGATCGAGAAGGACTGCGCGCACGACATCGGCGGCGACGAGCAGCGCGTGCAGCAGGTCAGCACCTCCGACCGGGACGTGCTGTTCCGGTTGCTGCTGCTGCCGCTCTGGCTGGCCACCTACGTGTACGCCGGCACGACCTTCCGGGTCTACGTCAACGCGAACACCGGCGAGGTCGTGGGCGCCCGGCCCTACAGCTGGATCAAGATCACGATGACGGTGCTGCTCGCGCTCGTCCTCGTCGCCACGGCGCTGCTGCTGTTCCAGCGCGGCGGGTCGGGCTAGGCGACCCGCTGGCCTTTCGGCAGCTTTCGCGACGGGGCGCGCAGGCGCCGGGCGGTGTGCCAGAGCGCGCCGGCCCCCAGGGCCACGTCGATCGCCAGGCCGGTCGGCCAGACCGGACGCGCGCGTCCGCGGTCGAGGAAGCCGGGGGACGAGTCGGACAGGGGCTCGGACGCGTGCACGTCATCCAGGACGGGTGGGCGCCGCAGGTCGCGCACCGCGCGTCCGATGCCGCCGAGCGGGTCGAGGTCCTGCAGGCTGACGTCGGAGCGGGACGTCGTCGTCGCGTCGGGCAGGCGGGGCGCCGCGTCGGCGAGGATGACGAACGGGTTCGGAGCGAGCAGGAACCAGGTGCGGTCGGTCCGCGCGCGCGTGCTGGTGAAGCTCTGCTGGCCGCTGCCCGGCAGGCACTGCTCGTCGCCGACGGGGCACGGCGCGTCGAAGCTCTGCTGGTAGGTCTCGGTCGTCACCGCGGTGGCGAGGCCGAAGGTGATGAGGGTGCCGACCGTCAGGGCGAACACGGCCAGATAAGCCAGCACCCCCGACGTCGTGGTCCGCGAGAGCACCGACGACAGCCACAGCGAGATCGCGCAGACCGTGCCGAGCAGCGCCGCCAGCACGAGGATCACGACGAGCACGCGCAGCGGCGGAACCCCGCCCTGGGTCATGGCGTACGCGACCAGCGGCAGCGTCAGCGACAGGAACACCAGGGAGGTTCCCCAGGCGGCGGCGAACTTGCCCAGCGTGAGGTCACCGGCGGTGAGCCGGGTGACCTGCAGCAGCGCCAGCGTCCCGCGCTCGCGGTCCCCGTTCACCGACTGCGCCGCCAGGGCCGGGACGACGAGCAGCGCCAGTCCCAGCACGAACAGCATCAGCCCGCCGTAGACGACGGTGCCCTGGTCGACGGCGTCGCGGTCGGCGACCCGCGCGACGGAGGCCTTCAGCAGCACGGTGAACGCCGTCAGGACGACGAAGAACGCCAGCAGCAGCACCTTCCAGCGGCCGGCGCGGATGCGCAGCCGGAACTCCTGACGTGCCACCGTCGCGATGCCCTGGCCCGTCATCGGTGGGGCTCGGTGAGCGCGAGGTAGGCGGCCTCGAGCCGTCCGCCCAGGGGCTGGAACGCGACGACGGGGACGCCGTCGCCGACCAGCCCGGCCAGCAGCGCGGCGGCGGCGTCGTCGCCGGCCAGGTGGACGTCGACCCCGGCAGCGGTCGGGTCCTCGAAGTCGTAGGCGTGATGTTCGAGGGCACGCACGAGGGCGTTGGTGTCCAGGGCCCGGACGCGCCAGCGCTGCAGCACCGAGCCGACCGGCAGCTGGTCCAGGCGGTGCTCGCCGACCGTCGCGCCGCCGTCGACGAACACGACGCGGTCGGCCAGCTCTTCCAGGTCGCCGAGCAGGTGGCTCGACACCAGGACGGTGACCCCGGCGGCGGCCAGCTCGCGCAGCCGGTCGCGCAGCTCGACCCGGCTGCGCGGGTCGAGCCCGCTCGCGGGCTCGTCCAGCAGCAGCACCTGCGGATCGTGGACGAGGGCGCGAGCCATGCCGAGCCGCTGCTTTCTGCCCGCGCGACATCGTGTGCACCGGCCGGTCGGCCCACTCGGCGAGCCGGATCTGGTCAGCAGCTCACCGGCCCGGGCGCGCGACCTGGTCCGCCCGAGCCGGTAGGCGTCGCCGACGAACTCGAGGTACTCGCGGGCGGTGAGATTGTCGTAGAGACCGAAGACGTCCGGCGCCCAGCCCATCCGGGCGCGGACGGCGTCCGACTCGGTGACCGGGTCGAAGCCGGCGACACTGACCTCGCCGGCGTCGGGCACGAGCAGGGTCGCGAGGACCAGCAGCAAGGTCGTCTTGCCGGCTCCGTTCGGTCCGACGAGCGCCGTCACCTCGCCGGCGGGTGCCGTCAGGTCGATGCCCCGCACGGCCTCGATCGGTCCGAAGGCGCGTCGGACCCCTCGGACCACCACGCCGGTACGTGCCGACGGCAGCTCCTGCGGTGGTGCCGAGCCCAGGACGTCCGCCATGATCGGAGCGTAGGGCCGCCACGGCCTCGTGGGCGACGCACCGGGCAACGCCGCACACGAGGTGGGCCGGCGCCGAGCCCGGGCCGTCGCGGCGCCGCCGTGTCTGCCCTTACCCGGGGCTGGGCGCCAGTTCGGGCAACCAGGCCCACGTGTCGTCGAGATCGTGCCCCCAGCGGGTGTCGGCGCCAGCGGCTCGCGGCGTGTCAACCGGGTCGGTGTCGTCGCACGCTGCTGACCGCGCCGGACGCTCGGCGCTGCGCAGCCACTCGTCGGTCTCGCCGTCGTCGTCCCGGTCGAACGGGCTGTCGGTGACGTCGGACGGCACGAGCATCGTCGGGAGCGGGCTGCGGTCGGGGGCGGCCGGTGCCTGGTGCTGCAAGGGGCTGAGCCAGCTGCGCCCCGTCGGGTCTGTCCAGCGGACGCCGGCCGGCGTCCGCAGCTTGGTCATGAGCAGCTGCTTGAGCCGGTGGTGCCGCCGACAGCCCGGTCCGAGGTTGCACGCGCAGGTAGGACCGTCGGGCCAGGCGACGTCGTGGTCGAGATCGCAGCGGACGGCGCTGGCCCCGCATCCCGGCCACTCACAGCGCGGGCTCCGGGCCTGGACGAGACGGCGCAACGGCGCTCCCGGTCGGTAGGAGCCCGGCGTGTCGACGGGGTGGCCGTTGCGCAGCACCCGCGGCCGCCCGCGGTCGGCTGGCCGCAGCGCCGACGAGATCGTCAGCGATCCGTCCGAGCATCGCTCGTCACCTGGCAGGGCCGGCGACCGAGCGCGACCTGGGTCGCCGGTGTCCGGAGCAGCGCTGGGTCGCTGTCTCGGTCGTCCGTCCGGCGGGGTCGGCCCTGCCGGGTGGTCGTCGGGGTGCCGCGCGTGCCAGGTCGTGGGAGGTGGGTGCCCGGACAGCGATCGCAGCAGGTCACGCGTGCTGTCGAGCGTCGCGGCGGGGCCAGGCCGCAGTCTGCTGGGGTGCTCGGCGACCGGAGTGCCCCGCTCGTCCACCCAGAGTGCGCGCAGCCGGGGTCGAGCGGTGAGCAGCTCGGCGAGCAGGTCGGGTTCGACCGGTCCGTGACCAGCCAGCTCGGCGAGCTCTCCGGTCGTGCCGAGGGCGGCGGCCAGCGGCACGTGCACGACCAGTCCCACGCCGCACGGAACCGGCTGCCCCGGTCGACAGCCGCAGTCCGCGACCCCTCCTCGCCCAGGGACGCGGCCACCACAGCCGCAGGACATGCAGGTCGAGGGCTGCGGCAGCGGCTGCTCGGGCTCGGAGGCGTTCTCGACCGGCAGGTGGTCGCGTCCGAGGAGCAGGTCGGCGAAGGCGTCGAGTCGGCGCTTGCCGGCGGTGCGCTCGTCGCCGGCCCCCCAGGGTCGGCCGCGATCGCGGATGCGGTGCAGCACCGCGTGCGCGGTCGGGGCCGTGAGGCCGAACGCGAAGAGGTCGACGAGGCCGTCGTCGCGGCGGCGGTAGCTGACGCTGCCGTTCTCGTGCGCGCGCTCGCGACGCTGCTCGGCCGCGAGGGGGTCCGCCGCGATGATCCATCGCGCGAGCAGCTGCTTGGTACGGGCGGGAGGTAGGAGGCAGCCGGAGCGATCGGCGTCGAGCAGCGCGGTCTGCAGCTGTTCCCACACGGGGAGGTGCAGCGCGGGCGGCAGATCCTGCAGCATGCGCGTGACCAGTCCGGCGTGCTCGACGGTCAGCAGGCCGCAGTCGAGTGCCTCGAGCGCACCCGGCAAGGACTGCAGCAGCTCCGCCTGGTGCAGCAGTCCCGCCGCGGCCTGCTCGCTGATCTGCCGCAGCAGCGCGATGTGGGCCGTCGAGGACAGGGCGAGGCCCGCCTCTGCCAGCACCGCGGCCAGGCCCAGCAGCTCGCGCAGGGTTCGGGCGTGGAGCGCGTGCCGCTCGACGGCGGAGCACTCGACCTGCAAGCAGGCGCGGTCCAGCGCGCCGGTGTCCAGCACCGGCGTCAGCGGACCCTGACCTGCGCTCATGATCTGAAGGTAGGACCGACCTCCGACAGATTCGGTGCCAGTCCGTCGGAGGGTGAGCCGGACGGACCGGGCGGCACGGCCCGGGCACCGGCGTCCCCCGACCGACCACCCGCGCGCGCCTAGACTCCAGGGTCATGGGCCTCGTCGTGCAGAAGTACGGTGGCTCGTCGGTCGCGGACGCCGAGCGCATCAAGCGCGTCGCCGAGCGCATCGTCGCCACCCGCAAGGCCGGCCACGACGTGTGCGTGGTCGTCAGCGCCATGGGCGACACCACCGACGAGCTCCTCGACCTCGCGCAGCAGGTGTCGCCGCTGCCGCCCGGCCGCGAGCTGGACATGCTGCTGACCGCCGGTGAGCGGATCAGCATGGCGCTGCTGGCCATGGCGATCCAGTCGCTGGGCCTGAGCGCCCGCAGCTTCACCGGCAGCCAGGCCGGCGTCATCACCGACTCCACGCACGGCAAGGCGCGGATCATCGACGTCACGCCCGGCCGCATCAGCGACGCCCTCAGCAAGGGGCACATCGCGATCGTCGCCGGCTTCCAGGGCGTCAGCCAGGACAGCAAGGACATCACCACGCTGGGTCGCGGCGGCTCCGACACCACCGCGGTCGCGCTGGCAGCAGCGCTCGGCGCCGAGGTCTGCGAGATCTACACCGACGTCGACGGCGTCTACAGCGCCGACCCGCGCCTGGTACCGACGGCCAAGCAGCTCACGACCGTCTCCTACGAGGAGATGCTCGAGCTCGCCGCGTGCGGCGCGAAGATCCTGCACCTGCGCTGCGTGGAGTACGCGCGGCGCTACGGCGTGGCGCTGGTGGTGCGCTCGTCGTTCAGCCAGAAGCCCGGCACGACCATCTCTGCCCAGAAGATCGGAAAGGACGGCGATCCCGTGGAAGCGGCCATCATCAGCGGGGTCGCCCACGACCTGTCCGAGGCGCGGATCACGGTGGTCGGCGTGCCCGACAAGCCGGGCGAGGCGGCATCGATCTTCCGCGCCGTCGCCGACGCCGAGGTCAACATCGACATGATCGTGCAGAACGTCTCGGGCACCACCGCCCTGACCGACGTCTCCTTCACGCTGCCCAAGAGCGACCTGCCGACCGCGATGGCGGCGTTGAGCAAGCTGCAGCCGTCGATCGGCTTCACCAGCCTGCTGTCCGACGAGCACATCGGCAAGGTGTCGCTCGTCGGCGCCGGCATGAAGAGCCACCCCGGCGTGACGGCGACGTTCTTCGAGGCGCTGGCCGGCACCGGCGTCAACGCCGAGGCGATCAGCACCTCCGAGATCCGCATCTCCGTCATCTGCCGCGACACCGACGTCCCGAACGCCGTCCGGGCCGTGCACGAGGCGTTCGAGCTCGGCGCGCCCGACGGCGAGGGCGCCACCGTCTACGGCGGGACCGGCCGATGACGCGCTCGGGGACCCTCACCGTGGGCGTCGTCGGTGCCACCGGACAGGTGGGCGCGGTCATGCGCCGCCTGCTCGTCGAGCGCGCGTTCCCCTTCGACGAGCTGCGCCTGTTCGCCAGCGCACGCTCGGCCGGCAGCACGCTGCGCGTCAGCGACCGCGAGATCACCGTCGAGGACGCGTCCACCGCCGACCCGTCCGGGCTGGACATCGCGCTGTTCTCGGCCGGCGGCGGCACCTCGCGCGAGCTGGCCCCCCGGTACGCCGCCGCGGGCGCGACGGTGATCGACAACTCCTCGGCCTGGCGGATGGACCCCGACGTGCCGCTGGTCGTCAGCGAGGTGAACCCGCAGGCGATCGGGCAGGCGGTCAAGGGCATCATCGCCAACCCGAACTGCACCACCATGGCGGCCATGCCGGTGCTCAAGCCGCTGCACGACGAAGCCGGGCTGAACCGCCTCGTCGCCAGCACCTACCAGGCGGTGTCCGGCAGCGGCCTGGCCGGCGTCGAGGAGCTCGACGGCCAGGTGCGCAAGGTCGCCGACGGCGCCACCGCGCTCGTCCACGACGGTGCGGCCGTCGACTTCCCCGCACCGCAGCAGTACGTCGCGCCGATCGCGTTCAACGTGCTGCCGATGGCGGGTTCGGTCGTCGACGACGGGAGCTTCGAGACCGACGAGGAGCAGAAGCTGCGCAACGAGTCGCGCAAGATCCTGCAGATCCCCGGCCTGCGCGTCTCGGGTACCTGCGTGCGGGTGCCCGTCTACACCGGCCACTCGCTGTCGCTGCTGGCCGAGTTCGACCGGCCGCTGAGCGTCGCGCGCGCCCTCGAGCTGCTGCAGGGCGCTCCGGGCGTGCAGGTCGTCGACGTCCCCACCCCGCTCGCCGCCGCCGGCCGCGACCCGTCGCTGGTCGGCCGGGTCAGGCAGGACGGCGAGCGCGGTCTGGCGCTGTTCGTCAGCAACGACAACCTGCGCAAGGGGGCCGCGCTGAACGCCGTCCAGATCGCCGAGCTCGTCGCGGCCGGGCTCGTGGCCGCCCGATGACCGATCCCACGCAGGCCATCCCCACCGGCGGGCCCGGTCCGGAGGTCATCGCCGACCGCTACACCCTCGACGCGCTGATCGGCCGGGGCGGCACCGCCGAGGTCTGGCGCGCACAGGACGAGGCGCTCGACCGCCAGGTGGCGCTGAAGCGCGTCACCGTCCACACCGACGAGACCTCCGCCCGCGCCGGCGAGGAGGCCCGGCTGCTGGCCAAGCTCTCGCACCCGGGACTCGTACCCGTCTACGACGCCGGTACCGACGCGCAGGGCCGTCCGTGGGTCGTCATGGAGCTCGTCGTGGGCGAGACGCTCGCCGACGAGATCAAGCGGGGCGCGCTGTCCTCCGAGCACTCGGCGCAGGTCGGCCGTTCGATCGCCGACGCCCTCGCCTACGTGCATGCGCAGGGCCTGGTGCACCGTGACGTCAAGCCCGCCAACGTGCTGATGGGCCAGGACGGTCGGGTGCGGCTCACCGACTTCGGGATCGCCCGGCTGGTCGACTCCGCGCGCGTCACCTCGACCGGGATGATGGTCGGCACCGCCTCCTACCTGGCCCCGGAGCAGGTGGCCGGGGAGCCCGTCGGGCCGCCCGCCGACGTCTACGCCCTCGGACTGGTGCTGCTGGAGTGCCTGTCCGGCCAGCGGGAGTACACCGGAAGCACGGTCGAGGTCGCGCTCGCCCGGCTGCAGCGTCAGCCCGAGGTGTCGCCGGACCTGCCGGACGGCTGGCCCGGACTGCTCCGCGCGATGACGGCCCGGGAACCGCAGGACCGCCCGCTGCCGGCCGCAGCGGCAGCCGAGCTGGCGGTCATCGCCGCCGGCGGGGCCGCGACGACGGTGCTCGCGACCGCCGAGGCACCACCCCGGACGGCTGTGCTGGACCAGCCGCGGGCAGCCACCGCGGCGCGCCCGGTCCCCCGTCCGGTGACGGCTGCCCGGCCGCTGCCGGCTGCGGTGCCGGCTGCTCGCAACGCCTCCTGGCCCTACGCCGCGCTCGTCGTCGCGATCGTGGCCGCGCTGATCGGCGGCTTCCTCATCGCCAACAACACCGGGGGCGACGGCGGCCCGATCCCCGCCGTCAACCAGGAGCTGCCCGACCCGCTGCGGCAGGACCTGCAGGACCTGCAGGACGCGGTGTCGACGCCGTGAACCGTGCCCTGCTCGCCGTGCCGCTCGCGGCCGTCCTGCTGCTGGCCGGCTGCGGGACCTCGCCCGAAGGGGAGGTCCGGGACGGGGTCGCCGGCCTGACGGCCGCGGCCAACGGCTTCGACCCGACGCTGGTCACGACCGAGGCCGACGCGCTGCTGCAGACCATCAGCCGCCATGCCGGCGAGCTCGGCGCCCGGCGCGCTGCCGGCCTCACGGCGCTGGTGCAGAAGATCAAGGCCGAAGCAGGCACCGCCGTGCGTCCGGAGGCCTCGCCCGCACCGGCGCCCGAGCAGTCTCCGGTGGAGCAGCCGTCGCCGGAGTCCTCGCCCAGCCCGGAGCCGTCGCCGTCGCCGACCGAGGAGCCGGAGCCCTCGCCGTCGCCGTCCCCGGAGCCGCTGCCCACCGAGGCGCCGACCGCGGCCCCCGAGCCGTCGCCGTCGCCGGTCGTGAGCCTGAGCGACCCGAGCCCGAAGACGTCGACGGCGGGGTCCCCGGGCGCGACGCGGGCACCCGCGTCCGCAGCCCCTGCCGCGTCCCGGAGCGCCTCCGCCTGAGCCCGGACGACCCGTCGAGCCGGGCCGGTCAGGCCGGCGGGTCCAGCCCCAGCCGGGCCGCCACGAAGGTGAGCTCGACGCGCATCTGCCGCACCCGTTCGTCCACGACCAGCGAGCCGTGCCCGGCATCGAAGCGGTAGACCTCGACGTCCTTGCCCGCCCGGTCGGCAGCGGCCAGCCAGTTCTCGATCTGCCGGATCGGGCAGCGCGGGTCGTTCGCCCCGGCCAGCACCAGCACAGGGGCGCGGACGGCGTCCACGTACGTCAGCGGTGAGGAGTCGACGTAGCGCTGCGGCACCTGCTCGGGCGAGCCGCCGAACAGCGAGCGGTCGAAGGCCCGCAGCTGCTCCATCTCGTCCTCGTAGGCGGCGAGGTAGTCGGCGACGGGTACCGCGGCGACGCCGGCGGCCCACAGGTCCGGTTGGGTGCCCAGGCCCAGCAGCGTCAGGTAGCCGCCCCACGAGCCGCCGGCGAGCACGCAGCGGTCGGCCGCGGCGAGCCCGGACTCGACGGCCCACGCACGCACGGCGGCGAGGTCCTCCAGCTCGGTGAGCCCTGGCCTTCCGGCCAGCGCGTCGCGCCAGTGCGTGCCGTAGCCGGTCGAGCCGCGGTAGTTCACCTGCACCACCGCACACCCCAGGTCGACGTAGGCCGCGCGGTCGCCGGCGAACGCGTCGCTGTCGTGCCAGGTCGGACCGCCGTGCACCAGGAAGACGGTGGGGAACGGACCGTCGCCGGGCGGGGTCGCGACGAGAGCGTGCACGGTCCCGCCGGGTCCCTCGACGAACGCGTCGGTCACCGGCACCGAGGCCGGGGGACGCTCGCCGGGCGGAGTCAGCACCAGGCTTCCCGTCGTCGACCGGATCGAGGTCGGTTCGGCGGCGCTGGACCAGGAGAACTCGACCGTGCCGTCCGGTCGCGTACCGGCCCCGCCGATCGTGCCGGGCGGGGTGACGAGATCGGTGACGCCGCCGTCGAGCGCGACCCGGTGCATGGTGGAGCGCCCGCGCGCCTCGGCCACGACGAGCAGCGCCGAAGCGTCCTCGTACCATTCGGCGTCGAGGTCTCCGGGCAGCGCGGACAGGTCCGGCTCGACCACCTCGCCGGTGCGCGGGTCGACGACGAACGGCAGCATCCGGCCGGTGCGCTCGTGCATGGCCAGCAGCCGGCCGTCGCCGCGGACCGGTGAGAAGCCGACGGCGGACAGGCCGAGGCCCGCGCCGTCCCACTGCTCCCAGACGGTGTTGCCCGCCAGGTCGAGCACCCGCAGCGCACGGTGCCGCGAGTCGCCGTGCTCGGAGTGCTCGAGGACCACGAGCTCCTCGTCGCTGGACAGCCCCGCCACGTCGGCGTCGTGCTCGCTGGCGTAGAGCACGCGCGCGCTGCCGTCCTCCACGACGTGCACCACGCTGCCGTCGTCGTCGCTGGTGCCGACGACGGTGCGCAGGCGGCCGAGGTCCAGGCCGGCGGGGTAGGCGGCCGGCACGCCGGGACAGGCAGGCTCGTCGGCGCCACCGTCCCACGGCTGGCGCATCCAGACGCCGAGCTCGTCGCCGTCGGTGTCGGCGAACCACCAGACGTGGCGGCCGTCGGGGGGCAGCGCGCCGCTGCTGGTGCCGTTCGCGCGGTTGGTCACCTGGCGGGTGGCGCCGGTGGTCCGGTCCCAGGCGTACAGCTCGAACGTGCCGGTCGGGTTGCTGACGTACAGGCTGCGCTCCGGGGCGTCCTGCGCCCAGTCGGGCAGCGACGCGCGCGTGGCGCGGAAGCGGCGCTCCCAGCGGGGGACGGCGGCGGCGGGGGGCGGCTCGGGGGTCGTCACGTGCTCAGTCTGCCCGCCGACACCGGCGCCGGGACGACGCAGGCGACGCCGACAACGACGAAGGGCACCGGCGCGAGGCCGATGCCCTTCCCGGGACTGCCGCCCTCCCGGAGGAGGGTTGTGTCGGGGTGACAGGATTTGAACCTGCGACCTCTGCGTCCCGAACGCAGCGCGCTACCAAGCTGCGCCACACCCCGGGTGTTTCCAGCCTGGAGACTACCGGACGCCGTCGCCAGCGCCACCCGGCACCAGCTCGAGCAGCGTCGCCTCGGGACGGCAGCAGAACCTCAGCGGCAGGTAGGGCGAGGTGCCCAGGCCCGCGCTGACGTGCAGCCAGCCGCCGGCGTCCGACGTCAGGCCGCGGGCACGGGCGCGGGGCAGGTCGCAGTTGGTCACCAGCGGGCCGACCCCCGGCAGCCGCAGCTGGCCGCCGTGCGTGTGGCCGGCCAGCACCAGGGCGTGCCCGTCGGCCGCGAACGCGCGCAGCAGCCGGCGGGCCGGGGTGTGCGTGATGCCCAGGCCCAGCCCCGTCACCGCGCCGGCCACCTCGGCGTAGCGGTCCTGCCGCAGGTGGGCGTCGGCGGTCCCGGTCAGTGTGACCGGTCGTCCGGCCAGCGTCAGGGTCGTGCGCCGCTGGCACAGGTCGGTCCAGCCGACGTCGGCGAGCCTGGCCACGGCGCGCTCCCACGGCAGGTCCGGCGGTCGGCGCACCCGCGGCCGGCGCCGCGGCCGCAGATAGCCCGCCGGGTGCGGGAGCACCGGCGAGTAGGGGTCGTTGTTGCCCGGCACGTGCACGCCCGGGGTGCCGTCCGCCGTCAGTGCGCCGAGCGCCTGCACCAGCCGGTCCAGGGCGTCCGCGGACGACCAGTGGTCGCCGGTGGAGACGACCAGGTCGGCGCCCTGGTCGGCCAGCGACGCCACCCAGGCCGCACGGCGCCGGTGCCGGGCCAGCAGGTGCAGGTCCGAGACGTGCAGCACCCGGACGGGGCCCGCGCCGGGCGGGAGCACCGGCACCCGCACGTGCCGCAGCACCGGGAACAGCGGCTCGACCAGCGGCCAGGCACCGACGCCGACCGCGGCCGCACCGAGCAGGAGTCGGGAGCGCGGGGGCACCCCGTCAGGCTAGGCGCCGGCGGGTGGCAGGCTCCTGCGCGTGGGCACGCTGCGCGAGGACGTGTCGGCCGCGGCGGTCGCCGCCGGCGTGTCCGCCGCGGTGCTCGGCTATGCGGGCTCGGTCGCGGTCGTCGTCGCCGGGCTGACGGCGGTCGGCGCCGACCGGGGCCAGGTCGCCTCCGCGCTCGCTGCGCTCGGCGTGACGACGGGGCTGGCGTCGATGCTGCTCTCCTGGCGCACCCGGCAGCCGGTGGCGGTCGTCTGGAGCACGCCCGGCATGGCGCTGCTGGTGGGGGTCGGGGCGGTCCAGGGTGGCTTCCCGGCCGTGGGCGGGGCGCTGCTCGTCACGGCCGTCCTGCTCGTGCTCACCGGGTTGGTGCGACCGCTCACCCGCCTGGTGGCGCGGCTGCCGGCGGTGCTGACCTCGGCGGTCCTGGCGGGGGTGCTGCTGCCGTTCTGCCTGCGTCCGGCCACCGCCGTCGCCGACCTGCCGCTGACCGCCGGCACCGTCGCCGTCGTCTGGTTGCTGGCGCAGCGCGTGGCGCCCCGGTGGGCCGCGCCGCTGACCCTCGTCGCGCTGGTCGGGGTGGTCCTGCTCGCCGGTGACCTGCCGGCTCTGCCCGGGGCGACGCCGCACCTGCAGGTCCTCGTCCCGTCCCTGACGGTCGATGCGCTCGTCCGGGTCGCCCTGCCGCTGTACCTGGTGACGATGGCGGGGCAGAACCTGGTCGGGCTGTCGGTGCTGAGCTCGTTCGGCTACCGCCCGCCGGTCGGGAGGCTGCTGGTCGCGACGGGCGGCTTCTCCGCGGTCGGCGTCGTGCTCGGGTCGCCGACCGTGAACCTGGCCGCCATCACCGGCGCCTTGACGGCCGGACCCTCGGCCCATCCGGACCCGGGCCGGCGCTGGGTGGCGGCCGGCGCGGCGGGTCTGACCAACCTGCTGCTCGCCGCCGTGGCGCCGGCGACAGCGACGCTGGTCACCGGCGTCGACCCGCGGCTGGTGGCGACGGCCGCGGGGCTGGCACTGCTGCCGGCCCTGGCCACCGCCGCGGCGACCGCCCTGCGCGACGAGCCGACCCGGCTGGCTGCGGTCGTCACGCTGGTCGTGACGGCGTCGGGCATAGCCGGCGCCGCGGCCGTCGGGCTGGCTGCCGGGCTCCTGCTGCTCGTGATCGCACCGCCGGGACGGGGTCGGCGCGGCGGCTAGCGTGAGGCTCATGGGCGAGCTCAAGGACCAGCTGAAGAAGGACCTCACCGACTCGATGCGGGCACGCGACGAGCTGCGCACCGCCACGCTGCGGATGGTGCTGACGGCGATCGGCAACGAGGAGGTCGCCGGCAAGGCCGCCCGCACCCTGGACCGGGCCGAAGAGCTCGTGGTCGTCGGCCGCGAGGCGAAGAAGCGACGCGAGGCCGCGGAGGCGTTCCGCTCCGGCGGCGCGACCGACCGCGCCGAGCGCGAGCTGGCCGAGATGGCGGTCATCGACACCTACCTGCCGCAGCAGCTGTCGGACGCCGAGCTGGCCGCCCTGGTGGAGCAGAGCGTGGCGCAGGCCCGCGCCGAGGGCGCAGACGGACCGCGGGCGATGGGTGCGGTGATGAAGCTGGTCGGACCGCAGGTCACCGGTCGCGCCGAGGGCGGCCGCGTGGCGGCGGCGGTGCGGGCCGCTCTGGCCTGAGCGTCGGCTCAGCCGGCGAACAGGCCGCTGCTGGGCTGGGCCTTCGCCTTCTTCGTCTTGCTGGTGGGGGCGGCCGCCGGGGCTGCCGGTGCGGCGGGCGCGGGCGCGGCAGGCACCGGTTCGACCGGCGCGGCGGGAGCCGGAGTCTGCGGGGCCCTGGTGACCGGTCGCGCCTTCTTGGTCGGGTAGCGCCCCGTCGACTCGTACAGCGTCACGCTGGAACCGAACGAGCGCTCGCGTCCGGAGCTCGGCGAGGTGTAGGCCGCCTGGCCGCTCCTGATCGGCGCGGCGGGTACGCGGCCGCCGTCGCGGACAGCGAAGCCCGCCTCGGTCAGGACGCGCCGCGCCTCGTCGACCGGTAGCCCTCGGACCGACGGGACCACGATCGTGCGACCGTCGACGGCGCTGCGGCCGGGGCGCTCGAAGTCGACGACGTCGACGCCGTCGAGCGACATCTGCATGGTGCGGCGCCAGATGACGGCCGGGATCGTGCCGCCGTAGACCTGACGGTAGAAGCGACCGTTGATCCGGACGTTGCGCATCTCCTTGACCGGGTCGTCGACGCCGCTGCCGGGGTAGCCGACCCACACGGCGGTGGCCAGCTGGGGCGTGTAGCCGATGAACCAGGCGGCCCGCGAGCCGTTGGTCGTGCCGGTCTTGCCGGCGGCGGGACGGCCGATGGACGCCGAGCGCCCGGTGCGTCCCGGCGTGCTGCCGTCGATGACCCCGCGCAGCACCGAGCTGACCGTGTCGGCGATCTCGGCGTCCAGCACCTGCGTGCAGCCGGGCTGGGACAGCGCGACCTTCTCGTTGTTGCGGTCGGTGATGGCGTCGACGGGGGTGGGCCCGCAGAACAGGCCGCGTGCGGCGAAGGTGGCGTAGGCCGCAGCCATCGCGAGCGGGCTCACCTCGTTCGTGCCGAGCACGAAGGAGCCGCCGCGCAGCAGCTGGCCGGTGGGTCGCCCGCTCTGGAACTGCCGGACGCCCATGGACTCGGCGAGGGCGGCCGCCGGCTCGACGCCCACCCGCTCCTCGAGCTGGATGAAGTAGGTGTTCACGGAGTCGTGCGTCGCACCCTCGAGGGTGAACGTCCCGGACTCGGAGTCGCCGGCGTTCTGCAGCGTGTAGGGCTCGATGCCGTCGGCGGTGTAGTTCTTGAAGACCTTGGACGTGTACTTCTGCGGCGCGTAGAGCGTGAAGCCCAGCGGGATGCCCTGCTTGATGGCTTCCGCGAGCACGAAGGCCTTGAACGTCGAGCCGGCCTGGAAGCCGCTGGAGCCGCCGATCGCCAGGTTGACCTTGGTGTGGCCCGGCAGATCCTTCTCGGTGTACCGGCGGTTGACCGCCATGGCCTTCACCCGGCCCGTACCGGGCTCGATGACGTTGGCGACGGCCGCGGCCTGGAACGGGTCGGCCGGGGGCACCGTCTCCTCGACCGCACGCTGCGCCGCCAGCTGGACGGTCGGGTCGAGCGAGGTCCGGATCGTCAGACCGCCGCCGAGCAGGGCGTTCTGCCGCTCCTCACGGGTCTTGCCCAACGCCTTGCCCAGGTCGGTGTCCTCCAGCGCACGCCGGACGTAGTCGCAGAAGTAGGGGAAGCGCACCGCCGGGTTCTCGCAGCCGCTGACCACCGGCTTGATCGTGAACAGCGGGCGGCCGGGCTGGCTGCGCTCGGCCGACGCCTTGGCACGGTCGGCCTCGGTGATGAAGCCCTCGGTGGCCATCCGGGTCAGCACCAGGTTGCGACGCTGGATCACCGCCTCCAGGTAGGACTTGTCCTTCTGCGCCTTCACCGGGTCGAACCGGCCCGGGCTCTGCACGATGCCGGCGAGCGTGGCGCCCTCGGACAGCGTGAGGTCCTTCACGGCCTTGCCGAAGTAGAAGTTGGCGGCCGTGCCGATCCCGTAGACACCGTTGCCGTAGTAGTTGATGTTCAGGTAGCGCTCGAGGATCTCGTCCTTGGACAGACGGCCGCCACCGTCCAGCGCCAGCGCGTAGCGGGCCTCCTTGAGCTTGCGGTCCACCGTCTGCGCGCGTGCGGCCTCCTGCGCGGTCTTGCTGGAGCCGGCGGCCTGGATCAGTGCGTTCTTCACGTACTGCTGGGTGAGCGTCGAGCCGCCCTGGCTGACGCCGTTCGCCTTGAGGTTCTCCAAGGCCGCCCGCGCGGTGCCCTTGTAGTCGATGCCGTTGTGGGCGTAGAAGCGGGCGTCCTCGATGGCGATGACGGCCTTGCGGGTCAGCTCGGGCACCGTCGACAGCGGTGCATTGATCCGGTTCTCCTTGTACAGCGTGGCGATCAACGAGCCGTCCGCGGCCAGGATGCGGCTGCGCAGCGCCGGCGGCTCGTCGAGCAGGTTGTCGGGCAGGACGAGGAACTCGTCCGCCCCCGCCTTCGCGGCCAGACCCAGCCCACCGACGACGGGGAGCGCGACGCCGGCGAGGAGCAGACCGGTCAGGGCGCTGGCCAGCAGCGCGACGAACAGGCGGGAGGAGATGCTCGCAGACCGGCTCACCCGGCCCAGGATACGGCGCGGCGACGCTGTCGGACGCTGTTCGGCCGGACGCGGAGCACTCCCGGGCGGGTCGCGGCTGCGTCGTTCGGCCAGGCCGGCGCGCTCGGGTAGCTCGAAAGGACTAGTCGAAGATGGGTAGATGGGAGGTTGTGGGGGAATGTCCGAAATTCATACCCTCGTGAGGCCGGTCACACGTCGGGGACCGGATCCCCTCACGTCAGGAACCTCCTGCATGACCGCCCTCGGCCTCCGTGACCCGAAGCCCACCGATCCGACCGCGTGGGCGGCCGAGTCGGCCTGCCGCAACGCCGACCCGGACGAGCTGTTCGTCACCGGCGCGGCCCAGAACCGCGCGAAGGCCGTATGCATGGGCTGCCCGGTACGCACGGAGTGCCTGTCGGACGCGTTGGACAACCGCGTCGAGTTCGGCGTCTGGGGCGGCATGACCGAGCGAGAGCGCCGGGCGCTGCTGCGCCGCCGCCCCGAGGTCACCTCGTGGCGGCTGCTGCTCGAGCAGGCGCGCGCCGAGCACGTCCGCGCGGGGTAGCCCGGCGGGCTCTTCAACGCGGCTGTCGCGGGTTCGACCCCTGCGGGGCCACCCCCCGCGCGGCGCGGCTCGGCGCGTCGGGTGCGGGTCGGCTGCCGTGCGTGGCTCCGCGCCGACAGGGGAAGGACAGCACCGTCGGCGTCGCCGGTCCGGAGCAAGGAGAGCGCCATGCCCGTCGAGGGTGAGTACGAGCCCAGCCCCGCGCAGTGGGTACGCGACCAGGTCGCGGCGTACGAGGCCAGCGGCGGCACCAGGGCGAACACGCTGCGCGACCGCGGCATCCCCGTCGTGATCGTCACGACCCGGGGTGCCAAGAGCGGCAAGGTCCGCAAGCTCGGGCTGATGCGCGTCGAGCACGACGGTGCGTACGCCCTCGTCGCGTCGATGGGTGGGGCGCCGAAGAACCCGGTCTGGTACCACAACCTGAAGGCCGACCCGACGGCCCTGGAGATCCAGGACGGACCCGAGCCGCGCGACTACGTGGCGCGTGAGGTCGACGGCGAGGAGCGGGACCGGTGGTGGGACCGGGCCGTCGCGGTGTTCCCCGACTACGCCGACTACGCCAAGAAGACCGAGCGCGTGATCCCGGTATTCGTCGCCGAACCGGTCTAGCCGGTCTGCACCCGGGCGGCCACGTCCGGGCCCGTGGGCACGTCGAGCGGCCGGGATCTGTTGACCCTCGACCAGGTCGAGGCAGGACAGTGCGCTGATGGAGAACGAGGTCCTCGGGATCGGGCAGCTGGCGCGAGCCAGCGGCCTGACGGTCAGCGCGCTGAGGTTCTACGACGCCGCCGGTGTCCTGGTGCCGGCGCAGGTGGACGCGCACTCGGGCTACCGCCGCTACCGGGCGGACCAGGTGATCGAGGCGCGGCTGGTCGCGCGGCTGCGTCGCGCGGCGATGCCGTTGGCCGAGATCCGGCGTGTGCTGACGCACCGGTGCGACAGCGCGCAGGTCGACCGGCTGCTGGCCGCGCACCTGGGCCGGCTCGAGCTGGGGCTGTCCGACGCCCGGGCCCTGCTCTCCAGCGTCCGCACCCTGCTCGACCACGAGGAGAACCCGATGATCGATACCACCCGCCTGACCACCACCGGCCCCGTGCTCGCCACCGCCCTGCGCGCTGTGCGGTACGCCGTCGGCGGCGACCCCGAGCACCCGGCGCTGCACGGCGTGCTGCTGGAGGCGGGCCCCGGCGGCCTCACGCTCGTCGCCACCGACCGGCACCGGCTCGCCCTGTCGACCGTGCCGGCGGACGTCGACGGCCCACCGATGGCCCTCGTCGCCCCGGCCTCGTTCGTCGACGATCTGCTGGCCGTCCTGACCGAGGGCACGGTGACCGTGGCGATGGCCGACGGACTGACCGTCGTGCACGGATCGCAGACCCGCACCTCGCCGGCGCTCGACGTGGAGTTCCCCGACTACCGACGGCTGGTCCGGACCGGCAGCGATCCCGGGCACCGGGTGCCGATCGACGTCGCTGCGTTGCGGCGAGAGCTCCACGCGCAGCCGCTGCGCGAGATCCACCGCGACGGGGCGGTGCTGCAGGCAGCGGTGCTCGACCTGCCGGTGGGGGAGGTGGGGGTGAACCGCGAGTTCCTGCTGCAGGCCCTCGACGCGCACACCAGCGACGAGCTCGTCCTGGAGCTCGACGGTCCGATCAGCCCGCTCGCGCTCCGCGACCCGATCGACGCCGGGACGTTCAGCCTGCTGATGCCGATCCGGATGGACTGACGAGCCGGAGCGGCACCCCGCGGCCCCACCCACCCACCCCCGCAAACCCCGGGCTGATCATCAGAAGGCCGGCAGCGCGGCCGCGCACGCCGGCTCAGGCCGGGACGGCTGCTTCGCGTCCGCCGGCGAGGTCCTCGCCCACCGAGCGCAGGCCGGCCAGGTCGTGCACGTCGCCCGGCTGGGCAGCGACCTCGACGACGGGCACGCCCGGGTGCGCGCCGGTGAAGCGCTCCTGCAGCCGCCGCTCGCGGCCGGCCAGCGCGACGCGCTCGGCGTGCAGCCGCAGCACCGACGCCGCCAGCTCGTGGCCGCCGTCGGCCTCCAGCACCTCGGCGGCGACGGTGGACCGTTCGGTCGTCAGGGTGGACGCGCCGGACCGGTGGACGCGGTTGATGACGACGCCGGCCAGCGGCATGGCCTCCTCGCCCAGCCGCTCGACGAAGTAGGCCGCCTCGCGCAGCGCGTCGCGCTCGGGGGCGGCGATGACGACGAACTGCGTGCCGTCGGCCTTGAGCAGGTCGTAGGTCGCCTGGGCGCGCTCGCGGAAGCCGCCGAACATGGTCTCCAGGGCAGCGACGAACGCCGAGACGTCCTGCAGCACCTGGGCTCCGATGATCTTGGTGATCACCGAGGTGACGAGACTGAACCCGGTCGTGACGACCTTCAGGTAGGCCTTGCCGCTGGCCTTGGCCGGGGCCAGCAGCAGCCGGATGAGTCGGCCGTCCAGGAACGTCGTGAGCCGTTCGGGCGCGTCGAGGAAGTCCAGTGCGGACCGGGTCGGCGGGGTGTCGACGACGATGAGGTCGTAGTCGGCGGTGGCCTTGAGCTGGCCGAGCTTCTCCATCGCCATGTACTCCTGCGTCCCGGCGAAGGAGGAGGAGAGCGCGACGTAGAAGGGGTTCTCCAGGATGGCCTGAGCCTTGTCGGGCTCGGCGTGCGTGACGACGATGTCGTCGAACGTGCGCTTCATGTCGAGCATCATCGCGTCCAGGGAGCCCCCGGCGGAGGTGTCGATCCCGGTGACGGCGCGGGGGGTGTTGTCCAGCTCGGACAGGCCCATCGACTGCGCCAGGCGCCTGGCCGGGTCGATCGTCAGCACGACGGTGCGGCGGCCACGCTCGGCCGCGCGCAGCGCCAGCGACGCCGCCGTGGTGGTCTTGCCGACCCCGCCTGAGCCGGTGCAGACCAGGATCTTGGCGGTGTCGAGCACGTGGTCGACGTCGAAGGCCGGGGCGCTCATCGGGGCTCTCCGGCCATGCCCTGCGCGGTGAGCAGCCCGGCGAGCTCGTACAGGCCCGACAGGTCGACGGAGTCCGGCAGCAGCGGCAGCTCGTAGGACGGCTTGTGCAGCCCACCGAGGGCGTCGCGACCGCGCTCCTCCAGCGCCACCCGGGTGGCGTGGTCGCCGGCCTCGGCCAGCAGCATCGTCACCAGGTCGTCGGGCGCGTCGATCCCGGCCTTGTCCAGACCGGCGACGAGCTCGCCGCGGTCCAGCGTGCCGTGCTCGGCAGCGGTCAGTGCCGCCGGCGCGAGCATGGGGGTGCGGACGGCGTTGACGACGACCCCGCCGACGGGCAACCCGATCGCCTCGAGCTCGGTGACGCCGTCCAGGGTCTCCTGCACGGGCATCTCCTCCAGCAGCGTCACCAGGTGCACGGCCGTCTGCGGTGAGCGCAGCACCGCCATCACGCCGTCGGACTGGTTCTTCAGCGGCCCGACCTTGGCCAGCCCGCCGACCTCGGCGCTGATGTTGAGGAAGCGCGCGATCCGGCCGGTCGGCGGCGCGTCGAGGACGACGGCGTCGTAGGCGGGACGCCCGCCCTCGGCGCGGACGACGGCCTCTTTGACCTTGCCGGTGAGCAGGACGTCCCGCAGCCCCGGTCCGACGGTCGTCGCGAAGTCGATGGCACCGATCCGACGCAGCGTGCGGGCGGCGATGCCGGTCGGGGACACCCGGTAGAACATGTGCAGGTAGTCCAGCAGCGCGTCCTCGGGGTCGATCGAGAGCGCATAGAGGTCGCCACCGCCGGGCGCGAGAGCGACCTTGCGCTCCTCGTAGGGCAGCGGCGGGGTGTCGAACAGCTGCGCGATGCCCTGGCGCCCCTCGACCTCGGTGAGCAGCACCCGTCTGCCACCGGCAGCGAGGGCGAGCGCGAGAGCGGCCGCCACCGTCGTCTTGCCGGTGCCACCCTTGCCGGTCACGACGTGCAGCCGCACGTCCGGGAAGTCCGCCACCCGGGCAGCGTAGTTGCGCCTGCCGCCGACCGCTGACGAGTCCTCGGTAAGTCCGCTCTTACCGTCGAGACATTCTTGCGCCGGCAAGCAGGAGCGGTCGGCGGCGCGCCGAATACCCCTGTGAGTCTGGACACACGGCGGCGCGGCTGCCGCACAGGAGCAGGAGCACCCATGCACACCCCCCGTCTGGTAGCCGACCGGCAGATCGAGCCCACCTGGCGCGGCGACGCCCTCTGCAGGCAGCGCAACGCCGGCTACTTCTTCGCGCCGCCGCACTTCGAGCGCAAAGAGGAGAAGAAGGCGCGCGAGGGTGCTGCGCGGGCGCTCTGCGGCGGCTGCAAGGTGCAGCGTCAGTGCCTGGACTACGCCCTGGCCGTGCAGGAGCCGCACGGCATCTGGGGTGGTCTGAACGAGATCGAGCGCCGCCGGGTGCTCCGCGCGCAGGCCCGGGCCGCCGAGGCCGCAGCGTCGCCCCCGGCCGCGGAGGCGGTCGCCACCCCCGCGGGGTAGCCGAGCACTGGATAGGCTCGCCCCCATGACCACGTGGGAGTACGCCACCGTCCCCCTGCTCGTGCACGCGACGAAGCAGATCCTCGACAACTGGGGACAGGACGGCTGGGAGCTCGTCCAGGTCATCCCCGGTCCGGGTGGCGGCGAGCAGCTCGTCGCCTACCTCAAGCGCCCGAAGCAGGCCTGAGGCATGGGGGTCCATGACCGGCTCGCCGAGCTGGGACTGACGCTGCCGTCGGTCGTGCCGCCCGTCGCCGCCTACGTGCCGGCGGTGCGTTCGGGGTCGCTCGTCTTCACCTCCGGCCAGCTGCCGATGGTGGAGGGGGCGATGCCCGCGACGGGCAAGGTCGGCGCCCAGGTGACGCCCGAGCAGGCCAAGGACCTCGCCCGCACGTGTGCGCTGAACGCGCTCGCCGCCGTCGACGCGCTGGTCGGGCTCGACGCCGTCGTGCGCGTGGTGAAGGTCGTCGGCTTCGTCGCCAGCACCCCGGAGTTCACCGGCCAGCCGGGGGTCGTCAACGGTGCTTCCGAGCTGTTCGGCGAGGTCTTCGGCGAGACCGGCCAGCATGCGCGCTCGGCCGTAGGGGTCGCCGCTCTGCCGCTGGACGCCCCGGTCGAGGTCGAGCTCATCGTCGAGGTGGCGGACGAGCGACCCTCCGCGGCGGGCTGACCCATGACGTCCCCGTCCGCTGCCGGCGCGCTGCCCACCGGGCTGCTCGAGCGGGCCCGGGCCCTGCAGGAGGGTCGGCTGGAGGTGGTGCCGACGCGCGACGCCGCCACGGTGGCGCTGCTGCGCGACACCGACGCGGGCCCCGAGGTCTACCTGCTGCGCCGGGTGCGCGCGATGGCCTTCGCCGGCGGAGCGCACGTGTTCCCCGGCGGGTCCGTCGATCCCGCCGACGCCGGCGCCGAGGAGCTGGCCTGGGCCGGGCCTTCGCCGTCGGACTGGGCGCGGTGGCTGAGGTGCGACGAGCCGCTGGCCCGCGCGCTGGTCTGCGCCGCCGTCCGGGAGACCTTCGAGGAGTCAGGGGTGCTGCTCGCCGGGCCGTCGCCCGACCAGGTGCTGGCCGACGTGAGCACCGACGAGTGGGAGGCCGAACGGGCGTCGCTGGAGGCGCGCGAGCAGTCGTTGTCGCAGCTGTTGACCCGGCGGGGGCTGGTGCTGCGCGCCGACCTGCTGCGACCCCTGGCGCACTGGATCACGCCCGAGGTCGAGACCCGACGCTTCGACACCCGGTTCTTCCTGGCCCGGATGCCCGCCGGCCAGGCGTGCCGCGACGCGGGCAGCGAGGCCGACGAGCGGATCTGGATCGCTCCGCGACACGCCCTGGAGGCGGGCTACAACCTGATGCCGCCGACGCTGGCCGTGCTGAGGGACCTCGCCGAGGCGGGCGACGTCGACCAGGCGCTGGCGCGGCCGCGCACCCTGCGGACCGTCCTGCCGAGGCTGACGGTCGACGACGACGGCACCCTGCAGTTCTCCGCGGAGTGACGAGGTGTCGGTCCTTCGGCAGGTGAGCCCGACGGCGGGTGTCGTGCTGGCCCCCAACCCGGGGCCGATGACGCTGGAGGGCACCAACACCTGGGTGCTGCGTGCGCCGGGCTCGACCGGCAGCATCGTCGTCGACCCGGGCCCGCTGGACGAGGGGCACCTGCAGGCTGTCGCGGCGCTCGGTCCCGTCGACGTCGTGCTGCTGACGCACGGGCACGTCGACCACAGCGAGGGCGCGGCGCGGTTCGCCGAGCTCACCGGGGCCCCCGTGCGCGCGCTGGACCCGCGGTTCCGGCTGGGCAGCGAGGGTCTGGGCGAGGGCGACGTCGTCGTCGGCGGCGGCGTGGAGCTGAGGGTCTGGGCGACACCGGGGCACAGCTCGGACTCGCTGTCGTTCCTGCTGCCCGACGAAGCCGTGCTCACCGGGGACACGATCCTGGGTCGTGGCACCACCGTCGTCGCGCACCCGGACGGCGTCCTGGGTGATTACCTCCTCTCGCTGCGCCGCCTGCGCGAGCTGGGGGCACTGACCGTCCTGCCCGGGCACGGACCCGAGCTGGCCGAGGCCGGCGTCGTCGCCGAGCAGTACCTGGTGCACCGCGAGCAGCGGCTCGAGCAGGTGCGGGAGGCCCTGGTGGGCGGTCCGCAGACTCCTGAGCAGATCGTGCAGATCGTCTATGCCGACGTCGATCCGGTGCTGTGGCCGGCCGCCACGCTGTCGGTGCGGGCGCAGCTGCAGTACCTGGGTGCCGGCGCGTGAGCTGTCCCGTCTGCGGGGCCCCGACCGTTCCCGCCGGCCGCTTCTGCTTCGCCTGCGGAGCCGTCCTGCCTGAAGCCCCGGGGCCGGACGCCGAGGCCGAACGGCGGGTGGTGACCGTGCTGTTCGGTGACCTGTCGGACTTCACCAGCTGGTCGGAGGACCTGGATCCCGAACGGGTCGGCGTGGTCACCGACCGCGTGCTGGCGACGCTCACCGCCGTGGTGCAGGACTTCGGTGGGCACGTCGACAAGCTGACCGGCGACGGTCTGATGGCCGTGTTCGGCGCCCCGACGACGCACGAGGACGACCCGGAACGAGCGGTGCGCGCCGCGGCCCAGATGCAGCAGGTCGTGCGGCAGGTGATCGCCCAGGAGAGCGGCGGCGGGCGTGCGCTCGGCCTGCGGGTCGGTCTGAACACCGGCGAGGTGCTGGCCGGCATCCAGGCGCACCTGAGCTACACGGTCATCGGCGACACCGTGAACACGGCGGCGAGGCTGTCGGACTCGGCGGGGGTGGGCGCGGTGTTCGCCGGCCGCGAGACGGCGCTGGCGACGATGGGCGTCGCATCCTGGCGCGCCCTCGCGCCGCTGCGCCTGAAGGGGAAGCGCGAACCGGTGCCCGCGTTCGAGCTGGTGTCGCTGCGGACCACGTCAGCCACCCGCGTGGGTCTGGGCGACGAGGCGCCGATGATCGGCCGGGAGCCGGAGTTCGGGGTGCTGATCCAGCGGCTGCTCGATGTCGCCGAGCACGGTCCGCCCCGCGCGCTGGTCGTCTCGGGCGACGCCGGCGTCGGCAAGACGAGGCTGGCGCTCGAGCTGTCCCGCTTCGCCGGCGAGATCCCGGACGCCCGGGTGCTGTGGGGACGGTGCGCGCCCTACGGCGAGGGACGCGACCTGGCCGCGCTCGTGGAGATGGTCCGCACGGCCTGCGGCATCGGCGAGGCCGACGACGCGCCGACGGCCCGCGCGCGCGTCGCGCGCACGGTGGCCCGGCTCGAGCACGCGGCGTACGGCGGCGCTGCGCCCAGGGCCATGGGTGAGCATCTGGTGCAGCTGCTCGGTCTGGACCGGGAGCCCGAGGGCGGACCGCGCGAGACCGCGACCCCGGGCACGCCGATGGGCGGCGACCAGGTGCGCGAGGCCGTGGCCGCCCTGTTCACCGCGCTGGCGCAGGAGGGCCCGCTGCTGCTGGTGCTCGACGACCTGCACTGGGCCACCCCGCAGATGCTCGACGGTATGGCCGACATCGCCGCGAGCGTGTCGGGGCCGGTGCTGATGGTGACGCTCGGTCGGCCGGACATGCTCGAGCTGCGCGCCCTGCGCGACGGCGTCGTCGACACCCAGGGCTGGTGGCAGGGGCTGCCCGAGGTCGAGCTGCTGCCGCTGCTGCCGCTGGAGGAACCCGCCACCGAACGGCTGCTGCGGGCCTACCTCGGTTCGCCCACCGATGCGTTGGAGCCGGCGGTGCGCAGCGCGCTGGTCACCCGAGCGCAGGGCAACCCCTTCTTCCTCGGCGAGCTGCTGCACCTGCTGGTCGACCGCGGCATGCTGGTCCGCGAGGACGAGCACTGGGTGCTGACCGGGCTGCTGCCCGAGGGCCTGCTGCCGGCGGGCGTGCAGGCGGTGCTCGCCGCTCGCATCGACGGGCTGGACGGTGCCGCCAAGGGGGTGCTGCGCGACGCGAGCGTGCTCGGGCTGGAGATCACGGTGCCCGGGCTGATCGCCGTCGGGCAGGCCAGCGGGCACGGTGATCCCGACGTGGTGCGGGCCGCCGTCGAGACGCTCCAGGACCGTCAGCTGCTCGAGCTCGGTCGGACCGAGAGCGAGCCGTTACGGTTCGGGCACACGCTGGTGCGCGACGTCGCCTATGCCGGGCTCGCCAAGGCAGACCGGGCGCGGCGCCATGCAGCGGCGGCTGCGTTCCTCGTCCGTCGCGGCGCGCTCGACGAGCCCGCCTCGCGCGCGGCCGCCGACACCGCTGCCGCCAGCCAGGGGGAGCGGGCGCTGCGGCTCGCCGTCGAGATGGCCCTGCCGGCAGCGGATCCGGCCTGGCAGGCGCGCGACATCGCCTTCCCGGCGCTGGTGCGGCTGGGCAACTCCGCGCTGGTGCGCGACGACAACACCCTGGCCGAGGGGCTCTTCCTGCGCGCGCTCGCCCTGGACGATCCGACGTTCGGCACGAGACTGTCCGACGGCGAGGTCGTGCCGGTGCGGGTCGGGCACGCGCAGTCGCTCGCCGCTCTGCACCGGCTGGACGAGTCGGCGGCCGAGCTCATGCCGGTGCTGGAGGCTGCGCAGGACGGGGTGCGCGCGGCGGCGCTGGTGGTGCTCGGCGACATCCGCCGCAAGAGCGGACGCATCGACGGCGCGCGCGCCGCCTTCGTCCAGGCGCTGGCGGCGGCCGGCGAGGCCGGTGATGACCGCACCAGCGGCGAGGCGCTCCGTCAGCTCGGGCTGCTCGACTACTTCGACGGACGGCTGCGCGACGCCGAGCACCGCTTCCACGAGGCGCACGCGCTCGCCCAGCAGGTCGGGGACACCCGCGGGGCCGGCTGGGCGCTGCAGCACCTGGCCTGGAGCGCCACGACGCGCGGCGACTACGAGGCGGCCGATCGCGCGCTCGAGCAGGCGGCCGAGGTGTTCACCGAGCTGGAGGACACCGGTGGACTGTCCTGGGTGGCCGGCACCGAGGGCTACGTGCGGCTGCTGGAAGGCAGGTTGTCCGAGGCGCGCGAGCTGGCCGTGTCGCTGCTGCCGCTGGGCGAGGCTGCGGGTGAGCGCTGGGGGGTGGCCGCGCTGCTGACCATCGACGCGCTCGCCGCCTCCGAGCTCGGCGACGTCGAGGGAGCCGGCAGGTCCGCGGCGCAGGCCCGAGAGCGCTTCGCCGAGCTGGAGGACCGGTGGGGGCAGGCGCTGGCTCTCGTCGCCGCCGGGGCCGCGGCCCGAGGAGCGGACGAGCCCGACCGTGCGGTGGTCCTGCTGGACGAGGCCGTCGAGCTCGCGGGCGACGGCTCGTTCCCCCTGATCGGCAGCCTCGCGCTGATCGTCGCCGGCTATTGCCATCTGGCCCGGGGCGACCTGAACCGTGCCGAGGCCGCGGCCTTCCGGGCGAGCGCGCTGCTCGCCGGATTCGATCTCGAACCCCATGCCGGGCTCGGCGCCGAGGTGCTCCGGGCGCAGGTGCTGCGAGCCCGCGGCGACCTGGCGGAGGCTCTGGAGTGCATCGAGCGGGCGCTGCTGGTGACCTCCTCACCCGCCCTGCTGTTCCCACGCCGGCAGGCCCTCGCGCACCGCGCGGGCATCCTGCTCGACCTCGGTCGGGTCCAGGACGCTGTCGCGGCCGCACGCGAGGCCGTCGCCGAACCGGCCGAGGACGTTCGGGCGCAGGTGCTGGCGTTCCGTGCGCTGGGGAGCGCGCTGAGGGTGGCGGGAGACCTGGAGCCGGCGCGCGAGGCGCTGTCGCAGGCGCTGGAGGTAGCCCGCTCGACGGGCCAGCGCTCGGAGATCGCGGCGAGTCTGCGTGCGCTGGAAGCGCTCGGTCCGCAGGACGACTCGCGTACGGGGCCGGCGTGACCGCGCTGCCGGACGTGCCCGCCGAGTGGGTCCAGCTGGTCGATGACGAGGACGGTGCGCTGACCGTCGTCGAGCTCGACGACGCGCTCGGCGCCGTCTGCCCCTTTCCCGAGCTGCCGTGGCAGCTGGCGCTCGCGGTGGCCGTCGAGCAGCCGGACGAGCGCGGCCAGCCCTTCGACGACGACCACGCCGCGCTGCTCACCTGGCAGGGGGCGCTCGTCGACGCGCTGGGCGACCGCGGACGGCTCGTCGCGAGCATCACCGCCGCCGGTGTGCGCGAGTTCGTCGCCTACCTGGCGTCCGACGACGTCGTCGGTGCGTGGGCCGACGCCCCGCCGCCGGGGCTGGGCGCCTTCACCGCCGAGGTGATGCTGCTGCCCGACCCCAGCTGGCTGGGGCTCCGCGAGATCGCCGGACTGCTCGGGGCGGACGAGCAGCCGCTGCGCGCGCCGGAGGATTTGGGCTGACCGCTCGTGACCGCGCTGCGGAGGTGCTGTCGTTGCGTGGAGCGGGCGACGAGAATCGAACTCGCGTTCTCAGCTTGGGAAGCTGATGTTCTGCCGCTGAACTACGCCCGCAGTCAGTGCGCGGACGACTCTACCGTCTGGCGCCGCACCCTCGCGACGGGCTCCCGGGCCGAGCGGGGCAGGCGCTCGGTAGCCTCCGCCCATGCTGCTGTCGGACCGTGATCTCAAGGCCGCCCTCGCCTCCGGACGGATGGGCCTCACGCCCTACGACGAGGCGATGGTGCAGCCGAGCAGCGTCGACGTGCGGCTGGACCGCTACTTCCGCGTCTTCGCCAACCACCGCTACACCCACATCGACCCGGCGGTCGCGCAGGACGACCTCACCGAGCAGATCGAACCCGACGGCGACGAGCCGTTCATCCTGCACCCCGGCGAGTTCGTGCTGGGCTCCACGCTGGAGGTCATCACCCTGGGCGACGACCTCGCCGCCAGGCTGGAAGGGAAAGCGCTCGCGCTGACGACCGAGGTCCCGACCCCGTCGGGCTGGACGACGATGGAGCAGCTCGAGCCGGGTGACGAGGTGTTCGACGAGCAGGGGCGTCCCACCGTCGTCGTCGCCGCGACCGAGACGCTGGTCGGCCGTCCCTGCTACGAGGTCTTGCTGTCGGACGGCAGCGCGTTCGTCGCCGACGCCTCCCACCAGTGGGTCACCCGGACCAAGGCGGAGCGCACCCGCGGGGGTGCGGCGGGCGTGCGGACGACCGAACAGCTGGCCGCGACGCTGCGCAGCGGAGCGGGATGGAACCACCACCTGCCGATGGCCGGCGTCGCCCGGTACGCCGAGCGCACGGATCTGCCCGTGGACCCCTACGTGCTGGGCAGCTGGCTGGGTGACGCCACGACCACCTCCGCGACGCTCACGACGGCCGACGCCGAGGTCGTCGACCAGCTGCGGGCCGCCGGTCACGACGGACTGCTCGGCCACAAGCAGGTCCCGGCCCCGTATCTCACCGCCGGCCCCGCGCAGCGGCTGGCACTCCTGCAGGGACTGATGGACAGCGACGGCTCTGCCGACGAGAGCGGACGGTGCGAGTTCGTCAGCACCCTGGAGCACCTGTCGGACGCCGTCGTCGAGCTGGCCGCCTCGCTCGGGCTGCGACCGGTCAGCCGGAAGAAGCGCGTCACGCTCGACGGCATCGAGCAAGCACCGGCCTACCAGGTGACGTTCACGCCGCACCTGCCGGTGTTCCGACTCAGCCGCAAGCTCGCTCGCCTCGCGCCGGAGCTGCGCCAGTCTCGCTCCCGAGCGGTCGTCGCCGTCCGCCCCGTGGCACCGGTCCCGGTGCGTTGCCTGCAGGTAGCGGCCGCGAGCGGCATGTTCCTCATCGGTCGCACCTACGTCCCGACGCACAACAGCAGCCTCGGCCGGCTGGGGTTGCTGACGCACTCGACCGCAGGCTTCATCGACCCGGGCTTTTCCGGCCACGTCACGCTGGAGCTCTCCAACGTCGCGAACCTGCCGATCATGCTGCACCCGGGCATGAAGATCGGGCAGATCTGCGTGCTGCAGCTGTCCAGCCCGGCCGAGCACCCGTACGGCAGCAGCGTCTACGGCTCGCGCTACCAGGACCAGCGTGGGCCGACGCCGTCCCGCTCCTACCTGCGCTTCAGCCGGACGCCGACGCAGTAGCGTCCGGGCCCGGTGCGCGTCAGGCCGTGCGGCGCCGACGCAGCAGCACCGCGCCGATCCCGACCCCGATCAACGGCAGCAGCACCGGCAGGGGCACCTCGGGCACGACCGGCTCGGGGGCGGCCGCCGCGAACGACGTGACGGCCGGGACCAGGGGCGTCACGACGTTCTGGCCGTACGCCAGCGCGACGTTCGTCGGCTGCGACATCGGCACGGCGTAGCGCGTCTGCTGGCCGACGATCTCGGTCGTCGCGAAAGGCAGGGTGGCGTTGTCGCTGTCGCCCGTGACGTAGAAGTGCACGCCGTGCTGACCGAACGCCGCCGCGAACGGCCGGCGCTTCCACAGCGGCAGCGTCGTGTCGTTCGGGGTGTCGCACTTCAGGTCGGCGTAGGTCAGCGTCGACGGCGCCCCGTGGGTCTTCCAGTAGGCGACGTAGGCGTCCTTGACCTGCTGGCTGGTGCCGTTCTCGCCGGGCAACGGGCGAGGGATCGCCTTGTCACCGGTGCCGTCGTCCAGGCAGGCGTCGTCGCGGTAGTAGGGCACGGCCGTGGCGTTCGCGACGGTGGTCGCGCTGGTGAACTCGAAGGTGTAGACCAGCCCGCCGGAGCCGTCGCGGCCGGCGACCTGCTCGGGGCTGTCGACCGCGCTCGGTGAGGAGAGCGTGGGGTCGGGCGTGTCGCTGAAGGCGGGCTGGCCGGCGACCTTGTCGACGTTGCCGACCGTCTCGTCGTTCACCCCGTCGACGGGCGAGCAGGTGGGCCGCACGAGCGTGTAGTAGCAGGCCGCGACGTCGGGGTCGTAGGACCAGCTGGTGTAGAGCCCGTCCGCCGGGATCGGGTGCACGCGGACGTGGAACAGGTTGACGTCGGCGTCGCGGTAGTAGATCTCGGTCTTGGTGACGTTGGTGCCCGAGTCGGCGCCCCAGACCTCGCGGATCGCCCGGACGGGACCGGACCGCCAGCCGAGCAGCCCGGCGTTGGCTTCCCAGTTGACCTGCTCGTCCTCGAAGCCGACGAGGCTGACCTCGCTGTCAGGCGACTGCTGGAACGCCCGGCCCTTGAAGCGGGCGACGAGCGAGGGCGCGTAGTCGCCAGGGCTGTTCGGACGCGCGACCTGGTATCCGCGCACCATCCAGCGGCCGGACGCGGTGGCCCGGTAGACGGGCGTGCTGACCTGCCAGGAGTCGCGGGGGAAGCGGTCGGTCGAGGCCCGCGGGCTGCTCACCGGGGAGCTCAGGCCGGGTCCGGTGTCGCAGACGGTGCCGAGCAGGTTCGGGCCGTAGTTGGTGTTGGACGAGCCGAGCTGCTCGGTGGAACCCTTGGGGAAGCTGTTGCGGTCGATCCAGGTGTCGGCGCCGTCCGGCCGCACGGCCTGCACGTGGCCGGTGGCGTAGGTGAACGTCGTGCCGCCCGCCTGGGTGAACAGGTACACGAAACCGGTCGGGCCGGCTCCCGCAGGATCGGCCAGGGCCACCATCCGGCCGCTGCCCGCGTCGGTGCCGGAGGGCGCAGGGGTGTTGGTCGGCGCCTGCACACCGGCGTCGCCGGCCCGGAACGCGATCTCGTCGTCGTCGTCCAGGGTGGGGACCGGATCGCCCATCGCGCCGAGGAAGTCCTGACGCGTCTCGCCGGCCCCCGGGGTGATGAGCGGGCTGTCGAGCTCGTCGGCGCGGGGGTAGCGCGCCTCGCAGCCGCCGGCAACCTTCTTCCAGGCCTCTTCGCCGACGCTGTGGGCGTCCGGCTTCCAGGCGTAGGTCAGCTCGGTGTCGGTGCCGGAGTAGGGGCTGAAGGTCGACCGGCCGTTGGCGAGGAAGTTCGGGAACCGCTGGTCGACCTGTACCGCGATGGAGGTCCACCGCGTGCCGTCCCAGCGGTAGGCCGCGACGCGGTCGGGGTCGACGCCGGTCTGCAGGGCAGCGGGCGGCACGGTGAGCCTGCCGTTGTGCGTGCTGCGGATGCCGTCGGCGCCCGGCACGGGCACCCCGCTGTCCGGCGCTCCGGCGCTGCCGTTGCTGACGCCGCTCGGGTAGGCCGCCGCCACCCCGGTCGCTGCCGGCCCGGACCAGCCGGCGATCTGGCTGCCGGTGAGCACGACCGGCGCTGCGGCGCGCGCGCCGGTGATCGTGCCGGCCGAGGCCGGCGGTGGCACCGTCGGCGAGGTCTGCGCGAGGGCTGGTCCGGCGGGCAGCAGCACGCCCGGGAGCAGCAGGAACGGGGTGAGCAGCCGGCCGGTGCGTTGCATGCCCCGTGTTTCGACAGCGGCACACCGTTCTCCTGCCGCTCGAGCGCTCAGGGCTTGACCGCCCCGTCAATACCCGGTATGCATACCGGGTACCCACCCGCATACCCGGTAGGCAAAGGAGGTCGAGATGTCCGTCAAGCACGGGCTGCTGGCCCTGCTCTCCGACGGTCCCCGCTACGGCTACGAGCTCAAGGCCGGCTTCGAGGCACGGACGGGCGACGCCTGGCCGCTGAACGTCGGGCAGGTCTACACGACGCTCGGACGCCTGGAGCGCGACGGGCTCGTCAGCCGCGACGGCGAGGACGCCGACGGGCACGTGCACTACCGGCTCACCGGTCCTGGCGAGCGCGAGCTGGCCGACTGGTGGACCACCGCCGTCGAACGGGAGACGCCGGCGCGCGACGAGATCGCGATCAAGATCGCGCTCGCCGTCGGTCTGGCCGGTGTCGACGCGCACGAGGTGCTGCAGCGTCAGCGCACCGCGTCGCTGCGCGCCCTGCAGACCCACAACCGCCGTCAGCGGGCGCTGCCGCCCGGTGACACCGCTGCCCTGCTCGTCCTGGACGCGCTCACCTTTGCCGCCGAGGCCGAGATCCGCTGGCTCGACCACTGCGAGGCCCGCCTGGTGCGGTCCCGGAACGGAGCGCACCGATGACCCAGAACCGCCAGGGCACCGTCCTGGAGCTGCGTGACGTGGGACGCGTCCACGGCAGCGGCGACACCGCCGTCACCGCGCTGGTCGGGGTGGACCTGGTGGTGCAGCCCGGGGAGCTGGTGGCCGTCATGGGCCCGTCCGGCTCGGGCAAGAGCACGCTGCTCACGCTCGCCGGCGGGCTGGACCGGGCCACCTCCGGCGAGGTCCTCGTCGACGGCGTGCCGCTGTCGGGTCTGGACGCCGCGGGCCTGGCGACGCTGCGGCGTCGCTCGGTGGGCTTCGTGTTCCAGGAGCTCAACCTGCTGCCGGCCCTGACCGCGGCCGAGAACGTCGCGCTGCCGCTGGAGCTGGACGGGGTGCGCGCCCGCGACGCCCGCGCGCTCGCCCTGCGCGCCCTGGACGAGCTCGGTCTGGCGCCGCTGGCGCGGCGGATGCCCGACGACCTGTCGGGCGGCGAGCAGCAGCGCATCGCCCTGGCCCGGGCCCTGGTCGGACCGCGTCGGCTCGTGCTGGCCGACGAGCCCACCGGCGCGCTGGACTCCGTCACCGGCGAGGCGGTGCTGGCGCTGCTGCGCGACCGCGTCGACGCCGGCGCCGCCGGGGTGCTGGTCACGCACGAGCCGCGGCACGCCGCCTGGGCCGACCGGGTGCTGTTCCTGCGCGACGGCCGGGTCGTCGACGAGGCGCGCGCAGAGGTGACGGCGTGAGCACCACCTGGCGGCCGGCGCTGCGGATCGCCCGGCGCGAGCTGCTGCGGTCCCGCGGACGCACCCTGCTGGTGCTGCTCATGGTGCTGCTGCCGGTGACGGCCGTGGTGGCCCTGGACACGCTGCTGCGCACGGCCGACGTCAGTGTCCGGGAGTCGCTGCCCACCACGCTCGGCGGCGCGTCCGCCCGGATCGACGCCGAGAGCAGCAGCCGGGTCGCGCAGAACGCCGACCTGACGAGCAACCTCTTCACCAGCGGCGACCCGGTCGGTGCGCCGCCGCTCGGCCCCGCCACGATCCAGGCCCTGCTGCCGGCCGGCAGCAGGGTGCACGAGGTGCGACGGGCCCGGAACCAGCCGCCGGTGACGCTGCAAGGCCGCCGCGTCCGCGCCGACCAGGTGGCCGTCGACCTCGACCGGGGCGCGGTCGGTCCGTACGCCCTGGTGTCCGGCCGCGCTCCACGCAGCGCCACCGAGGTGGCCGTCTCGCCCGACCTGGCCGCCCGCGGCGCCGTCATCGGCGCCCGGCTGGGTGCGGGCGGCGACGACGTCCGCACCGTGACGGGGATCGCGACGGTGCGCAGCGACGGCGACCGCACGGTCGTCCTCGCGCCCCTGTCGTTCCTGCCCGCGGGCACGACGGCGCAGGTGAGCTACTACGTCGACGGGCCGCCGGTCGACTGGGCGACCGTGCAGGCGTTGAACGACCGCGGCGCCCTCGTGCTCTCCCGGAGCGTGGTCGTGGACCCGCCGGCCAGCGACCGCGTCGCCGCCGAGGTGCGGGACGGCAGCGACCGGACCGTCGAGTACCAGGTGATCTCGATCGTGGCGGTGATGGCCGTGCTGCAGGTGGTGCTGCTCGCCGGCCCCGCCTTCGCCATCTCCGGGCGACGGCAGCGGCGAGCGCTGGCCCTGCTGGCAGCCGGGGGCGGCGAGCCCCGGCACGTGCGTCGGGTCGTGCTGGCGCAGGGCGTCTGGGTCGGCGGCGCTGCGGCGCTGCTCGGGGGGCCGCTCGGGGTGCTGGCCGCGTCGGCGGCCCGACCGCTGCTGGCCAGCCGGCTGGACGCCCGGTTCGGTCCGTTCGAGGTCTCGCTGCGCGACGTCGTCCTGCTGTGCCTGCTCGGGGCGGCGACGGCGGTGCTGGCCGCGCTGTTCCCCGCCGTCGCGTCCTCGCGCGAGAGCGTGCTGGCCGGGCTCCGCAGCCGCCGGACGACGCCGGCCGGGGCGGCCCGTCCGGCCACCGCCGGGCTCCTGCTGCTGGTGGTGGGCGTCCTGCTCACGGCGTCGAGCGTCGACGACACGGTCGGCGTCGCGGCAGCGGCCATCCCCACCGTCCTCGGCGTGGTGCTGCTCGCGCCGGCGGCGCTGTCGCTGCTGGGTCGCCTCGCCACCCGCCTGCCGCTGCCGCTGCGCTTCGCGGTGCGCGACACCGACCGGCAGCGCGGACGCACGGCGCCGGCGGTCGCGGCGGTCACCGCCGTCGTCGCGAGCGCGGTCGCGCTCGGGATCGGCTCGGCGAGCGACGCCGAGCAGGGTCGGCGCGAGTACACGCCCAGCGGGCCGACGGGGCTCGCCGTCGTCAGCGCGGACTCGTTCACCGCCGGCCCTGGTCCTGACTGGACAGCCCTGCGGTCGACGGCCCGGACCGCGCTGCCGCAGGCCCGGGTCACCGCCGTCACCGGGTTGACCGTGCCGCTGTCGGAGGACGGCGCCACGAGCATCGCGATCGTGGCGTGCCGCCTCGCCGACTCCGGCTGTGGCCTCGCCCAGGACGGCTACTCCGGCGCCTTCAACACCGACGTCCTGGTGGGCCCGGCGCCGCTGGACCTCACGGCCGGGCAGTTCACCGGGGCCGACGTCGCCGCGGCCCGGGCGGTGCTGTCGCGCGGCGGGGTCGCGCTGGTGGGGGCCGACGTCATGGCCGGGCAGCAGATCGAGCTCCGTCGGCAGCAGTACGCGCAGGCTCCGGACGGCAGCGAGCGCGTCACGGTGCTCGCCCGGCAGACCGTCGAGGCGGTCCCGCTGCCGCTGACGGCTCGCACGGGTTCTGCGGCCTTCCGGATGCTGCTCGCGCCGACGGTCGCCGAGGCCCTCGGCACTCCTACGACCGTCGGGCTGGCCGTCGGACCCTCCCTCGACCGCGCGCAGGAGCAGACGCTGACCGAGGCCCTCGGCGCCGTCGACGAGCTGGTGTACGTCCGGGTCGAGCGCGGCTACCGCGGCCCGGCCGACAGCACCGTGCTGCTCGTCCTGATCGCCGTCACCGCGCTGCTCGTCCTGGGCGGGACGCTCGCCGCGACCTCGCTGGCGCTGTCGGAGGCCCGACCCGACCTGCGCACGCTGGGTCAGGTCGGTGCCCGACCGAGGACGCGCCGCACCGTCGCGGCGTCGTACGCGCTCGTGCTGAGCCTGGTCGGCGTGGTCCTGGGCATCGCCGCCGGGGCGGTCCCCGGGGTCGGCGCCGCCGTCTCGCTGACCCGCTCGGGGTACGGCGTCGGGACGGGCCGGTTCGCAGGAGCAGCGGGCGGCGGATCGGTCCTCGTCGTCCCGTGGCAGCTGGTGCTGGCTCTGCTGGTGGTGCTGCCGCTGCTGGCCGCGGGGCTGGCCGCGGCGGTCAGCGGGCGGGGCGCGGGCGTCCGTCGGGAGCTCGCGTGACGCCGACCGCCCGGCGGCGCGCGGTGCAGACGGCGGCCCGGCGACGGTTGCTGGACCTGGCCTGCCGGCGGGTCGAGCGGTCCGTACCCCTGCCCGCGCGGTCGGCGACGCGCGGCTGAGCAGCCGCGCTCACCAGCGGTGGTGGACCAGCGGGCGCACGCGGGCGTCGTAGATCTGCCGCAGCGCCTCGAGCTCGTGCTCGTCCAACGGGTCGAGCGTGGCGGCCGCCGCGTTGCCCTGGACCTGCTCGGCGTCGCGTGCGCCGGGGATGACGGTGGTGACGCCGGGCTGGTCCAGGAGCCAGCGCAGCGCCACCTGCGCGGTCGGCCGGTCGCCGGCCAGGGTCCGCACCTCCCGGGAAGCGGCGACGCCGACGTCGAAGGGCACCCCCGCGAACGTCTCACCGACGTCGAAGGCCTCGCCGTGCCGGTTGTAGCTGCGGTGGTCGTCGGCGGCGAAGGTCGTCGTCACGTCGTAGCGACCGGACAGCAGCCCGCTCGCCAGCGGCACGCGGGCGAGGACGGCGACCCCGGCGGCAGCGGCGGCGGGCAGCACCTGCTCGAGCGGCTTGCGACGCAGCACGTTGAGCACGATCTGCACGCTGGCGACGCCGGGTCGGGACAGCGCAGCGAGCGCCTCGTCGCACGTCTCCACCGAGACCCCGTAGGCCGCCACCCGCTGCTCGGCGACGAGCTGGTCGAGCGCGTCGTAGACCCGGTCGTCCGCGAGGACGGGAGTCGGCGGGCAGTGCAGCTGCACCAGGTCCAGCACCTCGACCTGCAGGTTGCGGCGGCTCCGGTCCACCCACCCCCGGAAGGCCTCCAGCGTGAACGCCTCAGGCACGTGCGGGTCGGCCCGGCGCCCCATCTTGGTGGCGACGGTGACGCCGTCCCGTCCCCGCTCGGCCAGCACGGAGCCGATGATCCGCTCGCTGCGGCCGTCGCCGTAGACGTCGGCGGTGTCCAGGAAAGTGACCCCGGCGTCCAGGGCCGCGTGCAGCACCGCCGCGGCGTCGGCCTCGCTCACCTCACCCCAGTCCGCGCCCAGCTGCCAGCAGCCCAGCCCCACGACGGACACGTCTCGCCCCGTCGGGCCGAGCCTCCTGCGCTGCACGGCCGTTCCTCTCGTCGACGTGCTGGTCTGACCTGACCTGATCTGACCTGACCTGACCTGACCAGCCCGCCCTACCCGCCGGCCGGTCGCACGACCGCACCGGTGCGGACCGACTCGCGAGCGGCCTCCAGCACGGCCAGGACCGGCAGCGCCTCGGCGGCCGGCACCGGCAGCGGCGTGCCCCCGCGCAGCGCCGCGGCCACGGCGCGGTAGTAGGCCGGCCAGTCGCCGGGCTCGCTCGGCTCGGGGCGGCCGCCGTCGACCGTCCAACGCCTGCCGTCCGGTTCGACGACCGGCACGTCGGCCCGTCCGCCGGCGCGCAGGGCGTCCTCCTGGCCGTCGAGGTCGTCCTTGCTCCAGCCGCCGAGGCTGCCCTGCAGGACCAGCCTGGGTCCGGGCCAGGGCGAAGCCATCGAGGCCCACAGGTGCGAACGGGCGCCGCTGACGTGCAGCAGGGAGAGGAACACGTCGTCGTCGGCGCGGGCGCCAGCCCGCGTGGCGGCAATCTCGGCGTAGACCGAGGCGACCGGCCCGAGCAGGTGCAGCGCCTGGTCCACGACGTGCGTGCCGAGGTCGAGCAGCACCCCGCCGCCCGCCGCGGCGTCCTCGCGCCACCGCTGGTGCACCTCGGGACGGAAGCGGGTGAAGCGCGACTCCAGCCGGTGGACCTCGCCGAGGCTGCCTTGGCGCAGCAACCGGTCGGCGGTGCGGGTGTCGCTGTCCCAGCGTCGGTTGTGGAACACCCCGAGCGGCACCTGCAGGGCAGCGGCCTCCCGGACCAGGGCGTCGGCGTCGGCGCGGGACAGGGCCAGCGGCTTGTCGACGATCGTGGGCTTGCCGCGCTCCAGCGCCGCCTGCGCCAGCGGGACGTGAGCCAGGTTCCCGGTCGCGACGACGACCACGTCGAACGCGTCGGCGTCGGCCCACAGCGACGTGGCGTCGTCGACCAGGCGAGCCTCCGGGACGTCGGCGGCAGCCTGGGCCCGGCGGGCGGGGTCTGCGGTGACGACGTGGGTGAGGACCAGACCCGGCTCGGCCGCGAGCAGCGGACGGTGGATCACCCGGCCGGCCAGCCCGTAGCCGAGCAGGGCGACGCGCAACGGCGGGCTCACGCCGGTGCGCCCAGCGACCGCAGGCAGGTGTCGAGCACGCGCATCGTGGCGACCGTCTCGGCGAGCGGCATGAGCGGGCTCTCGCCCAGACCCGCGGCGACGCAGCGGGCGACCTCCTCGAGCTCGCCGACGAAACCCGCGGTGCGCTGGCCCAGCTCGAAGCGCTCGTCCCCGCCCGCACGTCGCAGCAGCAGGCTCTGCGGCGCGTAGAACGACGGCCCGAGCTCGGCCGAGCCGTCGCGACCGACCACCAGCGCCCGGCCCGGCAGCGCGGCCGTCAGCGAGACGTCGAGCAGCGCGGTCGCCCCGCCGGCACACGACAGGACGGTGGTGCTCGACGCGTCGACGCCGGTGCCCGCCAGCGTGCCGACCACCGAGACCGTGTGCGGGTCGCCCAGCAGCGAGCGGGCGAAGTCGACGGTGTAGACGCCGAGGTCCAGCAGCGCCCCGCCGCCCAGCGCCGGTGACCAGAGCCGGGCGTCGGGGACATAGGGGGCGGCGAAGCCGATCGAGGCCTGCACCGACCGCAGCGGTCCCAGCCCGCCCGCCCTGACGACCGCCTGCAGGCGCTGCACCAGCGGGTTGAAGCGCGTCCACATCGCCTCCATCAGGAAGGAGCCGGTCTCGACGGCCACCGCGGCCAGGTGCTCGGTCGCTGCCAGCGAGGCCGTCAGCGGCTTCTCGCACAGCACCGCCAGGCCGGCCCGCAGCGCCGGCTCGACCACGGCGGCGTGCTGCGCGTGGGGGGTGGCGACGTACACCGCCTGCACGCCGGCGTCCGCCAGCAGCCCGGCGATCGACCCGTAGGAGCGGACGGCCCCGAGGTCGGCGGCCAGCGCCGCGGCCCGGCCGGCGTCCCGCGAACCGACGGCGACGACCTCCATGTCGGGATGGGCGGCGATGACGCCCCCGACGGTGCGGGCGATGCGGCCGGTCGCCGCGATCCCCCAGCGCAGCGTCACGCGAGGGCGCGCACGCCGCCGGGGCGCCCCAGCGCCTCGCCGAGCGGGTCGTCCAGCAGCGGCTCGAAGGCCAGCTCGGCGGCTCCCAGTGCGATCGAGTCGTCGCCCAGACCCGCGACGGCCAGCCGCACCTGTCGGCGGGGCGCAGCCAGCGCGGCGCTCAGTGCGTCGCGCACGATCGGTTCGGTCGCCAGGTACAGGTGCCGCGTGACGCCACCGAACAGCACGAGCTCGGGATTGAAGATGTTGACCAGGGTGACGACGCCGACGCCGAGCATGCGGCCGACCCGGTCCAGGCCGGCCCTGGGCCACTCCTGCCCGTCCGCGTGCGCCTGCAGCACGTCCGCGAAGGTGGAGCCGGGCGGCGCGCCGGTGGCGAGCAGCACGGCTTCCTCGCCGATCTCGGTCTCCCAGCAGCCGCGGTTGCCGCACCGGCACAGGCGGCCGCGATGGTCCACCGTCATGTGGCCGATCTCGCCGGCGAAGCCGCCGGCACCGCGCAGCGGTCGTCCGTCCAGGACGAGGCCTCCGCCGATGCCGACCTCGCCGGAGAGGTAGACGACGTCGCGGCAGCCCACGGCCGCCCCGCGCAGCACCTCGGCCCGGGCGCCGAGATCGCCGTCGTTGCCGAGCTCGATCGGCAGGTCGGTGCGCAACCGCTCGGCCAGCAGGTCGCGCAGCGGGACGTCGACCCAGCCCAGGTTGGGCGCGAAGCGGACCAGCCCTTCCTCGGCGCTGACCATCCCGCACACGCCGACGCCGATCCCGATGCAGACCGAGCCGGGGGTCGCGTCGCGACGCAGCGCCGTCACCAGCCGGGTCAGCCGGGCCAGGGTCCGGTCGACGCCGAAGTCGGCGGCCGACTGGTTCAGGTCGCGCCGGGCCAGCACGCGACCTCCCAGGCCGACGAGCATCGCGGTCAGGTGCTCGACGCCGATGTCCAGCGCCAGCACGTACGTCCGCTCGCTCAGCGGACGCACCGAGATCGACGGCCGTCCGGTGCCCCCGCTGCCGGTCGGGGCGGCCTCCTCCAGCAGCCCGACCTCGGCCAGCTCCTGCAGCAGCACCTTGACGGTGCTGCGGTTGAGCCCCGTGCCGGTCGCCAGGTCGGACCTGGACAGCGCTCCCGCGCCGTGCACCAGCCGCAGCACCAGGCTCAGGTTGTGTTGCCGCACCGTCTCCTGACTGGCGGACCCGCTTCGCGCCACCCGCTAGCCGCGCCCGCTGGCCGCGGCCTTGCGACGGGAGATCGCGTCGACGCTGGCGGCCACCAGCAGCACCCCGCCGGTCACCATGAACACCACGCTGGACGGCTGGTTCAGCAGCCCCATGCCGTTGATGATGACGGCGATGACGAGCCCGCCGAGCACCGCGTCGACGACCTTGCCCTTGCCGCCGAACAGGCTGGTCCCGCCGATCACGGCGGCGCCGACCGCGTAGAGCAGCGTCTCGGCGCCACCCGTGCTGGGCGAGATGGAGTTGTCGCGGCTGGCGATGAGCAGCCCGGCGAAGGACGCCAGCGCCGAGCACATGATGAAGCAGGTCAGCTTGATGCGGGCCACGTTGATGCCGGAGCGGCGGGCCGCCTCGGCGTTGCCGCCCACGGCGTAGACGTGCCGCCCGAAGGCGGTGCGGGTGAGCAGGAAGGTGAGGGCGACGAGCAGCACCAGCAGCAGCAGGACCACCTCGGGGACGCCGCGGATCGAGGTGACGGCCGGGTTGCGGCTGCGCTCGCCGCTCAGGGTGACGGTGGCGGTGAGCACCAGCACGGCCAGCCCGACGACCTTCGCGACGACGACCGCGGTGCTGTCGGACTGCAGCCCGCCGGCGCGCCGGGTGCGGCCGCGGGTGAAGGCGGCCAGGGCGTAGAGCGCGATGATGCCCACGGCCAGGGTCCAGCCGAGCCAGACCGGCAGGTCACCGTTGTTGAGGGCGAGCAGCCGCTCGTCGCGGATGGAGATGGTGCCGCCCTCGCCGATGAGCTTGAGCAGCAGTCCCTGCAGGGCCAGGAACATCGCCAGCGTGACGACGAAGGACGGGATGCCCAGGCGGGACACCAGCGAGCCGATGAACAGCCCGATCACGGCGCCCGCGGCGGTGCCGGCGAGCACGGCGAGCCACCACGGCTGACCGTGCTCGGTCACCACGATCCCCATGACCGCGGCCGAGGCGCCGGCGGTGAAGCCGGCGGACAGGTCGATCTCGCCGAGCAGCAGCACGAAGACCAGACCCATCGCGATGACGATGACGGCCGCTGCCTGGTGCAGGAGGTTGGCGAAGTTGAAGGCGTTCGCGAAGTTGTCGGGGCGCAGCGCGGTGAAGACCACGACGAGGGTGACCAGCCCCAGCACGGCCGGCAGCGCCCCGACGTCGCCACCGCGCACCCGGTCGACGTAGGTGCGCGCTGCGTGGCCGAGGCCTACCCGGTGGTCGGACTGGTCCGGGGCCATGGTGTCGGGAGCCTGCGTGCTGGTGGTCATGACGCCTCCACGTCGCGGGTCGTGTCCGCCAGCCGCGGGTCCTCCGGATCGAGCCGTCCGGGCGGTCCCGCGGCGAGCATGTCGGCGGCGCTGAGCCCGAGCTGGCCCGAGCGTCCTGTCGTGATGAGCTCGACGACCTGTCCGCGGTCGACCTCGTCCGTGCGCACCTGGGCGGCCATCCGGCCCAGGTACAGGGCCGAGATGCGGTCGGCGACCTGGAAGACGTCGTTGAGGTTGTGGCTGATGAGCACCACGCCGAGGCCCTGGTCGGCGAGCCGTCGGACCAGCTTGAGCACCTGCTCGGTCTGCGCGACGCCGAGCGCGGCGGTCGGCTCGTCCAGGATGACCAGCTTGGAGTTCCAGAGCACGGCGCGCGCGATCGCCACGGTCTGCCGCTGCCCGCCGGACAGGCTCGCCACCTGCTGCCGGATCGACTTCACCGTGCGCACCGACAGGCTGGCCAGGGTCTCCTTGGCCCGCCGCTCCATCGTCGCCTCGTCCAGCCGGCCGCGTCGGGTCAGCTCCCGTCCGAGGAACAGGTTGTGGACGATGTCCAGGTTGTCGCACAGCGCGAGGTCCTGGTAGACGACCTCGATGCCCAGCGCGTTGGCCTGCTTGGGGTTGGTGACCGTCACCTCCTGCCCGTCGAAGACGTAGCGGCCGGAGTCGAAGCCATAGATGCCGGCGATCCCCTTGATGAGGGTGCTCTTGCCGGCGCCGTTGTCGCCGACCAGGGCGGTGACCTGACCGGCGTAGCAGTCGAGGTCGACCTGCTGCAGGACGTCGACCGCCCCGAAGCTCTTGTTCACCCCCCGCAGCGAGAGCAGGGCGCCGCCCTCGGCGGTGGACGGGACGGTCGGGCGCGTGCCGGTCGCGGGAGGCGGCGTCATGAGGACTCTCCAGGTCGGGGTCGGGCGGACAGGGGACGGGGCGGTCCGGGCGAGGTCGCGCCGGACCGCCCTGTCGGTCCTTGGTGGTGCTGTCGGTCCTTGGTGGTGCTGTCGGTCCCAGGTCGTGCTGGCGGTCCTAGGAGATGCCGGCCTTGGTGCAAGCGTCGGCGAAGGCGGCCGTGCAGACGTCGGCGGCGGTCTGGAAGCCGTCGTCGATCACCTGCTTGACCGTGTCCTGGTAGATCGCGACCGGGGTCTGCAGCGCCGACGGCACGTCGACGTTCAGCACGGTGTCACGGACGGTGCCGTCGGCGATGGACGCGGCGTCCTCACCCTTGATGAGCGCGATGGCCAGCTCCGACGCGGCGTCCGCCTCGGTCTTGATCGCCTTGTAGACGGTCATGCACTGGTCGCCGGCGAGGATCGCCTGCAGGCCGGCGACGCTGGCGTCCTGGCCGGTGACGGGCACCTTGCCGTTGAGCCCGTTGGCCTTGAGCCGGGCGATGATGCCGCCGGCCATCGTGTCGTTCGCCGAGACGACGCCGTCGATCTTGCCGCCGTTCTGCGTGTACAGCTGCTCGAAGGCGGTGCCGGCCTTGGTGGCGTCCCAGAACCCGCTCTGGTCACCGACGACCTTGTAGTCACCGGCGTCGACCTTGGGCTTGAGGCCTTCGACGTAGCCCTCCTTGAACAGGGCGGCGTTGTTGTCGGTCGGGTCGCCGTTGATGTAGACGACGTTCGCCGTGGTCTTGCCGGCGTCGCCGAGGCACTTGATCAGGCCGTCGCCCATCAGCTTGCCGACGCCCACGTTGTCGAACGACACGTAGTAGGAAGCGCCGCCACCGAGGGTCAGGCGGTCGTAGTCGATCGTCTTGATGCCGGCGGCCTGGGCCTTCTTCAGGCACGCCGTGCCGGAGTCGGAGTCGAGGTTGACGATGAGCAGGACGTTGACGCCGCGGTTGATCATGCCGTCGCACAGGGTGGCGAACTTGGACTTGTCTCCGCCGGCGTTCTGGATGTCGGCCGAGATGCCGGCGGCCGAGAAGGCCTTGTCCAGCAGCGGCCGGTCGTTGGACTCCCAACGGGGCGAGGTCGCGGAGTCCGGGAGGATGACGCCGACCGAGCCCTTGGCGGCGGCCGGTCCGGAGGCGCCACCGGTCGCTGTCGTGGTGTCGTCCGAGCCACCACCGCAGGCGCTGAGGGCGAGGGCGAGGGCCGCCACCCCGGCGATCGAGGTGCGTGAGGCGTAGCGCATGTGCGTTGACCTTCCGTTGCAGTGGAGTTTGTTGTGGCCCGCAACATATGGCCTTGTGACGCAGAGCACAAGACGTTCTCCTCAGCAGTTCGGCCGCAGCGATAACGAAAGCGCAACGCGGGCGAGCCGGGCACGGCCTATGTTGGCGGCGCGTCGAAAGTCGGCCCCACGGTCGGTAGGTCGATCGGGCCGCACCCCTACGACGGCCGACGGCCGCCGCCCCGGACAGGGGGCTGGCGGCCGTCGACGGATCGGTGGGTCAGTCTGCAGAAGGCTCCGGCGGGTGCGGCTTGGCCGACCCCTCGCTGGCTCCGCCGGGGGCGTCGCCCGGCGTTCCGGTCGAGTGCTCCGGACCCGCACCGAGCCGCGGGCCGTGACCCTCGCTCGTGGTGGTCTCCGGCTGAGCCAGCTGCGGGACATCGGCCTGCGCGGTGTCCTGCGGGCTGGCGCCGACGGGCTTCGGGGCCTCGACGGTGACGTCGGGGGTCACGACGTTCTCGCCACCCTGCTCGGCGGAGGGGTCGGCGGACCCCTCCGCGGAGACGTCCGGCGCCGCAGGGGCGGCGGCGGGTGCGACGACAGCCGGCGCGGCCTCGGCCGCCAGTGGGGTGCCTGGCGTCGCGGGTGCGTCCGCCGGGACCTGGACCGGCGGTGCCGCCACCGCCGGGGCGTCGGCCTCGCGGACCAGCGTCGCCGTCCCCCCGCCGGCAGCGGCCGGGGCGGGCGGCGGCGTCGGGGCGACCAGCGAGCGGGCCAGGATCTGCGACACGTCCAGCACCTGGACGCTGTCGCGGGCCTCGCCCGACTGCTGCTTGGCCGTCACGGCGTCGGACAGCATGACCATGCAGAACGGGCATGCGGTGGAGACGATGTCGGGGTCGAGCGCGAGCGCCTCGTCGGTGCGCTCGACGTTGATCTGCTTGCCGATCTTCTCCTCCATCCACATCCGCGCGCCGCCGGCGCCGCAGCAGAACCCGCGCTCCTTGCAGCGCGGCATCTCCTGCGTGTTCAGGCCCTGGATCGCGGCAAGCACCTCGCGCGGCGGCGTGTAGACCTTGTTGTGCCGGCCCAGGTAGCAGGGGTCGTGGTAGGTGACCTTCTCGTCGACCGGCGTGATCGGCACGAGGTGCCCGTCCGCGACCAGGGAGCCCAGCAGCTGGGTGTGGTGCACGACGTCGTAGTGCCCACCCAGCTGCGGGTACTCGTTGGCCAGCGTGTTGAAGCAGTGCGGGCAGGTCGCGACGATCTTCATGTGCTTCTCGGCGGTGGCGCCGATGCTGTTCAGCGTCTCGACGTTCTCCATCCCGAGCTGCTGGAAGACGAACTCGTTGCCCAGACGTCGAGCCGGGTCGCCGGTGCACGTCTCGCCCTGACCGAGCACCGCGAACTCGACGCCGGCGGTGTGCAGCAGCTCGGCCACGGCGCGGGTGACCTTCTTGGAGCGGTCCTCCAGCGCGCCGGCGCAGCCCACCCAGAACAGGTACTCGACCTCGGCCGGGATCTCCCCGTCGACGATGCGGACCTCGAAGGACAGGCCCTCCATCCAGTCGGTGCGGGCCTTGTTGTTGAGTCCCCACGGGTTCCCGGCGTTCTCCAGGTTGCGCAGCATCACTCCCGCCTCGGACGGGAACGCGCTCTCGATGAGCACCTGGTAGCGGCGCATGTCCAGGATGTGGTCGACGTGCTCGATGTCGACCGGGCACTGCTCGACGCAGGCGCCGCAGGTGGTGCACGACCACAGGACGTCGGGGTCGATGACCCCGCCCTCCTCGGCGGTCCCGACGAGCGGCCGGACCGCCTGCTCGTGGTTGGTGCCGATCACCCGCTCGTAGCCCGACTCGGGGACGTGGCCGTGCGCCGCGTGCTCGTCGGCGAGCTGGAAGCTGGGCTCGAAGCCCTCCGGGGTCGCCTTCGTGCCCAGGATGTACGGCGCCTTGGCGAACAGGTGGTCGCGCAGGTTCATGATCAGCAGCTTGGGCGAGAGCGGCTTGCCGGTGTTCCAGGCCGGGCACTGGCTCTGGCAGCGGCCGCACTCGGTGCAGGTGGCCATGTCCAGCATGGCCGTCCACTTGAAGTCCTCGACCTTCGCGACGCCGAAGGTGTCCTCGTCGGGGTCGGCCTCCTCGAGCTCGAGGACCTTGCCCTTGCTCATCATCGGCAGCAGCGCGCCGAGCGCGGTCGACTCCGGGTCGCGCTTGGTCAGCACGTTGATCGGGGCGACGAAGATGTGCAGGTGCTTGCTGTAGACCACCAGCACCAGGAAGCCGAAGACGACGCCGATCTGGCCGATGACCATCACGTCTTCCAGTCGCGCGTTGAACGTCTCGCCCAGCGGCTCGATCGCGTGCGCGAGCAGGTTGGAGAAGAAGGGCGCCCAGGGCGTCTGCTGCCAGGGCGAGACGCCGGTGTTGAGCTGCGGCGCGCGGATCCCGAACAGGGTGACGATCACCAGCGAGATGAGGGCCAGCACCAGCCAGGCGGCGCCGGTGTGCGATCCGTAGAAGCGGCTGTCGCGGCCGATGGCCTTGGGCTGGGTGCGCAGCCGGATGATGCCGAACACGATCAGACCGATCAGCACGGCCAGCCCGAAGAAGTCCTCGACGAACCCCAGCAGGCGCGTGTGGCCGATGATCGGGATGCGCGAAGTCGACCTTGAACAGGGCGCCGACCGCCTCGATGATCGTGAACGTCAGGATCAGGAAGCCCCAGAACACGAAGAAGTGCGCCAGGCCGGGCAGGTTCCACTTCAGCAGCCGCACCTGGCCGAAGACCTCGCGGAACTGGCCCAGCAGCCGCTGCGGCCACTTGTCCAGGCGCCCCGGCGACGGTTGGCCGGCGGAGATCATCGAGTAGAGGAAGTAGACCCGCCGGGCGGCGATGGCCCCGGCGACGGCCATGATCGTCAGACCGACGACCAAGCGCACGATCATGTGCGTTTCCACAGAGTCCTCCAGGTGCGGGCGCCCACGGGGCACGGGCATGCGGCCCCGAGGGTACGCGGGGGTGGGCGGGAGTTACCCGTAGGTAACCGCGTCCACGGTTCGATCCTCTCCGAAGCGTCCACGGCCCGCATCCGCAGGGGGTGCAGCGGGACGGATCCTGGCGCTCCTGACCAGCCTGCACACGACCCGATCGCACGGGCGCCCGGTACCGGCGCTGCTGTCCGGTCCCGCGGCCGGAGCGGATCGCGTCGTGTGCGCGCCGGTCGGCCGGGGCTGCGGGGCTACACCAGGGCGGCGAACAGCTCCGAGAGGGCTCGCCAGCCCAGCACGGTCAACGGCGCGGCGAGCAGCAGGGCCACCACGACGGCGAGCAGCCGCACGGCGACCGTGGGGCGTCCTCGCCGGTCGCGCAGTCCACTGAGCACGGTTCCAGGGTTGCACGCGGAGCCCCTGCCCGCGGCAGGCAGGGCGTCGGGCACCGCGCATGGCAAGAAGCCTGAGTCGGGAACACTCAGGTCCGACGGGCGTTGTACTAGCATGAGTGGCAGGCACTCACCCCGTACCCCTGCGAAGGAAAGGCCCCACCCATGGCACGAGCGGTCGGCATCGACCTCGGCACCACCAACTCCTGCGTCAGCGTCCTGGAGGGCGGCGAGCCCGCCGTCATCGCCAACGCCGAAGGCGCGCGCACCACCCCGTCGATCGTCGCCTTCGCCAAGAACGGCGAGGTGCTCGTCGGCGAGGTCGCCAAGCGTCAGGCCGTCACCAACGTCGAGCGCACCATCCGCTCCGTGAAGCGCCACATCGGCACCGACTGGAAGCAGTCGATCGACGGCAAGGACTTCACCCCCCAGCAGATCAGCGCCTTCGTGCTGCAGAAGCTCAAGCGCGACGCCGAGTCCTACCTCGGCGAGCCGGTCACCGACGCCGTCATCACCGTCCCGGCCTACTTCTCCGACGCCGAGCGCCAGGCGACCAAGGAGGCCGGCGAGATCGCAGGCCTGAACGTGCTGCGCATCGTCAACGAGCCGACCGCCGCGGCGCTGGCCTACGGGCTGGACAAGGGCGAGAAGGAGCAGACCATCCTGGTCTTCGACCTCGGTGGCGGCACCTTCGACGTGTCGCTGCTCGAGATCGGCGACGGCGTCATCGAGGTCAAGGCGACCTCCGGCGACAACAAGCTCGGCGGTGACGACTGGGACCAGAAGGTCGTCGACCACCTGGTCAAGCAGTTCCAGCTGAGCAACAACGGCGTCGACCTGTCCGGCGACAAGATGGCCATGCAGCGGCTGCGCGAGGCGGCCGAGAAGGCCAAGATCGAGCTCAGCGCGAGCCAGAGCACCGGCATCAACCTGCCGTACATCACCGCGAGCCCCGACGGCCCCCTGCACCTGGACGTGACCCTCACCCGCAGCGACTTCCAGCGCATGACGCAGGACCTGCTCGACCGCTGCAAGGGCCCGTTCCAGCAGGCCATCAAGGACGCCGGCATCAGCCTGTCCGCGATCGACCACATCGTGCTCGTCGGCGGCTCGACCCGCATGCCGGCCGTCTCGGACCTGGTCCGCGAGCTGACCGGCGGCAAGGAGCCCAACAAGGGCGTCAACCCCGACGAGGTCGTCGCGGTCGGCGCGGCGCTGCAGGCCGGCGTGCTCAAGGGCGAGGTCAAGGACGTCCTGCTGCTCGACGTCACGCCGCTGTCGCTGGGCATCGAGACCAAGGGCGGCATCATGACCAAGCTGATCGAGCGCAACACCACGATCCCCACCAAGCGCAGCGAGGTCTTCACCACCGCGGACGACAACCAGCCGTCGGTGCAGATCCAGGTGTTCCAGGGCGAGCGCGAGATGGCGCAGTACAACAAGAAGCTCGGCATGTTCGAGCTGACCGGGCTGCCCCCGGCGCCGCGCGGCGTCCCGCAGATCGAGGTGTCGTTCGACATCGACGCCAACGGCATCGTCAACGTCCACGCCAAGGACCTGGGCACCGGCAAGGAGCAGCGGATGACCATCTCCGGCGGCTCCGCCCTGCCCAAGGACGAGGTCGAGCGGATGATGAAGGAGGCCGAGGAGTACGCCGAGGAGGACAAGAAGCGTCGCGACGAGGCCGAGACCCGCAACCAGGCCGAGGGCCTGGTCTTCCAGACCGAGAAGTTCCTCGGCGAGAACGGCGACAAGCTGCCGGCGGAGGGCAAGGCTGACGCCGAGGCGGCGCTGACCGACCTCAAGAGCGCCCTGGGTGGCAGCGACATCGCCGCGATCAAGGCCGCTGCGGAGACGCTGGCGACCAAGAGCCAGGACCTCGGCGGCGCGCTCTACGCCCAGCAGGCGGCGGACGGCGCCGGCGCCGAAGCCGGTGCGCCCGGTGCCGCCCCCGAGGACGACGGCGTCGTCGACGCCGAGGTCGTCGAGGACGACGGGGACGCCACCAAGTGAGCGATCGCGAGCCGATCGTCGACGATCCGGACCGCGTCATCATCCGGGACAAGCGTCGGCTGGACCCGCTCTCCGGCGAGCTGCGCGACCAGGGGGCGGCGAACCCGTCGCCCCCTGGCGACGAGCCCGCCGCCGCGGCCGAGCCGGTGACGGATGCCGTCGCCGAGCTCACCGCCGATCTGCAACGGGTCAGCGCCGAGTACGCCAACTACCGCAAGCGGATCGAGCGCGACCGGATCGCGGTGGTCGAGATGGCCACCGCCGGCCTGCTCAACGGTCTGTTGCCGGTGCTCGACGACATCGACCGGGCCCGCCAGCACGACGACCTCACCGGCGCCTTCAAGGGCGTCGGGGAGGCCCTCGAGGCGCTGACGGCCAAGCTCGGTCTGGAGCGGTTCGGCGCCGTCGGAGAGGTGTTCGACCCCGCCGTGCACGAGGCACTGATGCAGGTCGAGCCCGACCCGGAGCAGAGCGTGGCCACCTGCGCCGCCGTGCTGCAGCCGGGCTATCGGCTCGGCGCCGCCGGTGGTCGGGTGCTGCGCCCGGCTCGGGTCTCCGTCGCCGAGGGTGGCGCTGCGGCGCCCGACGCGGACGTCCGGTCCGCGGACGTGCCCACCGCAGAGTCCGAGAGGGAGGTGGCGCCGTGAGCGCCCGGGACGTCGAGAAGGACTACTACGCCGCGCTCGGCGTCAGCAAGGACGCCAGCGCAGCGGAGGTCAAGAAGGCCTACCGGGCGCTGGCCCGCGATCTGCACCCGGACAAGAACCCCGGGGGCGAGGAGCGGTTCAAGGCCGTGTCGGAGGCCTACGACGTGCTCTCCGACGACAAGAAGCGTCGCGAGTACGACGAGGCCCGCAGCCTGTTCGGCGCCGGTCCCCGCTTCCCCGGTGGTGGGGGCGGGGGCGGCGCCGGCATGCCGGGCTTCGACCTCGGCGACCTGCTCGGGCGGGCGGGCGGTGGGGGCGGAGGCGGCTTCGGCGACGTGCTGGGCGGGCTGTTCGGCCGGGGCGGCCACCCCGGCGCACAGCGCGCCCGCCGCGGCGCCGACCTCGAGACCACCGTGACCCTGGACTTCCTCGACGCGCTGCGGGGCGCCACGGTGCCGCTGCGGCTGACCACTCCCGGCGCGTGCGCCACCTGCGCCGGTTCCGGGGCGGCGCCGGGGACGGCGTCGCAGTCGTGCGCGACGTGCGGCGGGCAGGGTGTCACCTCGCGCAGCCAGGGCGGGTTCGCGTTCAGCGAGCCCTGCCGCGCCTGCCGCGGCAGCGGACGCGTCATCCCGACGCCGTGCGGCTCCTGCGGGGGCGACCGGTCGCAGCACCAGCACCAAGACGCTGAACGTGCGCATCCCGGCCGGGGTCGCGGCGGGGCAGAAGGTGCGGCTGGCGGGTCGGGGCGGCGAGGGCGAGCGGGGCGGCCCGGCCGGCGACCTGCTGGTCACCGTGCAGCTCACCCCGCACGCGTTCTTCGGACGCAAGGAGCAGCACCTCACCGTCACGGTGCCCATCACGTTCCCGGAGGCCGCCCTGGGCGCGCAGGTGAGCGTCCCGACCCTCGACGGGCCGGTGACGCTGAAGATCCCTGCCGGCACGACCTCGCGGGCGCACGTTCCGGGTGAAGGGTCGCGGCGTCCCGCGGCAAGGGCGGCGACCTGCTGGTCACCGTCGAGGTGGCGGTCCCGCAGAAGCTGTCCAAGGACGCCGAGAAGGCCTTGAACGCCTACGCCAGGGCGACCCCCGACGATCCGCGCGCGCACCTGGTGACGGCTGCGCCGTGATGCCCGGCGAGGAGACGCCCGTGTTCGTCATCTCGGTCGCCGCCGAGCTGGCGGGCATGCACCCGCAGACGCTGCGCCAGTACGACCGGCTCGGCCTGGTCACCCCTGGCCGGGCCGGCGGCGGCGGTCGCCGCTACTCCGCGCGTGACGTCGCGCTGCTGCGCGAGGTGCAGCGCCTGTCGCAGGAGGAGGGCGTCAACCTCGCCGGCATCAAGCGCATCATCGAGCTGGAGAACCACGTCGAGGCGCTGCAGGAGCGGCTGCGCGAGATCGCCGGCGAGCTCGCGCAGGCGCAGGTGGCCGCAGCCAACGCCCAGCAGACGGTGCGGGCCTCGATGCGTCGCGACCTCGTCCCGGTCCGCGAGGCGGCGCTGGTGGTGTGGAAGCCCGACCCGCGCCGGTGAGCCGACCGGACGCGCCACGCGTCACCGTCTCCGACCCCCGCGACCCGCGACGTCCCGCCGACCTCCTCGGGGAGGGCGACGAGCGCGACCCCGGGCCGCGCCGACGGTGGCTCGTGGGACTGGCCGCGCTGGCGTTGGTCGTCGTCGGTGTCCGGGTGGGCGGGGACGTGCGCGCCGACCGGCGGGCTGCTGCCGACGCCCGTCGGGACGCGGCGGCGGCCTTCGCCGGAGCCGACCGGCTGCACCTGTCGGTGGCCTTCTCCTCGCTCGGCGGCGGCGACCAGACGCTGACCGCGTCCGTCACGGTCGTCGACGACGGGACGCGCTCCGTCGACAGGGTCGCGCGGCTGTCCCTGCGCGGTACCGGCCTACGGCTGCCGGCGGACGCGCAGGACGGCGATCGCGTACGCCTGCCGACGCAGACCGGTGAGTTCCAGACGACTGCGCTGCTGGACTGCGCCGCGGTGCAGCGGTCCGGTCCGCCGCAGGATGTCACCGTGCGGGCGGTCCTGGTGCCGGCGTCCGGCGTCGAGCACCTCGTGGTGCTGCCCGTGCGGCCCGAGCCTGCGCGGCAGGCCGCCTTCGCCGCCTGCAACCTGCCGGACCCCTTGGCCCGCACCGTCGTCGAGGCCGGGGCGACGCCGTCCGGCGAGCTCACCCTGTTCGTCGACACCATCGACCGCAGCGAGACCCCGACCGTCGTGCGGGCGGTCACGGTGCCCGGCTTCGCCGTCAGCAGCCCCTACACCCCGTTGCCGTACCGGTTGCCCAGCGGCGGAGGCTTCTACGGTCTGCGCGTGCAGGTCCAGGACTGCGCCGCGGCCCGACGCGGTGGGCTGCAGGTGTCGGTCGCGCTGGACGACCGGCGCGGGTCGGCAACAGTGGTCGCGGGGCCGCAGCGCACCCAGCCCCAGCCGGGCCAGGTCGCGGTCGTCGACCTGCTCTCGAGGTTGCTCGCGACGTCGTGCGGCGCTGATGGCTGACGTCGACGACCTGCGTCGCCTGGCCCTGGCGCTGGAGGGCGTGGTCGAGAACCCGTCGGACGGTTTCGACTTCCGGGTCGGCGGCAGAGGCTTCGTCTGGTCCTGGCCCGAGCGACGACCCGGTCAGCGACGGACGCTGCGCACCGACGTCGCCGTGCTGTACGTCGGTGACGAGGCCGAGAAGCAGGCGCTGCTGCTCGGGGAACCGGACCTGTTCTTCACCGCGCCGGGCTACCAGGCCTGGCCGCTGGTGCTGCTGCGCCTGGAGCGCGTCGGCGTCGACCGCCTCGGCGAGCTGGTCACGGACGCCTGCCGCCTCCGCGTCGAAGGAGCCTGACGAGCGCGCGACGCCTACGCCCAGCGCCCGTCGCCCGCCCGCTACCGTCCGTGCGGTGAGCGAGCAGCTGCTGGTCCTGTCCTGCCCGGACCGTCCAGGCATCGTGCACGCCGTCTCCAGCTTCCTGGTGATGACCGGCGCGAACATCCTGGACAGCCAGCAGTACCGCGACCCGGACAGCGAACGGTTCTTCCTGCGGGTGCACGTCGAGACCGAGCCCGCCGTGCAGCCCGCTCAGCTGCGCGCGGCCTTCGAGGCGACGGCGGCCTCGTTCGCGATGGACTGGCACCTGGACGCCGTCGCGCCGATGCCGACGCTGGTGATGGTGAGCAAGCAGGACCACTGCCTGCAGGACCTGCTGTTCCGGCACCGCACCGGCGCGCTGCCGATCGATCTGCGCGCCGTGGTCAGCAACCACCAGGACACGCGCGAGCTCGTCGAGTGGCACGGCGTGCCGTTCCACCACCTGCCCGTGACGGCCGAGACCAAGGCGGCCGCCGAGGCGCAGCTGCTCGACCTCGTCGCCCGCGAGGGTGTCGAGCTGGTGGTGCTGGCCCGCTACATGCAGGTGCTCAGCGCGGACCTCTGCGCGGCCCTGGCCGGTCGTGCCATCAACATCCACCACTCGTTCCTGCCGAGCTTCAAGGGGGCTCGCCCGTACGCGCAGGCCCACGACCGCGGGGTGAAGCTCATCGGCGCCAGCGCCCACTACGTCACGGCCGACCTGGACGAGGGGCCGATCATCGAGCAGGACGTCGCCCGCGCCGATCACACGCACACGCCCGATCAGCTGGCCCGGGTCGGCTCGGAGATCGAGGCCCGGGTGCTGGCCCATGCCGTCACCTGGCACGCGGAACGCCGGGTGCTGCTCAACGGCCGGCGCACCGTCGTCTTCCGCTGAGCTGCCGGGACCTGCCGATCGACGGGAGCGTGGACGCTCGGAGCGGTGCTGCGGCGCCGTCGCCGGCTCGTCGGACCGCGTCAGCAGGCGTCAGCCCAGATCGGCACAGGCGATCTTCAGCGGGTTCTCGACCCCGGCCTCGTGGACGACCACCGACCGCCCGGACACCGGCAGCACAGCGTCGTTGCGGGCCGAGGCGCGGCCGCTGCCGTCGGCCCCGACGGTGAACGACACGTGGATCTCGTTCGGCGGCTCAGCGGGCCCGGACGGGGAGAAGCGGAAGTGCGGGCCGCCCTGAGCGTCGGCGCAGGTCTGGAGGTGCACGTGCCCGACGACCGCCGCCCCGGCCTTGAGCCCGGTGAACGTCACGTCCAGCACCGTGCCGCCGGCGCTGCGCAGGACCGTGGCGGTGCCGGCGGTGGCGTCGTAGCCGGCGGGACGGTCGGCCAGCAGCGTGAAGCTGCCGGTGGACTCGGCCTTCGGCGCCTGCGCGCCGAACGGCTGCGTGAGGTCGACGCCGTCCGCGGGGGTGGGGTCGGACTCGATGCGGACGGCTCCCCCGGAGGCGCCGCCCGAGTCCCCCGTCCCGACAGTGTCCGGGTCGTTGCTGCCGCAGGCGGCCAGGGCCAGCAGCGCGCAGAGGGCGAGCAGACGGACGGGCGTGCACGTGACCATCGGGGCTCCTCGGGTCGGTCGCGGACCGGTCGGGGGTAGGACGTCGGCACGTGCCGACGGGTTCCGCCACGGACCGAGAAATTGAGCGGAACAGGCTCAACCCTGACGGCGTTGCTGCAGTCAGTACCCCTCATGATCAGGAGGAACCTGTGACCAGCCCGATGTCGTCAGACCGTCTCACGACCCGGAGCCAGGAGGCCGTCTCGGCCGCCGTGCGCCGCGCGGTCTCCGAGGGTCATCCCGAGGTCGCGCCGATCCACCTGCTGCTCGCCCTGCTCGACCAGACCGACGGCATCGCCGCCCCGCTGCTGGCCGCGGTGGGCGCCGACACCGCGCAGGTCCGCAGCCGGGCCGAGGCGTTGCTGCGCGCGATCCCGGCCGCGAGCGGCTCCACGGTCGCAGCGCCCCAGCTGTCCCGGGCGTTGATGGCCGTCCTGTCGGTGGCGCAGACCAAGGCCACCGAGGTCGGCGACGACTACGTCAGCACCGAGCACCTGCTCGTCGGCCTGGCTGATTCCGGTGGCGACGTGGCCGCGCTGCTCAAGGCAGAGCAGGCTCTGCCCAAGGCGCTGACCGACGCGTTCGCGAAGGTGCGCGGAGGGATGCGGCGCGTCACCACGCAGGATCCCGAGTCGACCTACAAGGCTCTGGAGAAGTACGGCGTCGACCTCACCGACCGCGCCCGCCGCGGCGAGCTGGATCCGGTCATCGGTCGCGACCCCGAGATCCGGCGCGTGATCCAGGTGCTGTCGCGCCGCACCAAGAACAACCCGGTGCTGATCGGCGAGCCCGGGGTCGGCAAGACCGCCGTGGTGGAGGGGCTCGCGCGGCGCATCGTCGAGGGGGACGTGCCGGAGTCGTTGCGTGGCAAGAGCATCGTCGCGCTGGACCTCGGCGCGATGATCGCCGGCGCGCAGTACCGCGGCCAGTTCGAGGAGCGGCTGAAGGCCGTGCTGGCCGACATCAAGGACTCCGACGGCCAGGTCATCACCTTCCTCGACGAGCTGCACACCCTGGTGGGCGCCGGCAAGGCCGAGGGCTCGATGGACGCCGGCAACATGCTCAAGCCGATGCTGGCCCGCGGCGAGCTGCGGATGGTCGGCGCCACCACCCTGGACGAGTACCGCACCGGCATCGAGAAGGATGCCGCCCTGGAGCGGAGGTTCCAGCAGGTGCTGGTCGGCGAGCCGAGCGTCGAGGACACCGTCGCGATCCTGCGCGGGCTCAAGAGCAGGTACGAGGCGCACCACAAGGTCGAGATCGCCGACTCGGCGCTGGTCGCCGCGGCTGCCCTGTCGGACCGGTACATCACCGCCCGCTTCCTGCCGGACAAGGCCATCGACCTGGTCGACGAGGCGGCGTCGCGGCTGCGGATGGAGATCGACAGCAAGCCGGTCGAGATCGACGAGCTGCAGCGCGCCGTCGACCGGATGACGATGGAGGAGCTCGCCCTGGAGCGCGAGACCGACGAGGCGTCGTTGGCGCGGCTGGAGCAGCTGCGCCGCGAGATGGCCGACCGCACCGACGAGCTCGCGGCGCTGACCGCCCGGTGGGAGCACGAGCAGGCCGGGCTGAACCGCGTCGGCGAGCTGAAGCAGCAGCTGGAGGCTCTGCAGTCCGAGGTGGAGCGGGCGCAGCGCGAAGGAGACCTGGCCACCGCCTCGCGGCTGTCGTACGCCGACATCCCGGCGCTGGAGAAAGAGCTGGAGCAGGCGGCCGATGCCGAGTCCACCGCGGACCGGATGGTGGAGGAACAGGTCGGGCCCGACGACATCGCGCAGGTGGTCAGCGCGTGGACCGGGATCCCCGCCGGGCGCATGCTGGAGGGGGAGACCTCCAAGCTGCTGCGGATGGAAGAGGCGCTCGGCGCCCGGCTGGTCGGCCAGCGGGCCGCCGTCGAAGCGGTGTCCGACGCCGTGCGTCGCGCGCGAGCGGGCATCTCCGACCCGGACCGGCCGACCGGCTCGTTCCTGTTCCTCGGGCCCACCGGCGTCGGCAAGACCGAGCTGGCCAAGGCGCTGGCGCAGTTCCTGTTCGACGACGACCGGGCGATGACCCGGATCGACATGAGCGAGTACGGCGAGAAGCACTCGGTCGCGCGCCTCGTCGGCGCGCCGCCCGGCTACGTCGGCTACGAGTCCGGCGGGCAGCTGACCGAGGCGGTGCGGCGCCGGCCGTACTCGGTGATCCTGCTCGACGAGGTCGAGAAGGCCCACCCCGACGTGTTCGACGTGCTGCTTCAGGTGCTCGACGACGGTCGGCTGACCGACGGGCAGGGCCGCACCGTCGACTTCCGCAACACCATCCTGGTGCTGACGTCCAACCTCGGATCGCAGTACGTCAGCGATCCGCTGCTCGACGCCGAGCAGCGTTCGACCAAGGTGCTCGACGTGGTGCGCAAAGCGTTCAAGCCGGAGTTCCTGAACCGGCTGGACGAGATCGTCGTCTTCGACGCGCTCGGGACCAGCGAGCTCGCGCGCATCGTCGATCTGCAGATCGGCCTGCTCGCGGCCCGCCTGGCCGACCGTCGGCTCACGCTGACGGTGACCGACGACGCGCGGGAGTGGCTGACCCTGACCGGCTTCGACCCCGCCTACGGCGCGCGGCCGCTGCGACGGCTGGTCCAGAAGTCCATCGGCGACGCGCTGGCCCGCGCGCTGCTGGCCGGCGAGATCCGCGACGGCGACGAGGTGCTGGTGGACCGCGACGGCGACGGGCTCAGCGTGCGGCCGGTGGTGCCGGCCGACGCCTGACCTTCCTCAGCGTGCGGCCGGAGGCGCCGCCTCCGGCCGGTGCTGGTTCAGGAACGCTGGCCGGGGTGCTCAGGACCGGTGTCCCCGGAGACGGCTTCGGCGGCGTCCTCGGCCGACAACCCGACCCCGGAGAGCGGGTCACCCGCGGCGGTGCCACCGTGCTTGGCCTGGCTGGGCTGCTCGTCGGCCGGGGCGGGTCCGGTGTCGGCGGCGCCGCTGGAGCCGGCCCGGCCCACCGACGGCGTCTGGTCCCGCTCGGCGGCCTTGGCCTCGACGCCGGCGTCGGCCTTGAGCCCCTCGTGCGGGTCGGCCGGGGAAGCCAGGCGCTCGCCGGTCTGGCGTGCCTCTCCGGTGGTGGTGTCCTGCTGGGCCGGTCCGGGCGAGGTGGGAGAGGTCATGGGTGGTCCCTACCGTGCGTCGCCGTTCTCAACCAGGGAGGCGAAGACCCGCGTGCGACGGGGCGCCGTCGTGATGCCCCGGCACGTCCGGTTGTGCACCGGCCTAGTGCGTTCCCCGGGATCGGGTGCTGTTCCGCAGGTGCAGCTCGGGTGTGGCGGAGATAACGTCACATGTCGCCGCACGGCGGTCGGGCTCCAGCCTGTCCGCCCCGTCGGCGCCGACAGGAGGCCCGCCGTGACCACGCAGGACATCCAGGACAGCGCCGCGGAGGGCGTCAGCCGCCGCCGCTTCCTCACCTACCTCGCCGCAGCACCGACGCTGGCCGTCGCCGTGCGCTACGGGATCCTGGACGGTGTCGCGCAGGCCGTCATCCCCGGAAGCACCGAACCGGCAGACGTGCTCGACCTCGGCGACATCCTGATCCTGGGCGCCAAGGACACCGAGGGCGACCTCATCAAGCTTGAGCTCGACGAGAACGGCGTCGTCCACTGCGCGCTGCCCCGCGAAGAGGCCGGCCAGGGCATCACGACGGCGGTCGCGATGCTCATCGCCGACGGCCTCGCCCTGCCGCTCAGCAAGGTGCGGGTCACCCTCGCGGACGCCCGGCCCGAGCTGCGTGCCGGCCAGCTCACCGGCGGCTCCAACACGATCCGCTCGGTGTACCAGCCGATCCAGCAGGCGACCGCTGCCATGCGGGGCAGCCTGGTGGCGGCCGCGGCCTCGCAGTTCGGCTCGCCCCGGCGCGGTCTGGTGACCCGCGACGGCGTCGTCAGCTCGCCCGACGGTGACACCGCCAGCTACGCCTCGCTCGCCAAGATCGCCGCCGACCCGAGGTTCTTCACCGCCGCCCCGGCGGCCGCGAACCTCACCGGTGGCGTCGTCGGCACCCCCCAGAACCGCATCGACGCCCGCGCCATGGTCACGGGTCAGATGAAGTACACCAACGACCTGGAGCCCGTCCCCGGTCTGCTGCGGGCGATGACCCGACGCCCGCCGACGATCCGCGGCCGCGTCGACAAGATCCTGAACGAGGCGAAGATCCGCGCGATGGAGGGCGTCGTCGACCTGGCGATCGTCGACCTGTCCGTCGGTGGCCTCGGTGACGACGCGGCGCAGGGCGAACGCTCCAGCGGCGTCGCCGTCGTCGCCAAGACGTTCGGTCAGGCGCTCGACGCCAAAGAGGCGCTGGAGGTCAGCTGGTTCGACGGGCCGGTGCCCTCGACCGAGACCGACGAGACGATCAAGGCACGCCTGCAGGCCATCCAGCTGCCCTTCACCGTCCCGGTCGTGCCGGGGGTGTCCAACGTCGTGGAAGGCGAGTTCTTCTGGCACTTCGCCAGCCACGCGCCGCTGGAGTCCAACACCGCCATCGCCGACGTCCGCGCCGACGGCGCCGACATCTGGACCGGCACCAAGGTGCCGGTCGTCGCGCAGCAGACCATCGAGGACGAGCTCGGCGTCCCCACCAAGCTGCACGTGGTCCAGGGTGGCGGCTCGTTCGGCCGCCGGCTGTTCTTCGACGGCGGCCTGGAGGCCGCGCGCATCTCCAAAGCCGTCGGCAAGCCGGTCAAGCTGATGTTCACGCGCATCGACGACATGCGGCACGGCCGGGCCCGCGCGGCCAGCGTCAACCACATCCGCCTGCAGCACGCCGGCGGCGAGGTGACGAGCATGGAGCAGCGGGTCGCCAGCGTCGAGACCGACTTCCGGCACGGCCTGGGCGAGATCATCACCGCAGCCGGCGGCGCGCAGCTGAACTTCCCGAAGGACGCGCTGCCCGTCTCGCTCGGTGGCAACGCCAGCTTCGCGCAGACGGTCTTCCTCACCACCGTCCACTCGCCGTACGCGTTCGGGTTCACCGACCAGAAGCTCAACGAGCTGGCGATGCCGTTCAACACCGCGTCCTGGCGGTCGGTCTACTCGGCCCCGGCGCGCGGCTGCGAGGAGATCCTCGTCGACGAGCTCGCCACGGCGATGGGCAAGGACCCGGCGGCGTTCCGGATGGAGTTCCTCAGCGACGACCGCCAGAAGGCCGTGCTCGCGAAGGTGCTGGAGATGGGCGACTGGGGCAAGAAGATGCCGGCCGGCCACGCGCAGGGCCTCGGCTTCCACGAGGAGTACAAGTCGATGTCGGCCTGCCTGGTCGAGATCGACGCCACCGACCCGCAGGACCCGCGCGTCACCCGCGCCTCGATCGCCGCCAACTACGGCCTGCCGATCAACCCCCGCGGGCTGGAGGCGCAGCTGCAGGGCGGGCTCACCGACGCCATCGCGACGGTGCTTCGTGCCGGGCTGCACCTGCGCGACGGAGGCTTCCTGGAGGGCAGCTACTCGCAGTTCCACTTCCCGCGGCTGCGCGACAGCCCGCTGAAGGTCGAGACCTACATCTTCCCCGCCGACCGCGACACCCCGGGCGGGGCCGGCGAGCTCGGCGTGCCGGCGGCTGTCGGCGCCGTGGCCAACGCCTACGCGCGGGCCACCGGGACGACCCCGCGCAGCTTCCCGATCATCTTCCCGGTCGACTTCACGCCGTTCCCGATCGGCTCGGGCTCCACCCGCGTCAAGAACCCCAAGGTAGGTGGCTGAGATGCCGAAGTACTCCTTCGAGCTCAACGGCAAGACGGTGAACGTCGACGCCCCCGCCGACCTGTCGGTGCTGTGGACGCTGCGCGACAAGCTCGGCGTCACCGGCCCGAAGTACGGCTGCGGCATCCAGGTCTGCTACGCCTGCACCAGCCACCTGGACGGTGAAGCCTTCAACCCGTGCGTCACCGACGTCTCGACCATCGACGGCAAGAAGGTCACCACCATCGAGGGCATGGCCGACGGCGACACCCTGCACCCGGTGCAGGAGGCGTGGCTGGAGCAGGACGTCCCGCAGTGCGGCTACTGCCAGCCGGGCCAGATCATGAGCGCCGCTGCCCTGCTGCGCAAGACGCTCACCCGTCGGACGAGGACATCGACCGCATCGAGAACGTCTGCCGGTGCGGCACCTACTTCCGGGTGCGAGAAGCGATCAAGAGCGCCGCCCTGAAGATCCAGGCGCAGAACGCGGCGGCTGTTCCGGTGGCGGCGCCGGTCGCTGCGGCTTCGGGCGCTGCGGGCGCCGGTGCGGGAACTGGTGCCGCGCCGGCTCGGCTGCCGGCCACGGGCGCGAGTCAGACGGCCGTCGTCGCCGCGGGGTTGGTCGCCGCGGCGGCCGTGGCGGCCAGGACGGTCCAGCACGTCCAGTCGACGGAGCCAGGCCCCGCCTGACCCGGGGCGCGTGTGGGGCTGCGACCGCGCGCGGAGGGCTGCGCGGCGCGTGGGGCTGCGACCGCCCCGGCGCTCACCGCCCCCCGGGTGATCATCAGAAGCATCCATGCGCCGCGGGGGCCTTCCCTCGGCGTGTCGCGCACCGATGCTTCTGATGATCAGCGGAGGTGGGTCCGAGGCCGAGGCCGAGGCCGAGGCCGCGGCGTGCCGGTGCGGCGGTGCGGCACCCCGACGCGCGCGACCGTGCCGGCCCGTCTAGCGTCGTCGCATGCCTACCGCCCTGATCACCGGAGCCACCGCCGGCATCGGCGCTGCGTTCGCCCGAGCCCTGGCCGGACGGGGCAACGACCTCGTGCTGGTGGCGCGCGACGGGTCGCGGCTGGACAGCGCGGCCCAGCAGCTGCGCACCTTCGGCGTCCAGGTCGAGGTGCTCGTGGCCGACCTCGCCGACGACGAGGGGTGCGCACGCGTCGAGTGGCGCTGCGGCGAGGGCATCGACCTGCTGGTCAACAACGCCGGGCTCGGCGTCAAGGGCGCGTTCCACGAGGTCGACCGCGACTCCGAGGAGCACCTGCTGCGGCTGAACGTCCGGGCCGTGATGCGCCTGACGCACGCGGCGCTGCCGCCGATGGTGCAGCGGCGCAGCGGCGCGATCGTGAACGTCAGCAGCGTGGCCGGCTTCGCCCCGGGCGCCCGGGCGGCGACCTACTCCGCCTCCAAGGCGTGGGTGACGAACTTCAGCGAGTCGCTGCACCTGCAGTACGCCCCGGTGGGCGTCAAGGTGCTGGCGCTGTGCCCCGGCTTCACCCGTACCGAGTTCCACAGCCGTGCGGAGATGGAGACCCAGGGCATCCCCGACCGCATGTGGCTGGACGCCGCCGACGTCGTGCGCACCGGGCTGGCCGACCTGGACCGCGGCCGCTCGCTGTCGGTACCGGGCCTGCAGTACAAGGCGATCGTCGCCGGGACCCGGCTGATCCCGCCGCGGGTCCAGCGCACGGTGCTGCGCAGCCTGCAGAGCCGGTTTCCCGGCCGCAAGGGCTAGCGCGCGCTGTCCTGGGCCGCCACTAGCGTCGCAGTCGTGAAGCGGCGCGGCGCCGTCCCGTCGTGGACGGCCGACATCAGCGAGCGGCAGCTGGTGCAGCTGGTCGGCGGTCCCACGCTGGCCCGCGGTCGCGAGTATGCCGACGACGACGCCGTGCAGACGCTGTCGACCGGTGACCACGGCCGGCTGCTGGAGGCGACGGTCCGCGGCAGCGGCCGCAGCTACCAGACCGTCGTGCGGCTACCTGCCCAGGCGACCCGCTGGACGGGCCTGTGCAGCTGTCCGGTCGGGATGCAGTGCAAGCACGTCGTCGCGGTCCTGCTGGTGGCCCGGCAGTGGGCCCGGGAGGGCGGGCAGGAGCAGCTCCGCAGCTGCGGGCTGGGAGGTGCAGCTCGCCGGCCTGCTCGCCCCGCCGGGGTCAGCACGCACCCGACCGCCGCTGGGCCTGCAGGTCGACCTCGTGCCGTCGGTGCGCCACGGTGTCGCGGGCCAGCGCGTGCGCCTGCGTCCGGTGACCACGGGGCGGTCGGGCTGGGTGCGGTCGGGTGTCTCCTGGCGCGACCTCAGCCGCGGGTCCGGCACCACCGCCTACGCGCCCGAGCAGCTGCACGCGCTGCTCGCTGTCGTCTCGGCGCTGCGTGCGCGCGACCTCTACGCCTTCACCTACGGCGAGAGCACCGTGCATCTGGACGAGCTCGGCCCCGGCGCCTGGCGGCTGCTGCGCGAGATCGTCGGCAGCGGCGTGCCGCTGCTGCCCGCGGTCTCCGGGGGCCCAGCCGTCGAGCTGGCCGACGACCCGGCGGGACTGGTGCTGGACCTGCGCCGGCTCGAGGGGGGCGGCGCCGAGCTGTCGGCCTCGCTGCGCCTGCCGCCGGAGCTGAGCCTGCCGCCGGAGCTGAGCCTGCCGCCGGAGCTGAGCCTGCCGCGGGAGCTGGGCCTGCCGCCGGACGGGCCGCCGGACCGGCTCGCCCTCGGCGCCGCGGCGGACGACGACCACGGCCCGGACGACCCGGATCGTGCGGACGCCGGGCGCGCCTCGACCACGAACGCAGCGCCGGTGCACGACGCGTCCTTGCTGCTCGTGGGCGACCCGGCCCACGGGGTCGTGGCGCACGAGCCCCGCCGGCTGCGCCTGGTCGCGCTCGACCGGTCGCTCGACGCCGACACCCACGCCCTGCTCGGGCACCGGGTGCACGTTCCGGAGGCCGACCTCGAGCGCTTCCTCGTCCACTACTACCCGGCGCTGCGCCGGCGGGCCGAGGTGCTGTCCGGCGACGGCAGCATCGCCCTGCCGGAGATCTGCCCGCCGCGGCTGGTGCTGGTCGTCACCGTGGAGCCGGGGCACGTGCTGGAGCTGGCGTGGTGGTTCGAGTACCGCGTCGGCGACGGCGCCGTGCGGGTCCCCGTCGATGCCGGTGCGCAGTCCGCGCACGGCGGCCCGACGGTGCGCGACGACGAGAGCGAGCAGGCGCTGCTGGCCGACCGTCCCGCGCTGGCGCCGCTGCTGACCGGACTAAACACCGTGGCGTTCCTGGAGCGGGTCCTGCCCGATCTGCAGGCCCGCGACGACCTCGTCGTGGAGGTGGTCGGCACCCCCACCACCTACACCGAGACGACGGCAGAGCCGCAGATCGCAGTGACCGCGCAGGACACCGCGCAGCAGGACTGGTTCGACCTCGGCGTCACGGTGAGCATCGCCGGCGAGCAGGTGCCGCTCGCGATGCTGCTGCCCGCGCTGGTGGCCGGCAAGCGGCACCTGATCCTGACCAGCGGCACGTACTTCCGGCTGGACCGGCCCGAGCTGCACGCTCTGCGCGACCTGCTCGAGCAGGCCCGCGACCTGCAGGACCGCGAACCAGGACGGCTGCGCGTCTCGGTGCTGCAGGCCGGCCTGTGGGAGCACCTGGTGGCGCTCGGGGTCATCGAGCAGCAGAGCGAGCGGTGGCGCACGAGCGCCGGAGCGCTGCTGTCGCTCGAGACGCTTCCGCAGCCCGACCCGCCCGCGGGCCTGCGCGCCGAGCTGCGCCCGTACCAGCTGGCCGGCTACCAGTGGCTGTCGCTGCTGTGGGACCACGGCCTGGGCGGCGTCCTGGCCGACGACATGGGCCTGGGCAAGACGCTGCAGACGCTCGCGGCGATCGTGCGGGCCGTCGAGCAGGGGGCCACCGAACCGGTGCTGGTCGTCTGTCCGACCAGCGTGGTCGGCGCCTGGCAGCGCGAAGCGGAGCGCTTCTGCCCCGACCTGCGCCTCGTCGCCGTCACCGAGACCGAGCGGCGCAGCCGGGTGCCCGTCGCCGAGCGCACCGCCGGCGCGCAGGTCGTCGTCACGTCCTACGCCCTGCTGCGGCTGGACGAGGACGCCTGGACGTCGCTGCCGTGGAGCGCGCTCGTGCTCGACGAGGCCCAGTTCGTCAAGAACCACCAGTCCAAGACCTACAGCGTCGCGCGGGCCCTGCCGGCACCGGTGAAGATCGCGATCACCGGCACACCGCTGGAGAACTCGCTGATGGACCTGTGGTCGATGCTGTCGATCACCGCGCCGGGGCTGTTCCCCTCGCCCGAGCGCTTCACCGTCACCTACCGCACGCCGATCGAGAGCGGTCAGGCGCCCGAGCGGCTGCGCACGCTGCGGGCCCGGGTGCGGCCGCTGCTGCTGCGGCGCACCAAGGAGCAGGTGGCCGGTGACCTGCCGCCCAAGATCGAGCAGATCCTGGAGGTGCCGCTGAACCCGGCGCACCGGCGCATCTACGACCGGCACCTGCAGCGCGAGCGGCAGCGCGTGATGGGCCTGCTGGACGACCTGCAGCGCAACCGGGTGCTCGTCTTCAGCTCGCTGACGCTGCTGCGGCAGCTCACCCTGGCGGCGTCCCTGGTCGACGCCGAGCACGTGCACGTCCGGTCCAGCAAGATCGACGCGCTGGTGGAGCATCTGCTGGAGGTGACCGCCGAAGGTCACCGGGCGCTGGTGTTCAGCCAGTTCACCGGCTTCCTGGCACTGGTGAAGCAGCGCCTGGACGCCGAGGGCCTCGGCTACGCCTACCTCGACGGCCGCACGCGGGACCGCCCGCGCCGCGTGCGCGAGTTCACCGAAGGCACCGACCCCGTCTTCCTCATCAGCCTCAAGGCCGGCGGCGTCGGCCTGACCCTCACCGAGGCCGACTACGTCTACGTGCTCGACCCGTGGTGGAACCCCGCGGTCGAGGCGCAGGCCGTCGACCGTGCGCACCGCATCGGCCAGACGAAGACGGTGAACGTCTACCGCCTCGTCGCCACCGGCACGATCGAGGAGAAGGTGGTCGCGCTCCAGCAGCGCAAGCGTGACCTGTTCGCCCGGGTCGTCGACGGCGACGGCGCGCTCTCGACCGCCCTCACCGCCGACGACATCCGCGGGCTGTTCGCGTAGTCCGGTCTGCGCAGGCGTCGTCGCGGCCAGCCGTTCAGCGTTCGTCGCGGCCCTGCCAGGTGGTCAGGCACGCGCGGTTGCCTTGCGGGTCGGCGAGCACCCAGAACGCCGGCGCGTGCTGCTCGGTGACCAGGGTCCCGCCCGCGGCGAGCGCCGCGGCGATCCGTCCGGGCACCACCTCCGGCGGCAGCCGCAGGTCCAGGTGCCAGCGCTGGTGCGGCTCCGGGTGCGGCTCGCTCTGCTGGAACCACAGCGTCGGCAGGACGCCGTCGGGATCGTCGAGCTGGTCCTCCGCACCTGGGGAGGCCCGCAGGGCCAGCAGCGCCTGCCAGAACGGCATGACCGCCGCGCGGTCCGGGGTGTCCAGAGCCAGCTCGAGCACCTGCAGCGCCGTCGGCCGGGCCACCGCCCCGAGCCGACCGGCGAGGTCGCTGATGGTCCGGGCCAGTCGCACGTCGCGCTCGGTGACGCCGCCCGTGTCGTGGCTGGACACCCGCACCGACAGGTGGCGGTGACGCAGGTCGAGGTCGGGGTGGTGGTCCTGCTGCTCGGCAGCGGCCCCGATCTGCGCGACGAGCTCGAGCCCGGTGCCGTAGTCGTCGACGGCGAAGCGGGCGTGCAGCGCGTCGAGGAGCATCCGCCAGTCCGGCAGCCGGTGCCCCTCGACGTCGCGGGCGTGCAACCTCACGGCAGCACCAGTGCGCCGACCGAGCCAGGGTTCCAGCCGACCTCCCAGCGGAAGCCGTCGGGGTCGGCGAAGTAGCCGGAGTAGCCGCCCCAGTCGCGCTCGGACGCGGTGGTGACGGGATCCGCGCCGGCGGCCCGGGCGGTGGCCAGCACGTCGTCCACCTGCGAGCGGTCGGCGACGTTGTGCGCCAGCGTGACCGGAGCGAGGCCGCTACCCCGCACGATCGGCCCGACCTCGGCCTCGAACGCCTGCTCGTCCCAGAGCGACAGCACGACCTGCGGACCGACCTGGATCATCAGCACCTCACCCGGCACGTCCAGGCACGGGGTCCAGCCCAGACCCGTGACGTAGAAGGCGCGGCTGGCGTCCAGGTCGCGGACGGCGAGGGTGACGAAGCTGAGCCGCTGGTCCATGCCGGCAGCCTGTCAGCCGGGTCCGACCGGCGTCCAGACCGACCGGGCGTCAGGCGTCGGGAGCCACCGGCGTCGGGGAGTCGTCCGGACCCGTGGCTGCGCCGTCCGCCGCGACGATGCGCACCGCACCGTCGGCCACCGCCACGACGTCCCCGTCGGCGAGCTGCCGCCCGCGTCGCAGCTCGACCTCGTCGTTCACCGTCACCGCACCGTCCTGCACCAGCTGGCGTGCCTGCGAGCCCGTGTCGGCCAGGCCGGCGAGCTTGAGCAGCTGCCCCAGGCGCAGGCCCTCGGTGCTGACGACGACGTCGCGCAGCGGCGGAGCGAGCTCGGCGACCAGCTGCTGAGCATCGACGCCGTCGGCCAGCCGCTGGGTGCGTCCGGACGGCTCGAGCCCAGCGGCCGCCAGGAACGCCACGGCTCCCGGGGCGGCGGTCCATCCCGACACCTGACGGTAGCCCCGCAACCAACCCAGATCGGTCAGCTGCTCCAGCAGCGCGCTGCCGATGCCGGCGCGCCGGTGCTTGGGGTGGACGACCAGCATCGACAGGTGCAGCAGCCCCGGCTCCGGCGCACCGGCGCCGTCGTCCGCCCGTCCGATCTCGCCCAGCGCCATGCCCAGCACGCCCGAGGCACCGTCGACGACCGCCAGCAGCGCGCCGGGCGCGGCCAGCTTCTCCCGCACCTGCTCGACGCGTGCGTTGTTGGGGCGCATGCCGGTCTGGGCCTGCGCCGCGCGCCAGACCTCGAGCGCCGGCTCGCGGTCGTCCCGGCTCGCGGTGCGCGCGACGGGGCTGCTCACGGACGCACCGACCGGACCGGACGCGGGACAGGGCACGGAGGCTGGGGCACCGACCGACCGTAGCCGCCCGGGACGCGAGGGCGCGCTGGTTGACTGTGGCGTGTGACCGACCGCGAGCTGCTGCTGTCCCTCGTCCGCGACCAGGCCGTCGTCCACGGCAGGGTCACCCTGTCCTCCGGCCGCGAGGCCGACTACTACGTCGACCTGCGGCGGGTGACGCTGTCCGGCGAGGCCGCCCCGCTCGTCGGTGCGGTCATGCTCGAGCTCACGAAGGACCTCGAGTTCGACGCGGTCGGCGGACTGACGATGGGCGCCGACCCGATCGCCGCCGCGATGCTGCACGCCGCGGCCGCGCAGGGCCGGCGGCTGGACGCCTTCGTCGTCCGCAAGGCCGCCAAGGCGCACGGGATGCAGCGCCGGATCGAGGGCCCCGACATCGCCGGCCGCAGGGTGCTGATCGTCGAGGACACCAGCACCACCGGCGGCTCGCCGCTGGAGGCGCTGGCCGCGGCGCGCGAGGCCGGCGCGATCCCCGTGGCGGTCGCGACGATCGTCGACCGCGCCACCGGCGCCGGCGAGAAGATCGAGGCCGAGGGCGCGCCCTACCGCTTCTGCTTCGGGCTCGACGACCTCGGCCTGGGCTGACTACTCGGGCGCCGGGCTGGTGTCGACGCGGAAGGTCTCCGCGCTGCTGCTCAGCGTCTGCACGACCTGTCCGCCCGCGTCCCGGGCCTCGAAGCCGACGATCGCCGGGTCGGCGGGGGTGAACCACACCGGCCGTCCAAAGCCGTCGGCGTCGACGGTCGAGGTGTGCTTGTCGCTGCCGTCGGCGTAGACGGCGTAGACGGCGTCGACCTCGGCGCCGAGCAGCCCCGCCACGACCCCGTCCGCGTCGACCTGCAGCGACTCGCTGCCCTCGCGGACGTAGGCGAACGGTGCTACCGGCGTGTACGGCAGCGACCCGGCGCAGGTGATGTTCGGTGGGCCGGTGCGCTTGCTCGCCGTGCACCACTGACGTCCTTCGAACCAGGTGTACAGCGTGCCGCCGTTCAAGTCGGTCAGCGCCACGATCGGGGTCGTCGCCGCAGGCCGGTCGAACGGCACGGGCGCCGCCACCTGCGAGAGCCCGTCGCGTCCGGGACCGCCGAGGCTGCTGGCCACGGAGGTGATACCGGCGACGGCCACCGCTGTGAGCGCCACCGCCGCGCTGCGCCGCCGCCGGCGCACCCGGCGGGCGCGGACGCGCACCGTCGCGGCCAGGTCGGCGGCCGGCTCGAGGGCGAGCGTCGGGGAGCGCAGCAGACCTTCCAGCCCTGGGTCGCTCACGGCGTCAGGGCCGACAGCGTCAGGCCGGGGTGCTCGCGCAACCGGGCCAGCGCGCGTGAGGCGGCGCTCTTCACCGTGCCGGCCGAGCAGCCCAGGGTGGCGGCGATCTCGGCCTCCGACAGCCCCTCGTAGTAGCGCAGCACCACCACCGCACGCTGCCGGGGCGAGAGGGTCGCCAGGGCGCCGAGCACGGCCTGCCTGGTGTCGACGGTGTCGCTCGCGGCGGGGCCCGCGGTCTCGGGCAGGACCTCGGTCGGCTCCTCACGCCACGGCTTGCGGCGCCACCAGTCGGTGTGTGCGTTGACCATGGTGCGTCTCACGTAGCCCTCCGGCTCCTCGATCCGGTCCCAGCGCAGGTAGGCGCGGGTGAGGGCGGTCTGCAGCAGGTCCTCGGCGCGGTGCCGGTCGCCGGTCAGCAGGTGCGCCGCCTGCAGCAGGTGGCGCGAGCGCGCGGCGACGAAGGCGCTGAACTGCTCGTCGGCCCGGCTGCCCACGTCACCCCCCTCACGGACCGAGGACGAGACGGCGACCGCTTCGGTTGCGTCGCCGCGCTGCGGGTGTGCTCAGTCGCGCTCGGGAGCCAGGGGCTCCTCGTTGAGCAGCGGGGCCGCCGCGCCCTCGCCGCGACGGGCACGCAGCAGCTCCACCGCGATCGGCGTCACCGAGATGGCCACCACGATGAGCGCGAAGATCTCCAGGTTGTCGCCGATGACCTTGACGTCGCCGAGGAAGTAGCCGAGCAGCGTCACCCCGGTGCCCCAGAGGACCCCGCCGACGACGTTCCAGAGCAGGAACGTACGGGCCGGCAGCTGCGCCGTGCCGAGCAGCGGGTTGAGGAAGGTGCGCACGATCGGGATGAAGCGCGCCAGCACGATGGCCTTGCCGACGCCGTAACGCTCCACGACCGCCTCGGCCTTGACCACGTAGGACCGCTTGAACAGCCGCGAGTCCTCCTTGTCGAACAGGGCTGGGCCGGCGGTGCGACCGATCAGATAGCCGCACTGCGCCCCGGCGATCGCCACGGCCGTGACGAGCAGGCAGGTGAGGACGATGTTCGGGTGCAGCCCCGGGACGTTGCCGCCGGCTGCGAAACCCGCCGCGAACAGCAGCGAGTCGCCCGGCAGGAAGAACCCGAGCAGCAGGCCCGTCTCGGCGAAGATGACGAACGCGATCCCGACGAGCCCGAAGGTCTCGACCAGGTGCTGGCCGTCCAGGAAGGCGGGCAGGGCGACGGCGGTGTCCACCGACCCAGGCTAGCCGTCGGCGCTTACCGTGACCTGTATGGCGACTGAGCGGCTCGTGGTCATCGGCGGGGACGCGGCGGGCATGAGCGCCGCCAGCCAGGCGCGCCGGCGGCGTGACGTCGACGACCTGGAGATCGTCGCCTTCGAACGCGGCCGGGCGACGTCGTACTCGGCCTGCGGCATCCCGTACTGGATCGGCGGCGCGGTCGAGAGCGAGAGCGAGCTCATCGCGCGCACCCCCGAGCAGCACCGGGCCAACGGCATCGACCTGAGGATGCGCACCGAGGTCACCGCGATCGACCTGTCCGCGCGCACCGTCACGGCCCGCGACCTGGAGTCCGGTGCGACCGTCGTCGAGCCCTACGACCAGCTGATGTACGCGACCGGCAGCGTGCCGATGCGTCCCGAAGCGGAAGGCTTCGACGCCCCCGGCGTCCACGGCGTGCAGGTGCTCGACGACGGGGTCGACCTCATCGCCGAGCTCGACAGCGGTCGGGTGGAACGGGTCGTGGTCGTCGGCGGCGGTTACATCGGGCTGGAGCTCGCCGAGGCGTGCCAGGTGCGCGGGCTGCACGTCACGGTGGTGAACCGCTCTCCGACGCCGATCGGCACGTTCGACCCCGACATCGGCGCGTTCATCGCTGACGCCGTCGAGGGGTTGGGTATCCACCTCGCCTTCGGCACCTCCGCCACCCGCGTCGAGACGGGGCCGGACGGGCGCGCGGTCGCGGTCCACACCCACGACGGGCAGCGCCTGCCGGCCGACCTGGTGGTGCTGGGCCTGGGCGTGCGTCCGAACGTCGCCCTCGCCCAGCAGGCGGGGATCCTGCTCGGCAGCTCGGGCGGGGTCCGCGTCGACGCCCAGATGCGCACCGACGTGCCGGGGGTCTGGTCGGCCGGCGACTGCGTCGAGTCGGTGCACCGGCTCTCGGGCCAGCGGCTGGTGGTGGCGCTGGGCACCCACGCCAACAAGCAGGGGCGGGTCGCGGGCATCAACCTCGGCGGCGGCTACGCGGTCTTCCCCGGCGTCATCGGCACCGCCGTCACCAAGGTCTGCGACCTGGAGGTGGCCCGTACCGGGCTGTCCAGCGCCGAGGCGGACGAGGCCGGCTACCGCTATGTCACGGCGTCGGTCGACTCGACGACCAAGGCCGGCTACTTCCCGGGGGCCGCGCCGATCCGGCTGAAGATGATCGCCGAGAAGCGCACCGGTCGGCTGCTGGGCGCGCAGATCGCCGGCCGCGAGAACGCCGCCAAGCGCATCGACGTGCTGGCCACGGCCATCTGGAACGAGATGCACGTCGACGAGATCCTCGGGCTGGACCTGTCCTACGCCCCGCCGTTCTCGCCCGTGTGGGACCCGGTGCTCATCGCGGCGCGCAAGGCCTTCGACGCGGTGGAGGCCGACGTCCGCACCCGCTGACGGGCGCCGGGACGGAGGAAGGGGCTCCCGCCGCGCTCCGGGCGGGTGCCCGGCCCCAGCGCGGCACCCCGCACGGCACCCGCCGCCACCGCATGCGACGGACGAGGCCGGCTCCCTGGCGGGAGCCGGCCTCGGACGTGACGTGCGGACGAGCTAGCCGATCATGTAGCCGGCGAGGTCGCCGATGAGCTGCACCGAGCCGGCGCCGTTGCGCACCCGGACCCGACCGCCGTCGCCCACGCGCACGATGGCAGCGTTCGCGCGGGTGAGGTTCTTGGTCAGGTTCAGGTTGCTGACCGTCGGCACGGTGCTGGCACCGACCGGGTAGGCGCGGACGTCGGTGCTGGTGGTGACCGCGGTGCCCGTCAGGTTGAGGACGGCCGCCGTGGCGTTGGCCGGCACGCCGCGGGTGCCGGCGACGCGCAGGTCGACGAAGCCGGCCCCGGTCGTGGGGATCGGTGCGCCGCCGACGCCGGACCGGGTGTCCAGGAAGCGGGTGGGCGTCACCGGGACGAAGCGGCCGGTGGCGTCGCCGGAGTAGTAGCCGGCGAGGTCGGCGATCAGGTTGACCTGCCCCGCAGCGTTGCGCAGGCGCACCTTGCCGCCGTCGCCGACGGCGACCGTGACCAGGTTCGGCGCGGTCTGGCCGGCCCGCAGGTTCAGGTTGCTGACCTCGGGGGTCGACCCGTCCGTCGGGGTCGGGTAGACGCGGACGTCGGTGCCCGAGGTCGCTCCGGTGGCGGTGACGTTCAGGACGACGGCGCGGGCGTTGGCGGGCACGGTGACCGTGCCGCCGTCAGCGGTGACCAGGGCGCCCGTGACCTGCAGGTCGACGAAGGCCGCGGGGCCGACGCGTCCGGCCGGTGCTCCGGTCGCAGGGCTGCGGGTGTCCAGGATGCGGCTGGGATCGACCGCGGCGAAGCCCGCGCCGGCAGCGTCCGGGGTGTAGTACCCGGCGATGTCGCCGATCAGGTGCACGGTGCCGCCGCTGTTGCGCAGGCTGATGGCGCCGTTGCTGCCGAGGGCGACCGTGACCAGGTTCGGGACGGTGGCCCCGGCGGTGGCGTTGAGGTTGCTCGAGCCAGGGACGCCGGTGCCGCTCGGGTACGCGCGGACGTCCGTCGAGGAGGTGGTGCCCGTGACGGTCAGGTTCAGCACGACCGCGCTGGCGTTGGCCGGGACAGCGCCCTGCGCCGTCTGCACGCCACGGACGTCGAGCGAGACGACCTCGCCAGGGCCGATCTTGGCCGCGGGGGCGCCGACCCCGCTGCGGGTGTCCAGGATGCGCTTGGGCGTCACCGGCGTGTAGGTCGAGGGCGTGCCGGCCGTGACGCCGCCGGGCACGGGACCCTGCGCGTGCGGCTGCGTCTCGTCGCCCGGGGTGTCGGTGACCTTGCCGGCGCGGACGCCCTGCTTGTCGACGGCCCAGACGTCGCCCGGCGGGTAGTCCGCGGACGCGTTGTAGGTGAACAGGTCGAACACCAGCGACTCGCCGTCAGGGGTCCAGGCGGGGTACTCGGCCACCGACGGGGAGCTGGTGGGCTGGGTGACGCCGAAGGTCGCGCCTGCGCCACCGGTCGCGGGGACCACGCCGATGCGGGCGGTGTCGTTGGCCCGGGTGCGGTCGCTGTCACGCGCGGTGACCGTGGCGTAGGCGATGGTGGTGCCGTCCGGCGACCAGGCGGGCATGAGGCCGACGGGACCGAGCGTGGTGCGCCCGCCGGTGCCGTCGGCGTTGACGACCACGAGCGGGCCGCTGTCCGGGTCGGGGTTGGCGGTGGTCGCGGCCGGCAGCGCGGCGAACACGATCTTCGTCCCGTCCGGGCTCCAGTCCGCGGTGTAGCCGTCTGCGGCGTTGGCGACGGCCGTGGCCGCACCGCCGCCCGACGGCACCAGGTACAGGGCCGTCGACGCCTTGGGAGCCGCCTGGTTGGTGTTGTCCAGGGTGACGCGGGTGAACAGCAGCCGGCTGCCGTCAGGGGACCAGGCTGGCGAGAGGTCGAGCACGAACACGGTGTCGGTGGAGGTCGGCGTGGTCAGCCGCCGGAAGCCGCTGCCGTCACGGTTGACGACGGCGATGCCCTCCTCGAACTGCGTGCTGTCACGGTCGGTCGACAGCGCGATGCGTCCGCCGTCGGGGGAGAGCTCCGGATCGTCGTAGATCCATTCGTTGGCGGTGTCGGCGGGGAGCACGGTCGTGACCCGACGGCTCTCCAGGTCGCGCAGGACGACGCTGTAGATCTTGTCGTTGTTGTCGTCGGCGGTGTAGACGATCTCGTTCGCCGACGCGCTGGCGTGCGCGGGCAGCGCCAGGGCGACGGGGGCCACGACAGCGATGACTGCGGCGCCGAGCGCGCTCAGGCGGCGGGAGGGGGAGCTCATGCCTGTCCTTCCGAGGGGGGCCGAGGGAGTCGGGCCCTCGAGGTCTACCAGGCTGCGGTGCTCGCGTCAGGTCGAAACGGCCAACAGTGACCGCTCTGCAACCTGGGGTGGCGTGCGCAGCGCTGCATCGTCCTCTGGCATGCTCGGAACCCTCGTCGGATCCCTTGAGCGGTGCCGTCCCCCCGGCCGTTCGGCCCGGGAGCCGGTCCGTCCTCGAAGAGAGAAGCCGCCGTGCCCATCGCCACCCCCGACGCCTACGCCGAGATGCTGGACCGGGCCAAGGCCGGCCGCTTCGCCTACCCGGCGATCAACGTGACGAGCTCGCAGACCCTCAACGCGGCCCTGCGCGGGTTCGCCGAGGCCGAGAGCGACGGCATCGTGCAGGTGAGCACCGGCGGTGCGGAGTACCTGTCCGGCCCCACCGTCAAAGACATGGTCCTGGGCGCGACGGCGCTCGCCGAGTACGCGCACCACGTGGCCAAGGCCTACGACGTCACGATCGCGCTGCACACCGACCATTGCCCCAAGGACAAGCTCGACGGCTACATGCGCCCGCTCATCGCCCTGAGCCAGGAGCGCGTCGACGCCGGCCGCGAGCCGCTGTTCCAGTCGCACATGTGGGACGGCTCGGCGGTCGAGCTGGAGGAGAACCTGCAGATCGCGCAGGAGCTGCTGGCGGCCTGCGCCAAGGCCCGCATCGTCATGGAGATGGAGATCGGGGTGGTCGGCGGGGAGGAGGACGGTGTCGAGAACGCCATCAACGAGAAGCTCTACACGACCCCCGCGGACGCCCAGGCCACCTGGGACGCCCTGAAGGACCTCGACGGCCGCTACCTGCTCGCGGCGACCTTCGGCAACGTCCACGGCGTCTACAAGCCGGGCAACGTCAAGCTCACGCCGTCGATCCTGAAGGACATCCAGGACGCCGTCGGCGCAGGCGCGGGCACCGACAAGCCGTTCGACCTCGTGTTCCACGGCGGCAGCGGTTCGCTGCTGGAGGAGATCCGCGAGACCCTGGACTACGGCGTCGTGAAGATGAACGTCGACACCGACACCCAGTACGCCTTCACCCGTCCGGTCGCGGCGCACATGCTCACCCACTACGACGGCGTGCTCAAGGTGGACGGCGAGGTCGGCAACAAGAAGGTCTACGACCCGCGGGCCTGGGGCAAGAGCGCCGAAGCCGGCATGTCCGCCCGGGTGGTGCAGGCGTGCGAGGACCTGCGGTCCACCGGAACCCGGCTGAAGTAGGACAGACCGGGCGCCCGGAGAAATCCGGCTCCGGTTTTCCGTCACGGATCCGTCATGGGGTCGTTATGGTGCAGTGACCGCCCTGACAGGGCGGCGCCGCTCCCTCCCGCCGAGTCCTGCCCCGGGGAGCCGGTGACACCGTCGTACCCGGGGCAGGAGCGGGGGACCCACACGTCCCACCGACCTGCCCGAGGGCAGGTCTCGGGGTGAAGCCGGTCCGCCGGCCGGGATGCCCGTCCCGAACCCGACAGCTGACCCCGCAGGCGTGAGGAGAGGACCCCGCCTGTGTCCAGCACGCTGTCCCGCGCCCTGACCCCCCGCGCCCACGCCCGCCACGCCAAGCCCAGCAAGGCGGCGCCGGTCCTGCTCGCCGGCGGTCTGGCCGCCACGTTCGCCGTCGTCGACGGAGCCGCGCTCGCCGGCGCCGCGTCCGCCGGTGGGTCGACGGCCCAGTTCGAGCGGCTGGCCCAGTGCGAGAGCGGCGGCAACTGGTCGATCAACACCGGCAACGGCTACTACGGCGGCATCCAGTTCAACCTGGCTACCTGGCGGGGGCTCGGCTTCTCCGGGTATCCGCACCAGGCCAGCAAGGCGACGCAGATCGCGGCCGGCCAGAAGCTGCAGAGCCAGCGCGGTTGGTCGCCGTGGCCGGCCTGCTCGCGCAAGCTCGGCCTGCGCGGCGACGGCGGCGTCCCCACCAGCGACCAGGGCAACGCCACGGCCGCCCCCCGCAAGGCCGCTCCGGTCTCTGGTCCGGCTCGGGTGGCCGGTGCGCGGGCCAGCCGCAGCCGCAGCACCACCTCCCCGCTGACGACGGCGACCGCCCAGCAGCAGGTCGTGCGCACCGTCGCCCCGCCGAAGCTCACCCCGGTCGCGGCGCCGCGCTTCGACGGGCACGTGCTCAGCACCGCCGACCAGCAGACCTACCGCATCGCCGTCAAGCACTGGCAGCGGCGGATGAACGCCCGCGGCTGGCGCCTGAGCGTCGACGGGCACTTCGGTCCGCAAAGCGCACGGGTGGCGAGCTCCTTCGCCGCCGAGCGGGGCCTGAAGGCTCCGGCCGGCTCGGTCACCAAGGCCGTCTGGGACGCCGCCTGGACCAGCCGCACCGACCGCTGAGCCGGCCGTCGTCGCCGTTCAGTCGCGGACGGCGACGAGCAGCACGTAGGACAGTGCACCCGTGGCCGCAGCGTCACGGCACGCGCGCGCCGCGGCGGCGGTCTTGCGGGCACCGGCCAGCCGCAGCCGCCGCGCGACCCGTGCGGCCAGTGCCACGGCGTCGTCGCGACGGTCCTCCTCGCGCACCACGCGCAGCCCGGCGTCCGCGAGCAGGCGGCGGTAGCCCCCGACGTCGCGCGCGCCGGTGAGCCGGTCGACAGCCGCGACCACCTGCGGCGACGCCAGGTCGCGGCGCAGCACGATGTCGGTCAGGGCGTAGGTACCGCCCGGTCGCAGCACCCGCACGACCTCGGCCAGCGCCCGGCCCGGATCGTCGAAGGTCGAGACCGAGCACTCGCACACGACCGCGTCCAGGCTGCCGTCGCGCCAGGGCAGCGCGTGCGCGTCGGCGACGACGGCCGCCGGTCCCGCCCGGGCCACGGCGTCCGGGGTGAGGTCCACGCCCACCCCCAGCAGCCCGAGGCTCGCTGCCCGCCGCAGCGTCGTGCCGTCCCCGCAGGCGACGTCGCCGAGCAGGGCGCCCACCGGCAGCGCCAACCGCGCCAGGACGTGGTCGGTGAGCGCCACCCCGCCCGGGTGCGCCGTCGCACCGAGCAGGGCGCGCACGGCGGTGCTGGCGTAGTCCACGGTGTCAGTCTCCACGTCCCCAGCGGGTCCACGGCCCGTCCGGGGGCGCCGACGGGCGAGACGGGCAGACTGGGCGCATGAGCAACATCGGCAAGGACCTGCTCGGCGGACCTCCTCCCACGCTCCTGCCCGAGGAGACGGCCCCGCGCGAGCTGCTGGAGCGCGGCGCCGAGCCGGCGGACGTCGCCGCCGCGCACCCCACCGACTCGCTGGCGTGGGCGGTGCTGGCCGAGCAGGCGTACGCCCGGCAGGCCTACGTCGAGTGCTACGCCTACGCGCGCACCGGCTACCACCGTGGTCTGGACGCGCTGCGCCGGTCCGGCTGGAAGGGCTACGGGCCGGTGCCGTGGGCGCACGCCCCGAACCAGGGGTTCCTGCGCGCGCTGCACGCCCTCGGTCAGGCCGCGGCGGCCATCGGCGAGGACGGCGAGGCCACCCGGATCCGCACCTTCCTGTCCGACAGCGACCCCGCCGCCGTCGAGGCGCTCAGCGAGGGCGGGCGTCCGTCGGCCTGACGGTCAGGGGTCGGGCGTGCCCATCGGGATCGGTGGGCGCGGCGCCGGCCCGGGTCGGCGTCGGCCCAGCAGGGCGGCGCCGGGCAGGTGCGCGAGCGTGCGGCCGGTGTCGTCGACGAAGGCCATGATGCGTTCGGTCGAGCCGGCGATGACCGCCACCCGTTCGTGCGTGTCAGCCAGGGTCCGCAGCACCGGCAGGACGTCGGAGCGCACCTTGCGCAGCGTGTCCGGCAGCTCGTCGATCACCGGGTCGTCGAGCACCGTCGCGAGCCGGGCCAGCCCGGGCGCGAGGTCGCGCAGCGGCTGCTCCAGCTCGTCGACGAGCGCGTCGACGCGCACGGCTGCGCGCTGCACCGCCACGAGCGTCTGACGAGCCTGCGCGACGGTGTCGCCGAGTCCGCGCACCGCGTGCGTCAACGACCCGACCACGGCCGGCAGCGCGGCCAGGGCCTCGGTCTGCGCCTGCAGCAGCGCGACGACGCTCTCGAGTCCCGGGATGCGAGCCATGCCGGGGATGCGCGCCACGGCACCACCATACGGACCCGCGGGTGGCGCGGTGCAGCCCGGCGAGCAGGTGGTGCTGACGGTCTGGGGCGGTGCTGCTCCCCGTCACCCGGCACCCGTCACCTTTCACGCGTCACCTGCCCCCCGGCACCCGTCACCCGACGGTCGGACGCCGACGTCGCCGCCCTGCTGCGGCGCGCAGCGATCGAGCCGCGGCAGGAGCGGGTGCTCGGGGCGTTCCCTCACGTTCTGCAGCGCCCGCCTCGGGGCGTACCAGCGCCCAGGCCGCCGGCTCCACGGTCCACTTGCGCCGCCGGATGTCCGCACCGAGCTCACCGTCCGCGCACACGCCGACCTGCTCGCCGACCACCGTCACGGTCCGACCGCGGGCGAAGCGGACGGCCTTGTCCCGCAGGTGCTCCCCGCGGGTCAGCGCGGCGCCGTAGCGGACCTTCGCCATCGGCCCGGCGGCCTGCGAGACGACGACGTCCAGCAGCCCGTCGTCGGGCTCGGCGTGCGGCAGCAGGGGGGTGCCGCCCCCGATGCCCCGGCCGTTGCCGATGCCGACCATCAGGCTGCGGCGGTGGTTGTCGGCGATGATGCGGCCGTCGACCTCGACCCGCAGCCGCCAACCGGTGGCTCGCAGACCTGCCCGGACCGCGCCCACCGGATAGGCCAGCGGACCGATCCGGGGCTTCAGCGCCCCCGCGTGCTCGGCGGCGGCTGCTCCGACCCCCAGGTGCACCGCGTTGACGACCACGCCGCCGGCGTCGTCGACGAGCAGGTCCAGCGCCCGAGGCTGGGCGGACAGCACCAGCCGGGCGGCGTCGACCGGGTCCAGCGGCACGTCGAGGACCCGCGCCAGGTCGTTGCCCGTCCCCAGCGGAACCAGCGCGAGCCGGGTGCTGCCCAGCTCACCGCGCGCCCACAACCGCGTGACGAGCAGGTGCAGCGAGCCGTCGCCCCCGGCCAGGACCAGGGTGCGTCCGTCGAGGTCGTCCAGGGCGCGGTCGAGCTCGTCCGGCGTACCGGTGCTGCGCAGCTCGACGTCGCCAGCGGCAGCCAGGACATCCCGAGCGGCCGTCACCGCTTCGTCGTCGGTGCTGCCGGCGTGTGCGCTCGCGAGGAGCATCATCGGTGCGGACATGTCGGCTAGCCTTCCCCTGCACGAGCCCCTGGCACCAGTCGGGGGAGGTTGTCAGGCCGGGGGTCGCCGACGCGCCCCGGGCCCCTCGTCCCGGTTCCGCTCTCGCGACGCCGGCCCGACCGGTCGCGGAGGTACGCCATGCCTGCTCTGGTGCTGATCGGCGCCCAGTGGGGGGACGAGGGCAAGGGCAAGGCCACCGACCAGCTCGGGGGCAGCGTCGACCACGTGGTGAAGTTCAACGGCGGCAACAACGCCGGCCACACGGTCGTCATCGGCTCGGACACCTACGCGCTGCACCTGCTGCCCAGCGGCATCCTGTCGCCCGGCTGCACGCCGGTGATCGGCAACGGCGTCGTCGTCGACCTGGCGGTGCTGTTCGAGGAGATCGACGCGCTGACCAGCCGCGGTGTCGACTGCTCCAAGCTGCTGCTGTCGGCCGACGCCCACCTGATCGCGCCCTACAACTGCACGCTGGACAAGGTCGCCGAGCGCTTCCTGGGCAAGCGGCGGATCGGCACGACCGGCCGCGGCATCGGCCCTACCTACGCCGACAAGATGAACCGCATCGGCATCCGCGTGCAGGACCTGTTCGACGAGGGCATCCTGCGCCAGAAGGTCGAAGCCGCACTGGATCTGAAGAACCAGCTGCTGGTGAAGGTGTACAACCGCAGGGCGGTCTCGGCCGACGAGGTGGTGGCCGAGCTGCTCTCGTTCGTCGACCGGGTGCGGCCGATGATGGCCGACACCTCGCTGGTGCTGAACCAGGCCCTGGACCGCGGCGAGACGGTGCTGCTCGAGGGCGGTCAGGCGACGCTGCTCGACGTCGACCACGGCACCTATCCCTTCGTGACCTCCTCCTCGGCCACGGCCGGCGGCGCCTGCACGGGCAGCGGGATCAGCCCGATGCGCATCGACAAGGTCATCGGCGTCATCAAGGCGTACACGACGCGCGTCGGCGAGGGTCCGTTCCCGACCGAGCTGCTCGACGAGGACGGCGAGCGGCTGCGCGCCCACGGGCACGAGTACGGCACCACCACCGGGCGGCCGCGCCGGTGCGGCTGGTACGACGCCGTCATCGCCCGCTACGCCGCGCGCGTCAACGGCGTCACCGACTTCGTGCTCACCAAGCTCGACGTGCTCACCGGCTGGGAGCGCATCCCCGTCTGCGTCGCCTACGAGGTCGACGGGCGACGCTTCGACGAGATGCCGATGACGCAGACCGACTTCCACCACGCGACGCCGGTGTACGAGTACCTGGACGGCTGGACCGAGGATCTCGGTGCCTGCCGCACGTTCGACGACCTGCCCAAGAACGCGCAGCGTTACGTCGAGGCGCTGGAGCAGATGAGCGGCGCACCGTTCGCCTCGATCGGTGTGGGCCCCGACCGTGAGCAGACCCTCGAGCTGCGGTCGCTGCTGGCCTGAGCGCGGGCGGGGCGCTCAGCCGTGCCGGCGCCCCTTGCCCTGGTCGTCGGTCTCGGACTGGTCGGAGGACTCGTCCTGGTCGTCCTGGTCGTCGTCAGCCGCCTTCGCTGACTTCTCTGCCTTGGCGGGCTTCTCAGGCTTCTCGCGCTCGTCCGGCTTCGCGGCCTTGGCGGGCCGTTCCGACCTGCTGGTCTTCGCGGGCTTCGCCGCCTTGCCGGGATGCTTCGCCTCGGTGGCGTCGCCGGACTCCGCGTCCTCGGCGGCATGCTTGTCGCGACCGGGGTTGGCCTTGGTCCGGGCCGCCTCGGAGACCGAGCGGCCGTCCACGCCGCCGTCGCGGGCTGCCGTCGACACGCGCCGGCCGAAGTTGTCCGGCCGGTCGGTTGCGCTGTCCCCGATGGTCGCCGTCGAGGTCGCGCTGCGCCGCTTCGACGGGCCGCCGTCTGCGTCGTCGTCGTGCTCGGCGGCGGCGTCACGCGTCAGCGCGGCCGACCGCGTGACGACGTCGTCGCCGTCGCTCGAGGTCGGTACCGACGGGAGCACGCCGGCGGTGCCGGCGGCGGCGATGCTCGCGGCCGCGGCGGTCACCGCCACGGTCGTCTTGCCGACGAGACCCAGGGAGGCCAGCTTGGTCAGGGCGGTGGCGAAGGGCTGCAGCATCCGGGCGTCTCCGTGCTCGAGCGGGCGGGGTCAGGCGGGTCCCTCACGACATCGGCCGTCCTCCCGCCCGCACGCAGGGCCATCTGGAGGAACCGCACAGGGCAGGATGCCGGGATGCGTCGTGCCGGGATCGTGGTCGTGGGAGCCGGGGCGGCCGGCCGCGCCCTCGCCTGTCTGCTCGGCGAGCAGGGCACGCCCGACGTCGTCCTCGTCGAGGCGCCCCCCGGGCCGCGACGCTCGCCGGCCCGGACCTGGTGCACGTGGCAGGTGGGGCCGGCGCCGTGGGAGGAGGCCGTCAGCGCCCGCTGGAGCCGCGCCGCCGTCCACGCGCCGGACGGTGGCCTGCAGATCGTCGATCTCGCGCCCTACGACTACACGATGACCCGCTCCGACGACTTCGCGCGCGTCGTCGACGCCCGGCTCGCGGTGACGCAGGTCGAGCGGGTGGAGGCCGAGGTGACCGCGATCGACGGGGACGGCACCGTCCACGGTGCGTCGCTCGTCGGCCGCTGGGTCTTCGACACCCGGCCGACTCCGCCCGCTCCCGGCGGCCGCACCGCGCTGCTGCAGCACTTCTCGGGCTGGTTCGTGCGGACGGCGTCCGACCGGTTCGACCCGGACGTGGTCGGGCTGATGGACTTCCGCCCGCCGCAGCCCCGCGGCGGGGTCGCGTTCGGCTACGTGCTGCCGACGTCCCAGCGCGAGGCGCTGGTCGAGTACACCGAGTTCTCCCGCGCCGCCCTTCCAGACGAGGCCTACGAGTCGGCCCTGAACGACTGGACGCAAGGCGATCTCGGACTGGGCCCGCTGCAGGTGCTCGGCACCGAGCAGGGCGCCATCCCGATGACCGACGCGCCGTTCCCGCGCCGGGTGTCGGACCGGGTGTTCCGGCTCGGCGCTGCCGGCGGAGCGACGCGACCGTCGACGGGCTACACGTTCAGCGCCGCGCAGCGGCAGGCGAGGGCCGTCGCGCTGGCGGTGCGCGAGGGTCGCGATCCGCAGCCCCCGGCGGCCTATCCGCCTCGGCACCTGGCGATGGACGCCGTGCTGCTGCGCGCGATCGACCGCGGACACCTGGACGGCGCGAGCTTCTTCGCGCACCTGTTCGCCCAGCATCCGGTCGAGCGGGTGCTCCGCTTCCTGGACGGCGCCAGCAGTCCGCGCGAGGAGCTGGCGGTGATGGCGAGCGCGCCGCGGCTGCCGATGCTGCGGGCCGTCCTCAGCCGCTGACGGGCTGAAGTCCGTAGTAGATCTTGTCGCTGCCGGCGACCGTGTCGATGGCACGGCGGCTGAAGACGGCGTCGGCGCGCGGCCAGTCGAGCGGCCGGACCGGCTCCCGGCCAGCACACGGGTCGCCGTGCGGCGAGTACGGCAGCGCTCGCGTGACCACGGTCCGGCCCTGCAGGAACAGCCACTGGGTGTCGGCGTCCTGCCGCGACTCGACGAAGTCCTCGACGTGGAAGCCCGCCACTGCGTCGACCGCCTCCTGCCCGGTGTAGCCGCACACGAACAGCAGCCGCTCCCACGGCTGCGGGATCACGTCGCTGATCCGCACGGCGACGCCCACCGGCGCCGTCGACAGGGCGCGGTCCAGCGCCTCGCGGGTGTCCCCGTCACCCTCGAGGTCCGGCAGGCGGACCACGACCACGACGACGAGCAGCGCGGAGGCCAGGAACAGGACGCCGACCGTCAGCAGCGCGCCGCGCAGCCAGGAGCGTCGCCTGGACGTCCCGGTCGTTCGCACGGCCGCACGGTAACGCTCTCAGCTGCTACTAGCGTTCAGCGCGTGAAGATCCTCGTCGTCGGTTCCGGTGCACGCGAGCACGCGCTGCTGCGGGCGCTGTCCCGCGACCCCGCGGTCACGGCCCTGGTCTGCGCCCCGGGCAACGCGGGGACGGCCGCGCCGGCGACGAACCGACCCGTCGCCGCGGCTGACCCGGCGGCCGTGGTCGCGCTCGCTCGGGAGGTCGCTGCCGACCTCGTCGTCGTCGGGCCGGAGGTGCCTCTGGTGGCCGGCGTCGCCGATGCCCTCGCCGACGCCGGGATCGCCGTCTTCGGGCCGACGGCCGCCGCCGCGCAGCTCGAGGGCAGCAAGGCGTTCGCCAAGCACGTGATGGCCGAGGCGGGGGTGGCCACCGCACGCGCCGAGGTCTTCACCTCCGCCCACGAGTGCGTCGCGCACCTGGCCGCGGCGCCGCCGCCCTATGTCGTCAAGGCCGACGGGCTCGCCGCGGGCAAGGGGGTGCACGTCGGCAGCGACCTCGCCGTCGCGCAGGACTTCGCCCGCGACGTGCTGGCCGAGGACGGCTCCGTCGCGATCGTCGAGAGCTTTCTGGACGGACCGGAGGTGTCGCTGTTCGCGCTGTCCGACGGCACGACCGTCGTCCCGCTGCTGCCGGCCCAGGACTTCAAGCGCGTGGGCGACGGCGACAGCGGACCCAACACCGGCGGCATGGGCGCGTACGCACCGCTGCCGTGGCTCCCGGCGGGGACCGTCGAGGCCACCCTTCGCGACGTCCTGCAGCCGGTGGTCGACCGCATGCGCGAGCGCGGGACGCCGTTCGCCGGGCTGCTCTACGCCGGGCTGGCGATGACCTCGACAGGTCCGCAGGTCGTCGAGTTCAACTGCCGCTTCGGTGATCCCGAGACGCAGGTGGTGCTGGCGCTGCTACGCACGCCGCTGGCCGGCCTGCTGCTCGCCTGCGCGACCGGCACGCTCGCGGACCAGCCCGCGCTGGAGTGGGAGCCAGGAGCAGCGGTCACCGTGGTCGTCGCGTCCGAGGGATACCCGGGTTTGCCCGCGCTCGGCGACGAGGTCACCGTCGACCCGCTGCCGACGGGCGTCGAGGTGCTGCACGCCGGTACCCGGGTCGACGAGAGCGGGGTCGTGCGCTCGTCCGGTGGTCGCGTGCTCTCGGTGACGGCCGTCGGCCCCGATCTCGACGCCGCCCGCGCGCGCGCCTACGCAGGGGTCGCGGCGGTGCGGCTGCGTGGGGGCCACCACCGCACCGACATCGCCCGCGCCGCCGCTGCCGGCGAGGTCCACCTGCCCTGACGCTCGGCGGAGAGCGGGCGGGGCTGCGGGTCTGGGAGACTGACCGCGACCTGCCGACGCACCTGAGGAGCCCCCGTGATCGAGCGCTACACCCTGCCCGAGATGGGTCGGGTCTGGAGCGAGGCCCACAAGTACGAGCTGTGGTGCGACGTCGAGGTGCTCGTGCTGGAGGCGCACGCCAAGGCCGGCGTCGTGCCCGCGGACTGCGTCGCGCCGGTGCGTGCCGCGACGCCGCCGACCCCCGAGGCCGTCGCAGAGATCGAGGCGGTCACCCAGCACGACGTCATCGCGTTCCTGTCCGCCTGGGCCGACAACACCGAGCCGCGCGAGGCGGCCGCCTACGTCCACTTCGGCATGACCAGCAGCGACCTGCTCGACACCGCGCTCGCGCTGCAGCTCGTCGAGGCCACCGACCTCCTGCTGACCAAGGCCGACACGCTCGTCGCCGCGCTGCGCGACCTCGGCCTGACGCACAAGGACACCGTGAAGGTCGGACGCACCCACGGCATCCACGCCGAGCCGACCACCTGGGGGCACCGCGTCGCCGACCTCGCGTTCGCGATGGCCCGCTCGCGCGACCGCCTCAGGCGCGCCCGCGAAGCCGTCGCCGTGGCCAAGATCAGCGGAGCGGTGGGCACCTACTCCAACATCGACCCGTCGGTCGAGACCGAGATCGCCGCGACTCTCGGCCTGACGCCTGCCCCGGCCGCCACCCAGGTCGTCCTGCGCGACGGGATCAGCGAGTGGGTCAGCGCTCTCGCCGTCATCGCGACCGTGTGCGAGGCGTTCGCGCTGGAGGTGCGCCACGGCCAGCGCACCGAGGTGCGCGAGCTGTGGGAGCCGTTCGGCAAGGGCCAGAAGGGCTCTTCGGCGATGCCGCACAAGAAGAACCCGATCGCCAGCGAGCGCATCGCCGGCATGGCGCGGATCGTGCGCGCCCAGGTGGTCCCGGTGATGGAGGGCATCCCGCTGTGGCACGAGCGCGACATCAGCCACTCCAGCACCGAGCGCGTCGCGCTGCCCGACGCGTCGATCGCCACCGACTACCTGCTGCACCTGACGACGCGCCTGGTCACCGGCCTGGTCGTCGACGCCGATCGGATGCGCGCCAACCTGGAGTCCAGCGGCGGCCTCATCTACACCTCGACGGTGCTGCTCGAGCTCGTCGACGGCGGGCTGTCCCGCGAGGACGCGTACGCGTTCGTGCAGCGTGCCGCGATGAAGACCTGGGAGACCGGCACGCCGTTCCGTCAGACGCTCACCGCCGAGGCGCAGGCCGCCGGCCAGGTGCTGGACGAGGCGAGGCTGGACGACGTCTGTCGGCCGGAGCGCTACGTCGAGCGGCTCGCGCCGGTGTTCGAGCGGCTGGCGGCCCTGACATGACCGGCGTGCAGGCGCCGGACCTGCCGTTGCCGCTGCTCGCTCGCGGCAAGGTGCGCGACGTCTACGAGGTCGATGCCGACCACCTGCTGCTCGTGGCAAGCGACCGGCTCAGCGCCTACGACGTCGTCCTGCCGACGCCGATCCCGGACAAGGGTGCGGTCCTCACCGGGCTGAGCGTCTGGTGGTTCTCCCAGCTCGCCGACGTGCTGCCGAACCACCTGGTCAGTGCCGACGTCGCCGATCTGCCTGCGTCGATGCGACCGCATGCCGAGTACCTGCACGGGCGGTCGATGCTGTGTCGACGGCTCGCGATGGTGCCCGTCGAGTGCGTGGCGCGCGGCTACCTCACCGGCTCGGGCCTGGCCGACTACCGCGCGACCGGGGGCATCTGCGGGGCGCCGCTGCCCGCCGGGCTCGTCGACGGCAGCAGGCTCTCCGAGCCCGTGTTCAGTCCGGCGACCAAGGCCGCCGTCGGGGACCACGACGAGAACATCTCGTTCGAGCAGACCGTGGCGGCCGTCGGCGCCGAGCTCGCGGCCGAGCTGCGACGGCTCACGCTCGCGGTCTACCGCCGCGGGGCCGAGCTCGCTGCTGCGCGCGGCATCCTGCTCGCCGACACCAAGCTCGAGATGGGCCACGACCGGGCCGGCACCCTCGTGCTCGGCGACGAGGTGCTGACCCCCGACTCCTCGCGGTTCTGGCCGGCCGACGGGTGGCAGCCGGGACGCGCGCAGCCGTCGTTCGACAAGCAGTACGTGCGGGACTGGCTCAACGACAGCGGCTGGGACCGTGCGGCTCCTGGTCCGGAGCTCCCGGCCGAGGTCGTCGAGCGCACCCGCGAGAAGTACGTCGACGTCTACGAGCGGCTGACCGGTTCTCCGCTCGACAGCTGGCTACGCCGAACCTGAGACCGCTCCGGCCGGTGGCGCCGCGCACGGGCTAGCCTCTCCCGCATGCCTGCGTACGAGGTCGTGGTCGACGTGATGCTCAAGCCTGAGATCCTGGACCCGGCGGGGCAGGCCGTGCTGAACGCGCTCCCCACGCTCGGGTTGCCCGGGGCCTCGGCGCTGCGGATCGGCAAGCACGTCGAGCTGTCCGTCGACGCGGCCGACGAGGCCGGCGCCCTCGCGCTCGCCACGACGATGGCGCAGACGCTGCTGGCCAACCCCGTGATCGAGGACTTCGCCGTCAGGGCCCGGTAGCGGCGTCCGTGGAGATCACGCTGTCGCTGGCCCTGCCACGCGACGAGCTCTCCGTGCCGGTGGTCCGTCGCGTGCTGACCTCGGCGATGCAGATCCTCGGCGTCGAGGCGGGCGTCGTCGAGGACATCCAGGTCGCGCTCACCGAGGCCGTCACCAACGTCCTGGACCATGCCGAGGACGCCGACGAGTACGAGGTGAGCGCCGCCATCGTCGGAGACCTGTGCGTCATCGAGGTCATCGACCGCGGGGCAGGGTTCGACAGCAGCATGCAGGGCATCCGCGACGCCGACGACGACGCCGAGAGCGGCCGCGGCGTCCAGCTGATGCGGGCGCTGGTGGACCGGGTGAGCTTCCACAGCAGGCCGACGGTCGGCACGGTCGTGCACCTGGAGAAGGATCTGCACTGGGATCCAGGTGCGGTCGCCCGGCGCCTCGGGCAGGACGCCGACCCGCGCTAGCCGATGGGCGCGCGGCTGCCTCGCCTGCCGCCTGAGCCTGGTGGGCCGCTGCGCGGCCGAGGGTGGCGCTGACCGTCAGCGCGCTCCCAGCAGGTGCTCCAGCGCCAGCTGGTCCAGCCGGCCGAACGCATAGCCGCGCTCGCCCACCGCGTCGGCGTCGAAGTCCTCGAACGCCGTCCGGTCGGCGAGCAGGTCGTCGTAGGACTCGCCGGCGGACAGCGTCGGCTCGGCGAGCTCCAGCACCTTGCTGGCGACCAGCGCCTGCTGCACCTCGGGATCTGCGCGGAAAGCCAGTGCGCGCTCTTTGAGCAGCAGGTACGTGCGCATGTTGTCCGCGGCGCTGGACCAGACGCCGGCGAGGTCTTCGGTACGCATCGGCTTGTAGTCGAAGTGCCGAGGGCCGTCGTAGGGCGAGGCGCCCTGCGGGCCTCCGTTCTCCAGCAGGTCGACCAGGAAGAACGCGCTGAGCAGATCACCGTGCCCGAAGACGAGGTCCTGGTCGAACTTGGGACCGTGCTGTCCGTTGAGGTCGATGTGGAAGAGCTTGTCCTGCCACAGCGCCTGGCTGATGCCGTGCACGAAGTTCAGGTTCGCCATCTGCTCGTGCCCGACCTCGGGGTTCACGCCGACCATGTCGGCGTGCTCCAGCGTGGAGATGAAGCCGAGGGCGTGGCCGATCGTCGGTAGCAGGATGTCGCCGCGGGGCTCGTTCGGCTTGGGCTCCAGCGCGAAGCGGAGCCCGTAGCCACGGTCCTCGGAGTACTGGGCCAGCAGGTCCAGACCCTCGCGGTAGCGGTCCAGCGCGGCGCGGACGTCCTTGGCCGCGTCGGTCTCGGACCCCTCCCGGCCGCCCCAGAAGACGTACGTCGACGCGCCGAGCTCGGCCGCGAGGTCCAGGTTGCGCATGGTCTTGCGCAGGGCGTAGCGACGCACGCTGCGGTCGTTGGAGGTGAAGGCGCCGTCCTTGAAGACGGGGTGCGTGAACAGGTTGGTGGTCACCATCGGCACGGCGAGACCGGTCTCGTCGAGCGCGGACCGGAAGCGCTTGAGGATCGCGTCGCGTTCGCTCGAGCCGTGCGGGATGAGGTCGTCGTCGTGGAACGTCACGCCGTAGGCACCGAGCTCGGCCAGGCGGTGGACGGACTCGACCGGGTCGACCGGTGCCCGGGTGGCGTCGCCGAAGGGGTCGCGGGCCTGCCAGCCGACCGTCCAGAGGCCGAAGGTGAACTTGTCGTCCGGTCGCGGGGTGGTCGTCATCAGCAGGACTCCTCAAAGGTTTGTTTAGGAGTTGAACTTATCCATGTAGCGTGCCATGGTCAAGGCATGGCCGCAACCTCCGTTCCCGCCCGGCAGCGTTCGGTGCGCGACCGCAACCTCGCCCTCGCGCTGCAGGTCGTGGTGCGGGCTCCCGAGCCGCCGTCGCGCGCCCAGATCGCGGTCGAGACCGGCGTCACCCGGGCCACCGCCTCGGCGCTGGTGGAAGACCTGCTCGCCGCCCGGATGGTGACGGAGGTCGAGCTGCCCCGCACCGCCCGCAGCGGTCGTCCGGCCACCGGCATCGTGGTGAGCAGCGGCGTCCATGCGGGGGTCGGTGTGGAGATCAACGTCGACTACCTCGCGGTGACGGTGATCGAGCTGACCGGTGCCGTCGTCCACCACGAGCTGCTCCGCCGGGACGTCCCGACGCTGGGACCGGCGCAGGTGCTGGGCCAGGCCCGTGCCCTGGTCCGGCGCGCCGTCCGCGCGTCCGGCCTCGGTGCTCTCGGCGTGGCGGTCGCGGTTCCTGGGCTGCTCGACCACGACCGGCTGCTGGCGCCGAACCTGGGATGGACGGACGTCGACGTCGCTGCACACCTGCGTCTCGACGTGCCCGTCACGGTGGACAACGAGGCAAACTTCGCCGCGCTCGCCGAGGTGACGCCGCACCGCCGGACCTTCGTGCACGTCTCGGCCGAGATCGGCATCGGGGCCGGGATCGTGCTGGACGGTGAGCTGTTCCGGGGTACCCGCGGTTGGAGCGGCGAGATCGGCCACATCCCCGTCGACCCGGCCGGACCGCGATGTCGCTGCGGCGCGCGCGGGTGCCTGGAGGTGTACGCCGGGCAGGAGGCGCTCGCCGCGCGCGGGCCGGCCGCGGTGGCGAGCACTCTGGGCGCGACCCTTGCTGGCGTGCTGAACGTGCTGGACATCGACACCGTCGTGCTCGGCGGCGCGTACGCCGAGCATGCGGAGGCGCTCGTCCCGGGCATCGCCGCCGAGCTCGCCGACCGGGTCGTATGGGCGCAGCTGCACCCGCCGCAGGTGGTCGTCGGGGCTCACGGGTCGGGCGCCGCCGCCCTCGGCGCCGCCGCGTCCGTGGTCGGCAACGCGCTGGCGCTGGTCGCATGAGCCGCCCTGGGTCGGACCGGCTGGTCGCCGGCATCGACTCCTCGACCCAGTCGACCAAGGTCGTGGTGTGCGACGCACGGACCGGGCAGGTGGTGCGGACCGGTTCGGCGCCCCACCCGGCCGGCACGGAGGTCCCTCCGGACCGCTGGTGGGACGCCTTGCAGACCGCGACCGCCGGCGGTCTGCTGGACGGCGTCGAGGCCCTCTCGGTCGGCGGGCAGCAGCACGGCATGGTGCTGCTGGACGAGGGCGGCGCGGTCGTCCGGCCGGCGCTGCTGTGGAACGACAACCGCTCGGCCGGTGCGGCCGCCGAGCTGGTCGCTGAGCTCGGCGCCTCGGCGTGGGCCGAGGCCGTCGGGTCGGTACCGGTGGCGTCGTTCACGGTCACCAAGCTGCGCTGGGTCGCCGACCACGAGCCCGACAGCGTGGCCAGGGCTGCGTCCGTCGTGCTGCCGCACGACTGGCTGACCTCCCGGCTGCTCGCGGACGAGCGCCTGGTCACCGACCGCGGCGAAGCCTGTGGCACCGGCTACTGGTCACCCGCGAGCGGTGGCTACCGCCCCGACCTGCTCGAGCGCGCCTTCGGGCGCCCGCTCCGGACGCCCGAGGTGCTGACGCCCGCGGCGACCGCCGGGACGACCCGGGACGGGGTCGTCGTGGGCGCCGGCACCGGGGACAACGCCGCGGCCGCGCTGGGCCTGGGCGCGGGCCCGGGTGACGTCGTGGTCTCGCTCGGGACGAGCGGCACGGCCTACGCGGTGCACGACGCGCCGACGGGCGACGTCACCGGGACCGTCGCCGGCTTCTGCGACGCGACCGGCCGCTTCCTGCCGCTGGTGGCGACCCTGAACGCCGCCCGGGTGTTCGTCGCGACCGCGGCGCTGCTGGGCACCGACCTCGCCGGGCTGGACGAGCTTGCGCTGACCGCGGTGCCCGGGTCGGACGGGTTGGTGCTGCTGCCCTACCTGGACGGCGAGCGCACCCCGAACCTGCCCGACGCCACCGGGACGCTGCGCGGACTGACCCGCCGGTCGATGACGCCCGCGAACCTGGCGCGGGCCGCCGTCGAAGGGGTCCTGTGCGGGCTCGCCGATGCCGTCGACGCGCTGCGGGCCGTCGGGGTCGCGCCGCGCCGGGTCCTGCTCATCGGGGGCGGCGCGAGGTCGTCGGCGGTGCAGGCGTGCGCGGCGTCGGTGCTCGGGCTACCGGTCGTCGTCCCCGCGCCGGGGGAGTACGTGGCCCGGGGAGCCGCCCGCCAGGCCGCGTGGGCGCTCACCGGTGAGCTGCCGGAGTGGCCGCTGGCCGCACCGCCGACGCTGCAACCGGAGTACGACGCCGGTGTGCTGCGGCAGGCCTACGCCGCAGCGCGTGACAGCACCTACCTCACCTGCTGAGCACGTGCCGCTGGCTCCGCAGCGCGTTCTGACGGCGGGTGCACGTCGACCGCAGCAGTGATCTGCGTCGCCCTCCCCGCACGAGCCGACCGGGCGTGAGCGACGTCTCGCCGCCGCGGGCTTTGAACGACCCGCTGCGCGCCGAAGATGAAGGCGGAAGCGTCCTCACCTCACCGTGGAGCACAGCATGCGCAGAAGTCATGACCCCAAGGCTCGGTCCCTTGCCGGTGTGCAGGTCTTTCAGGGGGTCACCTCCCGCCAGCTCGAGAAGATCTGCGAGCTGACGACGGAGGTCGATCTGCCGGCGGGTCGGGTCCTGTGCCGGCAGGGTGATCCGGCGAGCGAGGTCTTCCTGCTCACCCACGGCGAGGTGAGCATCGTCCGCGACGAGGTCGACCTGGCGGTCGTCGGAGCCGGCGGGATGGTCGGGGAGATGGCGCTGCAGAAGCGTCAGCCGCGCAGTGCCACCGCGATCGCGCTGACGGACGTGACCCTGCAGGTCCTCAGCACCCGCGAGTTCGCCTCTCTCGTCGCGACCTATCCCGCCATCCAGGCCAACGTGCGGGCTCTGGTGGAAGCGCGCGAGAGCGAGCACCTGGCTGCCTGACCGGACCGGCCACGCTCACGGGCACCGCCGTGCCCCCGGGCAGTCGACGAGAGGACCGCACATGGGCTCGACGAGCACCAGGCCCGCCCCCGCTCTTGGGGAACGCTTCGAGAGCGCCGGCTGACGTCGTGGCGGCTCCGGAGCTCGTCGTGCTCGACGTCAACGAGACGTTGTCGGACCTGGCGCCGCTGCGGGCCCGCTTCAGCGGGGTGGGTGTGCCGGCACACCTGCTGGAGACGTGGTTCGCCGGCACCCTCCGCGACGGGTTCGCCCTCGCGGCCAGCGGAACTGCCCGGCCCTTCGCCCCGGTCGGCGCCGCCGTCCTCACCGGCCTGCTCAGCCACGCGCCCGGTCTGACGGTGACCGTCGAGCAGGCCGTCGTCGAGATCATGGACGGCATCGCGGAGCTCGACGTGCACCCGGACGTCCCCGCCGGGCTGCGGGAGCTCGCCGCCGCAGGCCTGCGGGTGGTGACTCTCACGAACGGATCGCTGGCGCAGTCGACGCAGCTGCTCGAACGCGCCGGGGTCGCCGACCTGGTGGAGCAGCGCCTGTCGGTCGACGACGCCGGCCGCTGGAAGCCGCACCCCGACGCGTACCGGTGGATGGCCGACCGGTGCGGCGTCCGGCTGGAGCGCTGCGCCATGGTCGCCGTCCACCCGTGGGACCTGCAGGGCGCCGGCGTCGTGGGCATGACCTGCGGCTGGATCGACCGGCAAGGCACCCCGTGGCCGGACGTCTTCGAGCGGCCGGCCGTGACCGGAAAGACGCTGTCTGACGTCGTGCGCGCCCTGCTCGAGACGTGAGGATCGACGTCTGGTCCGACCGCGGGTCGGGTGCGTCCGGCGCAGGAGCCGGCTGTTCCTGAGGTGGGCGTCAGCCCCGCCGTGGCGGCCTCGCGGCTGAGCGCGGTCGTCGGGCCCGGTCCTGCCGGAGCTGGGTACCGCTCGGCGGAAGCGCCCGTGCGCCGGGGATGACGTGGCAGACGGCCGCGTCGCTGCACGCCGCGGGATCCAGGCCGGGGGCACGCGCGCGCAGCTGCTCGACCCGGGCACGGACGGCTGACAGCTCGAGGATGACCCGATCGAGGTCGGCGGCATGGGCGTCGAGCAGCCCGGTCACGTGCGCACAGGGCGGACCGTCGGTCCGCCGGATCTGGATGATGTCGCGGATCTGCGCCAGGGTGAGTCCTGCGCCCTGGGCGGCCCGCACGAACGCCAGCAGGTCCAAGACGCCCGCGTCGTAGTCGCGGTACCCGGACGGAGTCCGGGCAGGCTCGGGCAGCAGCCCAGCCTGCTCGTAGAAGCGCAGGGTCTCGGTCGTCGTGCCGGCTCATGCCGCGAGCTCCCCTATCCGCATCTACCGAGGCTAGGACTTGACCTTCCCGCGCGGGGGAAGGTCTAGCGTCCGCGCATGAGCGATCAGCAGTGGGACCTGGTCGTCGTCGGCACGGGCGGCGCGGCCATGGCCGCGGGCATCGAAGCCCGGTCCCGCGGCCGCCAGGTGCTGCTCGTCGAGCACGGCCCGCTGGGCGGGACCTGTCTGAACATCGGGTGCGTGCCGAGCAAGAACCTGCTCGCGGCGGCTGGTCACCGTCACCAGCGCGCTGGCCGACCGCAGCTTTCCGATGATCTCCACCACCGCGGGCCGCGTCGACCTGCCCGCGCTGATGGCGCAGAAGCAGGAGCTCATCGACGGGTTGCGGCAGGCGAAGTACGCGGAGGTGGCTGAAGCACACGGCTTCCCGGTCCGCTACGGCCACGCCCGCTTCCTCGACGAGCAGACGCTCGACGTCGACGGTGAGCGCGTTCACGGCCGGGCGTACGTCATCGCGACCGGCGCCGCGCCGCACCTCCCGGACCTGCCGGGCCTGGTCTGGCGTCGAGTACCTGACGAGCACCACCGCCATGGAGCAGGAGGCCCTGCCCGCGTCGATGGTCGTGCTCGGTGGCGGTTACGTCGGTCTCGAGCAGGCACAGCTGTGGGCGCACCTGGGTGTGCGCGTGACCGTCGTCGGCAGGTTCGGCCCTCACGCTGAGCCGGAGATGGCTGCGGTGCTGCGCGGCGTTTTTGCCGACGACGGTATCGACGTGGTCGAAGAGCAGGGCGCCGCGATCGAGCGGACGGCTGCCGGCGACGTGCTGGTACGGACGACCGGTGGCCTGGAAGTGACCGCGCAGCGGCTGCTCGTGGCGACCGGTCGTCGCGCCGACACCGGCGACCTGGGCCTGGACGCCGCCGGGGTGCTGACCGGCGAGCGGGGTTTCATCCACATCGATTCTCAGCAGCGCACCAGCAACCCGATCGTGTTCGCGGCGGGTGACGTCAGCGGCGCGCCGCAGTTCGTCTACGTCGCCGCGCAGACCGGGCGCGTCGCGGCGGCGAACGCCCTCGGTGGCGACGAACGCATCGACTACACCGGACTGCCCGGCGTCACGTTCACCACGCCGCAGCTCGGTTCCGCCGGGCTGACCGAGCAGCAGGCGCTCGATGCCGGGCACGAGTGCGCCTGCCGCGTGCTGAGTGCCCAAGACATCCCCCGTGCGCTTGCCAACAGGGACGTGCGCGGCGCCGTCAAGCTCGTCGCCGACGCCCGTACCGGCATGGTCCTGGGGGTGCACGCAGCCCTGGACGGCGCCGGCGACGTCATGCTCGCCGCCACCTACGCGATCACCAGAGGCATGACGGTCGACGACGTCGCTGACACCTGGGCTCCGTACCTGACCATGGGCGAGGCGCTGCGGATCACGGCAGGACTGTTCCGGAGCGACAAGCCCACCAGCTGCTGCGCCTGAGACGCTCCTTCCCGCCGGCGCCGCTCGGGCGGCCAGGCTCAGGCCGGCGAGGCCAGCGCGCCGAGCAGACGGAGGACGGCAGATCGACTCTGCTCGTCCTGGGCATGCGTGAGCAGCCCTTCGATGACGAAGGTCCCGAGGCGGCTCGCTGCGGGAAGGTCTTCTTCCGCGACCCCCTGTCGGCGAAAGCCGTCGGCCAGCAGAGCATCTGCCAGTGCGTGGAACTCGTCGTGCCAGGTGGCCACGACGGGGGAGCCTGCGGCTCGGACGTGCACGACGGAGACGAGCCGGCGGAAGCGCTCGAGGCGGTCCACCGCCCACAGCACCTGCTCGTGCCAGGACGCGTCATCCTCCTGCGCGTAGTCCTGCAGCGCCTCGGCCAGCAGCAGGTCCAACACCGCGACCAGCAGGGCGTCCTTGTCCGCGAAGTACCAGTAGACGGTGTTGGTGGTCACGCCGGCCGCAGCCGCCAACCGGCTCATCGACGTCTCGTCGACACCGAGGTCGGTGAAAAGCTCCGCCGCTGCCCGGACGAGCTGGTCACGCTTGGCTGCCCGTTCGACAGGACGACGGTTCGCGGGCACCGTCCGACCCTATCTTGACTGGTGCTCAAGAAGCGGTAGCGTCTCTTGCATGACGTTCAAGAAGCAGAGGAGTCGTTCACCTCGCAGGGGGTGCGGTGCGCCGCCCGCGTCTACCGACCTGACGACGAGGTGGCGACGCGGCCCGTGGTCGTGATGGGTCACGGTTTCGGCGGGGTCCGCGCGCTGGGCCTCTACCCCTACGCCGAGCACTTCGCCGACGCGGGCTATCTCGTCGTGGTCTTCGACTACCGGGGTTTCGGTGACAGCGACGGCACGCCCCGGCAGATCCTGGACGTCGGCCAGCAGCTGGACGACTGGCGCGCGGCGTTGCAGTTCGCGCGCGGCCTGCCCGACGCCGATCGGCAGCGCGTCGTGGCGTGGGGCACCTCGTTCGGTGGCGGCCACGTCATCACCCTCGCGGCCGAGGGCGAGCAGCTCGCAGCCATCGTCGCCCAGGTCCCGCACGTCAGCGGTCCCGCTGCCGTCCGAGCGACCGGCCTGCGATCCGTGCTCCGGCTGGCGCCCCTGGCGCTCCGCGACCAGGCCGCCGCGCTGCTCGGTCGCGCCCCGGTCTACGTCGAGGCCGTCGGACGACCAGGGACCACCGCCGTCATGACCAGCCCCGACGCCGTCTCCGGCCTCGACCGGCAGATCGCCGCGGCCGGACTGACCGACGGCGACTACCCGAAGCACGTCGCTGCCCGGATCGCCTTGAAGATCGGCCGGTATTCGCCCCTGACGCACGCCGACCGCGTCGTCTGCCCGGCGCTGGTCCAGATCGCCGCCCACGACGCCGTCACTCCCTGCGCTGTTGCCCAGAAGGCCGCGGCGCGGATGGCACGCCCGACCGTCCACGTCTACGACTGCGGGCACTTCGACCCCTACGTCGAGCCGTACTTCGCCACGACCGTCTCCGACCAGCTGGCCTTCCTCGCCGCGCACGTGCCCGTCGACCCCATGGCCGGCGCGCCGGCCACGCCCGTCCCTGGAGCGCCCGCATGAGCCGCGCCGCCGCCCTCGTCACCGGTGCTTCCGCGGGCATCGGAGCCAGCTTCGCGCGCACCCTGGCCGCCGACGGACACGACCTGCTCCTGGTCGCCCGCCGCGCCGACCGGCTCACCGAGCTCGCCACCGACCTCGCCACGCGGCACGGCGTCCGCGTCGAGACCCTCGCTGCCGATCTCACCGACCCTTCTGCACCGCGCACGATCATGGACTACGCCGCGGAGCAGGACCTCGTGATCGAGGTCCTCATCAACAACGCCGGCATGTCCAGCTCGACCGCCTTCGCCGACACGCCGTGGCCGGCGCTCCACGGCGAGATCCAGCTGATGGTCACCGCCGTCACCGAGCTGATCCATCTCGCCGTCCCCGGGATGAAGCAGCGCGGCTACGGTCGCATCGTCAATCTCAGCTCGCTCGCAGCCTTCTCCCCGCCCGGCGCGAGCCTGCTCTACGGCGGCCTCAAGAGCTACGTCCTGCAGATGTCCCAGAGCCTGGACATGGAGCTCAAGCCCCACGGCATCCACGTCACCGCGCTGTGTCCGGGCTTCACCCGAACCGAGTTCCACCAGGAGATGGGTACCGCCGCCGCTGCAGCCGCGCTGCCTGGGCTGCTCTGGCAGCAGGCCGACGACGTCGTGCGCGAGGGCTGGGCCGCCGTCAACGGCGGCAAGCCGGTGTGCGTCCCCGGCACCGTCAACAAGGTCCTGTCCCACGTCAACCGGCCCGTCCCCTACCGGCTCCAGTACGCCCTCGGACGCAGGTTCAACCCGTTCACGCAGTAGCGGTTCCACCCGCCGAGCCGAGCCGAGGCCCTCAGGACGGCCGCTCGTCGACGGTGGGTAGCGCTGGTCCCGGGGGAGCCTGGACGATGCGCCCGAGGCCGTCCCAGACGACGGTCAGGAGATCCTCGACCACGGTTGCGAGAGCGACCTGTGGGTGCAGGCGCCACCACCTGGCGAGCTGCTCGCCCCCTCCTGACACCACGTGCGCGTAGGCGCCCGCCCGGGCTGCGTCGAGCTGCGGAACGGCCGCCTGGAACAGGGCAGCGATGGAGTCGGCGGTCTGGAAGCGCAGCTGCCGCACGACGTCACCGTGCTCTCCGGCAAGCTCGGCTCCGGCGCCCGTCAGCGCCTCCCAGCTGGGGCCGCGCTCCTGCACGAACAGGAAGTACGCGGTGATGCCGGCTCGAAGCTGCTCGCGGGGGAGCCCGCGGTTCAGCACGCTGGCGGCCACGAACCGCTCGTCGAGCTCGGCGCGGGCCACCCGGACGCACTCGACGTAGAGCTCTTCCAGCGAGGCGACGTGCAGGTACAGCAACGACCGTGCGACCCCGCTGCGCTGCGCGATCAGATCCATCGTCGCGCCGTGGTAGCCGAGGTCGCCGAAGACCTCCTGCGCCGCCTCCAGGATCTGCTTCCGCCGAGCCTCCCGGCTCAGTCGCCGCCGCGGTGCACGGTCGGGCACGGTCGCTTCCATCGGGTGCCAAGGTAGTGCCAGCCCGAGGTCGAGGTACGGCGAGACCGCGCTACTGACACGCATGTCAGTTGCTGTTAGGGTCGATGTGTGACTCACCACAGCAGCCGCGTCCGTCCGAGGTCTGCCGCCGTCCTGGCTCTGGCGGCCGTGCTCGCGGTGCTGGCGCTGCACGCCCCCGGGACGTCCGCTGCCGCCGCCGTGGCCCCGGCGCAGGGGGTCGCGACGGCAGCGGAGCCCCCGGTGCTGCCCGAGCCGACGTACCAGGCGGCGTCAGAAGAGGCGATGATCCCGATGGACGACGGCGTCAACATCGCCGTCACGGTCACCTACCCCTCGCTCGACGGCGCGGTGCGGGCGCCCGGCCGGTTCCCGGTCGTGCTGGCGATGACGCCGTACAGCCGCAACGGCGTGTGCGGCTGCATCTCGCCCGCGTTGTTCGCGACCCGCGGCATGGTCGCGGTCGTCGCGGACGTGCGAGGCACCGGCGGCAGCGAGGGAACGCTCGCGGACAACTTCTTCTCGCCGCGTGAAGCGCGGGACAGCGCGGCGGTCATCGACCACTTCGGGGCCCAGCCGTGGTCGACCGGGAAGGTCGGCATGGCGGGCGGGTCCTACGTCGGCATCACGCAGCTGCTCGCCGCGGGCAACCGCCCGAAGCACCTCGCCGCGATCGTCCCGATGATCGCGATCAGCGACCTGTACCGCGACGGCTACACCCACGGCGGGATCGTCAACCTGTCGCTTCGACGCGCAGTACATCGCCGTCCAGGGCGCGCCGGGAACCGCCGGGTCGAACAACGACCCGTTCCTGCTGCAGCAGTCCCTGCTCGCCAAGCTCGGCCAGTCGCCGCCCGGCAGCATCGCCTTCGACTACCTCGACAAGCCCTTGGACGACCAGTTCTACCGGGACCGGTCCCCGATCCGGGTCGCGGACCGCATCGACGTCCCCGTCCTGGACATGGGCAACTGGAACGACGGCCTGCTGCGCGGTCAGACCGAGAACTACGCGGCGCTGTCCAAGCGCAGGGGCGTGGAGACCCGGCTGTTCATGGACCCCTGCACCCACAAGGGATGCGGCGCACCCTTTGCTCCGTTCACGCAACCCGCCGGGCAGGCAGGACACCGCCGCGGTGCTCTTCGAGTTCCTCGCCAAGCACCTGCTCGGGGCCAAGGTGCCGGCGCGCCCCAACGTCGAGTTCTACCTCCAGGGCAAGAACACCTACGTCAGCTCCAGCACCTGGCCCCCTACCGGTACCCGGTACGAGCGGCTCGCGCTCGGCGACGGGAGCCTCACCCCCACTGCTCCTGAGGGGGAAGCCAGCTACGTCACCAACCCCGCGGAGGGCTTCAGCCTCGCGTTCAACAAGTACGGCACGGTGGCGGGCACGCCGTTCGTCCCGACCGATCAGCGGCTGGAGGGCCCCAGCGGTGCTGACCTTCCGGACGCCGGTGCTGAAGCAGCCGCTACGGCTCACCGGGCCGATCGGCCTGCACCTGGTCGCCACGTCCAGCGCCGACGACACCGACTGGTACGGCAAGCTCGCCGACGTCGCGCCGGACGGCACGCGAAACCTTCATCACCGAGGGTCGCTGCGGGCCTCGCACCGCGCGCTGGACCCGGTCCGGTCGCGACCTGAACGGCCTTATCACCCGCACACCAACACGACCGCCGATCGAGCCCGGCACGCTCTACGACTACGACATCGAGATCTGGCCGACCGCCTACGAGCTCGCGCCGGGGCACCGCCTGCAGCTGCGCCTCACGTCCAGCGACCTGCCGACGCACCTGCCGGGCACCTTCGTCTTCGACAAGGACAACCCTCAGGACGTCTTCATCGACCTGAACGACCCTGCGACCAACACGATCCGGCTGGGCGCCAGCTACCTGGTCCTCCCGGTCAGCGGCGCCCCGGTCGCGGCAGCCGTCCGCCCTGCGGCGGGCGCCGTCCCCGCAGCCGGCGCCTCCGCGGCGCCTCCCTCGAGCCGGCCGACCGGCGCCCTCCCGGCGACCGGACCGGCCATGCTGGCCGGGCCAGCACTGGCGCTGCTCATGCTCGTCGCCGTCACGCGCCGCAGGAGCATGACGGCCTGATCAGCCGTGACGTCGCGGGGACCCTGCTGCGGCAGCAAGCGGCGTCCTAGAAGTGCAGTCGAGGCTGGTCATAGATGTTGGGTGCCCCTGCACCGAACTCCACCCCGGCGAAGGTGCCTGGGGTCGTCGAGGGAAGCGCCCGACTGTGAGCCGGCTCTGGCTCATCAGCCGTGATCACTGCGCAGACGATCAAGGCGTTCCGCGCCGTAGTCGTCCGCGGCCTTTGGTGCGCGCAGGCGGAGACGAGCTGCGAAGGGCCCCCGCCCAGCGGACGGGGGCCCTTCGCACACGGCTACGACTTCGCGAGGAAGTCGATCAGAGCGTCGTTCCACTCCTTGGCGTGGCTGACGTTGGCGCCGTGCGGTGCACCCGTGATCACGTGCAGCTCGCTGTTCGGAAGCATCTCGTGGGCGCGCTGGCCCGAGCCCTCAAGGGGCACGATGCCGTCGCTGTCGCCGTGCAGCACCAGAGCCGGCACCGTGACCTTGGGCAGGTCCTCGCGGAAGTCCGTCGTCCCGAACGCTTCCATGCAGCCGAGGGCGGCCTTCTTGTCAGCCTGCAGGCACAGAGCGAGGGCCTGCTGGCGCTGCTGCTCGCTGACCATCAGCTCGCCGTCGCCGTCGACCGAGAAGAACTGCGTCGTGAAGCCGTCGTAGAAGGTCTGCTCGTCCGCAGTGAGATCCGCAGTCATCGACTCGGCCTGCTCCTTGGTGAGCGGGCCGTCGGGATTGTCCTCGCCCTTCAGGAGGAAGGGGGGTACGGCGGACGCGAACACGACGCTACGCAGCCGCTCGGCGCCGTACAGGGAGAAGTAGCGGGCGACCTCGCCTCCACCCATGGAGAAGCCGACCAGGGTCACGTCCTGCAGGTCCAGCGTGCCCAGGAGCGTGTGCAGGTCCTCGGTGAGGCTGTCGTACGTGTAGTCCGACCTCGGCTTGTCGCTCCGACCGAAGCCGCGGCGGTCGTAGGTGATGACGCGGTAGCCGGCCGCGGTGAGAGCTGGCACCTGGTCAGCGAAAGCCTCGCCCGACAACGGCCAGCCGTGGATCAGCACCACCGGACGGCCAGCGCCGCCGGTGTCGTCGACATGCAGGTCGGTGTCCTTGAAGAGCCCGTGGTGGGCGGTGATCTGGCTCATGGATCCTCCGTCAGCGGTAGTGGGTGGAAGGGGGCCTACCCCTCACGGGAGGTCCACACCCGGTCGCCGCCGACGCCCCGGCACCACGCGGCGTGGTGGGCCAGGCGCACCAGGACCGTCGAGGGCCGTTCGGCCGGGACGGACGGCACGCCTAGGTCCGCCGGCTCCGCGCGGGTGGTCGGCGGCCCGCTGCTGCTGCCCGAGGGCCACGACGGCGTTGCCATGCCAGTCCGTGTCACGCCCGCGGCGCGCGACCAGCACCGTCCACCGCGGGACCGGCATCTCGACGACGACAGCGGCCAGCAGCTCACCCCGCAGCCGTAGGCCGGTGACGGCGGACCTGCTGCCCGGCCAGGCGCAGCAGGTCCGCCGCCGCTCCCGAGGGCCGCTGCCCGACCGGCCAGACCGCACGCAGCGACCGGCTGAGGTCGGGGCCGCGCACCGGCACCTGCACCAACCGCCCGGCGGCGACGTCGTCGCGCACCGCCAGCTCGGACAGCACGCCCGGACCGGCCCCGGCGGCGACCGCGGAGCGCACGGCCGCGCTGGTGGACAGCTCCAGCAGCGGCACGGCCAGCGGGCCCAGCACCGACAGGGCGCGTTCCAGTGCCGTCCTCGTGCCCGACCCTGGCTCGCGTTGCACCAGCCGGGTGCCGGCGAGCTCCTGCGCCTCCACCGGCCGCCGCCGTCGCGTCCACGGGTGCCCCGGGGCGACCACGGCGACCAGCCGGTCGGTACCCACCTCGTGCTCGTCCAGCCCGGCGGGCAGGTCCGGCCCCTCCACGAAGCCCAGGTCGGCGTCGCCCTGGAGCACGAGGGCGGCGACGTCGGCGCTGTTGCCCGCCGTCAGGCTGACCGCGGTGTCCGGGTGCGTCGCGGCCAGCCGCACCAGCCAGGCCGGCAGCAGGTGCTCGGCGACGGTCAAGCTGGCCGCGACCCGTAGCCGCGCCGCGCGGTCTCCCCGCAGCGACGCGATGCCGGCGCCCAGGACGTCCGCGGCCGCCAGCACGTCCCGGGCCCAGTCCGCCAGCAGCGCGCCCTGCCGGGTGAGGTGCGAGCCGCGGGCCGTCCGGGTCAGCACCGAGAAGCCGACCAGGCGCTCGAGCCCCCGGATCCTGGCGCTGACCGCCGGCTGGCTCAACCCGTGCGCTTGCCCAGCACGTCCGAGGCTGCCGGTCTCGGCGACCCGCAGCAGCAACGCGAGCGTGTCGAGGTCGGGCACCCGCTCCAGTCCCATCCAGCGACTGTAGGACCAGCCATCGACAGCTTCGATGGCTGCATCAGCCCGAGGCCCCTACCCGTCGGTCCGTCCGACCCGCACGCTGGCACTGTCCCCGAACCAGGAGAGCACCCGTGACGAGCCCCGCCCCCGCCCGCACCGCCCCGACCGACCGGCACGCCCACCGCACCGGCAGCCGCTGCCGTCCGAGCTGCCCCCCTGTTCCCGGACCGGGACGCTCCAGCCCGGTGCCCGGTCTGCTCGCGGTGACGGCCGCGACCGCACTGGCCTTTGGTGTGCACGCCGTCGTACCCGCGGTGAACCCGTCGACCGTCGCCGTGGCGCTCGGCGCCCTGGCCGTCAACGTCGGGCTGCACCGGCCGGTCCTGCACGTCGGCACGCACGTCGCGTCGCACCGGCTGCTCCGCCTCGCGGTCGTCCTGCTCGGCCTGCAGCTCGGACTGCCGCAGCTGCTCGACCTGGGGCCGTCCGGCGCCCTGGTGGTCGTGACCACCGTCGCCATCACCTTCACCGGGACCCGGCTGCTGGGCCGGCTGCTCGGCGTCCCGCCAGCGCGCGCCCTGCTCGTCGCCACGGGCTTCTCGATCTGCGGCGCCTCCGCCGTCGCCGCGATGGAGGAGGTCGCCGGCGGCGACGAGGACGACACCGCCGTCGCCGTCGCTCTGGTCACGCTGTGCGGCAGCCTCGCGATCCTGCTGCTGCCGCTGCTGCAGCAGCCGCTCGGACTGGACCCCGCCGCCTTCGGCAGCTGGGTCGGGGCCAGCGTGCACGACGTCGGCCAGACCGTCGCCACCGCCGACCGGGTCCCCGGAGCGCTCACCACCGCCGTCGTCGTCAAGCTCAGCCGCGTCGTGCTTCTCGCGCCCCTCGTCGCCGCCATGGCCCTCAGCGTCCGCCGCCGCTCACCGGCCGCCGACAGCCACCGTCGCCCCCCGCTGCTGCCGCTGTTCGTCGCCGGCTTCCTGTCCGCCATCGCCGTCGCCAGCACCGGCCTGCTGCCCGCGCCGGTGCTCGACGGGGCCCAGACCCTGCAGGGAGTGCTGCTCGCGGCCGCCCTCGTCGGCCTCGGCACCGGTATCCACCTGCCCACCCTGCGCCGCACCGGCGGCCCCGCCCTGCTGCTCGGGCTGCTCAGCTGGCTGCTCGTCGCCACGGTCGCCTACGTCGGCGTCCGGTTCACCGGAGCGTGACCGTCCCCGCCGGATGCTGCCGACGTGGGCGTCCGAGTGCGGCGATGCGCAGCGGACCCACTCAGCCAGGGAGAGTCGACAACCCGTTCGCCGCGCCTGAGCACGACCTCTGCACGGACGTCGCACCCGGGCAGGGGCCTTGGAGCGGCCAGAAGGCGAGGCTCCGGCCCGGCCGGGTGGCTCACGGTGACGCCGGCGCCGGTTGTAGCGGGGCTGCTGTCCAGCGGCATGGAGGCCCGATCAGCCGCAGAGGCGGACGTTGCGAGGGCTGCCCGTTCGGCCGCTGGCCGGTACGCCCGGCTTCGGTACCGGGAGGCGGTGCGCCGACCGTCGTGGTCGACCAGCGGAACACCAGCGGTGGGCGGCCGGCTTGTGCAAGGCATGAAGGCCATCAACTACTCCTCCGCCGGCGACTCCTCCGTCCTGCAGCTCGTCGACCGTCCGGCCGCTCACCCCGGGCCGGACGAGGTGCGCGTGCGCGTCGTGGTGTCCGGGGTCAACCCGACCGACTGGAAGGCGCGGACGGGCGGGTACGGGCCGCTGCCGTTCCCGGAGAACGTGCCGAACCAGGACGGCGCCGGCGTCGTCGACGAGATCGGCTCGTCGGTGACCGGGCTCGCCGTCGGCGACCGCGTCTGGATGCACCTGGCCGCCCATGAGCGCCCGACCGGAACTGCCCAGGAGCTGACCGTCCTGCCGGCCGACCGCGTCGTGCCGCTGCCCGACAGCGCCTCCTTCGAGGTCGGCGCCAGCCTGGGCGTCCCGGCGATGACGGCCCACCGGGCGCTGACCGTTCACGAGCACGGACCGACCCGCCTGTCGCCGGGCGCGCTCGCCGGCCGCACCGTCCTGGTGCAGGGCGGCGCCGGGGCCGTCGGTCACGCCGCGGTCCAGCTCGCCGTCTGGGCCGGCGCCACCGTCATCGCCTCTGTCAGCAGCGAGGCCAAGGAGACGCTCGCGCGCGCCGCTGGCGCTCACCACGTCGTGCGCTACCCCTCCGACACGCTCGCCGCCGACATCCTCGCGGTCGCCCCGGACGGCGTCGACCATGTCGTCGAGGTCTCCCCGGGCAAGAACGCCGCGCTCGACGTCGAGGTGCTCGCGAACCACGGCAGCGTCGGTTACTACGCCAACGACGGCGGCCCCGACTTCACCGCCCCGATCGTCGCGAGCTTCGCCAAGAACGTCCGCTGGCAGGGCCTGCTGCTCTACACGGTCGGCGCCGAGCCGCTGCGCCACGCCGCCGAGGACATCACCGCCGCCTTGCACGACCGCGCGCTCCCGGTCGGCGAGGACGCCGGGCTGCCGCTGACGTGGTTCCCGCTCGAGCAGACCGCCGCAGCGCACGACGCCGTCGAGCAGGGTGCGGTCGGAAAGGTCCTCGTCCGAGTGAGCGAGGGCTGATCTCGACCTCGCCGCAAACCCGTCGGCACCAGAGGCAGGGGTCGTCAGCGCGGGCGGCTGAGCTGTCCGTACCTGCGGCAGGGGCGGACATTGTTGCGGCGGTCGACGCTGTCTGAGCCCGCCCGTCCGGTCCGCCCCGTAGAGGCAGCGGCCGTCGCTCCCACCTCGTCCCCGACCCACGCGCCGGTCTGGATCAACGGGCGCCCGACCCACGGGCTCTCGCCGGCGTCGGCCGCCGGGACGGGGCCGCTCTCCAGGTCTGTGGCGGTGCTCGCGCGCGAGCGCACCGGGGCGGGTGCGAGCGCGACCCGCCTGGGTCCTCGTCCTGCTGCGGGCAGTACCAGGACCGCAGTCGGCGCGGGCTGCCGCCCGGGCTGGACCGTGGGCGTGCCGGTGGTCCCGTCAGGCGACGAGCTGAGCGTGCAGCGTGCGCGAGAACCAGTCGACGTAGCGCTTGCGGGACCAGCCGCGGTCGCGCACGAGCCGGGTGTGGAGATCGGGGGCCATGAGGACCCAGAGCACGTCCACTGCTTGCTGCGTGGGCAGCGCGAGCGGCGCGCGTTCGGCCAGGGCGCGCAGAAACAGCGTCGCGCCCGTCCGCCGTTGCGCCTCGCTCGTGCGCCAGAGCTCCCCTAGCTCGGGGTCAGCGTCGGCGGCCGAGTGCAGCACTTCGTCCAGCCGGCTGTAGCGCTCCTGGACGCCGGTGACGTGCTCGGCGAGCAGTGCGAGCATCCGCGCCGGATCAGGCTCCCGCAGCACGCGCTGGACACTGTCACGCATGGCGACCGGCGCACTCTCGTCGTCACCTGCCATAGCGACGTCGCGCGCCAGCGCGAGCAGCCGCGGCTTGCTCCCGACGGCGAAGACCGTCGGGCGTGAGACCCGCGCCGCTGCTGCGATCTGGTCCATGGTGGTCGCGGGGTAGCCCTGCGCCACGAACAGCTCGGCCGCTGCCTGCACCACGGCGGCCCGGGTTGCGCGTGCCTGCTCCTCCCGGCGAGAGCCGGCCTTGACGTCGTCCACGTTCTCATCATACTGCTGGTTAAGCCGCTTTACCGACAGTATGACGAGGAGCAGTCATGACCAGCGTGCAGCCGTACGTCGCGCAGGACCACCAGCAGCTCGCCTGGCTCGGCGACAGCCGGGTCAGCGTCCTGCTGGACGCAGACAGGACCGGCGGCGCGCTGACCGCCATGTCCTCCGTGCTGGCCGCCGGCGATGCCTCGCCGCTCCACGTGCACAGCCGAGAGGACGAGGTCTTCCTCCTCCAGTCGGGCCGTGCCCTGGTCTGGGTCGGCGACCACAGGTACGAGATCACCGCCGGTGGCGTTGCCTTCCTGCCCAAGGACCTGCCGCACGCCTACCGGGTGCTCGAGGACGACACGCACATGCTGACGCTCTGCACGCCCGCCGGCCTGGAAGGCTTCTTCCGCGGCGCCGGCCATGACCTGGCGGCCCCGCTGCCCGAGGACTGGTTCCTCGGACCAGCGCAGCTGGCCCCCGTCGCCGCCGCGCACGGCGTCACGCTGCTCGGCCCACCGCCCGCCGACTGACGGCCCCGGTCGCTTCGAGCTGTGGGGCCTGCCGGACGAGTCAGCGTCCGCCGCGAAGAGGGTTGCGGAGCGCGGTCTCGCGATCTCGCACACGACAGGTCATCGACGAGCTCGGCACCCGGGCCAGCGTCGCGGGGCTCACCGCGGGCGAGCGCCTGCAGCCGCTGCCGGCGCCCGCGTTCACCGCGACGGTCGCGCCTCGTCCGGACGGTCCGCGCGCGTGCGCTGGTCGCCTTCGCGGAACCGCAACTCCGTGCCGCCGGAGCTGGCCGGTGCGAAGGTAAACGTGACGCATCGGCTCGCCCCGCCACGCTGGAGGGGACGGCGGCATCAGGCAGGTCTCGTTCAGTCAGGAGTGTCGAACCGCGGGACACCGTCAAGACCCCTCGGTGTCGTTCTACGGGCTCGTCGTGCTGCGTTCCGCCCGCATCAGCGCGAAGCTGCCGTGCGGGTTGCACCCCTTGTGCCTGCAGTCCAGCGGACTCATGACCCCGGTCGCCGGCCCGACGCAGGAGGGCCAGGCGTCCTCCGGGCGTTTCCTACGCCTGTTGGTGTGGATGCCGAGCAGGTGTCCACGAACAGGGTCGAAGACCCAACCCCATGCGTGACCGGACAACAGCTTCGCCTCAGCGGAACGGGACCGTCGCCCGGTGGGCCGCAGACTCTTGACAGCAATCACGACATGTCAAGATGATCGGACTTTGGGGTAAAATCGTGTGCTGTCGGGGCGGGGGCACCATGGGTCGGGATGGATCTCGAGCGTCGCGACGACCATCCGCGTTGTGGGCGGCAACGCTGCTGGCTGCGGCGATAGTGGTTCCAGGCAGCGTGCTCTTTGCCGGCACGGCCGCCGCCGAGCAGCCTGACGACCGGTACAGCGGTGTTCCCGGGGAGATCCTGGTGACCGACCCGCTGGCAAATGATACGGGCAACAACAGCCTCATGGGCACGGTAGTGACCGGCCCGGAGCACGGCACCCTTTCGATCGCCACGGGTGGAACGTTTGGAACTTCCAATTCTCCCGTTTCAGTTTTTGCTCCGGTCCAACTACCTACCTACCTTCCAGACGCGGGGTTCCAGGGCTTGGACCAGTTCAGATACACGAGCACACGAACGACGGGGAGCGGATCGGAAAGCTACACCGCCACCGTCTTTCTCACTGTCGCCGACATCGACGATTGCGGGAGTCCGACAGTGCCTGACGGCTACGCCGCCCAGGTCGTCCAGGCACCGGCCGACGACGTGGCCGGCACGGCTACAGCCACCGTGGACGTCCCGGCAGGGGTTGAGCAGGTGCGTCTGGACCTCTGTGGGGCGCGAGGCGGGCCGGCCCAGAGGGGAGGACCCGGATCTTTCGGAGCCACGACGACCGCTGTCCTATCGATCTTGCCGGCTGAGCGAGCACGCCCTCATTCCTTCACCGTCATCGCCGGCTCCGCCGGCGTCAGGGGCAGAATGAAAGGCGCCTTCGGCGGGGGCGGCCCCGCCGGTGGATCCGATAGCGGTGGCGGCGGGGGAGGCAGCTTTATCTACCTCGATGGCAAGTTGCTGGCGGTGGCCGGCGGCGCCGGTGGGGACGGCGGTTGCGATTCAGCCGGTAGCAGCGGTGGTGGCGGCGGCGGAATGTCCGGCGGACCCGCTTCAGGCTCATGCGGTCCTGGCGGTGGTGGAGGGAGCGCAATGTCCCCCGGAGCTGGCGGCTCCAGCAGCTCCGGCTCGGAGCTGGACGCAGGGGCCGATGGGGTCGGCTCGCAGGGGGGCGGAAGATGTCAAGCCATCTGAGACAAGATCGTTTTAGTTGCTCTGGATGAGGGCCTCCCGGCTGGGCTGGTTGATCCAGGCGGCTGCGGGCAGCTTCGGCGGTTCGGGGCGGCGGTGCCGGAACCGTGCAGGGTCAGCGTCGTAGGCGGCGTTCAGCGTCGCCTGGCGCTGCTGGCGGATCTGGCTGGCGGTGCCGTAGTGCACTGAGGCGGGGGTGTGCAGGGCGATGCCGCTGTGCCGGTGCTCGTGGTTGTAGTAGGCGAAGAACGCCTCGCAGAACGCGCGGGCATCGGCCAGGCTGCCGAAGCGGCCGGGGAAGGCGGGGCAGTACTTCAGCGTCTTGAACTGCGCCTCGCTGAAGGGGTTGTCGTTACTGACGTGCGGTCGGCTGTGGCTGCGGGCGACACCGAGGTCGACGAGCAGTTGCGCGACGGGTTTGGAGGTCATGGACGTGCCGCGGTCGGCGTGCAGGCTGTCCGGGGCGCCGTGAACGCGGGCGGCCGTCTCGATGAGGTGCTTGGCGATGTCGGCGTCTTCGCGGGCCGCGACGGTCCAGCCAACGACGTAGCGGCTGTAGATGTCCAGGATGACGTAGAGGTCGTAGTAGACGCCGCGCTCGGGTCCACGCAGCTTGGTGATGTCCCAGCTCCAGACCTGCCCGGGCTTGGTGGCCATCAGCTCCGGGCGGGCCCGGGCGGGATGGGCCGCCTGGTTGCGGCGGTCGCCGGCCTGTCCGATCAGGCGCAGCAGCCGGTGCATCGTGCTCATCGAGGCGAGGTAGACGCCCTCATCCAGCAGCGTCGCCCAGGCCTGCGCGACGGACTTGTCGCAGAACCGCGGTCCGGTCAGCACCTCGATGATCCGGTCCTGCTCAGCCACGCTCAGCGCGTTGGGCGGCAAGGCCCGCGGGGCACGTTGCGCCGGGACCAGCGGCACGGGCTGGCGGTCGCGGTAATGACTCGCCCGCGGCTTGCCCAGCAGCGCGCACGCCTTCGCGGTCGAGGTCACCTCGGCCAGCAGCAGCACCGCAGGGGTGATCACGGCTTCGACCGCGTCTCGGTGTCCGCGCTCTCGGAGAGCATCTCCAAGAGCGCGTGTGCTTTTCCCACGATCTCCAACGCCGCCCGGGTCTTGGCAAGCTCCCGTTCGGCCCGCTCCGCGCGGGCCTTCAGCTTCGCGTTCTCGACCTGCTCGCCAGACTTCTTACCCGGCCGGGACGCCGGGCCCAGACCAGCAAGCGCCCCGCTGTCGCGGGCCTTGCGCCACTCGGACAGGTGCGAGGAGTACAGGCCCTCGCGGCGCAGCAACACCCCACGAGCGGCGGAGTCGGCGGCGTCGTACTCAGCGAGCATGTCGAGCTTGTACTTGGCGGTGAACGACCGCCGGCGAGGCTGGTCCGAACGAGGGCTCATCGCCCCATTCTCGACCGACGTGCTGGGCAGATCTGCAGCAGTGAGAGTCAACGTCATCAAGCCTGTTCTCGCCCTGTGCGGGAGGGAGAAGGAACTACCGAAGGTGTCTCACGTCAGCCTGACGCACAGGGGGGCGCCGGTGCAGCGGGTGAGCCTGACCGAGGCGGCCTCTTCAGCCGCCAGGGAACGTCGGCTGGCGGCGGCGGCGGCGGTCTGTTCGGGGGAGGAGGTGGCGGTAGGGCAGCAAGAGTAGGCGGCATATTAGGCGATCTACTCCCTCCCCCGGGCAGCGGTGGTGGAGGTGGCGGCTCGGGATTTCTTGACCCGGAACTGACCGGTGAAACTCAGGCAGGCGGCGTCGCCATCTACGGCGAAGCACCGCCAGGGATATCGCCCGAATATGACCTATTTTTCCCCCCTCAACGTCCGATTTTAGGGTATACCGGCCGTCGTGGGGCGGGCGCCGTCCGGATCAGCTACCTATCACCTGCAGCTCCGGCGTTCACATCCGCGCCAACCGCCACGGCAACCGTCGGA
>CAWASE010000014.1:0-266448 GCA_963784675.1 uncultured Actinomycetes bacterium
GAGCGCTGCCCTACTCCTCCGACGGTGGTGGCATCGCCATCGTCTACCGGCACGTCTACGAGGACGCCATCCCGCTGCGCGACGTGGCCCCGCACGTGCCGCGAGCCATCGTGGAGGTGGTCATGCGGGGCCTCGCGCGCAACCCGGCAGACCGCTATCCGAGCGCTGAGCTGTTCGCCGTGGCGGTCGGCGAGGCTGCCACCAACTCCTTCGGGCTCGGCTGGCTCGCGCGTGCGGCCATCCCCGTCGCGTTCGCCGGTCCGGTGCTGCAGAGCACCGAGCGGCTGACCGAACCGATGCCGACCGCGACCGACGGTGCGGCGTCGACGGGACCGGCCGTCGTCGCGACGCACGGCGCAGCGCCTGTCACCACCGGTTCGCCGTCAGCCGCTGCCGCGACGGCGGCGGCTCCCGTCCTGCCGCCGCCGCCGGGCGCTCTCAGCCGCCGCACCGAGGTCACCGGAGCCGCGACGGTGCAGGGGCCGGCGACGGGCGCTCCACCCACCCAGCAGAGTGCGGCCGCGCCTCGTACGGACGACCGCCCGCCGCCGGTCCAGGCAGGGGCGGGCCCCGCGCCGGCCACGCAGGCAGCGGCGGTGCCCGGACCGCGCGTGCGCCCGGAGACGTTGGTACGGGTCAAGGGGCCGGACCTGAACGACGTGCAGCCCGGCGCCTTGTTGCCGCTGCGGCAGGTCCTGGACATCCCCTCGCGGCCGTGGGCCCTGCGGCTGCTGACGCTGGTCCTGCTGGCCACGGTCGTCGGCCTCAGCATCATCGGGATCGGCCGGCACGTCTCGCCCGGCGGAGAGCCGGTGTCGGTGCAGGACAGCGGCGCTCTCGTCACGCTGGGCGGCGAGGCATCCCGCGTCGCGCCCCGTGGTCGATCTCGGGTCCCCGGTACCCGTCCGGCTGCAGAACCTGCCGCCCGCGCTGCGCGGCGCCGACGCCGTCGAGCTCAGGCTGTCCATGCTCGGGGTCCCGCTGGTGCCGTCCAGCCGCACCGACCTGGTCCGCACGTCGGCGACGAGCATCGGCGCCGACCTCGACGTGGATGCCAACCAGTACCTGGCCGCCGGTCGCCTCGACGCCGAGGTCGTCCTGCTGCAGGGCGACGAGGTGCTCGCGAGCGAACCGTTCGAGATCTCCGCGGCGCGCGACTGGTACCTCACCGTGCCGGGCGGGTTGCTGGTGGCAGCAGTGCTGTTCGTGCTGTCCTACACCGAGGCGCTGCTGCGCCCGATGCGCAAGCGCGGCCGGCGCCGGGTCAGCGGCTTTCTGGGGATGGGCGTGATCGGCGCGGCGCTCGGCGTGCTGGCGGTCGCCGCTGCGTGCCTGCTCGACGTGCAGTCGCCGACCGTCCCGACCCTCGTCGGGTGCGCTGCCGCCGGGCTGCTGACCGGCCTCGTGATCGCCGACACGACCGCCCGTTCGGGACGCCGGGCCAGGCTGCGCCGGGTCGCCCGCATGCAGTCGCTGACCGGCTGACGGCCCGGCGTCGTCTGTTGCCCGTCAGCCCGGGACGAGCGCCTCGAGCGCGTGCGCCAGCTCCTCGGCGTCCTGGTGGCGGTCACCCGGCTCGACCGCCAGGGCGCGTTCCAGGACGGTCCGCACGCCGGCGTCCAGGGTCGCGGACAACGCCGGTTGCGCGCTGAGCACGGTCCGGACGGCGAAGAGCGCGTCGTCGGCGGGGAGCTCGCCCGTACACGCCCTGTCCCGTGAGCGCGCGGTGCAGCGTGATCCCCAGCGACCAGATGTCGGACTGACGCGTCCCGGCACGGCCGAGCAGGATGGCCGGCTCGATGTACTCGACCGCGCCGATCGGGCCGAGCCCGGTGACCGCGACGCCGGCGCCAACGCCTGCGCCAGTCCGAGGTCGGACAGGCGCGCCCCGGCCGGTGACAGCAGCACGTTGGCCGGCTTGATGCTCCGGTGCACCACGCCGGCCTCGTGCAGCGCGTGCGCGGCGCGCGCGGCCTGCGCGACGGCCGTCACGACCTCGTCCCGACCGAGGGGGCGGGCGGGGTCGGCCAGCGAGCCGTCGGGAAAGAACTCCATGGCGTAGAAGAAGTCTCCGCCCTGCTGGCCTGCGTCGAACAGCGTCACCAGGTAGGGCGAGGACGCTGCCGCAAAGGCTCGCAGCTCACGGGCCGTGCGGCGCAGGGTGTCCGCGTCGGTGCCGCCGGTCAGAACCTTGACGGCGACGTGCGGGGCGTCCAGCCCCAGCCGGGACGGGGGCTCGGCCAGCCAGAAGGTGCCGTGGCTGCCCGAACCCAGCGACCGGACGAAGCGGTAGTCGGCGATGCCCTGCACGTGTTCCCCCTGTTCCTGCCGGTCGACCCCCTCGCCGAGTCCCCGGTCCCCTCGGTGCGGTGCCGTCCGGTTCTGCCGGTGGCACCGCGTACGTGCCCGGTAGGAGCATGACGTGCGGATCGGCTGCTGGAAAGCCTGTCGCGGAGCACCGCGGACCGATACCTTCTGCCGGAGCGAGGCCGTCGCGAGCGGCCCGGGGCCGGGGGGCGTCGATGGAGCACGGGGCTGACGAGATCGCACGGCAGGTCTTCCTCGACCTTGCCGTCATCATCCTGGTCGCCCGGTCGGTCGGGTGGCTGTTCAAGCGGCTGCGCCAGCCGGCGGTCGTCGGCGAGATCATCGGTGGGCTGGCGCTGGGGCCCTCGCTGCTGGGCGCGCTGCCGGGGGACCCGTCCAGCCGGCTCTTTCCTGAGCAGGTGCGGCCGTCGCTGTTCATCCTCGCTCAGGTCGGCCTTCTCATCTTCATGTTCATCGTCGGTCTCGAGCTCGACCTGACGCTGGTCCGAGGCCGTGAACGACTGGCCGCGACCATCTCGCTGTCCTCGGTGGCGCTGCCCTTCGCCCTGGGGATGGGACTCGCTGTCCTGCTGCACGGCCGCCACGGCCGGGTGGACGGCGAGCAGGTCGCCCTCCTGCCGTTCGCGCTCTTCATCGGCGCCTCGATGTCGGTCACGGCCTTCCCCGTGCTCGCCCGCATCCTGTCCGACCGCGGGATGCACCGCATCGACATCGGTGCGCTCGCCCTCGCGTGCGCCGCCGTCGACGACATCCTGGCGTGGGGGATCCTGGCCGTGGTGCTGGCGGTGGTGGCCTCGACGGGGGCCTTCGGGCTGCCGCTGATCCTGCTCGAGTCGGCGGTCTTCATCGCGTTCATGTTCCTGCTCGTCGCACCGTTGCTGCGCCGCTACCTGGTGGCCGCCTACCGCCGCTCGGGGCACCTGACACCGGACGTCCTCGCGGTCGTCCTGGCCGGCTTCCTGGTGAGCGCCTACATCACCAGCTGGATCGGCATCCACCAGATCTTCGGCGCCTTCCTGTTCGGCGTCGTCATGCCGAGGGAGGACACCCGAGCCCTGTTCGCCGAGATCCTCGAAAAGCTGGAGCAGGTCAGCGTGCTGCTGCTGCTGCCGGTGTTCTTCATCGCTACCGGCCTCAGTGTCGACATCGGCGGGCTCGGGGGTCAGAGCCTGCTGGAGCTCGGCGCGGTGCTGGTCGTGGCCTGCGTCGGGAAGTTCGTCGGGGCTGCCTCGGCGGCCCGGCTGCAGGGGGTCCGGGCCCGTAAGGCTGTCGCGCTCGGCGTGCTGATGAACACCCGGGGCCTGACCGAGCTCGTCATCCTCAACGTCGGGCTCAGCTTCGGGGTGCTGGACCAGGAGCTGTTCACCATCCTCGTCGTCATGGCCGTCTTCACCACCGTGATCACCGAGCCGCTGCTCCGGCTGTGCTATTCCGACAAGCTCCTGGCGCGCGAGGTCGCTGAAGCCGAGCGTGCGGCCCTGGGCATCGTCGAGGCCTATCGCGTCCTGGCGGTCGTCGGTAGCGACCCCAGCGTCGACGACGGTCTGATCGTCGACGTGGGCGCCTCCTTGCTCGGGCGCGAACGGCCGAGCGACCTGCTGCTCACCCGGTTCGATCCTCCGGTCAAGCGGGTGGAGGTCGGCGCCGGCCTCGTCGGGCGAGCTGACGAGCATCACGGCAGGCTTCCAGGTGCTGCAGGAGCTCGTGCGCCGCGGCAGCGAGCACGGTGCCACGGTGGCCGTGCGTTCACAGTTCTCCGCCGACCGGGCTCGCGACCTGCTGGTGCAGGCCACCACGGTGCAGGCCGACTCGATCCTCGTCGACGTCGCCGACCGGCAGCTCGCCGAGTCGCTGGCCGGCACCGTCGATGCCACCCTCGTCCTGCGCCAGCGGCTGCTTGCCCCCGAGGGCGAGCCGGTCGACCAGTTCGCCTCGGTGGTCGTCCTGCCCGGGCCGGGCGACGACGGTGCCGCCGCCGTCGAGCAGGCGCTGCTGCTCGCCGAGCGGCACGGGTTGCCGGTGGTCCTGCTGGACGCAGGGGACCGGCGCGACGGCAGGCGGCTCGCGGGCTGGTGCGAGCGGCTCGTCGAGATCGGGGTCCAGGCGCGGGTCGAGCACAGCATCGACGCGGCCCGCGCGCCCGACAGCGTGTTCGTCGTCGGCCTGCGCGGCGGCCTGGCCAAGGGCGGGCTCTCCCGCGCGCTGGCGGTCGACCCCCGGCCCGGCACGACCCTGCTCGTCGCCGCACCTCCCGGCGACCGGGGCGAAGGCCTGATGCGACGCCTGGACGCCCGGCGCGGCGCCGTCCAGAAGGCCGCCGCTCTGCGGCCCGCGCAGGCTGCGGTGGCGGTGGGGAGCGAGGCCACGGCGCCGGCGCAGTCGCTGGATCTCACCACCGGAGAGCTCCTGCCACCCGTCGGCACAGCGGAGAGCCGCGCCGTCCAGCAGCCGTGAGAGGCCACGTCTCAAGGCGGGACGCTTAGCAACCGATGCTTCAGGGCAGAGACCAGGTGAGAGCACACGGCGACCGCGGGAGGCACACGATGGTCATCAAGACCCTCAACAGCTTCTACGAGGTGCACGAGAGCAGGATGCGCTGCCGGCGGCTCAGCGACCACGCCTCGACCTCGGGGGAATGGTTCCGCTACGACCGGATGAGCCCGGTCCGCGAGGGTGAGCCGCTGCGCTTCTTCCTGGCCCAGCAGGAGCTCGGTACCGTCCTGCAGTTCCGGGTGATCACGACCTCTCCGGTGGAGCAGGTCTACGCCGCGTAGCCCGTCGTGCGAGCCCGCTTAGGGTGATGCGTGCGCACTGACCGGTTGAGCGAGATCCCGTCCTCGGGCGTGCCGTCCGCGCTGGCGCGCGACATGACCATCGCCGACCAGCAGGAATGGGTCGCCGGGTACCTGCGACGTCACACGGTCAGCCGACGCTCCGCGCTCAAGGGCATGGGCGCCGCCCTCGCAGCCCTGGCCGTGAGCACCGACCCGTGGGCGCGCGGACTGGCCCGGGCGTACGCCGCCGACGGTGTCAGCGTGACCGGACGGCGGCTCTCCTACGGCAACGACCCGCGCACGACGATGCGGCTCGCCGGTGAGCTGACCGGTCTGCCTCCCATCGGTGCGATCGTCGCGGACGTGGGCCTCGACACCGGCTACGGCCTCGCCGTCCCTGTCGAGGTCCGCCGCCTGATCTCCCAGATCCCCGCCGCCGGACCGGTCGTCACGGGGGCCGAGCAGTACTTCGTGCACGCCGCGCTCGACGGGCTGGCGCCCGGCACGGGCTACCACTACCGCTTCCGCCTCCCGGACGGCACGGTCACGCCCGATGCCGTCTTCCGGACGGCCCCGGCACGGGGCGCGGTGGCTGCGCCGTTCACCTTCACAGCGCTCGGCGACCACGGCACCGACGCGCGGGACGCCCGCTCCGGTCGCGACGTCCGGAACAGCTACGGCGCCGACGACACGCGCCGGGCCGCGCAGCCGGCCACCGCGCTCACCCGCCAGGTGCGGGCGCAGCGACCGGCGTTCCACCTGCTCGCCGGTGACATCTGCTACGCCGACGCCCAGGGGCTGGGGGCTCCGGAGACCTTCAGCACCCAGCTCGGCCCAGACCAACGACTACGACCCCTACGCCTGGTCGGCCTACTTCGCGATGATCGAGCAGAGTGCCGCCTCCACCCCGTGGATGTTCACCACCGGCAACCACGACATGGAGGCGCTGTACGGGACGCCGCAGAACGTCCCGCCGCGAGGCGACACCGCCCACGGATATGCCGGCCACCTGCTGCGCCTGGACCTGCCGACGAACGGCCCGCAGGCCTGTCCGTCGGTCTACACCTTCACCCACGCCAACGTCGCGGTGCTCAGTCTGGACGCCAACGACCTGTCGGTCGAGATCCCGGCCAACACCGGCTACAGCGGCGGCGCGCAGCTGAGCTGGCTCGAGCAGCAGCTCCAGGCCTACCGCGCGGACCGCGGTATCGACTTCATCGTCGCCTTCTTTCACCACTGCGCCTTCTCGACGTCCAAGACGCACGCGTCCGACGGCGGGGTGCGGGACGCTCTCGCGCCGCTGTTCGAGCGCTACGCGGTCGACCTGGTCGTGCAGGCTCACAACCATCAGTACGAACGGACCAACCCGATCAAGGGTGGGACGTCCACCCGGCAGGCACCCGACCGCTCCACCGTCCGGCCCGCGCAGGACGGCACCACGTACGTCCTCGTCGGTTCGGGTGGGCGGCCGCGCTACCCGTTCCAGCCGGGGAGCCAGGAGCGCTTCCGCGGCGACGGCGTCAGCGACAGCGGAGCCGGAGCGGGCGCGCAGGTGACCAACTCCTACGTCTGGCGGGGGCCGGGCAGCGACACGAACCCCCGCAACCCGGTGACGCAGGAACCGGAGAGCGTCGACTGGTCGCAGGTCCGGTACGACAACTACGCGGTCCTGGCCGTGGACGTCGTCCCGGCGGCGCCGGGCGCGGTGACGACGATGACGCTGCGCGCGGTCACCGACACCGGCGTGGAGATCGACCGTCTCGTGCTCGAACGCACCGTCGCCGCGGTGACACCGGCGGCACCGGTCGTGGGCGTCGCTCCGCCGACGTCGGTGCCGCCCGCGGACGGTCCGGGCGGGGGCGCGCTGCCGGCGACGGGCGCCGGGATGGTCACGGCCGCAGCCGGAGCGACGCTGCTCGTCGCAGCAGCGGCGGCGGCGCACGCGCGGAGGTCGGACGACCTCGGCGACCGACCCTCCTGACCGGGACGCCGCACGGGTGTGACCCGTCTCTCAAGGCGTTCCCCCTTGCCGACCCTCGCAACTAAGGGCTACCTTACCGAAGTAAGGGGAGGTTCACCCCGCCGGCCGACAGTCAGGAGCAGGGCATGCTCGCGAACGCGCTGATCGGCCTCCGGGAGGGCCTGGAGGCCTCGCTGATCGTCAGCATCCTCGTCGCCTATCTGGTGCGTACCGGCCGCCGCGACGCCCTGCCGCTGGTCTGGGCCGGGGTCGGCTCGGCCGTCGGCCTCAGCCTGCTCGCCGGCGCGGTCCTGACCTGGACGTCGGCGTCGCTGTCGTTCCGGTCCCAGGAGATCCTCGGCGGTTCCCTCTCCATCATCGCGGTCGGCTTCGTCACCTGGATGATCTTCTGGATGAAGCGCACCGCCCGGTCGCTCAAGGGCGAGCTGGAGGGGCGGATGTCGGCCGCGCTGGGCGCGGGCGGCACGGCGCTCGCGGTCGTCGCCTTCTTGTCGGTCGCCCGCGAGGGCCTGGAGACCGCCCTGTTCCTGTGGGCCGCGGCCCAGTCCGCCGGCAACGGCAGCCGACCGCTGATCGGCGCTGCGCTCGGCCTCGCGATCGCGGTCGCGCTCGCCTGGGCCCTCTACGCGCGCGCCGTCAAGATCAACCTGTCGCGCTTCTTCACCGTCACCGGCGCGCTGCTGGTCGTCGTCGCCGCCGGCGTCCTGTCCTACGGGGTCCACGACCTGCAGGAGGCGGGGGTGCTGCCGGGGCTGAACAGCCTGGCCTTCGACGTCAGCTCGACCATTCCGCCCGGCTCCTGGTACGGCACCCTGCTCAAGGGCACCCTGAACTTCCAGCCGGCCACGACCTGGCTGCAGGCGCTGACCTGGTTCAGCTACGTCGTCCCCGTCTACGCGCTGTTCTTCCGTCGGCCCGCAGCGGTCCGTCCGCGCGAGCTCGTCTCCGCCTGACCCGTCTCCGCCCGGCCGCGCCTACGTCCGGCACCTTTCCCGCACCCCTCGGAGTCCTCTGTGCGCCCGCCCGTGCTCGTCCTGCCCCTGCTCGCCACCGCCCTGGTCCTGACCGGTTGCGGCTCCGGCGACGACGGCCCCGCCGCGGCCGGGGGCGCCGTGACGGTGACGGCCTCCGACGACGCCTGCGAGCTCAGCCGCACGGAGGTCGAGGCCGGCAAGAACGTCCTGTCGATCACCAACACCGGGGCGAAGGTCACCGAGGTCTACGTCTACGACGGCGACAAGGTGGTCACCGAGAAGGAGAACATCGGGCCGGGCATCTCCTACGAGCTCACGGTCCAGCTGTCCGCCGGCTCCTACGAGGTCGCCTGCAAGCCCGGTCAGACCGGCGACGGCATCCGCACGACGCTCACGGTGCGCGACGCCGTGGCGCTGGGCGTCGCGACGACGGCAGACCCGGTGCACCAGCAGGCGGTGGCGGGGTATCGCGCCTACGTCCAGCAGCAGGTCGATGCCCTCGTACCGCTCGCCGCGCAGCTCGCCGCAGCCGTCGAGGCCGGTGACGTCGCGGGCGCGCAGGCGCTCTACGCCCCCTCCCGGGTGCCGTGGGAGCGCATCGAGCCGGTCGCGGAGAGCTTCGGCGACATCGACCCGAAGGTCGACCTGCGCGAGGCCGACCTCGAGCCCGGCCAGACCTGGACCGGCTGGCACCGGATCGAGAAGGCGCTGTGGGTGCAGCGGTCCACCGAGGGAATGACCGAGGTCGCGGACCAGCTCGTCCTGGACCTGACGGACCTGCAGGACGGGTGCCGACCGCCGAGATCACGGTCGCCAGCATCGGCAACGGCGCCAAGGAGCTGCTCGACGAGATCGCCACCGGCAAGATCACCGGGGAGGAGGAGGCGTTCTCCCACACCGACCTGGTCGACGTGAAGGCCAACGTCGAGGGCGCCGAGCAGGCGTTCGCCGCGCTCCGCCCGTTGCTCGTCACCACCGACCCCGAGCTGGTCGACGAGCTCGAGCGGGCCTTCGCCGCCATGGACGCCGTCCTCGTGCCCTTTGCGACCGCCGACGGTTACGTCTCCTACGACACGGTCGACGCGGCCGGCCGCCGCACCCTGGCGCAGGCCGCCGACGCGCTCGGCGAGCCGCTCTCCCGGCTGAGCGCCGCCGCCCTCGCGTGAGCCCGCCGGTCGACGGCCCCCCGCCGGAGCAGCCTGCGCGCACGGACCTGAGCCGGCGGAGGCTGCTCGGGTTGCTCGGCGCGGGCGCCGTGGGCCTGGGCGTCGGCGGGGGCGGGGTCGCGCTCGCCGCGCCGCTGCTGGACGGTGCCGGACCGTCCGAGGTCGTGCCCTTCCGCGGGGTGCACCAGGCCGGGATCACCACGGCGGTGCAGGGGCACCTGCACTTCGCCTCCTTCGACGTCACGACCACCGACCGGGCCGCGCTGGTCCGACTGCTGCAGCGCTGGACCCGGGCTGCCGAGCAGCTGTGCGCGGGCGACGAGGTGGGCGAGGGCGCGCTCGGGGCGCCGCTCGCGCCGCCGGACGACACCGGTGAGGCCGTCGGCCACGGCGCCGCGCGCCTGACGCTGACCTTCGGGATCGGGCCGTCGCTGTTCGACGACCGGTTCGGGCTCGCTGCCCAGCGGCCGCCGGCGCTCGCCGACCTGCCGGCGTTCGCCCGCGACACGCTGGACGCCGCGCGCTCGGGCGGCGACCTCTGCGTCCAGGCCTGCGCCGACGACCCGCAGGTGGCGGTGCACGCCGTCCGCACCCTCAGCCGGCTCGCCGCCGGAGCGGCCGCCGTGCGGTGGGCCCAGCTGGGCTTCGGGCGGGCGTCCAGCACCAGCACTGACCAGCAGACGCCGCGCAACCTGTTCGGCTTCAAGGACGGCACCGCCAACGTCACCGGCGAGGACCCCGCCACGCTCCGCGACCACGTCTGGGCGAGCAGGACGACGGCGCCGCCTGGATGGCGGACGGTTCCTACCTCGTCGCGCGGCGCATCCGGATGACGATCGAGACCTGGGACCGTACGTCGCTGCGGGAGCAGGAGCAGGTCGTCGGCAGGGACAAGCGCGAGGGCGCCCCCCTCGGCGCCGTGCACGAGCGCGACCCGATCGAGCTGTCCGCGCTGCCGGTCGACTCCCACGTGGCGCTGGCCCACCCGGCCAGGAACGGTGGGGCGCGGCTGCTGCGCCGCGGGTACAACTTCGTCGACGGGTCCGACGGGCTCGGCCACCTGGACGCGGGCCTGTTCTTCCTGGCCTACCAGCGCGACCCGCGCACCGGCTTCGTGCCGATCCAGCGGGCCCTGTCCAGGTCGGACGCGATGAACGAGTACCTGCGGCACACCTCGTCGTCGTTGTGGGCCGTCCCTGGTGGGGTAGGGGCGGGTGCCGGGGAGTCGGGCGGCTGGTGGGGACAGTCCCTGCTGGGCTGAGGACGGGACCCGCACGAAACCCACCGGTCGACGCGCGCAACGATGTGGACGCCGCTGCGTTGTCTCGGGCAACTGATGTTGCCGGCAGGCGGCGTCCTGGGTGGAGGAGTGGGCGCGTGTCCGGTGCAGGTGACGTCGCGACCGGCCGGTCCGTCGGCGCGCGTCGTCCCGGGCAGCCGGGAGCCGCTGCCTCGTGACCGAGCTCCTGCCGGTCCTGCTCCTGCCGCAGGCCGCCGCCCTCGACCTGCCGCGCCCGCCGTCGTGGATCACCCGTGCTGCGGTCGCCGTGCACCGTGGTGCCCCCGTCCCGGGGGTCGTGGCCGTCGACGCCGCTGCGGCCGTCTCCGTCGCCGTCCTGGCGGACGTGTCCCTGCTCCTGCCGTCGCTGCTGGTCGTCGCGCTCCTGCTGTCCGGGCGCACGTACCGCGACCGCGACCGGATCGTCGCGCGCGGGCTCGCCTGGTGGCCGCGGCTGCTGCTGGGACCGGCGCTGCTGGCCGGTCTGGCCACGACGGTGCTCGACCGGACGCCGCCGGCCCGCACCGGCGTCGCCACGGCAGCCACCCTGCTGGCGCTGCTGGCGGTGCGGTCGCTGGCCTGGCTGTGGGTCTCGCTGCGTCGGCGCGCCGGCCGGGACCGGGCGACCTGCCTGGTGGTGGGCAGCGGAGAGCGCGCAGCCACCCTCGCGCGCACCCTGGCTCGGCACCCCGACTTCGGGCTCGACGTCACCACCAGGCTGCCCGTCGAGCGGCTGGGCGACCCGGTGGCGCTGGGCCGCGCGGTCCGGGCCTCCGGCAGCGACCACGTCCTGCTCGTCGCAGGCGGCGCCACGGCCGCCCCGCTGCGGCGGGCGCTGGGCCTCACCGCGCACTTCTCGCTCGTCCCGGAGGTGTCCGACGCGCTGCTCGACGCCCGCGCCGGCCACCGCGTCGGAGGCATCGCCGTCCTGCCCTTGGGCCGACCGCTGCGCGGCCCCACGGCCCTGCGCGGCAAGCGGACCGCGGACGTCCTGGGCAGCCTGCTGCTGCTGGCGCTGTCGGGCCCGCTGCTGCTCGCGTCGGCGCTGGCGATCCGGCTCGTCGACGGGGGTCCGGTGCTCTACCGCCAGCGACGTACCGGGCGCCACGGGCGACCGTTCGAGATCGTCAAGCTCCGCACCATGCGGCGGGGCGCCCATACCGAGCAGGGCGCCCTGACGACCTACAACACCAGCGACGGGCTGCTGTTCAAGATGGCTGCCGACCCGCGCATCACCCGCACCGGCGGCTTTCTGCGCACGGCCGGGCTCGACGAGCTGCCGCAGCTGTGGAACGTGCTGCGCGGCGACATGAGCCTGGTGGGGCCGCGGCCGCTGCCGGTCGAGGCCGCCTCGTTCTCGCCGCGCGACGGGGAGCGCCACCTCGTGCTCCCGGGCATGACCGGCCTGTGGCAGGTCAGCGGCGGTTCCTCGCTGCGCTACCGCGAGATGGTCGACCTCGACCTCGCCTACGTCCACGGCTGGTCGCTGGCGCTGGATGCCCAGATCCTCGCCTCCACCGTCGGCGTCCTGGCCGGAGCCGTGCTCCGGCGTTGAGGGTGCTGCTGGTCAACGATCTGCCGCCCGGCGGCGCCTCGGGCACCGAGGTGCACGTCGAGCTGCTGCGGGACGGCTTGCGCGCCGGCGGTGACGAGGTCGAGGTCTTCCACGGCCCCGGCCGCCTCGGGCGGGTCGGCGACCTCTGGGACCCGTTCGCCCGGCGCACGCTGCGAGCGGTCGTCGCCGGCTTCCGGCCGGACGTCGTGCATGCCCACAACGTGGTCCGCGAGCTCTCGACCGCGGTGCTGACGGGACTCGCGCCGCTGCCGTTGGTGCTGACCGCGCACGACGGCCGGCTGCTCGGGGACGCCGACGGCCAGGGCCGGCTGCTGCGCGCCTACCAGCGCAGGCGCGCGCCGCTGGACGCCGCCGTCGTGCGGCGCAGCGCCGACCTGGTGCTGGCGGTCTCGCCGTCGCTGGCCGCGCGGCTGTCGGCGGCCGGCTTCGCGAAGGTGCGGCAGGCTCGCGCATGGGCGGCGGATCCCGTCGCGCCGCTGCGGCCGCCGCAGGACTGCAGCGCGCTGGTGTTCCTCGGTCGGCTCGACGCCGACAAGGGCGTGCACGTGCTCTGCGAGGCCGCCCTGCGGCTGCCGCCGGGAAGGTTGCTGCTGGCCGGGCCGGGCCGGCTGGACCACCCTGCGGTCGACTCCGGGCACGTGCGGCTGCTCGGCACCCTGGACCGGCCGGGGGTCTCGCGGCTGCTGGCCGAGGCCCGGGCGGTGGTGGCCCCTTCGCTGCCGTCGCTGCGGCCAGAAGGCGCGCCGCTGGTGCTGCTCGAGGCGCTGGTGCACGGCCGGCCCATCGTGGTCAGTGACGACGTCGGGGCGGCCGGGCTGACCGCGGGCGGCAGCGCCGGGCTCGTCGTTCCTGCGGGCGACCCGACGGCGCTCGCCGCTGCCCTGCAGCTGCTGCTGGACGACGCCGCGCTGGTGGCGCGCCTGGCGGCCGGGGCGCGGGCGCAGGCCCCCGCCTACGGACCGGCGGCCGGGCTGGCCCGGGTCCGCTCGGCCTACGCCGCCGTCGGGGCGGGGTAGCGCGCTCAGCCCAGCGGCAGCACGGCCGTCACCCGGCCGCCCGCGGGACCGCTCTGCGCGCAGAAGTCGCCGCCGAGCTGCTCGGCCCGCTCACGCATGGAGAGAAGGCCGACGCCCACCCGCCAGGGGGCCGTGCTGCGCCCGTCGTCGTAGACCTCCACGGTGAGCCGCAGCTGGTCGCAGGCCAGCCGGACGGTCGCGTGCCGCGCGCCGGCGTGCCGGGCCACGTTGGTGAGCGCCTCGACGACGATGCGGTAGGCCGCGACCTCGACCGCCGCCGGCATCTGCGGCAGCGCCGTCGGCGTCTCCAGGCTGACGGTGAGCCGTCGGCCGTCGGCCGCGTGCAGCCCCGCCGTCCGCTGGCTCAGCGCGCCGACCAGGCCGAGCTCGTCGACCGCTGGAGGGCGCAGGCCCTCGACGACGCGACGGACGTCGTCCAGGGCGGTGGCGGTGTCTTCCCGCAGCGCCGCCAGCAGGGCGTGGGCGCGGACGGGGTCGGCGTCCAGCGTGTTGCGCGCCGCGTCCGCGGCGTAGGCGATCCCGGTCAGCGTCGGTCCGACCGTGTCGTGCAGGTCGTGCCGCAACCGGCGTCGCTCGTCCTCGACGGCGGTGATCACCCCGGCCCGGCTGTCCTGCAGGGCGCGGGTCAGCGTCAGCGCGTGCAGCATCTGCACCAGCGCCGGAGTGACGACGTCCAGCGTGGTGCGGTCCTGGCGGGTCAGCCGCAGCTCGCCGGGGCGGAGGCCGACGTCCAGGCGACCGAGCTGCTGCGTCCCGAGCAGCAGCGGCAGCGGGACGACGACGGTGCTGCAGGTGCCCGACACGGCCACCGGCTCCGCGCCGTCGGTGAGGGCCGCGTAGGGCAGCCCGAGCGCCTCGCGCAGGGCGCGCAGCGCCAGGACCGGGTCGGCCAGGGTCCGGCCGACGTGCGAGGCAGCACGGACGGTGTCCTCGCGCGGACCGAACAGCAGCTGGTCGGCGACCCCGAGCAGCAGCTGCCGGACCCCGTGGTACCCGGCGGCGACGAACGCGGCGACGACGGCGGACTCCCCGACCGTCAGGCGGCTGCCGCGCAACCCCTCGATGCTCGCCACGACCCCGACGAAGACGGCGACGGCCGCCACCAGCGCCCCGGCCTCACCGACCGTGCGGGTGCTGGCGGTGCGGACGTCGACCACCTCCGGACGCACCAGCCCGACGGCGAGCCCGACGGGCAGGGCGCTCAGCGCCACCGTGGTCAGGACGGCGCCGACCGGTCCTTCGGACAGGAACGCCAGGTGCCCGGCCACGAGCAGGCCGCTCACGCCGAGCAGCACCGCCCAGTGCAGGCTCAGCCGCTCGTCCGGGGACGCCCCTTCGACGCGCCACCAGACGCAGGCCGCCACGAGGCAGAACTGCACGAGCCCGTAGACCCCGACCGTCGCGGCATCGCCCGCGTCGAGCACCGCCAGCAGGCCGGTCGACGCCACGACGGCGGTGACGGTGAGCCCGACCGTGGGGGCGGGCCGTCCGTCGGGATACAGCAGCACGAGCACCGGGAAGGTCAGGCTCAGGGCAGCGACCGCCGCGGTCGACGAGAGGTCCGGGAGCCGGGGGTGCAGGACGGTCGCCAGGACCAGCAGCCCGCCGGTCGCCGCCGTCAGGGTGGTGAGCACCGCCGGAGCCGCGGCTCGTCGCACGACGACGGCACAGAGCAGGAAGACGCCGGCCAGGCTCACCTCGCACAGGATGACGGTGCTGCTCACCGTCGGCCGAGCCCGGCCTCGCGGGCCCGGACGATCGCGGCCGGGCGGTCGGCCACCGACAGCTTGGTGAAGACCGACGACAGATGGTTGGCGACCGTCTTGGCCGACAGCGAAAGAGCCTGCGCGACAGCGGCGTTGCGCATCCCCGCGGCGACGTGGTCCAGGATCTCGCGCTCGCGCGGGGTGAGCTGCGGGAACGCCTCCACGGGGGCCGGCGGCGCACTGAAGAAGCTCAGCACCCGGCTCGCCACGCCCGGCCCGAAGATCACCTCCCCGGCGGCGACGGCCCGCAGCGCGCGCTCGATCTCCTGCTGCCCGGCCCCCTTGAGGAGATAGCCGCGGGCGCCGGCCCGGACCGCCCCGAACACGACGTCGTCGTCCTCGTACATGGTGAGCACCACGACGGCGACGCCCGGTACGGCCTCGGTGATCCGCCGGGTCGCTGTCAGGCCGTCGGTGCCGGGCATCTGGATGTCCATCACCACGACGTCCGGTCGCAGCAGCTGCGCGGCGCGGACCGCCTGCTCGCCGTCGGCGGCCTCCTCGACGACCTCGAAACCGGGCAGCGACTCCAGCAGCGCGCGGAGCCCGCGTCGCACCACGAGGTGGTCGTCGGCCAGCAGCACCCTGATGCGGGATGCCTCGACAGGACCGGTCACGAGCGTCATGCTCCCGCCTGCCGGTCGATCTGCACAGGGCAGAGCTCCCGGTGCGGCCGGGACGGGTTCCCGGCCGGTAGGGACGTCGCACCCGTGCGTCGGGCACCCCGGCGCGGGAGGGTGGCGTCCGACGTCAGGGGGCGTCACCGAGCCAGGAGCAGACCATGACCGCGACGGACACCCGCACCGCACGAACCTTCTCCACCGCCAACCGCGTGGGCCTTGGCCTCGGCGCCGTGCTCGGCCTGCTCGACGTCGCCGCACCGCTGATCTTTCCGACCGGGAGTCCCGGCGAGGACGGTCCGCCGGTGGGCATCACGGTCCTCGGCGTCGTCCTGGGGCTGGTCACGCTGGCCGCCGTCTACCGCGCCTGGACGACCGGGAGCCGCCCCATGGTGCGGTTGATCGCCGGCACCCGGCTGCTGTCGATGATCAGCGGACTTCCCGCGTTCTTCGTCGACGTCGATGCCTGGATCAAGGTCGTCGTCGCCGTCTTCGCGGTGCTGACGCTGCTGTGCGTGGGGCTCATGCTGCGTCCATCGGGGCGGGTCTCGGTCACCGACTGACCCACCCCGGCGGTGGGGGGGACGGGGCCACGACGGACACTGCCCGGATGAGGCTGTCCGTCGTGGTTCCCACCCGCGACCGTCCTCGACTGCTCGCCGGCTGCCTGGCCGCGCTGCTTCCGCAGCTGCGTGCCGACGACGAGCTGCTGGTCGTCGACAGCGCGTCGCAGATGCCCGTCGCGGGTGCTGCGGTGCGCTGCACGGCTCCCGGAGCCAGCCGGGCCAGGAACGCGGGCTGGCAGGCCGCCACGGGTGAGGCCGTCGCCTTCCTGGACGACGACGTCCGGGTCGAGCCGGGCTGGCGCGACGCGGTGGAGCCCGCGCTGGACGGTGTCGACGTGGCGTGCGGGCGCGTGCAGGTGCCGCCGGAGCAGGCCGGGGTCGAACGGCCGGTGGCCGTCACCCCGGACGTGGCCGAGACCCTGCTCACCGCCGGGGGACCGGTGCTCGGCGTCTCGGCGAACCTGGTCGTGCGTCGGACCGCCTTGGACGTCCACGGGGGGTTCGACGAGCGCCTCGGGCCGGGCACCTGGTTCGCTGCCGCGGAGGACGTCGAGCTGCTGGACCGGCTGCTGCGCGAAGGCTGCACGGGTCGCTACGCGCCGTCGTTGTCGGCCTCGCACGTGCAGTGGCGGGGCCGCCGGGCGCTGCTGCGGCTGGACTGGGGCTACGGCAAAGGCGCTGGTGCCAGGGCGGTCTGGGCCGGCGGTGCCTACGGACGGCGGCTGGCTCGGCAGGCCCTGTGGCAGGACGCGCTGCGGCCGGTGGCCGGCGACGCGCTCGCGGGCTACCAGTTCGGGGTCGCCACCGGGCTGGTGCGTGCCTCGGGCACGGTCGCCGGGCTGGTGGTGGCGGCGGTGGTCCGTCGGTGAGGGTGGCGCTGTACCACCCCTGGGTCTACCTGCGCAGCGGCGTCGAGCGCTGGATCGTCGAGACGGTGACCCGCAGCCGGCACGACTGGACCGTCTACACCCACCGCTACGAGCCCGACGCGACCTATCCCGAGCTGGGTGGGCTGCGGGTCGTCGAGCTCGCGCCGAGGGTGTCGGTCGAACGGTCGCTCCGGCCGCTCGCGCAGGCTGCCTGGACGATGGCGCGCACGCGGCTGCCCGCTGGGGACCAGGCCCTGCTCGTCAGCTCGGAGGGGCTGGGGGACCTGGTCGCGCTGCGCTCGGGCGTGCCGACGGTCGCCTACTGCCACACGCCGCTGAAGATCCTGCACGACCCGGCGGCAGCGTCGGTGGTGCGTGCCGAGTCAAGATCGCGTCGGGTGGCGGTCGGAGCCATCGGCCCGCTGTTCGACGCGGTCGACCGGCGGGCCTGGCAGCGCTACGCGCACGTGCTGGTGAACAGCACCGAGACGCTGGCGCGCGTGCAGGCGGCCCGGTTGCGGCCGGCCGGACCGCTCGAGGTGCTGGAGCCGGGGGTCGATCCCTCCTGGCTGCAGCCTTCGGCCGTGCAGACCGACGACCCCTACTTCCTGGTGGCCGGCCGCATCATGTGGCAGAAGAACCTCGAGCTCGCGCTGGCAGCCGTGCGGCTGCTCGCGGAGCGCGGCGTCCGGGTGCGGCTGGTCGTCGCGGGCATGGTCGACGTCAAGAGCCGGCCGTACCTGGAGACGCTGCGGGGCCTGGCCGCCGGGTTGCCGGTGACGTTCGAGCTCGCTCCGCCGGATGCGCGGCTGCGCGAGCTCTACGCCGGCTGCACCGCGCTGGTGTTCACCCCGCGCAACGAGGACTTCGGGATGGTCGTCCTGGAGGCCATGGGCGCGGGGGCCCCGGTGCTGGCCGTCGACGCGGGAGGCCCGCGCAGCACCGTCACCGACGGCGTCACCGGCTGGCTGCGGCCGCCGACCCCGGAGGCGTTCGCCGAGCGGATGCAGGCGGCACTCGTGTCGGACCTCCGAGAGATGCGGTCCGCCGCCCGCGCCGAGGCGTCACGCCGAGGGTGGGACGCGCACGTGCGGCGCCTGGACGACGTCCTGGAGCACGTCGCGTCCGTCCGCCGGGCGTAGAGCCCCGCCCTGCTCAGCCGCGGACCTGCAGCAGCACCTTGCCGGCTGCGCGCCGCTCGTCCATCTCGAGCAGTGCCTGCGACGCCTGCTCGAGCGGGAAGACGGGGCCGAGCACGGGGTCCAGCCGGCCGGCGGCGAGCAGCGGCGCGAGCTCGGCCCACTGCTCCTGCAGGTAGTCCAGCTGGGACAGGAAGAACGCGCCCCAGCCGACGCCGACCACCGAGATGTTGTTGAGCAGCAGCCGGTTCACCTTCACCTGCGGGATCTCGCCGCCGGTGAAGCCGATGACGAGCAGCCGTCCCTCCCGCGCCAGGCTGCGCAGCGAGTCGGTGAAGCGGTCTCCGCCGACCGGGTCGACCACGAGGTCGACGCCCTTGCCACCCGTCAGCTCCTTGACCTGGTCGCGGAAGCCGTCGGCGCCGACGACCTCGTGCGCGCCGGCCTGACGGGCGACCTCGCCCTTCTCCGGCGACGACGTCACCGCGATGACGCGGGCACCCAGGGCCGCAGCGAGCTGGACCGCCGCGGTACCGACACCGCCCGCGGCGCCGTGCACCAGGACGGTCTCGCCCGCGCGGAGCTGCCCGCGGCGCACCAGCCCGAAGTGGACGGTCAGGTAGTTCATCGGCAGGGCCGCGCCGGCAGCGAACGAGACGCGGTCGGGCAGCGGGAAGACGCCCTGCGGCTCGACGGCCACGACCTCGGCGAAGCCCCCCAGCATCGGGAAGGCGGCCACCCGGTCGCCCACCTTCACCGCGGCGCCGTCGGGCGCCTGACGCACCGTGCCGGCGACCTCCGAGCCGGGCACGAACGGCAGCTCGGGCTTCATCTGGTACTGCCCGCGGCTCTGCAGCACCTCGGGGAAGGTGACGCCGGCGACGTGCACGTCGACCAGGAACTGCCCGGGACCGGCGGTGGGCTCCGGGAGGTCGACCACCTGCAGGGCGGCGGGTCCGTCGAGGGTGGTGATCTGCACGGCGCGCACGGGCGGTCCTCCAGGAGTCGGTTCGGCCCTGCCAGCGTCGCACCTGTGTCGCGAGGGGGTGGCGTCAGGTAGGAAGCAGGACGGCCAGCTCGGCGGCGGCGTCGGCCCAGGTCCGGGTCAGCGGCGGCGGGGCAGGTGGGCGTTCGTGGACGGCAGCGTCCAGCGCCGTGGCCCAGGCGGCGACGTCGCCGGCGGGCAGGTAGGTGGCCCGACCGTGCGTGCTCTCGCGCAGCACCGGCAGGTCGCTGACCAGGGCCGCCGTCCCACAGGCCCAGGCCTCCAGCGGAGGCAGCCCGAAGCCCTCGTACCGCGACGGGTAGACGAGCGCCTGCGCGCCGGTCAGCAACGTGCGCAAGTCAGCGTCGGTCAGGTGACCGGGCACCAGGACGCGGGGTGAGGTCGGCGTCGGCACGTGCGCGAAGACGTCGCGACCACCACCGACGAGCACGAGCAGGTGCGGGGTCGGCAACGAGGCGGACGCGGCGACCGCCGTCGCGGCGTCCTTGCGCGGGTCGGCCCAACCGGGGAGCACCAGATAGGGGAGGTCGAGCCCCAGCCGGCCGCGCAGGTCGTCGACCTCGGTCCGGCTGGCCGGACCGAACAGCGGGTCGACCGCAGGAGGCACGACGGCGATCCGATCAGGTCGCACGCCCCGCCGGCGCAGCTCGTCGGCGACGGTGCGGGAGACCGTGACCACCTGCCGCGCCCGTCGGGCCCCCGCCAGGACCAGCGCGCCGTAGTGCCGCATCGACGGCACGAACCACTGCGGTCCGACCAGAGGCGCCAGGTCGTGGACGAGGACCGTGGACCCTCGCCCGAGCAGCGGAGCGGTGTTGGCCAGCGACAGCAGCGGTCGGCCGTGCGCGAGCAGCGGGAGCAGCGCCTGCTCCCACAGCTGCCCCCCGGTCCGTCCCGGCGGCATCGGCACCACACGGTCGGCGAGCGCGTCCGCCGTCGGGCACAGCACCTGCAGGTCGATGCCGTGGACGAGCAGGGCTTCCAGCAGCGAGCGTGCCGTCCGCTGCAACCCTCCGGGGCGCTGCGGCAGGAAGCGGCCGTTGACCACGATCGTCACCGGCGCACCCGGCCGACCAGGGCGCCCGCAGCGCGTAGCAGCCCCGAGGCCGTACCTGTCAGATAGCCGGCCTGCAGGTCGCGCGCGGCCGGGAGCACTGCGTCGCGCCAGGCGGCGTCCCGCAGCCCGGAGGTCGTCCCTGCTCCGACGCCGTACGCGAAGGCCCGCCGCAGGCCCTGTCCGCGCGTGCGCCACTGCAGGTGGACCACCGACGCTCCCGGTTCGTAGCACCCGACCCAGCCCGCCCGGAGCACGCGGGCGAACAGGTCCTGGTCCTCGGCGGCGTGCGCGGGCGTGCCGGGGCCGAGCCGCTCGTCGAAGCCACCGACCTGCTCCAGGGCCGCGCGCCGGAGGGCGCAGTTGGCCCCGTGCCCGAGCAGAGCGTCAGGTGCCAGCGCCTGCGCGTGCGCGTGCAGGGCCAGCGAGACCGGCGCCGCCGACTCCCGGTCGGCCTCGACGCGGCCCGTCACCAGCCCGACGTCGGGATCCGCGAAGCCTTGACGCAGCGCCTGGGCCCAGCCGGCCGCCGGTCGGCAGTCGTCGTCGGTGAAGGCGATCAGAGGTGCTGAGGTCACGGCGATCCCGCGATTGCGTGCACGTGAGGTCCCGGCCCGGTCCTCGCGTACGCAACGCACGCCACGGGCTGCGCACAGCTGAGCGGTGGCGTCCGACGTCGAGGCGGAGTCGACGACCACCACCTCGCACCGGTCGTCCAGGGAAGAGGGCAGGGCGTCCAGCAGGCCTGCCAGCAGGTGGGGTCGGTCCCGGGTGGCGATGACGACGGCCAGCGTAGGTTCGTGCGGGTGCGCGTCCTGGTCGTCTCCGCCTGGGAACCGTGGCGTCGCGGCGACGGCGCGTGCCTCGTCCTGCACGCGCACCTCCGGGAGCTGGCCACCCGCCACGACGTGATCCTGCTGAGCGCCGGGGCACCGCAGGTCCGCTCGGCCGTTCCCGCCCGGACGGTACCGGACGGCCTGCCGGCCCGCTGGTACGGCCGGCGCTACCCGCCACCGGTCGATGCGGTGGCCCGTCGGCTGCGGCGAGGGCGCGAGCCGGCGCACGTCGGGTTCGTCGCCCGCCCTGCTCTGGTGGCCGAGCTGCGGCAGCTGGTCCGCACCCACCGGCCGCAGCTCGTGCACCTGTTCGGGTGGGGGACGGCGGCCCTGCTCCCGCACCTGGCCGGGGTACCGGCGGTGCACGACGCTGTCGACCCCTGGGCGGCCAACCGGACCAACCGGGCGGTGGGCAGAGCGCACGCCCTGCTCGACGCCGGCGAGGACAGCCGCATCCGTGCGCACGAGAAGCGCTGGTATCCAGCGCTTTCCCGCGTCGTCGTCCGGACGGACGAAGACGCACGACAGCTCGCCGCGGACGTACCCGCTGCTCGGGTCGTCGTCGTGCCGAACGGGGTCGACCCGGGCCCGGAGCCGACCCCGGCGCGCGGTGAAGTGCTCGCCTTCCTCGGTGCGTACGACGCGCACAGCAACGTCGAAGCAGCGCGCGAGCTCGTGACGCAGGTGCTGCCGCTGGTCCGCCAGCACCGTCCCGGGGCCAGCGTGCTGCTCATCGGACGCGACCCGCCGCCCGGGCTTCAGGCGCTGGCCGGCGAGCACGTCGCGCTGACCGGCACCGTCGAGGACGTGCGTCCGCACCTGGAGCGGGCCGCGGTCGTGGTGGTGCCGCTGCGCAGCGGGATGGGGGTGCGCAACAAGGTCCTGGAAGCGATGGCAGCAGCGCGTCCCGTCGTCGCGACCCCGCTGGCGCTGCACGGGATCGGCCCCTCCGACGGGGTGCGCAGCGGCGAGTCCGCCGCCGACCTCGCGCGGGCGCTGCTGCCCTGGCTGGCCGACCCGGCAGCGCTGGCCGCGGACGGTGCGCGCAACCGGTCGCTCGTGCAGGAGCAGTTCACCTGGGCCCGGAGCTCGCGGGTCCTCGAGCAGGTCTGGGAGCAGGCATGCGCCTCGACCTCCTGAGCCGGCACCTGCCGCTCGCCGAGGGCACGGCCGCCGGACGCATCCTGCTGGCCGCCGTCGACGGCCTGCTCCAGGAGGGGTGCGACGTCACGGTGACCTCCTGGGCGCCGGAACGCCCGACGGCGACGCTGCCGGCCTGGTGCCGCTGGGCGCCGCTGAGCCCCGAGCCGGCCTGGCGGACCCGGGGCCGCGCGCTGGTCCGTCCGCGCACGGACGCGGTGCGGGTCGACTGGCAGCCGCAGGGACTGGCTCTCGCCGACGACCCGCTGTCGGCGCCTGCCCTGCCGCCGGGTGGCGTCACGACCGTCCACTACGCGCCGACGCTGGACCTCGCCGCGCTCGGGTCGCGCCTGACCCCGTCCGACCGGCAGGACCTGCGCGCGGAACGGCGGCTGCGGCGACCGGTCCTGGCCTACTCCGAGCGGGTGGCCCGGTGGTGCGGCGGCACGGCCGTCCCGGTCGCCGTGCGGGTGCCGACCGCCCCCCTGGAGCTCGTCGACGCGCCGGTCGCCGGGCTGCTCGCCGACTGGACGTGGGCGCCGAACCGGGTCGCGCTGCACACCCTGCTGACCGCGTGGCCGCAGGTGCGCGCCGCGGTCCCGGCAGCGCGGCTGGAGCTCGCCGGTCGAGGTGAACTCTCGGTGGGCAGTCTTCCGGGCGTCACCGTGCTGGGCCAGGTGGCCTGCGCCGCAGACGCACTCGCCCGGTGGGCCGTGCTGGCGTTTCCCTGCCCGCCGACCTCGGGCCCGAAGGTCAAGGTGCTCGAGGCCGCGGCCGCCGGTGTGCCGGTGCTGACGACCGACGCCGGCGCAGAGGGACTACGGAGCGAGGCGCTGACCAGCCCCGACCGCTTCGCGGGAGCCCTCGCCGACCTGCTGCGCGACCCCGTCGCGCGGGCCGCGCGGGCGCTGCAGGCCCGGACCGACGTGGCGCACCACCACGCGCCCCGGCCGGCCGCCCGCGCCCGGCTCGCGGTGTTGGCCGGTCACGAGCAGGGCCAGCAGCAGCGCTGACAGGCCGAACCAGACGGGGGCGGTGCGCGCCAGCGTCGGTACGCCCCGCTGCGGCGGACCGACGAGGTCGACCTGCAGGGAGGTGACGCGTGTGCGCTCGCGCGTGGTGAGCACCACCGAGCGCAGTACCGACCGGGCCTGCGCCTCGGTCGGGGCCTCGATGCGCAAGGTGCCGAACCCGGCGGCGGGCTCGCGCGCCCGGCAGTCCAGGCTGACCTCCGGGTCCGTCGCGGCGACCGCCTGCGCCACCCCGCACGTGGTCGCCACGAGGGTGCGGCCGATCCCGACCGGATCGAACCCGCCTGCCTCGCGGGCGACCGGAAGGGTCCGGAAGACCGTGCTGACGGCGACGTGCGAGGGCCACAGCACCGCGACGGCGCTGCCGACGACGACCGCCGCGACGACCCCGGCGGCGCGGCGTCGCGCGTCGGTCGGCAGCGTGGGTCGCAGGACACCCTGCGTCCGCTCCCCGGAGGCGACACCGACGGCGAGCAGCAGCCACAGCAGGTCGGTGCTGCTGCGCAGGGACAGCGCGTCGAAGGCGAAGCCGGCGCCGAGCAGGACGACGGCGCCGGCCAGCGAGACGGCGCAGGTGGTGCGGGTGGAGGACGGTCCGGCCCGCAGGCCCCGCGCGCACACCAGGACTCCGGTGCCGAGCGCAGCGACCAGCAGCAGCGCACCCACGACCCCCGTCTCGGTGTAGGCGAGCAGGTACGTCTGGTCGACGGCGGTCAGCCCCAGGTCCCGGATCCCTCCGAGGCCGATGCCGCCGAGGGGTCGCTGGGCGACGGCCTCCAGGACGACCGGTCGTCGTTCGGCGCGCACGTCCAGCGCGCCCTGGTCGACGCCTGCGCCGAAGCGCGCCGTGACGGACGGGAGGGCGAGCACGACGGTCAGCGCCGCCAGCGCCCCGGTGCCCAGCAGGGCGGCGGCCCTGCGGCTGCGCAGCCCGAGCACCAGCACCAGCAGCCCGAGGAACAACGCGACCGGTGCGGTCCGGCTGAACGACCAGTACCCCGCCAGCACGAGCAGGACCGCCCCGACGAGCCTGAGGGGCAACCGGAACCGCGCCCAGGGCGCGGCGAGCACCGCCGGGAGCAGGGCCGCCGTGACCCAGGCGTACTGCAGGGCGAACTCCTGCCCGACCCGGACGCGCGTCTGCCCGGCCCGACGTTCCAGGGCTGTCGTCAGCGGTCCAGGATCCTGGCTCGGGGACAACGCGAACAGGGTGCCGCCGAGACTGCGTCCGGTCAGGTGCTCGACGACGCCGAGCACGGCGGCGGCGATGCCGACCGCGGCCAGGACCCGGAGCGTGTACGGCCTGTCGTCGACGGCACGCACGCAGGCGAGCGTCACGACGAACAGGGTCAACGCCTCCAGCAGATTCAGCCACTGCTGCACGGCGCCGCCGAACGACAGCAGCGACGGCGCGAGCAGCACCCCGGTGACGAGGGTGCCGAGGGCGAACAGGCCGGCGGCGACGTGCACCTGGGTCACGGCGAACAGGCGCGCACTGTCCGGTCGTCGCAGCAGGCCGAGCGCGACGGAGACGACGGCGACCCGGAGGAAGGTCGGCAGCGGGGAGACGCCGTTGGGGACCGCGAGGGTCGCCGGGACCAGCACCGTCAGCGCGACCAGCAGCGCCAGCGCGTGGCGTGGCCGCGAAAGGACCCCTGTCGCCGCGACTCCCGCTCCGGCCAGCAGCAGGAGCAGCGACCCCACGTGCTCAGCCCTGCCGGGTGCGCCGCCGCAGCAGCAGGCCGAGCCCGACCGCCACGCCGACCAGCACTCCTGCGAGCAGCGCCTCGGCGAGGGCGCGCTTGCGTCCGGGAGCGATCTTCTCCGCGTCGGCCGCGGCCTGCACCACGATCACCTGCACCTGGTCGACGGCGGGGATCGCCGCGGCCTTCTGCTCGGCCGCCACCTCGGCCTGCACCTGCGCGGCCAGGGCGTCGGCCGTCTGCTGGGCCTGCTTCTTGCTCGTGCCGGTGCCGTTGGTGCGCAGGAGCAGGTCCTCCAGCCGTGCCTCGCCCGACAGGCGGCCCCGGACGTCCTCGACCGGCACCTTCAGTCGCGCTGCGACGGGGACGGCCACGCGGTCGGTACCGATCAGCCCGATGTACTTGAAGCGGAGCCGGGAGAGCTTGTTCAGCAGGCCTGCGTCGTCGGCGGCGATGACCGCCCGCGGCTGGTCCAGGCTGAGCACGGCGGTGCTCTGCCAGGTCGGGGTCGCAGACATCAGGGCGACGAAGGCGACAGCCGCCACCAGCACCGCCGTGACGATCGCGAGGAGCAGCGGCTGGCGCAGCTCGTGCGGTTCAGGACGCCGCAGCAGCGGGTTCATCCGCGGTTCGTCGCGAGCCGGACTGCCCCCACGAGCGAGCCTGCGGTGCGGGCCGTGTCGCACGCGGCATGGAAGACGACGTCGCGGCGCCAGCCTTCCCGTCGACGGCGTCCAGCCTGCTCGCGCGACCAGGACAGCGCCACGGCTGCGCCGCCGAACCGCCTGCGGCGCAGGCTCTCTGCGTCGAGCAGCCACTCCGAGCGGCCCTGCAGATAGGCGCGTCGCAGCACCCAAGAGCGACGGAGCCGGGTCGTTGGCAGCTCGTGCACGACGGTGGCCGACGGCACCCAGACCGCGCGGGCACCCCGGGCCCGCAGGTCGCGGACCACCTGCACGTCGTCGCCGACCAGCTGGGTGCCGCCCCGAGGGCCCAGCCGCGGGTCGAACGGCGCCGCGCGCAACGCCTCGGTGCGGGTGAGCAGGGAGGCGGTCAGCAGCGACTCCTCGGCCGTCAGGGAACGCTCGTCGGGTCCGAGATCGAGAGCGGTGAGATATCCCTCCAGGCCCGGCGCGAGCCAGCGCGGTCGGGCGACCTGCGGGTCCAGCAGCACGCGTCCTCCGGTCAGGTCGGCCCGTCCCGCGAGCACCGGCGCGGCCAGGGCGGCGAGCCAGTCGGGAGCGGGGACCACATCATCGTCCAACAGGGCGACGAGCCGTGTCCGGGTCTCCGCGATCCCGCGGTTGCGGGCCGTCGCGGCGCCCGGCACGGGTTCGCGCACGACGCGTCCGGACAGGGCCGGAGGCAGCACGGGTGGTGCGTGCGGGCTCGCGTCGTTGTCGACGACGAGCACCTCGAAGCGGGGGGCGTCGCGCTGCAGGGCGAGGCCGTGCAGCGCCCTCGCCAGGGACTCCGGTCGGCGCGCGGTCGGCAGGACCACGGTCACGACCGGGTCCGCGCTGTCCACCGCCTACCCTCCGTCCGTGCCTGCCGGTCCGCTCGTCTCGGTGATCGTGCCGGTGCGCGACGACGCGCCGCGGCTGCAAGCCTGCCTTGCCGCGCTCGCAGCGCAGGTCGACGCGCCGCCGTCCGAGATCGTGGTCGTCGACAACGGCTCCACGGACTCCACGGCTCAGGTGGCGGCGGCCGCCGGCGTCCGCGTCGTCCACGAGCAGCGGCCGGGCTCCTATGCGGCCCGCAACGCCGGGGTGGCGGCTGCCACCGGTGCGCTGCTCGCGTTCACCGATGCCGACTGCCTGCCGGCCGTCGACTGGCTGCGCGCGGGGACGGCCGCCCTGACACAGGCCCCGGTCATCGGCGGAGACGTCCGGATGACCCGCCGGGGCGACGCCGGGGTGGTCGAGCGCTACGACCGGGCCGGGTACCTGCGCCAGCGCGACCTGGTGGAGCAGCAGGGGTTCGCCGCCACCGCCAACCTGTGGGTGCGGCGCGAGGCGTGGGAGAGGGTCGGGCCGTTCGACGCGTCGCTGCGTTCCAGCGGCGACCTGGAGTGGGGCCGACGGGCCGTCGCCGCCGGGCTGCCGGTCGGTTTCGCCGCCGACGTCGTGGTCGCGCACGCCCCGCGCACCGGGCTCCGCCAGCTCTGGCTGCTGCACCGCCGGCTCGGAGCCGGCTGGACGGCGCTCGCCGATCGAGGTGAGTGGCCGTCGGTGCGGGCGGACCCGGCCTGGCGGCTGCCGCTGGGCCTGGTGGTCGACCTCGTCGCCGCGGACGGTCCGCCGCTGCGCCGCCGCGACCTGGCTCCCGTGCACGTCCTGGCGATGACCGCACGGCTCACGGGGCGGCTGACCGGTCGCTGAGCCTGCGCCGGCCGGCTCGTGTCTCAGGGCAGGCCCGACCACAGGTGCTGCAGCTCCGCGCACCGGTCGGCCAGGGCGAAGCGGCGCTCCACGTGGTCGCGGCCCGCCCGCCCGCGAGCCGGCCAGGACCGTGGGTCGCCGGCGAGCGCCACCACGGCCGCGGCGAGCCCGTCGACGTCACCTTCGTCGACCAGGACGGCCGTCTCGCCGACGGCGGCGGGCACCCCGCCGGTTCGGGTGGTGACGAGCGGCGCGCCGAGGGCCAGCGCCTCCAGGTTCACCAGGCCCAGCGTCTCGGCGTCGCCGTCGGGCGCGATCCGGCTGGCGGTGATGACCAGGTCCGTCGTGCTCAGGGCTGCGCGCACCGCACCTGTCCGGCCACCGTCGCGGACCTCGGCGGGCAGTCCGGACGCTGCCAGCTCGGCGCGCAGCGCCTGTTCCAGCGGCCCGTGCCCGACGAAGACTGCCCGGAGACCCGGCACCCGCTGGTGGGCGAGAGCGAGCGCGCGCGCGGCGTCCAGCACGCCCTTCTTCGCGACGAAGCGGCCGGCGAAGGTGACGACGACCGTCCCGTCCGGCCGCGCCGAACGCTCGTGGAACGGCAACGCAGCCAGGTCGAGGCCGGACGGCACCACCCGCACGCGCGCCGGGTCGATGCCGACAGAGCCGGTCGCGTCGGCGAGGAAGCGGGACGGCACGACCACCAGGTCAGCGTCGGGCAGCACCCCGTGCGGATCACCCTCGACCAGCAGGTCGTGACCGTGCAGCGCCACCGTCCACCGCCGACCGGTCGCGCGGGCCACGGGCCCGGCCAGGTGCGCCCAGTAGCCGAAGTGCGCGTGCAGCACCTCGGGGCGGCGCTGGAGCACCGTCAGGCGGAGCGCCGCGCGCAGGGCGCGGTCGCCGGTGAGCGGCAGCCACCCGGCCCGCCGCGTGAGGTCGGTCTCCGGCACCGGAGACAGGGGCCGCCCGTGCCGTCGGCCGTACGCCACCGAGCCGCCGGTCGTGCGCACCACGTCGGCGACGAACCCTTCGGACGGGCCGACCCAGTCGCGCGCGACGTGCAGGACCCGCACCATCTCAGCGGGTGCGCCAGGGCAGGTCCAGCGGGCGGACGACAGCGGGGACGCCGCTCGCCAGCGATCCCTCGGGCACCTCGCCGACCACGACCGTGTTCGCTCCCACGATGCTGTGTGCGCCGATGCGGGCTCCGCGGGCCACCGTCGCCTTCGCGCCCAGCCAGCAGCCTGGTCCTACCTCGATCGGAGCGGACCGGACGTTGTGCCAGGCGGTCTCGGCCGGGTCGGTGAAGAAGTGGCTCGAGTCGGCGAAGGTGCTGTACTCCCCGACCAGCACCCTCGGGCCCAGCGTGACGGACTCCCGGCAGTGCACGACGCAGCCCCAGGACACGATCGTGTCGTCGCCGACGTCGAGCACCCCCTCGACGTTCAGCAGCGTGCTGCGTCGCAGCTGCACGCGCTGCCCGACCTGGATGCTGCCGCCCTTGAGCTGGACGCGGACGTCGTCCTCGACGAGCGTTCCGGCACCGAGCCGCAGCACGTTCGCCGTCCAGGGCCGGAACGTCACCCGCACCCGGGCGCCGATCGACACGTCCGCGGCGACGTCGAGCTCGACCGTCGCGTCGGCGGCTGCCGCCGCCAGCCGCACGCGCGCCAGGAACGCTCGCCGTCGCATCCTCGCGCCCGCAGCCTTCGTGGACGGCCCGAGCCGGACGGCGCCGCGGCGGACCAGGCTGGAGGGCACGGCCGGATGCTACGGGCGGAGCGACGGGCCGTCGGGGAAAGCGAGCCAGTGACCGAGCGCGGTCAGGCTCAGACCGTCCTGGACCCTGCCGTCGCGGGCGTGCGAGCGCAGGTCGTCCAGCGGCACCCACGCGACGCGCTCGGACTCCGCCGGGTCGCTCGGCTCTCCGACGTGCCGCGCGCCGTCGGCGACGAAAGCGTGGAAGACCTGGTCCGACAGGCCGTTGCTCGGGTGCCAGCTGGCCTGGCGTCGTAGTCCGGCGACCTGCCAGCCGGTCTCCTCCAGCACCTCCCGCGAGGCTGCAGCCGCCAGGTCCTCTCCCGGGTCGACCCGTCCCGCCGGGATCTCCCAGCCCCAGGTGTCGGTGATGAAGCGGTGCCGCCACAGCATCAGCACTCCGCGGTCCGGATCGTGCCACGACCACCCCGACCGCCGGGCACGGCACGCGCACGACGTGGTGGTCGAAGCGCTCCCCGTCCGGAACCTCGACGTCGACCAGACCCAGGCCGACCCAGTCGCTGGCGTACAGCAAGCGCTCCCCGTGCACCGTCCACCGCATCCCGGCACGCTACGGCCGCCGGCAGCAGGCAGACTCGCACGGTGCCTCCTCCCCCCGGTCGGGTCGTGCGTGTCGCGGGTCCTCCCGTCCTGCTGACGGTGGCGGCGTCGGGACGCCTGCCCGGCTCCGCACGCCGCGCGGCGGCGGTCGGGGTCCTCGGGCTCTGGGCGTTCACCTACCGCCGCTACCGGGCGCGTGGGCTGGCCGAGACGGTGCGCGAGTGGGACCTCATGCGGACGGCGACCCAGGAGGCCTACCGGCGCCACTACGGCGAGTGCGTGCCGACCTTGGAGGAGGAGCTCGACGTCTGGGGCGACTACCACGGTCACCGGCACGAGATGCGGTACCGCCTGGTGGCGGACCACGTCCGCGCCGCCGTCGACGGACCCGCGGACGTGCTCGACCTCGGTTGCGGCGCGGCGATCGTCGCCGACGAGCTGGCCGACCTGCCGTTGCGCTACACCGGCCTGGACTACGGCGGCCACCACATCCAGTTCGCCGCGGCCAAGCACCGCACCGGGGTCTCCGGTGAGCTGCGCGCGTCCTTCGTCGCCGGCGACGCCGAGCACCTGCCGTTCGCCGACGCGAGCTTCGACGTCGTGGTGTGGAGCGAGGTCATCGAGCACCTGATGCGCCCCGAGCTCGCGGTCTGGGAGGTCGCCCGGGTGCTGCGACCCGGGGGCGTGCTGGTGCTGACGACCAACAACGCCTCCGAGCTGCCGCTGCGGTTCCCGCTCAGCGACCCGGGGGCGGTGCTGGAGAAGGCTCTGGGCTTTCGGCACGACCGGCTGATCTCGCACCGGCCGTGGGTGTGGCCGTGGCCGGTCGACCGCAGCATCCTGCCGGCCGACGCCCCCGACGTCTGGATGCCGCACACCTGGCACAAGCAGGCCGAGACGGCACGGATGCTCGCGGCGGCGGGGCTGCGTACCGAGCACGCGTCGACCTTCGAGTTCCCGCCGCCGCAGAGCCGTACGGCGAAGGTCCTCGACGGCTGGGGCGCGGTCGGGAGGAGCCTCGCCGACCTGCTGGAGGCGGTCTGCACCCGTACGCCGCTGCTGGACCGGCTGGGCTGCCATGTGCTGATGGTGGCGCGCAGGGTGCCCGGTGGCGCTGCAGCCCCGCCGCCCGGGATCTGGCCTGGACCGTTCTCGGTCGACTGACCGGTGCAGGACTCAGAGCAGCAGGGTCCGCTGCCGCACCGACGCGAGCGCGCACACACCGACCTCCGCGACGTCGACGGTGAGCGCTGCCGGCAGCAGGGCGAGGCGTCGCCGCGGTCCCGTCGTCGGCAGCGGGTCGGTGACCAGACGGAGACGCACGTACGGCGCCATCAGCGCCACCACCAGCGGCAGTCGCCCCCGGTGGCGACGACCGGCAGCCAGCACGAGCAGCCCGGCCGCCGCCGCCAGCGCGGGCGGGTGCGAGGCGCGCCAGAAGTGCCGGCTGTGGATCCGCTCCCGCAGCGGCGGGTGCTTGCGCACGGCCAGCACGACGCTGCCCCAGCGCGGGGTGTCGCGCAGCGCGGCGCGCAGGCTGGACGGCCGCACGTCGTGGTGCACGAGCGCTGCCGGGACGAACGCGGTGCGGGCCCCGGCTCCTACCGCCCGCCAGGCCAGCTCGGTGTCCTCGCCGGCCGGATGACGGAACGCCTCGTCGAAACCACCTGCAGCCTCGAGCACTTCACGGCGGTAGGCGACGTTGCAGGTCTGGTAGAAGCCGTCCTCGCTCTCGACCTGGAGGGTGCGGCTGAACGGTCCGGACCGGGACAGCTGGTCGGGGTCGGGCATCGTGCGCCCTTGGGCCAGGTCTGCGTCGCTGAGCCCGTGCAGCAGCGCCGCCAGCCAGCCGGAGGACGGCACGCAGTCGTCGTCGGTGAAGGCGACGACCGGCGCTGTCGTTGCCCGCCAGCCGAGGTTGCGGGCGGTGGCGGGGCCGGCGTTGCGAGGCAGCCGCAGCGGCGTCAGGGTGGTGCCGGACTGGCGAGCCAGCGCCTGCAGCACGGTCCAGGTGTCGTCCGGCGAGGCGTCGTCGACGATCACGAGCTCGACGGACTCGACCCCTCCCTGCGCCCGTAGCGCCTCGACCAGTCGGGGCAGCAGAGCGGCCCGGCCGTGGGTGGCCACGACGACCGCGACCTGCGGCGTCAACCCTCAGGCCCGGGCGTGCAGCGCGAGCAGGCGCCGGGTGACCGCATGACGCCAGCGGCGCACGCTGCCGGCCGTCGGCTCGATCGAAGGACGGTCGTCGGGCTGCACGTCGCTCCTGTCCGCTGCCGGGGCGCCGAGCCTACGGGCGGGCAGGCGCAGACCCGGTCCCCCGTTGTGCGGCTCGCTGCCCTCGAGGATGATCCTGCTGTGTCTGACGCGGTGCTCGACCAGGGCGGATCGATGCGGTCGGCGCGGGTGGAGGCGGTGCGCGCTCTGGCGGCGACGGCCGTCCTCACCGGGCACGCCTGGGGCTGGTCGCAGAGCTACGGTCCCTCGACCTACGACGGCTTCGCCCGGCGGCTGCTGCTGTCGGGCGGGTTTGCCGTCTTCTTGTTCTTCGCGCTCACCGGCTACCTGCTGTTCCTGCCGTTCGCCCGGGCCTGTTGGGCGGACGGACCGCCGGTGCGCTGGGGGCGCTATGCCCGGCACCGGGCCCTTCGGGTCCTGCCCCTCTACTACGTCGTCGTCGGCGTCTACCTCCTCTGGCAGGGATCGGGCCTGCGGGACCAGTGGTGGCGCTTCGCCCTGTTGCTCGAGGGCTTCTCCGACGACACCGTCGTGCGCGTCGTCCCACCGGTGTGGTCGCTGCTCGTCGAGGTGCAGTTCTACGTGCTGCTGCCGCTGCTCGCCGCAGCCCTGTCCCGGGTGGCGCGCTCCTCGCTGGGGCGGGCGTCGGCGGTGGTCGGCCTGATGACCGTCGGGCTGGCGCTGCTGCGCATCACCACCGTCAACCTGGCTGCTCCCTCGGCGGTCTGGCGCTACTCGCTGCCGGCGACGGCGGTCTTCTTCGGGCCCGGAATGCTGCTCGCCCTGCTGCAGGTGCGGCTGGAGCGCGGCCCGGCAGCCTGGACCCGGAGCTGGGCGGCGACGCCGCTGGTCTGGTTGATCGGCGCCACCGGCCTGTTCCTCGCCGTGGTGCAGCAGTTCCGGTGGGACGCTCTGCTGCTCCCGGCGAGCTTCCTCGCGCTGGGCGCGGTCGTGCTCCCCCTGCGGTCGCAGACCGGGCTCGGCTGGCTCGACTGGCGACCGCTCGGGGCCTTAGGCCTGGCGTCCTACAGCCTGTACCTCTGGCACGAACCGCTGGTGCGGCTGCTGGCCCAGCGCGACGGCTTCCCCGCCGGCTTCCCGTTGCTCTGGTTGACGTCGTCCGCCGTGTCGGTCCTGGTGGCCCTGCTGAGCTACCGGTGGGTCGAGGTCCCCTTCTTGCGCCTGCGAGGAGGCCGGACGCGTCCGCAGCAACCGGCAGTCCGGGTGCGGCCCTGACGCCGGCGACCGCCGTGGTGCTGCGTGCGAGCATGGCCGCGCGGGCCGGACGGTCTGCAGGCGGCCGCAGCCGCGTGGAGCCGGCGGGACGGTGGTGCGGGTGGACCTGACCCAGCCGCGGCAGCGCCCGTGAGCGGGCTGACCGACCGGTTGGTGCTGGTGGTGGGGGCTCCCCGCAGCGGAACCACCTGGCTGCAGCGCGCCCTCGCCACGCACCCCGACATCGTCGCGCTGCCGTCGGAGACGCACCTTTTCTCCTCGGGGATGTCCGTGCTGCGCGACCAGGTGCAGGGTGGGGTCCTCGGTTCACCGGCGACCGGGTCCTGGTTCATGCCGCGGGGTGAGTTCGTCGCGGCAGCCAGAGCGTTCTGCGATGCCGCGCTCACCTCCTTCGTCGATCGGGAGCGACCCGGCGCCGCACGGGTCCTGGAGCGCTCGCCGACGCACGTCTGGCACCTGGGCCTGATCGCCGCGCTCTACCCGGACGCCTGGGTGCTGCACATCGTCCGCGACGGACGTGACGTCGTCCGGTCGCAGGTGGCGCAGAGCTGGGGGCCGACACAGGTGGCGGCCGCCGCTGAGCAGTGGGCCAGCGCGGTCCGGACGGCCCGCGCGGCCGCTCCCCGGCTGCCCCGCTACCTGGAGGTCCGGTACGAGCAGCTGCTGGCCCGCCCCGCCGACATCGCCGCGGTGTTCGCGCACCTCGGCCTGCCCGCGTCTGCGGGCACCGTCGCGCAGGCCGAGCTGGAGTCGGGGCTGGCCGTCAACGTCGATCCGACGCGACCGGACGTCGCTGCCGGCAAGTGGCGGCGCGACTGGTCCGCAGCCGATCTCGCTGCGTTCGACCGTGCGGCCGGAGACGCCCTCGACGCGCTGGGCTACCCCCGCGAGGCCGTCCCGGAGCCGCTCCCGGCCCGCGGGCTCCTGCGGCGGAAGCCGGAGTCTGCTGCGGCGCAGCGGTTGTCCACGGCGCAGCCGCCCAAGGGCGAACGGGCTCAGCGTCTCGTCGACCACGTGCTGGAGGCGCTCGCCGCGGGCGATGTCGCGCCGCTGCACGCCGCGGCCGCAGCGGACGTCGCGGTGGCCCTGCGCGACGGCGACGAGCACCTGCGGCGGCTCGGACCCGCCGGTCTCGACGCGATGAGGACCTGGGTGGCCGAGCCCTGGGGGGAACCCGTCCGCGGCGACCAGCAGGTCGCCGGGGCCACCTGGACGCTGGTGCTCGCGCACCGGCACGATGGCCAGGTGACCGAGCGCCTGCTCCAGCTGACGCTCGACGGCGACCTCGCCGTCACCGAGGTGCGCCTGACCCGCTTCGGCCGGAGCTGACATGACCGTCCGCGGCCAAGCCCGCTCGGCCCTGCGGCGGCTGGGCTACGACGTGGTGCGCAGCGGCGGGCCGGCGCGACCGTCCGAGACAGGGCCGCACGTGCCGCCGGACGTCGATCCGCTGACCGCAGAGACCATCCGGGCGGTGGCGCCGTACACGCTCACCGGTCCCGAGCGCGTGGCCTCGTTGTGCGAGGCGGTGCGCTACGTGGTGCGCGCGCAGGTCCCCGGCGCACTGGTCGAGTGCGGGGTGTGGCGGGGCGGCAGTGCCCTGGCGGTCTTGCGCACCCTCGTCGAGCTGGAGGTCGAGGATCGCGACGTGTGGCTGTACGACACGTTCGACGCGATGCCGGCACCGACCGATCGCGACGTGGACGTGCACGGCGTCGCCGCCGCTGACTACCACGCGCAGTACGCGGCCGATCCGACGTCGCTCGACCCCGCCTACGACTACCTGCCCTTCGAACACGTCCACGACCTGCTGCTGGCGACCGGCTACCCGCCGGAGCGGCTGCACCTGGTCCGCGGGCTCATCGAGCAGACCGTCCCGGGTTCGGCCCCGGAACAGATCTCGCTGCTGCGCCTGGACACCGACTACTACAGCTCGACGCGGCACGAGCTCGAGCACCTCGCACCGCGGCTCTCGGCCGGCGGCGTGCTGCTGGTGGACGACTACGGGCACTGGCGCGGCAGCCGGGACGCCGTCGACGAGTGGCAGGGCACGCTCCCGCACCCGTTGCTGCTGCAGCGCATCGACTACACCGCCCGGCTCGCCGTCATGCCGGGGTCCTGGTGAGCCTGCGCGACCGCGCGCGGCCGTGGCGGGAGGAGCCGCTCAAGCGGCTCGAGCTGGAGGCCCGCGTCCTGCGCCCGTTGCGCCTGCGGCAGTTTGCTGCTTTCGGCACCGCGTCGATCCTGCACCGTCCGATGTGGCTCTACGGGGTGCGGCACGCGTCGGTGGGCGGGGCCTGCCTGCTGATGCACGGCGCGTGGCTCTCGGTCGAGCGCGACGTCTGGGACGCGCCGGAGCCGGCCCTGGTGATCGGCGACCGCGTCACGCTCCGGCCGCTGGTCTCGATCAGCTGCTCGCGCTCGATCGTGCTGGAGGACGGCGTGTCGATCGGGACGGGCAGCGGGGTCTACGACAGCAACCACGTCGTGCGCGACGACCGGGTCTCGATCCTGGACGACGGCAGTGCCAGGACCGCCCCCGTGCGGATCGGCGCGGGTTCCTGGCTGGGCGATCGCGTCACCGTGCTGGCCGGCGCGCAGATCGGCCGCTACTGCACGATCGGTGCCGGTTCTGTCGTCCGGGGCACGCTGCCCGACCACAGCATCGCCGTCGGGGTGCCTGCGCGCATCGTGGGCACGAACAAGCCTGCGGGTCAGGGAACCTGATAGCCGAGGGCGCGCAGCTGCTCACCCATGATCCCGTTCAACAGCTCCTGCTCGGTCGCGGAGAACGACGTGCGCCACAGCCCGGGGGTGGCCGCCCGGGCGAACTTGCGCTCACCCCGGACTGCGGGATCGAGGCCGGCGAAGCTGAAGCGGTCGACCACCTCCTGCACCGGCCGCGCCGGCGTCACACCGAGCCACCCGGTGATCTGCTGCAGGCCTGCAGCCGGGTCCTCGAGCAGGTCCTCGTAGCGGACCGCCAGCCGCAGCGCCGGCGCGTGCGCCTGGTAGGCGGCGCGCACGGCACGGGTGCGCGCCACCCAGCGCACCGCCCGCTCGGCGAGGTAGCTGCTCCGCTGCGCCGGGTCGAGGTCGCGTCCGCCGCCGACGACGTCCATCCACGAGCCGGTACGGCTCGCATCGTGCTGGCTGTCGACGACGTCGCGACCGTCCCGCCAGACGACGAGCAGCCGCGACAGCGGCAGCAACGAGCACAGCAGCGGCGCCGCCTGCGAGCCGTTGGGTTCTTTGAGCACCACCGGAGCACGGCCCGGAGCCTGCGCGGCGAAGCGCTCCAGCAGCAGGGTGCGCAGCGCTGGACGCCAGGCGTGGGCGTACCGGTCGCTGAAGAAGTAGTCGTCGTCGCTGCGGCGCCAGTCGCCGTACAGCAGGTTCTGCTCCGGGAAGCCGACGGCGGGCACCCCGAGCAGGTCGGGCGAGAACAGCCCCAGGTGCGTGCCGATCTGCGGCTCGTCGAGCGTGACGGCGCCGAGGTGGTCGTGCAGCATGGACGCGAGCCACGTGGTGCCGGTGCGCGGCGACCCCACCATCCAGACAAGGCGGCGTTCCAGGCGTCGGCCCTGCCTGCGCCGCATGCTCAACCGACGCCGGGTGCCAGGTAGACGCTCGCGACGGTGCGCGAGGTGGGCACGTCGCGCCACTGACCGTGGTCGGCCCAGTAGGCCAGCGTCCAGCCGAGACCGGTCAGGACGTCACGTCGAGCAGCGTCCGGGAGTCCCCACTGCCAGTACTCGTGCACGTCCCGGTGCGGACGGCCGTAGCGCGGGTCGATCTCGTCCAGCGTCGACCAGGGCGGCAGGGCCCCGTCCCGCGGCGTGGCGTCGCGATAGCCCTGCTCCCCGAGGTCCCACAAGCGCACGACCTTCGAGCCGGTCCAGGTGGGCTCGACGATGACGATGGCAGCGCGACGTCGCCGCGTAGCGACGAAGCACCTCGTCCCAGTCGGGGGCCACCTGATGGAGCAGGACGTCGAACAGCAGCACGACGTCGACCGGTCCCACCGCAGCGACAGACTCCGGAGTGCCGAACTCCCCGTCGACGAGGCGCAACCGCGGATCAGCGGCGGCCTTGGCACGGACGATGTCGGTGAGGCCGGTGTCGACCAGCGTCGCCTGCTCCACCCCCGGACGGGACAGCGCATAGGTCGTGTAGCCCGCTTCGACGGCCCAGACCCCGCCGAGGTCGGCGACCGTGCGGGCGCCGACGCGCTCGACCGCGAAGTCGATGGCCCGGAGCTTCTCCGGCTGCAGGACGGGGGCGACCGCCACCTCGCGCGGGCGGGCACGGCGCAGCACGCAGGCTCCTCAGGTCGACGGGCGGTCGACGCGACGCTACCCAGCGAGCCGGTGGCAGCGCGTTACTGTCGCGGCATGTCCGAGGTGAGCCCGCAGGCGGGCCGGGTCGCCGACCACTACGCCGACCGCACCGACGAGGACTCCCAGACCGCACCTGCGGAGGTCCGGGCCGGGCTCGAACGGTTCCTGGCAGAGTTCGGACCGCGTGGGCCGCTGGTCGACGTCGGCTCGGGCATCGGCGGGAACCTGCCGGTGCTGTCCTCGCACGCGGCGACGGTCGGCTGTGAGATCTCCGCCTCCGCGGCCTTGCTCGCGAGCGCACGGGGTCGGGTGGTGGTCGCTGATGCCGGTCGGCTCCCGCTCGCCGGGGCGGCCTTCGGGGCCGCCGTCTGCACGGAGGTGCTGGAGCACGTCGATGACCCGCGCGCCGTCTTCGCGGAGATGGCCCGGGTGCTGCGGCCCGGCGGCCTGGCCTATGTGACGACGCCGAACTACGCCAACCTCGCCGGCCTGCACAAGCTGCTGGCCGACCGTCGCTCGGGCCGGCACGACTGGAACCCGTGGGGCGCCCACCACGGCGGCTACGAGGCGTTCATGACCGGACGCCGGCTGTGGCGGGCCGCGGCCCCGCACCTGGACCTGGTCCGCGTGCGGGGGCTCGACTACGGGCAGGCCCTGACCGGCCGCTTCGCCGCGACGGACCGGCTCGCGCTGTCCCGGCCGGGTCAGGCGGTGGTGACGCGGCTGCTGCCGCGGCTCTACGGCCGTGACGGGGTCCTCGCCTGGCACGGCATGCACGTCGAGCTGGTCCTGCGGCGACGCTGAGACGTCAGGCAGCTCGATGGAGACGGTGCACCGGCTCAGCCGTACGGACGCCCGACGCCTGGCGGTGCGTGCTCAGCTGCTCACCGCCGACCGTCCCACAGACCTGTTCGAGGTCGTCGACCGGTTGACCCAGCTGCAGCTGGAGCCGACCAGCGCGGTGGCGCCCAGCGCCGACGTCGTGCTGTGGAGCCGGCTTGGCTCCGGCTACGACCCGCAGGACCTGCGCGACGCGATCGACGAGCAGCGGCTGGTCGAGCTGAACCTGATGCTGCGACCGGCGCAGGACCTGGTGCTCTACCGGGCCGAGATGGCCGACTGGCCAGGCACCGGGCCGCTCGCGGAGTGGCAGGAGGAGCAGCGCGAGTGGGTGGACGACAACAACGGCTGCCGTCTCGACGTGCTCGAGCGGCTGCGGGCAGACGGCCCGCTGCCCAAGTCCGACCTGCCGGACACCTGCGTGCGGCCGTGGCGGTCCAGCGGCTGGAACAACCACCGCAACCTCACGATGCTGCTGAACCTGATGGTGCAGCGCGGCGAGATCGCCGCAGCTGGTGGAGCGGGCAGGGACCGGCTCTGGGATCTCGCCTCCCGGGTCTATCCCGACGATCCCGCCGTGCCGAGCGAACAGGCCGCTCGCCGCCGCGCGCAGCGACGGCTGGCCAGTCTGGGGATCGCCCGCTCCAAGGGTCCGGCCAGCCCTGCTGAGTCGCAGGACGTGGGCGAGGCCGGCGAGGCCGCGGTGGTCGACGGTGTCCGAGGCACCTGGCGCGTCGACCCGGAGCAGCTCGCTCAGCCCTTCCAGGGCCGGGCCGCGCTGCTGTCGCCGCTCGACCGGTTGATCTTCGACCGCAAGCGCATGGCCGACCTGTTCGCCTTCGACTATCAGCTGGAGATGTACAAGCCGGTGGCCGCCCGTCGATGGGGGTACTGGGCCATGCCGGTGCTCTTCGGTGACCGGCTCGTCGGCAAGCTCGACGCTCGTTCCGACCGCGAGGAGCGGGTGTTCCGGGTTGCTGCCCTGCACCGGGACGTCGAGTTCACGGCGGAGATGGATGCAGCCGTCGACGCCGAGATCGCCTCCCTCGCAGAATGGTTGGGGTTAGAGCTTCGCCGCGACGACTGAGGTTCGTCAGGGCTGTGGCGGCAGGGCGTCGACATAGGCCTGCGCGACGGTGGCCCAGAAGTAGTTGTCGCGGTCCGCTGTGCGCCGCAGCAGGTGGGCACGCGCGGCCAGCAGGAGGCGCGTCCGGCGACGCGCGGCGCGGCTGACGAGGGCGTCGTCGTCGAGGGGAAAGTCGGGCGCCGTCGCGCGCAGGACGGTGGTCGAGCGGGCGACCATGGCCATCCGGCGGCGGAAGGTGTCGAGGTCGATGGGTCGTGCGTGGAAGGCCAGCGCCTGCGGGCGGTAGTGCATCCGCATCCCGAGACGGTGCAGCCGGAAAGCCAGCTCCATGTCCTCGTACGCCGGTGACGGGAAGCGCTCGTCGAAACCGCCGGCCTGCAGCAGGAGAGCGCGGGGGACCGACAGGTTCGCGGTGTAGAAGGCGGCGTAAGGCGGATCGACGGGCCCCTCGCGCAGCCACGTGTCGTAGGCGAACTGCAGCCCGGACCGGTCCAGCCAGTGCATGAACGGCGTGATCGACAGCGCGGGATGCCAGGCGACCCGGCCCAGCACGGCCAGCAGCGGGTCACCGTCGGCCTGCAGGCGCAGGTGCTGGGCCAGCAGGTCAGCGGTGACGACGACGTCGTCGTCGAGGAAGAGCACGAGCGGCGCCCGCGCCGTGTCGATGCCCCGGTTGCGGGCGGCTGCCGGACCGGCGTTGGCCGGCTGCCGCACGCTCGTCAGCGGCAGCCGTCCGGCGTGGGCCGCGAGCACCTCGGTGGTGCGGTCACCGGACCCGTCGTCGATCGCGACGACCTCGTACCGCGTCACCGTCGAGGTCGCGAGCGCCGTCAGGCAGCGGTCCAGCAGCTCCGGCCGGCGATAGGTCGGCAGCACGACCGACAGCAGCGGGGTCATCCGCGGGCCCGGGCGTACGCCAGCTCGTGCAGGCGTCCGACGTGCGCCCAGTCCCAGCGCTGGGCCCGCTCGGCGCAGACGTCGGGATCGACTGCTGTGGCGAGGGTCTGGAGGATCGCGCGCGCCAGGGCGGCGGTGTCGTCGGGCGCGTGCAGCCGACCGACGGTCTCGTCGACGATCTCCGGCATCCCGCCGGAACGGGTGCACACCACAGGTGTGCCGGAGGCCAGCGACTCGACCAGGACCAGACCGAACGCCTCGTCCACCGAGGGCAGCACGGTCAGCGAGGCGGCCCGGTAGCGAGCGGGCAGGTCGGTGAGCGCACCGGTTCCGAGGTCGTCGACGTGCGGTGCGACGACCCGCCGCACCCCCGCCTCGAGCCGGTCGAAGGCGGCGGAGGGGTCCCCGCCTCCGCCCAGCACCAGGCGCGTGTCCGGTCGCTGCTCGAGCACGGCCGGCAGCGCGGCGAGCAGCACGTGCAGACGCTTGCGAGGGTCTGCCGCGTAGGCGGGGAACAGCAGCCTCGGGGGACCGGTCGCCGCCGCCGACCGCACCGGGAAGTCGGCGGTGCGCACCCCTGGGGGGAGCACGACCGCCCGGCGGCCGGTGAGCGCCTCGAGGCCGTCGGCCGCCGAGCGGCTGAGGGCGGCCGGCACGCGGACGGCGGCCACCGAGCGGCGCAGCAGCAGCCGGCTCCACCGCCGCTGCGGCGCGTTCGTCGGCGACGGGTGCCCGAGCGCCGTCCAGACCGACGGGAGCAGCGCCAGCGACCCAGCCAGCCCCCCGGAGGGGATCAGGGAGTGCACGACGTCGTAGCGCTCGCGCAGCAGCCTCGGCAGCACCTGCGCGCCGAACAGGTCCAGCGGCGTCACCCCGCACGCGGCCCAGCGCGCCGGCACACCCGCAGGCAGTCCGACGGTCCGCACGCCGGACTCGTCGACGTGCGTGGCGGAGCCGCCGGTGAGCAGATCGACCGCGTGCCCTCGGTCGGCCAGCCAGCGGGCGAGGTCGTGCACGTACCGCTCGCCTCCGCGGCGCACGGCCGGCCAGCTGTAGGGGTGGACCAGCGCGATCCTCATGAGGTCAGGGCGCGAAGGACGAGCCGCCGGAGGCCAGCTCGGTGCGGTACCAGTCGACGGTGCGGGCCAGACCCTCTGCCAGCGACACCTGCGGCGCCCAGCCCAGCCGCTCGCGGGCGCGCGTGGAGTCGGCGTACATCCGCCAGATCTCGGTCGGCCGGTCCGGCAGTGCTCCGAACTCGACCTCGACCGGGTCGCCGAGCAGCGCCATGACCTTCGTCGCCAGCTCGCGCATGGAGACCTCCTCGCCGCAGCCGAGGTTGAACAGCTCGCCGTCGATGCCCGGGGTGGTGAGCAGCAGCAGGAACCCCTCGACGAGGTCCGCCACATAGTTGAACTCGCGGGTCTGCCGCCCTTGGGTCATCTTGATCGGGCGGCCCTGCAGACCGCGGGCCACCAGCTCGGGGATCACCCGGTCGGGGGACTGCGCGGGACCGTAGGCGTTGAAGGGTCGCACCCGCACGATCGGCCAGGCCCGCGAGTCGGCGAACAGCCGGCAGTACTGCTCCGCCGAGTGCTTGGACACCGAGTACGGCGAGATGGGATGCACCGGGCCGTCCTCACGGAACGGCACGTCGACGTCGCCGTAGATCTCGCTGGTGCCGGTGTTGACGAAGCGTTCGTACCCCGCCGGCGCCAGCGCCATGAGCAGGTTGACGGTGCCCTGGACGTTGGCCTGGATGCACTCGTCGACGCGCTGCCAGGACTTGCCGACGTGGGTATAGGCCCCGAGGTGCGCGACCAGCTCGGGGCCGGCCGCGGCGACCACCGCGTCCATGGCCCCCCGGTCGGTGAGCGAGCCTTCGTGCAGGGTGATCCGCTCGCGCAGGTCCAGCAGCCGGGTCGGGTACACCGAGGACACCGTGCTGGTGAGCGCGTGCACCTCGGCTCCGAGCTCGACCAGGCGCCGGGTCAGGTGCGAGCCGATGAAGCCGGAGGCGCCGGTGACGAGCACCCTGCGCCCGGCTACGGCGTGCGGGTCAGCCACGGTGCTCCTGTCAGCGGGTTCTGCGTCGCGAGCAGGTCCAGCTCGACGACGTCCTTGTGAGTGTCCATCGATCGCCAGAAGCCGCTGTGCCGGTAGGCGTACAAGCGTCCGCTCCGACCCAGCGCCGGGAGCAGGTCGCGCTCCAGGCTGGGGCCGGCGTGACCGACCTCAGCGACCGCTGCACGCTCCAGCGCGAAGAAGCCCGCGTTGATGGGATGGTCGGCCAGCTGGGGCTTCTCGGTGAAGTCATGGACGCGGTCGTCCCCGTCCAGCAGGACGGTGCCGTACGGCGACGGCAACGGCACGACGGTGACGGTCGCGGCGGCTCCCCGGGTGCGGTGCGTGCTGAGCAGCGCGCGCAGGTCGACGTCACCGACACCGTCGCCGTAGGTGAGCAGGAAGGTGTCGCCGACGTGCGGCAGGCACGCGAGGGTGCGAGCGCCGGTGTCGCTGTCGAGCCCGGTGTCGAGCACGTCGACGTCCCAGGAGTCGGGGAGGGTCGCTGCCCAGTCCGCGATCACCTCACCGCGGTAGCCGGTCGCGAGCACGAAGGACGTGACGCCCTGGCCTGCGTAGATGTCGAGCACGTGCCGCAGCACCGGGCGGCCACCGACCTCGAGCATCGGCTTGGGGACTTCCGCCGTCGCCGGCCAGGCCCGGGTGCCACGCCCTCCGCAGAGCACCACGGCGCGCAGCCCCGACACCTCCGTCACGTCAGGCCGTGCGCCGCCGTCGCAGGAACGGGTCGGCGAGCGCATCGGTCTGGTAGTTGTTGCCGTCCTCGACGACGTTGCTCCCGGGCGGCACGATCTCGTCGATGCGGTCCAGCACGTCGGTGGTCAGCCGCACGTCGCTGGCGCCGAGCTGGGTCGTGAGCTGCTCCATCGTCCGCGGCCCGATGATCGGGGCGGTCACGGCCGGGTGCTGCTGCACGAAGGCCAGGGCCAGGTGCACCAGCGACAGGCCGGCCTGCTCGGCGAGCAACGCGAGCTGCTCGACCGCCTCCAGCCGGGCCTGGTTCTGCGCCGTCTCGAGGTCGAACTGACCGGGCATCATCTTCGCGCGGTTGGTCTGCGGCGCGTCCTGCCCCTTGCGGAAGCGGCCGGTGAGCCAGCCGCCGGCCAGCGGGCTCCACGGGATGACCCCGAGGTGGTACTCCAGCGCCACCGGCAGCACGTCCCGCTCGATGCCGCGGTTGAGGATCGAGTACGGCGGCTGCTCGCAGACGAACCTGCCGAGGCCCCGCTTCTCGCTGATCCACTGGTCCTGCACCATCCGGTAGGCGGGGAAGGTGGACGAACCGAAGGTGCGGATCTTGCCCTGCCGCTGCAGGTCGGTGAGGGCGGCGAGGGTCTCGTCGTCGTCGGTACCGGTGTCGGGACGGTGCACCTGGTAGAGGTCGATCCAGTCGGTCTGCAGGCGCCGCAGGCTGTTCTCGACCTCCTGGACGATCCAGCGTCGCGAGTTGCCGCGCTGGTTGGGATCGCCGCCGGGGGCGCCGATCGCCACGTCCATCGGGCCGTGGAACTTGGTGGCCAGGATGACGTCGTCGCGACGGCCCTGCAGCGCCTTGCCGAGGATGACCTCGGACTCTCCCCGGCTGTAGATGTCGGCCGTGTCGACGAAGTTGATGCCGGCGTCCAGCGCCGCGTGCACGATCCGCGCCGACTCCTCGTGGTCCGGCTCGCCCCAGGCGCCGAACATCATGGCCCCCAGGCAGAGCGGGCTGACGAACATGCCGGTGTGACCCAGCTGACGGTGCTCCATACCGCCAACCTACGACCGCCGCCGACCGACGCTCACAGCAGCAGGCGTCGGGCGCGGACGCTGCCCTCGAGCAGACCCGCCAGGCCGACGAGATCGCCCACCCCGATCTGCGCGGCCCGGACCGGACGCGGCCGGCCGGGACGCCCAGCGGCTCGTTGCCACGCCGAGACCGCCCACGGCGTGGCGAGCGCCAGCGGGCCGACGGTGCGCAGGGCCGCCGCCAGGACGACCCCTGCCACGCCGACGTCGACGAGCGCGCTGCGACGGCTCAGGAACACCCCCAGCACCGCGCCCCGGCGGAGCTCGGGCACCGCGCGGGCCAGCAGGGGGAACCCCCGCAGCCGGTGCCGCTCGTGCAGGTGGTCGCGATAGCTGCCGGGCAGCACCCGGTGCTCGACGACCGCCTGCGGTGCCGTGCGCACCTTCCCTCGGCGGGCGAGCCGGGCTCCCAGCAGCACGTCCTCGCCGAAGGCGCGTCCGGACAGCAGGCGGGCGGACGGGAAGCCTCCGACGGCGAGCACGTCGGCCCGCCGGCAGCCCAGGTTGGCGGTCTCGGTCAGTCCGGAGACGCCGGCGACGGACAGCGTGCGCCCCCAGGGCCCGCCCCAGCCGTCCTGCTCCGGGCGGGTGAGGCCCTGCGCGACGGCCACCGCTGGATCGACCAGGGCCGCCGTCAGGGCGCTCAGCCAGCCAGGGGCGGGCAGGCAGTCGTCGTCGGTGAACGCCACGAGCGGCGCACGCGCGACGGCGAGCGCGGTGTTGCGAGGAACAGCCGGTCCGTCGTGGAAGGGCAGCCGCAGCACGGTCGCCGGCAGCGCGGTGCGGGCGACCCAGTCGGTGAGCACGTCCCACGTGTCGTCCGGTGAACCGTTGTCGCAGACGACCACCTCGAACCGAGGATGGTCCTGCGCGTCCAGCCGCTGCAGCAGCCCGTGCAGGTAGCCGCTGCGCCCGTACGTCGAGACCACGACGGTGATCACGACATCTGCCTTCTCGCAGGCACTCTCGCGCCGGTCCAGAACCTGCGAGGAGAGCACGGGGACAGGCAGGACGGACAGGTGCAGACGTTCCAGCACCGCCGCCAGCCGGTCCACGCCGTAGCGGTCGGCCGTGGCGCGACCGCCGACAGCCAGCCGTGCCCGCAGGGCCGGGTCCGCGGCCAGCCGATCGACCGCAGCCGCCAGGGCAGCGGGGTCCTCGTGCGGCACGACCAGGCAGTTGTCGAGGTCGGCGAGGAACTCAGCCGAGCCGCCGCGACGGGTGGCGACCACCGGCACGCCCTGCGTCATCGCCTCCAGCGGCACCAGCCCGAAGGGCTCCTCCCACGAGCTCGGGAACAGCACGGTGTCGGCGGCTGCGTACAGCGTCCGCACCTGGCTGCGCGGGACGGCCCCGATCTCGAGCCGGTCGCGCACGCCGAGGGAGTCGGCGAGGGCGAGCAGCGCGGCCAGGTGCTCGGGGTCGGCCACCCCCGCCAGGCGCAGGCGCGCGCCGGGCAGCAGGGCGAGCGCCTGCACGGCCGTCGCGAAGCCCTTGCGGGGTTCGATCCGGCCCACCCCCAGCAGACGCCCGCGCCAGGGCGGGCGCTCGTCGTCGACGACCGGGAAGTCGGCGGGGTCGACCCCGCTGCCGACCACCGTCGCGGCGGCGAGCTGCCAGCGCGTGGCCGTGCGGCAGCGCTCCAGCAGCCAGGCGCTGACGACGCTCTGCCGGGTCCGGTCCAGGTCCGGGACGTGCGTCGGGAGGCCGGTCAGCACAGCGCCGAGCGCCCGCACCGGCGCCGGACAGCGAGCCCAGCCGGCGAGCCAGGCATCAGCGCGCGGGCCGTAGACCGGCCATTCGTCGCAGAGGTTCAGCACCACCGGGACGCCTTGGCGCTGCACCTCGCTGAGCAGCGACAGCGGCATGCCGCCCAGGTGCCAGGCGGAGACGACGTCGGGCGCGGTGTCGGTCAGGGCCCGCCGCAGCGCCGTCCGGGACCGTCGCTCCAGCGCCGCCCGCTCGCGCCACGGAGGCGTGCGGAAGCGGTGCTCGGACCAGTACCAGTCCAGCTCGCGGCGCACGTGCGGCTCGTCGACGCCCGCCTCGACCACGCCGCCGACGGTCGTCGAGGTCGTCAGGACGGTGACCTCGTGGCCGGCGGCCCGCCACCGGTCGACGACGTCGCGGCACGACATCTCGTAGCCACCGAGCGCGTTGGGCGGGTAGAGGTTGGACAGCACCAGGACGCGCACACGCTCAGTGTCCCAGCGACCGCGGGCGGCTCAGCGCTGTGGGTCGACCGGGCGCGAGCGCCGCAGCCCGAGGTGGTCGGGCACCTGCGACCACCAGAACCGCCGTAGGTCCGCGTCCCGGCGCGCGCCTGCCCGCGCGGCACCGGCGGCGTTCAGGACCTGCCAGGCGACGGCGCGGGGGCCGCCGAGATGACGGCGCACCACCCGGTTGGCGTTCGCGATCACGGCCCGCTCGCGCGTGCGGCCGTAGCGCTGGGCACCGGAGGCGTTGCCGACGTGCCGCACCACGGCGCCCGGGACCTCCCACACCTGCCAGCCGGCCTGCCGTGCCCGCCAGCACAGGTCCAGGTCCTCGGCGTACATGAACAGCCGCTCGTCGAAGCCGCCCAGCGACTGCCAGGCCTCGCGCCGCAGCAGCAGCGCGGCGCCGACCGCCCAGCCGACCTCGCGCGGGCCGGCCGCAGGGGGCAGCGGCCGCCGCCCCGCGCCCCGCAGCGACGGCAACGGGTGCACCCCCACCTCGAGCGTCCCGTCGGGCCGCAGCAGCGTGGGGGCCAGCACCGCTGCGCGGGGTCGTTGCGCGGCGGCCTCGAGGAGCGTCCGCACCGCTCCGGGCTCGGGCCAGGCGTCGGAGTTCAGCGCGAGGAACCACGGCGCGTCCGAACGGGCGAGCAACGTGTTGACGCCGGCCGCGAAGCCGACGTTGTGACCCACCTGGACGTCGACGTCCGGGAAGGCGCCGCGCAGCGCCTGCGCGGTGCCGTCCGTCGAGCCGTTGTCCCGCACCAGCACGTGCAGGTCGACGTCGTCGGACGCCTCGAGCAGGCGCCCGATCGCGTCGATCGTCAGGTCCCGGGTGTTCCAGCAGACGATGCCGACGTCGACCCTCGGACGGGTCGTCACCCGGGGGTGTCAGCCCCGGCGAGGGGCGCGCGCCAGGCTGGCTGCGGCGGCCGCGCGGGAGGGCTTCGGGGCGAGCTTCGGGTCGTAGAACAGCGGGCGCTGGGGCGTGCCGTCCTTGCGGGCGAAGCGGTCCTGCTCCGCGGTGTTCATCCAGGAGTACTTGTCGCCCAGCCCCCAGCTCACGATGCCCTCGACCGCCGGCTCGGACAGGACGGTGTCCAGGTAGCGCCGGTAGGAGTCGGCGACGCCGCGGTCACGGGCGGAGGTGTCGGTGGGCAGGCTGAGGTCGATCATGTCGAGCTCGGTGACGACGATCTTGAGCCCCATGGCGGCGACGCTGCGCAGGAAGGACTTGTGCTGCTTGGCGTCGAACTGGCGCTGGATGGCGGCCGCCTCCAGGTGCGCCTGGATGCCCAGGGCGTGGACCGGGATGTCGCGGGAGAGCAGGTCGTCGAGCACCTTCAGCACGACGCGCTGACGCGCCCGCGAATAGCCGTTGGTGTATTCCAGGTTGTACTCGTTGAGGACCAGCTGAGCGCTCGGGTCGGCCCGGTGGGCGATGGTGAAGGCGTTGTCGATGTAGCGCGGGCCGAGCATCTTGGCCCACGGCGTGGGGTAGTAGCCGTTGCCGTTGGTCGCCTCGTTGACGACGTCCCAGGAGAAGACGCGTCCCTTGTAGCGGCTGACGACCTTGGTGATGTGCTCCTCGAGGAGCGCCAGCGCGTTGCCGGGGTTGAACAGAGCCGGGACGTCGAACCACTTCGGGTTGCCGTTGTTCCAGGTGAAGCAGTTGCCGCGTACCCGGAGCCCGTCCTGCTCGGCCGTCGAGACCGCGAGGTCGGACAGAGCCCAGCTGAAGACCTTCGGCGCCGGGCGCAGGGACGCCCACTTGAACTCGTTCTCGGGCGTGAAGACGGTGCACTGCTGCTTCACCAGCGACCGGTAGCCGCCGTCGGACAGCAGCGTGGTGATGGGCGCAGCGCTGCCGAAGTAACGACCCGACCGGCTGGCGAGCTGTCCCAGCGTCGGCTCGGCGGCGGCCGCGCCGCGGAGCACCTGCGCGGGGCCGAGCACCGAACCGGCGGCGGCCAGGACCGCGCCACGGCGGACCAGCTCGCGTCGGGTGAGGGACATGCGGGGGAGCCTCCGGGGCTGTCTGGGGCAGGGACCGTCCTGCTCGGGTCCAACGAGGTCCGGCGCGAAGGGTTGCGGGTCAGCAGCAGTCCCCGTCCGTGCGGGCCGGATCGACCAGGCAGGGACTCGTCGGCCGGCGGCGAAGGTAGTGAGATGTCGAACTTCACGCTGTTGCCACCCCGACCCGTCCGGCGGGGTCGCCCCGTGCTCGCGCTGAGCAGCGCGGCCGCCCTCGGACTGGCGCTGCTCGTGCTGCCGGCCGGGACGTCTGCCGCCTCCGACCCGGCGTCCAGCGCGCTGACCGTGCCGAGCACCCCCGGCACGGTCACGGCCCGCTACACCGGCACGGCGCCCGCGGGAGCCTTCGCGACGAGCGAGTGCCCGGCCGGCACGCCGCTCGGCGACGACCACGACCTCACGCTCACCGTCCCGGCCGGGGCCTACAGCAAGGTCACCGCCTCGATCGCCTTCAAGGCGTCCTGGACCGAGGTGTCTCCGGCCGGCAACGACCTCGTCCTCACCGTGTTCGACGCCGCCGGCAACGTCGTCGGCAACAGCGACGGAGGTGCGCCGGAGGAGAACGTCGCGCTGGTCGACCTGGCCGCCGGCACCTACACCGCCACCGTGTGCGGCTTCGCCAACCCCAGCCCGCAGCCCTACGACGGCCTCCTGACCGTCCGGACCACGACGAAGGCCGCCGCCGGCTCCGCCGGACCCACGGTCGACACCGGCCTGGACTTCGCCGCGGGACAGGTCACCGACCCGCAGCGCTCGCAGGGCGAGTCCGCAGCCTTCGCCGACGCCTCCGGGGTGCTCTACAGCTGCGGCACCAACGGCGCCAGCAACGGCACCGACCACGGCTCGGTCTCGGTCGACGGCGGCCAGACCTGGAAGCCGCTGGGCACGGGGCCGGTAGCCCTCACCGGAACTGCGCAGGGCGGCGGCGACTGCGCCATCGGCACCGGCCAGGACCTCAACGCCGAGGGCAAGCGACAGCTGGCCTTCATCGGCCTGGGCCCGCTGACCGGCTTCTCGACGTTCAGCTCGCCCGACAACGGCCGCACCCTGCAGCGCTCGCCGGACCAGAACGGGCTGGAGAAGTTCAACCAGACCTCGCTGGTCGACCGGCAGTGGCTGGTGTTCACCGACGACAAGACGGTCTTCCTGAACTACAACGCGGCGGTCGCCAGCGCCCCTGGGCAGCCGGACGGGCAGATCATCCAGAAGAGCACCGACGGCGGCCTCACCTACGGCCCGCAGCTGTCGGTCGCCACCGACGGCAGCCGCCTCGGTCAGATCCGCGCGATCAAGGAGGGCGTCGTCCCGGGCACCACCAAGGACGTCGTCTACTTCCCGTACAACAGCGGCACCAAGGTCAAGCTGGCCCTGAGCCTGGACGGCGGCGACACCTGGTCGCAGTGCCTGGCCGTCGACGCCAAGGTCGACCCCACGGCCGGCTTCGTCACCGCCGACCACGACAGCGCCGGCAACATCTACGTCACCTACAGCGAGAAGGGCGACGGACGCGACACCTACCTCGTCGCGCTGAAGGCCGTCAACGTGCCCAAGTGCAAGGGGCCGAACCCCACGGCGCAGTCGGCCGACAACAACACCGACCCCGGCTTCACCAAGAAGGTCCGGATGAACCGCGAGGGCGTCGAGACCACCGTGATGCCGTGGGTGGCCGCCGGCGGGGCGCCCGGCCGGGTCGCGGTCTCCTACTACGGCACCCCCAGCGTCGGGAACCCGGACCTCGGCGACTTCATCGCCACCTGGGACGTCTACGTCTCGCAGACCCTGGACGCGTTCGCCGAGACCCCGGCCATCGACCAGGTGAAGGCGACCACGCACCCGAACCACTACAACTCCATCTGCCTGAACGGCCTGGGGTGCAGCACCAGCGTCCCGGCAGGTGACCGGTCGCTCGTCGACTACTTCACGATGGCGTACGACCCGGTGACGGGCCGGCTGCTCATCGTGTTCAACCAGACGGCCAAGACCCCCTCGCAGGCCGAGGGCAACATCGCCGCGCCGACCGCGCTGGTGCAGCGCGCCGGACCGAGCAACAAGGGCGGCCGGCTGACGGCCGGTCCGCCGGTGCTGCGTACGTCCAGTCCCGACGTCAAGGGCGACGCCTTCGCACGCTGGACGACGAGCGACGGACTGCTGGGCAGTCCGACGACCTCGCTGCCGGGCGACAACCTGCCGGCGCTGGACCTGCTCGGGGTGAAGGTCGGCCCGCAGGTCGACCTCGACACCGGCGCCCCGGTGACCCAGGGGGGCGGCTTCACCGTGACGATGACCTACGACGACCTGTCAGACGCTGCGCTGCAGGACGCCATGGCCACCGGCGGCGGGCTCTCGCTGGTCTACCTGTTCCGCTTCTTCGACGGATTCCAGCCCGGCGGCGTCGCGGCGTACTACGAGGGCGGAGCCTGGCGCTTCGGAGGCAACGACTACACCACCACCACCCGCAACCCGGGCGGCAACGTGCAGACCTATCCGGGCGGTGACGCCGTCCAGGGCAAGGTCGACGTCGACGCGGGCACCATCACGCTCTCGGTCCCGGCGGAGCAGGTCGAGGCGCTGGCGGGGTCGAGCGGTGCGGGCAAGACCCCCAGCGAGGTGCCGGCGGTCAAGGGCAGCCGCGTCTACGACGCCTCGGCCTGGACGTTCGTCAACCCGCTGCCGACCAGCGTCGCGCAGTCGTTCCTGTCGCAGGTCGACAACTCGGCGGCCTTCGACTTCACCGTGGGCTCGGTGCCGGCGGTCGCTACCCCGGTGACCGGTGCCCCGCCCGCCGCTGCGCCACCTGCTGCTGCGCCGTCGGGAGGGCGGCTGCCGGCCACCGGCGGTCTCGGCGCGCCGCTGCTGGCGGTCTCGCTGCTGGGGCTCGGCTGGGCGTTGGCCGTCCGGCGGCGCCGTACCGTCTGAGCCTCCGCGCGCGCCTTCTCGGGCACTCCCCAGCAGCAGGGTGCTGGGGATTGCTCGAACTCTCTGCGGCGGGGCGGCGGCGCCGGGAGGCGGCGGGCCGGCGGTCAGACCGGGTCGACGACGCGGATCCAGACGGCCCGCCAGCCGTCGTAGGAGGCCTCCAGCACCGCCTGTCGCGGATCGGGCACGTCCAGCAGCCGGCCCGTGACGAGCGGCCGCAGCGGCGCGAGCCGGCGGTCGGCGAGCACCTCGTCGACCGTGGTGCGCTCGCCACCGACCACGAGCGCGTCCAGGCCGTCGACGGCGGGCAGCAGCACGCGTACGGCGGTGTCGGCGAAGGCCTGCTGGGCCACGCGCACCTGACCTTCCCGGCGACGCGCGAAGCGCTGCTGCGACCACCCGCCGGCCGCCGAGCGACCGTGCACCTGCCGGGTCGTGATCTTGGAGGCTGTCAGGGTGGGACCGTCGAAAACGCCGCAGGCGCAACCGCCGAGGCGCGCGAGCAGCACCCCGACCAGGCGCGGACGCAGCACGTGCTCGACCAGGCCGACGTCCAGCGGCGGGAAGGGCACCTCGATCTCGGCGACGGCACCGTCCTCGGCCTGCAGGCGCACGGTGGTGGCGTCGGAGGTACGGGCGACCGGCCCGTGCCGGCTGGCGAAGCCGTCCACCCAGTGTTGCAGCCGCTCGGGCGACGTGGTCACCCAGCGGCCGCCGCCGGCGGCCGGACGCGAGCTCATCCCGCCTGCCAGGAGTCCCACAGGGCGGCGTAGCTGCCCTCCAGCGCGAGCAGCTCCACGTGGCTGCCGAGCTCGATCACGCGGCCGTCCTCGACGACGGCGACGCGGTCGGCGTCGGAGGCGGTGTGCAGGCGGTGGGCGATGGCGATCACCGTCCGGCCCTGCACGACGGCCGCCAGCGAGCGCTCCAGGTGCCGGGCAGCCCGCGGGTCCAGCAACGACGTCGCCTCGTCCAGCACGAGGGTGTGCGGATCCGCGAGCACCAGCCGGGCGAGCGCCACCTGCTGGGCCTGCGCCGGCGTCAGCCCGGCCCCACCGGCGCCGACGGCAGTGTCCAGCGCCTGCGGCAACGCCAGGGCCCACTCCAGCGCGTCCACGGCCGCGAGCGCCGTCCGCACCTGCGCGGGCGTCGCGTCGGGACGGGCCAGCAGCACGTTGTCGGCCACGCTCCCGACGAAGACGTGGTGCTCCTGGGTGACCAGCGAGACCTCCGTGCGCAGCCGCTCCAGCGGCAGCTCCAGCAGCGGCACGTCGCCGAGCGTCACCGTGCCGGCGTCGGGACCGTGCACGCCCGCCAGCAGCCGTCCCAGCGTCGACTTGCCGGCGCCGCTCGGGCCGACGACGGCCAGCCGCTCGCCCGGACGCACCGCCAGCGAGAGCCCGTGCAGCACCTCGCGGCCGGGCAGGTAGCCGAACCGGACGTCGGTGGCCGCGAGCCGCTCGTCGGCGGGCTCCTGGCCGCTGGCCGTGCGGTCGTCCGGCACGTCGGCGACGCCGATCAGCCGGGCCAGCGACGACGCGCCGACCTGCAGCTCGTCCAGCCAGCCGAGCAGGCGGTCCAGCGGGTCCAGCAGCAACCGTACGTACAGCGCGACGGTGGTGACCTGCGCCAGGCTCGCGAGGCCCTGCGCGTACAGCAGCCCGCCCAGCAGCACCACCGACAGCAGCGGGAGCAGGAAGCCCACGTCGACCCACGGGAACCAGCAGGTCCGCAGTCGCAGCGTGTACAGCTCGATGTCCATCGCGTGGGCCAGGTCGGACTCGGTGCGCTGCCGACGCGCGTCCTGCCGGCGCAGCGCCTCGATCGAACGGGCGCCGTCGGCGCTCTCGGCGACGGTGCTGGTCAGGGCGGCGTACGCCGCGCGCTCGGCGAGATAGGCCTGCGGTGCGCGGCGCAGGTACCAGCGGGTGGACAGGGCCAGCGGCGGCCCGCCGACGAGCATGGCCAGGGCGACCAACGGGGCGGTGACGAACGCCGCGACGACGATCAGCACCGAGGTGATCGACGCGACGAGCACCTCGGGCACGGCGTCGCGCACCGTGCGTCCCAGCGTGTCGACGTCGGCGGTCGTGCGGCTCAGCAGGTCGCCGGAGCCGGCGCGCTCGACGGTCGACAGCGGCAGGGCGACGACGCGGCTCAGGAAGTCCTCGCGCAGGTCGGCGAAGACCTGCTCGGCGAGCACGAGCGAGAGCCGGCGCGACCACCACGTCAGGACGGTGGCCAGCAGCACGCTGCCGGCCAGCAGCAGGGCCACCGTGTCGACGTGCTCGCGGGTCGTGCCCGCCTGCACCGCGCCGACCAGCTCGCCCAGCAGACGCGGCGCGATCAGCGTCGCCGTCGCCGCTGCTGCGTAGAGCGCCAACGAGCCGCCGAGGGCGCGCGGGTGCCGGCGGAGCAGCCCGCGGGCGTAGGCCCGCACGGCGGCGGGGGACGCGACGGGGAGATCGGCCCGCGGCTGACGGGTGGGCGGCGCCTGCCGGGAGCGTGCGGCGCTCATGGTCGACCCGCCGGGGCCAGGTCGCGGACGACGACGGACCGGTACTGCGGGTCGGCCAGCAGCTCGCGGTGGCTGCCGGTGGCCTGCACGACCCCGTCGACGAGCAGCACCACACGATCGGCGCGGTCCAGCAGCAGCGGGCTGGTGGTCAGCACCAGCGTGGTGCGTCCCGCGCGCGAGGCGGCCAGCCGCCGGGCGACGGCCGTCTCGGTGTGCGCATCCACGGCGCTCGTCGGCTCGTCCAGCACGAGGATCTCGGGATCGTCGGCCAGGGCCCGGGCCAGCACGAGCCGCTGCCGCTGCCCACCGGACAGCTGCCGGGCGCGCTCCTCGAGCGTCGCCTCCAGCCGACCCGGCAGGGCGTCCAGCACGTCCTCGGCGCACGCGGTGGCCAGCGCCGCCTCGACGTCGTCGGACGGACCGCCGAGCTCCTCGCGCAGGCGCCCGCTGAACAGCTGCGCCGCCTGGTCCAGGACGACCACCCGCGCGCGGACGACGGCCAGCGGCAGGTCGGTGAGCAGCACCGGCCCGAGCCGCACCTCGCCGTCGTCGACGTAGCGACCGAGCCGCTCGGCGAGCGCGGACGCGTCGGCCGGCTCGGCGCACACGAGCGCCGTCAGCAGCCCGGGCTCCAGGCGCAGTCCGGACCGGGCATCGGCGAGCGCGCTGCCGGGCGGTGGCGCCGGCGCCGTGCCGGTGTCGGGGAGCACGACGTCCAGGCCGAGCAGGTCCAGCAGCCGCCGCGCCGCGACCAGCGCCCGCGTGAGCTTGTCGCCCGCCTCGGTGAAGGTGCGCAGCGGCGTCACGAGAAAGGCTGCGTAGCCGTAGAAGGTGACCAGCTCGCCGACCGACAGGGTGCCCTGCACCGCCAGGCGTGCGCCCAGCCAGGTGACGACGACGACGAACGTGCCGGGCACCAGCACCTGGGCGGCGTCCAGCAACGACTGCGTGCGAGCCACCTCGCGACCGCTGGCCCGGACCCGTTGCGACTCGCGGCGGTAGCGGGCCACGAAGGCCGCCTCGCCGCCGATGCCGCGCAGCACGCGCAGGCCGGCGACGGTGTCCGAGCCCAGCGTGGTGAGGCGACCGAGGTTGCCGCGCTGGGCGGCCTGACGTCGGTGCAGCGGACGCAGCAGCGGTGCGACCGCCAGGGTGAACAGCGGGATCCCCGCGACCACGACCAGACCGAGGGCCGGCGACGACACCAGCAGCAGCACGGTGACCAGGGCGAAGGCGACGACCGAGCCGGAGCCGCGGGCCGTGACATCCAGCGCGCGGGCGACCGCCAGGGCGTCGCTGGTCACCGCGCTGACGATGTCACCGGTGGACGTGCGGACCCGCAGCCCTGCGCCCAGCCGCAGCGTCTGCCGGTCGACCCACTGCGTCGTGCGGACGTAGGCGATGAGGAAGTTGGCCACGGCGAAGCGGTGCCGGCAGACGCCCGAGACGGCCTGCACGAGGCCGAGCAGGGCCAGCACGCCGACCCAGCGCAGCAGTGCTGCGCGGTCCTGCGCCGCGAGGCCGAGGTCGATCGCGCGGCCGAGGGCGAAGGGGACGACCGCCTGGCTGCCCATCCACAGCACCCCGAACAGCACGCCGCCGGCGACCGTGCGGCCCTGCAGCCGAGCCACCCGGAGCAGGAAGCGGGCCGGGGAACCCAGATCGGGCCGGCCGGGGTCGCGGAGCGGGAGGGTGCGCACGTGACACCACGGTACGGGCGCCGGCCAACGCTTTTTTGCCTGGTCCGGGCGGGCAGCGGCGTCAGGCCGGTGGCGTCAGGTCGGCGGCCTCAGGTCGGCGGGGCCGGGTCGGCCGCTCCGGGACCGGCGTCGCCGCCCGCCCGCACCCGCCGGACTCCGGCGAGCAGTCCTAGCCCGCCGACGACGAGCAGCACGAGCGGCGCGACCCAGCGGTCGTCGATGCGCACGGCGGTCAGGTCGTCGAGCAGGAACAGCCCGCCGATCAGGGCCAGCAGCAGTCCGCCCATCAGCGACACGACGTCGCGGTCATGACGCAGCACGACGCACCTCGATCTCTCCGGCCCCGACGACGAGCTCGAGCTGGACGGTGGCGTCGCCGCTGCCGGTGCGTGGCAGGTCGACGCGGACGTGGGTGTGGTCGTCCGGCGACAGCTCGGTGCTGCCGACGCCCGGTCCGCTGGTGAGGATGTCGCCCAGCCCGATCCGTGCGGTCCCGGCGACCACGGCGTCGGCCGGGACGAGCACGATCAGCGAACCGATCCCGATCTCGGCTCGGACACCACCTGGCAGGTCACCGGGCCGCAGCCTGGTCAGGTCCAGGGTGGCCTCGCCGAGCCCGAGGCGGTAGTCGGTGCGGCTCTGCCCGGCGACGGGCACCCACGTGCGTTGGCCGACCCCGCCCTGCAGCCGCGGGTCGCCGAGGACAGCAGCGGTGCCGAGGGCCAGGGCCAGCGCCAGCCCCACGAGGATCAGCCAGCGCGCGCGGCCGTAGAGCGTGCCGACCAGCAGCCCACCGGCGACGACGAGCAGCATCGCCGCGACGATGCGGGAGCCGCTGAGGCCGTCGACGCCGAGGGCGCGCAGGGTCAGCAGCAGCGCGGCCAGCAGCAGCGCGGCGCTGACGGTGAGCCCGCCCAGCGCCGAACGGGGACGGCGGCTCGCGGGTGGGCGCGACAGCGGCCAGTCCGGCGGCGCACCCGGCTGCCAGGGCGGCGGGGACGCGCCCGCCGGGTCAGCGGCGAAGCCGGTCTCCATGTCCGGCTCTGTCCGGATCCCCTCACCGGCAGGGGATCCGGCGCCTGCCGTCACCGGGCCGGCGTCTCCGGACCGCTGGATCAGGAGGTAGGCGACACCACCCAGCACCGCGAGGGTCAACAGGCTCGAACCGTCGTCGAGCAGGGCGCCGACGGCGAGCAGGGCGACGACGGTCAGCACGACGCCGCGGGTGCTGAAGCGGTCGGCGTTGCGGGCCAGCAGCCGCTCCAGCGGAGCCGACCCCTGGTCGGTGCGCGGGACGAGCAGCCAGCCCAGGGCGTAGAGCACGAGGCCGGCGCCGCCGAAGACGGTCAGGACGGCGGTGCTGACGCGCCACAGCACAGGGTCGGTGCCGGTGTAGCGGCCGAAGGCGGCGCACACGCCGGCCAGGACCCGGTCGTCCGGGTCACGGGCGAGGCGGGCTCCGGCAGCGGACGGGGGACGGGGGGCGTTCAGGGTCTCGGTCATGGCCCGATGCTGGCCCTGGTGCACCCGCGGCACATCCGGGCCGATCCCTGGTCTGATGCGTGCTGCTCGCGACCCGGACCAGGGTCGTTCCCTGAGCCTGAGCGCTCGCGGCCGTGGAACTCTGGGCAGGTGAGGATGCGGACAGGTCGACGGCGCGGCGCCCAGCACGCGCAGCTGCACCGCCGGGCTGTCCGGAGCCCGGAGTCGCGGATGCTGGGTGGCGTCGCGGGTGGTCTGGCCGAGCACCTGGAGCTTCCGGTGGTGCCGCTGCGCCTCGGCTTCGCGGTCCTCGCCCTCGCCGGTGGGGCCGGCGTGCTCCTGTACGCCGCCCTGTGGGCCCTGCTCCCGCAGCGGCCGGACGCGTCCGGACCGGTGACCTCGCACCGGACCGAGGTCCTGGGGCGCGTGCTGGCCGTCGCGATGGTCGCCGCAGGCGCGCTGCTGGTGCTCGCCCGACTGGGCCTCACGCCCTCGGCCCTGCTGCCGCTCGCCGCCGCGACGGGCGGCGTCGCGCTGGTGTGGACGCAGGCCGACGAGGCGCAGCGGGCCCGCTGGCGCAGCGCCGGCAGCGACCGGCAGCGACCGCTCGTCGTGCTGGCCGGTGCGGCGCTGCTCGTCGTCGGGGTCGTGGGGTTCCTGGCGACGAAGGGCGAGCTGCGTGCCGCCCGGGAGGGGCTGCTGTCGACCACGTTGCTCGTCGTCGGGCTCGCGGTGCTGAGCGCGCCCTGGTGGGTGGGCATGGCCACCGACCTGCGCGACGAGCGGCGGGAGCGCATCCGGTCGCAGGAGCGCGCCGAGATGGCCACGCTGGTGCACGATTCCGTCTTGCAGACCCTCGCCATGATCCGCAAGGCCGCGCAGGACCCGGCTGAGGTCAGCCGGCTGGCCCGCGCGCAGGAACGGGCGCTGCGCGGCGTGCTGTACGCGCCCCGCGCGCACGCGCCCGGGTCGGGGCTGGCCGCTGCGCTGGAGGCCGTCGTCGCCGAGGTCGAGCTGGCGCACCCGGTCACCGTCGAGCTGGTGGTCGTCGGCGACTGTCCTGCGGGCGAGCGCGTGCGCGCTGCCGTCGCGGCGACCCGCGAGGCCGTGCTGAACGCGGCCCGGCACGCGGGGGTCGCGTCCGTGTCGGTGTACGCCGAGGTGCGGCCGGACCGGGTCGAGGTGTTCGTGCGCGACCGGGGGACCGGGTTCGACGTGTCCACGGTGCCTGCGGACCGCTTCGGGGTCGCCCAGTCGATCGTGGGCCGGATGGAACGGCACGGGGGGCACGCGTCGGTCCGCAGCGCCCCGGGCGAGGGCACCGAGGTGCGGTTGGAGGTCGGTCCCGGATGACCCTGCGGGTGGTGCTGGTCGATGACCACACGCTGTTCCGCGCGGGCGTCCGCAGCGAGCTCGCCGGCCTGCTCGACGTGGTCGGCGAGGCGGGCAGCGTCGCCGAGGCGGTCGCCGTCGTGCTCGACCGTCAGCCCGACGTCGTGCTGCTCGACGTGCACATGCCCGACGGCGGTGGCCGGGCCGTCCTGGCCGGTGTCGCCGACGGCGCCCCGGGCACCGTCTTCCTCGCGCTGTCGGTGTCTGACGCCGCTCCGGACGTCATCGACGTCATCCGCGCCGGCGCCCGCGGCTACGTCACCAAGAGCATCTCGACCCCCGAGCTGGCCGACGCGGTCCGCCGCGTCGCCGGGGGAGACGCCGTCTTCTCGCCACGGCTGGCCGGTTTCGTGCTCGACGCGTTCGCCGCGACCCCCCCTGCGCCGGAACCCGCGGACGACGAAGACCTCGACCGCCTCACCGCCCGCGAGCAGGACGTGCTGCGCCTGATCGCCCGCGGCTACACCTACAAGGAGGTCGCTGCCGAGCTGTTCATCGCGGGAAAGACGGTGGAGACGCACGTGTCGTCGGTGCTGCGCAAGCTGCAACTGAGCAACCGTCGGGAGCTCTCTCGCTGGGCCGCGGCACGGCGCATCGTCTGAGGGTCTCCGGGCCGTACGGTGGACGCATGAGCGAGACGCCGTCAGCGCCCCCGTCGGGCCGCGCCAGCCGCCTGCTCGCTCCGCCGCGTCCGGGCCGCCTCGGGGCCTGGTCCTACGCGCTGCGCACGACGAACCCGCCGCCGGACCGGCCGCTCTCCGAGCTCGACGGTGTCACGACGTGGCTCGTCGTGACGCGCGCGGCCGTCCTGCCGATGACGGTCTTCGCCGGGCTGGTCGCCGGCCTGCTGGCGGTGCGCGCCGACGGGTTCTCCTGGCCGCTGTTCCTGCTCGCGCTGCTCGGGATCGTGCTGGCCCACGTCAACAACAACCTCATCAACGACCTGTCCGACACCGACGTCGGGCTCGACACCGAGGCCTATCCGCGCGCGCTCTACGCACCGCACCCGATCCTGTCCGGGATGGTCCGCCGCAAGCAGGTCGGCCTGGCCGTCCTCGGCATCAACCTCGTCGACTTCGTCATCATGGTGGTGCTGGCGACGCAGCGGGGCTGGGGGGTCGTGGCGTTCGCGCTGGCCGGGCTGTTCCTGTCCATCGCCTACACCTCGCCGCCGCTGCGGCTGAAGAAGCGCGGTCTGGGCGAGCCGGACGTCTTCCTCACCTGGGGTCCGCTGATGATCGCGGGGACGTACTTCTCCGCGGTCGGCGAGCTGCCGTGGCAGGTCTGGCTGGCGAGCGTGCCCTACGGCCTGCTCTGCACGACCGTGCTCATGGGCAAGCACATCGACAAGATTCCCTTCGACGAGCCGACGGGGACCCGCACCCTGCCGGTCCTGCTCGGCGAGGCGCGCGCCCGCACCGCGACCCTCGGCCTGCTGGTGGCCTTCTACGTGATGACCGGCCTCGCCGTCGCGGTCGGCGCGCTGCCCTGGCCGACGCTGCTGGTCGCCGGCGGGCTGCCGCTGCTGCGCAAGGTGGCCGGGGCGCTGCGTCAGCCCCGACCGGCCGAGCCGCCGCCGGGCTTCCCGGTCTGGCCGCTGTGGTTCGCCGCCATCATGTTCGTCCACATCCGCCGGGGCGGCGGGCTGCTGGTGCTCGGTCTGCTGCTGGCCGCCGTGTTCGACGTCGGCCTGCCGGTCGGCTGAGCGGCCCCGTCGGGCCCTAGGCTCGCCGGGTGGCCGATCTCCTGCTCGCCGTCGTCGTCTTCACGCTCGTGGTCGCCGTCGGGCTCGTCGGGCTCGTCGTCCTCACCGTCGTGCCGTTCGTGCTCGCGCTGAACCTGTCCGAGCAGCGCGGGGCGTCCCCGGCAGCGTGGGGCGCCGTGACCCTGGTCGCCACCGTGCTGGGCCTCGCGGGTGCGTTCCTGGTGCACCGGTCCGAGTCGTTGCCCGGTTTCCTGGCGCTGGGACCCGCCGTGTTCGGCTACGTCGGTCCGGCGCTGGTGCTGCTGGTCGGGCAGCAGCAGAGGCTGGCCGGGCGCGCAGGTCGGCACGAGTAGGGACCGCCCGCCGTGACCGGACTGGCACCGGCGTGGATCTCGCTCGGCGGGGTGGTCGTCGGAGCCCTGCTCGCAGCCCTGTTCGCGCTGCAGCGGGAGAAGCTGGCGCGCCGGCAGCAGCGTCAGGTGCAGGCGCTGTACGAGCTCCAGGACAGCTGTCTGGCTCACCGCCAGGCGTGGCAGGACTTCGCGGCCGTCCAGGCCTGCGGCGTGGACCAGGACGTGATCCGTGCGACTGAGCGGACGGCGGCGCGGCTGGAGGTGGTGCTGGCCAGGGTGCGGTCTGCGCAGGTGCGCGAACGCGCCCTGCACTGGCGCACGCTGGTGAAGCCGGCCCTGCTGATGGACGATCGCCGACCGGTGTCGCCCGAGGCGGAGAACCAGGCGTGGCTGCAGGTCCAGGAGGCGGTCCGCGAACAGCTCGGACGCCTCGGCTGACTCAGGCCGGAGCCCGCTCCTTCAGGTGCAGCCGGTCTCCGACCCGGTGGTCCCGGGCCGACTCGAGAAGGTCGGCGGCGAAGTCGGTCCCGGCGCCGAGGACGACGAGCTCGGCGGCGTGCCGGTCGACCAGCAACGAGCGCACCAGCTCGTCGGCGAACGACGGCGTGCCCGACAGCAGGGCCCGGCAGTCGACGACGACGGCTGCGCCGTGCAGATCCAGGGGGACGTCGACCAGGAACGGCGCGACCGCGGGCCGCGTGCCGACGACGCGCGGCAGGGTGATCTCCATCTGCAGTCGCCTCCTCCGGACCGGCGCGGGACGTCCACGAGCATCCGTCGCTGCCCAGTGTGCCACCGAAAGCCGGACCCGGACCAGCTCAGGACGTACCGATCGGCAGCGGGAAGCTGCCCTGCAGCAGGGTGCCCGACCACGAGCGCTCGGCCTCGCCGTGGGTGGAGGAGTCGCGCTGGACCGTCCGGAAGGCGGTGCCGGACAGCATGTGCAGCTGTCCGCCGAGCGAGGTGACGAGCGCCTTGGCCTTCTGCAGCCCGCGGCCGCGGCCGGGCAGCCCGGTGCGGCTCACGCCCCGTTCGAGCGTCCACTCGACCGCCTCTGCGTCGGACAGGCGTACGTGCGTCGCGAACCCGGCGGCCACCCCGTCGCCGGCGTCGCCGACGGCGAACTGCACCACGGTGTCGCCGACCGTGGTCTGCGCGGCGACGTAGCCCCAGTCGCGGCCGGAGTGCTCCGGCACGTTGGCGCCGATCTCCGCGACGCACTGGTGCAGCGCGTCCGCCAGCGCCGGCACGGCCGCGGTGCGATCCAGCAGCATGAGGCCGAGCTCGTCGGGCTCGCGTGCTCCGGTGAACCGGGTCAGCTCGACCAGCCGGCTGCCGGCGTCGCGCTCGTCGACGGCGGGCAGGTCGTGCTCCTGACCGAGCGCCTCGAGCGTCAGACCCAGCCGCATCCTGGCCAGGTAGTGGGCGAGCTCGTCGTGCTCCGGGCGCAGCAGCAGCACGCTGCGACCGCCCGCGGCAGCGCGTTCGGCAAAGGCTGCCGCCGCGACCAGCCCGATCGGCTCGACCCACTCGGCGCGTCGCAGGTCGACCACGGCCCGGTGCTCGTCGGCCGCCGGGACCAGCGTCAGGTGCAGCTGTCCGGTGGACAGGCGCCCGCCGGCCCGCACGACGAGATCGAGCGGGAGCGGCTCGCTCAGCGGGTGTTCACCACCTGGAAGCCCTCGGCCAGGCGCCCTTCCGCCAGCCCGCCGGCCGCTGCCGACGCCCCCAGCCAGGCGCGCAGCATGCCGTCCAGGTCGGGCATGTGGGCGGTCTGCGAGACGTGGGCCTGCAGCGCCGCGACCTTGCGGTCGTAGGTGTCGGTGACGTCGACCCAGCGGTTGGCCTGCGAGCCGCCGGCGGCCATCACCCACACCTCCGGCACCGTCCACGCCTCGTGCCCCTCGGCGGCGAGGTCCAGGTGCGCGAAGGGGTTGCGGGCGTCGGGGTAGACGGCAGCGATGGCGGCCTCGCCGGCAGCCAGGTGGTCGGGGTGCGAGGCGCCGATGCGCTCCCAGTTGCGTTCCGGCGACTGCATCACCAGGCGCTGCGGACGCTTCTGCCGGATGACGCGGGAGATGTCGCGCCGCAGCTCGATGCTGGCGGTCAGCCGACCGTCCGGGTAGCCGAGGAAGATCACGTCGTGCACGCCGACGGCCTCGCGCCGCGGCGCGCTGCTCGGCCTGGCGGATGCCGCCGATCTGGTCGCGGGGAACGGCCGGGTCGAAGCCGCCGGCGTCGCCGTCGGTGCAGATGCAGTACGACACCTCGATGCCCGCGGCGGTCCAGGCGGCGATGGTCCCGCCGGCGCCGAAGTCGACGTCGTCGGGGTGGGCGACGACGACCAGCGCGCGCTCGACCTCGTCCTCGCGCAGCGCGGGACGCTCCCACGGGGGTCGCGAGGCGGTGGGCTCGCTGGTGCCGGACGTCATCGTGCTCCTCCCGCGGGTGGCGCCTCCACCCACGGCGACCATCCTGCCCGCTCCCGCCGACGACGGCTCGGCAGGCCGGCGGGTGGCGGGCGCGTGAACAGTGCCCCAACGCAACCGCGAGCAGCCGCACGACGCCCTACGGTGGCGGCCGAGAGCCGCCGGTCGAGGAACCGCGGACCGTCCCGGGGGTGTCTGCGTGCCTGTTCCTGTCCAACCTCGTCGGGCGACGACGCGCCTGGCCGCGTCGTCGCTGCTGCTGGTGGTCGCGGCCACCGGGTGCGCCGTCGCCGACGCCTCCGGGCGGCCGGCCGCAGCCCCTGCAGCGGTCCGGGCCGACCAGGCGCCGCCCGACCTCGCCGGCCACCAGCTCGACGCGCCGCACGCCCAGCGGGTGCTCGTCGCCGGCGACCGCGCCGAGGTCCGTGTGCCTGGCGGCACCGTGCTCGTCCGGGTCACCGGGCCGGCGTTGGTCGAGCTGCCGGAGTTCGCGCCGACCGTGCCCCGTCGGCCGGCGCGCTACCTGGCGACCTTCGGGCTGGAGATCACCGGGCTCACCGGTCGGGTCCTGCTGTCGACCGACGACTTCCGGCTGCTCGACCTGACCGACCAGACCGGCACCGACGCCCCCGTGCCGCACGCCGTCGCCCCGGCGACGGCGACGCTGTCGGCGGCGTCCGTCACGACGGGACAGACGGTGACCGGCAGCTGGACGGCGCCCTTCACCGAGGGCCACGGCGAGCTCCTGTATGCCCCCGTGGGCGAGCAGCCGCTAGCGCTGTGGGACTTCCGGGCGGAGAAGTGAGGCGACCTCGCGCGGTGCTCGCCGCGCTGGCCCTGCTGGCGGCGGCACTGCCGGCGGCGCTGTCGACCGCCTCCGCCGCGACCGCCGCCGCGGGGCCGCCGGCGGTCAAGCACGTCTGGGTCATCGAGCTGGAGAACAAGTCCTACGACGCCGCGTTCGTCCAGAACAGCAACACCTACCTCTACACGACGCTCCCGAGCCAGGGGGTGCTCCTGCGCCAGTACTACGGCATCGGGCACTTCAGCCTGGACAACTACCTCGCCGAGCTGTCCGGCCAGGCGCCGAACCCGGTGACCCAGTCCGACTGCCAGCTGTATCAGGACTTCGTCCCGGGCGCCGAGTCCGCCCTCGGCGGCGGGCAGGTCGTCGGGCAGGGCTGCGTCTACCCGGCAGCGGTGCAAGACGCTCGTGCGACCAGCTCGAGGAGAAGGGTCTGTCCTGGAAGGGGTACATGCAGGACATGGGCCTGGACCCGGCGCGCGAGCAGGCGCTGTGCGGCCGGCCGGTGCAGAACGGCGCTCCGGTCGACCCGAGCGCGAACGGCGGGCTCGGCGGCCAGGACGGTACGCAGGCCGCGACCGCCACCGACCAGTACGCCGCCCGGCACAACCCGTTCCTGTACTTCCACTCCGTCATCGACGACCAGGCGCGCTGCAAGGCTCACGTCGTCCCGCTGGAGCAGCAGACGACCGGCGAGGCTGCGGGAGTCGCCGATCTCGCCACCGACCTGCGCAGCGCCGCGACGACGCCGGCGTTCTCCTTCCTCACCCCCAACCTCTGCGACGACGCTCACGACGCGACCTGTGCCGGGACGAACTACGGCGGCAAGGACCACCAGGGCGGCCTGTTCGCCGCCGACCTGTTCCTGCGGCACTTCGTCCCGCTGATCCAGGCCTCGCCCGCCTACGCCGACGGCGGCATGATCATCGTGACGCTCGACGAGTCGGGCGACATCGGGACGCCGGCCGGAGCGACAGCCTGCTGCGGCGAGCCGACCGGCCCCAACACCGCTGCGCCCGGTCAGGTGGGTCCGGGCGGCGGCCGGATCGGCACCGTGATCCTGTCGCCGTTCACCACCCCGAACACCGTGAGCGACGTTCCCTACAACCACTACTCGATGCTGCGCAGCCTGGAGGACGTCTTCCGCATCGGCGCCACCGCTGCCATCCCCGGCAGCGACGGCGCAGGCCACCTCGGCTACGCGGGCCTGGACGGGCTCGTGCCGTTCGGGGCCGACGTCTACTCCCGGGCGACCGCCACCGCAGCGCCGGTGGGGGCTGCTCCCGGGGCGGTGGTCCCTGCGGCACCGCGGGAGGCGACGGGCACGCCGTCGCGGCTGCCTGCCACCGGTGGCGCGGCAGGGCTCGCCGCGCTCGCGCTGGTCCTGCTGGCAGGCGGCGCTCTCGCGGTCCGACGACGGGCACCCTCCTAGGCGAAGAGCACGCGAGGTCGCGGCGTCGTCCGTCGCCCGGCCGGTGTCGGTGGCCGAACCTAGACTGGAGCAGGTGACCCCGCGCCCCGCCGACGACGCCCTCGGGGGTGCCGTTGCGGCCCACCAGAGCCTGTTCGGCGACGACGACCCCTACGCGCCCGCCGTCCTCGCGCCCTCCCGCGCGGAGCGGGGCGGCCGCGCGCAGCGGCTGCTGGAGGGGCTGAACCCGCAGCAGCGCGAGGCGGTCGTGCACGAGGGCGGACCGCTGCTGATCCTCGCCGGGGCCGGTTCGGGCAAGACCAAGGCGCTGACCACGCGCGTCGCCTACCTGCTCGCGGCCCGGGACGTGCAGCCGGGCGAGGTCCTGGCGATCACCTTCACCAACAAGGCCGCTGCCGAGATGCGCGAACGGGTCGCCGCCATGGTCGGCGGCCGAGCTCGGGCGATGTGGGTGCTCACCTTCCACTCCGCCTGCGTGCGGATCCTGCGGGCCGAGGCGAAGAAGCTCGGGTTCACCAGCCAGTTCTCCATCTACGACTCCGCCGACAGCCAGCGCCTGATGACCTTGGTCTGCCGCGACCTGGACCTCGACAGCAAGCGCTTCCCGCCGCGCGCGATGAGCAACCAGATCAGCGACCTGAAGAACGAGCTGATCGATGCCGAGACCGCTCGCGACCGCGCCGAGACGGTGCAGGACAAGCAGGTCGCTGAGATCTACGCCAGCTACCAGGCCCGGCTGAGGCAGGCGAACGCGCTCGACTTCGACGACCTGATCATGACCACCGTCGACCTGTTCCAGGCCTTCCCCGACGTCGCGGAGCACTACCGGCGCCGCTTCCGGCACGTGCTCGTCGACGAGTACCAGGACACCAACCACGCGCAGTACGTGCTGGTCCGCGAGCTGGTCGGCAAGCCGGTCGGACGCGCCCGGCGCGGCGAGGGTTCGCTGGTGCCGCAGGTGGAGGCCGGTCCGGTGCCGCCCGCCGAGCTGTGCGTCGTCGGCGATGCCGACCAGTCGATCTACGCCTTCCGCGGCGCCGACATCCGCAACATCGAAGACTTCGAGACCGACTACCCCGACGCGACCACCGTCCTGCTGGAGCAGAACTACCGCAGCACCCAGACGATCCTGTCGGCCGCCAACGCCGTGATCGCCCGCAACCCTGGTCGCAAGGACAAGCGCCTGTGGACCGACGCGGGCGACGGCGAGCGGATCGTCGGCTACGTCGCCGACAACGAGCACGACGAGGCGGCGTTCGTCGCCGGTGAGGTCGACCGGCTGGGTGACGCCCACGGCCTCAAGCCGTGGCAGGTGGCGGTCTTCTACCGGACCAACGCCCAGTCCCGCGTGTTCGAGGAGGTGTTCATCCGCGTCGGGCTGCCCTACAAGGTGGTCGGCGGGGTGCGCTTCTACGAGCGGAAGGAGGTGCGCGACGCCCTGGCCTACCTGCGGGTGCTCGCCAACCCCACCGACCTCGTCAGCCTGCGGCGGATCCTCAACACCCCCCGCCGGGGTATCGGCGACAAGGCCGAGGAGTGCCTGAGCCACTTCGCCGAACGCGAGCGCATCGGTTTCGGCGAGGCGCTGCGCCGGTGCGACGAGATCACGACGCTGGCACCGCGCAGTGCCAAGGCCGTCCGCGAGTTCGCCGACCTGCTGGACGAGATGCGCGCGCTGGTCGTCGGTGGCATGCCGCCCGCCGAGGTGCTGGAAGCCGTGCTCGACCGCACCGGCTATCTCGCTGAGCTGGCGACCAGCGTCGACCCGCAGGACGAGAGCCGGGTGGAGAACCTCTCCGAGCTGGTCGGGGTCGCCCGCGAGTTCAGCGAGCGGGTGCCCGACGGCGGGGTCACCGAGTTCATGGAGCAGGTGTCGCTGGTCGCCGATGCCGACCAGATCCCCGATCCGGACGGCGAGTCCGACGGCGTGGTCACGCTCATGACGCTGCACGCCGCGAAGGGGCTGGAGTACCCGGTGGTGTTCCTGACCGGGCTGGAGGACGGCGTCTTTCCGCACCTTCGGACGCTGGGTGACGAGCGCGAGCTGGCGGAGGAGCGTCGGCTGGCGTACGTCGGCATCACCCGCGCCCGCGAGCGGCTGTACCTGTCGCGGGCGCACCTGCGCAGCGCCTGGGGGCAGACGTCCTACAACCCGCCGTCGCGCTTCCTGGACGAGATCCCGGAGCCGCTGCTGGACTGGCAGCGCTCCGCCTCCAGCCTGTCGACGACCTCCGCCCTGACCCGCGCGGCCGACACCGTCCGCGGCACGCCGCGCGGGCGGACGGCGGGTCCCGGGCTGCGCCCGATCCCGAACCTGGAGGTCGGCGACCGGGTCAACCACGACGCCTTCGGTCTCGGCCGGGTCACCGCCACCCGTGGCGCCGGCGACAGCACCCAGGCCGAGGTCGACTTCGGAGGCGGCACCGGCAGCAAGTGGCTGCTGCTGCGCTACGCGCCGCTGGAGAAGCTGTAGGCGCCGGTCTTTCTCCCCACTTGTGACGGATGCTTGACACAAGTGCTGGCGGCTCCGACACTCGCAAGGGTTGTCGGCAGCGGACGCGGGGGGGTCTGGATGTTCCTCCCTCTCGTCGTGGCCGCTGGGCTCGGACTGGTCCTGGTGGCGTTCGCCGGTCTTCTTGCCGGTACTGGTCGCCCGCGCGCCGGCTCGACCCCGGACTCCGCCGTCCTCGTCGCCGCCCGTCGTCACGCGGCGCGTTGGCGAGGCATCGGCGCGGTGACCGCGATCGCCGTGCCGCTGGCGCTGGTGCTCAGCCCCGTCCGCCTGTCGTGGCCCGTCGGGTCGACGTCGGGGCTCGGTCGCGGACCCGCGCTGCTGCCGTCGCTGGCCGCGGCGCTGCTGCTGACGTGCGTGGTCGTCGGGGAGCTGACGGCGCCGACCCCGCGGAGCGTGCAGCGCACCGCCGACCTGCGTACCCGTCGGGTGCGCGACGTCGTGCCGGCGGGCTGGGCCTGGCTGGTCGGTGGCGGCGGGGTCGCCCTGGTGGTGACGCTGGCCGTCGGCGTGTCGCTGGGGTCGGCGGACGACCTCGGCCGGCCCGGTCGGGCCCTGCTGGCCCGCTGCACGGGAGCCACCGCCGGGCAGACGAGCACCGTCGGCCCGTGGCCCGGCTCCTTCTACGCGCTGCCGTTGGCGCTGGCCTCGCTGGGCGGTGTGCTGCTGGCCTGGTGGGCCCTGCGGGTGGTGGTGCGCCGTCCACGTCCGGACCTGCTGTCCGCGGAGCAGGACGCCGACGTGCGGCGGGAGTCGGGACGCCAGGTCGCCCTCGGTCTCGGGGTGCTGCTGCTGGGTACCGTGGCGCCCGTCGCGGCTGTCGCCGCCGCAGGTCTGGGCCGCAACGACTGCGGACCGTCGTGGTGGGGCTGGTCGGCGGCCGGCTTCGGCGGCGTCGCGCTGCTGGGCTCCGCCGCGACGGCGGTCTGCCTGGCGGCCCTGCTCCGTGGACCCGTCGTGGGCCGACAGGAGCGGTGTGCCGCCAGGCGCCGGCAGGTGAGCGTCGCCCTGACGGTCGACCTCGCTGATCCCACCCCGCCCTTCGAGCAGCTCCGACGGCAGCTCGCGCTGCTGATCGAGACCGGTCAGCTGGCACCGGACAGCCGCCTGCCGCCGCTGCGGCTGCTGGCCGGCGACCTCGGCCTGGCGGTCGGCACGGTGGCCCGCAGCTACCGCGAGCTGGAGGCAGCGGGGCTGGTGCGCTCGCGTCGGGGCGGCGGCACCCGCGTCGCTGCGGGCGCCGTCGACCCGTCCGAGGTGTCCCGGCGGCTGGAACGGGCCGCGGCAGAGTTCGCGGCGCAGGTGCGCGCGCTCGGGGTCACGCCGGAGCAGGCCCGGCGGGCCGCAGCTCAGGCGCTCGCCGACGGCACGGGCGCAGGCTCGGCCCGGGTCGGCGAACCGGCTCCGAGCAGCAGCTGAGCCAGGTCAGGGCCGTGCCGGCAGACCCGGTCGAGCGTCGGGGGAGAGCAGACCTCAGACCGTGATGCCGCGCGCGGTGAGCCAGGGGATCGGGTTGATCGGCACGCCGTTGATCCGGATCTCGAAGTGCAGGTGCGGTCCGGTCGAGTGGCCGGTGTTGCCCTCACGACCGATCAGGTCGCCGGCCTGCACCCGCTGGCCCGCGCTGGCCAGGATCGCGCTCATGTGCGCATAGACGCTGACCGTGCCGTCCTCGTGGGTGATGCGGACCGCGCGGCCGTAGCCGCCTTCTGAACGGGCTGACAGCACGGTGCCGTCCGCGACGGCGCGCACGGGCGAACCGATGCCGGAGGCGAGGTCGATGCCGGCGTGCAGCCGGCCCCAGCGACGGCCGAAACCGGAGGTGAGGCGGCCGATACCGGGGCGGACGAAGTCGGCGCGCCCGAGCGAGGCCGACGAGCTGCGGTCCCGTGAGGCGCGGCCGCTCTCGCGGGTCGGCGAGGGCGACGGTGCGGGGGAGGGGCTGTTGGCGACCGCGAGCCCGGCAGCCAGCGTCGTGCCCAGCGCGACGTTGGCCTCGGCGGGCACCTCCGTCAGCGGCTCGACGGTGACCTCGTCGCGCGCGGGCAGCGCGACCGGCGCCAGAGCGGCCGCGGCGGTCACGCGCGGCGCCACGGTCTCCGCGGACGCGGGCATGACGGCCATGCCGCCGAAGGCGACGGCGGCCACCGCGAGCAGGGTCCCCGGCAGCACCGTGGCGCGGGGGTTGCGGCGTGCAGCGTGACGCGGTCGAGCCGGCAGCGAGGGCAAGGGGGAACCACTCCGTCGTCGAGGGTCAAGGACAGCCGGAACCCGCTGGGGGTCGGCGACATCAGCGGGCACCCGGACGTCGATCTCCGGGAGCCGTTACCGCGACGTTATCGCGGCCGCACGAATGACGCAAAGCTGTCCACAAACCGTCATGTGGAGGTTGACCGTCGGCGCCGGGTGTGCGTCCTGGTGGCGTCAGCCGCTCTGCCCGGCGAGCCGGAGGCGGTCCGGAGCAACCACCGGCACCGCGGCGGGCACAGCCTGTTCGCTCGGCAGAGTGCCTAGCGTCATGGCGATCTCGTGCAGGACGCGGCGGTCGATGGGCAAGGACATGTGTCCCACGCCGCGGACCAGGACGTTGCGGACGGTGAGGTCCCGGTGCTCCAGCCGCGCCGCCCGCTTCGGGACCATCATGTGGTCGATGTCACTCCAGATGGCCACGAACCGGGTCCGGCACCCCTGCGCAGGCAGGTCGAGACCGGTCAGCAGCGGCGAACCGGGCCGTAGCTGCCGGGTGAGCGGGACGGGCAGCAGGTGCGCGGCCCGGGTCCCCGCGTGCGGGCTGCCGAGCGTGACCAACGTGTGCACCCGGGCGTCGCCTCCCAGCTGCTGGACGTAGTAGCGCGCCACCACCCCGCCCATGGAGTGGCCGACGACGTGCACCCGGTCGTAGCCGGTGCTCTCGCAGGTGCGCTCGACCAGCAGGGCCAGCCGCGCGGCGGCTGTCGCGACGTCCTGGGTGAAGGGGCTGTAGTTCAGCGTCACGACGCGGGTGAAGCCGCGCTGGCGCAGCGTGCGGCGGAGCACGGTGAAGATCGACCGGTTGTCGACCATGCCGTGCACGAGCACGATCGGTGTCCCGGCGGCCTCGACGTCGCCGACGAGCAGAGCGCGCTGGCGCGGCGCGAGGTCGTCGACCGTGCAGCGGTCGTTGTCGCGATCGGTGAGCAGGCCGAAGGGGTACAGCGCGAGATGTGCCGCGCTCCAGGCGAGCTCGGTGGTGGCTCCCAGCAGGCCGCTGCGGGTGAGCAGAGATCGACGGGTGCGACGAGCGACGCGGACCGTGCTGGTCAGGGTCCGGCGCGGGTCGAGCACGAGACCTCCTCGAGCGATCGTTGCGCGGACGGCCGCGACGGCGGACGGCCCGTGGACCTTCTTCTCGGCACAGGCGCCGCCTAACGTGAGCCGTGTCACGCGAGGAGGTGGCCTGGCAGCGGCTGCGACCAACGCTCGCGCCGCATCGCGAGCCGACGGTCCGGTGCGACCTGCCGCAACCGGTCGAGCTCGCTGGACAGCACGGTGGTGGCTGCGGACGGGTCCACCACCCGGTCTGCTGCCCCGAGCGCCAGCAGGTCGCGGGGGGTCAGGCGCATCAGCTGCGCGCACTCCTGCGGCGGGCGGCGCAGCGCAGCGCTGGCCCCCTCGGGGCCGATCGCCGCGAAGTAGGCCTCGGTGGTCAGCAGCACGACGTCGGTGGTGGCCGCCGCAAGGGCCCCTCCCGAGCCCCCCTCGCCGTGGACGAGGGCGACCGTCGGCGTGGGGCAGCCGTACAGCGCGTCCAGGGCCTCGCCCATGGCCGGGGCGATCCCGTCCTGCTCGGAGGCCGTCCCGGGTTCGGCGCCCGGGGTGTCGACCAGCGACACCAGGGGCAGTCCGAGGCGCCCGGCGAGCCGGTAGGCCCGGGTCGCGAGCCGGTAGCCGTCCGGGGTCGGACGGCCCCCCACCTGAGCGGCCAAGGCGACCCCGACGACCGGTCGGCCGGCGAGCCGCCCCACGACCGCTGCCACCGTCGGATCTCCGTGGCGCGCGCGCAGCGGCACCACGTCGGTCAGCATCCGGGCCAGCAGCAGGGCGCCTCCGACGGTGCGGGCGCGGGCCCGGTTCACCTGCTGCCAACCGTCGTCGGCCCCGGCGGTCGAGCTCTCCTGGAACGGAGGCGGCGGTGCGGTCGTGGTGGTGGCCGGTGCCAGGGCGGCCAGCGCGCGCGCGAGCCACGCCGGCACCTGCTCACCCGGGAGGACGGCGTCGACCAGCCCGGCCGCGAAGGCCGACTCGGCGGTGTGGCTGCCGGGTGCCGGCCGGACCCCGGTCACGGCCTCCACCACCCGCGGCCCGGCGAAGCCCACCGTCGCCCCGGCGACGGCGACGCGCAGGTCGGCGGCGGACGCCACGCTGATCCAGACGCCGCCGGTCGACGGCGCGTCGGCGACCGACAGGTGCGGCAGCCCGGCGGCGGCGAGATCGAGCAGCGCGATGCGCGCCCGCGGGATGCCGACGAGCGCTGCCATGCCTTCCTGCAGGCGGGTCCCGCCCGAGCGCACCAGCGTCAGCAGCGGCACCCGCCGGCGGACCGCCTCCTGCGCCGCGTGGACCAGGGCGGTCGCGTCGTCCTCGCCGAAGCTTTCCGCCGAACGCGGTGAAGTCCCAGCAGGCCGCGACCGGACCGTCGGCGAGCACCCAGGCGGACACCGCCTGGCGCGGCTCGTAGCCGGGCCAGCCGGTCGGGTTCCGGCTCGCGCGCGGGACGTCGATCCGGCGGGCGCCGGCCAGCAGCGGCGCGCGCCAGTCAGGAGGGGAGGTCACGGGCGCGTACTCTCCCACCGCAGACCCGAGTCGCTGCGCAGGAGGCCCGTATGACCACCGCCGGACGCATCCGCGTCGTCGTCGCCAAGCCAGGCCTGGACGGCCACGACCGCGGCGCCAAGGTCGTCGCCCGTGCGCTGCGCGACGCCGGGATGGAGGTCGTCTACACGGGGCTGCACCAGACGCCTGAGCAGATCGTCGAGACGACGATCCAGGAGGACGCCGACTGTGTGGGCCTGTCCGTGCTGTCCGGCGCGCACATGACCCTGTTCGCGCGGGTCATGGACCTGCTCCGCGAGCGCGGCGCCGACGACGTCGTCGTGTTCGGCGGCGGCATCATCCCCGAGGACGACATCCCGCAGCTGCTCGCGCTGGGGGTCTCGACCATCTTCACCCCCGGCGCGACGACGATGTCGATCGTCGAGTGGGTGCGTGCGAACGTCGGGGCCCCGGCCTCGGCCTGAGGCAGGCACTCAGGCGCGGAACTGGCCGCGGTGCAGGACGGCGTCCGCGTCGCGCCTGCGCTGGGCGACGGCGGCGGGATCGGCAGGAGCGTCCTCGCGGGAGCGGTGGCCGATCGTGATGCCGCCGATCGGGTGGTACTCGGACGGCACCCCGAACTCCGCGCGGAAGCCCTCCTGCTGCTCGGGCTGGATGCCGAACAGGCACGCGCCGAGACCTTCGTCGACGGCGGTGAGCAGCATCATCAGGGCCGCCATGCCGGTGTCGATGAACCAGTACGGCGCGGCCCACTGCTTCTCACCGAGGCCGGTGACGGCCTTGTCGGGTTGCGCGTACCGGGCACGGTAGGCCGCCTCGTGGGCCAGCGGAACGACGACCAGCGGCGCGAGCTGCATCGTCGGCGTCTGCGTCGCCCGGGTGGGCACGAAGGGCCAGAAGCGGGCGCGGTCAGCGGGCTCGGTGAGCACCAGGAAGGCCCAGCCCTGGCTGAAGCCGGCCGAAGGAGCACGAAGAGCGTGCGCCAGCACGCGCTCGACCACCTCGTCCGACAACGGCTCGTCGGTGTAGTGCCGGACCATGCGGCGGCGGCGGACGACCTCGCGGAGCTCCATGCCGACGACGCTACGGCGCGGGACGCAGCCCGCCGGCAGAGGCCGCCCGCCGCGGAGCGCGACGCCGTCGCAGCCCGACCGCGACGAGGGCCAGCAGACCGCCCGCCGGAAGCCAGGCGACGGGACCGGTGGCGGCGAGTCTCCCTCCGGCCGGCGTGGCAGGCGGCGCGGTGACCGGACCGCCCGCCCCGACGGGCGGGGTCGCCACAGCGGCCGGCGACCCCGGCAGTGCGAAGGTGGATCCAGCACCGGTGGTCACCGTGATCGCGTCGGCGACCTTGTTGTTGTAGGAGGTCGCGTCGGTGGCCGCCAGGGTCAGCCGCGCGCTGTGGCCGGTGTCGAAGCGGTGCGCGAAGCCGAGCAGCTTCATCCGCACCGGTCGGTCGACGGCGGCGGCCGGCACGCGCACCGGCGAGATGAGCCGGTGGATCAGCGTCGCGGTCCCGTCGGGCGCCACGTCATAGACCTTGCCGAACAGCACCAGGTCCGTGGGGGCGAGGTGCGAGAGCCGCAGCGTCGCCTCCGGGACGCCGACGCTGTCGAACGGTGCGTCGAACGGCGTGGTGGTGAAGGAGACGTTCTGCCCGGGCTGCTCCACCGGCGGCAGCGGCACCCGCGGGCTGGAGCCCGGACCCGTCTGGTTGGAGGTCTCGGTGTAGGCCGGCGGCACCCCACCGGGCGGGTTCACGAACGTCGCCGAGCCGGCCGCTGCCCCCGTGGTGACGAGGGCGTCGGACCCGGACAGCGTGAACGTCGTGCTGGTCATCGCCGGGAACGTCGCCGCGCCGCCGAACTGCTCGTCGTTCGCTCCGGCGCCGCCGTAGGCCACCCAGTCGCGGTAGTAGGTGAAGTCTGGGTGCGGGTCGGGGGCGCCCTTCAGGACGTGGTCGAGAAAGGCGAGCGTGCGCAGCGTCAGGTAGCAGTCGTCCAGGCCGGAGAAGTCGCCCTCGACGCCCGGTCCGCCGCCGTAGACCTCGCACTCGCCGGGCGCGGAGGTGTAGCCGCCGTGCCCGCCGGAGTTCCAGATCATCTTGACCGGCACGCCGTTCTTCTCCAGCGCGAGGTAGGTGGCGATGGCGTCGTTGACGTTGAACAGCGTGTCGCTCTGCCCCTGGACGAGCAGCGTGGGGACGCGCAGCTTCGCGATCTCGGTCGTGGCCGCGGCGTCGGCGAGCAGCGCCCGGTCTGCGGCGGTGGAGTCGCCGGTGCCGGTGAGTCCGAGGAACGTCTGGCAGACCTCTAACCGGAAGCCGGGGCACGCCGCGCCGGCCACCTGCAGCGGGTCGCCCGACGCGAGCTTCTCCTGCGGACAGCCGCCGGCGCCGGTGGCCGGGTTGCTGTTGCCGCTGGCGAAGAACAGCGACGTCCATTCCTGCTTGAACACCCCCTGGTCGTTGAGCAGGTGCGTGAAGCCGTTCGGGTCGTCCGGGTGCACGTAGTTGTTGGGGTCCAGGCTGTACTGCAGCGTGTTCCAGGTACGTCCGGGGGCGATCGCGCGGATCCGCCCATCGGTCTCGGCGAGGTTGGCCTGGATCCCGCCGCCGTAGGAGCCGCCGACCGTCGCCACGACCGCGCCCTCGGCGTCCTTCTTCACCTGCGGCAGCGGCTCCAGCACCTTGGTGATGAGCTGCTGGGCGTCCTTCACGTCGTAGGTGCGGCTCTGCAGCGTGACGCAGCCGGACGAGGCGCCGAAGCCCTGCGCGGTGTAGGTCAGCACGACGTAGCCGTGCCGGGCCAGGAAGGTCGCGTTCGCGACGACCTCGGGCGAGAGCTTGTTCAGCCCGAAACCGTGCGTGATGAGGATCGCCGGCTGCGGCGACGCCGCGGACGCTCCGGACGGCAGGTACAGCCGGGTGTCGATGCTCGCGGCGTGGTCCCCGGCGGGGCCGTCGAGCACGTCGACGAGCGCGTCCTTGGTGGTGAAGGTCTGCGTGCCGGGGCTGGCCGTGACGGTGTCTGCGAGCACGGGATCGACAGCAGCGGCGGCGGGGACGACGGCGGCCACCGGCCCGGCGGCTGCGATCGAGCCCCCGCCCGTCAACAGCAGCAGGAGCGGGAGTGACGCGAGCGCAGTGCGAGGCATGCGCGAAGTGTGCCCTGAGCAAGACGAGGTGGGAGACGCTTCCGGGCTGATCGCCACGGTGGCGCTGCGCTCAGCCCGCTCGGCTCACGACGGAGCGGTCAGCACGTCCAGGTCGCGCTCGGCGAACTGCCGGTGCAGCCACTCCTCGTTGAGCACCACCCGCAGGCACTGCCCGACCGTCTCGACGGTTCCTGGCGACGGGTGGCCCGGCTGGTCGGGAGCCGTGACCTCGCGCACCAGGTCGTCGTCGGAGAGCCCGGTGAGAACGGCCACGACCTGGTCCATCCGGTCGCGCCGTGCGGCGAGCACCGGCTCCAGGTCGAGCCGGGCGTCGCGGTCCGACGGCACCCCGTCGACCTCGGGGGCGGAGTCCCACGGCAACGCCAGGGGGTGCCACGGAGCGGGGTCCTGCCCGATCATCCGACCGACCCAGCAGTCGGTGGCGAAAACCAGGTGCCGGAGCGTCTGGACGAAGGACCACTCGTCGTCGACCTGCGCATGCAGCAGCGCGGGGTCCAGGCTGCGGGCCCGCTCGACGGTGGTCGCCCACCGCTGCTCGACCACCTCCCACGCCTGCCGCAGCTCGTCCACGGTCGTCGCACGCATCAGCGCCCGGTCCGGCTCCCGCTCGTCCAGCAGCCGCTCGACGTAGCCCGTCACGTCGACACCGTTGACGACCAGGCCGGTGATCTCGCCGTCCAGGCGAGCGTCCAGCAGCTCGACGCCGCGCAGCCGCAGCCCCCGTGCGTACGCCTCGCGCACGTCGACGTCGGACAGGTGGACGTCGCGCAGCCGTACGCCCGCCAGGTCGGACTGCGCGACGCTCGCGCCGGACAGGTCGACGTGCCGCAGCCGCCGGCCGCGGAGGTCGCGGTCGGCGATCTCCGGTGCCGACGCGGGTCCTGGAGCAGGCGACGCGACCGCGCCGACCGGCCGCCAGCCGGGCGGCGGGTCTTCGCCGACCCTGCCGTCGACGGCCTCCCGTAGCAGGTCGGCGTGCCCGGTGTGCCGCCCGTACTCCTCGAGCAGGTCGCAGAGCAGGCGGCGCAGGCTGACCCGGCCGCCGTCGTCGGTCGTCAGCGCCGCGGCCGTGCCGGGTCCGCCGTCGGCCAGGGCGCGCCGAAACCGCTCCCGTGCGCGCTCGACCGCGTCGTCGTAGGTGCGATAGAGCAGCGCCGGCTCGTCGGTGGCGGCCGAGGAGAGCTCCCAGTCGTTGCTGCCGTCCCATCCCCACGACGTCCACGGCTCGCCCAGCGGCTCACCGAGCAGCTTGCTGCCGGACGTCTGGTCCTCGCACGCGGCCAGGTGCTTCAGGAGCCCGCCGAGGGTGAGCGTCGACGCGCCGATCCGCGCGCCCAGCCCGGCGCGGTCCAGGCCGTCGGCCTTGTACCGGAAGGTCCAGCGGAGCCGGTCGAGCGCGCCGACCAGGTGCTCGGCCTCGGAGCCGTCCAGCGGTGGTTCCCACGGGGTGTCGTCCGTCATCAGCCCACGGTGACACGCTCGGAGCCGGGACGACAGCGGCGCGGCAGGGTCGGGCGGCCCCACGGGTACAGCCCCCGCTACCCTCGCCGGGACCCCTCCGGCACCTGTTCGGACCGAATCGAAGATGGGCAAACCCTCGTGGACCTCATGGAGTACCAGGCGAAGGAGCTCTTCGCCAAGCACGGGGTGCCCGTGCTCCCCGGCGAGACCGTGGACACCGCCGAGGCGGCCCGCGGCGTGGCCGAGCGCATCGGCAAGCCCGTCGTCGTCAAGGCCCAGGTGAAGACCGGCGGCCGCGGCAAGGCCGGGGGCGTCAAGCTGGCCGAGACGCCGGACGAGGCCGTCGAGAAGGCCGAGGGGATCCTCGGGCTGGACATCAAGGGCCACATCGTCCACAAGATCCTCGTCACCGAGGCCAGCGACATCGACACCGAGTACTACGTCTCGTTCCTGCTGGACCGCGCCAACCGCACCTACCTGGCGATGGCCAGCGTCGAGGGCGGGGTCGAGATCGAGCAGCTCGCCGTCGAGCGCCCGGAGGCGCTCGCCCGCGTCGCCGTCGACGCCGTGGTCGGCTGCGACGCCGCGAAGGCTGCCGAGATCGTCGACGCCGCAGGCTTCCCGGCCGACATCAAGGACGAGGTCGCCCGCATCCTGCAGTCGTTGTGGACCGTGTTCGTCGAGGAGGAGGCCACGCTCGTCGAGGTCAACCCGCTGGTGAAGACCCCGGACGGCCGCATCGTCGCGCTGGACGGCAAGGTCACGCTGGACGCCAACGCCGAGTTCCGGCACAAGGACGTCTTCGACGCCTACGCCGACACGGTGGCCGACGACGACCTGGAGGGTCGAGCCAAGAAGAAGGGCCTGAACTACGTCAAGCTCGACGGCCAGGTCGGCATCATCGGCAACGGCGCGGGCCTGGTCATGAGCACCCTGGACGTCGTCGCCTATGCCGGCGAGGCGCACGGCGGCATGAAGCCCGCCAACTTCCTGGACATCGGCGGCGGCGCCTCGGCGCAGGTCATGGCCGACGGCCTGGAGATCATCCTGTCCGACCCGGACGTCCGGTCGGTGTTCGTCAACGTCTTCGGCGGGATCACCTCCTGCGACGCCGTCGCCGACGGCATCGTCCAGGCGCTGGGCATGCTCGGCGACGCCGCCACCAAGCCGTTGGTCGTGCGCCTGGACGGCAACAACGTCGACGAGGGTCATCGGATCCTGGTCGAGGCCAACCACCCCCTCATCACCGTGGTCGGCACCATGGACGGCGCGGCCGACAAGGCCGCCGAGCTCGCTGGGAGCGCTGCGTAATGGCCATCTTCCTCACCGCTGACTCCAAGGTCATCGTCCAGGGCATGACCGGCTCGGAGGGCATGAAGCACACCAGGCGCATGCTCGCCTCCGGCACGCAGATCGTCGGTGGCGTCAACCCGAAGAAGGCCGGCACCTCCGTCGACGTCGACGGCACCTCGGTGCCCGTGTTCGGCAGCGTCGCGGAGGCGATGACGCAGACCGGGGCCGACGTCTCGGTGCTGTTCGTCCCGCCGGCGTTCGCCAAGGCCGCCGTCGTCGAGGCCATCGACGCGCAGATCCCGCTGGCCGTCGTCATCACCGAGGGCATCCCGGTGCAGGACAGCGCCTGGTTCTGGGCCTATGCCCAGGGCAAGAGCACCCGCATCATCGGCCCGAACTGCCCCGGCCTGATCAGCCCCGGCAAGAGCAACGCCGGCATCATCCCGGCGTCGATCGCGCCGACCCCCGGGCGCATCGGCCTGGTCTCCAAGTCCGGCACGCTGACCTACCAGATGATGTTCGAGCTGCGCGAGTTCGGTTTCTCGACCGCTATCGGGATCGGCGGCGACCCGGTCATCGGCACCACGCACATCGATGCGCTCGCGGCGTTCGAGGCCGACCCCGACACCGACGCCATCGTCATGATCGGTGAGATCGGCGGCGACGCCGAGGAGCGTGCGGCCGACTTCATCAAGGCCAACGTGACCAAGCCGGTCGTCGGCTACGTCGCCGGCTTCACGGCGCCGGAGGGCAAGACCATGGGCCACGCCGGCGCGATCGTGTCCGGCTCGTCCGGCACCGCGCAGGCCAAGCAGGACGCCCTCGAGGCCGCCGGGGTCAAGGTCGGCAAGACGCCGTCCGCCACCGCCGACCTCATGCGCGAGATCATGAAGAACCTGTAGCACCGCACCTGCGACGGCCCGGTCCCCGCACGGGGCCGGGCCGTCGTGCGTACGGGTGCGGACCCGGTCGGCGGGAGCCGCAGCCGAGCGGGGCGGCTGTTCTGCCGCTGCCTCGGCGTGCCGCCACGGAGGTCGCCTCCCGGGCTGGGACAGTCCAGGGGTCATGACCGAGACCCTGTCGCGCCACGCGACCCTGCCCCCTCGCCCGACCCCTGCCGAACGGGCCGGCGGGCCCTGGGCAGCCGGGGCCCTCGGCGCGCTGCGCGCCGGCGTCGTCGGGCTGCTGCTGGTGGGGCTGCCGGGACTGGCCCTCTGGTACGCCGACGACCGGTCCGGGACGACGTTCGCGCAGACGGCGCGGGGCCTGGGTCAGCTCTGGCTGCTGGCGCACGCAGCGACCCTGGAGGTTCCCGGCGGACGGGTCACGCTCGCCCCGCTGGGACTGTGCGTGCTCCCGCTGCTGCTGCTGGCCCGCGCCGCCGCGCGTGCTTCCCGTGACAGCCGGGCCGGATCGGTGGCAGACGTCGCCCGCGTCGCGCTGGCGACGGCCCTGCCCTATGCGCTGCTCACCGGCCTGGTCTCGGTGCTGAGCCGGGGCCCGGACGTCTACGCCCCGCTGCCGCAGGCGGTCCTGGCAGGCCTCGTCCTCGGGGCGCTGGGCGCCGCTGCCGGTGCGCTGCGGCCGGGCCGGCTGTGGCGCGCCGGGTGGTGGGCGCTCCCGGCCCGGGTCCGCCTGCTCGCGCCGGCCGTCGCCGGTGCCTCTGGCGTGCTGCTCGCCGGTGGAGCGGTGCTCGTCGGCGCCGTGCTGGCCCTGCACCTGGACCGCGCCGCTGATCTCGCCGCGACCACCCGACCCGGTCCGGCCGGGGGCGCGGGCCTGCTGCTGCTCGGGCTCTGTCTCGTGCCGAACGCCGTGGTGTGGGGGACGTCCTGGTTGGCGGGGCCGGGCTTCGCCATCGGGACCGGCACCGGGGTCGGCCCGTTCGGCTACGCGCTCGGCGACGTGCCGGCTTTCCCGCTGCTGGCCGCCCTGCCGTCGGGGGAGGCGCCGGGCTGGGCGGTCGTCGGTCTGCTGCTGCCGGTGCTGGCCGGGGCGGTCGCCGGGGTGCTGCTGCTGACGGGGCTGCGGGACCGCCGGCACCCGGTGCTGGAGACGTTGGCCGTCGGACCGGTCTGCGGCGTGCTGTGGGCCGGCATCTGCTGGGGCGCTGCCGGGGCGGTGGGCGGACAACGCTTGTCCTCGGTCGGGCCCTCGCCTGTCGCCGTCGGGCTCTGCGTCGCGGCCGAGGTCGGGGTGGGCGCGCTCGCTGCGGTGCTCGTCCTGCGGCGACGCGACGTGCCGACCGGCTGACGCGGCGCTGCGCCGCCGGCGACCTGGACGGGGTGGCTCAGGTCAGCGGGAATCCCCCGTCAGGTCGCGCTCGAAGTCGCGGGAGCACGCGTCGACGGCCGCCTGGTCGCCGTCGGCCTGGCTCAGGCACTCGGTGAAGCTGCCGAGGTCCGCTCGGCTGAACAGGACTCCGGCCACGACGACGACGACCGCAGCGACCAGGATCCCGACGGCGCCGAGGACGATGCCGGCGAGCGCCGTGCCGCCGTTGTCGGCCTCGCCACGAGCGGCCTTCTTGCGGGCCAGGACGCCCAGCACGATCGCGACCACGCCGAGGACCCCGCCGAGCAGGAACAGGCCGGTCACGACCGCCGCGATCCCGAGGACGAGGGCGGCGACGCCGAGCCCGTTGCTGGGAGCCGTACCCGGCCCCGTGCTCCCGTAGGGCGGGCGCACCGGAGCGCCGTACTGGCCCGCGCCGTAGTGACCGCCGTACGGGGGAGGCTGGCCGAACGGCTGCGCGGTCTGCCCGGGACCGTACGGGTTCACGGGCGCGTCACCGGTCGGTGGGGTGGCCGGCGGTCGGTCCGCCCCGGCGTCGGGGGAGCGGAACGGGTCGTCGGGCGCTGTCACATCGGCCTCCTCGAGGAGCCGGGCGTCAGCAGCCCGGCGCCTCTTGGTTACCTCACCGGCCGCGGCACCACCAGCGCCCGGTCTGCTTCCACGCTCCCCGCGACCTTGGTCGGGCGACGTCGGTAGCCTGCGGTCACCGCGCCCGGGACCTGTCCGGCGCCCGCCCGGAGGAGGAGCCCTGACCGCGCGACTGGTCGTGCTCGCCTCGGGCAGCGGCACGACCCTGCAGGCGCTGCTGGACGCCGCACGGGAGCCCGGCTACGGCGCCGAGATCGTGGCGGTGGGCTCGGACCGGCCACGAGCGCAGGCGCTCGAGCGGGCGGCTGCAGCGGGCGTGCCGTGCTTCGCCGAGCCGCTGGAGCAGGGCGCCGACCGTGCCGCCTGGAACGTCCGCCTGGCGACCGCGGTGGCGGCCCACGAGCCGCACCTGGTGGTCTGCGCCGGCTTCATGCGCATCCTCGGGCCCGCCTTTCTCGGTCGCTTCCCCGGCCGGGTCGTGAACACCCACCCGGCGCTGCTGCCGGCCTTCCCCGGGGCTCACGCTGTCGCCGACGCGCTCGCCTACGGCGTCAAGGTCGCCGGCGTCACCGTCCACCTCGTCGACGAGGGTGTCGACACCGGACCCGTCGTCGCCCAGGCCAGCGTCGCCGTGCTGCCCGACGACGACGAGGCGCGACTGCAGAGCAGGATCCAGGACGTCGAGCGCCCGCTCTTCGTCGACGCCGTGGGACGGATGGCCCGCCAGGGCTGGACCGTCGTAGGAAGGACCGTGAGGCTCGGATGAGCACCCCCGACAACGACAGCAGCCAGGACACCAGGACTCCGGTCCGCAGAGCCCTCATCAGTGCCTACGACAAGGCGGGTCTGGTCGAGCTCGGACTGGGTCTGGCTGCGGCAGGCGTCGAGATCGTCTCCACCGGCTCGACCGCGGCGACGCTGCGCGCAGCCGGGGTAGCGGTCACCGCCGTGGACGCCCTCACCGGCTTCCCCGAGTGCCTGGACGGCCGCGTCAAGACGCTGCACCCGAAGGTGCACGCGGGCATCCTCGCCGACCTGCGGCTGCCGGACCACCAGCGCCAGCTCAGCGAGCTCGGGATCGAGCCGTTCGAGCTCGTCGTGGTGAACCTGTACCCGTTCGCCGCCACCGTCGCCTCCGGCGCCGGGCCGGACGAGTGCGTCGAGCAGATCGACATCGGCGGACCGACGATGGTGCGCGCGGCGGCCAAGAACCACCCGTCGGTCGCGGTCGTCACCGACCCGGCCGGGTATCAGGCCGTGCTCGACGCGATCGCTCTGGGCGGCACCACCCTGGCCGAACGAAAGCGCCTCGCCGGACTGGCTTTCGCCCACACCGCCGCCTACGACGTCGCGGTGGCGTCGTGGTTCGCGAACGGCTACGGGCCGGCCGACAACGAGCAGTTCCCAGCGTTCCTGGGCGCCACCTGGCAGCGCGGCGACGTGCTCCGGTACGGCGAGAACCCGCACCAGCACGCCGCGCTGTACGTGGATCCGAGCGGCGGCCCGTCGCTGGCGAACGCCCGCCAGCACCATGGCAAGGCGATGTCCTACAACAACTACGTCGACACCGACGCCGCCCTGCGCGCGGCCAACGACTTCACCGACCCGTGCGTCGCGATCATCAAGCACGCCAACCCGTGCGGCATCGCGATCGGCTCCGACGTCGCGGCCGCGCATCGGGCCGCGCACGCGTGCGACCCCGTCTCGGCGTTCGGCGGCGTCATCGCCAGCAACCGGGCCGTGTCGGTCGCCATGGCTGTGCAGGTCGCCGAGGTGTTCACCGAGGTCATCGTCGCCCCCTCCTACGAGGACGGCGCGATCGAGGTGCTGTCCCGCAAGCCGTCGATCCGGGTGCTCGAGACGACCGGTCACGGTGGGCAGGGTCTGGAGTTCCGTCAGGTCTGCGGCGGCGTGCTGCTGCAGGCCGCGGACTCCATCAGCGCGCCGGGCGACGACCCGGCCTCCTGGACGCTGGCCTGTGGCGAACCCGCCGGCGACGCGATGCTGGCTGACCTCGTCTTCGCGTGGCGGGCGGTCCGGGCGGTCAAGAGCAACGCCATCCTGCTGGCGTCCGGCGGGGCCACCGTCGGCGTCGGGATGGGCCAGGTGAACCGGGTCGACTCGGCCAGGCTCGCGGTCGCCCGCGCCGGCGAGCGGGCCGCCGGCTCGGTCGCCTCCTCCGACGCGTTCTTCCCCTTCCCGGACGGTCTGCAGGTGCTGCTCGATGCGGGGGTGCGCGCCGTCGTGCAGCCCGGAGGCTCGGTCCGCGACGACCAGGTGATCGAGGCGGCGAAGGCGGCGGGCGCCACGCTCTACCTGACCGGCACCCGGCACTTCTTCCACTAGGCCGATCGCGCGTGGAAGACCTGACGCGTGCCGACTTCTCGCGAGAGACGCTGTCCGGAAGAGTTTTTCAGGATGCTCGCCTGATCGGGGCCGACTTCTCCGAGGCCGTTCTGGACCGGGTCGTCTTCGAGCGCTGCGACCTGTCGGGCGCTGAGCTCACGTCGGCGACGCTGACCGACTGCGCGTTGATCGGCTGCACGCTGGAACGCGCGCGCCTGTTCGGCTCGACGCTGACGGGATGCAAGCTCACCGGCTCGACGTTCCTGCGTGCTGCGCTGCGCCCGCTCACCGTCCAAGGCGGGGACTGGTCCTATGTCGGCCTGCGCGGCGCCGACCTGCGCGGGGTCTCGCTGGCAGGGCTGAAGCTGTGCGAGGCCGACCTCACCGACGCCGACCTGTCTCGCGCCGATCTCGCCGGCGCCGACCTGAGCCGCGCGATCCTGCGGGGCTGCCGGCTCAACGGAGCCGATCTGCGCGGTGCCCGCCTGCACGGCTGCGACCTCGACGGTGTCGACTGGACGGGCGTGCGCATCGACCTCGGTCAGGCCGTGCTGCTGGCGCAGGCGCGGGGCGCGGTGGTGGATCCCTGAGCGCTCGCGCCCAGGGGTCACGGCCGGAGGCGGAAGCCGACCTCCAGCGCAGCCGTCACGGTCTGCGTGCCTGCCGACACCTCCAGCGCAGCGGATCCGGCGTCGTGGCCCGCGCTCCGCACGCTCATGGTGTGCAGGGCGACGGTCTCGGCGCCGGTGCGCAGGCCCGGCTCGGTCGTCCACGCCACCGGACCGAGCGTGAGGCCGAGCCCACGGGCGTAGTCGAGCGCGCGGGCACGGGCGTCGGCGGCAGCACGCGCCCGAACCTCGGCGTGCGCCGGGTTGTCGGCATCGACGAGCCACTGGGGACCGTGCACGACGATCTCGTCGTGGGCAGCGAGGTCGGCCAGCAGGGGGCCCAGCAGCGAGACGTCCGTGATCTCCAGGGCGGTGTCGCGCACAGCCGTGAAGGCGACCCGCGTGGACCGTCCGTGCTCCCCCCACTCGACGACGGGAGCCAGCAGCAGAACGGTCGTCTGCCGCTGGCGAACAGCCGGTCCGAGCTGGTCGAGCCGGTCGTCGAGCAGCGCGGCCACGGCTGCCGTGCGGGCATGCGCTCCGGGACCCGTCGCAGCCTCGGCGGAGACCCGGACGGTCAGGGCCGCCGCGTCCGGGGCGACCTCCAGCTCGGCGCGGCCGGTGACCGCGAGGACGTCGGAGAAGAGGTCGCTCACGCCGGCACGCTACGCCGGGCCCAGACCGCCCACAACGGGTCGGCCGTCCAGCCGGTCTGGCGACGTTCGACCGTCGGCACGTCGAAACCGCCTGCCCGGCGGTGGTACTCGGCGACGATCTCGCCGTGGACGTCGTCGGTGGAGGCCAGCCAGCCGCGGATGGCCTTGGAGGGGAAGCAGCGGTTGCTGAAGGTGCACACACTGACCCCGCCGGGGCGCAGCACGCGGGCGACCTCGGCGTACACCTGCAGCGGCCGGGTCAGGTAGTCGACGGAGACGCAGTTCAGCACGGCATCGAAGCTCGCGTCCTCGAACGGCAGCAGGGGATCGTCGTTCAGGTCGCGGACGACGACCGCGTCGGCCATCGGGTTGGCGCGCAGCTCACGGTCGTTCATGCCGAGCACGGTCAGGTGCCGGGGACGGGCCGGCAGGTGGCTGACCCAGGACGACATCAGGTCCAGCACGTCGCCGTCGGTGCCGAGCTCGGCGTAGAGCGCAGACACGGCCGCGATCGCGCGGTCGTCCAGGTGGGTGACCAACCGCGGGCTGCTGTAGAAGATCGGATCGGGTGCCTCGTCGGCGCGATCGAAGAAGCCGGGCGGGAAGGGGTCATGGTTCGCAGGTCGGCTCACCGGCCTAGGGTGCACCCGTGACCGCCCGCATGCTCCCCGGAGCCCCCGTCGCCCAGGCCGTCCTCGACGATCTCCAGCCGCGCATCGCCGCCCTCGTCGCTGCGGGGCACCGTCCTGGGCTGGGGACGATCCTGGTCGGCGGCGACAGCGCCAGCGGCGGCTACGTCAAGATGAAGATGGACCGGGCTACCGAGCTCGGCCTGACGAGTCCGCACCGGCACCTGCCCGACGACGCCACGCAGGACGACCTGGTCCGCGCGATCCGCGAGCTCAACGACGACGACTCCGTCGACGCCATGCTCATCCAGCACCCGACGCCGAAGCAGATCGACTTCGAGGCAGCGCTCCTGGAGATGGATCCCGACAAGGACGTCGACGGCCTGCACCCGGTGAACATGGGGCGGCTGGCGATGGGCATGCCCGGCCCGGTCCCGTGCACCCCCGCGGGCATCGAGGCGCTGCTGGCCTTCCACGAGATCCCCGTCGCCGGCCAGGCAGGTCTGCATCCTCGGACGCGGTACGACCTTGGGACGGCCGCTGTCGTTGCTGCTCACCCAGAAGCGTCCGACGGCGAACGCGGCCGTCACCGTCGTGCACACCGGCGTGCCGAACTGGGCCGACTACACCCGCCGGGCGTCGATCGTCGTCGCGGCCGTGGGCGTGCCCGGGATCCTGCAGCCCGAGCACCTGACTCCCGGCGTCACCGTGGTGGGTGGCGGAGTGCGGTACGAGGGACGCAAGCTGCTGCCGGACGTCGACGAAGCCTGCGAGCAGGTCGCCGGCGCCATCACCCCTCGGGTCGGCGGTGTCGGACCGACGACGGTGGCGATGCTGTTCCGCAACTGCATCGAGGCGGCGGAGCGGCGCAGGTCGCTGCGCGACTGAGCCGCCGCTCACCGGACCCACCCTGCCCGCCCTCACCCCGCGCGGCGGATGCTCTCCTCGACGTCGATCGGCAGCGGCCGCACGACGCCGGTGCTGATGACCTCGTTGGCCAGGCGCGCCCGCCGGTCGGTCCCTTCCGGGATCCCGAACTTCGCGTACAGCCGCAGCAGGTGCTGCTTGACCGCAGCCTCGGTGACGACGAGCTGGCCGGCGATCTGCCGCGCGCTCGCCGGCGACACGAACGCCTCCTGGCCGGCGGCCGGCCGGCACAGCGAGGTGAGGACCTCGCACTCGCGGCGGGTGAGATCCGGCGCCGACAGGCGGCTGAGCATGGCCGTCTCCTCCGTCATGGCGGCCGGCAGCCCGTTGATGCGGGTGCGGGCGGCGCCGAAGGAGATGACGTCGCCGTCGTCGAGCAACCGTCGTCCGACCGGACGTCCGTTCACCCGCGTGCCGTTGGTCGACAGGCCCAGGTCGCACACGTAGACGTGGTCGCCGCGCCGGACGAGCTCGGCATGCAGCCGCGAGACGCTCGGGTCCTCCAGGAAGACGTCGACGCTCTCCGAACGTCCGACCGTCGTCACGTCGGGACCGAGCTCGTAGGTCTCGCCCGTCTCCTCGAAGCGCAGCGTGAGAGGTAGCACGACGGCTCCTTCCGGACTCGAGCCCACCGACCGGTCAGCGTGTGCGCCGACCCCTCGGACGCGACGCAACCCGCGCGCGTCCGCCCAGCGAACCAGACAACCCGTCCCCGTAGGGTCAGAACTGCGGTACCGGGCCGCACGAGGGACGGAGCAAGCATGTCCGCGACGTCGCGGCAGTACCCCAGCCTCGCCGTGATCGCCCTGGCCGGGGCCGGGCTGCTCCTCGGCGCCGTCCTGGACTGGAAGCCCGGGGCGTTCGTCCTGTCGGGCGCGATGCTGCTGGCCGGGACGCTGCGGCTGTCGCTGCCGGAGCGGCAGGCGGGGTGGTTGGCCGTACGCAGCCGTCCGGTCGATGCTGCGGTGCTGCTGACGCTGGGCTTCGCGCTGGCCGCGCTCGCGAACACCATCCCCGACGTCTAGCCCACGCGGTCCCGGGCGGCGGCGTCGACGGGGGGCCGACGGCACGGTCCCCGGCCACCTCGTACCCTGGCGCGGCACGCGCGCCGCGCCCGCAACCCGGGCGCCACCCCAGACCCGGGCCCGGCGCGGCCCCGAGAGCGGAGTCCTCCCGATCATGGCCAGCACCCCCGTCACCGTCACCGTCACCGGCGCCGCCGGCCAGATCGGCTACGCGCTGCTCTTCCGCATCGCGTCGGGCCAGCTGCTCGGCCCGGACACCCCCGTACGCCTGCGCCTGCTGGAGATCGAGCCGGCGCTCAAGGCTGCCGAGGGCACCGCGATGGAGCTCGACGACTGCGCCTTCCCGCTGCTGACCGGCATCGACATCACCGCCGACGCCACAGCCGCCTTCGACGGCGCCAACGTCGCCCTGCTCGTCGGTGCCCGACCGCGCACCGCCGGCATGGAGCGCGGAGACCTGCTGTCCGCCAACGGCGGCATCTTCAAGCCCCAGGGCGAGGCGCTCAACGCCGGCGCCGCCAGCGACATCCGCGTCCTGGTCGTCGGCAACCCGGCCAACACCAACGCGCTGATCGCCGCCTCGCACGCCCCCGACATCCCGGGCTCGCGCTTCACCGCCATGACCCGGCTGGACCACAACCGCGCGCTCAGCCAGCTGGCGAAGAAGACCGGCTCGGCCGTCGCCGACATCAAGCACCTGACCATCTGGGGCAACCACTCCGCGACGCAGTACCCCGACTGGTCGCAGGCCACCATCGCAGGCACGCCGGTGGCCGAGGTCGTCGGCGACGAGGCCTGGCTCAAGGAGACCTTCATCCCCACCGTCGCCAAGCGCGGCGCGGCGATCATCGAGGCCCGCGGCTCGTCCTCGGCCGCGTCGGCCGCGAACGCGGCCGTCGACCACGTCTACGACTGGGTGAACGGCACCGCCGACGGCGACTGGACGTCGGCGGCGATCATGTCCGACGGCTCCTACGACGTCCCCGCGGGCATCATCAGCTCCTTCCCGTGCACCTCCTCCGGCGGCGAGTGGGAGATCGTCCAGGGGCTGGAGATCGACGCCTTCTCGCGCGGCAAGATCGACGCCTCGGTCGCCGAGCTGACCGAGGAGCGCGACGCCGTGCGTGAGCTGGGCCTGCTCGGATGAGCGACGAGATGAAGATCATCTATACGTACACCGACGAAGCACCTGCGCTCGCGACGCACTCGCTGCTGCCGGTGCTGCAGGCCTACGCCGACAAGGCGGGCGTCGCCGTCGAGACGCGCGACATCTCGCTGGCCGCCCGTGTCCTGGCTGCTTTCGACCTCGCGCCCGACGCGCTGGCCGAGCTCGGCGAGCTGGCCAAGACGCCGTACGCCAACATCATCAAGCTGCCGAACGTGAGCGCCTCGATCCCCCAGCTCAAGGCAGCCGTCGCCGAGCTGCAGGGCGCCGGCTTCGCCGTCCCCGACTACCCGGAGAACCCGCAGAGCGAGGCGGAGAAGAAGGCGCGCGCCGCCTACGACGCCGTCAAGGGCAGCGCCGTCAACCCGGTGCTGCGCGAGGGCAACTCCGACCGCCGGGCGCCGGCGTCGGTCAAGGGCTTCGCCAAGAGCCATCCGCACTCGATGGGCGCCTGGTCCAGCAGCACGCAGTCCCACGTCGTGACGATGGACGACGGCGACTTCCGCCACTCCGAGACCTCCGTGACCGTCGGGCAGCCGACCACGCTGACGATCGAGCACACCGCCGCCGACGGCACCGCCACCGTGCTCAAGGACGGGCTGAAGGTGCTCGCCGGCGAGATCGTGGACGCTGCGGTGATGCGCAAGGCGCCGCTGGAGGCGTTCCTGGCCAGGGAGATCGCCGACGCCAAGGCGCGTGGGGTGCTGTTCTCGGTGCACCTGAAAGCCACCATGATGAAGGTGTCGGACCCGATCATCTTCGGCCACGTCGTGAGGACGTTCTTCCCGGACGTCTTCGCGCAGTACGGCGCCGAGCTCGCGTCGGTGGGGGCCGACCCGAACGACGGTCTGGCCAGCGTGCTGACGGGCGTCGAGAAGCTGCCGGCCGAGACCCGCGCGTCCGTGCAGCAGGCGATCGAGGCCGGCTACGCGAGCGGGCCGTCGCTGGCGATGGTCGACTCGAGCAAGGGCATCACCAACCTGCACGTGCCGAGCGACGTCATCATCGACGCCTCGATGCCGGCGGCCATCCGCTCCTCCGGGCAGATGTGGAACGCCGACGACGCGCTGCAGGACACCAAGTACGTCATCCCGGACTCCTCCTACGCGCCGCTCTACGCCGAGACGGTGCTGTTCTGCAAGGAGCACGGCGCCTTCGACCCGGCGACGATGGGCACCACGCCCAACGTCGGGCTGATGGCGCAGAAGGCCGAGGAGTACGGCAGCCACGACAAGACCTTCCAGGTCGCGGCGGCCGGCACCGTCACGGTGAAGGACGCTGCGGGCAGCGTCCTGCTCACCCACGACGTCGAGCAGGGCGACATCTGGCGCGCCTGCCAGACGAAGGACGCGCCCATCAAGGACTGGGTGCAGCTGGCCGTCTCGCGCGCCCGCGCCACCGGCTCGCCGGCGGTCTTCTGGCTGGACGAGACCCGCGCCCACGACGCCCAGGTGCTGAAGAAGGTGCACGCCTACCTGGCCGAGCTCGACACCGACGGTTTGGACCTGCAGGTCATGGACGTCGCCGCCGCCACCCGTTTCACGCTCGACCGCGCCCGTCGCGGCGAGGACACCATCAGCGTCACCGGCAACGTGCTGCGCGACTACCTGACCGACCTGTTCCCGATCCTGGAGCTCGGCACCAGCGCCAAGATGCTGTCGATCGTGCCGCTGATGAACGGTGGCGGCCTGTTCGAGACCGGCGCCGGCGGTTCGGCCCCGAAGCACGTGCAGCAGCTGGTGAAGGAGAACCACCTGCGCTGGGACTCCCTCGGGGAGTTCCTCGCGCTGTCGGTGTCGCTCGAGTTCCTGGCCGAGAAGACCGGCAACAAGCGGGCCGAGCTGCTCGGCACGACCCTGGACGAGGCCACCGCCCAGGTGCTCGACCAGGGCCGTTCGCCGGGCCGCAAGGTCAACCAGCTCGACAACCGGGGCAGCCACTTCTACCTGGCGCTCTACTGGGCGCAGGCGCTGGCGAACCAGACCGACGACGCCGAGGCCGCAGCGCTGTTCGCCGGCCTGGCAGCAGATCTCGCGGCCAAGGAGCAGACGATCGTCGACGAGCTGAACGCGGTGCAGGGCGAGCCGGCCGAGCTCGGCGGGTACTACCACGTCGACAAGGCCAAGACCGACGGCGTGATGCGTCCGAGCGCCACCTTCAACCAGGTCCTCGCCGCTTTCTGAGGTGTCGGCCGCCGGCGCCCGCCGCTGCCCACCCCGGGGCAGGACGTGCGCCGGCGCCCGTACGCTGGTCCCCGTGGAACCCCCCAGTAGACCGGCGCGTCCCTGCTCCTGCCGGAGGTCGGACGCGCCGTGACCGACATCCTGATCAGCCTCGGGCTGATCCTGGCCCTCATCCTGTTCGGGGCCGTGTTCGTCGCCAGCGAGATCGCGCTCGTGTCGCTGAGGGAGAGCCAGATCTCCGGCATGGTCAGCGCCGGCAAGCGGGGCCGGCGGGTCGCCTCGCTCGCCGCGAACCCGAACCGCTTCCTGGCGGCGGTGCAGATCGGCGTGACGGCTGCCGGCTTCCTTTCGGCGGCCTTCGGCGAGTCGAGGCTGTCGAGCAAGCTGGCGCCGCCGCTGGTCGACGCCGGGTTGTCCGAGGGGCTGGCCGACGTGGTCGCCACCATCCTCATCACGTTGGCGATCTCCTACGTGGCCATCACCGTCGGCGAGCTGGTGCCCAAGCGGCTGGCGCTGCAGCGGGCCGAGGGGACGGCGCTGCTGCTCGCCCCGGTCGTCGACCGGTTCGCCCGCATCGCCCGGCCGGTCATCTGGTTCCTGTCGCTGACCACGAACCTGCTCGTCCGGCTGCTGGGCGGCAGCAACGAGGGCGCCCGCGAGTCCATCACCGAGGAGGAGCTGCGTGGGCTGGTCGCCGCCCACGAGTCGCTCACCAAGGACGAGCGCAAGCTCATCGACGACGTCTTCGCCGCCGGTGAGCGGCAGCTGCGCGAGGTGATGCTGCCGCGTACCGAGGTGGCGTTCCTGGAGGCGGGCATGACGCTCAGCCGTGCGGTCAAGGAGACCGCGGACGCCCCGCACAGCCGCTACCCGGTGGCCGGCAGCTCGCAGGACGACATCATCGGCTTCCTGCACGTGCGCGACCTGATGGTCCCCGCCGCCAAGGCCCGCGGCATGCGGGTGGCCGACGTCGTCCGGGAGGTGAAGTCGCTGCCGTCGACCAAGCGGGTGCTGCCCGCGATGTCGGAGATGCGCCGCGAGGGCCACCACCTGGCGATCGTCGTGGACGAGTACGGCGGCACCGCCGGCATCGTCACGCTGGAGGACCTCATCGAGGAGGTCATCGGCGACATCCGCGACGAGTACGACGTCGCCGAGTCCGAACGGCTCACCTTCCCCGGCGGCGAGCTCGAGGCGGACGGCCTGCTCAACCTGGACGAGACCCGGACGCAGACAGGCGTCACCCTTCCGGAGGGTCCGTACGAGACCGTCGCGGGGTATGTGATGGCCTGCCTGGGGCATGTGCCTCGGGTGGGCGAGGCCGTCGAGGTGGACGGTCACCGGCTGGAGGTCAGCGAGCTGGACGGCCGGCGCGTCGCCCGCGTCCGGGTGACGCCGCTGGAGTCGATCGAGGAGCAGGAGAGCGCGTGAGGTCAGGACGGGTCCGGTCATGAGCAGCCCGGTCAAGAGCGTCTTCGAGAGCGGTGGTGACGTCGCCACGGTCTTCCAGGTGCTGACCTCGCCGCGCTGGCCGCAGCGCAAGGCCGACGAGCTCAAGGACGGCAGCCGGCTCGTCGAGCGGACCGAGCGCTCCGACGGTGGACTGCTGTTCGCGGTCTCGCGGGCCCTGCCTGACGGCGTGCCCGGTCCGCTGCAGCGCTTCCTGCCGGCCGACGGGCGGGTGCTCCAGACCGACGAGTGGGCAGCCGAGCGCGACGGCGCCCGCACCGGCACGTGGAAGGTCGAGATCCCGGGTGCCCCGGCCCGGCTGGGTGGCACGATGCGCCTGGAGCCGACTGCGCAGGGCAGCCGCTACACGATCGAGGGCGAGGTGAAGGTCAAGGTGCCGGTCGTCGGCGGGAAGGCCGAGACCTTCATCGCCTCGATGGTGCACAAGCTGGCCGAGCGGGAGGCCACCATGCTGGTCCGCGAGGTCACCGACGAGGTCCAGGGCGACGACCTCCCCTCCTGAGAGAAGAGTCCATGAGCAGCCCGCTGCACTTCAGCTACCCGATCCCGAGCGACGTCGAGACGGCGTACGCGGCCATCTCGAGCGCCGCCTGGCCCCAGCGCAAGGACGAGATGCTGTCCGACGGCAGCGTGCTGGAGGAGCGCGAGGAGCTTGCCGACGGCGGGGTCCGGATGCGGTGCAGCCGCGGCCTGCCCAAAGGCATCCCCGGCTTCCTGGAGAAGCTGATCCCCAAGGACGGCCGCGCCGGGCAGACCGACACCTGGGGGCCGGCGCTGGCCGACGGCACCCGGGCGGGCAGCTGGGTGGGCAGCGTCCCCGGCGCCCCGGTCGAGGTCAGCGGGACGATGCAGCTGGTGCCGGCCGGCGCGGGCTGCAGCTACGTGATCGACGGCACGGCGAAGGTGAAGATCCCGCTCGTCGGTGGCAAGGCGGAGAAGTTCGTCGTCGACATGGCCAGGACCGCGACCTCGCAAGAGGCCGACGTGCTGACCGCCATGGTCACCGCGAGCTGACCCGCCGCACCAGCGCCCGGCCGAGACCCGCCAGCATCGGGGCCGTCACCAGTCCCCGCCCGAGGCCCAGCTCGACGAGCGCGTCGAAGGCCTGCGGCGACCGTGCCGTGGCAGCGACACCCAGGTCGACCAGACCGGGACGGCGGCTCAGGCGCGTCAGCAGCGAGGTGTGCCGCAGATGGCGCCCGAGCTCGGCCCGCAGCGCCAGCCGATAGGCCCTGCCGGGATCGCCGGCGCCTGCGGCCAGGCCCGCGAGCCGGCCCGACAGCAGGGCGTAGAAGATGCCCTCGCCGGTGAGCGGGTTCACCAGCGACGCGGCGTCGCCGGCCAGCAGCACCCGTCCGTCGGGCTGGCGGGGGCGGCTCGTCGACAGCGGCAGGTGGTGGCTCACCAGCCGCTCCGGTGCCCACGACGACCCGAAGAAGGGCGCCAGCATCGCCTCCAGCCGGCCGTGCAGCTCGGCCCGCCCGCCGCGCTCGGCGGCCTGCAGGGAGGGCAGCATCATGCCGAAGCCGATGTTGGCGCTGCCGTCGCCGGCAGCGAAGGACCACGCGTAGGCGGGCCAGTCCTTCTCGGCCATGAAGATGATCTGCTCGGGCTCGCCGGCAGGCGCCGGCGTGTAGCCGCGCACGGCCACCGCCAGGTTGTCGACCGGTTGTCTGGGCAGCCCGGCCAGCCGCCGGACCACCCCGTTGGCGCCGTCGGCCCCGACGAGCACCGCAGCGCTGTCGTGGTCGTCCAGCACCACCCGGTCGTCCCGCACCTCCAGGCGGCGCACCGTCCGGCGCTGCAGGACTGCTCCGCGCGCGACGGCCGCGTCGACCAGGCGGGCGTCGAAGACGGTCCGGGGGACCACGTAGTCCGGCCGTCGCAAGGCCTGCGCCACCGTCGTGCCGCCGGGAGAGACCAGCCGCAGCTGCCGGACGGGCACCCGGTCGGCGAGCACCCCCGCCACGCCCAGGCGCGCGAGCTCGTCCAGGGCGTGCGGCGCGATGCCGTCGCCGCAGGACTTGTCCCGGGGGAAGTCGTGCCGGTCCAGCAACAGCACCCGCGCGTCCGGTCGCGCGCGCAGCGCCGCCAGCGCCGCCGCCGATCCCGCCGGGCCCGCGCCGACCACCGCAAGGTCCCAGTCCGGTCGGCTCATGGTGGCCATCCTGCCCGGTCCCGGCTGCCCCGGCTCGGCGCCGGACACGGACAGTGACAGGATGCTCGTCATGTCCGCGTCACCCGCTGCTCCGACCGGTCCGGCGCCGACGGCTCGTCCGCGCGTCCTGTCCGGCATCCGTCCGACCGGTGCGGGCTTCCACCTCGGCAACTACCTCGGCGCCGTGCGGCAGTGGGTCGCGATCCAGGACGACGCCGAGTGCTTCTTCTTCCTCGCCGACCTGCATGCGCTGATCGACGTCCCGGAGCCGGCGCAGCTGCGCGAGCGCACCCGCGGTGCCGCGGCGGAGCTGTTGGCGATGGGGGTGGACCCGGCGCGCAGCGCCGTCTTCGCGCAGAGCCACGTCCGCGAGCACGCCGAGCTGGGCTGGGTGCTGGGCTGTCTGACCGGCTTCGGCGAGGCGAGCCGGATGACCCAGTTCAAGGACAAGGCCCAGCGGTCCAAGGACAACGGCTCGGTGGGGCTGTTCACCTACCCCGTGCTGCAGGCGGCCGACATCCTGATGTACCAGGCCGACGCGGTGCCGATCGGTGAGGACCAGCGCCAGCACCTGGAGCTGACCCGCGACCTCGCCCAGCGCTTCAACAACCGCTACGGGCCGACGTTCACCGTGCCGGGGCCCTACGTCGGCAAGACCGGGGAACGCATCAAGGACCTGCAGGACCCGGCCCGCAAGATGAGCAAGAGCATCGGGGGTGCCGGCACGCTGTGGGTGCTCGACGACCCCAAGGTGCTGACGAAGAAGATCAAGAGCGCCGTCACCGACACCGGACGCGAGGTGGTGGCCGGACCCGACAAGCCGGGCGTGACCAACCTGCTGACGATCCTGTCGGTCGCCGGCGGCAGCTCCGTGCAGGAGCTGGAGAGCCAGTTCGCCGGCAAGGGCTACGGGGATCTCAAGGGAGCCGTCGCCGAGGCCGTGGTCGCCCTGTTCGCGCCCGTCCGCGAGCGGTACGCCGACCTGCTGGCCGACGGCGCCGAGCTGGACCGGGTGCTGGCCGACGGTGCCGCCCGCGCGCGGGAGGTCGCCGTCACCACGATGTCGACCGTCCGCGAGCGCGTCGGCCTGCTGGGCGTCGCCGACGCGTCGTCGATGCCGTGACGCGCCGCAGCTTCGGGGTGGCGATCGGGCTGCCCGAGCCGTTCACCAGCGAGCTGCAGGGTTGGCGGGAGCGCCTCGGTGACCCGAACGCGTCCGGCATCCCGCCGCACGTGACGCTGCTGCCGCCCACCACCCTGGACGACGCCGTCCTGGAGGCGGTCGAGGAGCACCTGCGCGAGGTCGCGGCCGGCGAGCGTCCCTTCGGGCTGCGCCTGCAGGGGTCAGGCACCTTCCGTCCGGTCTCGCCCGTGGTGTTCGTCCCGCTGGTGCAGGGGGCCGGTGACTGCGAGCGGGTGCAGGCGAAGGTGCGACGCGGACCGCTCGGACGTGAGCTCAGCTTCCCCTACCACCCGCACGTCACCGTCGCGCACGACCTGGACGAGCCTGCCCTGGACCGCGCCTTCGTCGAGCTCGCCGACTACGAGGCGGGCTTCACCGTGTGGGGCTTCACGCTCTTCGAGCAGGACACCGTCGGCGTCTGGCGTCCGCAGCGGGACTTCCCGTTCGGCGGCGGAGGGTTGCCCGGACCGCAGGCGGCCGCGTAGGACCGGGTCCGGCGGGTAGGGCGACGATCATGGTGTCTCCTGCTGCCCTGCTGGCCGACGCGCGCCAGAAGCGTCCGGGGCTGGACCACGTCATCCGGGCGTACGGCCGCTTCAGCGCCGACGCGGGCAACCGTCAGGCCGCCTCGATCACCTACTTCGGCTTCCTGTCCTTCTTCCCGCTGCTGGCCCTGGCGGCCTCGCTGCTCGGCTTCTTCCTCGGCGACGACGCCGTCGGTGAGGTGGTCAAGCAGGTCAACAGCTACGCCCCGGGGCTGGCGAAGCAGCTGGGCCTGGCCGAGATCCTCGGCGACAACCGCAAGGCCGGCGTGGCCGGCCTGATCGGCCTGGGCGGTCTGCTCTACGCCGGGCTCGGGTGGGTCGACGCCCTGCGGCAGGGCCTGCGGAGCCTGTGGCACCACAACGTCAACGACGGCAACTTCTTCGTCACCAAGGCCAAGGACGTCGTCCTGCTCGCGGGCCTCGGCGGCACCCTGCTCGCGTCCATCGCGGTCTCCGGGGTCGCGACCGTGCTGACCACGTCGGTGCTCGACCTGCTCGGGCTGGGGGAGTCGGGGGCCGCCGTCGTCCTGACCAAGGTGCTGACGTACGCCCTCGGCCTGCTCTCCAGCACGCTGCTGTTCCTGTTCCTGTTCTGGCGGCTGCCCAAGGTGCAGACCCCGCTGTCGCTGGTGGTTCGCGGGGCGCTGCTGGGAGGTGTGCTCTTCGAGGTGCTGAAGAGCATCGGCGCCGTCTACATCGCCCGCACCACCAGCAACCCGCTGTACGGCAGCTTCGCGGTCATCGTCGGGCTGCTGATCTGGATCAACCTGGTCTCGCGGGTGCTGCTGCTCTGCGCGGCGTGGACGGTCACCGCGCCCTACGACAGCGACGTCGCGCCGTCGGGGACGGCGTCGGTCGCGCTGGCGAAGGAGGCCGGCATCCCCGTCGAGTTCGCCGACAACGACCCCGACGATCCGCCCGTGCTCCAGGACGACGGCGCGCCGACCCCGCTGGCGCCGGCCGTCGAGGGGGTCGCGGCGGCGCGTGTGGGCGCAGCCGTCCCGCTCGCGGGGGCTCCGCCGGCGCGAACCACGGCGACCGCGGTGCTGGACGGGCCCCCTCCGTCGCGGGCAGAGGTCCTCGCGCGGCAGGCGGGTCAGTTCACCGCCGGCGCGGCGGGCATGGTCGTGATGGCGGTGGCACTCTCGACCGCACGTACCGTGCGGAACCTGTTCCGCCGCTAGCGACCGGGCGCAGGCGTCAGCCGGAGAAGCGCTCGAACAGGGCGGCGAGGCCTTGGCCGCCGCCGATGCACATCGTCTCCAGGCCGTAACGACCTTCGCGACGATCGAGCTCGCGCAGCAGGGTGGCCAGGATCCGGCCCCCGGTGGCGCCGATGGGATGGCCGAGCGAGATGCCCGATCCGTGGACGTTGAGGCGTTCATGATCGGCGGCCGTCAGCCCGAGCGTGCGCGTCACGGCGAGCACCTGCGCGGCGAAGGCCTCGTTCAGCTCGATGAGGTCCAGGTCGGCCAACGTCAGCCCGGTCCGGTCCAGCAGGGTCGTGACCGCGGGTACCGGCCCGATCCCCATGGTGCGCGCCGGGACCCCGGCCACCGTCCAGCCGACCAGCCGGGCCAGCGGCCGCAGCCCGAGCGCCAGCGCCCGGTCGGGGGTGGTGACCACGCAGATCGCGGCGCCGTCGTTCTGGCCCGAGGAGTTGCCGGCGGTGACCGTCGCGTCGGGGTCGGCGGCGCCCAGGAGCGGGCGCAGGCGGGCGAGGGACTCCGGGGACGTCTCGGCCCGCGGGTGCTCGTCGGTGTCGACGACGGTGTCGCCCTTGCGGCCGGGGACGGTGACCGGGACGATCTCCTGAGCGAAGATGCCGTCCTGCTGCGCCCGGACCGCGCGCCGGTGCGACTGCAGCGCGAGAGCGTCCTGGTCCTCGCGGGTGATGCCGTACTCCGCCCGCAGGTTCTCGGCCGTCTCGATCATGCCGCCCGGCACGGGGTGGTGCCGGCCTCCGGCCGTGACCCGACCCCGGGCGAGCGAGTCGTGCAGCATCGTCCCGGTGCCGCTGGTGCCCCAGCGCACGTCGTGGGTGAAGTGGGACGCGCCGCTCATGGACTCGGCGCCCCCGGCCAGCACGAGCTCGCTGACCCCCGTCTGCACCTGCATCGCCGCCATCAGGATCGCCTGCAGCCCCGAGCCGCAGCGCCGGTCGACCTGCAACCCGGTGACGGTCTCGGGCAGACCGGCGTCCAGCGCGGCGACGCGGCCGATCGCCGGCGCTTCCATGCTCGGATAGCCCTGCCCCAGGATGACCTCGTCGACGGCGTCACCGGGCAGGCCGGTCCGTTCCAGCAGCCCGCGGATCACGGTGGCCGCCAGATCCTGGGCCGCGACGTCGCGCAGGGCTCCGCCGTACCGGCCGACGGGAGTGCGCAACGGCTCGCAGACGACGACGTCACGGGTCATGATCGGCCGTACTCCCGGACGTCGCGCGGGGCGGACCGACGGGACGGGACGGTCTCGCGGGTGCGATCCCGGCCGCCGACCCTGGACCTGTCGCGGGCCGGGCTGGGACGCGGTGGCGCCGCCGTTCGACGCACCGGGCGGACCGGAGCCTGCTGGCGGGTCCGCGGCCGGGACGGGGGCCGGGAGGCGCGCGCACGACTGGCGCCGGCACCCGCCGGGCGTCGCCGGACGACCATCAGCGCGGCGGCGGCCAGCGCCATGCCGGCGACGGTGACCGGAAAGCTGGTACCACCGGGGCCGGGTGCGGTGCGCGGCACGGTCGACAGGGGCGTGGCCAGAACGGCGCGGGTCGTGCCGGCCTCGGCCTCGACCGTCGCAGGCACCGGCGGCAGCTGACCGACGGTCGCGACGTTCGGGTTGGCGAAGCCCCAGTCCATCAGCTTCGCGGCCTCGTCGAAGACCTTCGGCGTGGATTTCATGATGCCGACCACCAGGCCGTGCCCGTCGCGTCGGGCGGCGCCGATGAAGCTGGCCCGGGCAGCGATCGTGAAGCCGTTCTTCACGCCCAGGGAGCCGGGATAGCTGCGGAGCATCTTGTCGTGGTTGGAGGTGGCGATGCGCGCGCCGCCGGGCCCGCTGATGCTGCTGGACAAGGTGCTGACGTAGCGGGCGAAGTCTGCATTCGCCAGCCCGGCACGACCGATGACCGCGAGGTCGTAGGGCGAGCTGACCTGACCGGTGGCGTCCAGGCCGTGCGGGTTGACCGCGTGCGTGTCGTTCGCGCCGATCTCCAGCGCCGTCGCGTTCATGAGGGCAGCGGTGGCCGCCGTGCCTCCCTCGGCGGAGGCCAGCACGTTCGCGGCGTCGTTGCCCGACACCATGAGCATCGCGCCGAACAGCTCGCGCGCCGGGTAGCCGACCCGCTCCACGACGCCGACCTTGCTGCCGTCGACGTTCACGTCGTCGAAGGTCGGCACGAGCTGCCGGTCGGGGTCGATGCGGGGGATCAGCGTGAGGGCGGTCAGTGCCTTCAGGGTGCTGGCCGGCGCGAACTGCCCGTGCGGGTCCTTGGCCGCGAGCACCGCGCCGGTGTCCAGGTCGGCGAGCAGCCAGGCCTCGGCGTTGATCTCCGGCAGTACCGGGGAGGTCGGCGCGACCACGATGCCCGTGCCGGTGAGCGACTGCGGTCCGCCCGGCGGGACCGGTTCGGCCGACGCGCTGCCCGGGGCCGCCAGCGGCAGCGCGGCGAGCAGCAGCACGGCGCTCAACCGGGCCGCGCGCGGGCCACCTCGAGCCGGGTGGGGGAGGAAGGATCCACGGGGTGCACGCATGGTGCCGCGGACGCTACAGCCGACAACCCGGTCTGCTCGGGACCGACACAGCCGGACACGCGACGAGCCTGACGTCGGCGCGGCGTCCGCCGCTGCGCTGCGGGACACTGGTCCGGTGACGCTCACCCGCCGCTCCGCCACGCTCCTGATGCTCGCCGGCCTGTGGCCGCTGCTCATCTGGCCGAACTTCGTCCGCGTCACCTGGAACGACGAGCGTTCCTTCCACGACGGACCGACGGCTTTCCTGCTCGTCCATGTCGGCCTGGCGGTCGTGTCGATGGCGATCGGGGCAGGCCTCGTGGCCGCCGGCGCCCGCGGTTGGCGCGCGGCCGGCAGAGCCGGTCCGCTCGCCGTAGCGACGGGCGGTCGGTCAGGTGCGCCGGAAGATCAGGGCGCGCTTCACTTCCTGGATGGCCTTGGTGACCTCGATGCCGCGCGGGCAGGCGTCGGTGCAGTTGAAGGTGGTCCGGCAGCGCCAGACGCCCTCCTTGTCGTTCAGGATCTCCAGCCGCTCCTCGGCGCCCTCGTCGCGGCTGTCGAAGATGAAGCGGTGGGCGGCGACGATGGCCTGCGGACCGAAATAGGCGTCGTCGTTCCAGAACACCGGGCACGACGTGGTGCACGCCGCGCACATGATGCACTTGGTGGTGTCGTCGAAGCGCGCACGGTCGGCAGCGCTCTGCAGCCGCTCGCGGGTGGGTTCGCGACCGTCGGTGATGAGGAACGGCTTGACGGCGCGGAAGGCCTCGAAGAACGGCTCCATGTCGACGACGAGGTCCTTGAGCACCGGCAGGCCCTTGATGGGCTCGATGAGGATCTCGTCCTCTGGGCCGGCGGCGAGGTCCTTGACGAGCACCTTGCACGCGAGCCGGTTGACGCCGTTGATGCGCATCGCGTCCGAGCCGCAGACGCCGTGGGCACAGGAGCGCCGGAAGGTGAGCGAGCCGTCCTGGTACCACTTCACCTGGTGCAGCGCGTCGAGCAGGCGGTCGCCCTTCTCCACCGGCACCTCGAAGGTCTGCCAGTTGGCCTCCGGGTCGACCTCGGGGTCGAAGCGCCGGATCTTCAGCGTGACGGTCGACAGGTGCGCGGCGACGTCGCCTGCCGGCTGCGGGGCGGGGCGGTCCTCGGTGACGGTCACGCCTAGTACTTCCGTTCCATCGGTTCGTAGCGGGTCTGCACGACCGGCTTGTAGTCCAGGCGCACGTCGGACTGGAAGCCGATGCGGCCGTCGGCGTCGGGCACCTTGTAGGCCATCGTGTGGCGCATGAAGTTGACGTCGTCGCGGGTCGGGAAGTCCTCGCGGAAGTGACCACCGCGGGACTCGTTGCGCGCCTTCGCCGAGACCACCAGGGCTTCGGCGAGATCGAGCAGGAAGCCCAGCTCGACGGCCTCGAGAAGCTCGGTGTTGTAGCGCAGCCCGTGGTCGGCCACGCCGACGCGCAGGTAGCGCTCCTTGAGCGCGGCGATGTCGACCTCGGCCTGCTTCAGGGTCGCCTCGGTGCGGTAGACGGAGGCGTTGGTGTCCATCGACTCCTGCAGCTCGGCGCGGATGCGGGCCACCTGCTCGTTGCCGGCGCCGCTGCGCAGCCGCTCCAGCAGCGCCAGCGTGTCGCGCTCGGGCGCCTCGGGCAGCGGGGTGAAGTCGTGGGCGTTGGCGTAGGCCGCCGCCGACAGTCCGCCGCGGCGACCGAAGACGTTGATGTCCAGCAGCGAGTTCGTGCCCAGGCGGTTGGCCCCGTGCACGGAGACGCAGGCGACCTCGCCGGCCGCGAACAGGCCCGGGACCACCCGCTCGTTGTCCGACAGCACCTGGGCGTCGATGTTGGTCGGGACGCCGCCCATCGCGTAGTGCGCCGTGGGCTGGATGGGGATCGGGTCGGTGTACGGCTCGATGCCCAGGTAGGTGCGGGCGAACTCGGTGATGTCGGGCAGCTTGGCGTCGAGCTGCTCCGGCGGCAGGTGCGTGAGGTCGAGCAGCACGTGGTCCTGGCGGGGCCGCAGCCGCGCCCCTGCCGGATCTCGGTGTAGATCGCCCGCGCCACCATGTCGCGCGGCGCGAGGTCCTTGATGGTGGGGGCGTAGCGCTCCATGAAGCGCTCGCCGTCGCTGTTGCGCAGGATGCCGCCCTCACCGCGCGCACCCTCGGTGAGCAGGATGCCCATCTTCCAGATGCCGGTCGGGTGGAACTGGTAGAACTCCATGTCCTCCAGCGGCAGGCCCTTGCGGTAGACGATGCCCATGCCGTCCCCGGTGAGGGTGTGCGCGTTGGACGTCACCTTGAAGACCTTGCCGAAGCCGCCGGTGGCGAACAGCACGGCCTTGGTGTGGAACACGTGCAGGTCGCCGGTGGCGAGCTCGTAGGCGACGACGCCGCTGGTGACCCTCTCGCCGTCGACCTCGCTGAAGACCAGGTCGAGCACGTAGAACTCGTTGAAGAAGTCGATCTCCTCCTTGACGCACTGCTGGTACAGCGTCTGCAGGATCATGTGGCCGGTGCGGTCTGCGGCGAAGCACGACCGGCGGACGGCAGCCTCGCCGTGGTTGCGCGTGTGGCCGCCGAAGCGTCGCTGGTCGATGCGCCCCTCGGGGGTGCGGTTGAACGGCAGCCCCATCTTCTCCAGGTCCAGGACCGCGTCGATGGCCTCTTTGCACATGACCTCGGCGGCGTCCTGGTCGACGAGGTAGTCGCCGCCCTTGACGGTGTCGAAGGTGTGCCACTCCCAGTTGTCCTCCTCGACGTTGGCCAGAGCGGCGCACATGCCGCCCTGCGCCGCGCCGGTGTGGGACCGCGTCGGGTAGAGCTTGGTGAGGACGGCGGTGCGGGAGCGCTGCCCCGCCTCCAGCGCCGCGCGCATGCCGGCGCCGCCGGCTCCCACGATGATCGTGTCGTAGCGGTGGAACTGGACAGCCATGGGCGTGCGCTCCCTTAGCCCGTGATGGCGGGGTCGAAGGTGAAGATCACCAGCGTGCCGAGCACCAGCACGAGGAAGGACGAGGTGTACAGCAGCATCTTGAGCCAGAAGCGGGTGCCGTCGCGCTCGGCGTAGTCGTTGATGATGACGCGCAGGCCGTTGGTGCCGTGCAGCTGGGCGAGCCAGAGCTGCATCAGGTCCCAGGTGCGCCAGAAGGGCGACGCCCAGCGGCCGGCGACGAAGCCGAAGTTGATGCGCTGCACCCCGCCGTCCAGGATCAGCATGATGAACAGGTGCCCGAGCACCAGGAACACCAGCAGCAGCCCGGACATCCGCATGAAGATCCACGCGTACATCTCGAAGTTCGTACCGGTCCGGCGACCGGTGCCGGGGCGACGCGAGCGCGGCGCCTCCAGCACGGGCGCGGCGCCGGACTCGTCCGACGGCGGTCACGTCTTGCTCCCGAACAGATCGGCGAAGGTGTGCGCCAGCATCCGCGGGGCGGCGGCGGCCATCAGGACCAGGAACAGCGCGAGCACGACCCAGGTCATCTGGCGCTGGTACCGCGGGCCCTTCTCCCAGAAGTCGATCAGCACCACGCGGACGCCGTTGAACGCGTGGAAGAGCACGGCCGCGGTGAGGCCGAGCTCCATCAGGTTCACGATCGGCGTCTTGTAGGTGTCGATGATCCGGTTGTAGGAGTCCGGCGACACCCGCACCAGGGCGGTGTCCAGCACGTGCGCGAACAGGAAGAAGAAGATGAGGACGCCGGTGACGCGGTGCGCCACCCAGCTCCACATGCCCTCGCGCCCCCGGTAGAGGGTGCCAGCGGGTGCCTGCATGACGGGCGCCTCCACGAAAACGTTCCCAGACGACTGCCTGGGCCCCGTCATGCTAACGACGCGTGGCGGTGGGAGCACGCTGGGAGGGCGACAGCAGGGTGTGAGACATCAGACACGCCCGGCCGGCGCGGTCAGGCAGCAGGGCGGAAGGTCCGTACGAGCTCGGTGAACACGGAGCCCGCGGCGTCCCAGTCGCTGTCGTTGGTCTGCCAGTACAGGCCGTACCAGGCGTCGGCCGCGCCCTCGCGAGGTACGACGAAGCCGCGGTCGAGCACGCGCAGGGCGGTCTGGTCGGTGTAGGTGAACGCCAGGTCCGCGGCGTCGTAGTCACGGAACTCGACCGGCTCCAGGCTCAGCTGCGTGTAGTCGGCCAGGCTGCCCCGCAGCGCCTGGGAGAACGAGCGCCAGCGGGCCACGGCGGTGCCCTCGGCGGTCCCGGCCTCGATGCGCAGGCTCCGCCGGTCGGCGTCGTTGCGGAACTGCACCTGGTCGCGGCGGTCCGAGCGCGCGTAGCCGGGAGGTACGCCCACGCTCCAGCCCTCGGCCTGATCGGTGTACAGCGTCCAGCCGGTCGGGAGCGAGGTGTCCAGAGCGGCGGTGGGGCTGGGCCGGCCCGCTGCGGGCGAGGCGTCCTCGCCGGCGAAACGGGTCGTGGCCGGCGGGGTCCGGGTCAGGACGTAGGTGCCCAACCCGGTGCCCACAGCCAGCACGGCCAGCAGCAGGAGCAGGGGGACGGGCGAGCGGCGAGGACGCTGCCGCACCGGCTCGGGCAGCCGTGGCAGGCGTGCAGGTGCCGGGCTGTCGCGAGCGCGAGGCGGATCCGGCCGGGCATGGCGGGGGCCAGGGTCAGGGGGCGCGGGGGGCAGGCTCGCCCGGTCTCGCGTCGCCGGCGCCGTACCTTGCCCGGCGGTGCCCGCCGCGGCGGCGGCCAGGCTGTCCCGCAGCGCGAGGACGGGGAGCTCGGTGGTGTCGCGGTCCAGCTCGCTGCCGGGGACGCCTCCGCTCTGCGCGGCGTTCGTCTCGGCGGCCGGCACGGGCAACCCCTGCGCGGCCGCGCCCGCCTGGGCCGGGGTGCCGGCGAGGGGCAGCAGCGCGCGCCGCGCCGCCGGGGCGTCCAAGCGCTGGGCCGGCTCGCGCTCGAGCAGGCCCGACAGCACCGGCGCGAGCGCCCCGGCGAGGGTGAAGGGCGCGTGCTGCCCGGTGACCACCGCCGTGACGGTGCGCAACGGGTCGCCACCGCCGTCGTAGGGGGCGCGTCCCTCGACCGCCGCGAACAGCGTGGCACCGAGCGACCACAGGTCGGACTCCGGCCCGGGGGCCTGCCCGCGCGCCCGCTCGGGGGCGATGAACGCCGGCGAGCCCAGCAGCATGCCGGTGCCGGTGATGCTGACGTCGCCGGCCGTCGAGGCCAGGCCGAAGTCGGTGAGCACCACCCGGCCGGGATCGTCGCCCGACGGCGGGCCCAGCAGCACGTTCCCGGGCTTGACGTCGCGGTGCAGGATCTTGCGGCGGTGCGCCGTCTCCAGCGCGCCCAGCAGGGCCAGCCCTACCTGCGCGGTGCGCTGCACGCTGAGCGGACCCTGCTCACGCACCTGCTGCGAGAGCGTGCGGGCCTGGACCAGCTCCATCACCAGGAACGGCGAGCCGTCCTGCTCGACGACGTCGAACACCGTGACGGCGCTCGGATGGTCGAGCCGGGCCGCGGCGCGGGCCTCTCGGCGGGTGCGCTCGCGCATGACCTCGCGGTCGGCGTCGGACAGCCCGGGCGGGAACGTGACCTCCTTGACGGCGACCTCGCGCCCGAGCACCTCGTCCTCGGCGCGCCAGACGGTGCCCATGCCGCCCGTACCGAGCCGCGAGAGCAGGCGGTAGCGCCCGGCGACCAGCCGGCCCTCGGGCACCACCGCGGCCGGCTCGGAGGGGGCGGTGACGGCAGGGGTCGGGGGTGGGTCGGACTGGATCGGCTCGGGGTCCGGCCCCTCGTGTTCGCTGACCACGGCCTGCTGCCTCCCCCTCCGGGTTGCCTCGCGCTGTCGAGTGACCTCCTGCGACGAGGGTGCCATGTCGGGCGCCCTACGCTCGGCAACGTGACCCGTCCAACTCGGGTCCTGAGCGCACCCGCCCGGAGGACCTGTCCATGACGCGCGAGTCGGAGTCCGGCTTCCCCATCGCCCCGCTGTACGGCCCCGAGGACCTGGCCGACGGTCTGCAGGAACGCCTGGGCGAGCCGGGAGAGTTCCCGTACACCCGGGGTGTCTACGCGTCGATGTACACCGGCCGCCCGTGGACGATGCGTCAGTACGCGGGCTTCGGTACGGCCAAGGAGAGCAACGAGCGGTACCGGCACCTGGTCGCGCAGGGCACCGGCGGGCTCTCGGTGGCCTTCGACCTGCCGACCCAGATGGGCTACGACTCCGACGATCCCATCGCCAGCGGCGAGGTCGGCAAGGTCGGCGTCGCGATCGACTCGCTGGAGGACATGCGGATCCTGTTCGACCAGATCCCGCTGGACACCGTCTCGACGTCCATGACGATCAACGCTCCGGCGTCGGTGCTGCTGCTGCTCTACGCGCTCGTCGCGGAGGAGAAGGGCATCGCCGGCGACCAGCTCACCGGCACGATCCAGAACGACGTGCTGAAGGAGTACATCGCCCGCGGCACCTACATCTATCCGCCGGCGCACTCGCTGCGGCTGATCACCGACATCTTCGCCTACTGCAAGACCGAGCTGCCGCGGTGGAACACCATCTCGATCTCCGGCTACCACATGGCCGAGGCCGGGGCGACGCCCACGCAGGAGATCGCGTTCACCCTCGCTGACGGCATCGAGTACGTCCGCGCCGCCGTCGCGGTGGGGCTGGACGTCGACGACTTCGCCCCGCGACTGGCCTTCTTCTTCGTCAGCCGGACGACGCTGCTGGAGGAGGTGGCGAAGTTCCGCGCTGCGCGCCGCATCTGGGCGCGGGTGATGAAGGAGGAGTTCGGCGCCAAGGACCCGAAGTCGCTGATGCTCCGCTTCCACACGCAGACGGCCGGGGTGCAGCTCACGGCGCAGCAGCCGGAGGTGAACCTGGTGCGCGTCACCGTGCAGGGGCTCGCCGCCGTGCTCGGCGGCACCCAGTCGCTGCACACGAACTCCTACGACGAGGCGATCGCGCTGCCGACCGTCAAAGCGGCGACGCTGGCGCTGCGGACCCAGCAGGTGCTGGCCTACGAGACCGATGTCACCGCCACCGTCGACCCGTTCGCCGGCTCCTACGTGGTCGAGGCGATGACCGACGAGGTCGAGAAGGGCGCGCTGGAGCTGATGGCGAAGGTGCAGGACATGGGCGGAGCCGTGGCCGCGATCGAACAGGGTTTCCAGAAGAGCGAGATCGAGCACTCGGCCTACAGCGTCGCGCTCGGCATCGACAGCGGCGAGCGCGTCGTGGTCGGACTCAACCGCTACCGCAGCGAGAGCGAGGAGCGGTACGAGCCGCTGCGCGTCGACCCGTCCATCGAGGCCGACCAGCGCGAGCGGCTCCGGCTGCTGCGCGACAAGCGCGACCAGAGCGCGGTCGACGCCGCGCTGGCCGAGCTGAAGGCGGCCGCCGCGGGCGACGCGAACTGCCTCCCGCCGATGCGCACGGCGCTCAAGGAGCTGGCCACCGTCGGCGAGGTCTGCAACGCGCTGCGCGAGGTGTGGGGCGTGTACACCCCGCAGGAGTTCTTCTAGCCGGTCCGGCCAGGAGGATGGGCAGACAGCCGCTCCGCGTCGCCTGTCGGCTCTGCCCGTGGTTGTCGGCGGCGGTCGCGGGCCGGACGTGTGGGCGTCCTGCCCGCACCGGACCCGGCTAGGATGGCGTCACCTCGCTGCCGGGTCGGCATCAGCCGCGCGACGTCACCGCACGACCTGACCCGTACCAGACACGCTCTACGCCTGCGACCCTCCTGGCGGCGACGTCCCACCGACTGCCCGCGCTGTTGCGGGTCCGCCGTGCGCGGGAGTCGCGCCCCCGACGGGGCGGGACGGGTCGGTGCCAGAGCCGTGGTCCTCACGTCAGCGGAGAGAGTGTGGCAACACGAGGTCGACGCCCGTCCGGTGCTGCCGGCGGGTCCACCCGTCAGCAGCAGCGGCGCCCGCGTCGCGACGAGCAGGGCATGCTCCCGGTGCTCGCGCAGGCCGTGCGGGACATCGAGCTGGCTGTGCAGCGTGGTCGCGTGCGGCCGTCGGTGCGCACCTCCTTCCAGGTGGTCGCCCTGCTGGTGCGCGAGGAGCGCCTGCGGGTCAAGGCCGACACCGAGCTGAGCGAGGCCCGTCGCAACGAACAGCTCAAGCGCATCGACGGCATCGCGACGATCCTGGCCAAGAGCGCAGCGCGTGACGGCTCGCTGCTGACGCTGCTGGCCGAGAGCGAGAGCGCTCCGCTGGGCGTCGACGCCCGGCTGCTCATGCGCGAGATGCAGGTCTCGGCCGGCCTGGAGCCCACTGCAGAGCAGACGCCGACGACCGCGTCGACGGCGTCGACGGCCCGGCCCGAGCGCCAGGTCGTCCCGCAGTCGGTCATCTCGCGGCAGCTGGCGAACCCGTTCCTGGAACCTGACTACTCGAACGCGCCCCCGCCCCGGGCCGCCCGTCCTCGCCTGCTCGCCAGCTGGGAGCTGCTCAACCCGCTGCTGAAGTCTTTCGAGCAGGCGACCGGCGGGGCGTCGTCCTGCATGGACCTGCCGCGCGCAGGGAACCTGCGGGTCGGCGCGGGCCACGAGCTGATGCCGCACCAGGCCCGGGTGGTGGAGGCCGCTGCCGAGGGTCACCGCACCTTCCTGCTCGCGGACGAGCCCGGGCTGGGCAAGACGGCGCAGGCGCTGCTCGCGGCGCAGGCGGCCGACGCCTACCCGCTGCTCGTCGTCGTCCCGAACGTCGTCAAGACGAACTGGGCGCGCGAGGCGGGGCTCTGGACGCCGCACAACCCTGTCACCGTCGTGCACGGCGACGGCGAGACGGTCGACGGCTTCTCCGACATCGTCGTCGTGAACTACGAGGTGCTCGACCGGCACGTCGGCTGGATGAGCACGCTGGGCTTTCGCGGCATGGTCGTCGACGAGGCGCACTTCATCAAGAACAAGAACTCGCAGCGGTCGCGGCACGTGCTCGAGGTGTCCGAGCGCATCCGGGCGCGTACGTCGCGTCCGCTGCTGATGGCGCTCACCGGCACGCCGCTGATCAACGACATCGAGGACTTCCTCACCATCTGGCAGTTCCTCGGCTGGATCGACGACAAGGAGCCCGGCGCCGAGCTGATGGAGGCGCTGGAGGACAACGGCATGACCCCGATGGACGGCGGCTTCCACGCAGCCGCCCGGCAGGCGGTGATCGACCTGGGCATCGTCCGGCGCCGCAAGGTCGACGTCGCCGCCGACATCCCGGCGCGTCGGATCGCCGACCTGCCGGTCGAGCTCGACGGTGCGCTCGGCCGCTCCATCCGCGACGCCGAACGGGCCCTGGCCCGGCGGCTGGTCAAGCGCTACGAGAGCGCACTGGCCGCGCAGGCTCCGGAGGGCGTCGTCGTGCAGCGCACCGGCATCGACCCCGTCCTGGTCAGGAAGGTCGCCGGCTGGGAGCGGCAGGACGCCTCGGAGAAGGAGTCCGACGAGAACGTCTTCAGCATGATGCGCCGCATCGGCCAGGCCAAGGCCGGTCCGGCGGCCGACTACGCCGCGCAGCTGGCCCGCAGCGTCGGCAAGGTGGTCTTCTTCGCCAAGCACATCGACGTCATGGACGCGGCCGAGCAGACCTTCGCCCGGCAGGGGCTGGGGTACGTCTCGATCCGCGGTGACCAGACGCCCAAGGCGCGCACCAAGGCCATCGACTCCTTCACCGACGACCCCGCCGTCGCCGTGGTGGTCTGCTCGCTGTCGGCCGCAGGCGTCGGGCTGAACCTGCAGGTGTCCTCCAACGTCGTGCTCGCCGAGCTGTCCTGGACCGCCGCCGAGCAGACGCAGGCCATCGACCGCGTGCACCGCATCGGGCAGGACCAGCCCGTCACGGCCTGGCGGATCATCGCGGCCCGCACCCTCGACGCGCGGATCGCCGAGCTCATCGACGACAAGGCAGGACTCGCGGCCCGCGCCCTGGACGGCTCGGACGAGGCCGTGTCGTCCTCGGTCGACGTGCAGCTGGAGGCGCTGGTCTCGCTGCTCACCGACGCGCTGGCCGAGCAGCAGCCGGCGTCGGTCTTCCGCTAGCTCGCGCTCAGTCGCTGATGCGGTAGCGGACCTCGAGCAGACCCGTGCACAACGGCTTGACCCGGATGCTGCCCTCGTGCGGTCCGCTGATCTGCGCCTCGGCCTCGTAGGTCGGCTCCTGGTCGGTGCCGTCGACGGTGTAGCCGGCCGTCTTCAGGTCGGCCAGCACCGCGTCGCGGACCTCGACGATCGTGCTGCGGTCGCCGGGGATGCTCGTGAACGCGACCGTCGTCGCGCCCTGGGTCGCGGTGCGCAGGATGGCCGCGCCGTCGGTCAGCGGGAGACCCAGCGGCAGCGTGGTGCTGGTCGAGGGCGCCACGTCGTCGCCGCAGGCTTCACCCGCCGCGCCGGCGAGGCCCGCCCGCTCGTTCTTCTCGAACAGGTAGAAGCCGCCGCCGCCCAGGACGGCGACGAGCACGAGGGCGGCAAGGACGATCTTCGTGATCTTGTTCACGGGGTCCATCCTGGCAGAGCGGAAGGGGATCGCCCCGCTGTTCGCTGTCCGTCGACCCGATTCCTGCCGGTGCGCTCGGTAGGGTCGGTCACCCCACCTCGAGGAGTACGCGTGCAGATCCCTTTCAACTCCTCGCCGACGTCGAGCCTCGGCATCGAGTGGGAGCTGCAGCTGGTGGACCGCGACACGCGCCACCTGACCAGCGGCGCCGCCGAGATCCTGGCCGAGCTGAGCCCGGACGGTGAGCACCCGACGGCGAAGTCCGAGCTGTTGCAGTCGACGATCGAGGTCATCACCGGCGTCTGCCGCACCGTCGACGAGGGGCTGGCCGACCTCGCCGGGACGATCGCCACCGTGCAGGAGTCGGCCGGCCGGCGCAACCTCGGGCTGATGTGCAGCGGCACGCACCCGATCACCGACTGGCAGAGCCAGCGGATCACCGACAACGCCCGCTACGCCAAGCTCATCGACGACATGCAGTGGCTGGCCCGTCGGATGCAGATCTTCGGCGTGCACGTGCACGTCGGCGTCCGGAGCCCGGACAAGGCCGTCGCGATGGTGAACGCGCTCTCGGCCTACATCCCGCACTTCCTGGCGCTGTCGGCGTCCTCGCCGTACTGGATCGGCAGCGACACCGGGCTCGCCTCGGCGCGCTCGAAGGTCTTCGAGGGACTGCCCACCGCCGGGCTGCCGCACCAGCTCGAGGGCTGGAAGCAGTTCGAGAGCTACATGGAGACGCTCATCCGCACCGGCACGATCGCCTCCATCAAGGAGGTCTGGTGGGACGTGCGGCCGCACCCCACCTACGGCACCGTCGAGCTGCGCATCGCCGACGGGCTGCCCACCGCGGCCGAGGTCGGCATGATTGCGGCGCTGTCGCAGTGCCTGGTCGACACCTTCGACCGCGAGATCGACAAGGGCTACACGCTACCGACCCCGCGACGCTGGGTGGTGCAGGAGAACAAGTGGCGGGCCGCGCGCTACGGCCTGGACGCCGACATCATCGTCGCGACCGACACGGTGCAGCCGGTCCGCGAGGCGTTGCGCGAGCTGGCGGCAGACCTGCGGCCGACCGCGCGCCGGCTGGGGTGCGAGCACCACCTGGACCTCGTCGAGCAGATCCTGGAGAACGGCGCCTCCTACCAGCGCCAGCGTGCGGTCGCCGCTGCGAGCGGAGGCGACCTGACCGCCGTCGTCGACAGCCTGCTGGCCGAGTTCGAGGCCGGCGTGCCGCAGCCGCTGCCGCCTCGTCCGGCGTCGGAGTCCGTGGGGGAGCCGGGCGCCGCCGGGGCCGCGGCGTGACCCCGTCGGCCACCGCCGCCCGCTGGTCCGACGGCTGGCTCGCCGAGCACCAGGACGAGCTCGTCGCCGTCCGGCGCGACCTGCACGCCCATCCTGAGCTGGGCTACGAGGAGCACCGCACCACGGCCCTGCTGATGGCCCGGCTGCAGGCGGTCGGGCTCGAGCCGCAGGTGCTGGCCGGCGGCACCGGCGTGGTGTGCGACCTCGTCGGGGGCGCCGGGCCGACGGTGGTGCTGCGCGCCGACATCGACGCTCTGCCGCTGCAGGACGAGAAGCACGTGCCCTACCGCTCCACGATCGCGGGCGTCTGCCACGCGTGCGGGCACGACGTGCACACCACCTCCGTGCTCGGCGCAGGCCTGGCCCTGGCCGCCCACCGCGACCAGCTCACCGGCACGGTGCGGCTGGTGTTCCAGCCGGCGGAGGAGAAGATGCCCGGCGGGGCGCTGGCCGTCGTCGGGCAGGGGCTGCTCGACGGTGCGTCGGCGGCGTTCGCGCTGCACTGCGACCCGGCGCTGGAGGTCGGTCGCGTCGGCCTGAAGTCCGGGCCGATCACGGCGGCGGCCGACGCCGTGAAGATCGAGCTGACCGGCCCAGGCGGGCACACCTCGCGGCCGCACAACACGGTCGACCTCGTGCACGCGCTCGCCACGGTCGCCACCGGGCTGCCGGACGCGCTGTCGAGGTTGGTCGACCCGCGGGCCGGCCTGTGCATCGTCTGGGGTCATATCGGGGCGGGCGTCGTGGCGAACGCCATCCCTCGCTCCGGAGTGCTCAAGGGCACCCTGCGGGTGCTCGACAAGGCCGCCTGGGAGACCGCACCGGAACTGGTCCGCCGCGTGGTCGAAGGGCTCGTCGTCCCCTTCGGGGCGCACGCCGAGATCACCTACGAGCGCGGGGTTCCGCCCGTCGTCAACGACCCGTCCGCGACGGCGCTGCTGTCCGCCGCGGTGCGGGCTGCGCTCGGGGCGTCGGCGGCGGTGCCGACGATGCAGTCGCTCGGCGGCGAGGACTTCGCCTGGTACCTGGACCACGTGCCCGGCGCGATGGCCCGGCTCGGCGTGAAGCCCCCTGGCCAGGAGCACCCGCACGACCTGCACCAGGGCTCCTTCGACGTCGACGAAGCCGCACTGTCCTGCGCGGTGCGGGTGCTCGTCGCGGTGGCCCTCGGCGCCCTGTCGGTCGGCTGACCCGATGCCGGCGAGACTGCCGTCCGGGCGCGAGCTGCGCGGCGGCAACCTGTCGCTGCGGGTACTGACCGACGCCGACGCCGACGAGCTCGGCCTGCTGCTGACCGATGTCCGCGCCTATGCGCAGGGCTACGCCATGCACCGGATCCCCAGCACGCCGGCCGACGGCGCAGCGCTCGCCCGCGAACGGTGGTTGTCCGGCCGGGACGGTCCGGACGGGCGCGGCGGGGGCCGGCTCGCCTACGCCGTCCGGCTCGTCGCCGACGGTCCGCTGGGCGGCGCCGGCACGCTGGTGGGCACGTCGTCGCTGGCCGAGGCGCACCTGGCGGACGAGAAGGTCCACCTGGGCTCGACCTTCTACGGCCCTCAGTTCTGGGGCAGCACGGTGAACCCGCAGGCCAAGCTGCTGCTGCTCGGGCACTGCTTCGACCACTGCGGCTACGGCCGCGTGAAGCTCCAGACCGACGTGCTCAACATCCGCTCGACCGCGGCGATCGCCCGGCTCGGCGCGGTGAAGGAGGGCGTGATCCGACGCGACGTGCGACGCGAGGACGGCTCGTTCCGCGACTCGGTCGTGTTCAGCATCCTGGCCGACGAGTGGCCGACCGTGCGGGCGGGGCTGGAGCAGCGGCTGCGCTGAGCACCGCTCAGACCGCGTTGCTGCGGCAGGGTCGGGTGCGCAGGTCGGTGAGATAGTCCTCGGGGGCGCCGGCGGCCTCGGCCGCGTCGGCGAGCACGCCGAGGTAGCGGGCCGAGGGAAGCCCGCCCTCGTAGCCGTCGAGCACGTACACCCAGCAGAGCTTGTCGCCGTCCAGGGTGTGCACCCGCACGCGCAGCTTGCGGTAGACCCCGTTGTCGGCGCCCTCCCACGCGTCGAGCTGCTCGGCGTCGGCGTCGGTCATGTCGTAGAGGCCGACGAACACGTGCTGACCGGCCTCCTCGACCAGGGTCGCGAGCGCGCCCTCCCAGCCGAGGTCCTCGCCGCCGAAGGTGAGCCGCCAACCCTCCAGCCAGCCGGTACCGGCGACGGGGGAGTGGGGACAGCGCTGGTGCATCTGGGCGGGGTCCAGGTTGCTGCCGTACGCCGCGTAGAGCGCCATGCCGTCAGCCTAACCATGACCGGCCGCAGGGCCGACGACGCACCGGGTCGTGCGCACCGCCATGCCGGACAATGGACGCATGAGCATGCGCATCGCCATCGTCGGAGGCGGACCGGCGGGGTACGAGGCGGCCCTGGTGGCCGTCCAGCTGGGCGCCGAGGTGACCCTGGTGGAACGCGACGGCGTGGGCGGCCAGTGCGTGCTGACCGACTGCGTGCCGTCCAAGACCTTCATCGCCAGCGGCGAGGCGATGACCGCGCTGTCGCACGCCGACCGCGTCGGTGTGCACACCAGCGGCGAGGTCACCACGGCGATCGACGAGGTGAACGCCCGCGTCAAGGCCCTCGCGCTCGCGCAGTCGGCCGACATCACCACCAGGCTCACGGCCGAGGGGGTCACTCTGCTGCAGGGGCACGCGCGGATGACCTCGCCGAGCACGCTGGAGGTGACCTCCGCCGACGGGCACGTCTCGACCCTCGACGCGCACGTGATCCTGCTCGCCACCGGCGCGCACCCACGGGTCGTGGCCGGCGCCGAACCCGACGGCGAACGCATCCTGGACTGGCGTCAGCTGTACGACCTGCCGACGCTGCCGGAGCACCTGGTCGTGATCGGGTCCGGCGTCACCGGCGCCGAGTTCGCCAACGCCTACCTCGCCGTCGGCTCGCAGGTGACGCTGGTGTCCAGTCGCGAGCGTGTGCTGCCCGGTGAGGACGGTGACGCTGCCGAGCTGCTGCAGCAGGTCTTCGAACGGCGCGGCATGGTGGTGCGGCGCGGCCGGGCCGAGCGGGTCGAGCGCAGCGAGAAGGGCGTCGTGGTGCACCTCACCGACGGCACCACGGTCGAGGGGTCGCACGCGCTCATGACGGTCGGCTCGGTGCCCAACACCGACGGGCTGGGGCTGGCCGAGGCCGGGGTCGCGCTCACCGAGCAGGGCTTCGTCCAGGTCGACCGCGTGTCACGCACCACGGTGCCGGGCGTGTACGCCGCAGGCGACTGCACCGGTGTGCTCATGCTGGCGTCGGTCGCCGCGATGCAGGGGCGCATCGCGATGTGGCACGCGCTCGGCGAGGCGGTGGCGCCGTTGCGGCTGGGGACCGTCAGCGCGAACGTGTTCACCGAGCCGCAGGTCGCGTCGGTCGGCGTCACGCAGACGCAGGTGGAGTCGGGCACCGTGGCGGCGCACAGCGTGCGGCTGCCGCTGGCGACCAACGCACGCGCCAAGATGCAGGGCCTCACCGACGGGTTCGTGAAGTTCTTCTGCCGGCCCGGCAGCGGCACCGTGCTCGGGGGCGTCGTCGTCTCACCGAACGCCAGCGAGCTGATCATGCCGATCTCGCTCGCGGTGCAGCACGGGCTCACCGTGGAGCAGATCGCGCACACCTTCGCGATCTACCCGTCGCTGTCCGGCTCGGTGACCGAGGCCGCCCGGCAGCTCATGACGCACGAGGCATGAGGGCGCTCGTCTTCGAGACCTTCGGCGGCCCGCTGGAGGTGCACGAGGTCCCCGATCCCCGGCCGTCCGTCGGCGGGGTGGTGGTGCGGGTCGGCGCCACCGGCGTGTGTCGCAGCGACTGGCACGGCTGGCAGGGCCACGACCCGGACGTGCGGCTGCCGCACGTGCCCGGGCACGAGCTCGCCGGCACCGTCGAGGAGGTCGGCGCCGACGTCCGCCGGGTGCGGGTCGGAGACCGCGTGACGGTGCCGTTCGTCTGCGCCTGCGGTCGCTGCCGCACGTGCGCCGCCGGCGACGGGCAGGTGTGCCCGAACCAGACGCAGCCCGGCTTCACGCACTGGGGCTCGTTCGCCGAGCTCGTCGCCCTGCACGATGCCGACGTCAACGTCGTGACGCTGCCGGACGAGGTCGACACCACCGACGCCGCGGCGCTCGGGCTGCCGGTTCGCGACGGCTTTCCGGGCGGTGGTGCAGGTGGGTCGGGTGCGGGCCGGGGAGACCGTCGCCGTGCACGGGTGCGGCGGGGTCGGGCTGTCGGCCGTGCAGATCGCCGTGGCGTCGGGCGCCCGGGTGGTCGCCGTCGACGTCTCGCCGCAGGCGCTGGAGCTGGCCCGCGCGATGGGCGCGTCCGAGCTCGTGGCGGCCGGACCGGACGCAGCGGCGCAGGTCCGCGAGCTCACCGGTGGAGGAGCGGCGCTGTCGCTGGACGCCGTCGGCCACCCGGACGTGTGCGTGGCCTCGATCTGGTCGCTGGCCCGGCGCGGTCGCCACGTGCAGGTCGGGCTGCTGCCACCTGCCATGGGCCGAGCGGTGGTCCCGATGGAGCGCGTCATCGGCCACGAGCTCGAGGTGCTGGGGTGCCACGGGCTGGCGGCGCACCACTATCCGGCGCTGCTGGACCTGGTGCGCAGCCGTCGCGTCCGGCCGGACCTGCTGGTCACCCGCGAGCTTTCGCTGGAGCAGGCGGGCCCGGCGCTAACCGCCGTCGGACAGGCCCCGGGCATCGCTGTGCTGCGTCCGAACGGCTAGCTCGGATCGGCGGCGAAGGTGACCTGGACGTCGGTGTAGCCGAGCGTGGCGAGCAGCTCGGAGAGCATGCTCTTGGTGTTGTCCTGCGCTCGGCGGGTCAGGTCGCTGCTGGTCGCGGCGTCCCGCATCTTGTCCTGCGCGTTCAGGTACAGCTCGCGCTCGCCGGTCGGGTTGTCGCTGAAGATGCCGCCGATGCGGTCCAGCACGCCGCGCTGACGGGAGACGACCCGGCTGGCCTCCGGGTCGACCCGTGGGTCTGACAGCGCCGCCGCCGGCAGCGTGATGCGGACCGTCCGACGGTCCTCAGAGACCTGCACGGCCGCGTTGCCCAGACCGCTGAAGTCGACGTAGGCGTCGACGGACCCTTGCGCGATGAACAGCGTGCGCTCGCCGGCGAGCAGCGACGGCACCCGCTTCACGTCCGTCTCGAGGTCGACCACGACCTGGAAGGTGCCGGTGGCAGCCTGGAAGCGCGACAGGTCCTGCAGCGAGGTCAGCAGCGGCGTGGCGCTGCGATCGACGGTCTCGCTGCCGAAGGGGTTGCCGAACGACGGGAACCCGATGCCGCGCACCAGCAGCGTGAGCAGAGCGACCAGCACGACCACGAGCGTGAGGGTGCGCGTGCGGCGGTCCTTGGCCCGGACCACGGGCGGACCGTGCTCGGCAGGTCTGCGTCGCGGGGAGCACGGCAGGGTCGGTCATGGCGGTAGGAGGTTCCCCGTGTGCGGCCCGGCGACGCGTCGTGGCGCGAACCGTCACGCCAGCCGTCGTGCGGCTCAGTCCTTGAGCTCGCACAGGACGGCGCCGCTGGTGACGACCTCGCCGACCGTGGCCGACAGGCCGGTGACGGTGCCGGCCTTGTGCGCGTTGATGGGCTGCTCCATCTTCATCGCCTCCAGCACGACGATGAGATCACCGGCCTCGACGCTCGCGCCGTCCTCGACCGCGACCTTGACGATGGTGCCCTGCATGGGCGAGGCGAGGCTGTCGCCGGACGCTGCTGCGCCCCCGGCCTTCTTGGCGCTGCGCTTCCTGGCCGCGCCCGCACCCGCGACGGCGCCGCCGCCGGACGCTCCGAGACCGGCCGGCAGGGTCACCTCCAGGCGACGTCCGCCCACCTCGACCACGACCTTCTCGCGCGGCTCGGCCTCGTCGGCGTCAGCACCCCCGGCGAACGGTTCGAGGTCGTTCTCGAACTCGGTCTCGATCCAACGGTTGTGCACCGTGAAGGGCTCGCTGCAGAAGGCTTCGTCGCGCACCACCTTGCGGTGGAACGGCAGCAGCGTGGCCATGCCGTCGACCTGCATCTCGTCGAGCGCGCGACGCGAGCGCTCGAGCGCCTCGGTGCGGGTGGCGCCGGTGACGATGAGCTTGGCCAGCAGCGAGTCGAACGCGCCGCCCACGACCGAGCCGGCCTCGACCCCGGAGTCGACGCGCACGCCCGGCCCGGTGGGGATCGTGAAGGTCGTGACGGCGCCGGGCGCCGGCAGGAAACCTCGGCCGGCGTCCTCGCCGTTGATGCGGAACTCGAAGCTGTGCCCGCGCGGCTCGGGATCGGTGAAGGAGAGCTTCTCGCCGTCGGCGATGCGGAACTGCTCGCGGACCAGGTCGACGCCGGTGACCTCCTCGGTGACCGGGTGCTCGACCTGCAGGCGGGTGTTCACCTCCAGGAAAGAGATCAGTCCGTCGGCAGCGACGAGGAACTCGCAGGTGCCGGCGCCGACGTAGCCGGCCTCCAGGATGATCTTCTTGCTCGCGTCGTAGAGCTGGGCGGTCTGCTCGGCCGTGAGGAACGGGGCCGGCGCCTCCTCCACCACCTTCTGGTAACGACGCTGCAACGAGCAGTCGCGGGTGGAGACGACGACGACGTTGCCGTGCGTGTCGGCCAGCACCTGGGTCTCGACGTGGCGCGGCTTGTCGAGATAGCGCTCGACGAAGCACTCGCCCCTGCCGAAGGCGGCGACGGCCTCGCGGACCGCCGACTCGTAGAGCTCCGGGACCTCCTCCTTCGTGCGCGCGATCTTCAGCCCACGGCCGCCACCGCCGAAGGCGGCCTTGATGGCGACCGGCAGACCGTGCTCCTCGACGAAGGCGAGGACCTCCTCGACGCCCTTCACCGGGTCGGCGGTGCCCGGCACCAGCGGCGCGCCGATCTTGAGGGCGATGTGCCGCGCCGTCGTCTTGTCGCCCAGGGCCGCGATGGCCTCCGGCGACGGGCCGATCCAGGTGGCGCCGGCATCGATCACGGCCTGCGCGAACTCGGCGTTCTCGGACAGGAACCCGTAGCCGGGGTGTACGGCGTCGGCGCCGGAGTCGGCCAGCGCCTGCAGCACCTTGTCGATGCGCAGGTAGGAGTCGCCGGGCGTCGTACCGCCGAGCGCGAACGCCTCGTCGGCCACACGGACGTGCAGCGCGTCGAGGTCGGGTTCGGCGTAGACGGCGACCGACTGCAGGCCGGCGTCCTTGCAGGCACGGGCGACTCGGACGGCGATCTCGCCGCGGTTGGCGATGAGGACCTTGCGCAAGGCTGGACTCCTGGATCGTGGGCTTCGGGCGAGTCTAGGGATGGCCCGACGATCCGTGGGAGGGGGGCGGGCTACTTGTCGGTAGCCCTGAGCCCGACCGCTGCACGGCGACCGCGCCCGCACGACGAGCCCGCTCGACGAGCGCGACCCCGCCGACCCGGCCCTGCCGACCCGGGATGGCTAGCGTGGACGAGATGAGCGCCCACCAGCCGCCCGACGTCGTCCTGTGCCGCGGTTGCTGCTGCGGCACCCTCGACAAGCACGCCGACGTCGACCACGGCGCCCAGCGCGAGAGCCTGGCCCGCAGCCTGCGGGCGGCCGGCGGGCGGTTGGTGATCGCCGACTGCCTCGATGCGTGCGAGCGCTCCAACGTCGTGGTGGTCCGTCCGCGCGGCCGCGGCACGCCGCGGCCGGTCTGGCTGGGCGAGGTGCTCGATCCTGCGCTCACGCAGGCCGTGGCGTCGTGGGTCACGGCCGGCGGGCCGGGGCGCGCGCCCTTGCCCGAGGTGCTGGCGGGCTGCCTGTTCACACCCGGCCGGCACAGCCGCGAGGAGCTCGCCGAGGCGTGAGGCGCTAGCGGTAGGTGCCGGTGTGGCCCAAGGAGTAGCGGCCCGGCTGGGGGAAGACGGCCAGGCCGTGCGGGCCGCGTCCGACCTTGATCGTCGCGAGCGTCGTCCCGGACGTCGTGTCGACGGCATAGACCTCGGCGTCGTAGCGGCCGGACAGCCACAGCACCTTGCCGTCGGCGCTGACGCCCCCCATGTCCGGGCTCGCGCCCTTGGGCAGCGTCCACGTCGTGCGCACGGTGAGGGTCGCGACGTCGACGACCGACACGGTGCCGACGTCGCGGTTGGAGACGTACAGGTCCTTGCTGTCGCGGCTGAAGTAGATGCCGTGCGCGCCGGCCCCGGTCGGCAGGAAGCGCGTCTCGGTGAAAGACACCGGGTCGATGACGTGCACCCCGCCGGCCTGCAGGTCGGCGGCCAGGAAGGTGGTGCCGTCCGGGGTCAGCCGCACGTCCTGGGGCATGTTCGCGGCCTTGAGGTCGAGCGTGCCCAGGAGCGTCCGGGTGGCCACGTCGACCTTGATCATCTTTCCGGCGAACTCGCAGCTGGCGAGGAAGTAGGTGCCGTCGGCGGAGAAGTCGGCGTGGTTGACGCCCTTGCACCCGGGCACCTCCAGCGAGCTCTGCAGCGCCATCGTCGTGGGGTCGCGGAAGTCGATCCGGCGCAGCCGCTCGGCCATCACCATCGCCGACTTCCCGTCCGGCGTGAAGTACAGGTTGTACGGCGCCGCGACCGGGACAGGGGTGCCCGCCTTGCCGGTCTTGGGGTCCAGCGGCGTGAGCGTGTTGCCCTGGTTGTTGTTCACCCACAGGGTCTTCAGGTCATAGGACGGCACGACGTGCTGCGGCAGCCTGCCGACGCGGAAGCTGTCGATGACCCGGTAGGTGACCGGGTCGATGACGTCGACGGTGTCGGACTCGGAGTTCGGCACGTAGATGCGGGCCGGGTCGCCGGCCACCGCGGGCGACAGCAGACCGACGCGGGCGCCGGCGTAGACGTCGTTGGTCTCCAGCAGCGGCGGCATCCCGGGCAGGTCACCCGGACGCGGCGCGGCCTCGGCGCTCGCCGCCGACGAGGGGCTGGGCGACGTGGTGGACGGCGTCGCGTCCGGCGAGGGGCTCTGCGCCGCGGTCGGGGCCGGGTCCGAGCCGGCGCAGGCGGCCAGGGCGAGGCCGCCGGCGAGCACGAGCGCAGTCATCGTCCGGGTGCGGTTCAGGGGGGTCACGGTGGCAGGGCTCCGGGATCGGGTGCGGGGCGGACGACGACGGCCGCGGGTCAGGAGGGTCGGTCTGGGGGCTGGGGGGGCTCTGAGGGCTGGGGTCTGAGGGCTGCTGGGGCCTGAGGGCTGCTGGGGTCGGGATGCGGCTCAGACGGGGAGCAGCGTGCTGGCGGTGACGGCAGTCAGCCCGCGCTGCGCCAGCCCGTCGAGCACGCCCGGAAGAGCGTCGACGGTGCCGCGGTGCCCGAGGTGCAGGCTGACCACGGACCCGGCCCGGACGGTGGCCAGGACGCGGCTGCGGACCAGGGCAGCCCCCGGATCACGGTAGTCCTCGGGGTCCAGGTCGTACGCCAGGCTGGTGCGGTAGCCGGCCTGTCCGGCGGCGGCCAGGATCGTCGCGTCGGCCGTCGGGGTGCCGGACGGCCGGAAGAAGCGCCCGGGGGTGCCGGCGACCTGCGCGAGCGCGTCGCGGCAGCGGGTGATCTCGGCGAGGGTGGCCGCCGGCCCGAGCCGGCGCAGCGCCGGGTGGGTGTAGGTGTGGTTGCCCAGCTCGTGCCCACCGGCCGCGAGGCGTTCCAGCACCGGCCGGGTGGCCGGGTCGGCCAGCCAGGTGCCGACGGCGAAGACCGTGATCCTGGCGGCGGCAGCCTCGGCCGCGTCGAGCAGGGCGAGGGCGAGCGACGGGTCACCGTTGCCGTGGAAGGTCAGGGCGACCTGCGAGGTGCCCGTCGGGCCGGTGCCGATCTCGACCGCCGGTCCGGCCGGCCCTCCCGCGACGGTGGGGACGGGGGAGGACGTGACCGGGGACGTCGAGGCGGGCGGCTCCGGCGCCAGGGCCGCGCCGGTGGGGGACGAGGTCGGCCGCTGGGTCGTCGGCTGCTCCTTGGCGCAGCCCGCCGTGGCGGCGAGGGCGAGCCCCGCCGCGGTGCGCAGGAACGTCCGTCGCGGGAGGTCGCTCACGAGGTCCACCGAGGGACGGAGCACAGGCGAGCCACGACCCAGACGGTAGTGGCGCCCGCCCTGCGCTAGCCCGGCAGGCCGGAGGCCCGCCACGCCGACGGGCCGGCGTGCAGGGCACCCCGCAGCCGGGGCACCGACCACAACGGACGCGCGGCCGGCGCTGGCTCGGCGGCGACGACGGCCGCGCGGGCGGCGACGACGGCCGTCAGCGCCGCCAGCTGCTCAGCGGTGGGGTTGCCGCGGACGATGCTCAGCAACGGTGGCGCGGGCGGCGCGGGCACGGGCTCGGTCATGAATCGTCCTCCGTGTCGTCGTCGTCGAACACCTGGACGGGGACGATCGAGACGCTCCACTCGGGCACCTCGAAGCCGGCAGCCTCCAGCGCGGCGATCACCTGCTCACCTGCCTGGTCGACGAGGACCACCGGCTCGCCCACGCCGTCGCCCACGACCGTGGCGTACAGCTGCACGCCGACCGCGTCTGCGTCGTCGGGCCGGGGCTCGGCGTCGTCGTCCTCGTCGGTGATCCCGAGGACCGCAGAGGCAGCCTCGTGGAAGCCGTCGAAGGCGGTGTCGAAGACCTCTTCGGCCAGCCCGAGGCCGGGCTGCTCCACGGCGCGGTCGGGGTCGTCGGGATGGGCGTCGGCAGCGGCGACGACGCCCGCCGCCCAGCCGTCGAGCGCCTCGTGCAGGGCGAGCACGGCGACGGCGAGCGCGTCGCGATCGGTGGTGGCCATCAGTCGGTGGTGGTCATCAGAGCGGGATGTTCCCGTGCTTCTTGGCCGGCAGCGTCTGGCGCTTGGTCTGCAGCAGCCGCAGCGCCTTGGCGACCTCCTGGCGGGTCTGCGACGGCTCGATGACGGCGTCGACGAAGCCCCGCTCGGCGGCGATGTAGGGCGTCGCGAAGGTGTCCTCGTACTGCTGGATGAACTCCGCGCGGGTGGCGTCGGGGTCCGCGGACGCCGCGATCTCCTTGCGCCGGATGATGTTGACGGCCCCCTGCGCGCCGACGACGGCGACCTGGGCGGTGGGCCAGGCGAGGTTGACGTCGGCCCCGAGGTGCTTGGAGCCCATGACGACGTAGGCGCCGCCGTAGGCCTTGCGGGTGATGACGGTGATCTTCGGGACGGTGGCCTCGGAGTAGGCGTAGAGCAGCTTCGCGCCGCGCCGGATGATGCCGGCGTGCTCCTGACCGACGCCGGGCAGGAAGCCGGGCACGTCGCAGAAGGTCAGGATCGGGATGTTGAAGGCGTCGCAGGTGCGCACGAAGCGGGCGGCCTTCTCGCTGGCGTCGATGTCCAGCGTGCCGGCGAACTGCATCGGGTTGTTGCCGACGACCCCGACGCTGCGGCCCTCGATGCGTCCGAAGCCGACGACGATCGACTGCGCCCAGAGCTGCTGGACCTCCAGGAAGTCGCCGTCGTCCAGCACCGCCTCGATGACGGTGTGCATGTCGTAGGGCGCGTTGTTGCTGTCCGGGATGAGCGTGTCGAGCTCGGTCAGCGGCTCCTCGGCCAGGGCGTCCCCGGCCTCGAAGCGCGGCACCTCGGACAGGTTGTTGCTGGGCAGGAACGACAGCAGCGCCTTGGCGACCTCGAGGGCTTCCTGCTCGTCGGCGCTCATGAAGTGCGCGACGCCGCTCTTGCTGTTGTGGGCCCGCGCGCCGCCGAGGTCCTCGATGCTGATGTCTTCGCCGGTGACGGTCTTGATGACGTCCGGGCCGGTGATCATCATGGCGCTGGCCTGGTCGACCATGAGGTTGAAGTCGGTGAGCGCCGGGCTGTAGACGTGCCCGCCGGCGCAGCTGCCCAGGATCAGGCTGATCTGCGGCACGACGCCGGAGGCCATCACGTTGCGGTAGAAGATGTCGCCGTACAGCGCCAGACCCATGATCCCTTCCTGGATCCGGGCGCCCGAGCCCTCGTTGATGCCGACCACCGGGCAGCCGGTCTTCAGGGCGAGGTCCATCACCTTGACGATCTTCTCGCCGTAGACCTCGCCGAGCGCCCCGCCGAACACGGTCGCGTCCTGGCTGAAGATGCAGACCGGCCGGCCGTCGACGGTGCCGAAGCCGGTGATGACGCCGTCGCCCGTCGGCCGGTTCTTGTCCAGCCCGAAGTCGCGGGCCCGGTGGCGCGACAGCGCGTCGGTCTCGGTGAAGCTGCCGGCGTCCAGGAACGACTCGATCCGCTCGCGGGCCGTCTGCTTGCCGAGGTCGCGACGCTTGGCCAGGGCCGCCTCGGAGCCGGCGTGCAGCGCCTCCTCGTTGCGCCGGCGCAGCTCGGCGAGCTTGCCGGCGGTGGTGTGCAGGTCCGCGTCCGGCGGCGCACCGCCGTCGACGGGTGCGGGCTCGAGGGGTGCGGAGGCGGCAGCGGCGGTCACGGGACGCAGGCTACCGAGGTGGTGGCCGGCTGCCGGCGGCGGGCAGACTGGACCCGTGACGGGACCTGTGTACGACGACCTGGACCGGCCGCCGCTCGGCGCGGTCTCGCTGCTGCGGGCGCTCGCGCGCGACGGCTGGCGCGTCGAGGTCGTGGACGAGGTGGGCTCGACCAACGCGGTCGTGGCGGCGCGTGCCGCCGCCGGTGAGCCCGCCGGGCTGGTCGTCGTCGCCGAGAGCCAGACGCAGGGGCGTGGCCGGCTGGACCGCACCTGGGTCTCACCGCCGCGGGCCGGGCTGACGGCGTCGGTGCTGGTGCGGCCGGACCTGCCGGCGCCGCTGCTGCCCTGGCTGCCGCTCTGGACCGGCCTGGCTGTCGCGACCGCGTTGCGCGACGCCGCCGAGCTGCCGGCCGAGCTGAAGTGGCCCAACGACGTCCTGGTCGCCGGCAAGAAGGTGTGCGGCGTGCTGGCCGAGCTGGCCGGGCCCGGGGCGGCCGTGCTGGGGTTCGGCCTGAACGTCACGACGCGCGCCGCCGAGCTGCCGGTCGACACCGCGAGCTCGCTACAGCTGCTCGGCGCGACCGTCACCGACCGGGCCACCTTGCTGAAGGTGGTCCTGCGCGCCCTGCGCCGGACGCTGGCGGATCCCGACGCCGCGTGCCTGCAGTACCGCGAGGCGTGCAGCACCGTCGGCGCGAAGGTGCGCCTGGACCTGCCGGGCGGGACGTCGGTCACCGGCACCGCCGAGGCGGTCGACGACGGTGGGCGGCTCGTCGTGGACGGGACCGCCTACGGCGCAGGCGACGTGGTGCACCTGCGACCGATGGGCTGAGCCGCGGCAGGGATCAGCTCGGCGGCGGCGGCTCGTACGGCGGCCAGTCGCCCTGCGGCGGGGTGATGCGGTCGAAGTGCCGGTTCACGCCCCGCGCCCCGGAACGCTCGCCCGGCCCGCCGGCGTTCACGCCGAAGCCGCTGGCGACAGCGACGACGCCCGCCAGGCCGACCAGCAGGGCCGCCGGCAGCCCGGGCGGGAGCACGGTGGCGGCCAGCACGAACAGCACCGCCGCGGTCAGGCGCAGCAGCAGATACGTGCGCACCCGGGAGCGTCCTGCCATGTGCTCAGACGCTACGCCCCGCGGCCGGTCTCGGCGCGTCCGTCGGTCGCCGTTAGCCTGGGCCGGTGAGCGACGCGGGGGCGGGACCGCCCGAGCCCGGCCCGGCTGACCGTGGCGCCCTGCTGGAGGAGCTGCTGCTCGGGGCTGCCTGCCAGTACACCGGCGACGAGGTGGCCGCGGCCGTCGGCGTGAGCGAACCCGCAGCGCGTTCGCTGTGGAACGCGATGGGCTTCGCCGAGGCCCCGCCCGGCGAGCACGCCTTCACCGAGCGCGACGTCGACTCGCTGCGCGCGGCCATCGCGCTGCGGGACAGCGGGGTCGTGTCCGGGGACGTCCTGGTGGTCCTCGCCCGCTCGATGGGCCAGGGGCTGGCCCGCATGGCCGAGGCGCAGGTCGACGTGCTCCGCGACCTCTCGCACGGGATGACCATCGACGAGGCGACGCAGGCGGCGGCCGAGGGCATCTCGGAGGTGCTGCCGAAGCTGGAGACCATCCTGGTCCACATCTGGCGGCGGCAGTTCGCGGCCGCGACCGCGCGGGCGCTGGTGGCGGCCGGCAGCGAGGACGGGCACGCCGAGCGGGCGGTCGGCTTCGTCGACATCGTCGACTTCACCCGCTCGACCCGCATCTGGGACGCCAGCACGCTGGAGCGCACGCTCGAGCGCTTCGAGAGCCAGACGAGCCTGCGGGTCACCGCCGTGGGAGGCCAGGTGGTCAAGACGCTCGGCGACGCCGTCCTCTACGTCACCGACGACCCGGCGACCGCGGTCGAGGTGGCGCTGCAGACCATCGAGGCCCACGCCCAGGACGACGAGCTGCCGGACGTCCGCGCCGGCGTCGCTCTCGGCCCGCTGCTGTCGCGGCTCGGCGACGTCTTCGGCCAACCGGTGAACATCGCCAGCCGCCTCACCGACGAGGCGCGGCCGCGGACCGTGCTGGTCGACGACCGCGTCGCCGCAGCGCTGCAGGACGACGGCGAATACGTGCTGAAGCGGTTGCGACGGCGTTCGGTGCGCGGCTACCGGGCTCTGACGCCGCACCTGCTGCGCCGGGCCGGTCCCGAGGACGCCCCTCCGACCACCCCGCTGGACCTGCTCCACCGACGCACGACGAAGGGATGAACGTGTCACTGCTCGATCTCGAGGTGCAGACCCTGCAGGGCGAGGCCACGACGCTGGGGGCGCTGCTCGACGGCCGCGCCGGTCTGATCGTCAACGTCGCGTCCAGGTGCGGGCTGACGCCGCAGTACACCGGCCTCGAGGCCCTGCACGCGCAGCGTGCGGACGTCGTCGTGGTGGGGGTGCCGTGCAACCAGTTCCTGGGCCAGGAGCCGGGCAGCGCCGACGAGATCGCCGCGTTCTGCTCGGCGACCTACGGCGTCACCTTCCCGATGCTGGCCAAGGTCGACGTCAACGGCGACGACCGTGCGCCGCTGTTCGACGCGCTGACCGCCGTCCAGGACGCCGAGGGCGCCGCCGGTGACGTCCAGTGGAACTTCGAGAAGTGGCTGGTCGACAAGACCGGCGAGCCGGTGGCGCGCTTTCGTCCGGCGGTCGAACCGGGCGACCCGAGCATCGCGGCCGCGCTGGACCGGCTGTAGCTCAGCGGCGGTGGATCGTGCCGTCCTCGACGTCCTCGAGGACGGCACGCGCTGCCGGGTCGCCGTCGAGGGCGGCCTCGCGGGACCTCGCTGGGCGCGGCCCAGACGAACTTGCGGTAGGACCAGAAGCGGAACGCGGTGCCGAGCACCAGCCCGAAGCCGTTGGCGGCGATGTTGTCGGCCACCTTGGACTCGAACCCGAGCACGTAGTGGCTGACGGCCAGGCAGAGCAGCGCGATGGCCAGACCGATGACGTTCAGCACGAAGAACATGCCGTACTCGCGGTGCACGCTGGTGCGTTCGCGGTCCTTGAAGGACCACGCGCGGTTCAGCAGGAACGCGTTGGTGGCCGACACGACCGTGGAGACGATCTTCGCGGTGAGCGGCTTGTCCGTGGCGTGCAGGACCAGGTTGAACAGGACGAAGTCGACGACGAAGCTCAGCAGCCCGACGGTGCCGAACTTGGCCACCTCGGAGAACAGTCCCCGGATCCGCGCCTCGAGCGTCGCGCGCAGGCTCACGCCGCGCCGCCGGACAGCACGCGCGGCGGGGTCGGGGTCGCACAGGTCATCGGTCGAGCCTACCGTCGCAGGACGCGTCGTCGAGCAGGAGAGGCCCGTGCCGTGAGCTGGATCGAGCTGGAGGGTGCCGCCAACGTCCGGGACGTCGGGGGGCTGCCGACCGTCGACGGACGACGGACCCGACCGGGCGTGCTGCTGCGCGCCGACAACCTGCAGACGCTGACCCCGTCGGACGTCGTCGAGCTGGTCGAGCGGCGCGGGCTGCGCACCGTCCTGGACCTGCGCACCGACGCCGAGCGGGAGATCGAGGGGCCGGGTCCGCTGGCCGCGACGGCGGTCGTCCACCGGGCCGAGTCGCTGATCCCGGAGGTGTCGGGGGAGTCGACGCAGGACGAGGTCGACCGGGCCGTGCCGCACCGGCCGGACCGGGCCGGCCAGAGCCCGACCGACATGGAGGGCTACTACCTCGGGTACCTGCAGGACGCCCCGGCCAGCATGGGCCGCGCGCTGCGGCTGCTGGCAGACGCCGACGCCGGACCGACCCTCGTGCACTGCGCGGCGGGCAAGGACCGCACCGGCGTCGTGGTCGCCCTGGCGCTGTCGCTGGCGGGGGTGAGCCGGGCCGAGGTGGTGGCCGACTACGTGCGCAGCGCCGAGCGGGTGGCCGCGGTGCTGGACCGGCTGAAGGCCTCGGACCTCTACGGCCCGACGATGGCCGAGGTCACCGTCGAGATGGTGACCCCGCAGGCAGGGTCCATGGAGAAGTTCCTCGACGCGGTCGACGCCCGCTACGGCGGGGTGCACGGGTTGGCGCTGTCGCTGGGGGTCGACGAGGAGACCATCGCGCGCCTCGCGGTACGGCTGGTCGGCACCTCGGCCCTGGCCCGGTAGGCCGCCCGCTAGGTTCTGCGTCGTGACCGCACCCCGTCCGACCGTCCGCGGGGCGATGGGGCTGCCGGTGGTCGGCATGGTCGGCGGCGGGCAGCTGTCGCGGATGACCCACCAGGCCTCGATCGCGCTCGGCCTGTCGCTGCGGGTGCTGGCCGACGACGCGCACGACAGCGCCGCCCAGGTCGCGCACGGCGTCACCGTCGGCGAGCACACCAGCCTGGACGACGTGCAGGCCTTCGCCGCGCAGTGCGAGGTCGTCACCTTCGACCACGAGCACGTGCCGGGCGGGCTGATCGAGGCGCTGGAGGCCGAGGGGGTCACCGTCCTGCCGGGATCGGCGGCGCTGCGGCACGCCCAGGACAAGATCGTCATGCGCGAGCGGCTGGCGGCGCTCGGCGTGCCCGTCCCGCCGTTCTGCCCGGTGGCGACGGTGCGCGACGTCGAGGGGTTCGCGCAGCACGTCGGCTGGCCGCTGGTGCTCAAGTCCGCCACCGGCGGCTACGACGGGCGCGGCGTGTGGGTGGTGTCCGACACCGCCGAGGCCGCCGAGGTGCTGGCGAACGGCGCACGGATCGTCGCCGAGCAGCTGGTGCCGCTCACGCGCGAACTGGCTGCGGTGGTGGCCCGCTCGCCCGGCGGGCAGGGCGCCGCGTGGCCGGTCGTGGAGACGGTGCAGGCCGACGGCATCTGCGTGGAGGTGGTGGCCCCGGCTCCGGGGCTGTCGGAGGAGGCGGCGCTGACCGCGCAGGGCCTCGCGCTGCGGCTGGCCGACGAGCTCGACGTCGTCGGCGTCCTGGCCGTCGAGCTCTTCGAGCTGGCGTCGGGCGAGCTGCTCGTCAACGAGCTCGCGATGCGTCCCCACAACAGCGCGCACTGGACCATCGAGGGGTCGCGCACGAGCCAGTTCGAGCAGCACCTGCGGGCGGTGCTCGACTACCCCCTGGGCGAGACGACGCAGACGGCGCCCTGGGTGGTGATGGCCAACCTGCTCGGCGGGACCGACGGGGATCCCGACCTGGACCACCGGTTGCACCTGCTGTTCGGTCGCGATCCCGGGATCAAGGTGCACCTGTACGGCAAGGACATCCGACCAGGACGCAAGATCGGCCACGTGACGGCGCTGGGTCGCGACCTGGCGACGGTGCGGCAGCGCGCGCAGGCCGGCGCGGCGTTCCTGCGGGACGGCCGCTGGCCCGAGGACGGGACCTCATGAGCAGCTTCGGGCAGCCGCTGGTCGGCGTCGTCATGGGCAGCGACTCCGACTGGTCGGTGATGGAGGCGGCGACGCAGGCTCTGGAGGAGTTCCAGGTGCCGCACGAGGTGCGCGTGCTGTCGGCCCACCGCACGCCCCGCGACATGCTCGACTGGGCGGAGGGCGCCGACTCCCGCGGCATCCGGGTGGTGATCGCCGGAGCGGGGGGCGCGGCCCACCTGCCGGGCATGATCGCCTCGATGACGCCGCTGCCGGTGATCGGGGTGCCGGTGCCGCTGGCCCGCCTGGACGGCCTGGACTCGCTGCTGTCCATCGTCCAGATGCCGGCCGGGGTGCCGGTGGCGACGGTGTCCATCGGCGGCGCCCGCAACGCCGGGCTGCTGGCGGTGCGGATGCTGGGCGTGTGCGACCCCGACCTGCTGGAGGAGGTGCGCGCCTTCCAGGTGCGCCTCGCGCAGGCGGCCCGGGACAAGGACGAGGCGCTGCGGCTGTTCCGCAGCCAGGGCTGAGCCTGGTCCAGCCGGGGACGGTCCTGCGGGTGCGCTCAGGCGAGGGCGTCGAAGCGGTCGCGCAGGCGGGCGAGGTCCCGTCGCCGCTGCTCGTAGGTGGCCCCGACGACCACGAGCAGCGTGCCGGCCAGACCGAGGGTGACGAAGCGCGGCAGCGCGGTGGCGTACGGCCCGAGCAGGGCCACGGCGTCGACGGCGAGCACCGCGCCGCCCAGCGCCAGCGGGGCCTGCAGGCGGTGCCGGGCGCCGAGCAGGACGACGGCCAGCGCCACCCCACCGACCAGCAGGGCGCGGGTCGCGGTCTCGTCGTCGAAGGAGGCGAGCAGGCTCGGCAGCAGCAGCAGCGACAGGCCGGGGCCGTAGGCCGTCCACGAGCGGGTGTCTGGCTGGCTGCGACGGCGCAGCGCGCCGAGCAGCAGCGCGACCACGGCCAGCGGCAGCACGTACGGCTCGGGAGCGGTCACGTCGGCATCGGCCAGCCGCACCCACGACGACGCGCTCAGCAGCAGGCCGCCGACGGCGCCGACCCGCCGGCGGTCGGGCAGCAGCGCGGTGGCCAGGGCGACCAGGCCGGTGCCGGCGAGCACCCAGGACAGCCATCCGGCGTCGCCGACGGCGAGCAGGCCGGCGACGACCGCGGCGACGCCGGCGGCGGTCTCCGCGCCGTGGCGTCGCAGCCCGGGCAGCAGGGCGGCGGCGCCGGCGGACCCGGCGACCGCGAGCAGCAGCAGCCCGCCGACCTGGTCCTGCGCCAGGCCGTTCGCTGCCCCGACCGCGGCCAGGGTGACGGTCGCGGCGCCCCCCGCCAGCCCGGTGGCCAGCGCCGCGGGCAGTCCGCCCAGCAGGGCGGCGACGACCGCGGCCAGTACCGCCACGACCGGCAGGACGACGAGCGTCGAGGTGCGGTCGGCGCTCGACCAGCCGGTCGCCAGCAGGCTGAGGCTGCCGCCGGCGGTGACGAGCACCAGCCCCGGCTCGGGCCGCGAGCGGTGCAGCCAGGCCCCGCCGAGGGCGGCGGTGGCGGCCGCGGCGAGCAGCACAGCCAGCCCGGCGCCGAAGCCCAGGTCCAGGCCGAGCGGCAGCAGCACGACCGCGCCCCCGGCGAGGGCCGCAGCGACCGGGGCGACCTGCCGCAGCCGGTCGAGCCCGAGGCCCGCGGCGACCACGACGAGCGCGGCGACGGTGACGACGACGGTCGTGACGACGGTCCCGTCCCACTCCCGGTGCAGCCCGACGAGCTGCCGGGCCGAGGCACCGGACGCGGCGGTCCACGGGTCCGCGAGCCACGTGAGCGGCAGCGTCACCGCCTGCACGGCGCTCTCGGCCACGGCGGCGACGGCCGCACCCGCGACCACGAGCGCGCCGAGACCCGGGCCGGTGCGCCAGCCGCGGGGCAGCTGGGCCAGGCCCAGCATCGCGAGCAGCGCGACGGCAGCCGGCACCAGGGGCAGCTGCTCACGGCGGAGCGCCGCGTCGGCCAGAGCGAGCGCAGCCGTGGCCAGCAGGGGCACGGGGGCGGCGGTCAGCAGGGTACGGAGCGAGGTCGTCAGCAGCGCGGCTCCGACGAGCACGCCGGCCAGCAGCGTCAGGGTCAGCGCGCCCTGGGTCGGCGGACCGTCGACGCACGCCACGAGACCGGCGAGCAGGGCTGCGGTCCCTACGGTGACGGCGGCAGCGCGGATCGTCGTGGTGACCTCGCGGAGCCGCGCCCAGGGCAGCGCGGGAAGCAGCAGGGCGACGTCCACGCCCGCCTGCGCGGCCAACCAGAGGCCGCTGGCGCCCGGTCCGGCGTCGGCGTCGGCCAGCAGGAACGGCACCGGAAGCTGGGCCAGGACGACGGCCGCACTACGCAGCATCCGCAGCGGTACCACCTGCGCGTAGGCGGCGGCAGCCGCCGACAGCACCGCGGCGCTCGCCGCCGTGTAGGCCGCGCCGCCGAGGCTCTCACCGAGGCCGAGAGTGCGCAGGCCGTAGGCGTCCAGGGCCGCCAGCACCAGGGTCACCGCGCCGAGGGTCTCGGCGGTCGCCGTCAGACCGCGTGACAGCGCCTTCGGCGCCGCCGCCGCCACGGCGAGCGTCAGCGTCACGAGCACCAGCGAGCGCCCGCCGGCGCCGAGCCGGTCGTAGGTGACCGCGGCGAACACCAGGGCGGCGACGGCGAGCAGCAGCCCGCCCAGCCCCAGCAGCGTGTTCTGCACGCGCTGCGGGCTCCACTCCTGCCTCGGGACCGGTCCCGACCCGGACGGCGCGGCTGCGACGGGCGCCGTGCCACCGGCGACGGGGTGCGCCGGGCTCCAGGCTCCGGGATCGCGCAGGGCGGCGAGCAGGCCGGTCCGCTCGGTGAGCAGGTCGTGGCGACGGGCGTCGACGGCGAGCAGCTCGACGTCGACCTCCCAGAGCCTGCGCGCGGGCGGTCCCAGCAGCGGCAGCGCGCAGGAGGGGCAGGCGGGCCCGCCGTCCAGGACGGACTGGCAGTCGGGGCAGCGGGTCGCGTCAGGAAGAACGGCGGTGATCATGCGCCCAGGATGGCCCTGCCTCCACGGAGGCCGGAAGGGGGGAACTACTCAGGCCCTAGGGGCGTCCGAGCGCGCGGTAGGTCCAGCCGGCCCCGCGCCAGCGCTGCGGGTCCAGGGCGTTGCGCCCGTCGACGATGCGACGCTCGGCCACCACCTCCGACAGCACCGCGGGGTCCATCTCGCGGAACTCGGTCCACTCCGTCAGGTGCAGCACCAGGTCGGCACCGCGGCACGCCTCGACGGCGCTGTCGCGGTAGCCGAGCTCGGGGTGCTTGACCTTGGCGTTGGTCATCGCCTCCGGGTCGTAGAGGCACACCGCCGCACCTTGGCGCTGGATGCTCGCGGCGACGTCCAGGGCCGGGCTGTCGCGGATGTCGTCGCTGTTGGGCTTGAACGCCGCGCCGAGCACCGCCACCCGCATGCCGCCGAAGGACCCGCCGACCTCCTCGCGGGCCAGGTCGACCATCCGGGCCCGTCGCCGCAGGTTGATGGCGTCGACCTCCTTCAGGAAGCTCAGCGCCTGGTCCACCCCCAGCTCACCGGCCCGGGCCATGAACGCGCGGATGTCCTTGGGCAGGCAACCCCCGCCGAAGCCGAGGCCGGCGTGCAGGAAGCGGCCGCCGATGCGGGTGTCGTAGGACAGCGCCTTGCTCAGCAGCGTGACGTCGCCGCCGGTGGCCTCGCACACCTCGGCCATCGCGTTGATGAAGCTGATCTTGGTGGCGAGGAAGGCGTTGGCGGCGACCTTGACGAGCTGGGCGGTGGCGAAGTCGGTCACGACCACGGGGGTCGGCAGGTCGATCACCGGCGCGAAGGCGGCGCGCAGCGTCGCCTCGGCCCGCTCGCTGCGCACGCCGAAGACCAGCCGGTCCGGCGTGAGCGTGTCCTCGACGGCGAAGCCCTCGCGCAGGAACTCCGGGTTCCAGGCCAGCTCGACGCCCTCGGCGCTGTCGCGGTCGATCTGCGCCGCGAGCCGCTCGGCGGTGCCGGCGGGGACGGTCGACTTGCCGACCAGCAGCGCGCCCGGCCGCACGTGCGGCAGCAGCGCGGTGAAGGCGGCGTCGACGTAGGTCATGTCGGCGGCGAACTCGCCCTGCTTCTGCGGGGTGCCGACGCAGACGAAGTGCACGTCCCCGAACGCCCCGGCCTCCTCGAAGGAGGTCGTGAAGCGGAGCCTGCCGGTCTCCAGGTTCTTGCGCAGCAGCTCGGGCAGGCCGGGCTCGTAGAAGGGGACGGTGCCCGACGCCAGCGCCTGCACCTTCTCGGGAAGCACGTCCAGGCCCAGCACCTCGAAGCCGAGCTCGGCCATGCACACGGCGTGGGTGGCACCGAGGTAACCGGTGCCGATGACGGTCAGACGAGGGCGCTGGCTCATCCTCCACACGGTAGTGGTGCGCTCCCGGACCTAGGATCCAGTCATGGCCGACACCTCCTTCTCCCTGTACTCCCTGCCCGAGGAGCACGAGCTGCTGCGGCAGTCCGTGCGCGAGCTCGCGGAGGACAAGATCGCGCCGCGTGCGGCCGAGATCGACGAGACCGCCGAGTATCCGTGGGACGTGCACGAGGCGCTCAAGAGCGCCGACCTGCTCGCCCTGCACGTGCCGGAGCAGTACGGCGGCGCCGGCGCGGACAAGATCGCCCACTGCATCGTGGTGGAGGAGGTCGCGCGCGTCTGCGCCTCGTCCAGCCTGATCCCGATGGGCAACAAGCTGGGCACGACCGGGCTGATCCTGTCCGGGAGCGAGGAGCTGAAGCAGGCCTACCTGCCGCTGGTGGCCGCCGGCGAGGCGACGTTCTCCTACGCGCTGTCCGAGCGCGAGGCCGGCTCGGACGCCGCGGCGATGAAGACCCGCGCGGTGCGGGACGGCGACTCCTACGTGCTCAACGGCACCAAGTGCTGGATCACCGGTGCCTCGGTCAACACGCACTTCACCGTCATGGCGGTGACCGACGCCGAGAAGGGACCGAACGGCATCTCGGCCTTCGTCGTGCACGCCGACGACCCCGGGTTCTCGGTCGGCACCAAGGAGCGCAAGCTGGGCATCAAGGGCTCGCCGACGTGCGAGATCTACTTCGAGGACTGCCGCATCCCCGCCGACCGCTTGATCGGCGACGAGAACACCGGCTTCAAGACCGCCCTGCGCACGCTGGACCACACCCGGCTCGGCATCGGCGCGCAGGCCGTCGGCATCGCCCAGGGAGCCCTAGACGCCGCTGTCGGTTACATCAAGGAGCGACGCCAGTTCGGCAAGGCCGTCAGCGACTTCCAGGGGATCCAGTTCATGGTCGCCGACATGGCGATGAAGGTCGAGGCCTCGCGCCAGCTGGTCTACGTCGCCGCGGCCAAGGCCGAGCGGGGGGCGCCGGACATGACGTTCGCCTCCTCGGCCGCCAAGTGCTTCGCCTCCGACACCGCGATGTCGGTGACGACCGACGCGGTGCAGCTGTTCGGCGGCTACGGCTACACCCGCGACTTCCCGGTCGAACGCATGATGCGGGACGCCAAGATCACCCAGATCTACGAGGGCACCAACCAGGTGCAGCGCATGGTCATGGCGCGCCAGGTGCTGAAGGGGCGGTCGTGAGCGTCCCCACCGACACCCTCCCGCTCCCCGGGGGCGGGCAGCTGCCGCTGCTGGGCTTCGGCACCTGGCAGCTCACCGGCGCCGAGGCCACGCGGGCGACCGCGGCGGCCCTGGCTGCCGGCTACCGCCACGTCGACACGGCCAAGGTCTACGGCAACGAGGCCGAGGTCGGCGCCGCGCTGGCCGACCACGACGGCGTCTTCGTCACGACGAAGGTGCCGCCGGACGACGCCGGCAACGAGCGGGCCACCCTGCTCGCCAGCCTGGACAAGCTAGGCCTGGCCCGCGTCGACCTGTGGCTGCTGCACTGGCCGGCCGGAGACCTGGTGGCGGCCTGGCGGGCGCTGCTGCAGGCCCGCACGGACGGCCTCACGGTCGACGTCGGCGTGTCGAACTTCACGCTCGAGCAGCTCGACGAGGTGCACGCCGCCACCGGTGAGATGCCCGCCGTCAACCAGATCGAGTGGAGTCCGCTGCTGTTCGACCGAGCGGTGCTGGACGGCCACCGGCGACGGGGCGTGGTGCTGGAGGGCTACAGCGCCCTGCGGCGAGGGACGCTCGACCACGAGGTCGTCGTGGGGATCGCCGAACGGCTGGAGCGCACGCCAGCGCAGGTGCTGATCCGCTGGCACCTGCAGCACGGCGTCGTCGTCATCCCGAAGTCCGCGCACCCCGAGCGGATCGAGGCGAACGCCGACGTCGGCGGCTGGGCCCTGTCCGGTGAAGACCTCTCGGCCCTGGACGCCCTGGCCGGCTGACCAGGTCGTGCTGCGGCGGGTCCGTCAGCGGGCCTGACGCCGGCGCACTCCGCCGGCCGCTCCCTGACCGGCGCGGGCGGCCAGCTCGGCGCGGGTGCGGGCGGGACCCGACCCGCCGGTGCGCGCGCCGGAGCCTCGGGCGCCGGAGCCGGTCTTGGGCGTCGCGGCGCCGGACGGGCGAGCGCCGCCGCCGCCTCCGCCGCGCCGGCCACTGTTGCCGCCCGCCCCGCGGGCGGGCTGCTCGACGACCGGAGCCGGCTCGACGTAGGGCGCGGCGGGACCGGTCAGCGCGGTGATCTCGGTCGACCCGGGGCGCACCGCGGCGGTCGTCGGGCGGATGCCCGCCTGCTTGGCCAGCAGCCGCACCTCCGACGTCTGGTCCGGGGTGGCGAGGGTGACGACGGTGCCGCCGGCCCCGGCCCGGGCGGTGCGGCCGGAGCGGTGCAGATAGGCCTTGTGCTCGGTCGGCGGGTCGACGTGCACGACCAGGGCGACGTCGTCGACGTGGATGCCGCGGGCAGCGATGTCGGTGGCGACCAGCACCCGGGTGCTGCCGTCGGTGAACGCCGACAGGTTGCGCTCGCGCGCGTTCTGGCTCAGGTTGCCGTGCAGCTCGACGGCGGGGATGCCGGCGGCGGTCAGCTGCTTGGCCAGCTTCTTGGCCGTGTGCTTGGTCCGCATGAACAGCAGGCTGCGCTCGAGCCCGGAGGCCAGCTCGTGCACGACGGCCTGCTTGTCGGCGGCGGCGACCGCGAAGACGTGGTGCGTCATCGTCGACACGGGACTGACGGCAGGGTCGACCGAGTGCGTGGTCGGACGGTCCAGGTAGCGCTTGACCAGCACGTCGACGCCGTTGTCCAGCGTGGCCGAGAACAGCATCCGCTGACCCTTGCCCGGGGTGCGGTCCAGCAGCCGTTTCACGGCGGGCAGGAAGCCGAGGTCGGCCATGTGGTCGGCCTCGTCCAGGATGGTGATCTCGACGCCGGACAGGTCGACGAAGCCCTGCCCGATGAGGTCTTCCAGCCGGCCGGGGCACGCGATGAGGACGTCGACGCCGGAGGCGATCGCCTTGACCTGCGGGTTCTGGCCGACGCCGCCGAAGACGACCGTCGAGGTGAGGCCGACCGCCTGGGCGAGCGGTGCGACGACGGCGAGCACCTGGTTGGCCAGCTCGCGGGTCGGGACCAGCACCAGGGCCCGCGGCTGCCGCGGACGGCGCGCGCCGCCCACCAGCCGGGCGACCATCGGCAGGCTGAAGGCCAGGGTCTTGCCGCTACCGGTGCGGCCGCGACCGAGGACGTCACGGCCGGCGAGCGTGTCCGGCAGGGTGGCGACCTGGATCGGGAAGGGCGCCGTGATGCCCTGCCGGTCCAGGGCCGTCACCAGCGGGGCCGGGACGCCGAGCGAGGTGAAGGTGGCGCCGTCCGGCGCAGCCGCCGGGGCGGTCCGGGCCGCAGGTGCGGGTGCTGCAGGTGCGGGCGCTGCGGGTGCGGGTGCTGCGGGGGCAGGCGTTGCAGGCGCGGGCGCTGCTGCCGGCGCGGCCTCGGCTGCTCCGCTGGGCCGACCGGCGCGGCGGCGCTGACGGGGCGGGGGCGTGGGGGAGCTCATGAGATCCTCTGGTTCGGGGTGCTCCCGGGCGCTGATGGCAACCAGAGCCGTCGTACGGCTCGTGCCGATCCGTCACGCCAGCACAGGAGCCGGAACTACTGATTCTAGGCGGCGTGCCCACGGGCGCGGGCAGAGGAGACCGGGCTCACCCCTTTGGCTCTGCGTGCGGTGCGTCAGGGCGTCCGACACAGCAAGGACGGACGAACAAGGAGAACCCGCATGACGCACACCCCTCTCGCCGCTGGTTCGCAGTGCTGGGTCCCGGCGCAGCGCGCAGTCGACATCGGCCCCCTGGTGCTCCGCACCTCGCAGCTGCTCGCGGCCCGCGTCCCGCTCACGCTGCTGCTGGACCTCGCCGATCCGTCCGGCCCGCACTCCCACGAGCACTACCTCGACGAGGGCGGCGACCTGACGCTGTTCCGTCAGCGGGTGGTCACCGTCGAGTCAGGCGCGGCATGAGGAAGGCGGTGGCCCTCGCGGCCCCGCCGACGTCGGCCCAGCCGTGGCCTGCGCCCGGCACGATCTGCGCCTGGACGGAGCCGCCGCCCCGGCAGCCGGTCCACGTCCAGACGTCGATGCCGTTGGTGGTGCGGTCCTTGCCCGGGGTGCACGCCGCCTGATCGGTGACCAGCCGGAGGGTGGAGGTCACCGCGCGCGGCGCCATGCCGAGGTGGCTGACGAAGCGGGGCTCGGTGAGCCCGACGCTGCCGTCCTTCTCGCCGTGGACCGAGAGCAGGTCGGGCAGCTCGGCCGTGGCGGAGCAGTGCGACTCCAGGCTGCCGTTGATCTCGACGGCAGCGACGAGCTTCGGGTGTTCCCTGCACAGGAAGCGGTAGGTGAGCATGGCGCCGCCTGAGTATCCGAGCAGCGCCTGCCGGGACGGGTCGATCGGCGTGCGGCGGACGACGTCGGCGAACACGGCCGACACGAAGCCGACGTCGTCGATGTTCTCGCGCACCGCCACCCCGCAGCAGGCGCCGGCGTTCCACGAGCCGCCGACGCCGTTCGGGTAGGCCAGGGTGACGCCGTGCCGCCGCAGGCCGTCCAGGCCCAGGTCGAGCGAGATCTCGCGGCCGCTGCTGACGTCCTGGTGCAGCACGACCAGCAGTGCCGCAGGCTGACCGGCCGGCAGCCCCAGCGCCGGCAGCAGGAAGTAGCCCCGGTGGCTGTTGCCGACCGTCAGGTCGATGAAGCGGCTGTCGCCGGCGGGTGTGCCGGGCCCGGGCAGCCGCTGGATGCCCTCGCGCGCGGCCTCGGTCGCCGCTGCACGGCTCAGGATGGTGTCGGCGGTCGCGACCGGGCGCGGTCCGGCGCTGACCTCCGTGCCCGGCAGCGTCCACGGGCCGACGACGGCCAGCAGGCCCAGCACCACGACCGCGCTGAGCAGCACGCGGAGGCGCCCCTGCGGCGACGGCTGCCGCCGACCGCTGCCCGCCGACCAGCTGGCGGGCGCCCGCGAGGCGCGCGCGTTGGTGGCGGGTCCGGTCGCGCGTCGCTGCCGCCGGCCGGCGACGCGCGGCGTCACCGGCGGGTCCTCGACGGTCGGGGTGGGAGGCACCGGCCTACCCCTCCAGCAGGTGCGAGACCAGGAAGTCGCTGGTGCGCCGGGTGGCGTCGAGCTTCACCCAGCCGTGCCCCTGGTCGTCGACCAGGGTCGCCTCGACGCTGCCGCCGCGACAGTCGGCCCAGCGCCGGACCTCGACACCGCGGCCCGAGCTGGTCTTGGGGGCCGAGCAGCCGGCGCTGGAGGTGAGGATGCCGAGCGTGCTGAGCGCCGGTCGGGGCGCCAGCCCGAGCTCCTTGATGAAGATGGGCTTGGTGAAGCCGATCGTGCCGTCCTTCTTGCCGTGCACGGCCAGGACGTCGGGCACGGTGATGCCGTTGCCGCAGTCGCTCTCCAACGAGCCGCTGACCACGACGGCGACGGCGAGCCGTCCCGGCCGCCCGCAGACGTAGCGGTAGGTGAGCATGCCGCCGCTGCTGTAGCCGACCAGCGCCTCGCGGCGGGTGTCGACCGGGGTCTGGCGGCCGACGTCGGCGAAGACGGCGTCGAGGAAGGCGAGGTCGTCGACCTTGCTCTTGCTGCTTGTGCCGCAGCACTTGCCGGCGTCCCACGACTTGTTGTACCCGGCCGGGTAGGCCAGCGTCGCTCCGCGCTGCCGCAGCTCCTGCAGCGCCGTCTCGGCGGCCACCCCCTTGGGCGTCCCGCCCTCCTGGTGCAGGACGACGACGAGAGCGGCCCGGTCCCCGGCCTCCAGCCCCTCGGCCGGCTGCAGGAGGTAGCTGCGCTCACGACCGTCGATGGTGAGCGGCACGGTGCGGTCCAGGCTCGACAACGACGGGCCCACCGCCCCGACCGTGGCTGCGGGCGCGCACGCGGAGAGCAGGAGCCCGGCGGCGACGAGCCCCACCGGCAGCAGGCGCGACGACGACAGGCGACGCCGGGCGCGGACGGGGCGGGACACGGAAGCTCCAAGCAGGTCGGTCGCCGATGAACCTCCATGGTTGCACGCGAGGTCACCCCTGCAGCGGCCTCGCACCGTCCACCTGGACGCCTGTGGTTGCTGTCACACCCTCGGTCGTGACGAGGCGCGCCAGGTCGAGCCGGGCCGGCTGCGCGACCAGCACCAGCCCGGCGCCGGCGGCGAGCACCGCCAGCAGGCTCGGCAGCGTGCCCAGCATGTCGCCGCCGACCAGCACGCGGTCCGCCCCTGTCACGTCGAGGTCCGCCGGCACCACCGGGCGCCCGTCGACGGTGATCCGGCCGTGGGCCGGGGCGGCACCGCCCCAGTGGTCGGCGTAGGAGGGCACTTCGCGTGCGTAGTCGACGGCCAGCCCGGGCAGCGCCCCGGTCGGCAGCGGAGCACCCATGGGGTGCCCGGACAGCACCAGGACCTCCTCCACCCCGGCGTCCAACGTGGCGGAGGCATCGTCTGCGAGCACGAAGGCCAGCGCGCAGCCGTCGAGCTGCTCGACGGTCCTGGCCACGACGACCTCGGCGCCGGTCGCGACCCCGGCCAGCAGCAGGCAGACCGACTGCCAGTGCAGGGGTAGCAGCAGCCCGACCCGGGCCGGAGCGGCATATCCGTCGACGAGAAGGTTGGCGCTCTTGGCGACCCAGTTGGCCGTCGTCGCGCCGGAGAGCTCGACGCGATCGCCTTCGGGAAAGACGCTGGTGAGCAGCGGTTGGGCCGGGTCGCGCTCGCCGACCAGTCCCGCGGTCCACCGCGTCAGGCCGCGCAGGGGTCCTCCGCAGCGGTGATCACCTGAGGTGACGCGGTGGCCGTCGGAGCAGGGGGCTTCGGCGTCCCCGTGACGGTGACCTGCTGGGTGCCGGAGTAGGAGGAGCCGACGACAACCTCCAGCGTGCTGCCCAGGTTCGGGTCCAGCTCCGTCCGGGCACCCGGGAGGGCTGCGGCCAGGGTGCGCGCGGAGTCGGCCTTGTCGGGACCGTGGAAGACGGTCGTGGTGGTCGCAGTGGTGCCGCGGTCGTCGGGCTGGCCGACGAGCTGGAAGCCGACCGCGCCGAGCTCCTCGTAGGCGCGGCGGCCCAGGCCCTTCACCCCGGCGCCGTTGTAGACCTTCACCCGGATGGCCCCGGGCGCGACGACGAGCGGGTCGCTGGGGGCGGCGGCGCTGGGGGCGGCGTCCGGCGTGCCGGGCGCGACGTCGGCCTGCAGCTGCGCGAACAGCTGCTCCATCTTGGGCTCGTCGAGCAGCACGACCGACTGGCGCTGACGGACCCCGTTGATGTCCGCCACCGGGACCGTCGCGAAGATGACCCCCCGGCGTTGAAGGTGCGAAAGCGCAGGGCGAGGTCGCGCAGGTCGCTGAAGCTCAGCGTGTCGTCGACGGTGATCGACTCGGTGGCGACCGTGATCACGCCGTTGAGCTTGACCGGGTTCAGCAGCGTGCCGGCCGACAGCACCTTGCGCACGATCGCGCCGATGAACTGCTGCTGACGACGGATCCGGTCGATGTCGCCGTTCGGGAGCCCCTTGCGCTGGCGGACGAACGCGAGCGCCTGCGCGCCCTTGATCGTCTGCCGGCCGGCCGGTAGGTCGATGCCGCTGTCCTTCTCCTTCGCCGCCTTGGACAGGCACACCTCGACGCCGTCCAGGCGGTCGACCATGGCCTGGAAGCCGTCGAAGTCGATCTGCATGTAGTTGTCGACCCGCAGGCCCGACAGTCCCTCGATGGTCCGGATGAGCAGCGGCGCCCCGCCCTCGAAGAAGGCGGAGTTGAGCTTCGCCTCGTGCACCGGCACGACCTTGCCGCTCTCGGGATCGGTGTAGTCCGGGATGCTCACCCAGGAGTCGCGGGGGAAGCTGACCAGCTGTGCCCGGTCGGTGTCGCCGTACAGGTGGGCCAGGATCACGGTGTCCGAGCGCTGACCGCTGACGAAGGTGTCGCCGGAGCCCTGGGTGCCCTCGCCGGCGGCGAGGTCGCCCCGGCTGTCCGAGCCGACGATAAGGATGTTGCGCGCGTCGCGCGGGGCCGCGTCGGGGCGCGAAGCAGTGCCCAGGTCGCCGAACACGGGCACCCGGTTGAGCTTGCCGTCGTAGTAGTTGACGAGCACGTAGCCGCCGCACGCCGTAGCCAGCACCGCGAAGGAGGTGACCACGGCGATCCACGACAGGACGCGCGCCAGGCGTCGCCGGCGGCGCGCAGGCACCGGCGCCGGAGGGAGCACGGCCGCGGGCGCGGGCGGCGGGTGGCAGCGTCACCGGACGCCCGGCCGGCCGCGTGACGACGGGGCGTGGGGGGCGGGCTGCGCCGCGACGCGGGTCCAGGTGCGCGGGCAGCCCGGCGGGTGGCTGCCCCTCGTCGTCCTGGTCGCTCACCGGCCCGTCCTCCTCGTGCGTCTGTGGCGTCCCCGCGAGCCGGTGACGTCCCCGCAGCCAAGGACGTGCCACCGGACGCCTGGGTTCCGTCCCGACCGTCGGGTCAGGCGCCTGAGGTTACCGGCGCCCGGCGCCCAGGTGCCGCCAGCGACACGAGGCCGGCCGCTAGCCTGGCGCGATGAAGGCCCTGGTCCTGTCCGGGGGTGCCGGTACGCGGCTGCGCCCCATCACCCACACCAGCGCGAAGCAGCTGGTGCCCGTCGCGAACAAGCCGGTGCTGTTCTACGGCCTGGAGGCGATCCGCGACGCCGGCGTCACCGACGTCGGCATCATCGTCGGGGACACGCACGCCGAGATCGAGGCGGCCGTGGGCGACGGCTCCGAGCTGGGCCTCCGCGTCACCTACATCAAGCAGGACGCACCGCTGGGCCTGGCTCACTGCGTGCTCATCGCGCAGGACTACCTCGGCGACGACGACTTCGTCATGTACCTGGGCGACAACTTCATCATCGGTGGCATCACCGAGCTCGTCGCGGAGTTCCGCGACGGCAGCTACGACGCGCAGATCCTGCTGACCAAGGTCGACAACCCGTCGCAGTTCGGTGTCGCCGAGCTCGGCCCGCACGGCGGCGTCACGACGCTGGTCGAGAAGCCCAAGGACCCTAAGAGCGACCTGGCGCTGGTCGGCGTCTACATGTTCCGACCCGGCATCCACGACGCCGTCCGGGCGATCAAGCCCTCGCCGCGCGGCGAGCTGGAGATCACCGACGCCCTGCAGTGGCTCATCGACCAGGGGCGCGACGTCCGGCCGCACCTGGTCACCGGCTACTGGAAGGACACCGGCCGGCTGGAGGACATGCTCGAGTGCAACCGCAAGGTGCTCGAGTCGGTCGAGCCCGCCGTGCGTGGCAGCGTCGACGCCGCCAGCACCCTGACCGGCCGGGTGGTCGTCGAGGAGGGCGCCGTCATCGAGGGCTCGACCGTGCGGGGGCCGGCGATCATCGGCCGCGACACCGTCATCCGGAACAGCTACGTCGGCCCGTTCACCTCCATCTACTTCGGCTGCACGCTCGAGGACACCGAGATCGAGCACTCCATCGTGCTCGAGGAGTCGACGATCCGCGGGGTCGGCCGGATCGAGGACTCGCTGATCGGCAAGCAGGTCGAGGTGTCGCCGTCGTCCGCGCTGCCGCGCGCGCACCGGCTGATGCTCGGCGACCACAGCCGCGTCTCGATCGCCTGACGTGCGCGTCCTCGTCACCGGCGGAGCCGGCTTCATCGGTGCCAACTTCGTGCACTGGACCCTCGCCCACCGTCCGGAGGTCCAGGTCACCGTCCTGGACGCCCTGACCTACGCCGCCGACGGCACCTCGCTGGCGGACGCTGCGCCGCTGGTGCAGGGCGACATCGCCGACGCAGCCCTGGTCGACGGGCTGGTGGCCGAGCACGACCTGGTCGTGCACTTCGCCGCCGAGACGCACAACGACAACTCGCTGACCGACCCGTCGCCGTTCGTGCAGACCAACGTCGTCGGCACCTTCACGCTGCTGGAGGCCGTCCGGCGCCACGGCGTGCGGCTGCACCACGTCTCCACCGACGAGGTCTACGGCGACCTCGAGCTCGACGACCCGGCCCGCTTCACCGAGGACACGCCCTACAACCCGAGCAGCCCCTACAGCTCGACGAAGGCCGCCAGCGACCTGCTGGTGCGCGCCTGGGTGCGGTCGTTCGGACTGACCGCCACGATCAGCAACTGCTCCAACAACTACGGCCCGTACCAGCACGTCGAGAAGTTCATCCCGCGGCAGATCACCAACGTCCTGCGGGGCGACCGTCCCAAGCTCTACGGCGACGGGCTCAACGTCCGCGACTGGATCCACGTCGACGACCACAACAGCGCGGTCTGGGCGATCATCGACCGCGGGCGCTCGGGCGAGACCTATCTGATCGGCGCCGACGGCGAGCAGACCAACCGGGTCGTCGTCGAGAGCATCCTGCGCGGGCTGGGGCGGCCTGCCGACGCCTACGACCTGGTCCGCGACCGTCCCGGGCACGACCGGCGCTACGCGATCGACAGCAGCAAGCTGCGCACCGAGCTCGGCTGGGCCCCGCAGTACGGCGACTTCGCCGCGGGCCTCGCGGCGACCATCGCCTGGTACCGCGAGAACGAGGCCTGGTGGCGACCGGCCAAGGACGCCACCGAGGCCAGGTACGCGGCGGTCGAGACATGACGGACGAGACGTGAGCGCGCCGACGTACGCCTTCCTGGTCACCGGCATGGGCGGGCAGCTCTCGACCGACTTCGTCGACGTCGCCCGGCCGCTCGGCCAGACCGTCTTCTGCCGCGGGCTGACGATCGACGAGCTCGACATCACCGACCCGTTCGCGGTGAAGGACACCGTCGCCGAGTGGTGCCGGGTGGTCCGCTCCGACAGCCCGGACCACCGGATCGTGGTGCTCAACGCCGCCGCCTACACCGCGGTCGACGCCGCCGAGACCGACGAGGACACCGCCTACGCGGTCAATGCCACCGCCCCGGCGCTGCTCGCCCAGGCGTGCGCGGCCCACGGTGCGAAGCTCGTGCACGTCAGCACCGACTACGTCTTCCCCGGCGACCGGGTCGACGGCCCGCCGTACGAGGTCGACGACGAGCCAGGACCGCAGGGGGTCTACGGGCGCACGAAGCTGGCCGGCGAGCTCGCCGTGCGCGAGCTGCTGCCGGCGGACTCCTGGGTGGTCCGCACGGCCTGGGTCTACGGCCGCACCGGCCACAACTTCGTCAAGACGATGGCCCGGCTGGAGGCCAGCCGCGAGACGCTGACCGTCGTCGGTGACCAGCACGGCTCACCGACCTGGAGCCGCGACCTGGCCCGCGCGCTGTGGGCGCTGGTGCGCGAGGACGCCCCGGCCGGCACCTACCACTGCACCGGTGGCGGGCAGACGACGTGGCACGGGTTCGCGCAGGCCGTCTTCGAGCAGCTCGGCGCCGACCCGGCCCGGGTCCGGGCGATCACGACCGCCGAGTACCCGGTCCCTGCGCCGCGACCGGCCTACAGCGTCCTGTCCTCCGCGGCGTGGACCGGCGCCGGACTGCCGGCGATGCCGGACTGGCGCGACGCGCTCGCGGAGTGCTTCCGGCTCTACGGCAAGGACTTCCGCCCCGCCTGAGCCGTGCGCGCACGCTCGGTCCCGGGGCGCGGGGACGTCGTCTGCGTGCGCCAGCGACTCCCGCCCGACCGGGGCCCCGTCCGCGGCGCGGCACGGACGAACGGCCGCCCGTCCCGCCCTTCACTCCAGTACCACTTAAGCGGTGCCGAAGCCTGAAGGGTCGCGCCTCGGCGTGTCGCCATGTTCCCGACCCGGGGGTCCCCGCACCGTGTCCCTGTTCCGCCCCGTCCCCGTCCGCCTCGCCCTGGCGAGCCTGCTGGCTCCCGGCCTGCTGCTCGTCCCCGCGCTGACCTCGGCCGCGACCGCTGCGGAGCCCCCGGCGCCGCAGCCGGTGGCCGCCTCGGTGCAGGAGCTGCCGGTCGAGGGGGTGGACCCCGCCGCGCGCAACGCCGTCCAGGACGAGGGCAGCGGCTCCGCGCCGGCGCTGGAGGTGGGCGGGACGACGCGCCGGACCGTGCTGCTGACCCCGCAGCGGTCCACCGCTCCGTACTCGTTGGTGGGCGTGACGTGGACCGCGGACCCGGCCGTCGGACCGGTGCAGGCGTGGGCCCGCACGCGGACGGCGGGGGTGTGGGCGGACTGGTCGCTGATCGGTGCCGCCGCCGACGAGGAGCCTGACGCCGGCACCCCCGACGTCGCGCGCACGCCCCGCGACGGCACGGCCCCGCTGTGGACCGGGGCCGCCGACGGCGTGCAGGTGCGCGTCGACCTGCTCAGCGGACAGCAGCCCCGCGACCTGCGGGTGGCTCTGGTGGACCCCGGCGCCTCCCCCGCGGACGCTGCCGTCGCCGAGGGGTCTTTCTCGACGCCCGCGAGCCTGACGACCGGAGCCCGGCCGGCGATCCACAGCCGCGCCGACTGGGGCGCGGACGAGTCGCTGCGCACGGGCGCGCCGACCTACGCACCCCGCGTCACCGCGATCGTGGTGCACCACACCGCCAGCCCGAACGGCTACACCCCGGCGCAAGTGCCGTCGCTGCTGCGCGGCTTCTACGCCTACCACGTGCAGAGCCGCGGCTGGTCCGACATCGGCTACAACGTGCTGGTCGACCGCTTCGGCACCGCGTGGGAGGGGCGCGCCGGCGGGCTGGACAGGGCGGTCATCGGCGCCCATGCCGGAGGCTTCAACACCGGCACCGCCGGCCTGTCGATGATCGGCACCTACGAGGACCTCGCCCCCAGCGCGGCGACCCTCGAGACGGTCGCCCGGGTCGCCGCGTGGAAGCTGGGCGGCGTCGACGCCCTGTCGAGCCAGCAGCTCACCTCCGGGGGCAGCACCCGCTTCAGCGCCGGCAGCGTCGTCACGCTGCCGACCGTGATGGGCCACCGGCAGGTCAGCACCACCTCCTGCCCCGGCGCTCTCGGCTACGCGGCGATGCCCGGCCTGCGGCAGCGGATCGCCGCGCTCCAGGGCGGCGCCGCGCCCTACGAGGGCGTCCTGCAGCTGGTCGCGCCGTCGTCGGTCAAGGCCGGCGGCACGGCCGACGTGCTGGTGCGCGGCGGCCGGGCCGGCGCGCCGCTGGAGGTGTTCTTCGCCCAGCGCGGCGACAGCGTCGCCACCAAGCGCCGCGACGGCACCTTCGGCGCGGACGGCACCTACCGGACGAGCTTCCCCGTCGAGGACGACTGGACGGTCTTCGCGGCCTCCGACGGTGTCGCCACCGCACGCAGCACGGTGCGCCGCAGCCCGGCCCTGACCGCGGACCCGGGAACCTCGACCCCCGGCGTCACCGTGCAGGGCCCGTTGACCGTCGCCCGCGGCGGCACGGCCGTCGTCACCGCCCTCGGACCGCCTGGCGCCGACGTCTCGGTCTGGTTCCGGCCGGAGGGGCAGGACGTCTTCACGCGTCGCCGGGCGGGTGCTCTCGACAAGAACGGCAGCTACACGACCAGCTACACCGCCGACGTCCCGATGGAGTACTACGCCCGGACCGCGATCACGGCGTCGACCACGTCGAGCACCGCGATCGGCCCGGTGCCGGACGGTCTGTCGGTCTCCGCCCCGGAGGCCGTCGCGTCCGGCGGCACGGTTCCGGTGGTCGTGCAGGGGACGCCCGGCGCCGCCGTGGCGCTGTGGTTCGCCCGGCACGGCGAGCAGGCGTTCACCAGGCGTCGCGAAGGGGTGCTGGGGGCCGACGGCACGTTCCGCACGTCCTACGTCGGTGCCGACGACCACACCGTGTTCGCCACCAGCGGCACCCGCAGCAGCGCCTGGACGCTGACCCGCGTCACCGGCTCCCCGACGGTGGTCGCCCCCGCCGAACCGCGGGTGCTGCTCGCAGCGCCGGAGACCGTCGACGTCCGCTCGCAGGCCACCGTCGTGGTGACCGGACCGGCGAGGTCCGCCGCCGAGCTCTGGGCCCGCCGGCGCGGCGAACCGGTCTTCACGCAGGTGCGCACCGGCACCCTGGACGGGGACGGTCGGTGGGAGACGGGGTTCGCCGCCACGGACGACCACGAGCTCTGGGCGGCTGCCGGAGCGCTGGGGTCCAGGAGCGCCGCCACGGTCGTACGGCCCGTGCTGTCCGGCCCGGCCAGCGCCCCGCTGGGCTCGCGCGTCGTGCTGAGCGGGTTCGCGCGCCCGGGGGACTCGGTCGTGGTGGAGTCGCGCCGGCGCGGCAGTGCTGAGGTGAGCGGCTCGACGGTCGTCGCCGACGGCTCCGGCGCCTTCACCACCAGCGTGGCGCTCACCGACGAGTACGAGTACCGGGCCAGCGCCGCCGGCCGGGACGGTGCGCTGCGCCGCACCACGGTGGCGCCGACGATGTCCGCCCCGACGACCGCTGCCCGCGGGAGCGCGGTCACGCTGACCGGCACGGCCCGTCCGGGGGCGCAGGTGCAGGTGTACTTCAACGGCAGCGGGGCGTCGGTGACGCTCGCCGGACGCAAGCCGCGCGACCTGCCGCTGTTCCGGCTCGGTCGCACGCTCACGGCAGACGCCGCCGGCCGCTGGAGCACCTCGTTCCTGCTCGGCCGACGCTATGAGACCCGCGCCGTGGCCGACGGCAGCGCGGCACCGGTGCGCACCACGACCCCGCGCTGAGGCGGCCGTCGGCCGCGGGACGACGACACGAAACGGACAAGATGCGGCGCCAGCGGGTCGGATCCGGTGACGGCCGTGTGACAGTAGGGGCGGTCACGGGGTGGGGAAGCCGCGGAGACCGGCTGTCCTGACCTGTCCAGCGAGCCCGTTGCGGTTCATCGCACGTCTGGAGACTCCTTCCCGATGCGTCGTCTGTTCGCCCTCGTTCCTGCTGTCGCGGCACTGGCCACCGCCCTGGTCGTGCTGCCGACCGTCACCACCAGCGCCGTCGCCACGCCGAGACCGGTCACCGCCAGGCTGACCCAGCTGCCCCTGTCCGGGGTCGACGGGCCGGCGCGGGCCTCGCTGCGGGTCGCCGGCACGAGCGCCCCGCTGCTGCTGTCGGCGCAGGCCGCTACGGCCCCGTACTCGCTGATGGGCGTCACGTGGGACGTCGACCCGTTCGTCACCGACGTCGCGGTCCAGGTGCGGCACCGCTCGACCGGTACCTGGTCGCCGTGGGAAGCGGTCGAGGCCGAGGGCGATGACGCTCCCGACGCGGGTAGCACCGACACGTCCGCGGGTGCGCGCGCCGGCACCGTCCCCGTATGGACCGGACCGTCCGACGGCGTGCAGGTGCGGGTCGACGTGCCCACGGGCAAGGCGCCCAGCAACGTGCGGGTGCAGCTCATCGACCCGGGCACGTCCGCGGCCGACGTCCTGCCGCAGGGTGGCCGGGCGCCGCGCGCCAGCGCCCACGCCTCCCAGCCGCAACCGGAGATCATCAGCCGCGCGCAGTGGGGCGCCGACGAGTCCATCCGACGCGGCGCGCCGTCCTACAACAGCACGGTCAAGGTCGGCTTCGTCCATCATACGGTCAACAGCAACGACTACTCGCCCGAGCAGGCAGCCGCCGTCGTGCGAGGCATCTACGCCTATCACGTCAAGAGCAACGGCTGGTCCGACATCGGCTACAACTTCCTGGTCGACCGGTTCGGGCGGGCCTACGAGGGACGCGCCGGCGGGGTCGACCGGTTCCCCGTCGGGGCCCACACCGGCGGGTTCAACACCGACTCCTTCGGGGTCTCGCTGATCGGCGACTACAGCACGGTGGCGCCTGCGACGGCCACGGTGGACACGCTCACCAAGGTGCTGGCGTGGAAGCTGGGCAGCGCCTACCGCGACCCGCTGGGCACCGCGACGCTCACCTCGGCCGGCGGCGGCACGTCGCGCTACGCGGCGGGCGTCAAGCACACCTTCGACGTCGTCAGCGGCCACCGCGACGCCGGCACGACGTCCTGTCCGGGCCAGAAGACCTACGAGATGATGGACGAGATCAGGCTGCGGGTGAACGCCGAGCTCGGTGCCGCCTTCGTCGAGCCGGCGCTCGACGGCGAGGCGCTGGTGAAGGTCGGCGATCGAGGTCCGGTGGCCCTGCGGGCCCGCGTGCTCGGGCCGACCGACTGGACCGCGACCGTCCTGGCGCCCGACGGAGCCGTCCTGCGCAGCGCGCAGGGGACCGGCGGCAACGTCGAGCTCAGCTGGGATCTCACCGGCGCGGACGGGCAGCCGGTTCCGCCCGGCAGCTACCAGCTGGCCCTGCGCGGCAGCCAGGGGGCCGACGAGGCCCTCGCCTACCTGCGCACCGTCATCGTGGACCGACCCGTCTGCCGCGGCACACCGCTGGCGCGGGCCAGGTGCCGCAGCGCCGTGCGCTCCGCCGGGCTGCGGTAGCGCCTACCGGCGCTCGTTCAGCGGCCGGGCTTGTGGCAGTCGAAGGTCACGAACTGGTAGCCCGGACGGAAGCCGTGCAGCCGCGCCTGGGCGTCGTCGGCGACGACCGTCATCGTCGAGGGGTCGGCGCCGGCGAGCAGGTCGTCGACGTCGCAGTCGGAAGCCTCGTGGACCCAGCTGTGCCCGCTGGTGGCCGCCCGCTTCAGCTCGTCGGTGACCAGCGTCGTGCAGGCGAACCCGTGCTCGCGGATGGTCTCGGCGAGGTCCCAGCCGAAGCGGAAGTAGACCAGCGTCGAGTCGCCGTGGTACTCCGGCTCGGTGGGCACCATGGTCCGCGCCTGCGGCACGGGCACCTGCAGGAACACGTGACCGCCCGGCTTGAGCACGCGGTACAGCTCCGACAGGGCCTTGCCGGTGTCCGGGACGTGCTCCAGGACGTGCGGCGTGAGCACGATGTCGACCGAGGCGTCGGGCAGGTCCATCTGCTGCAGGTCGAGCTGGATCATGGCGCTGTGCAGGGACAGGTCGTAGTCGCTGCAGACGTACTCGACCCGGTCGAGCATCTTGTAGCGGTAGGTCAGGTCCATCCGCGGCGAGGTCTCGAGCACCTTGGCGTGCCGGTCGTAGCCGGTGCGCTGGGTCCAGCACCAGTAGAGGAAGCGGTCGCGTGCGATCGAGCCGCACACGGGGCACAGGGCGCTCTCGCTGTGCTCGACGCCCTCGAAACCGCGCCCCCGCCAGCCGCAGACGTTGCAGACGCTGGTGACCTTGGTGATCTTGCTGACCTCGGCCGCCGCTGGCCAGACGTGCAGCCGACGGTCGCCCTTGGCGTCCTCCCACCGGGCCTCGGCCCGCTGCCGCTGAGCCAGGTGCACGTGTTCGACGAGCTGGTCGGCCAGACGCACGGTGGGACACCTCAGCAGGTCGGGATCAGGGCCTGCCCAATGTAGTGGCCCGCAGGTACGCCGCACGGTGCGCCGCGGCCGAGCGGGCCCAGGTGAAGGTCGCGGCGTGCGCGCGTCGGGCTGCGGGGTCGCCGGGGTCGGTCAGCGTGCGCTGCAGGGCGTCGGCGAAGGCTTCGACGTCGCCCACGGGGGCGTAGGCCGCGTGCGCGCCGCCGACCTCGCGCAGCACCGGCAGGTCGCTGGCCACGACCGGGGTGCCGGCCGCCATCGCCTCGACGACCGGCAGGCCGAACCCCTCGTCGCGGCTGGGTAGCACCAGCGCCGCAGCCCCGGCCACCAGCGGGCGCAGGGCGTCGTCGTCGAGCCAACCGGGGGTGAGGCAGCCGGCCACGTCGAGCTGGGCGCCCCAGCCAGGCGGTCCGACGAGCACCAGCGGCGGGGCGTCCGGCAGCAGCCGGTGGGCGGCGACCAGCGTCTGCACGTCCTTGCGGGGTTCCAGCGTGCCGACGAACAGCACGTACTCGCGCGGCAGCCGCAACCGGGCGCGCAGCGCGGCGTCGGGGGGCGCTGCGGCGGCCCAGCCGGGGTCGACGCCGTGCGGGATCGCCAGCACGGGCGCGCTGGGCGCGTACCGGTCGCGCACCTGCTGGGCGACCGCCTCGCTCGGCGTGATCACCACGGAGGCACGCTCGAGGCTGCGCGGGACCAGGGTCCGGTAGCGCGCGCTGGCAGGGGTCACGGTGTCGGTCAGCGTCGCGAACGCCAGGTCGTGGACGGTGACGACGCCGACGGCGCGCCGGGACGGCGGGAGCACGAAGTTGGTGGCATGGAAGACGTCGAGCCGGCCGGCCAGCCACTCCACCGGGGGGAACCGGGTGCGGCTCCAGGCCAGCTGCAGGGCCCGGGCGGGCGCCGGCCGCGAGCGCACCCGCACACCGGGCAGCACCGGCAGCCGGCCGCGGGCGGTGAAGGCGGTCGCGACGAGCTCGTCCGGCCGGCCGGGCCCCTCAGCAGGCAGCGCTGCGAGGGCGGCCAGCAGAGCGGCGGTGTAGCGGCCGATGCCCGTCCGCGGCCCCAGCAGCGGGGTCGCGTCCAGCCCGATCCTCACGCTCGCGGAGCGTAGCCCGACGCGTGGGCAGCCCGCTACCGTGCAGCCGATGCGTGCCGCCGTGTACAACCGCTACTGGAGCACCGGCGGTGGCGCCGAGACCTACGGCGGTGCGGTCGCTCAGCTGCTGGCCCGTCGCGGCCCGGTCGAGCTCGTCGCCCACGAGGCGCTGGAGCTCGGAGCGCTGTCCGAGCGGCTGGCGCTGGACCTGTCGGCGTGCACGGTGCGGGTGGTGCCGCAGTCCTCGGCCGCGGTGACGGCAGCGAGCGCCGACACCGACCTGTTCGTCAACGTCAGCCACCGCAGCCGGGAGGCCAGCGCTGCGCCGCGCAGCCTCTACGTCGTGCACTTCCCCACCACCCTGGACGGTGCCGCGACGGTCGCGCCCCCGTCCGGCGTCCCGCGGATCGAGTGGGGCACCGGGGTGCACCGCACCGACGGCCGCACCACCTGGACCGACGGCGCCGGCACCCTGCTGGTCACGACGCGTCCGGGCCGTCCCGTCGACGTGACGGTGCTGCTGGGCTTCGCGCGCCCACCGGCCGCCGGTCCGGTCGACGTCGAGCTCCTCGTCGACGGGGCGCACGCCGGCACGGTGCGCCTGGACGCGCCCCGCAGCCCCGTCGAGCGCTGGAGCGGCCGGGCCGTGCGGGTGCGGCTGGCCAGCCCGGCGACCGGGGTGCCGGCGCGGCTGGTGATCCGCTCCGGGACCTTCGTGCCGTCCGAGCTGGTCGGGGGCGACGACGACCGCACCCTCGGCGTGCCGGTGCTCGGCGTCGTGCTGGGCGGGCCGAACGGCGCCGCCGCCCTCCGCGCCCGGGTCGGCCGCCGGGCGCCGGCGCCGTCGTCCTCGACCGCGTGGCTCGACGGCTACGACGCGCTCGTCGCCAACTCCGCGTTCACCCAGGGCTGGGTGCGGCAGCTGTGGCAGCGCGACGCGCAGGTGCTGCACCCGCCGGTCGCGATGCGCGACGGCGGCGCGAAGGAGAACGTCATCCTGGGGGTCGGCCGCTTCTTCCCGCGCGGGCTCGGCCACAGCAAGAAGCAGCTCGAGCTCGTGCAGGCTTTCCGGACGCTCGTCGACGGCGGGCTCACCGGCTGGGCGCTGCACCTGGTCGGCGGCTGCTCGAGCTCCGGTCGCGCCTTCTTCGCCTCGGTGCAGGCCGCGGCCGAGGGCTATCCGGTGACCCTGCACGCCGATGCCACCGGCGCCGAGCTCGGGGCGCTGTACGGTCGCGCGTCGGTGTTCTGGCACCTGGCCGGGCTCGGGGAGGACCCGCGCACCGACCCGGACCGGCTCGAGCACTTCGGCATCAGCACCGTCGAGGCCATGAGCGCCGGCGCCGTCCCCGTCGTGCTCGCTGCCGGCGGCCTGGTCGAGACCGTGCGGGACGGGGTCGACGGGCTGCACGTCACCGGGCTGGACGATCTCGTCACCCGGACCCGCGAGCTCACCGACGACCCGGCGCGACGGGCCGCGCTCGCCGCGTCCGCCCGGCTGCGCGCACAGGAGTTCTCCCTGGAGGCGTTCGACGCCCGGCTGCAGGAGCTGCTCGACGGCCTCGGCTGAGCCGTCCTCCCTACACTGCGGCCGTGGACTTCCTCTCCGCGTACGCGCACGGGTTCGCCCGCGTCGCGGCCTGCACGATGCCCGTGGTGCTCGCCGACCCCGCGGCCAACGCCCGGCAGGTGCTGGAGCAGGCCCGTGCGTGCCACGACGACGGCGTCGCCGTCGCCGTGTTCCCCGAGCTGTGCCTGTCGGGCTACTCGATCGAGGACCTGCTGCTGCAGGACGTGCTGCTCGACGCGGTCCTGGTCGCGATCGAGACGGTCGTGGCCGCGAGCGCCGAGCTCCTGCCGGTGCTGGTCGTCGGTGCGCCCCTGGTGCACGACAACCGGCTGCTCAACTGCGCGGTCGTCGTCCACCGCGGCCGGGTGCTGGGCGTCGCACCGAAGTCCGCGCTGCCCAACTATCGGGAGTTCTACGAGCGCAGGCACTTCGCCCCCGGGGACGACCGGCGGGGGGCGTCGATCGTGCTCGGCGGCGCGACCGTCCCGCTGGGCCCCGACCTGATCTTCCGCTGCGCCGACGTGCCCGGCCTCGACGTGTTCGTCGAGGTCTGCGAAGACCTGTGGGTGCCGGTGCCGCCGAGCGCCGAGGCCGCGCTCGCCGGTGCGACGGTGCTGTGCAACGTCTCCGGCAGCCCCATCACGGTGGCTCGCGCGGAGGACCGCCGGCTGCTCGTGCGCAGCGCCAGCGCGCGCTGCGACGCGGCGTACCTCTACGCCGCCGCCGGGCAGGGCGAGTCGACCACGGACCTGTCCTGGGACGGCCAGACGATGATCTACGAGCTCGGCGCCCTGCTGGCCGAGGGGGAGCGCTTCCCGGACGGCGCGCGCACCACGATCGCCGACGTCGACCTGGCGCTGCTGCGGCAGGAGCGGCTGCGGCAGGGCTCCTTCGACGACAACCGTCGCACGCACGCCGCGCGCCTCGCCGACTTCCGCGACGTGTCGTTCACGCTCGCGCCGCCGGGCGGCGACCTCGGGCTGCGGCGCACCGTCGACCGGTTCCCCTTCGTCCCGGACGATGCCGACCGGCTCGCCCTGGACTGCTACGAGGCCTACAACATCCAGGTGTCGGGACTCGAGCAGCGGCTGCAGGCCATCGGGGCGCCGAAGGCCGTCCTCGGCGTCAGCGGAGGCCTGGACTCGACGCAGGCCCTCATCGTCGCGGCGCGGGCGATGGACCGGCTCGGCCGTCCGCGCAGCGACGTCCTCGCCTTCACGATGCCGGGCTTCGCGACCGGCGAGACGACGAGGGGGCTCGCGACGAGACTGTCGACGGCGCTCGGCGTGACCTTCCAGGAGCTCGACATCCGGCCGGCGGCAGAGCAGCTGCTGGCCGATCTGGGCCACCCGTTCGCCGCCGGCGAGCCCGTCTACGACGTGACGTTCGAGAACGTGCAGGCGGGGCTGCGCTACGACTACCTGTTCCGCCTGGCGAACCAGCGCGGCGGCATCGTCGTCGGGACCGGCGACCTGTCCGAGCTCGCGCTGGGCTGGTGCACGTACGGCGTCGGTGACCAGATGTCGCACTACAACGTCAACGCGGGCGTGCCGAAGACGCTGGTGCAGCACCTGATCCGCTGGGTGGCCGACAGCGGTCAGTTCGACGCCGCCACCGGCGACCTGCTGCGCGAGGTGCTCGTGCAGGAGATCACCCCCGAGCTCGTCCCGACCGTCGCGGGCGTGAAGCCGCAGGCGACCGAGGACAGCGTCGGACCGTACGCGCTGCAGGACTTCACGCTGCACGAGGTGCTGCGCCGCGGGCGTCGCCCCAGCACGATCGCGTTCCTCGCCTGGCACGCGTGGCGCGACGCGGACGCCGGTGACTGGCCGTCGGGGCTGCCGGTCGACCGGCGGGTGGCCTACGACCTGGCGACCGTCCGTCACTGGCTGCAGGTGTTCCTGCAACGCTTCTTCGCCAGCCAGTTCAAGCGTTCGGCGCTGCCCAACGGCCCGAAGGTCTCCAACGGCGGCACGATGTCGCCGCGGGGCGACTGGCGGATGCCGTCCGACGCGGCTGCCACCGCCTGGCTCGCCGATCTGGACCACGTCCCGACGACGGCGGACCAGACACGCTGACGGTGCCGCGCGCACCGAGCCGGCGGCAGCGGGGTGGGTTCCCGAGCCGTGGCGCGGAGACCGACGCCCCGGCTATCTGCCCAGGGCTCTGAGCACGGCCGCCCGGGCCGACCGCGCACCGCGCGTGCGCAGGGTCGGGTCGCCGACGGCGGTGGCGCGCGCTCGTCGGAGCGCACCGCCGAGGGCGCCGACCTCGACGACGGGCGCGAGCGCCGCCGGTCGCTCACCCGCCTGGACCTCGAGCTCGTAGGTGCGCCAGCGCACGACCTTGTCGACGGCTGCCGCGTAGGAGAGGTCGTCAGGGTCGAGGCCGGCGTACACCTGGCCCGGCGCGTAGTGCTCCAGGAAGCAGTTCTCGAACAGCAGCGCGCCGTGGTCCAGCAACGGCTGCCAGGTGGCGGTGTCCTCCGGCCAGCCGAGCGTCAGATAGGGCTCGGCGTCCTCGAAGCGGTCCGGGTGCAGGGACGGCGCAGCGTTGAGATAGCCGGCCCACTCGTCGATCGGGTGGCGCGCCGCGGCCGCGGCGAACAGCTCGACGGTCTCGACGAGCATCGCCTTGTCGATCACCTGCGGCTGGTGCGACGCGTAGGCCCGCCGGGGCAGACCGTGCAGCGCCAGCACCTGCCGGGTGGCGAGCTGTCCGGCATCGACGTCGGTGGCGCGCAGCTCCCAGTCGTCGAGGTGACCGAAGCTGTAGCGGCGGTACCGACCCTCGCGCACGAAGGTCGTCTCCGGCACCGCCACCAGCGGGCGGTTGTCGTCGTCGGCCGACAGGAACGTCTCCGCGACGGCGTCGCAGCCCGCCAGCGCCGCCCGCAACGCGTAGTTGCGGGTCTGGTGCCCGCTCGGTCCGGCGCCGCCCAGCAGCTGCTCGTCGGTCACGACCGCGACACCCGGCCCCTCGACCTCGGCGCGCAGCCGTTCCGGCGTCACGACCAGGACGTCGTCGATCCAGTCCATCTTGGCGCGGACGTGACGCAGGGTGCCGGCCAGCATGCCGGGGCGGGCCGACAGGACGACGAGCTGCATCACACATCTCCGTTCGCGGGTTCGGTCCAGCGTCCCAGGATCGGCAGGGTCGCGTCCGGCGCCGCTCCCGCGCGGGTGGGTCTCCGGTCGCGCCAGACCGCCGGGGTCAGCCGCGCCGCTCCGGCGAGCGCGTGGAGCCGTCGCAGCGTGAGGGTCGGCTCGGGTGCGCGCCGGTCGCGCACGCGGGCGACGACGTCGCTGCGCAGCTGCGTACCGACGAGCGAGACGGCGTCGCGCCAGGTCGCCCGGACGGCCGCGGGCGGCGCACACTTGGTCACCGTGAGCACCCGGTTACGTTGGTGCTGGACGTCGTAGAGCCCGCTGCCGTGACCGATGGTCGTCGAGTGGGCGTGGCTGATGCGGGCCGCGGGCACGTAGCGGTAGCGCCAGCCGCGGAGCAGCCCGCGCCAGGACAGGTCGGTGTCCTCGTAGTAGAGGAACCAGCGGGGGTCCAGCAGCCCGACCTCGCGGAGGTACTCGGCGCGCAGCAGCACCCCGGCGCCGCACCAGGCCGGCACGTCGACCGGCGTGACGAACGCCTGCTCGCGCTGGTGGTAGCCGCGGTTCTCGCCGAGGCCGTGCGGGCCGATGAGCGAGCCGGCGTTCTGCACGACGGCGAACGGCGGGCCGTCGACGCTCAGCCCGACGTGGCGCGGCTCGCGGTCGACGGCGACCTCGATCCGCTGGGTGCCCGCGCTCAGCGTGAGCGTGCCGACGGCCTGGGCCCGCACCGTGAGGCGTACCTGCTCGGCCGTCGTGCGCAGCACGCTGCCGTCGCCCACCGTCCAGGCCACTCCGGCGTTCCAGCGCCGCCGTACCTTCGGGCCGGTCAGGTGCCAGGAACCGGCCTCGACGGCGAGCAGGTCCAGGCTCGCGCGCGGGGGTCCGTCCAGCGCGAGGCGCACCTCGCGGTAGCGACCGTCGAGCAGGATGAGCGGGCAGGCGGCGCCCACGCCCTGGTCGGCGTCGAGCGCCGCGGCCAGGTGGGTGAGGGCGTCCGGCGCGACGACGGCGTCGGGGTTGACGACGAGCACGGCGTCGACCCCGGTGAGGTCGCTGACGACCTGGTTGATCGCCGGGTAGCCGAGGTTGCCGGGAGAACGATGGATCCGGACCGACGGCAGCTCCGCCGCGATGCGGTCGGGGCTGCCGTCCACCGAACCGTTGTCGACGACGACGACCTCGAGCGTCCCCTGCCAGCGCAGGGCGAGCAGCGATCGGAGGCAGGCGGTGACCTCCTCGCCCCCGTTGTAGTTGACGACCACCGCGCGCACCGCCTGCACGCTCATGCGAGCAGCGAGTGTGCCGTCGCGATCGCGTGCCAGCGGTCGGCGAACGCCTGCTCGCTGAACACCTGTGCGCGCAGGTGGGCGGAGCCTGCGAGGCGCGCGCGCAGCTCGTCGTCGCCGGCCAGCTGCACGGTCCGCGCGACCAGCTGCTCCGGGGTGGAGAAGCGGAAACCGTCGATGCCCTCGCGGACGATCTCCTTCTGCCCGGCGCGGTCGATCACCACCGGGACGCAGCCCCCGGCCATCGCCTCGACGGTGGTCATGCCGAAGTGCTCGCTGGCCCACGGCGCGTCGTCCTCGCTCTCGCCGAGGCCGGTGGCCGACCAGAACACCGACGACGTCGAGAGCAGCTGTTCGACACGGGCCCGCGGCGCGTTGGTCACGACCTCGACGGGCGCTCCGGCTCCGGCGTCGCGCACCTGCTGGACATAGCCCCGCTGCGAGTCCTCCATGCCGCCGACGACGTACATGCGCCAGCCCGGCAGGCGACCGGCGCGCGAGGCGGCCGCGAACAGCTCGACCATCTCCTGCTGTCGCTTCGCGTGCCCGAGGCCCGGGGCGAAGAAGCGCCCGACGGTGACGACGACCTTCTCCCGCTGCGGGGCCGGGTGCAGCCGCTGCACCTGGATCGGCGGGAAGAGCACCTCCGCCTGCGTCTGCCACGACCGCTCGATCCACCCGCGGGTGAACTCGCTGTTGGCCATCACGGTGTCGTAGGCCTGCAGGAACGACAGGTCGCGCGGCGCCCGCAGCAGCCAGGGGTAGGAGTGCGCGATCCGCTGCCGCGGCCCGTAGGAGCCGCCCTCCAGGCGCAGGCCGGACACCGCCACCGACAGCGCCCGGGTGTCGGCGCCGCCGGGGCTGAAGGTGTCTGCCCGCAGGTGCACCTCGGTGCCGTCCGGCGACGCGGGGACCGTCACGTGGTGCAGCACGAACTGCGCGGTGACCGTCACGGCGCTCAGCAGCGTGTCGTGCTCGTCGGTGATCCTCAGCTCGACCGGCCGCGGCAGTCCGGGCCCCCCGAGCCTGAGCTGCATCCGCCGGTCGCGGTCGCTCGGCGGGAAGGACAGGACCGCGTCGCCCGAGGCCCAGCGCCACTGCCGCAGCCGGCCGCCTTCGGGGGGTGACCAGCCGGTGCCCCACTCGAAGCCGCCGGAGTGCGCGGACACCAGGTGCCCGACGGCGCGGGTGAGCCGCTGCTGCCACGGCGCGAGGTCGACGTCGAACGGGGTGGGGAAGTAGCAGAGGTAGGCGTTGCGCGTGGCCCGCGGCGCCAGCCGGCTCATGTAGGAACCGTTGACGAACAGGTCGTAGTCGGCCGACAGCGACGCGGTGGCCAGATCACCCCTGTCCGGCACGATGCGCAGGTTCACCTTCGCGAGGTCCAGGCCCAGGTGGTCGGCGAGCTCGTCCTTGTCGGTCTCGGTGTGGCCGACCAGGTCGACCTGCACCCCGTCCTGCGACAGCACCGAGGCGATCATGCCGCTGTGGCGCTCGCCGCCGCCCTGGCTGTGCCAGAAGCGGTTGTAGACAGCGGCTCTCATCGGCTGGTCACCAGCCAGCCTTCGAGCTCGGAGCGGCTGACCACCGCGGTCCGGCCGAGCGCCCGCCGTTGCCGCAGGGCGTGCGGCGTGAGCCGCAGCAGGGACGACGCGGCGCGCAGCCGGGCCTGCAGCGGCCGCAGCGCCGGACGTCGGCCGCGCAGCACGCCCTTGAGGGCGAGCAGCACCATCGTGAGCGTCTCGCGGAAGAAGGCGGCCCACTCGTGCCGCGCACGCTCGGCGGTCGCGTTCTTCGCCAGCATCAGCAACCGGTTGCGGGTGGTGTGGAACACGAACGTCGGCGACCACTCGACGCTGCTCGCCGCGTGCACGTGGCGCACCACGGCTGCGGGTTCGTAGCGCAGCGTCCACCCCGCCTGGCGCAACCGCCACGACAGGTCGGTGTCCTCGTAGTAGAGGAAGAAGTCGTCGTCGAACCAACCCGCCTCACGGCCGGCTGCGGTGCGGAAGGCGACCGCGCAGCCGCAGATCGCGAAGACGTCCTGGGCGGTGTCGTACTGGCCGGTGTCGGGCTCCTGGAAACCGCGGTCGGCGCCGTAGCCGGCGACGAAGACGATCGAGCCGGCGTTCTGCACGACGTCGGTGGTCGGGGCTGCCGTCACGGTGGAAGAGTGCTTCGCGGCTTCGGTGCCGGCGGGGACCACGGCCTGGCCGCCGTCCCAGGTCAGCGTCACGTCCTTGCCTCGCTCAGCGGCCAGGCGCACGATGACGGTGACGTCCGGACCGGACCCCTCGGGCAGGGGGACGAGCAGGTCACCGCGGGCGCGGGTCCACCGGAACCGGCCCTCGCCGGCACCCTCGGCGCCGTAGACCAGGCGTTCCCAGAGCACCCGCGCGGTGACGTCGGCACCGTCGACGGCCACGCTGAAGATCTTGACCCCGAGCTCGCGCGGGTCAGCAGCACCGGGGGAGAAGCCGGGGGTCGACAGCCGCAGCGGCAGGAAGCGCGGCGCGAACACCACCTTGCTCGACACCGCGGCGAGCCGCGCGCTGCCCGGCTCCTGGAACGGGGCCAGGATCGCCTCGAGCCAGCCGGGCTCGGGGCGGGCGTCGTTGTTGAGCAGCACCGCGTACGGCGTCGTGACGTGCTCCAGCGCACTGTTGTTGCCGCCCGCGAAGCCGCGGTTGTCGGCGTTGCGCACCACACGCACGTCCGGGTAGCCGGCCAGCACCTGCAGGGAGTCGTCGTGGCTGGCGTTGTCGACGACCACCACCTCGTACGGGTGCGTGGTCGTCTGGGCGGCCAGGGCGTCCAGGCACAGGGGCAGCAGGTGCGCGCCGTTCCAGTTGACGACGACGACGGTGGCCTGCGCGCCCGTCCGCGGCGGCGGGGCCTCAGACGGCACGGGCGACCACGTAGACCTCGTTGCTCGGGTACAGCCGGTCCAGCAGGTGCGCGTAGGAGCGACGGACCGACGAGAGCTCTTCCTGCGTCTCGCGCAGGCGCGTCTCCAGCACGCCGAGGAAGTGGCCGAACTCGTGCCACGGCGAGGCGGCGTCGGAGGTCTTCTTCTTCGCGTCCCAGGTGATGCGCTGGATCGCAGCGACCATGTCGGGCCGCAGGTCGGCGTCGACCGTGACGGTTGGCGCGAGGGACTCCGGCGGGGCGCCGGGATGGTTGAGCGGGTTGTCGCCTGTCTCCAAGACCTCCAGGCCTGCCTTCGCGCAGAAGAAGGCCAGCAGCCGCTTCTCGTAGAAGCGGACATGGGTGGGGTCGCGCCAGAAGTCGTGCCCGAGCACCGACAGGCAGCCGGCGTTCGGGGTCGCGGCGACGAACACGCCGCCGGGCGCCAGGACGCGCGCCGACTCGGCGACGACCGCCTCCAGCGCCTCGGGTTCCAGGTGCTCGACGAAGTGCGCGCTGAACAGTCCTGCCAGGCTGTCGTCGGCCCGCCCCTGCAGCCCGGTCAGCGCATCGGCCAGCTCGACGGTGTGCCCGTCCGCCCGGGCGAGCTCGGCCATGCCCTCGTCGAGGTCGATGCCCTCGGCCCGGACCCCGGCCTCGCGCAGCAGGCCCAGGAACTCACCGCGTCCGCAGGCGAGCTCGACGACGGGCAGGTCGGGCAGGTCGCGGAAGAACGGCAGGTAGTGCCGCAGCCCGGCGACGGCATTCTCCGGGTCGTACCCCATGTAGGCGTAGTAGTCGCTCTCCAGCCGGGTCATGCCGCTCCTGTCCCGGCCGAGACCGTCGCTGTGGCCGGTACCGACAGCAGCCCCGGCAGGGTTCCGGTCTCGACCCAGAGGGCGGCGTCGAAGCGCCGGGCGGTGATGGGCAGCCCGGTCTCGCTGTGGTCGACCTGCACCCCGACGATGAACGCACCGTTCAGGGGAGGCACCTGCAGCTCGAAGTCGACGCAGTAGCGCCCGGGGACGGCGGGCAGTCCGTGCCCTTCGGGCGTGCGCAGCGAGAACACCGGGATGTCACCGGCGCCCATGACCACGACCTTCACGTCGCCCGGGTACACGCTGTCGCCGGGCAGGACCTCGCACTCGACGCGCAGGTGGAGCGTCGAGCCGGCCAGGAAACGACTGCACGGCGGACCGCCGGCGTGCTGCGACGCGACGGCCGACAGCACCGAGACGCCACCGATCTCCACGGGCGCTGCGGGCTCGCCCACGGGCCGGTCGGTGCCCAGGATCTTGCGCAGCGTCCCCACCGCGAACGCGGGGTCGCCGTCGTACTGGATCCGGCCGTGGTCGACGACGATGCCCCGGGTGCAGAGCTGGCTGACCAGGTCCAGCGAGTGCGTGACGAGCAGGATCGTCTTGCCGGCGTGCTGGAACTGCTCGATCTTGCCCAGGCACTTGCGGGCGAAGGCCTCGTCGCCGACGGCCAGCACCTCGTCGATGAGCAGCACGTCGGGGTCGACGTGCACGGCGATGGAGAACGCGAGCTTGACGTACTCACCCGAGCTGTAGTGCTTGACCGGGTCGTCGATGCGCGGGCCCTGCTCGGAGAACTCGATGATCGACGCGAGCAGGGCGTCGACCTCGCGCCGCGAGAGCCCCAGCAGGGCCGCGTTCAGGTAGATGTTCTCGCGCCCGGTCAGCTCGCCGTTGAAGCCGGCGCCGAGCTCGAGCAGGGAGGCGATCCGCCCCTGGACGTCGACCGTGCCGCTGGTCGGGCGCAGGATGCCGGCGAGGATCTTCAGCAGCGTCGACTTCCCGGCGCCGTTGGGACCGATGAGCCCGACCGTCTCGCCGTCGCCGATGCGCACCTCGACGTCGCGCAGCGCCCAGAACTCGGTCGTCTCCCCGCCGCGGCCCTTCACCACCCGCTCCTTGAGCTGGGTGGCCTTGGACGAGTGGCTCAGGAACCGCTTGCTGACGCCGGTCGCCGCGATGACGTGATCAGTCACAGGTCTTCCGCGAAGTCGGCCTGCAGGCGGGTGAAGGTGCGGCGGGCCAGCAGCAGCAGCACGCCCGAGATCGCGAAGCCGATCGCGAGGTTGCGCGCGTAGAACAGATAGCCGGGATCGACGAGCAGCATCTGCGGGTCGCCGGCCTTGTCGACGTACGTCGGGGTCTGGTAGATCGCGCGCTGCATCGTGGACACGACGGTGGCCATCGGGTTCAGGAAGTACGCCCAGAACACGCCGTGGCGGTCCAGCTGGTCCTTGACCAGGTGCGCCTGGTAGAGGATCGGGTTCGCCCAGAACCACGCGATCATCGCGATCTCGACGAAGTGGCTCGTGTCGCGGTAACGCACGTTGAGCGCCGCCGCGAGCACTCCCAGCGCGGTGGAGAAGACCACCAGCAGCGCCAGCGCCGGGATCGCCAGCAGCAGCGGCGCGTGGAAGAAGTTGACCCCGCTGATCAGCGCGATGACCAGCAGCACCGGTAGCTGCAGCGCGAGCTGCACCATCGCGAAACCGACCCCGGACAACGGCAGCACCAGCAACGGGAAGCGGACCTTCTTCACCAGGCCCGCGTTGGCCACCACGCTGCCCGAGGCGCCGGTGACCCCGGCGCTGAAGGCCGAGAACGCGAGCAGGCCGCTCATCAGGTAGACGTGGTAGTTCGGCACGCCGTTGTCGAAGACGACCGCGAAGATGACGTAGTAGATGCCGAGCAGGATCAGCGGGTTGGCCAGGCTCCAGACGAAGCCGAGGGTGCTGCCCTGGTACTTCACCCGCAGGTCTTTGCGGATGAGCTGGTTCAGCAGCTCCCAGCGGATGCTGCCCTGGGCCTGCGCGCGGGAGCGGGCCAGCGCGGCGCGGTCGGGGCCCCGTCCGCCCGAGGGCGCGGCGCTCGCAGTGGGGGCAGACACGTCCCCCAGCCTATCGGGGCCGGCTGCTCGGACGGTCGGTCCCGCGTAGGCTCGCCGGGTGACCTCCACGCTGGCAGCGCCCGCGGCCGCGAGCCTGGACGACGTCGCGCCTGACCGGCCGCGGCCCGAGATCAGCAGTCTGGACGTGCTCGCCGGCGGCTCGCTGCTCGTCGTGGCGATCGTCGCCTGGGTCTCGCTGACCCTCGCCCACCTGGGCGCCCACACGCTGCCGGCCGTGGCCGGGTTGTCCGCGCTGTCGCTCGCCGTGCTGGCGCTGCCGCTCACGCGCCGGGTGCGTCTGCGCGCCGACTGGGCCGGCACGGCGGTCGCGCTGGTCTGTGCCGCCGGGCTGGGTCTGCTGACCTATCCGGGCTTCTCCTACGGGGTCTCCGACAAGGACCCCGGCGGCTACGTCTCGCACGCGATCGAGATCAGCCGCACCGGCGATTTCTCCTTCGTCGACCCTTTCCTGGCCACGGCGGCGGTCGACCCGACGTTCCCGGTCCAGCTCACCTCGCCCGGCGCGCGCTTCAGCGGGGTCTGGGTGCGCGACCAGGCGACCGGGCTGATCGTGCCGCAGTTCTATCACCTGTGGCCGGCCCTGCTGGCCACCGCGCACGAGGTCGGCGGCCTGGAGGGCATCCGCTTCGTCGTGCCGTTGATGGGTGCCCTGTCCGTGCTGCTGCTGGTGGCCCTGCTGAGGCGGGTCGGCGACGCGCTGCTGGTCGACGCGGGCGGGCGGCAGCGGCTGGCCCGGGGCGGCGGGCTCGTCGCGGCGGCCGCCGGTGGGCTGCTGATGGCCACGAACATGCTGCAGGTCTGGCAGAGCCGCTACCCGAGCACCGAGGTCTTCGCCCAGGCGCTGTACCTGGGAGCGCTGCTGGGCCTCGTCGTGGCGCTGCAGACCGGCTGGCGTCCGGCCGCCGGGGTCGCCGGGCTGTTCGTCGGCGTCGGCTGGCTGAACCGCGCCGACGGTCTGCTGCTCGTGCTGCTCAGCGCCGGCATCGGCGCGGCCCTGCTGGCCACCCGCCGCTGGGACGCGCGGGCCACCTGGTTCGCCGCCGGGCTGGCGATCGTCACCCCGCACGCGTTGCGGCAGGCCTACGACTACGCCCTGAACTACTCCAACGCCAACAGCATCCCGCCGCTGAGCAAGGTGACGGCGGTCGTGGTCGGGCTGTTCGTCGTCGCGACGGTGCTGCGGCTGCTGCTCGGGCGCCCGCTGACCTGGGCGCAGCGCGCGCTCGAGCGCCGTCGGCCCCAGGTGGTCGTCGGGGCTCTGGTGGTGCTCGGCGCGACCGGGCTGCTGATCGTCGGCTTCCTGCGCCCGACGCTGTTCGGCAAGGCCTACTTCGACTACAACGACCGGCTGCAGATCAGGTCCTACGACGAAGAGATCATGACCCGGCTGGCGTGGTTCTTCAGCTACCCCGGCTTCGCGCTGATGGTCCTCGGCCTCGCGGTCGTGGCGTTGCGTCGCTGGAACGCCTCGGTCTGGGCCGTCGTGCTCCCCACGCTGGTGCTGTTCCCGATCTACGGCTACACCGCCAACAACTCCACCCGGCTGCTGTGGTGGTCACGCCGCTACGTCCCGACGGTCCTGCCGGGCATCCTCATCCTGATCGCGCTCGTGCTTGCCTTCCTCGCGGTGCGCCGCTACCGGGGTCGGCTGCTCACCGCGGTGCCTGCCGCTGCCGCGCTCGCAGCACTGGTGACGTTCTTCCTGAGCCAGAGCCTGCCGCTGCGCCAGCACGACGAGTGGCGCGGATCCTTCGAGGTCAGCCAGCGGCTCGCCGACCTGTCCGGCGACCGTCAGGGCATCTACCTGTGGGAGTTCGACCAGGGCTGCTGCGCCAACCCGACCCGCCTGTTCGCGACGCCGGTGTGGCTGCAGCACGGCCAGGTCTCCGGGCTGCTGGCCAGCGACGCGAACCTGGCGCTCGACGGCAACGCGCGCGCCGTCGTCATCGACCGCACCGTGCAGCGCTTCGCCGGTCAGCCGGTCTTCGTCGTCGCCGACGACAAGGGCGGCCTGCCCGTGGGCATCGACCCGGCCGTCGTCGAGCCGGTCGACCAGATCCAGGTCGACCTGCCGATCTGGAAGGAGAGCGACACCGAGCGGCCCTACGAGGTGCGACAGCTGCCCGTCGGCATCGCCGTGTGGCACGTCATCGGGACGTGAGAGGTCGCGTCCTTGCGCCCCTGACCTATCTGCTGCTCGCGGTCGCCGGGCACCTGCCGGCCTTCCGCTCGCTGACCACGACGACGCAGTGCGCCTGCAAGGACGGTCCGCAGACCGACTGGTACCTGGGCTGGACGCCGTACGCCGTGAGCCACGGACGGGCCCCGTGGCTCAGCACGCACCTGGCAGCGCCCGAGGGCGTGAACCTGATGTGGAACACGCTGCTGCCGCTGCCCGGGCTGCTGGCCGCGCCGATCACGTTGACGGCCGGACCGCTGGCCTCGCGCACGGTGCTGGCCGTGCTGGCCTTCGCCGGCTCGGCGACGGCCATGTGGTGGGTGGCGGGCCGGTTCGCGACCTGGTCCTGGGCCCGTTTCGCCGGCGGGCTGCTCTACGGCTTCTCGCCCTACCTGGTCGCCCAGGGCACCGGCCACCTCAACCTGTCCCTGGTGATGCTCCCGCCGGTGGTGCTGCTGCTGGCCGACGAGCTGTTGGTCCGGCAGCAGCGGCGTGCCGTGGTCGCCGGCGCGCTGCTCGGCGTGGTCGCGCTCGCGCAGCTGCTCATCACCGAGGAGGTGCTGGCGTCGACGTTCGTGGTGGCGTTCGCCGGGGTGGTCGTGCTCACCGTGCAGCAGCGCGGGCACCTGAGCCGTGCGCGCGTGCGGCATGCCGTGGTCGGCCTGCTGACGGCGGTCGGGGTGCTCGCCGCGCTGGCCGCCTGGCCGCTGAGCGTGCAGTTCGGCGGCCCTCAGCGGGTGACGGAGCCGGTGCAGGACGCGTCCCGCTACGCCGCCGACCTGTTCGGCGGCGTCGTCCCGACGATCCATCAGGCGCTCGGCACCGACGCGACCCTGGCCTGGGGCGGCAACGACAGCGAGAACGGCAGCTATCTCGGGCTGCCGCTGATCGTGGTGCTGGTGCTGCTCGCCTGGCGGTTCCGGCGCGTGGGCGTGGTGCGGTTCGCGGCCGTCCTCGGCCTCGTCGCGTGGGTGCTGTCGCTCGGCGAGCGGCTGCACGTGGGGGGTCAGGAGACCGACGTCCCTCTGCCGTTCGCGGGGGTGGCGCGACTCCCCGTGCTGCACAACCTGGCCGCGGTCCGGTTCTCGCTCTACGTCGTGCTCTGCGCAGCCCTCGTGCTGGCCGTGGGGCTGGACCGGCTGCACGCCGCCGGGGCGCTGCGGCGGGGCCGGCTCCTGCCCGTCGTCGCGCTGTGCGTGCTCCCGCTGGTGCCCGCCTGGCCGTACGACTACGTCCAGGCCCGGACCCCCGGGTACTTCACCAGCGCTGCGGTCGAGCGCGTCCCTGACGGCAGCCTCGCGCTCACCTTTCCCGTGCCGCGCTTCCCCGACAGCGCCCCGATGCTCTGGCAGGCGCAGGCGGGCTACCGCTACCGCTCCGTCGGCGGCTACGTCATCACCCCTCAGCCGGACGGTCACGGCACGTTCCGCGGCGGCGTGACGGCCTGGGAGCGGGTCACGGCGCAGGCGGCCGCAGGACGCGTCCCGGTGCTGGCTCCGCAGGTGCGCGCGGCGGTCCTGCTGGAGATGGAGCGCCTGCAGGCGCATTCTGTGCTCGTCGTGGACCGTGCCGGTTCGCAGGAGGTCGCCCGGGTCGTGGAGGTCGTGCTCGGGCGTGGTCCGGACGAGGTCGTCGGGGGCGTCACGGCGTGGTACGACGTCGATGCTCGCGCCCGTCGCGACGCGCTCGGCCTGCTCTGAGCGCAACCGCAGCTCTCCTTCAGCGCGTCGTGCGGGCCTGCTGGTAGGCGCCGACCATCCCGGCCCAGAGCAGCTCGACGAGGTAGCCCGACAGGGCCTCCCGCGTCATCGTGCGGTTCTCCATCCACCGCTCGCCGGCGGAGCGCACGGTGCCGATGATGCCGAAGCCCCACGGTTCGGCAGCACCGGAGTCCAGCCCTTCGGCCCGCAGCCGTTCGCCGATGATGCGCGCGATGCGCAGACCCAGCACGGTGCTGTAGTCGCCGACGGTGTCGTCGATGTCGCCCTTGCCCAGCGGCGGGTGCAGGACGAAGCGGTAGAGCTCGGCGTCGACCTCGATCCGGGTGAGGAAGGCGTCGATGCCGGCGGTCAGCATCGCCAGCGGGTCGCTCTGCAGCCCGACCACGAGCTCGACCTCGGTGACGATGTCCTCGGCCGCCCAGCGTCCGACCGCGCGGAACAGGTCGGCCTTGTCGGCGAAGTAGCGGTAGAACACCGGCTTCGCCACCCCGGTGACGGCCGCGACGTCCTCCATGCCCAGCAGCGCGCCGCGCTCCCGGACCGCGGCGACGACGCCCAGGATCAGCTCCTGCCGCCGGGCCTCGCGATGTGCTCTCCATCTCTCGCTGCGTCCGTCTCTTGACGCGGTACCGGCCATGCGGGCTATCTTAGATGAGACGGCGGGTAACAGTTACCGGTCGATACACCGACTGCACCGAGGGGGAGGGTCCGTGAGCGGTACCGATCTGCTGCGACGCCTGGGCGCGCGGATGACCACCCCGCTGCTGCCGGACGACTACCTGCACCTGCTCAACCCGCTCTGGACGGCCCGCGAGCTGCGCGGTCAGGTCGTCGAGGTGGTGCCCGAGACCGAGACCGCGGCCACCTTGGTCATCAAGCCCGGCTGGGGCTGGCGCTTCGACCACCAGGCCGGCCAGTACGTCGGCATCGGGCTGCAGCGCGACGGGCGCTGGCACTGGCGCTCCTACTCCCTGACGTCGGTGCCGAGCACCAGCGACGGGCTGATCACCATCACCGTCAAGGCCATGCCCGAGGGCTTCCTGTCCGGGCACCTGGTCAGCGGGCTGGAGCCGGGGACGGTGGTCCGGCTGGCCGCGCCGCAGGGCAACTTCGTGCTGCCGGACCCGCCGCCGGCGCAGGTGCTGTTCCTCACCGCCGGCAGCGGGCTGACGCCGGTCATGGCGATGCTGCGCACGATGGACCGACGCGGGGTCGTTCCCGACGTGCACCTGGTCCACTCCGCACCGAACGCGTCCCAGGTGCTGTTCCGCGACGAGCTGCACAGCCTGGCTGCCCGTCACGCGGGCCTGCGGCTGCACGAGCAGCACACCGACGAGATGGGCCTGCTGCAGCTGGACCGGCTCGGCGACGTCTGCCCCGACTGGGCCGACCGGCAGACCTGGGCCTGCGGCCCGCCCGCGATGCTCGACGCCGCCGAGACCCTCTGGAAGAGCCGGGGCCGCTCCGACCGGCTGCACCTGGAGCGCTTCTCCGTCGCGCTCGCCGGCGCCGGCGGCCAGGGCGGCACCGTCACCTTCGCCAAGACCGACCGCACCGTCGAGGTCGACGGCGCCACGACCCTGCTGCAGGCCGGCGAGGACGCCGGCGTGCAGATGCCCTTCGGCTGCCGCATGGGCATCTGCCAGAGCTGCGTGGTCCCGATCCTCGCCGGCAGCACGCGGGACCTCCGCTCGGGCGTGGAGAAGGTCGAGGGCGACCGCGTCCAGACCTGCATCTCCGCGGCCGCGGGCGACTGCGTCCTCGACATCTGATCCGCTTCCTCACCACCCCGACGTCTGAGAGGCTCTTCGCATGGCAGTCACCGACCTCAAGGCCTTTGCCCACCTGACCGACGCCGACGTCTCCGAGCTCGGTCGCGAGCTCGACGCGATCCGGCGCGACATCGAGGAGTCGCGCGGTCAGGCCGACGCCGACTACATCCACCGCGCCATCAGGATCCAGCGCGCGCTCGTCGCCTCCGGTCGCGTCACGCTGTTCGCCAGCGCGTTCCCGCCGGCCTGGGTCGCCGGCGCCACCATGCTGGGCCTGGCCAAGATCATCGAGAACATGGAGCTGGGCCACAACGTCATCCACGGCCAGTGGGACTGGATGAACGACCCGGAGATCCACTCCAGCAACTGGGAGTGGGACACCGCCTGCCCGAGCGACCAGTGGAAGCACTCGCACAACTTCGTGCACCACAAGTACACCAACGTCGTCGGCAAGGACAACGACGTGGGCTACGGCATCCTGCGCGTCACCCGCGACGACAAGTGGCACCCGGTCAACCTCGGGCAGCCGGTCTACAACGCGCTGCTGGCCATGCTGTTCCAGTACGGCGTCGCGCTGCACGACCTCGACCTCGGCGCGATCCGCAAGGGCCGCAAGCCGCTGGACGAGGCCAAGCGCCAGCTGCGCCAGATCGGCCGCAAGATCGGTCGGCAGACGGCCAAGGACTACGTGGTGTTCCCGCTGCTGACCGGTCCGCAGTTCGTCTCGACGGTCACCGCGAACGCGGCGGCCAACCTGATGCGCAACCTGTGGTCCTACACCGTCATCTTCTGCGGGCACTTCCCCGACGGTGCGGAGAAGTTCACCAGCGAGATGCAGGAGAACGAGACCCCGCACGAGTGGTACCTGCGTCAGATGCTGGGCTCGGCGAACTTCAAGGCCGGCCCGCTGCTGGCCTTCATGAGCGGCAACCTCTGCTACCAGATCGAGCACCACCTGTTCCCCGACCTGCCGAGCAACCGCTACGCCGAGATCTCGGTACGGGTGAAGGCGCTCTGCGAGAAGTACGAGCTGCCCTACACCACGGGCACTCTCGCGGGGCAGTACGTCAAGACGCTGCGCACGATCTGGAAGCTGTCGCTGCCGGACCGCTTCCTGTCCGCGACCTCCGACAACGCCCCGGAGACGGCGTCGGAGAAGGGCGGGACCGTGCAGCAGATCCGCCGCCGGGCCCTGCAGGCAACCCGGCTCGCCGCCTGATCCCGCTCGCGCCGACGGCTGGGCTCAGGCCCAGCTGTCGGCGTGGCCGATCACCTTCGCGGGGACGCCTCCGACGATCGCGCCGGCCGGCACGTCCGAGCTGACCACGGCTCCGGCCGCCACGACGGCGCCGTCGCCGATCGTGACGCCCTTGAGCACGATCGCCCGGGTGCCCAGCCAGACGCGGTCGCCGATGCGTACCGGCGCCGCCGACGGCTGCTCGACGCCGTCGCGGGTGAGGGCGTGGAAGTCGTTGTCGAGCACCTGGCAGTCCCAGGAGAACGTGCAGTCGGCGCCGATGGTGATCTCCTGCGCGCACAGGATCTTGGTCCCGATGCCGTTGACGTTCGTGCCGTGCCCGATGGTCAGCCGGCCGGCGTCGACGACGATGCGCACCCCGCGCTGCAGGCTGACGACCCCGTCGCAGACCAGCTCGGCGCCCTCGCGCACGCGCACGACGCTGGTGTCGTCCTCGCACGACAGGCCGAACGAGCCCAGACCGATGCGCAACGCGCCGCCGTCGCGGACCCGGATGCGCTCGGCGCCCTCGACGACCGCTCGGCTGCCGATCCAGATCGCCCGCTTGTGCAGCAGCCGGTGCTCGACGACGCCGCCGTAGAAGGCGCGGGCGCTGGTCTCCTGCGGGCCGCGCAGGCGTCGCATCAAGCCCTGGTAGACCCGGAAGTCCGACACCGGCTAGCGCCAGACCTGTTCCACCAGCGGGGTCGGCTCCGCGGGCACCGTCGGGTCGAGCGCGCCGAAGCGCATCTTCTTGGTGTGCTCGAGCGTGTCCTCGATGAGGGCGCGGTTGGTCCGCAGCAGGTCGCCGATGATGCCGACGATCACGCTCATGAAGCTCATGACCAGGAAGACGGTGCCGACCAGCAGCGACTGCAGGTGGCTGCCGTCGTTGCCCACCGCCTGCAGGATCGCGTAACGGACGAACGGGATCAGGCCGAGCACCGCGAACAGCACCGCGAGGGCGCTGAAGATCACGTATGGCTTGTACATGATGTAGGCCCGGACGATGGCGCCGGCCGACTTCAGCACGTGCTGGTAGGTGCTGGAGAACAGCCGCGACTCGCGCGTCTTGGGGTTGGTGCGGATCGGCACGCTCTCGATGGCCAGCTTCTTGTTGCCGGCCTGGATGATCGTCTCCATGCAGTAGCTGAACCGCGTGATCGTGTTCAGCAGCATCAGCGAGTCGCGCGAGTAGGCGCGGAAACCGCTGGCGGCGTCGGGCAGGTCGGTGCCTGCGGCGGCGTTGACGATGCGGCTGCCGAAGCGTTGCAGCAGCACCTTCGGGCCGGAGAAGTGCTCGACGAGGTGCACCTGCCGGTCGGCGATGACGACGTCGGCCCGGCCGTGCACGATCGGCTGGACGAGGTCGGCGATGCGCTCCTGCGGGTACTGGTTGTCGCCGTCGGTGTTCACCACGATGTCGGCGCCGAGCTCGAGCGCCCGCTGCACGCCGTCGTGGAAGGACCGGCCCAGGCCCCGGTTGCGGGCGTGCCGCACGAAGTGCGTGACGCCGTGCTCGCGAGCCACCTCGACCGTGCGGTCGGTCGAGCCGTCGTCGATGATCAGGACGATGATCTCGTCGATCCCCGCGATCTGGGTCGGGATGCTCGACAGCACCGCAGGCAGGGTCTGCTCTTCGTTGAGGCAGGGGACCTGCACGACAAGACGCACAGGGCGATGCTACCGAGTTCGGCCTGCGCCAGCGGCCTCCGCCGTAGGGTCGGGCCTCCCGGAACAGAAGGAGAGGCTCCACATGCGCCGTCACCGCCCCCTGGTGCTGCTGGCCGGTCTGGCAGCAGCGGGTCTGCTCGCCGGCACCGGGGCCTCGGCCGCCGAGCCTGCGTCGTTCACGACCTACCAGGCGCCGGAGGGGCTCGGCGACCGCGCCGGCGAGCCCACGCTGGGCATCAACCCCAAGACCGGCGCCGTGCTGTTCCAGGCCTACACCGAGACGCTGCGCGTCACCGGCTTCGACGCTGCCGGCCCGGGATCGTCGACCTGGGAGCTGGGTCAGTTCCCGGTTCCGCAGCCGCGCAGCTTCGACCCGATCCTGCGCACCGATCCCGACACCGGCCGCACCTTCACCTCCCAGCTGCTGCTGGCCTGCAGCCAGGGCGGGTTCACCGACGACGACGCCGCCAGCTTCACGCTCTCGACCGGCTGCGGCCCCGGCTCGCTGTTCGACCACCAGAGCGTCGGCTTCGGTCACTACGTCGAGGGCAGCCCGCTCGCCGCGCTGAAGAACCCGGTCACCGACTACCCCAACGTCGTCTACTACTGCGCGCAGGACGTCGCGAGCGCGAAGTGCTCGATGAGCACCGACGGCGGCATCACCTTCCCGACCACCTCGGTCGTCTACACCACCGTCGAGTGCCAGGCCGGCGGCATCTTCGGCCACCTCAAGGCCGCGCCGGACGGCACGGTCTACCTGCCGCCGCGCTACTGCCCCGACCTCACGGCCGGTGAGTACCAGACCGGTGTCGCGGTCAGCGAGGACAACGGGCTGACGTGGCAGGTCCGCGAGGCGCCGGGCACCGTGTACGGCGACGCCGGGCACCCGTCGGTCGGGGTGGGGACCAACGGCGACGTCTACCTCGGCTACGGCGGTCCGGCGGACGGCAAGACCGTCTTCGACAGCGGCCCGCCGATGGTGGTGGTCAGCCGGGACAAGGGCCTCACGTTCAGCAAGCCGGTGAACATCGCCGCCGACGCCAAGATCCTCAACAGCCGCTTCCCGGTGGCCGTGGCGGGTGACGCCGGACGCGCCGCGATCGGCTTCGTCGGCTCGACCACGGGCGGCAACGGCGGCGAGACCGGGATCGGGGCGGACATGCAGCCCAACGGCGAGAAGCCCTTCGCCGGACGCTGGGACCTCTACGTCTCCTTCACCGAGGACTTCGGCCGCACCTGGCGCACGGTCGACGCCACGCCGGACCACCCGGTCCAGGTGGGTCCGATCTGCACCGGAGGGACCACCTGCGGCACCTCGCGCAACCTGCTCGACTTCAACGACGCCGTGATCGACCCGGCCACCGGGCGCGTCGTGGTCGGGTACGCCGACGGCTGCCCCGGCACCGACCCGTGCACCACCGACGTCCGCCTGCAGAAGGCCTCCATCGCGCGCCAGACCAGCGGGCCCAGCCTGCTGGCGGCTCCGGTCGCACAGGTGCCCCAGGCAGCCCCTGCGGGCGGCGGTGCGCCGTCCTCCGGCGGTGCGCCGTCGACGGGCGGTGCGCCGTCCTCGGGCGGTGCGCCGTCGACCGGTGCGCCGTCGCTGGCCGCGACCGGAGGCCTGCCGCTGGCAGCAGGCGCGCTGGTGCTGCTGGCGGCAGCGGCCTGGACGCGGCGCCGCCGCCGGACCTGACCCGTCCCGCCCGGTCCGCCCGAGCGTCGGCGGGTGGGCCCAGCGACGGGTCAGGCCTTGGTGGCCCAGACGATGGTCCAGGGGTAGGGCGAGGCCACCGTGCGGACGGTGCCCACCTGGGAGACGAAGCGCTGGAAGCCGGCGCCGGTCCAGTGGTTGAGGTGGCCGGGGGTGTTGCCCAGGTCCTTGACGTAGCGGCCGGTCAGCAGGTTCGAGCCGCGGAAGAACGGCTCGTGCGGCACCGACAGCAGCAGGTGGCGGGAGGTGACCCGGGCCAGCTCGCGCAGGCCGGCGTCGGGGTCGCGCAGGTGCTCCAGCACCTCGACGCACACGACGAGGTCGAACTGCTCGTCGCGGAAGGGCAGGTTCTCGGCGTCCCCGTGCAGGTAGTGCGGCCCGGGCCGCGACCGCCACTCCTCGCGCAGCCCGGCGTCGGGCAGGTCCAGGCCCACGCAGGTGCCGAAGCGCTCGCTTCATCTTCAGGCTGATCACGCCCTCGCCGGCGCCGACCTCGAGCGGGTTTGTCGCGGGCCTGGCATCGGCGGCGATGTCGCCGACCAGGCCGTCGAGCCGGTCGACGAAGCGCTCGGTCAGCCACTTGATCGCCGGGTTCTTGGCGGTGTACTTCTGGGTGTGGTTGCCGATCACGACACCGGGCGTCTCGGGCGCTGCACTCATGGCGGGCAGGCTAGCGCCCGGGCCGGTGCCGGCTCCCCGTCCTAGGCTCGCGGGCAGAGAGCCCCCGCCCGGCCGGGCAGGTCGTCCGCTACGGCTTCCTGCTGCTGGCGCTGGGTCTGCTGGTGCTGGCGCTCGTCGACAGCGGCCCGGACGCCCTGGACGCCGCGGCCCAGGTCGGGGCGGTCGGCGCGGTCGGCAGCCTGCTGGCGGTGCTCGTCGGGCTCGGCGCGAGCGCGCTGGTGTGGCGGGCCCTGCTCGCCGACCTGGGCGTGGCGCTGCCGCTGCGACCCGCCCTGCACGTGTTCTTCCTGGGCCAGCTCGGCAAGTACCTGCCCGGCAGCGTGTTCGCGGTCGCCGCGCAGATGGAGCTCGGGCGCGGTCAGGGCGTGTCGCGCAGCAAGGTCGGTACCGCCAGCCTGCTGTTCATGGGCGTGCTGGTGGCGGTGGGCCTGCTCACCGCCGCCGTGGTGCTTCCGCTGACCAGCCCGGACGCGCTGCGACCTTCGCCTGGGTGCTGCTGGTGCTGCCGGTCGGGCTGGTCTGCCTGGCTCCGCCGGTCCTGACCCGGCTCGTCGGCACTGATGCTCCGGCTGCTGCGGCGCGAGCCGCTGGACCGGCCGTTGACGCCCGGGGGATCGGACGGGCCGTCGGCTGGGCGCTGGTCATGTGGGCCGCCTACGGCGTGCACCTGTGGCTGCTGGTGCGCCCGCAGGAGACCTCGGGGCGCGCCGACCTGCTGCTGCTGGCTACCGGCGGCTACGCGCTGGCGTGGACGGCAGGGTTCCTGTTCGTCATCGCGCCGGCAGGGGCGGGCGTCCGCGAGCTGGCCCTGGTGGCTGCGCTCGCGCCGGTGCTCGACCGGCCGTCGGCGCTGGCCGTGACGGTGCTCTCGCGGGCCGTGATGACGGTGGGCGACCTGGGCTGGGGTGCGGTAGGCGCGGCGCTACGTCCCACCTTGTCCGCAAAGGGAGGATCTGGTCATGGTGGGGCTGGTGTGACTACTGTGTCGGTGGTTCAGCGGCCCGGTGAGGCTGCCGACGCCTGACAGGTACGCCCCGCTGCCCGACGAGCCCGAGGTCGAACCCCATGCGCCGTGCACAGCCCCTCGGGCCCCCGCGTCTGCTCTCGATCAGACGGACGGCCAGTCTTCTCGCGCTGCTGACGCTAACCCTGCAGGGCACCCTCACGTTGCTCGCCACGCCGGCCTCGGCGGAAGAAGTTTTCGACCGTCCCGCCGACGGCGTGTTCGCCGTCGAGGGGCACGGGTGGGGTCACGGTCGCGGGATGAGCCAGTGGGGGGCGCAGGGGGCCGCGAGCCTGGGCGTGGACGCCGAGACGATCGTCCGGACGTACTACCCCGGCACCACGCGGGCGGTGCTGCCGGAGGACAGCATCCGGGTCCTGCTGTCCAGCGACGAGGGCACCGACCTGCAGGTGTTCGCCGCTGCCGGGCTGAAGGTCCGCGACGTCGCCGCTGGAGCGCTCACCACCTTGCCCAGCGGCCCGACTCGTTGGCGGGTCGTCCCGACCGGCGCCGGCCTGCAGCTGCAGTCGCTGACCGGCTCTACGTGGAGCAGCTACGGCGCCGCCAGCGCAGGCCCGCTGCGTTTCGGCGGGACGACGTTCGTGCGCGTGGTCTTCCCCGGCGGCAGCAGCCGCGACTACCGCGGCGGCGTCCAGGCCGTGCGTACCTCGGCCACCCGGCTGCAGAGCGTGGTGCTGCTCTCGCTGGAGGACTACCTGCTGGGCGTCGTCCCGCGCGAGTCGTCGGCCTCCTGGCAGCCGGCGGCCCTGCAGGCCCAGGCGATCGCGGCCCGCTCGTACTCGGCCAACAAGCGGGGCCGGGTCGCCGGCTCGGGCAGCTACGACATCTGCGACACCACGGCGTGCCAGGTCTTCGGCGGCAGCCGGCTGTACTCGTCCACCGGCTCGGTGACCGAGCTCGAACCGGCGAGCACGAGCGCCGCCGTGCGCGCCACCGCCGGCGTCGTGCGCACCTACGGCGGCACGCCCATCTTCGCCGAGTTCAGCAGCAGCAACGGCGGCTGGTCGTCCGCCGGCAACGTGCCGTACCTGTCCGCCCGGCGCGACGACTGGGACGGTGTCGCGACGAACACCGTCCACTCCTGGAAGGCGGCGCTGCGGGCCACCGACCTCGAGCGGGCGTTCCCTGCCGTCGGCACCCTGCAGCGGCTGCGCGTCACGGCCCGCGACGGCAACGGCGAGTGGGGCGGCCGCGTGAAGAGCGTCGTGCTGGAGGGGACCGACAGCAGGGGCGCCGCCACGAGCGTCACGACCACCGGCAGCGGCGTCTACAACGCCCGCTCCTGGCCGGCGAGCAGCGACGGTCTGAAGTCGATCTGGTGGCACGTCGCGCAGGCCGGCAGCACCCAGGACAGCCAGGTGGTGAGCCAGAGCGCCGCGCCGTCGCTGGTCCGCCCGCCCGGCGAGTCGACCGGCTCGCTGGACGTCACGCTGCGCAACACCGGCACCGCGGCGTGGCCGGTGCAGGGCCTGCACCTGGCTGTCGCCTCACCGCCCGGACAGGCCGACCCGCTGGTGAGCGGTTCCGCCCGCCCCGGTCGCTACGTCGGGAACACGACCAGCCCCGGAGCAGCGAGCGTGCGACCGGGCGAGGTGGCGGCGTTCACCTTCGCGCTGGACGCCGAGGGCGTCGCCGTCGGCAACCACGGTCGGGCCTACCGCCTGCGGGTGGGCAGCGAGCCCCTGTTCGGCGCCACCGTCTCCTTCTCCGTGCCCGTCCGCGACGCGCTGCTGACCGCGGAGCAGGCCGCGCTGCCGACCAGCACCTCACCCGCGTCCTCCGGCGGCGCGCCGGCGGTGTTCGCCGACGGCCGCAGCGTGGTGCTGCCGCGTCACGGAGCGACCACCGTCCGGCTCACCCTGCGCAACACCGGCACGGTCGCCTGGCCGGTCGGAGCCGGCTCCCCGGTCGTGCTCGGCACCGCCTCGCCCCGCAACCGCAACAGCACGGCCGCCGGCGGCGAGTGGGTGTCGGCCTCGCGCGCCGGGCGCCTCGTCGCGGCCTCCGACGGCAGCAGCACGGTCCCGCCGGGGGAGACCGGCGTGGTCGACCTCGTGCTGCACGGCAACGGCCTGCCGGTGGGCACCACGGCCGAGGCCTTCGAGCCGCTGTGGTCCGGAGCCGGCTGGCTGGACGGCGCGCTGCGGACCCTGAACGTCACCCGGGTCGACCCTGCTGTCTCCCGTGCGGCCGCCCTGCACGCCGGTCCGGGCAAGGAGACGGCCCTGGGCGGGTCGTCGACGGTGCTCGTCCGGCTGCGCAACCTCGGCGGCGGCGCCTGGACGGTCGGCGCCGAGCGGCTGGAGTCGACCGCCGGTGCTTTCCCGCTCGCGTCCGGCTGGACGACCCGCCCGCCGGCGCTGGCGGCCAACGCGGTGCGTCCCGGTGCGCGCACCGTCGAGCCGGGGGAGATCGGCGAGTGGCGGGTGCCGATCACGTCGTCCGGTCGCGCGACGGGCCGCTATCCGCTCTCCCTGCAGGCCGTGAGCGGCAGCGCCCGGTACGGCCCCGTTATCACCACGACCGTCGTCGTCAGCGGCGCGACGACGGCGCCGGCCGCGGCGTCCACCCGTCGGTCCTCGGTGTTCAAGGGCGCCGGCCCGCGGGCCGTCGTGGGCTGAGCCCGACTACGGTCGGCGCATGCGGCTGGGGGTCCTGCTCGAGCAGTGCCTCGCGCCCGTCCCCGGCGGCACCGGCCGCTACAGCCGTGAGATGGCCGCGGCCCTGGCGCGCTCCGCCGACGCCGACAGCGTCTGGGGGGTCACCGCCTTCCATCGCGACACCGCGGCCGCCCGGACCCCCGGCGTCGACGGCCCGCACCGCCTGCCGCTGCCCCGTCGGGCGCTCGTCGCGGCCTGGGAGCGGGGACGCGGTCCGGCGGTGCCCGGCGACGTCGTCCTCGCGCCCACACCGCTCTGGCCCGGCCGCCGGGACGCTCCGGTCGTCGTCGTCGTCCACGACGCCGTGCCCTGGACGCACCCCGAGACGCTGACGCCGCGCGGCGCCGCCTGGCACCGCGCGCAGGTCGAGCGGGCGGCGCGCGACGCCGACCTGCTCGTCGTCCCGACCCGGGCGGTCGCCGACGAGCTCCGCCGGCACGTCGCGGCAGGACGGGTCCAGGTGGTCGGCGAGGGGGTGAGCGCCGACCTCGTGCTGCCGTCCGACGCCGCCGCCCGCGCCGCCGCCCTGCAGCTGCCCGACCGCTTCCTGCTCACCGTCGCGACCCTCGAGCCGCGCAAGGGGCTGGACGTCCTGCTGGCTGCGCTCGCCGAGCCCGGCGCCCCCGACCTGCCGCTGCTCTGCGCCGGCCAGCCCGGCTGGGGCGGTGTCGACCTGGCGAGCGAGGCGCGGCGGCACGGCGTCGACGCCCGCGCCCTGGGCCGGGTCAGCGACGCCGACCTGGCCGTGCTGCTGGACCGCGCGACGGCGCTGGTGGTCCCCAGCCGCGCCGAGGGGTTCGGGCTGCCCCTGCTGGAGGCGATGGCCGCCGGCACGCCGGTCGTCACCAGCGACGCCGCCGCGCTGGTCGAGGTCGGCGCCGGCGCGGCGCTGGTCAGCCCGCTGGAGCCGCCGGCCCTGGCGCACGCGCTCGCCACGATCTGCTCGGACGAGGCGCTGCGCGAGCGGCTGGGTCGGGCTGGACGCGAGCGTGCAAGCGCTTTCAGCTGGGACGCAGCGGCCGAGCACCTGTGGACGGCGGTGCGCGGCCTGCACAGGCCGTGACGGGCGTAGTCTCGTCGTGTGACAGGAACGAGCGGACCGCGCGTCCTCGTCGACGCCACCGCCGTTCCCGCCGATCGTGGGGGCGTCGGCCGCTATGTCGACGGGCTCATCGCCGCGCTCGCCGCCGCCGGGGCCGACCTGGCGATCGTCTGCCAGCGTGCCGACGCCGAGCGGTACGGCCGGCTGGACCCCGACGCCCGCGTCGTCCCCGGACCCGCGCCGATATCGCACCGGCCCGCGCGGCTGGCCTGGGAGCAGACCGGGCTGCCCCTGGTCGCCCAGCAGGTCGACGCGCAGGTCGTCCACTCCCCGCACTACACGATGCCGCTGCGCGCCGGGCGGCCCGTCGTCGTCACGATCCACGACGCCACCTTCTTCACCGAACCGGGTATGCACAGCTCGGTGAAGGGCACCTTCTTCCGCTCCGCCACCCGCACGGCGCTGCGCCGGGCCGCCCGGGTCATCGCCCCGTCCAAGGCCACCCGCGACGAGCTCGTCCGGCTGCTCGACGCCGACGCCACCACCATCGACGTCGCCTACCACGGTGTCGACGCCCGCACCTTCCATGTGCCGACCGAGGCCGAGAAGCAGCGGGTGCAGGCGCGGCTCGGCCTGGCCGGCCAGTCCTACCTGGCCTTCCTGGGCACGCTCGAGCCGCGCAAGAACGTCCCGGGCCTGATCCGGGGCTGGGTCAAGGCGTGCGAGGGTCGTGAGATCACGCCCGCCCTCGTGCTCGCCGGCGGCTCCGGCTGGGACGACGCCATCGATGCCACCGTGGCGCAGGTGCCCGGCCACCTGCGGGTGCTGCGTCCGGGCTACCTGCGCTTCACCGACCTGCCCGGCTATCTCGGCGGTGCCATGCTCGTCGCCTACCCCAGCCACGGCGAGGGCTTCGGCCTGCCGGTGCTGGAGGCGATGGCCTGCGGCGCCCCGGTGCTCACCACCGACCGGCTGTCGCTGCCCGAGGTCGGCGGCGACGCCGTCGCCTACACCGAGCCCGACGCCGACGCGATCGCGGTCGCCCTCAACGCCCTGCTCGACGACCCGGACCGGCGGGCCGCCCTGGGCGCTGCCGGGGCGGCCCGGTCCACCGAGTTCACCTGGGCCGCCAGCGCCGAGGCGCACATGGCGAGCTACACGCGCGCCCTGGAGCAGTGAGCCGCACCGACGTCGACCTCCGCATCGTCGTCGTCACGTACTCGCCCGGTGCGTCCCTCACGCACTTCCTGCTCTCGCTCGCCGGCGCCACGACCCGGCCGTACGAAGTGGTGCTGGCCGACAACGGCAGCACCGACGGCGCGCCGGCGGCCGCCGTCGGGCCGGACGTGCACCTGCTCGTCACCGGCGGCAACCTGGGCTACGGACGGGCCGCGAACCTCGGCGTCAGCGGCTTCGACGGCGCGTTCGTCGTCGTCGCCAACCCCGACGTCGTGTGGCAGCCGGGAGCGTTGGACACGCTGCTGGCCGCAGCGCAGCGCTGGCCGCGGGCAGGCTGCCTCGGTCCCGCGATCCGTACGCCCGACGACCTGCTGTATCCGTCGGCCCGCGCGTTCCCGTCGCTGGGCCGCGGCATCGGGCACGCCCTGTGCGGCTGGTGGTGGCCGGGCAACCCGTGGACCCGCTCCTACCGCGAGGAGAGCGGCTCGCCGCACGAGGGCACCACCGGCTGGCTGTCCGGCTCGTGCATGGTGCTGCGGCGCGAGGCCTTCGAGGCGGTCGGCGGTTTCGACCCGTCGTACTTCATGTACTGCGAGGACATGGATCTGTGCCGTCGGCTGGGCGAGGCCGGTTGGCAGAACGTCTACGTGCCGGACGCCGTGATCACGCACGAGGGCGGTCAGGCCACCTCGCGCGTCGCCGGGCCGATGCTGCGCGAGCACCACCGGGCGCTGCACCGCTATCTCTCGCGCCAGTACGCCGGTCCCGCGTGGGCGCCGGTGCGCGCCGCTCTGGGCGTCGGTCTGCTGCTGCGCTACCTGCTGGCCTCGCGCGTGCGCGCGGTCGGCGAGGGCGCCGCCCCCACCCGCTCGGCCGACCTGCTCGACGACGATCTCCAGGAGGCCTCGTGAGGCACGCGCTCATCCTTGCCGGCGGCTCCGGCACCCGCCTGTGGCCGTTCTCGACGGCGGCGCTGCCCAAGCAGCTGGTGCCGCTGCTGCAGGGCCGCTCGCTGCTGGAGATCGCCGTCGAGCGGGCCACCTCGGTCGTGCCGGCCGGTCAGGTGTGGCTCGGGGCGGGGGAGCAGCTGCGCGCTGCCGTCGAGCAGGTGCCGGGGCTGCAGGCCGACCGGCTGATCGTCGAGCCGTCGCCCCGCGACACGCTCGCCGCGGTCGCGCTCGGCTGCGCCGTCATCGCCGCGCACGACCCGGAAGCGGTCGTGGCCGTCCTGACCGCCGACCATCTCATCGAGCCGGTCGCGTCGTTCGCGCGCACCCTGGACGCCGCCTTCAGCCTGGCCGAGCAGCGCGCCGACGCCCTCGTCACCTTCGGGGTCGTCCCGGACCACGCCGCCACCGGCTTCGGCTACCTCGAGCTGGGGGAGCCGCTCGGCGACGCGGCGCGCACCGTCACGACGTTCCGCGAGAAGCCGACGATGAGCGTGGCCGGCGAGTTCCTGGCCGCCGGTCCGGAGCACTACCTGTGGAACAGCGGCATGTTCGTCTGGCAGGCGCAGACGCTGCTGCGGGCCGTCGACGCCTTCGCGCCGGACGCGGCCCCGGTGCTGCGCGCGCTCGGCACCGCGTACGGCACCGACCGCTGGGACGTCGTCGCGTCCGGCTGGTCGGCCCTGGTGAAGGTGAGCATCGACTACGGGATCATGGAGCCGGCTTCGGTGGCACCGGAGTTCACCGTCGCCGCCCTGCCGCTGGACGCCCGCTGGCTCGACGTCGGGTCCTGGCCCGCCTACGGCGAGGCGATCAGCGGGACGGGCGGGGCGGACGAGGACGGCAACGCGGTCGCCGGGCGGGCGGTGCTGCACGCCAGCCGCGGCAACGTCGTCGCGTCCTCCGACCCCGACCACCTGGTGGCGCTGGTCGGCTGCGAGGGGCTCGTGGTGGTCCACACGCCGTCGGCCACCCTGGTCATGCCGGCCGCCGAGGCGCAGCGGGTGAAGGAGCTGCACACCCGCGTGCAGCGCGAGGCGCCGGAGCTCGCCTGAGCCTGCTCGCCTCGCTCGTCTTCCGCGGCGGCTGGCCGGGTGACGTCGTCACACGAGAGACCGGTGAACGTCGCGAGAACGTCGTACGCTGGGCGCCTGTGGCCGCGGTGCGTGGCCTCTGTCTCCTCGGAGCCTGTGCCATGCCGCGTCGTCGTCCTGTCCTGCTCGCCTCCGCGGCCGTCGGCGTCGCGCTGCTGGCCACCGTCGGGGTGCCGGTCGCCTCGCCCGCAGCAGCCGCCGCGAGCTACGGTCCGGTCGAGAAGACCGTGGCCCTGCCGGCCACGCCCGGCCGCAACACCGTCACCTACTCCGGGCACGCGCCCTTCAACAACGGCTCGACCGGCATCGCGCTCGACGACCCGCAGGGTGCGTGCTCGCCGGACGGCAACAGCCAGCTCAACGACCAGCACATCGTCAGCGTCACGGTCCCGCCGAAGGTCGACCCGAAGTACGACACCCTCATCCGCTTCCAGATCGACTGGGACGTCCTCGCCGACGAGACGCTCGCCGACCTTGCCCTGCACCTGTACGGGCCCGACGGCAACCTCGTGGCCAGCAGCGACGGCAGCCAGCCCAGCGAGGGCATCAACATCACCGACCTGTCGCCGGGCACCTACGACGCCCTGGTCTGCGCCTTCCAGACCGGGCCGACCGGGCAGGACTACACCGGCACGGTCACCGCCGAGACGGTGCTGCCGCCGGTGTTCCCGGCTGCCAAGGGCGTCACGCCGCCGACCTACCGGCAGTACCAGGCGCCGATGGGCAAGAGCACCGGCGCGGGTGAGCCGTCGATCGGCAGCAACTGGAAGACCGGCGCGACGCTGTTCACCTCCTACACCGACGAGTACCGGGTCGCTTTCGACGACGCCAAGGGCACGTCGGAGTGGACCCTGGTCAACGACAAGGTCACCGACCCGTCGAACAAGGTCAGCCTGGACCCGATCGGCTTCACCGACTCCGTCACGGGTCGCACCTTCGTCAGCCAGCTCTACCTGGCCTGCAGCGCCGCCGCCTTCAGCGACGACGACTTCGCCAGCGCCCCGACCCCCAGCGAGGGCTGCGGGTCGGGCATCAACGGCTTCGACCACCAGACCTTCGGCGGCGGCCCCTACCCGGCGGGCATGAGCGGGCTCACCGCCTACCCGCACGCCGTCTACTACTGCTCGCAGGCCGTCGGCCTGCTGACCCCGGGCGCGACGTGCGCCCGCAGCGACACCGGCGGCCTGACCTTCAACCAGCCGGTGCAGATCTACGGCTCGAACTGCTCGGGCATCCACGGCCACGTCCGGGTCGGCCCCGAGGGCACGGTCTACGTGCCGAACGACAAGTGCGGGGGCAACCAGGGCGTGTCGGTCTCCAAGGACGGCGGCGCCACCTGGGCGGTCCACACGATCCCCGACAGCGTCGAGGGTGCGTCCGACCCGTCGGTCTCGGCCGGCAGCGACGGCACCGTCTACTTCGGCTACAGCGACGGCACCGGCAAGCCCCGCATCGCCGTCTCGCGCGACCAGGGCACGACCTGGTCGAAGTCGGTCGACGTCGGCATCCCGATGAACGTCCACAACAGCGAGTTCGCGGAGGTCATCGCGGGCGACGGCGACCGGGCTGCGTTCGCCTTCCTGGGCACGCCTTCCCGTGGCTCGACCCAGGCCGCGTCGTTCGGCAAGACCGCCGACGGCAAGCGCTTCGTCGGCGCCGAGTGGCACATGTACCTGGCGACCACCTACGACCGCGGCGCCACCTGGACCACCGTCGACGCGACCCCCAAGGACCCGGTGCAGCGCGGCTGCGTCTGGAACTCCGGCGGCGGCAACCCGTGCCGCAACCTGCTCGACTTCAACGACATCACGGTCGACAAGACCGGCCGGGTGATGGTCGGCTTCGCCGACGGGTGCGTGCCGCCGTCGATCGAGAAGGACGCGAACTGCGTCACCTCCACCCTGGTGGAGAACAACACCCTCGCCGACCACGGGGCGATCGTGCGGCAGACCTCCGGCAAGGGACTGTTCCGCGCCTTCGACCCGAAGGCCGCCGCGGTTCCGGCCCCGGCGCGGCCGGCCCCGAGCAGTGGCGGCCCGAGCAGTGGCGGCTCGGGCACGGCGACAGGCGCCCTGCCCGCCACCGGGACGACCCCGCTGCTCGCCGTCGGCGCGCTGCTGGCGCTGGCCGCCGGTGCGTTGTTGCAGCGTCGGCGTCGCCACGGGGCCCGGGCCTGAGCGGCGCCTAGCGGTAGCTGAGCTTGTCGGGCGGCAGGAAGGCGTGGTCGTTGAAGGTCACCAACGACGGTCCCCTGCCGCCGGCCACGACCGTCGTCACGGCGGCGTTCACCACGACACGGTTCAGCCCGACGACAGCCTGGTCCCCGGCACCGAGCAGCTGGGACGTCACCGCTGCCAGGATGCCGCCGGAGGTGAACACGACGGCGTCCTGACCAGGGGCCAGATCGCTGGCCACCTGCTCGAGCGCAGCGTGCGCGCCGGTGCTGAACGCGGGCCAGCTGCCGTCCAGGTCCTGGATCCAGGCTTGCAACGCCTGGTCGAGCAGCGGCTGCAGCTCGCGCGAGGTGGTCGCCGCCGGCGCCGGCGAGCCGTAGCGCAGCAGCAGATCGCCGGTGTCGTACTCGTCGAAGCGGGGGTCGGCCCGCACCTGCGCGTGCGGGAGGGCGAGGGTCGCGGTGTCGCGCTGCCGACGCAGGGTGCCGCTGACGACGGCGGGGTTGCGCAGCCGGCGGCGGGCCAGCTCGGCGCCGACCAGCAGCGACTGCTCGCGGCCCAGCTCGGAGAGCACGTCGTAGTCGTCGGCGCCGAAGGAGGCCTGGCCGTGGCGCACCAGCAGGACGACGGCCATCAGCGCGCCGCCAGCGTCGCGCAGCGGCTCTGCAGATAGGTGACGAAGACCCAGAAGTCGCGGTAGGCCGGGTTCGTCGTCTGACCGCGATGGAACCGTAGGTAGATCTGCTGGCAGATCACGGCCAGCCGGAACAGCCCGAACACCTCGTAGAAGTTCCAGCGGGCGGTCGACAACCCGGTGGCTGCGCAGTAGCGGGCGACGACGTCGTCCCGGGTGAGCATGCCGGGCAGGTCGGTCGGCTGGCGGCGCGAGACCCGCATCAGGTCCTCGTCGTCGGCCTGCACCCAGTAGGCGAGGGCGCCGCCGAGGTCCATCAGCGGGTCGCCGAGCGTGGCCATCTCCCAGTCCAGGACGGCCCGCACCGACAGGTCGTCGGAGAGCACCAGGTTGTCCAGCCGGAAGTCGTTGTGGATCAGGCAGGTGGCGACGTCCGGCGGCTGGTGCTGGTCCAGCCAGGTCATGACGTCGGCGAAGTCCGGGACGTTGTCGGTGCGCGCCGCGACGTAGCGCTGCGACCAGCCCTCGACCTGGCGGGCGACGTAGCCGGGCCCCTTGCCGAGCCCGCGCAGGCCGGCGGCGTCGACGTCGACGGCGTGCAGCGCGACCAGGCTGTCGACGGCGCGCTCACCGAGCCCGCGCGCCTGCTCCGGGCTCAGCGTGAGGCCCGCGGGCAACCGACCCCGCAGGATGGTGCCGACGACCCGCTCCATCACGTAGAAGTCGGTGCCGAGCACCGTCGGGTCGTCGCAGAACGCCACCATCGCCGGCACGTAGGGGTAGTGGGGGGCCAGCGCCGCCTGGACGCGGTGCTCGCGCCGCAGGTCGTGCGCCGACGCCGCCTTCACCCCCGCGGGCGGCCGCCGCAGCACCAGGTCGCGGTCCGGGTAGCTCAGCAGGTACGTCAGGTTGGACGCGCCGCCCGCGAACTGGCGGACCGTCGGCGCGGTCGGCAGGTCGGGCACCTGCGTCGACAACCAGGCGTGGACGGCGTCGACGTCGAAGGTGTCCTCGGCGCGGAGGTCGCGGGGTTCGTCGTGCGTCAGCATGCACGCAGTCAAGCCGACAGCGGGCAGACTGCTCGCGTGACCCCCTCCAACGCCGCGCTCGCCGCCGGCTACGTGCTGGCCGTCCCTGTCACCGTGTTCACCCCCGGCTTCCTGAAGCTGTGGCGCGGCCGCGACCGGCGGCTGTTCGCAGCCGCCGAGGTCGGCGCGGCGCTCATCACCGGTGGCTGGGCCGTCAAGGGCAACGTCCCTGCCGCCGGCTTCAACGGCCTGTGGCTGACCGGCTTCGGCGTCGCCTACGTCCTGGAAGGACGCAAGCGCGCGCGACTGTCCTCGACGTCGTAGACCACGTCCGCGGCGGCGACCGCCTGCGGGTCGGCCGTGGACAGCACGACCGCCACGCCCTGCTCGGCCCGCGCACGGAGCGCCGCCAGGACGGTCGCGACGCCGCGCGCGTCGAGGTATCCGAGCGCTTCCTCCAGCAGCAGCACGGTGGCGTCGGAGGCCAGCGCGGCCGCGAGGCGCACCCGCTGCCGCTCGCCGTTGCTCATCAGCTCCAGCGTCCGACCGGCCAGGTGCGCGGCGCCGAGCACGGCCAGCCACCCGGCGTCGACGGCGTCGACCGGGTCCGCGGGCGACCACTCGCTGCCCGGCGGGTGGTCCAGCAGCAGGGCGCCGGGTTGCTGGACGGCCAGCCGGCGGAGCAGGAGGTCGACGCCCTGCCCGTTCTCGCTGCAGAGGACGACCAGGCGTCCGGGGGCGACCGGGTCGGCGTCGGTTGCGTCAGCCATCGGGTCAGTGAACCCGCTGCCCAGCCCGGCGTCGCGACCGGGGGCCTGGCATCCTCGCGGGGTGGACGTCACGAACGTGCTCGCCGTCGGCGCCTCCTTCACCGGCGCCGCACTGGCGTTCGCGGGCGCCCGGCTCGGGTCGCGGCAGTCCGAGGGCGCCAGCCGTCGCGAGGAGTGGGGCCGCCGGTTCACCTTTGCGCTGGAGTCGGTGCAGGGCTCCGACGAACGCTCGCGACGGATCGGCCGTGCGCTGCTCGGCGAGCTGGCCGGCAGCGAGCTCGCCACCGACGAGGAACGCGGCCTGGCTCGGGCCCTGCTGATCGAGGACGTGACGTTCGACCCCGCGGGGGCCGACCTGCGGGCGCTGCCGGCGGACCTGGATCTGGACGCCACCCTGTTCCTGGAGGACGATGGGTCCACGTCCTCAGGAGGTGCACATGAGTGAACCGGGCACGATCACCGTCAGCCGCGACCAGGTCTCGGCAGCCCGCGCGCTCGTGGCGATGTCGGGCGGTGCCGACAAGGTCGACCCGCTGATCGCCAAGGTGGCCTCCGCGGAGCCGCGCAGCCGTGCGGTCAAGCGCGCCAAGGCGTCCTGACCTGGCCGCGACCCGTCCGCGGGCACGGTAGGTGACACTGTCCGGGTGAGCGTGCCGCAGCAGCGACCCGGCGTGCCGGGGGACGCGGCACCCGAGGTGCAGACCGTCTGGCGCCCGCTGGTTCCCGTCGACGTGCGGGCGACGCTGTCGCCGCTGAGCCGCGGCCGGCGCGACCCCACCTTCCGGCGCACCGACGACGGAGCGCTCTGGCGCACGTCGCTGCTCGACACCGGCCCGGTCACGACGCGGCTGGTCCAGCGAAGCCTGCACGAGATCGCCTGCCAGGCCTGGGGGCCCGGTGCGCAGGAGGCGGTCGCAGGGCTGCCCGACCTGCTCGGGGGACGCGACCGCTGCGAGGACTTCCTTCCTGCTCACCCGCTGCTGACCGACGCGCACGCACGGCACCCGGGGCTGCGGGTCCCGCGCACGGGTCGCGTCGTCGAGGCGCTGGTACCGGCGGTGCTCGAGCAGAAGGTCACCGGCAAGGAGGCCCGCAGCGCCTTCTGCGAGCTCGTCCTGCGCCACGGCTCGCCGGCGCCCGGGCCGGCCCCGGACGGCATGAGGGTCCCTCCCTCGGCCGAGGTCTGGCGGCACGTGCCGTCGTGGGAGTGGCACCGGGCCGGCGTCGGACCGCAGCGCTCCAAGACCGTCGTGCTGGCGATGCGCTCGGCCGAGCGGCTGGAGCAGACCGCGGGGCTCTCGCCGGCCGCGGCGGAAGCCCGCCTGTGCGCCGTCCCCGGGGTCGGCCCGTGGACCTACGCCGAGGTGGGCTGCCGCGCGCTCGGCGACGCCGATGCCCTCAGCGTCGGCGACTACCACCTCGCCAAGTACGTCGGCTGGGCGCTGCTCGGGCGACCGGTCGACGACGACGGCATGGTCGAGCTGCTGGAGGCCTGGCGCCCGCACCGGTTCCGGGTGGTCCGCCTGCTGCAGTGCAGCGGTTTCGCGATGCCGCGGTTCGGGCCTCGGCTGACCATCCAGGACCACCGCGCGCACTAGGTCCTGGCCGCCCACGCGCCGCTCGCGCAGGTGTGAGGCGGCGCGAAGGGGGAATCATGGGGTCGCCTCGGGTGGGTCGGCGGAGCCGGACACCTGGGAGGCAGATGGAGACGATCCCTTTCCCTGTCTGTTGGAGGACACCATGCTCATGCGTACCGACTCTTTCCGTGACCTCGACCGGCTCGCCCAGCAGGTCCTGGGCCAGCTCTCCACCTCGGCCCGGCCGACGTCGATGCCCCTGGACGCCTGGCGTGACGGCGACGTGTTCGTCGTCGAGCTGGACCTGCCGGGGGTGGCGCCCGACAGCATCGACATCGATGTCGAGCGCAACGTGCTCACGGTGCAGGCCGAACGCCCCGTCCGTGCCCACGACGCAGACCTCGCGGTCGCAGAGCGACCGCGAGGCGTCTTCACCCGACAGCTGTTCCTCGGGGATGCGCTGGACCTCGACGGGGTGCAGGCGCAGTACGACGCCGGCGTCCTGACCCTGCGCATCCCCGTGGCCGAGAGGGCCAAGCCGCGCAAGGTGCAGGTCTCGACGGGAGACGCAGCGCCGCAGGCCATCTCGGCCTGACGAGGGTCAACGCAGCAGCACGTGCTGCAGCGGGTCGCGCGGCGGGCGGGCAGCAGGCTCGCCCGCCGCGTGACCGATCGCGACGGCGCCCAGCGGCTCCCAGTCGTCGGCGAGCCCGAGCACCTGGCGCACGACGTCGGGGCAGAACAGCGTGCTGCTGACCCACGCGCTGCCCAGACCCTCGGTCGCGAGCTGGACGAGCAGGTTCTGCACGCCCGCGCCGGCAGCGACGACGAACATGCGCTCCTCGGCGGCGGCCCGTCGCGCGTCGGGATAGTCGTGCGCACCGTCGCGCACCAGGCACGGCACGACGAGGTACGGCGCGCGGCGGAGCACGTCGCCGCGGGCCAGGCGACGCTCGATCGACGCGTCGCTGAACCCGTCGGCGCGCAGGTCGTCGGCCCACCGGGCGGCCATCGCGTCCAGCAGCGCCTCGGCACGGTCCTCGACGAGCACGAACCGCCACGGCGTCGTGTGGTGCGGCGCCGGCGCCGTCACCGCCGCGGCCACCGCCCGCAGCACCGCCTCGCGCTCGACCGGCGCAGCGGTGAAGGCGCGCACCGTCCGGCGCAGCGCCACCGCCGACTGCTGCGCCTCGCGGGTGCCGAGGGTGAACCAGTCGTTCGCGGCGGGCCGTACCAGGGCGGTGGCGTCGCGTCCGTCGTCAGGCAGCGCCAGGCCGCGCACGATGGCCACCGGCACGCCGTCCGCCTTGCCCTTCACGAGCTCGGCGGCGCCGGCCAGCTCGTCGGCGACGGCGATCTCGGTGACCTCGAGCACGGCGCCGAAGGAATCGACGGTGCCGCGCGCGTCGCGCACCGGGGCGAGCCCCGCGACGCCGATCGCGAGGTCGACCTGGCCGACCCGCCACGGCCGGCCCATCGTGTCGGAGACGACGACCGCCACCGTCACCCCCGTCAGCGCGGCGAGCCGGGCCCGCAGCGCGCGTGCGCTCGCATCGGGATCGACCGGCAGCAGGGCGATCTCATCGCCGCGCACGTTGCTGGCATCGACCCCCGCCGCCGCCAGGACCAGTCCGTTGCGGTTCTGGGCGATCAGCGCGGTGCCCCGGCGGGCCACCACGCGCACCGTCTCGTCGGCGATCGCCTGGAGTCGTACCTGCTCGCGGTCGGCACCCGGCGGAACCGGTAGCAGCCGCCCCTCCGCCTTGCTCAGCACCTTCGACGTCACGACGAGCACGTCGCCGTCCAGCAGGTCGCAGGCCGCAGCGATGAGCGCCGCGACGTCGTCGCCCGGACGCACGTCGGGCAGGCCGGTCACCGGCAGCACCGTGTAGCTCACGTGAGGAGCTCGACCGCGACCCTGGCCATCGCGGCGGTGGCCGGCAGGTCGGTCATCAGCAGCGGGACCGCCTCGACCCGCACGTCCGGCACGCTGACGCCGGCATCGGCGGTGTCGACGAGCCACGCGTCGAGCAGCCCGCCCTGCGACCGCGCTCCGTAGAGCCGACCGACGGCCTCGGCGCTCGTCTCCAGGCCGCGTGCGGTAGGCAGGCGTCGGCCATCCCGCGCACCGGCGATCCACCGATGATCGGCGACAGCCCGACGGTCGGACGGGTCCGCAGCGCTGCCCGGATGCCGGGGACCTCCAGGATCGTGCCGATGCTCACGACCGGGTTGCTGGGCGGCAGCACCACGACGTCGGCGGCGGCGATCGCCTCGAGCACGCCCGGCGCGGGCGCAGCGTCGGGCGCGCCGATCGCGACGATGGCGGTGGCCGGCAGGGCGGCGCGGTGGCGGACCCACCACTCCTGGAAGTGGAGGACCTTCTCGACCCCGTCGAGGTCGACGCGCACGTGCGTCTCGACGCGGTCGTCGCTCATGGGCAGCAGCGTCGCCCCTGGCTGCCACCGCTGGCAGAGCGCCGCCGTCACCTGGCTGAGCGGGTAGCCGGCGTCCATCATCTGCCGGCGGACGAGGTGCGTGGCGAGGTCGCGGTCGCCGAGGCCGAACCAGGCGGTCGGCACGTCGTAAGCACCGAGCTCCTCGCGTGCGTGGAAGGTCTCGTCCTGCCGCCCCCAGCCGCGCTCCTCGTCGATGCCCCCGCCGAGGGTGTACATGACGGTGTCCAGATCGGGGCAGATGCGCAGGCCGTACATCGTCAGGTCGTCGCCGGTGTTCACGACGACGGTGAGCTCGGCGTCGGGGTAGGCGTGCTGGAGCCCGCGCAGGAAGCGTGCTCCGCCGATGCCGCCGGCGAGCGCGACGATCTTCACGCCGGAGCCTGGTAGGTGCCGCCGTCGCGACCGTGACGGTCCGCGAGCAGACCGGCGACCGTCGAGACGGCGATCTCGGCCGGCGCCTTCGAGCCGATGTCCAGCCCGATCGGACGGTGCACGCGGGCGATCTCGGACGCCGGCAGGCCCCGCTCGGTGAGCGCTGCGACGTGCGGCGCCGTGTGCCGCGGGCTGCCCATGACGCCCACCCAGCGCGCCGGGAAGCTCAGCACGCCGGCCAGCAGGTCGCCGAGCTCGGGCCGGTCGTGGTCGGTGACGACGACGTCGGTGGTCTCGTCGATGCCCGCCGCGGCGACGTCGGTGACGCACGGGACGCCGTCCAGAGTCTGCGTCGGGTCCAGCACGACGCACGCGTAGCCGACGTGCGCCGCGAGGTGCACCAGCTGCTGCGCGACGGGGGAGGCGAACACGGCCACCAGCCGCCGCTCGCCGGTGGGGGCGGGGACCGCGCCGTGCGCCATCGCGCAGGCGACGTCGGTCTCGCCGTGCCCGTGCGGGTCGTGGGAGTGCGTCATGCCTGCAGTCTGCCTGGCAGGCTCGGGTCATGACGCACAGCGAGCAGGACCTGGACGCCTTTGCCGCCTGGGAGCGCGAGGCCTGGGAGGTCCGCGCCGCTCCGTACGCCGCCTCGCTGGGTGACGCCACGCGGGGCAGCGTGCCCGCGCTGCTCGACGCCGCCGAGATCGCCGCCGGCTCGACGGTGCTGGACGTCGGCACCGGCCCGGGCTTCGTCGCGCTGGCCGCCGCCCAGCGTGGGGCGTCGGTGCGGGCGGTCGACCAGTCGGCGGCGATGGTGGCGATCGCCCGCGCGGCCGGGGTCGCCGCCGAGCAGGCGTCCGTCGACCTGCTGCCTTTCGCGGCCGGTGAGTTCGGTTGCGTGGTAGGCAACTTCGTCCTCAACCATCTCGCCCGGCCGGAGGCGGCCGTCGCCGAGCTGGGGCGCGTGCTGGTAGCGGGCGGGCGGCTCGCCCTCACCGTCTGGGACCTCCCGGAGGCGAACCCGGTGCTGGGGCTGTTCGGTCCGGTCGTCGCGGCGGCGGGCCTGACCGGTGTCGTCCCGCCCGGTCCGGACGCGCAGCGGTTCTCCGCCGACGCCGAGATGCACGCCCTGCTCAGCGGCTGGTCCGACGTGACGGTGCGTCGGGTGGGCTGGCAGGTCGAGGTCGACCCGGGCGCCTGGTTCGACGCCGTCGCGACCGCCACCCCGCGCACCGGCGCCGTCCTGGCGCAGGTCTCGGCGTCGCAACGTTCACAGGCGCGCGAGGCCTACGTCGCAGCGGCGACGGCCGCCTTCGGGACGCAGTACGGCCACGTCGTGCTGCCCGCCGCAGCGGTGCTCGTGACGGGCGTCCGCCCCTGAGCGGACCGGCTCAGCGACGGGTACAGGCTCGCTCAGGCGAGCGTGGCGTTGGCGACCTCGACGGTGAAGGGCGCGCACCAGATGAGCACGGTCCACTGCCCGGACGCCAGGTCGATGCCCACCGGCACGTCGTAGTTCTGGTCGCCCTTGTTCCCGCTCAGGTCGGCGACCTTGCTGCCGCTGCCTGGCCGGCGCTGGTCGGCGCCGGGCACCAGGTACACCTCGAGCTTCGGGCCGTTGGAGATGTCGAAGTCGCTGAAGCGGACGACCTGCGACCCGTCGGCCAGGGTGTAGGCGGTGGCGGTGCCGGACCCGCGGTGGCCGGTCAGCCCCTGGAAGGAGCCGGAAGACACCGCCGCCGGCGCGGCCTCCACCGGCGCGGTGTCGACCGGCACGGCCCCGACCGGCGCGGCCTCGACCGGCGCGGCGACGACGACCGGCCGGTCGGCCGCCGGAGAAGCCGCGACCGGGAACGCCTCGTCCACGACGTCGTCGACGTAGTAGGGACGCAGCTGCCAGAACGACACCGCGACGACCGGGACGGTGACGAGCGACAGCCGGGCCCAGCGGTTCGGGACGATCTTGCCCAGGACCACGCCCCACAGCACCAGCGCCGCGGCCAGACCGGCCACGCGCAAGAAGGTGGAGCGGCTCGAGACGGTGGCGGTGAGGACCTCCGGGGCGGTCAGAGCCAGCGCGCCGACCGCCGCGGCGCCCAGCGAGACCGGCACGAGCACCGACCTCAGCCGCCCCCGACGCGCGTCGGCGGCGTGGCGCTCGGTCCGGACGTCGCGGTCGCTCATGAGAGCCAGTGAAGCGGCCGGCTCGTGCCTTGTCACCAGGCGGCGCCCGCCTGTCACGGCCCGGTAAGGGCGTCGGCAGCAGGTCCGTCCGGTCGCTCCGGCCTGCGTGCGACGTAGCGTGAGCAGCGTGGGGGCCACCCCGGTCGCGCAGGCGCCGGTTCCGGAGTCACCCGGCATGCGCCGGGCCCTGGCGCGTGCGCGCGACGGCAAGTCGCTCGACGTCGACGAGGCCACCGTCCTGCTGGGCGCGCGGGGGACCGACCTCGACGCGCTGCTCGAGGTCGCGGGCGCCGTGCGCGACAAGGGGCTGGTGGATGCGGGTCGGCCCGGAGTCGTCACCTACAGCCGCAAGGTCTTCATCCCGCTCACCCGGCTGTGTCGCGACCGCTGTCACTACTGCACCTTCGCCACCACCCCGGGCCGCCTCGCGGCGCCGTTCCTGAGCCTGGACGAGGTCGTCGAGATCGCGCGCCAGGGCGCCGAGCTCGGCTGCAAGGAAGCGCTGTTCACCCTGGGCGACCGGCCCGAGGACCGTTGGGACGCCGCGCGCGCCTGGCTCGACGAGGCCGGCTACGACAGCACGCTCGCCTACGTGCGGGCCTGCGCGATCGCGGTGCTGGAGCGGACCGGGCTGCTCCCGCACCTGAACCCCGGTGTCATGACCTGGGCCGAGATCCAGCGCCTGAAGCCGGTGGCGCCCTCGATGGGGATGATGCTCGAGACCACCGCGGACGTGCCCGCGCACCGGGGCTCGCCGGACAAGGTCCCGGCCGTCCGGCTGCGCGTGCTGGAGGACGCCGGTCGGCACGCCGTCCCGTTCACGACCGGCCTGCTGGTGGGGATCGGCGAGACGCTGCGCGACCGCGCCGAGACCGTCTTCGCGATCCGTGCTGCGCACCGCCGGCACGGCCACGTGCAGGAGGTGATCGTCCAGAACTTCCGGGCCAAGGACGACACCGCGATGCGGGCGGCGCCCGACGCCGACCTCGACGAGTACGCCGCCGCGATCGCCGTCACCCGGCTGGTGCTGGGCCCGCGGATGAGGGTGCAGGCCCCACCGAACCTCGTCGACCTGACCGAGACGGCGCTGCTGCTGCGGGCGGGCGTCGACGACTGGGGCGGCGTCTCCCCGCTGACCCCGGACCACGTGAACCCGGAGCGACCCTGGCCGCAGATCCAGGCGCTCGACGCCGCGACCGCGGCCGCCGGGATGACGCTGCGCGAGCGGCTGACCGCGCACCCGTCCTACCTCGCCGAGCCCTGGCTGGACCCCCGGCTGGCCCCGCACGTCGCCGCCCTGGCCGGTCCGGACGGTCTCGCCGCCGACGTGCGTCCGGTGGGGTTGCCGTGGCAGGAGCCGGACGGCGGGCTGGTCAGCACCGGACGTACCGACCTGCACGCCACCGTCGACACGACCGGCCGCAGCCAGGACCGGCGCAGCGACTTCGACGACGTGTACGGCGACTGGCAGGCGGTGCGGGACAGCGTGCCCGTGACCGTCGCGCGCCCGGACAGCGACGTCGCCGCGGCGCTGCGCGTCGCCCGCGACGCCCCGGCGGCGCTGACGGCGGGCCAGGCGCTCGCGCTCATCACCGCCGACGGCGCCGACCTGGAGGCTGTCTGCGCGCTGGCGGACGACGTCCGCCGCGACACCGTGGGCGACGAGGTCACCTACGTGGTGAACCGGAACGTCAACTTCACCAACGTCTGCTACACGGGCTGTCGCTTCTGCGCGTTCGCCCAGCGGCGCACCGACGCCGACGCGTACACGTTGTCGCTGGAGGAGGTCGGAGCCCGGGCCCGCGAGGCCTGGGACGTCGGCGCGACCGAGATCTGCATGCAGGGCGGCATCGACCCGCAGCTGCCCGGTACCGCCTACCTCGACCTCGCGCGCGCGGTGAAGCAGGCCGCGCCCGGCCTGCACCTGCACGCCTACAGCCCCATGGAGGTCGTCAACGGTGCGGCCCGGATGAGCGTGCCGATCGCCGAGTTCCTGCTCGCTGCGCGCGAGGCCGGGGTCGACAGCCTGCCCGGCACGGCGGCGGAGATCCTCGACGACGACGTCCGCTGGGTGCTCACCAAGGGCAAGCTGCCGACCGCGCAGTGGATCGAGGTCGTGACGACCGCCCACCGGCTCGGCATCGCGACGACGAGCACGATGATGTACGGCCACGTCGACCAGCCGCACCACTGGGTCGCCCACCTGCAGCTGCTGGCCCGGCTGCAGGGCGAGAGCGGCGGCTTCACCGAGTTCGTGCCGCTGCCCTTCGTGCACACCTCCGCGCCGATCTACCTGGCCGGGGTGGCCCGGCCGGGTCCGACGCTGCGCGACAACCGGGCGGTGCACGCCGTCGCCCGGCTGCTGCTGCACGGACGGATCGACCACGTCCAGTGCTCGTGGGTGAAGCTCGGTCCGGAGCAGTGCGGACACGTGCTCGACGGTGGCGTCGACGACCTCGGCGGCACCCTGATGGAAGAGACCATCAGCCGGATGGCCGGCAGCCAGCACGGCTCGCGCAAGTCCGTCGAGGACCTCGAGGCCATGGTCCGGGCCGTCGGTCGGACGCCCCGTCAGCGCACCACGACCTACGGCGCGGTCGACGCCGAGCGGCACGCTGCAGCGCGCCGGGACCGGCTCGCGCTCCCGCTGCTCTGACCGGAGGCCGCGACCCGGCCCGGGATCCGCCGTCCCGAGCGGACGCAGGTCACCGACGAGGAGCCCGCTCGCCCTTACGCTGCGCCACAGGCGTGGCCCTCCCACGTCGATCCGAACCGCCGCGAGACGGAGAGTGGTCGTGAGCACCGCCGAGTACCCCGACGCCCTGACGCGCCGCATCGAGCAGCTCGCTGCCGCCGTGGAGGAGCCCGAGGGTGACAGCAGCGCGGCGTTGACCGCCCTGGTCGGGGCCCTGCGCGCGGAGATCGGCGGCGTGCGGGCCGAGCTCGGCGCGCTGCGCTCGGAGACCGGTGCGGTGCGCAGCGACCTCGACGGTCTGGGCGGCCGACTCACGGGATCGGTCGCCGCCAGCCGTACCGAGACCGGCACGCTGGTCCGCCGGGTGGCCGAGCTCGCCACCCGTGTCGACGGTGTCGGCGGTCGGGTCGACGACGTGCGGAACGGGCTGCCCAGCCTCACCAAGGAGCTGCGGGAGGGGCTGGACGCGCTCCCGACCAGGACGACCGCCCGGCTGGACGAGCTGTCGGTCAGCCTGACCCGGCTGATGGACGAGCGCGCCGACGCGATCGCCGCCGACATCCACCGGACCATGGCGGGTGCGCTCGAGCGCGACGCACGCACGGCCGGCACGACCGCCACGGCGATGGAGGACGCCCGCGTCGCGCTGGAGTCGCGGCTGGCGATGCTGGAAGACACGTTGCACGGCATGACCGAGCGGATCGAGGCGTTGTCCCGCGACGGCGCCAGCACGACCACCTCGCGGTTGGAGGAGCTCGCCGGCAGCGTCGGAGAGCTCGACCGCAGGATCGTCGACGACGGACGCGACAGCGCCGAGCTGCTCGTGGGTCGGCTGCGCGAGGTCACCGACACGCGCATGGGCGCGCTGGAAGCCAGCCTGTTCGACCGGCTCTCCGACGTGCTGCGCACGCGCCACGACGAGCTCCGCGTCGAGGTGCTCGGGGCGCTGGAGAGCGCGCGGGAGGACGCGGCCGGCGAGCGCGAACGGGTGCAGGAGCTCGAGGAGGCTCTGCGCGGCGCGCTGGCCGGCCTCGGCGGCGCTCTTGACCGCTCGCTCACCGGACTCGGCACCTCCGTCACGGCGGCGCTGACCGAGGCCGGCGAGCGCCACGACCGCGGCCTGGTCGCACTGCACGAGCGGCTGGACGATGCCGTCGGCACGCTGGCGACCGCGGCGGCGGAGCGGGACCAGGCCCAGACCGTGCGGCTGGGCGAGCTGCAGGTCGCCGTCGAGCGGCGCCTGGACCAGGTTCGCGGTCAGGTCAGCACCGGGATGACCGCGCTGCGCGGTGACGTCGGCACCGAGCTCGGACAGCTCGCTCCCCGCATCGACGAGCTCGCGGTCGCCGGTTCGGCGCAGGCCGAGGCGGTCCGGGTCCTGCGCACCGACGTCGTCGGGACCGTCAGCGACGTGAGCGACCGGCTGCTGACCGCAGGCAGCGACAACGCCGAGGTGCTGCGGGGCGCGATGACCGACACGCGTGGCGAGATCGCCGCGCTCACCCGCGCGCTGCGCAAGGACCTGCTGGACCGGATCGAGGAGAAGTACGCGCACGTCGCCGACCGGCTCGCGGAGGCCGTCACGCAGGCCGAGACGGCGACGAGCGCCGGGCGCGGCGTGAGCGAGCACGTCGCCGGTCTGCTGCAGCTGTCCGAGGAGCTGCGGCTCTCGGTCGGGCGCACGCGGGACGACGTCCTGACGGCCACCGACGGGCTGCAGCAGCGGCTGGTGGAGCAGGCGGACACCCGGGACCAGGCGAGCGCCGCCCGGCTGGAGGGGGCGGTCGGTGACCTCGGCCAGCGGCTGGAGCAGCTCGCCGGCAGCGTGGACGGTCGGGTCGGCGCGCTGGACACGTCCGTCTCGGACCGGGTGGGCGCGCTGGACGCGGCCCTGGCCGAACGGCTGGGCCTGCTCGACGCGGCCCTGAGCGAGACGTTGCGCGGGCTCACCGTCGGGCTCACCGGGCAGGTCGAGGGCTTGCGTGCAGGGCTCGACGAACGGGTGGGCGTGCTCACCGAGCGGGTCGCCGCGAGCACCGACAGCACGCGCGAGAGCGCCGACCGCGTGGCCACCCTGGTCGGGGTCACCGAGGCGGTGCGGGAGGACGTCGTCGAGGCCGGCCGTGACCTGCGGGCCGAGCTGCTGACCCGCAGCGGCGACCAGCTGGCCGGCCTGGCCGAGAAGCTGCGCGAGCTCGACACGGTCGTCGACGAGAGCAGCGCGGCCGTCGCCGAACGGATCGACGCCCTCGAGGGTGCCGTGACGCGGGGCACGGCCGGCCAGGAGCAGGTGACAGCCGGGCTGGCCGGGATCGACACGAGCACGCGTGAGCTCACCGAGACCGTCGCCGGCTTCCGCACCGAGTGGCCGACCCGCACCTTCGAGGTCGTCCAGGGGGCGAAGGCGGTCGCCGAGGGGGTCGTGGGCGAGGTCCGCAACGAGGTGCGCGCCCAGCTGGAGCAGATCCAGGCCGAGCTCGAGCGAGCCGTGGTCGAGGTCAGCGGAGCCGGTGAGGGGCTGCGCGGCGGTACCGCCCGGCTGACCCGCGCCGGTCAGGTGCTCGTCGCCTACCTCGAACAGCGTGACCTGCTGCTGGAGGCCGAGCGCGACCGCACCCTGCACGAGGTGCTCGACGCGTTCGCTGCCGGGCTGTCGGCCAAGGACCGCACGGCGCTGTCCGGCCGCGTGTCCGACGCCGTCGCGCGGCGCCGCGACGCCAGGGACGCCGAACGCTTCCGCAGCGCTGCCGGGGTGACCGGCTCGCCGACCGCCGACCTGCCCGACGAGGTCCGCGACCTGGTGCCCGGTGCGGAACCGGGCGAGGTCGACCAGACGCAGCCGGCTCCGGTCGAGACGGCCCCGGTCGACGCTGCGCCCGACGCCCGAGCGGCCGAGGGCGCACCGGTCGCAGGCCGGGCACGGCCCGCCTCCCGCCCGGCGGCGTCGGTGGCGCCGCGGCCACCGTCGACGGGGGTCACCGCCGATCCGGAGCCCAGCAAGGACGTCGCGCCGGACGACGACGCGCCGACCGTCCAGGTCGCCGAGGCCGCCCGTCCGACGGCCGCCGCGCGAACGAAGGCGCCCGCGAAGGCACGGGCCGAGACGCCTGCGAAGGAACGCACCACAGCGCCCGCGAAGGCAAAGGCCGAAACGCCCGTGAAGGCGCGGACCAAGGCGCCCGCGAAGGCGCGGACCAAGGCACCTGCCCCGGACGAGGCACAGCCTGCCGCCGGCCCCCCGGCCCGTGCGCCCCGCAGCACCAGGACCGCGGCCGCGAGCCGGGCCGGCGAGGGACAGCCCAAGGGGCGGTCCGCGCGCGGGCGCCTGGCGGCGATGCCCGAGGTCCCGAGCGTCGACCGGGCCCTGGCCGCGGCGGCGTCCGACCCTGAGCAGTCCGCGGACCCCACGACCGAGACGTCCGACGCCGACCCCACGCGGCGCGAGGTCCCGGAGCAGCCCTCCGACGCCGGCGCGGGCTCGTGGGCAGCCGCACCGTCAACCTCCGCGGACGGCCCGGCGACGACGGAGGCGAGCTGGGCGAGCCGTCCGGCCGAACCGTCGGCGCAGGACGGGACCGACGACGACCTCAGCGTCCGCAGGTTGTTCCGCCGCAAGAAGTAGCCGGCAGCGGTGGCGGGCCGCTGGTGCGACCGAGCCACTTGACGTGCGCGTCCTACACGCGTGTAATTCACCCCGTGTCCTTCCCCTCGCACAGCCGACGAGCCGTCCCTCGACCAGGTGCCGGCCCCGTCCTGTGCGCAGACACCCTCTGCCGGCCGGCCTCCGCCGTCCGGCCCGGTGACCGGTCTTGGGAGAACAGATGAGCGAGATGCTCCAGCTGACCGTGGTGGGCAACGACGAGACGGCGATGCTCGCGTGGCAGGAGCAGGCCCTGTGCGCGCAGACCGACCCGGAGGCGTTCTTCCCTGAGAAGGGCGGCTCGACCCGCGAGGCCAAGCGCATCTGCGTCGGCTGCGACGTGAAGGGCGACTGCCTGGAGTACGCGCTGGGCCAGGACGAGCGCTTCGGCATCTGGGGCGGCATGTCTGAGCGCGAGCGCCGCCGGCTCAAGCGGGGCGTGGGCTGAGCCGCACGGCACGGCTCGACCGGCCGGCCGCATAGACGCACGGACCGACGGCCTGCCTGCACGACGACTAGCGTCGAGGCTCGTGCCGCCCCCTCCCGCCCGGGTCACCGCGGTGCTCGTCAGCCATGACGGTGACCGGTGGTTGGCCGAGGTCGTGGCGGCCGTGGCGGCCCAGACCGTGGCTCCCGACACGGTGCTGTGCGCCGACACCGGCAGCCGCGACGCCAGCGCGCTGACCCTGCGCGCCGCCTTCGGCGACGTCGTCCCGCTCCCTCGCTCCACCGGCTTCGGGGCGGCCGTCGCGGCCGCGCTGGCGCAGCACCCCGGCACGGCCGCGGCCGGTACGGACTGGGTCTGGCTGCTCCACGACGACTGCGCGCCGGACCCCGGCGCCCTCGCGGCTCTGCTCGCGTTCGCCGGTCAGCACCCGTCGGCGGCGCTGCTCGGGCCCAAGGTCGTCGACTGGGACGAGCCCAAGGTGCTCGTCGAGGCGGGTGTCAGCACCGATCTGGCAGGCCGCCGGTACACCGGCCTGGAGCAGCGCGAGTACGACCAGGGTCAGCGCGACGAGTCCCGCGACGTGCTGGCCGTCGGCACGGCCGGCGCGTTGGTGCGTCGCGACGTCTGGGACGCCTTGGGCGGGCTCGACCCGACCTTCGCGCTGTTCCGGGACGACCTCGACCTCGGCTGGCGGGTGAACGCCGCCGGCCACCGCGTCGTGCTCGTCCCGGCGGCGCGGGTGCGGCACGCGCGCGCGGCCACCACCGGACGACGGGTGGCCGACGCGGCGCCCGGACGCGTGACCGGGACCGACCGGGAGCACGCGCTGCTGGTGCTGCTGGCGCACGCTCCACGCACGCTGCTGCTGCCGCGGGCGCTCCGCCTGCTCGTCGGTTGTCTGCTGCGCACCCTGCTGCTGCTGGGCGGCCGTCGCCCGCGCGAGGCCTGGGACGAGCTGCCGCCGCCGGTGCGGTGGTCAGCCGCCCCCGCCGGCTCGCGGGGCTCCGTAGCGCGCGCCGCCGGGCACGCGTCCGCCCGCCGGGCGAGGTGCGGCCGCTGCTGGCCACCGGCACCGAGCGCTGGCGGGCGGGCGCCGCTGCGCTGTCGGCCCGCCGCCACGCCGCCGGGGCCGGCGCGCCACCCCCACCGGCCAGGCCGTGGCCGCTGCGCCCCGAGGTGCTGCTGGCGGGCGGGCTGGTGCTGCTGACGCTGGTGGCCGAGCGCGCGCTGTTCGGCCGGGGGAGCCTGGCGGGCGGCGCGCTGCTGCCCGCACCCGCGGGAGCGAGCGACCTGTGGGCGGCCTTCGGGCGCGACGGCGGCACCCCCGACCTCGCGGCGCTGGCGCTGCTGGCCACCGGGCTGCTCGGCCACGCGCCGTGGGCGGTCGACGCGCTGCTGCTGGCCGGCGTACCGCTGGCCGGGCTGTCCGCCTACCGCGCCCTCCGCGGGTTGGTCGTCGCCCCCGCGCTGCGCGTCTGGGGAGCGTTGACCTGGGCGCTGCTGCCGGTCGCGACGGGGGCCGTCGCGCAGGGCCGGCTGGACGCCGCCGCGGGGCAGGTGTCGGTGCCGCTGCTGATGGCGGCCGGCTACCGGGTGCTGGCGCACGACCCCCGCGTCGTCGGCTGGTCGCGGGCCTGGGCGCTCGGGCTCGGGCTGTTGGTCGCCGGGGCGCTGGCGCCGGCCCTGTGGCCGGCGGCGGTGCTGCTGCTGCTCGCGCCGGCTGCGGTGCTGGCCCGTGCCGGCCGGGGCACAGGACGGTCCCGCCGCGCGCTGGCCGCCCTGATCGCCGTCACCGTCCCCGCCCTGGTCCTGCTGCCCGGCCCGGCCGCCGGCGCCGTCCGGGCCGCGCTGGACGTCCCCACCTCCGACGCCTGGCGGCTGCTGCTGCTCTCGCCGGGAGGCGCCGGGCTGCCTCCGGCCCTGCTGGTGGTCGGCCTGCCGCTGGCCGCGCTGGCCGCGCTGCTGCCCGACGCCACCGCCCGCACCGCCGCCGTGGGCTGGGGGGTGGCGCTGACCGGCCTGGCCTACGCGTTGCTGGCCCCGGTCGCCGGGTTGCAGGTGCTGGCCGCCGGGCTGCTCGTCGCGGCGCTGACCGGCGCGCAGGGCCTGTCGGTCGGGCTGTCCCGCAGCGCCTTCGGCTGGCGCCAGGTGACGTCCACGCTGGTCGTGCTCGCCGCCGCGGTCGTGCCCGCCGTCTGCGCGGTGGCCTGGACGCTGCGCGGCGCCGACGGCCCGCTGCACCGCGCCGTGCCGCTCGCCGTCCCCGCCTTCGTCCAGGACGACCTGCAGCGGGGCGGCGGACAGGTGCTGGTGGTCCGCTCCGTCGGCGTCGACGCCGAGTGGGCCGTCGTGGGGGCGGACGGCGCGCGACTGGGCCGGCGTCCGCCGCGCGACGCCGAGCAGGACCGGGCCGTGACGGACGTCCTCACGGCACGGGGCAGCCCCGCCGCTGCCACGCTCGCCGCCCGCGACGTCCGCTACGTCGTGCTGCGCGAGGCGCTGGACGGACCACTGACGGCGGCGCTGGACGCCCAGCCGGGGCTGGCCCGGCGTCCGGGCGGGCCGCCGCTGGTGTGGGAGCTGACGGCGGCGCCTGCCGGTGACGTCCCTGTCGCGGCGGGCCGGCGGAGCCGACCGCTGCTGCTCGGACAGCTGGCCGCCCTGCTGGGCGTGCTGGTGCTGGGCGCACCTGGCGCCCGCCCTCGCCGCGGCCTGGAACCGGTAGCGCGCGGGGTCCCCGGATGAGCGACCGCGGGAGAGGGCGTACGGGGGCCCGCCGCGCGTTCACCGCCCTGGCCGCTGCAGCGGGGCTGGTCGTCGTGGGCACCCTGGCGGGGGCGGCGGACGAGCTCGGCACCGGCGCGGCGCCGTCGGCGCGTACGGCCGCTGTCGTCGGCGCAGAAGCCGTGTGCCCCGGCGCGCTCGACAGCACCGTGACCATCGGGTCGGTCGGTGCCGGCCCCGGCACGCTCACCGTCGGAGCACCGGCTCCGGGCGTCACGCCCTCGTCGGGGCCGATGGTCGCCGGACGCGTGCTCGCCGGGCTCGACGGCTCCGGACCGCTACGGGTCACCGCGACCGGCGCCGTCGCCGGAGGTCTCGCCGTGCAGCAGCTCACCCGCGTCCCCGGCGGCAAGGGACGGGGGCTCGGTGCGGTCACCTGCGGCGCGGCGGGGACGTCGGCATGGTTCCTCGGCGCCTCGACGCTCGTCGGCAGCCGCGCGTTCCTGATCCTGGTCAACCCCGACCCCCGGGCGGCGGTCGTCGACGTCACCGGCTGGGCGCTGGACGGTCCGCTGGATCCCGCACCGGGACAGGGTCTGGGCGTGCCCGGGCAGAGCCGTCGGGTCGTCGAGCTCGACACGCTGGCGCCGGACCGTGACCTGCTCGGGCTGCACGTCAGCACGGTGCGCGGGCGGGTCGCGGCCACCGTCCACGTCGACCGGCGAGACGGCTCGACGCCGCAGGGCACCGACGACCTGCCCGCGCTGCTGGCACCTGCGCGGGACGTGCTCGTGCCGGGGCTGCCGGCCGGTCCCGGTCGCCGCAGCGTGGTGCTCGCGAACCCGACCGACGCCGCCGCCGTCGCGCGGCTGTCGCTGCGGACCGGCGACGGCCTCGTCCGGCTCGAGGACGTCGACGTGCCGGCGGGCAGCACCGTCGCCCGCGACGTCACCGCCGAGCTGGCCGGCACGCCCGCGACGGCCGTCGTCAGCTCCGACACCCCGCTGCTGGCCGCGGGCCTGGCCGACGACAGCGCGACCGCGGCAGGCAGGGTGCGCGAGCTGGCCTGGACAGGATCGGCCGAACCGCTCGGAGCGCCGGCGCTGCTGCCGGCGCTGCCGCTGCCCGTCGGGACCGAGGCGACCCTGCTGCTCGGTGCCGGCCGCGACGACGCCGCCGTCGACCTCGTCCCGACCGACCTCGGCGACACCCGACGCGTGGAGATCGCCGGCGACCGCACGGTCGCCGTCCCGCTGTCGGACCTGTTGCCCCGCGGCGGGGGACCGCTGCAGATCCAGCTGTTCCGCGGTCGGGTCGTGGCCGCCGTGCTGCTGGTCGAGCAGACCTCGGGCGGGCCGCTCACCACCGTCCTGCAGGTGCGCTCGACGGTGCCCGAGGTGGCCGTCCCGCAGGTGCGCCCGGAGCCGCTGGCCGGCACCGGCTGACGGGGCCGCGCAGGAGTCAGCCGACCGGCGGGTCGATCTCGTCCGGGTCCAGGTCCAGCAGACGGGCCACCTGGTCGACCACCACGTCGTGCACGAGGTCGGCCAGGTCCTCGCGGTCGGTGGCCCGCGCCTCCAGCGGCCGCCGGTAGACCACCACGCGCGCGGGCGTGCGCTGCCCCCGTCCGTCCAGCGCGGCGGGCAGCAGCCGGCCCAGCGGTACCGAACCCCCGGCGGTCTCGTCGGCGACGACGTCGTCGTCGGGCAGGGCGCCCGGCGTCAGCGGCACCGCCGGGACGTCCTCCACGGCGAACTCGACGCCTTCGAGCTCGGCCGCCCAGCGCCGTTCGAGATCTTCGACGGCGTCCAGCACCAGGCCGTCGAAGCGCTCCCGGCGCGTCTGCGCCATCGGCACCCGCACCTCGCGCCCGGCCAGCGTCGCGGTCGCCGGGACGAGCGAACCGCGCATCCCGCGGCCGTGGCGGTCGCGACGACGACGGCTGCCACGAGGCTGCCGCGGGGCGTCCTGGAACGGCTCGGTCACGTCGGGCAGGCTAGGGGACGGCGCCGACGGAGCGGCGCGTCGCTGGCACCGGCGCGCCCGGACGGCTACCGTCCCGGCCGTGAGCCCTGTCCGGCGCTGCTCGCGAACCGCGTGCGCCCTCCCCGCTGTCGCGACGCTCACCTATGTCTATGCCGACCGGGCCGCCGTCGTCGGACCGCTCGCGCTGAACGCCGAGCCGCACTGCTACGACCTGTGCGACGAGCACGCCAAGGGGCTCACCGCCCCCCGCGGCTGGGAGGTGGTGCGGCACCAGGCCGAGCACCCCGACGTCGTCCGCGCCCGCAGCAGCGACGACCTCGAAGCGCTGGCCAACGCCGTCCGCGAGGCCGCCCGGCCCGCGACCCGTCCGCAGGAGCCCGAGGGCGGGACCGGCCGCCGCGGCCACCTGCGCGCCCTGCCGACGCCTTCCTGAGCCCGGCGACTGCTGTCCCCGCGTGGGGCGGTTGTCCGGTCCGTGGCGGTGTGTCGCGTCTGTGCCCGACGCGCCGGATTCTCAAGGCATCAGCGCCGTCCGGCCGAAGCAGGGGTAACGCCACCGCTTCCCCGACCTTGAGGTGCTGCCATGCCTGCCAGTCCCGCCGTCCTGCCGTCGATCGTCTCGTCGCCGCCCCGGCCGAGCAGCCTGGTCACCACGCGGGCCCGGGACCTGCCCACGTGCGGCGTCTGCGCCGGCACCCGGGTCACGGCGATCACCATGACGCTCACCGACGGCTCCAGCGTGCAGTTCACCAACTGCCGGCGCTGCGAGCGCAAGAGCTGGGTCCAGTCCGGCCGTGCAGCTCGACATCAGCACCGTCCTGGGCAAGGCCACCAAGCACAAGCTCTGAGGCGTCGCCGGGCGGCTCTTGTGCTGTCCGGACGCGCCGCTAGGGTCGGGCGCATGACTGCGCCCCGGGACCTGTCGAACATCGTGAAGGCCTACGACGTCCGGGGCCTGGTGCCCTCCGAGCTCGACGAAGACATCGCTCGCGCGCTGGGGGCGGCGTTCGCCCGCTTCACCGGCGCCGCGCGCATCGTCACCGCCCGGGACATGCGCGAGAGCGGCGTCGGGCTGGTCGCGGCCTTCGCCGACGGGGCCACCAGCCAGGGCGTCGACGTCGTCGAGGCCGGGCTGGGCTCCACCGACCTGCTCTACTACGCCGCCGGCACGATGGACGTGCCCGGGGCCATGTTCACCGCCAGCCACAACCCGGCGCGCTACAACGGCATCAAGCTGTGCCTCGCGGGGGCCAAGCCGGTCGGCCAGGACAGCGGGCTGGCGCAGATCCGTGCCGACGCCGAGCGCTACCTCGCCGAGGGGCTGCCCGCGTTCGAGGGCACCCGCGGCAGCGTCAGCCAGCAGGACGTGCTCGCCGGCTACTCCGCGTACATGAAGCAGCTGGTGCCCGACCTGGAAGGCATCCGGCCGCTGAAGGTCGTCGTCGACGCCGGCAACGGCATGGGTGGCCACACCGTCCCGGCCGTGTTCCAGGGGCTGCCGCTGGAGACGACCGAGCTGTTCTTCGAGCTCGACGGCAGCTTCCCGAACCATGAGGCCAACCCGATCGACCCGAAGAACCTCGTCGACCTGCAGGCCAAGGTCCGCGAGAGGGGTGCGGACCTCGGGCTCGCCTTCGACGGCGACGCCGACCGCTGCTTCGTCGTCGACGAGCGCGGCGAGATCGTCAGCCCGTCGGTGCTCACCGCCCTGATCGCGGACCGCGAGCTGCGCAAGCACCCCGGCGGCACCGTCATCCACAACCTCATCACCTCCCGCACGGTGCCGGAGGTCGTCACCGAGGCAGGCGGAACCCCCGTCCGCACCCGCGTGGGCCACTCGTTCATCAAGGCCGAGATGGCCCGCACCGGAGCCGTCTTCGGGGGAGAGCACTCCGGTCACTTCTACTTCGCCGAGTTCTGGAACGCCGACTCCGGCATGCTCGCCGCACTGCACACCGTCGCGGCGCTCGGCGGGCAGGAGGGGCCGCTGTCGGCCCTGCTGACCTCCTACGACCGCTACGCCGCGAGCGGCGAGATCAACAGCGAGGTCGACGACCAGGCCGGTCGGATCACCGCCATCAGGCAGGCCTACAGCGAGGACACCCTGGACGAGCTCGACGGGCTCACGGTGTCCTCCGCCGAGGGCTGGTGGTTCAACGTCCGCGCCTCCAACACCGAGCCGCTGCTGCGTCTGAACGTCGAGGCCCCCGACGTCGCGACGATGGAACGGGTCCGCGACGAGGCCCTGGCGCTGCTGCGCGGCTGACCTGCCCCGCTACAGTTCCGGCCATGAAGCTCGACGCTGCCCTGCTGGACATCCTCGCCTGCCCCGCCTGCCGGGCCTCGCTGCGCGCTGACGAGGCCGCGGAAGAGCTGGTCTGCACCGGGTGCGGCCTGGCCTACCCGGTGCGCGACGACATCCCGGTGCTGCTCACCGACGAGGCGCGCAAGCCCCAGTGAGCGAGCTGCTCGACGACGTCGCTGCCCTGGAGGCCCGGGACCCGGGGCAGATGCTCAGGGCCGTGGCCTCGGCCGCGGCGCAGGTGCGCGAGGCCGCCACGCTGGCCGCCGAGGCAGGCGTCGCGACGCTCGCCGACGAGGGCCGTCCGCGGGCGGTCGTCGTCTGCGGCATGGGCGGGTCCGGCATCGCGGGCGACGTCCTGGCCGGGGTGGCCGGGCTCTCGGCGCCGGTGCCGATCCTCACCCACCGCGGCTACGGCCTGCCGGCGTGGGTCGGACCGGTCGACCTGGTGGTCGCGGTGTCCTGCTCCGGCGGCACCGAGGAGACGCTGTCGGCGCTGGAGGAGGCCGTCCGTCGGGGCTGCCGGCTGCTGGTGGTCGGGCGTGACGGCTCCCCGGTGCACGCCCTCGGCGAGCGCGGCCGGGCCGTGTTCGTCCCCGTCACGCAGGGACGCCAGCCGCGCGCCAGCATGTGGGCGCTCGCGACGCCGCTGCTGGCTGCCGGTCACGCGCTGGGGCTGCTGCCGGCCTCGGCCGAGGCGCTGGAGGCGGCGGCCGTTACGCTCGAGCAGGCCGCGGCCCGCTGCCGCGTCGACGCCGCCACGCTGGTGAACCCGGCCAAGCGGCTCGCGGTCGACCTGGACGGCGCCGTCCCGGTGGTGTGGGGCACCTCGCCGCTGACGGCCACCGTCGCCTACCGCTTCGCCTGCCAGCTGAACGAGAACGCGCAGGTCCCGGCGACGTGGGGGGTGCTGCCGGAGGCCAACCACAACCAGGTGGTCGCCTTCGACGGGCCGTTCGCGGCCGCCTCCGCCGCCGAGCCGGACGACTTCTTCCGCGACCGCGGTGAGGACGACGACGTCGACGGCGGCCGGCTGGTGCTCGTCCTGCTGCGCGACAGCGACGAGCACCCGCAGGTGGCGCTGCGCGCCGACGTCAGCGCCGAGCTGGCGCGGGAGCGGGGCATTCCGGTCGTCCAGCTCCGGGCCGAGGGCGCCAGCGCCGTCGAGCGGCTGGCGTCGCTGGTGGGCCTCACCGACTACGCGAGCACCTACCTGGCGCTGCTGCACGGGACCGACCCCACGCCCGTCGACGCCATCACCGCGCTCAAGCAGCGCATCGCGCCGGTGCCGGCGTGAGTGCCTCCGGGGGCAAGACCGCCATCATCGCGGCGCTCGCGGCGAACGCCTCGATCGCGGTGGCGAAGTTCGTCGGCTTCCTCATCACCGGGTCGTCCTCGATGCTGGCCGAGTCGGTGCACTCCGTCGCCGACTCCGGCAACCAGGTGCTGCTGCTGGTGGGACAGAACCGTGGCGCGCGCAAGGCCGATGCCGAGCACCCGTTCGGCTACGGCCGCGAGCGCTACTTCTACAGCTTCGTCGTCGCCCTGGTGCTGTTCTCGCTGGGCTCGCTGTTCGCCGGCTACGAGGGCCTCCACAAGATCCAGGAACCGGAGGAGCTCACCTCGCCGGGCGTGGCGATCGGCATCCTGCTGTTCGCGATCGTCGCAGAGGGCTTCTCGTTCCGGACGGCGATCAGGGAGTCGCGCCCAGGCAAGGGCGACAACAGCTGGGTGCACTTCGTCCGGACGTCCAAGTCGCCCGAGCTGCCCGTGGTGCTGCTCGAGGACCTCGCGGCGCTGACCGGCCTGGTGCTGGCGCTCGGAGGCGTCGGGCTGTCGATCGTGCTCGACGACCCGGTCTGGGACGGCATCGGCACGCTCTGCATCGCCGTGCTGCTGGGCATCGTCGCGATCATCCTGGCGATCGAGATGAAGAGCCTGCTGCTCGGTGAGTCGGCGGCGCCCGCCGCCGTGCGGGCGATCCGGGAGGCACTGGTCGACGGCACCAAGATCACCCGCGTGATCCACCTGCGGACCCTGCACCTGGGCCCGGAGGAGCTGCTGGTCGCCGCGAAGATCGCGGTCGCTCCCGATCTCACGCTGCCGCAGGTCGCCGCCGCGATCGACGAGGCGGAGGTACGCGTGCGGGCCGTCGAGCCGCTGGCCCGCGTCATGTACCTGGAGCCTGACCTGTACCGCGAGACCGTCACCACCTGACGCGGCGCGCGGGCATCATTCGCCGGTCTGCGGCGTTCTGTCCGGCGTGAGGATCCTGTCAGCGCATCCGGGTGCGGCGCGGGCTCGGCTGGTGCCGACGCTGGCCCTGCTGCTCGGCCTGCTGGCCATGCACGGGCTGGGTGGCCACCTCGCGGGCGCCCACGACAGGCACGACCTGCCGGGCATGCCGATGGCGACCGACAGCCTGCTGGTCGAGGCCGTCGGGGTCACCGGCGAACTGCCGCTGAGCCCTCCCGCGACGACGGCGGTGTGCCTGGCCGTACTGCTCGTCGCCGGGGCGCTGCTGGTGCTCCGCGCCCGCCGCCTCGGCCCCGGGGCCCTCGCCCCGAGCCGGCGGCGGACGACGCCCGCCGAGCGCCCGGCCCCGGCGCGGGGACCGCCGGGGGACCTGCTGCTCCGCCTCTGCGTGCTGCGGACGTAGGCGGGACCGTCGTCGACCGCTGCGTCGGCCACGGCACGGTCCGTACGTCCCCCCTTCCTTGATCTGGAGCACCCGCATGAAGCTGTCCTCTTCCCGTTCCCGCACCTTGACCCTGGCCCTGACCGGCACCCTGTCGCTGGGCCTGGCCGCCTGCGGCAGCAACGACCCGAGCACGGTCGCCGCGCCGCCGCCGGCTGCCGCCGGAGCCACCGACGCCGTCTCCGCCGTCCACAACGACGCGGACGTCACCTTCATCAGCGAGATGACGCCGCACCACGTCGGCGCCCTGGCGATGGCGCAGCTCGCGCCGACCCGCGCGCAGGACGCCGAGGTCAAGGCGCTCGCCGCCCGCATCGTCGCCGCGCAGGACCCCGAGCTGAACCGCATGCAGCAGATGGCCGACGCCTGGGGCGTCACGCTGGACCGGTCCGGCGCGTCGATGTCCGGCATGGACATGGGCGACGAGTCCACCGCGCTGGAGCCGTTGTCGGGGACAGCCTTCGACAAGGCCTTCCTGACGGCCATGATCGCCCACCATCAGGGCGCGCTGCCGATGGCCCAGGCCGACGTCGACAAGGGCTCCAGCCCGCAGGCGCTCGAGCTGGCCCGCACCATCTTCACCGCGCAGACGGCCGAGATCGCGGAGATGCAAGGGTTGCTGGCCAGGCCTGTAGCTAGCCTGAGCACGTGTCCTCGACAGCGTCCCCGGCCGTGTCCGCCGACACCGACCAGGACGTCGACTGGGGTCGCGTCTGCGGCTCGGCGCCGCCGCTGTCGGCCCGCGCTCCGATCCTGTTCGCGCTGGCCGGCGCGGCGGTGCTGGCCGCCGTCGTGCTGCTGCTGATCCACCTGCCGGGACCGCTGGACGAGCACACGCTGGCCGACCAGCGCAACGGGTTGGTCGCCGACGGGCCGACCGTGCCGCGCCAGGTCGACGGGGTGACTTTCGGGGGGCGGCCGGTGGTGCTGTTGTTCCAGCGGACGCTCCCGACGGCCGCGGCGGTGCAGCGCTGGCGGTCGGGGCTGCCGTCCGACCTGACCGTGCACGTCGTGGTGCAGCAGGGTGCGGACGTCCCCACCGAGGTCGGCGGGGTCCCGACCGTGCTCGACCCGCAGCGGCTGCTCGCCGCCGCCGTCGACCTGCCGCGCTCGCGGGACGGCGGCCCCGGCGTCGGCTATGCGGTCGTCGACTCCGCCCGCATCACCCGCTACGCCACGCTGGACCCGGCCTGGGCCGGCAACGCCTTCGAGGCCGCCACCCTCGTCCGGGCGACCCGATGACGGCGCCGTCGTCGAGCGTCGCTCCGACGCGACCGAGGCACGTGCAGCCGCAGGCCTACGCGCCGCTGCGGCGACGCACGCTGCTGCTCCAGCTCGTCGTGCTGGTCCCCGCCGAGACCGGGCTGTTCTTCGTCTACGGCAGCTACGACTCGCGCTTCCACTGGGGGGCGCACTTCCTGGTCGCGCTCCTCGTCACGTGCGGGTGGCTGGCCGGCGTGCTGCTCGTCAAGGCTGCGCCCGCACGGGGGCAGGTGGTGCTGGTGCTGTTCGTGCACCTGTACGCGATGGCGCCGGACCTCGTCTTCCGCGGCGGGGTGCCGCACGCCCCGTGGATGAACGTGTTCCTCGGGCACATCGCGGTGCACTACCTGCCCGGCGGCGACCGGAGCTGGCTCGTCCTCGCCGTGCTGGCGATGCTCGGCTACGGCTGGCTGCTCTCGCGCTGGGTGCAGGCACGCCAGCAGGAGGCCGCGCTGGGCCTGGCTCCCGGGATCGGGATCGGCGGCGTCGCGGTGCTGCGGGCGCAGGGCGACCCGTCGACGCAGCCGCTCGCCCACGCCCACGCCGGACCCGACGGCGACCCGCCCGTGCTGCTGCTGCACGGCCTCGGCGGCACCGGGCGGTCGTTCGCCGGTCTCACCGCCGAGCTCGCCGGTGCCGACGTCGCCACGCTGGCACCCGACCTGCTCGGGCACGGCGGCTCCCGCCGGCTCGGTACCCGGTTCGGGCTGGCCGAGCAGGTCGACGCCCTGCGCCTGCTGCTGCGCGCGCACCAGGCTGGACCGGTCGACGTGCTGGCCCACTCCTACGGCTGCGCCGTCGCGGTCGCCCTGGCGCGGGCGGAGCCGACGCTGGTGCGCCGTCTGGTGCTGGTCTGCCCGCCGGCCTTCCCGGACGCCGAGACCGCGGGGCGGCAGCTCGGCGAGCGCTCGTGGCTGGCGCGTCGTACCGTCGCCGGCGCGCCGCTGGCGAGCCTGGCGTGCGGCGCGATGTGCCTGCTGCGGGAGCCGCTGTCCCGCGTCGCGCCGCGGGTGGCGCCCGACGTGCCCGCGCCGGTGGCGCGGGCCGGCGTGGCCCACAGCTACCCGGCCTATCGCGACGCCGTCCAGGCCCTGCTCGGCGACACGCTGCGCACCTGGCTGGCCGACCCGCAGCTGCCCACGTCGGTGGTGCTGGCCCAGGACGACACCACGGCGCCGCCCGAGGTCGTCGGACCGGTGCTCACCGGCCGGACGCTGGACGTGCGGACCGTGCCGGGCGGCCACCTGGTGCCGGTGACCGACCCGGGCCGCCTCGCGCCGTTGCTGCGCGAGCTGCTGGGGCGCTAGGCAGTCTGGCTCCCGGCAGCCTGCGGGCGCAGGGGTGCGGTGCGCGGACGCCAGAGCCCTGCGTGCGCGACACTCTGGCAACCCTGGAGGTGTCACCGTGCGCGCACGTCTGCTCGCGTCCGTCCTGCTGGCGTCCGTCCTGCTCGTGGCGGCCCAGGCCGCTCCTGCGCAGGCCGAGAGCCGGACCCCGATCGCGACGTTCACCCCGTTGCCCGCCGGGCCGGCCGTCAGCCCATCGGCCCGGGCGGCTCGCGACCGGCTCCTCGGCGACCGTTGGGACGACCCCGGCTACACGACCTTGCACTGGACCGGCGTCTCGTCGTTCGTCGTGACGATCCGCGGCCACCTGCTGCTGTTCGACGCCTGGGAGATCATCGGCGCTGTCGAGGGGTACCTGCCGCTGACGCGCGAGGACCTCGCCGCGCTCGAGCCCGAGGCCGTCCTGGTGGGCCACGGGCACTTCGACCACGCCGGCGACCTCGGTTTCGTCGCCGGCTCCTCGGGCGCGACGGTCGTCGGCAGCGAGGAGATCTGCACCGTCGCCGTCGAGGGAGCGACGCGCGAGGGCGTCGGTACGGACTTCCCCTGCGCCATCACCGGGACGATGGACGACTCCTGCGCCCGGGACGCTGCAGTCGCTGCGGCTGTTCGCCGACCTGCCGCCGGTGACCGTGCTCCAGCACCTCCACTCCGCCGCCCGGCCGCCCGGTCAGGGCAACGCGGTGGACCCGTTCGCGCCGGTGATGGACCCGCAGCCCTACCTCGACCACTTCGCCGACGACCCGGAGGAGCTCGCCCGCTTCGTGGCCCAGCAGCAGGAGTCCGACCAGGGTGGCACCTGGCTCTACCAGCTGCGCGACGGCGACTTCTCCCTGCTGCTGGGAGACTCCGCCGGCCCGATCTTCGACCAGCCGGCGATCGTCGACGCGCTCGGCCGCTTCCCCGGCTGCGTCGACGTCATGGCCAACGCCATCCTCGGTTTCGACGGTCCCGTCTCGGGTCTGCAGGACCCGGTCTCCTACGTCGACGCGGTGAAGCCGCAGGTGTTCCTGCCCGACCACGCCGACGCGTGGGCGCCGGTGATCTCGGCCGGTCAGGCGCAGTACGTCGACGAGCTGACCGGCCTGCTCGCCGCGCTGACGTCGCCGCCCGAGATCGACTTCCTGCTCGACCCCGCCGACTACCTCGTCCAGCGCGCCTACCGCGTCGCCGACCCACGGTGGACCAGTGCCGTGCCCGGGTCGCTGTGCGCGCGGGCGACCGTCGCCCCCGAGGTCGTGGCCGCGCCGGGGGGCTCGAACCCTGCCGGGACTCCCGCGTCGACGAGCAGCGGCGGCACGCTCGCGGCCACCGGGGCTCGGGACACGTTGCCGGCGCTGGTGGCTGTGGCGGCCGGCCTCGCGGGCCTCGCGCTCCGGCGACGGCGCCGTGCGGTTCCGGGGTAGCAGTCCCTGCCGGTCTCGTCGCTCCGCGGAGAACTTCGTGCACGGCGCAGTAACTGCCTAGCGCGGGAAGGGCAGTTTCAGCAACACTTGCATTCGAACGTATGTTCGACTACACTTGCCGTATGGACCATCTCGATACGCCGTGGGAGCTACCCGCGTTTCGCGCCGACCTCGCGACGCTCGCGGGAGCGGTGACTGCGCAGTCCCGTGCGCTCGCCGCAGACATGCGGGTCCTGGCTCGGTTGACCGCGCAGGTACCGCGTGGCCCGCTCGACGAGCGCGGCGCCACTCCCTGGACCTCGTTCCGCCGCGAGGTCGCCGTCGCCCGACGCGTCAGTGACCGACAGGCCGCCGCCGACATCCGCGACGCTGTCGCGCTGACCACCGTCCTGCCGAAGGTCCTGGAGCGGCTGGAGTCCGGCGAGCTGGCAGCATCGCGTGCCCGCGCGTTCCTGCGGGCCGTCGAGCCCTACCCGCTCGAGCTCGCCGCCGCCCTGGACGCCGAGCTGGGCTCGGTGATCAGCGCACTGTCACCCGGACGCATCGAACAAGCGGTCCGCCGCGCCGCCCTCGCCTTGGATCCCGAGAGCGCCGCCCTGCGGGCCGCCACCGCTACCGCCCGGCGCCGCGTCGAGTTCTACGCCGGCGACGACGGACAAGCCTCGGTGTCCTTGCTCGGCCCTGCGGTACCGCTCATCCGCTGGTGGCAGACCGTCGACGCCCGAGCCCGCGCTCTCCGCCAGGCAGGTGACGCACGCTGTCTGGACGCGTTGCGTTTCGACCTCGCTGCCGGCACCTTCCCCTGCGCCACCCCCCGCCACCCACAGCCCCGCCACCCACAGCCCCGCCGATCCCACGGACCCGGCCGCCGACGCGCCCGCAGACCGCCCCGAGCCGTTCAGCGCCGGCGACGCGCACACCGACGCCCATACCGCGCCAACCGACGTCGCACCGTTCGCGGCCCGAGGCCTCCGGGGCACCGGCATCGAGGCAGCCTCCGCAGACTGCCGGCTGTCCCGACCGGTCCAGGCGATGATCCGCGTCCCGGTCGAGACCGCCCTCGGCCTGAGCAACGAGCCCGCCTGGCTCGACGGCTACGGCTGGATCGACGCTCCGACCGCGCGCGATCTGCTCGTCGACGCCGAGCTCCGACAGGTCTGCGTCCAGAGCAGCTCCGGCGCCCTCGTCGATCTCGCTCCCGCCGACGTCCGACCCCCGCCCACCCCGACCGGGGTGCGGGACGCTCTGCTCGGCATGGTCGGCGACGACCTCGTGCTCGGCGACCTCGCCTTCCGGCACGAACACCAGCACGACCCCTCGGACCCGCTGTCGCTGTTCGTCGAGCTCCGCGACGTCTCCTGCGACGGTCCGACCGGGGCCCGGATCCCCGCCGCCCGCTGCGATCTCGACCACGACGTCCCCTATCCGCAGGGCCCGACCGCCGCCTGGAACCTCGTCGCCCGCAGCCGTCGCACGCACGGACTGAAACACCTGGGCTGGACCCCGCTGCGTACCGCCGAGTCCACCCTGTGGGCCAGCCCGTGCGGACAGCTCGTCGAGGTACCCCGCCAGCTGGACCCACCGCCCGGTGTCGACGGCGGCTGCGGCTGCGGCTGGTGCCAGGACCCGACGCTGCCGGACCCCGACGCCCTGGCGCTCACCGATCGCGAAGCACGCACCGCGAACCGGCCGGACGAGGTCCCGTCGCTGTCGTGGCTCAGGCGCTCGGCGCAGCCGCTGTCAGATCCGGCGCCTACGACCGATGCGCCGTTCTGAGTCGGCTCACGCCTGGCGCAACGCCATCACGTACGTGGCGGTGGCGGCCTCGACGTCATCGGACTCCCGGGTGAACTGCACCTGGACGGGGAAGGTCGCGCGGCCCTTGCCCGCCAGGGCGTCGCGCACACCGTCCAGCGGACCGGCCGGGGCGGCCAGCGTGCTCACCGGCCCGACCACCAGCGCCCCGAAGCCGATCTGCGACGACTTCACCAGCGGCACGACACCAGCCTCCACGAGGTCGCCGAACTCGCGCAGCAGCAGCACGAAGGCGGTGAGCTCGCCGAGACCGAACAGGGCCGCCGCGTGCGGACCGCCGAGGTGGTTGAACCAGCGCGGGTCCGCGTCCAGACGCATCCGCGCCGGCTCGATCGACACGATCTGCGGGTCCAGGGTCCGTACGAAACCGGGGGAGGCGGCGAACAGCGCGGGGATGTCGATGGCCATCGCGCGACCGTACGTGAGACACCATGCGCAGATGGCTCCGAACCCCCCGCACGACGTCGCCGATCTCGCCCTCGCCGACCGAGGCCTGGCCCGGGTCGAGTTCGCGGAGCGGGCGATGCCGGTGCTGGGCCTGCTCCGGCAGCGGTTCGCCACGACGCGACCGCTGGCGGGGCTGCACGTCGCGGCGTGCGCCCACGTCACGCCGGAGACCGCGGCGCTCGCGCGCACGGTGTGCGCGGCCGGCGCCAGCCTGAGCATCGCCGCGTCCAACCCGTTGTCGACCCAGGACGACGTCGCCGCGACCCTCGTCGCGCACGACGGCGTCGCCGTGTTCGCCCGGCACGGGGTCGACGCCGCAGGTCACGCCGCCCACCTGGAGCAGGTGCTGGAGCGCGCGCCGGACCTGCTGCTCGACGACGGCTGCGACCTGGTGTCGCTGCTGCACTGCCGCGCGCACGGACCTGCTCGCGACGGTGCGGGCAGGCGGCGAGGAGACGTCGACCGGGGTCCTGCGGTTGCGGCAGATGGCCGCCGACGGGGCGCTGCGGCTGCCGATGGCCGCGCTGAACGACACCCCGATGCAGCTGCTGGTGGCCAACCGGCACGGCACCGGCCAGTCCACGCTCGACGCCGTCATGCGCGCCACGGGCACCCTGCTGGCCGGTACCTGCGTGGTGGTCGCCGGATACGGCTGGTGCGGCAGCGGCATCGCCGCGCGCGCCCGCGGGCTCGGGGCGCAGGTCGTCGTCACCGAGGTCGAGCCGTCGCCGTGCGCTGGAGGCGGTGCTGGACGGCCACCGCGTCCTGCCGATGGCGCAGGCCGCCCGCCTGGGCGACGTCTTCCTCACCACCACCGGCAACCGCGACGTGCTCGCCGCCGAGCACTTCGCGCTCATGCGCGACGGCGCCGTGCTGGCCAACGCCGGCCACTTCGACGTCGAGATCGACGTCGCGGCGCTGGAGGCCGCGGCGTCGCGCGTCGACCGCCGGGTGCGCCCGCACGCCGACGCCTACGAGCTCACCGACGGACGCCGGCTGCTGCTTCTCGCGCAGGGCCGGCTGGTGAACCTGGCCGCGGGGGAGGGCCACCCGCCTCCGTCATGGACATCTCGTTCGCCGTCCAGGCCCTGACCCTGCAGTGGCTGGCCCGCGCCGACCTCGCCTCGGGCGTGCACGCGGTGCCGCCGGCGATCGACACCGAGGTCGCGCGTACCAAGCTCGCCGCGCTGGGGGTCGACGTCGATGTGCTCACACCCGGGCAGCAGCACTACCTGTCCAGCTGGCAGTCCTGAACGTCCGTCGGCGGCCCTGACACGCTCGTGACAGGGTTCACCTGGCGACCCTGACACGCCCCTGGTAAGGTTCCTGCGATGACCACGACCAGCAACCTCACCATCAACGAGGCCGCGGCGACCACCGGGTGGTCCCCGCGGATGCTGCGCTACGTCGAGCAGCTCGGGCTCGTCGAGTCCCCGCGTTCCGCTGCGGGCTACCGGCTCTACGGGCCAGCCCAGCTGCAGCGCCTGCGCACGCTGCGCGAGCTGCTGCAGGCGCACGGGGTCGAGCTCGGCGACGTCGGGTTCGCGCTCCGGCTGCGCCGCGAGCCCGAGCTCGCCGGCGCGCTGGACGAGTGGTTCCAGGCCCAGCCGCGCCGACCGGTCCCGGTCGACACCCACGAACCACTGCCCGACGGCGACTGGCTCGCCTTCGAGCAGGACAAGCACCAGCAGCTCCTCAGCAGATGATCCCCGCCCCGCCCGAACCCACAGACAGGACACCCATGACGAAGGTCCAGGACTTCAAGGTCGCCGACCTCTCCCTCGCCGAGTTCGGCCGCAAGGAGATCCGGCTGGCTCAGCACGAGATGCCCGGCCTGATGGCCATGCGCGAGGAGTTCGGCGCCAGCAAGCCGCTCGCCGGCGCCCGCATCATCGGCTCGCTGCACATGACCGTGCAGACCGCGGTGCTCATCGAGACCCTCGTCGACCTCGGCGCGCAGGTCCGCTGGGTCTCCTGCAACATCTTCTCCACCCAGGACCACGCCGCCGCCGCCGTGGCGGTCGGTCCGAACGGCACCGTCGAGGACCCGCAGGGTGTGCCCGTGTTCGCCTGGAAGGGCGAGACGCTGCCGGAGTACTGGTGGTGCACCGAGCAGGCCGTGAACTGGCCCGCCGACGCCGAGGGCAACGTCGCCGGCCCGAACATGATCCTGGACGACGGCGGCGACGTCACGCTGCTGATCCACAAGGGCGTCGAGTTCGAGAAGGCCGGCCTCGTGCCGTCCGACGACCCGAGCCACTCCGAGGAGTACGCGGTCGTGCTCGACACCCTGCGCCGCTCGCTGGAGAGCGACCCGCAGCGCTTCACCACCATCGCCGCCGGCATCAAGGGCGTCACCGAGGAGACCACGACCGGCGTCATGCGCCTGTACGAGTTCTTCCGCGCCGACACCCTGCTGTTCCCGGCGATCAACGTCAACGACAGCGTCACCAAGAGCAAGTTCGACAACCTGTACGGCTGCCGCCACTCCCTGGTCGACGGCATCAACCGCGCCACCGACACGATGCTCGCCGGCAAGACCGCCGTCGTCTGCGGCTTCGGCGACGTCGGCAAGGGCTCCGCGGAGTCGCTGCGCGCCCAGGGCGCCCGCGTCATCGTCACCGAGATCGACCCGATCTGCGCGCTGCAGGCGGCCATGCAGGGCTACCAGGTCGCCACGCTCGACGACGTCGTCGAGAGCGCCGACGTCTTCATCACCACCACCGGCAACAAGGACATCATCATGGCGCCGGACATGGCGCGGATGAAGCACCAGGCCATCGTCGGCAACATCGGCCACTTCGACAACGAGATCGACATCGTCGGCCTGCAGCGCTTCGACGGCATCGAGCGGATCAACATCAAGCCGCAGGTCGACGAGTGGGTCTTCCCGGCCACGGGCGACAAGCCCGCGCACTCGATCATCCTGCTCAGCGAGGGTCGCCTGCTGAACCTCGGCAACGCCACCGGCCACCCGAGCTTCGTGATGAGCAACAGCTTCACCAACCAGGTCCTCGCGCAGATCGAGCTGTGGACCAAGACCGACCAGTACCCGCTCGGTGTCTACGTCCTGCCCAAGCACCTGGACGAGAAGGTCGCGCGCCTGCACCTGGACGCGCTCGGCGTCCGGCTCACCACCCTGCGCAAGGACCAGGCCGAGTACATCGGCGTGGACGTCGAGGGCCCGTACAAGAGCGAGATGTACCGCTACTAGCAGCCCCAGCACGTCGCACGCAGCACGTCAGGACGGGCCGGTCCCCCGCGGGGGCCGGCCCGTCGGCGTGTCCGGGGACGGTCAGACCGGAGCCGGCTCGAACCGCACCGGCAGCGCGCTCAGGATGGGCATCCGGCTCACCGTGTCCACCGTCGTGTCGGTGCTCACCAGCTGCGCGACGGTGGCGAAGGCGCTGCCGCCCTCGCCGGCGAGGATCCCGCCGAAACCGTGCGAGACCGAGACGACACCGCGGCGCAGGGTCTCGTCGGCAGCCAGCTGCACGTCGATGGCACCGTGGGCCGAGACCAGCCGTCGGACGTCGCCGCTCACGGCTCCCAGCGCCTGCAGGTCGCTGGGATGCAGGTGCGCCGGGTTCGCGGTCGCGCTCCGCGGCAGCTCGTGGCACATGCTGTTGTAGACGGCACCGTTGCGACGGCACGTCAGCAGGTGGGTGAACCCTGCGCCACCGCTGGTGTCGTAGGCCAGCAGCGTCTGGATCTCGCCCGCCACGCCCGCGGGGAAGAGCTGGAAGCGATCATCCATTCCCTCGAACTTCGGCAGGACCTCCAGCTCGGCGAACTGGTCGTAGACCTTGCCTCCCGGCTGGCCCACGATCTCCTGCAGCGGCACGCGCGTGGAGCCCTCGGGGTAGAGCAGCCCCAGGAACTGCTCGGTGGTCGGGAGGTTCTCCAGGTCCACCCGTCCGCCGGGCAGCTCGATGACCGTGCCCAGACGCTTGGCCAGCTCCGCCAGGTAGAGCCACTCCTCGCGGGCATCGCCCGGAGGCTCGACGACGGCGTCGGCGTACTGCACGAAGGGCTGGTTGTAGAGGTAGTCGTTGTACGCCGACAGCTCGGCTCGCTCCAGGCCGTAGCTGGCCGGCAGGAAGTAGTCCGCGAGCGCGACGGTGTCGGTCTCACGCACGTCGATGCCGACGAGCAGGTCCAGCGAGCGCAGGGCCCGCAGCGTCTTGTCCTGGTCCGGCCAGGAGGAGACCGGGTTGCCTCCGATGACGATCAGGGCGCGGACCTGCCCGTCGCCGGGAGTCAGGATCTCGTCCGCCAGCGTGCTCGTCGGCATCTCCAGATACACCTGATGAGCCCCGTGCAGCCGCGAGCGCGCGGGGTTGGCGTCCGGGTTGAGCTTGTCCGGCATGAAGTCGCGGGGCACCACCGCGGCCACCGACGGCAGGTCCGGCATCAGGACCGCGGTGTGCTCGTTGACGTCGCCGGCGCGGTTGAAGCGCCCGCAGAGGATGTTCAGCGTCGCGATGAGGTGTTCGGTCAGGTTGCCGTGGGGACCCATGTCGGGGCCGGTGCCGCTGGTGATCGTCCCGCGCGAGGCGGTCGCGAACATCTCGGCGGCCCTCTCGATGTCGGCGGCCGCCAGCCCGGTCCGTGCGGCGACGTACTCGAGCGTGAACGGCGTGAGAGCCTGCCTCAGCTCGGCGATCCCGGCGACGAACTCCTCGCAGAACGGTGCGTCCTGCCGGTCCGCGTCCAGGATCAGGTTGACCATGCCGGCCAGCAGGGTGGCGTCCTCGCCGGGCCTGATCGCCAGGTGCAGGTCGGCCAGGTTCGCGGTCTGGGTCCGGCGCGGGTCCACGACGATGAGCCTGAGCCCACGTGCCTTGGCCTCCCGGATGGCCATGGGTCGCCAGCCCGGCGCGGCACCGGGCACGTTCAGACCCGACACGACGACGTTGTTGCCGATCATCATCGCCACGTCGGAGGACTCGAAGTCGTGCGTGCCGCCCGCCCACACCCCGACCCGACCCACCGACACGACCTTGGAGATCTGGTCGAGCGTCAGCGAGGAGTAGAACTGGTGCGACCCGAGACCGGTGAGCCAGGCCGGAGCGGTCGGCAGCAGGGTGGTCTTGAACGTGACGCCGTTGCCCGCGTAGATCGCGACGGACTGCGGACCGTGCTCGCTGCGGATCGCCGCGAGGCGTTCCGCGATCTCGTCGAGCACACTGTCGACGCTGCTCGGCACCAGCTTCCCGTCGACCCGCTTCAGCGCTCGCGTCCGCCGGCTCTCGGCGGTGAGCAGGTATGGGAACTGGCGGCCCTTGGCGCAGCTGAACCCGCGGCTCATCGGATGGTCGCCGTCGGGCACGAAGTCCACGATCCGACCGTCCTCGACGGTCGCCTCGAAGCCGCAGAAGGCTGTGCAGATCGAGCAGAAAGTCTTCCTGGTGACCGGCATCGCGTGCTCCCTCGTCGCCCGGGGCACCCGGGGTGGGGACGCTAACAGGAGAACCCCCGACGCGGACCGACTCGGCCGGGCCGGCTCTCGCCGATTCGGTCCGGCCCGGCTCGCTGGCCGGCAGGAATCGCGGCCGGCGCGGCGAACACCGACGTCATGAACACCACGAGCGCGTGGCGGGTCCGGCTCGGGGCCGCCCTGGTGGTGCTGGCCGCGCTCGTCGTTCCGGCCCACGCGGGCACCACCCCGAGCAGCACGACGACCACCGCCCACGGCACCGTCGTGCAGGGCACCTACCCGGCCGTCGGGGTGCCCGGCGCGCGCACCTACCGGTTGTACGTGCCGACGTCCGCCCGCCCGGGGGCGCCGCTGGTGGTCTGGCTGCACGGCTGCAACCAGAACGCCGACGACGCCGAGAAGGGCGCCCGGCTCGACGAGGTCGCCGACGCCGAAGGCTTCCTGGTGCTCTACCCGGAGCAGCGCCGCGCCGTGGCCGACAGCCCCGCCGAGGACGGCAACGGCTCCGGCTGCTGGAACTGGTTCCTGCCCGGCCATCAGCAGCGCGGCGCAGGCGAGCCCGAGACGCTCGCCGAGATGACCCGGGACCTCGTCGTCGCCCACGACGCCGATCCGCGGCGCACCTTCGTCGCCGGTGTCTCGGCCGGCGCCGACATGGCGACGATCCTGGGCGCCACCTATCCCGACGTGTACGCGGCCATCGCACCCATCGCCGGCTGCGCCTACCGCACCTGCGCCGACGCCGACGGGACGGCGGCCCTGGCCGCGATGGGCTCCCACGCGCGGGTCGTGCCGGCCTTCGTCGTGCAGGGCACGGTCGACATGGTCAACAACGCCGCGATGGGCGCGACCGCCGTGCAGCAGTGGCTGGCCACCGACGATCTCGCCGACGACGGCGCCGCCAACGGCTCGGTGCCGCAGCGCCCGACGCGCACGACCACCAGCGGTGCCGACGCGGGCACGCTCGGGACGCCCGCCACCGGTGATCCCTGCATCGGCGGCCCGGCGCACCTTCCGTGCGCGGGCGGCGCGCTGGGGCTCACCCGCTACCCGGTGACACAGCTCGACTACGCCGACGCCGCCGGCCGCGTCGTCGTGCGGGCGTGGCTGGTGCACGGCCAGAACCACGCGATCGGCGGCGGCGACCCTCGTGGCAGCTTCGTCGACCCGGTCGGGCCCGGCGTGGCCGCAGCAGCCTGGGAGTTCTTCCGCGAGCACCCGCAGCGGCCCTGAGCCTTCGCGCGGCCCTCCCTTTGTGAGATCCACAAAGATGCTGGGTGAAACACGGCGGACCCCGGCAGGAGCTGCGTCGCTGTGTGGCGAAACACACAGGCAGCCGGTGTCTGCCGGTCCGACTGTCTGGGAGTTCCTGTGCGCCGCTCCAGCCGCCCGTCCCGCCCGCGAAGCGCCCGGCCGGGGGCCGCCTCGGTCCTGCTCGCCGGCGCCCTCGCCCTGGTGACCGCCTGCTCCAGCGCTCCCGCGCCGGACCGCGTCGACAGCGCCGCCGGCCTGCCGTCCGACGGAGTCACCGACGACCCGGCCGCCGACGGCACGACGCCGGACGGCGCCAGCACCGATCCCGGTACGACCGCGGACGGCGCCGTCGTCGACGGCCAGCCGGGGGGCGCAGCAGGGGGCGCGGCAGGGGGCACCTCCACCGGGACTGCCGGCGGCTCGTCAGGCACCTCGTCCACCGGGTCGGCGACCGGCAGCAACGGCGCCAGCACGGGCTCGACGGGCAGCGGCGGGGCAGCCGGCGGGACGCAGGCTCCGGCAGGCAGCAGCCCGGCAGCCGCGGGCGGCACCACCTCCGGCGGCACGCCGACCCGCTCGACGCTGTTCACCGCCAAGGAGAACACCATCGGCATCACGCCGACGTCGATCACTCTGTGCGCGCACGCGGCCCTGACCTACGGCAAGGCGTTCAACACCGAGGACGCCGACTTCAACGTCTACTGGTCCGCGCTCAACGACGCAGGTGGCATCTTCGGCCGCAAGGTCACCGTCACGTACGAGAACGACGACTACAAGCCCGACACCGCCGTCGTCGCGGCGCGCGCCTGCAAGGCCAAGAACCCGTTCATCCTGCTCGGCGGCATCGGCTTCGACCAGATCCCGGCGGTACGCAACTACGTCGAGAAGGAGCACATCCTCTACCTGCACCACACCGCCACGGTGAACGGCAGCAAGGGCCTGAAGTACTCCTTCACCGAGGTCCCGACCGTCGAGCGGCTCGGCGAGGGCTTCGGGCAGCTGTACGCGAGCAGGTACGCGGGTCAGAAGGTCGGCATCATCAAGCGCGACAGCGACAACTGGGAGCCCGGTGTCGTCGCCTTCAAGAGCTTCCTGACCAAGACCGGCGGGAAGGTCGTCGCCGAGCGCGCCGTCGCCCAGAACAAGGGCAACTACACCGACGAGATCCTGGCGATGAAGAACGCCGGCGCGCAGGTGGTGTGGATCTGGGACAACGCCCTGGACGCCACCGCGATGGTGCGGCAGTTCAAGGCGCAGGCGTACTCGCCACGCCTGATGCTGTTCCCGTTCAACCTCACCTCGCAGACGCTCGGCGACGACGCGCTGAAGCCGACGCTCGACGGGCTGGCGATGTTCACCGCCTACAGCAAGGGTGACCGCAGCGGACCGTTCGCGTCCTACGCCGACGACCTCAAGCAGTTCGAGCAGCAGTACGCGAAGTACCGGCCGAACGTCGACCTCGGGGGCAACGGCGGCGACCTGCTGTTCCTGAACTGGCAGGCGCAGAAGGCGCTGGCGGTCCAGCTGGCCGACTGCGGCAAGGACTGCACCCGCAACCGGTTCGTCGACACCCTGCAGGGCTACAACAAGAAGCCCACCAGCAGCGCCTGCACGATCGACTTCACCAAGGGCGACGGTCAGCACGGCAGCGACCAGGTCGTGTTCATGGAGACCTACAAGGCGCCCGACGGCAAGGTCAACTGGCGCAACACCCGCGCGTGCGTCGGACGCGGCTGATGGCCCAGGTCCTCGTCCTCGGGCTCATCTCCGGCGGCATCTACGCGCTGTTCGCCCTCGGGGTCGTGATGGTGCACCGGGGCACCGGCGTGCTGACGTTCGCCAACGGCGAGATCGGCACCGCCGCCCTGTTCCTCGGCGCCGTCCTGGTCAACCGGGCGCACGTCCCCTTCGTGGTCGCCGCGGTCCTGGCGGTCTCGCTCGCCGTGGCGCTGGGCTGCCTGTTCGAGGTCCTGGTCGTCCGCAACATGGCCGCCGGTGACCCGGTGGCGGTCGCCGTCGCGACCGTAGGGCTGGGTCTGTTCCTGCTCGCCCTGGAGTTCCAGATCTTTGGCGCGAGCCCGGAGACGCTCGCCGGTCCCTTCCAGGGCAACGGGGTGTCGATCGCCGGCGTGATCGTCACCCCGCTGCAGATCTTCGGGCTGCTGCTGGCGCTCGCGCTCGGCTTCGGTCTGCAGGCGGTCCTGCGCCGTACCGACTTCGGCCTGGGCATCCTGGCCGCCGCACAGGACCCGACGGCGGTGCGGCTGGTCGGGGTGAACCTGTCGGCCGTGACGCTGACGGTGTGGGGCGCGGGCGCCGCGCTCGCAGCGATCGCGTCGCTGCTCGTCGAGCCGACGGTCGGGGTCTTCGCACCGGGCTACGCCAGCGAGCTCTACGTCGTCGGGCTGGCGGCCGCCGTGGTCGGTGGGCTCAACAGCCTGCCGGGCGCGGTGGTCGGCGGGCTGACCCTGGGCATCGCGGAGTCCGCCGCCACCCGCTACCTCGGCGACCTGGGTCTGCCCGGGCTGCGGTACGTCGTCGTGCTCGTCGTGCTGCTGGCGGTGCTGCTCGGCCGGCAGGTGTGGCCACAGCTCAGGGCGCGGGTGCTCGAGATCGACGCACGCGGCGCCGGTGTGAAGGCTGCCGCATGAGCGCCCGGCTGCAGGTGCGCGGGCTGCCCGTCCCCGGCGTGGCGGTGGCCCTGGTGCTGGCCGTCGTGCTGCCGCTGACGCTCGGCCGGCTGCTGTCGGACAAGAACGCGCTGCTGGCCTCCGCGGCCTGCGCCACGGCCATCGCCGCGATCTCGCTGAACCTGCTGATGGGCTACGCGGGACAGATCTCGCTCGGCCAGTTCGCGTTCGTCGGCGTCGGGGCCTTCACGACCGGCATCGTCACCGGCGTGGATCAGCTGCGGCTGCCGTGGCTGCTCGGCCTGGTCGCGGCCGCTGCGGTCGGGGCGGGGGTGGCCTTTCTGGTCGGTCTGCCGGCGCTGCGGCTGCGCGGGCTCTATCTCGCCGTCGTCACGGTCAGCGTCGCCTACGTCGGCTGGCAGTCGGTCTTCCGGATCGAGGCGATCGGGGGTGGCTCGGCCGGCAAGGTGACGCCGCGTCCCTACCTCGGAGACACCGCGATCGCCTCCGACGCCGGCTTCCTGGCCATCGCCGCGGTGCTGCTCGTGCTGGTCTGGCAGCTCGACGTCAACCTCACCCGTTCGCGGCTGGGTCGCGCGTTCCAGGCCGTCAAGGCGGACGAGCAGGTGGCGGCCAGCTTCGGCATCGACGTCGCGCGCTACAAGCTGCTCGCGTTCACGCTGTCGGGCGCGGTCGCCGGGGTGGCGGGCGCCGTCTTCGGCACCGCCTTCGGCACCGTCACCGCCGACACCTTCAGCTACAGCCGCTCGCTGCTGCTCGTCGTCGTCGTCGTGATCGGGGGCCTGGGCAGCCGCTGGGGCGTCGTGGCCGCCGCCGTGTTCTCCTCGCTGCTGCCCGAGCTGCTGGTCGGCATCTTCGGCAGCGGCATCCGCGGGCTGGACCTGGTCATCAACGCCTTCCTGCTGATGCTGACGCTGGCCCTGAACCCGCTGGGGTTCGCCGGCGCCTTCGAGCACGAGCTGGAGAAGCGGGCGATCCGACGCGGTGGCGAACCGCCGTTGCCGCCGACCCGGCCGAGCCTGCCGGCGCTCACCCGCCCGCGCGGTCTGGGGCCGCCGCTGCAGGTCCGCCGCGGCGCGCCGGTGCTGCTGGCGACCGGGGTCAGCGTCCGCTTCGGGGGTCTGCAGGCCGTCGACGACGCGGCGCTGCGGGTCGACCGCGGCACCATCGTCGGGCTGATGGGTCCGAACGGCGCCGGCAAGACCACGATGTTCAACGCCGTCACCGGCGCGCTCACCCCCGACGCGGGGCACATCGAGTTCCTCGGACGCGACGTCAGCGCGCTCGCCGCGCACCAGCGCGCCGCGCTGGGCATGGGTCGCACCTTCCAGCTCATCGGGCTGGCGAAGTCGCAGTCGGTGTTCGAGAACCTGCTCATGGCGCAGCACCTGGCCGCGCCCTACGGCGTGCTGTCGGCGCTGACGATGACCGGTCCCGCCCGCGGCTACGAGCGCGACCTGCGCGCCCGGGCCGACGAGGTCGTCGACGGGCTCGGCTTCGGCCGCTTCCGCGACTACCCGGTCGGACGGCTGTCGCACGGGCAGCAGCGCATCGTCGAGATCGGCTGCGCCCTGGTGACCAGCCCCGAGCTCGTCATGCTCGACGAGCCCAGCGCCGGCATGAGCCCGGCCGCCGCCGAGGACCTCGCAGCCACCCTGCTGGACGTGCGCGACCGGCTCGGCCGCACCGTCCTGCTCATCGAGCACAACGTGCCGCTGGTGCTCGGCGTCGCCGACGAGCTGTACGTGATGGCGTCCGGCACGGTCATCGCCGACGGCGAGCCGACCGAGGTCGTCACCCGGCCCGAGGTGGTCACCGCCTATCTCGGGGTCCTGCCCGAGCGACTGCAGGAGGCTCGCGTATGACGACCCCCGTGCTCGAGCTGTGCGACGTCACCGCCGGATTCGGTGCCACGACCGTGCTGCACGGCATCAGCTTCAGCGTCGCCGAAGGCACCATCGCCGGCGTCTTCGGCCTCAACGGCGCCGGCAAGTCCGTGACGATGAAGGCGATCGCCGGGGTCGTGCCGGCCCGCAGCGGACAGGTCTTGCTGAACGGGGTCGACGTGACCCGGCTCAGCCCCGAGAAGCGCGTGGCGCTCGGTATGGGGCACGTTCCGCAAGGCCGCCAGGTGTTCCCGCAGCTGACCGTCGAGGAGAACCTGCGCCTCGGCGCCTACACGCTCCGCCGCCGCGACCGGGCCAGATACGGTCCGGCGCTGGACGGGGTGTTCGACCGCTTCCCGGTGCTGCGCGACCGGCGCAACCAGGCGGCCGGCACGATGTCCGGCGGGCAGCAGGCCTCGCTCGCCGTCGCCCGGGCGCTGATCAGCGAGCCGACCCTGGTGCTCGTCGACGAGCCGAGCGCCGGGCTGTCGCCGGTGGCCCAGCTCGAGCTGCGCGACGTGCTCGAGACGGTCAAGGGCATCGGCGTGACGATGGTGCTCGTCGAGCAGAACGTCGCCTTCGGGCTGTCGCTGGTCGACACCGCGCACCTGCTGCAGACCGGCACCGTCGTGCACAGCGCCCCCGTCGACAGCCTGGACGAAGCGACGCTCGCCACCCACCTGGGCATCGGCAGCGTGCTGCGGGCGGCCACCGGGCAGGCGCTGTCCCGGCGCCGCTCAGCACCACCTGCGGACCCTCCTGCGTCCCGACCCAAGCCTGTTCCCGTCCCGAGAGGTGGTACCGACCGTGCCCGTCGTCGCGCGTCCTGACGGAGCGTCTGTCAGCTGGAGCAGCGACGGCGCTGACCAGGCTCCGGCCGTGCTGCTGGTGATGGGCCTGGCCTATCCGGCGGCCATGTGGTTCCGCACCGTCCCGGGCCTGGTCGAGGCCGGCTACCGCGTGCTGCGCGTGGACAACCGCGGCGCCGGCCTCACCGGCGACGTCGTCGGGGCGCCGTACACCGTCGAGACGATGGCGGCCGACTGCCTGGCGGTGCTCGACGCCGCGGGGCTCGACAGCGCGGGGCTCGACAGCGCGCACGTCGTCGGCATCTCTATGGGGGGCCTCATCGCCCAGGAGATCGCGTTCAGCGCCCCGGAACGGGTCCGGTCGCTGTGCCTGATGGCCACGCACGCCGGCGCGGCCCATGCGGTGTGGGACCCGGAGGCGCTGGCGGTCCTCGGTGCCCGCGGGCAGATGACCGCCGAACAGGCGGCAGAGGCGTCGATCCCGTTCAACTACGCCCCCGCGACCCCGCGTGCGCGGATCGAGCAGGACTGGGCGGTGCGGATGCCGCTGGCCGCCACGCAGGAGGGCTACGTCGCGCAGATCACCGGCACCAGCCTCTGGAGCGGGCTGGAGCGCCTGCCGTCGCTGCAGCCGCCGACGCTGGTCGTCCACGGCGCCCTGGACCGGCTGGTGCCCCCGGCGAACGGCGACATGATCGCCGCGGCGGTGCCGTCGGCCGAGCAGGTCGTCGTCGACGGGGCCAACCACCTGCTGACGACCGACCAGCCCGAGCAGGTCGAGGCGTTGCTGCTGGCCTGGCTGGCGAAGCAGTCGTGACCGTCGCCCTGCACCCCGTGCCGGCGGGGGCCGGGCCGGCGCTGATCGATCTGAGCGCGCACGTGCGGGGCGACCTGGATGCGCTCGTGGTGCGCATGGGCGAGGCGTACCGCCGCGAGGTGCCCGAGTACGCCGCGATGAGCCCGGCGCAGATGGCTGCGGAGGTGCTGCCGGTCTCGCGGGTGCTCGTGACCACGTTCCTGGAGTGCGTGCTGCACGACCGCGCCCTGGCGGCGTCGGAGCTGCGGTCCTTCGAGCTGGCCGGACGCGAGCGGCTGCGACTGGGGCTGCCGCTGGATGCCGTGCTGCACGCCTTCCGCGTCGCCGGCCGCGAAGCCTGGTCCGCGCTGTGCGAGGCCGTGCCGGCAGGGCAGGACCGGCTGCTGGCCGAGCTCGGTGCGCGCTGGATGGACTGCATCGACCGCAGCTCCAGCGCGATGGCCCGCGCGTACCTCGCCGCCAGCCACGACCGGCTGCGCGACCTCGACGCCCGGCGCCGCGAGCTTCTCGAGGCGCTGCTGACGGCCACCACGCCCGGCGAGGTGGCCGCGGTCTCGCTGCGCCACTCGACCCTGCTGGCCGGCGCCTACGTGCCGGTGCTGGTCACCGGCGTCGGCGTCGCCGCCGGCATCGACACGCTGCTGTCGGCGGCCCCCGCCGGCACGCTCGGGGGGCACCGCGGCGACCGGGTGCTGCTGCTCGTCCCCCACCGGCTCGAGTCACCGATCGCCCGCGGCGACGCGCTCAGCGCGTGGGGGCGCCCGGCCGCCTGCGGCGCGGCGCTGCTGGAGGAGGTGCACTCGGTCGAGCAGCTGCTGCTCACGGCGCAGGCCGAAGGCCACAGCCGCGGCGGGTTCGGTCCCGACGACCTGCTCGTCGAGCAGCTGCTGCTCGGCAACGAACGGGTCTCCGACGCGCTGCGCCGTCGGGTGGTCGAGGCCCTCAGCGCCCGCGACCCCGACGGCGTCGTGCTGGCGACGCTGCGCGCCTACCTCGCGTGCGGCTCCGTGCCCGAGGTCGCCCGCGCCGAGCACGTCCATGCCAACACGGTCTCCTACCGCCTCGGTCGGGTCCGCGAACTCACCGGCCTGGACGCCCGCGTGCCGGCGCAGAGCGCGCTGCTCGTGCTGGGTCTGGGGCTGCCGACCTGACCGGTCGGGTCGAATTCTTGCGCTGAACCGTTCAGTGTGCGTCGACAAGCAGGTGATCGCCCGCCGATGTCCAACATGGACCTATGCCGCTGAACCGTCGTCAGTTCCTCAGCTCCGCCGCCCTCGCCGGGGGAGGTCTGCTGCTGGCCCGTCCGGGCAGTGCCCTCGCCGCCCCGCTGGACCCCGACCTGAGCGCGACCAGCCGGGTGTCGCGGCTGTTCCCGTCGGTGCGCCTGGTGCACGGCGACCTGCACAACCACACGGTCCGCTCCGACGGGGCGGGCGACGCACGGCTGGCGTTCGGCAGCATGCGGTCGGCGGGTCTGGACTTCGCTGCCCTCACCGACCACTCCACCATCAGCAAGGGCACCGGACCAGCGGTGCCGCTGGGCACCTGTCAGGGCCCCAGCTGCGGGCTGGCCGGGATGACCGAGGCGAGCTGGGCCGAGGCCGGCGCCCTCGCGGACGCGGCCAACGTCGACGATTCCTTCACCGCCATCCGCGGCTTCGAGTGGAGCAGCCCGCAGCTGGGGCACATGAACGTCTGGTTCGGGCGGACCTGGATCGACCCGCTCACCACCGGCGGCGTCGACACCACCGCCGGCACCGCGCAGTTCGTGCACGACGGAGGTGCGCCGCTCACGAACGAGCAGGCTGCGCAGATCGATGCGGCGTTCCGGGCCTCCCCCACCACGGCGGTCGGCATCCGCGGCTTTCAGCGGTGGCTCAACGCGGCCCCCGAGACCCCCGGCATCGGCGGTGGACTGGACTCGCTGGTGGGCTTCAACCACCCCGGCCGCGAACCGGGTCGGTTCGGGCGGTTCGCCCTGGACGAGGCGCTGCGCCCCCGGCTCGTGTCGCTGGAGGTGTTCAACCGCGGTGAGGACTACCTGTTCGAGGGCACCGACAGCGGCGTCGTCTCGCCGATCCAGGAGTGCCTGACGGCAGGCTGGCGTCCCGGCCTGATCGGCGTCACCGACGAGCACGGCACGGCGTGGGGCACCCCGGAGAACAACGGGCGTACCGGCCTCTATGTCACGTCGCTGACGCGGGACGGGGTGCGGACGGCCATGCAGAGCCGGCACATGTTCGCCAGCCGGCTGCGGGGCCTCCGGATCGACGCTGCGGCCGACGGGGTGCAGATGGGCAGCACCGTTGCGCACACCTCCGGGCCGATGACCTTCCACCTGGACGTCGACCGCGGCCCGGCCTGGTACGGCCGACGGCTGCTGGTCCAGGTGCTGCAGTCGGCCCGTGCCGGCGAGCTCCTGCCGCGCGTCGTGCGGGCGCTCGTCGTCACCGTGCCGGCGCCGGCCGAGCCGCTGATCAGCTTCGACGTGCCGATCGACGTCAGCGACGGCGGCTGGGTGATCCTGCGCATCAGCGACCCGGCCTCGGTCGACCCGGGCGGCAACGGCAACAAGAGCATCAGCGAGGACGCCCGGGCCCGAGGCACGGCGTTCGAGGGGCTCGGCCCGGCCATCGCCTACACCAGCCCGTTCTACCTGACCGCGGCCGCGCCGCCGGCTGTCGTGCCGGAAGCGCCGGCGGCCGTGCTGCTGCCGGCCGCGGCCGCGCTCGGACTGGGCGCCGCCTACGTCTACGGCAAGCGCGCGCACACCGACCACTCCCACGGCGACCACCTGCACGAGCACGCGCACCCGTGACCGTGCCGCTTCCGCGGAGGCGCCACAACAGGCACCGCGTGCTCGCGTGCGCGCTCAAGGTGGCGGTACTGACGCTGCCGGCCACCCTGCTGCCGGCCGTCCCGGCCACGGCAGCAGAACCGGTGACGCGCACCGACACCGTCGACACCGTCACCCTGCAAGGACCGGCGGTCGGGGTCCGCGTGCAGCGTTCGCCCTGGCGGTTGTCGCTGCTGGACGGCGCAGGCGCAGTCCGCGCGCAGGAGAGCGACCCGACGACGCCCGACCAGCAGCAGAACCCCACCTACGCGGCCTTCGAGCCGGGTGACCTGCAAGGTCACGACATCGCCTACCCAGGGCTGCCGGCCGTCTCGACGCGTCCGCTGGCCTACCTGCGGGCCGGGAGCTGGGAGCACGTCACGGCGCTGACCCAGGTCAGCCTGGTCGGCTCTACCGCCACGCTCACCGTCCAGACCAGCGACGGGCAGGGGGCCGTCGTCGTCCTGACGTTCCGCGGGCGGGCACTCGACCTGGACGTGCAGGCGGCCGGGCCGGCCCCGGAGGCGGTCGCCGAGACGCTCGCGGTCGGCGCGACGGAGCGGATCTTCGGCGGCGGGCAGCGCTTCACCCGTCCCGAGCTGACCGGGCTGTCGGTGCCGCTGTGGGTCAGCCACGGCCTCGGCGCCGACCGCCACGGCGGCACCAACGAGATCGCCGTCCCCTATCTGGCCTCCACAGCGGGATGGGCGCTCGCCGAACGCCGCGGCGCACGGGGCGAGCTCGACGTGTCGGTCCCGGCGCGGCCCGGGCTGGTCAGCGCGGTGCTGGAGGACGACCGGCACGCCCTCACGCTCTACGCCGGCGGCCTGGCCGACAACCTCGCGGCGTACACCTCGGACACCGGGCGAAACCCGGTCCCGCCACGGTGGGCGTTCCGGCCGATGTTCTGGCAGGACGAGGACACCCAGGCCGGGGTCGAGGCAGCTGTCGCCCGGTTGGCGGCTGCCGACATCCCCGTCGGGGCCTACTGGCTGGACAACCCGTGGCTGACCCGCACCGGCGACTTCACCGCGGGCAGCCGCTATCCCGACCTGGACGGGCTGCTGTCGCGCCTGCATGCCCAGGACGTGCGGGTCATGACGTGGCTGAGCCCGTACGTGTCCACCGCTTCGGTCCTGGACCGGGCGGGTGCGCGTCGTGTCACCGGGCTGCCCGCCGACAACAACGACCGCACCTACGTGCCGCCGCGCGGGCTCGACCCGCACCTGGACCTCACCGATCCGACCACCCTCACGGCGTTCGCCGACGGCGCGGCGTCGCTGCTGGCACGGGGCGTCGACGGGTTCAAGCTCGACCGCGGCGAGGAGGATCTCGGGGAGGGCTCGATCTGGTCCGACGGGCGCCCGAACCGGCTCCAGCACAACCCCTACGTGGTGCGGTACGCCGCTGCGATGCGGCAGGCGTGCGCGCAGGTCCGCCCCGACGACTGCTTCCTGCTGGCCCGCTCCGGCGCGGCCGGAACCGCTGCCGTCACCGCCAGCTGGGCGGGCGACTCCCCGACGGTCGAAGGACCGGCCGGGCTGAGAGCGGCGCTGTCCAGCCTGCTGTCGCTGTCGTTGTCGGGCCAACCGATCAGCGGCAGCGACGTCGGCGGCTACACGGCCGTGCAGGAGACGCAGGGCACCAACCCGACGGCCGGGCTGCTGGTCCGGTGGGCCTGGCTGTCGGCGTTCTCACCGGTCTTCGAGACGCCCGTCGACCCCCTGCGCTACAACGCAGAGACGGTGCGGGCGTTCCGTCGCGCGGCGGTGGTCAAGGATCGCCTCGTCGACTACAGCCGCGGGCTCGCCGTGCAGGCAGCGGCCGACGGCACGCCGCCGGTGCGGCACCTGGCGCTGGCGTTCCCGTCCGACGCCGTCGCGGCCGCCGTCGACGACGAGTACCTCTACGGCCCCGACCTGCTCGTCGCGCCGCTCACCACCGGGGTGAGCCAGCCTGGACCGGCGACCCGTCAGGTGTACCTGCCCGCCGGTACCTGGACGAACGTGTTCAGCGGCGTCTCGTTCACCGGCCCGCTGACCGTGCCCGTGGTGTCGCCCCTCGACGAGGCGCCGGTGTTCCTGCGCGCCGGCGCGGCCCTGCCGGCGAGCACCTTCAACGGTCTGGACGCACCGACCGCCGGACCGCCCGCGGTGGTGCCCGAGGCGCCGCTGCCCGTCCTGCTCCCGCTGCTCGCCGCCGCAGCGCTGCTGCTGCGCCGTTCCCGCCGCACCCGTACCGGCTGACCCGGCCGGACCCGGCTCAGGTCGGCGCCGCGAAACCTCCGGGGCCGGCGGCTGCAGGCGCGTCGGTGCGCACGTCGGCATCGGTGTGCGGCGGGCCGGCCGGGGTCGTCGACGCAGGCGTCGCTGCACCGTAGGCGCCGGAGCCCTGCAGGAAACCGGCGTACTCGGCGGCGCCGTCGCCGCTGGACGAGGTCGGCGAGCCCGCCGGGCGCGCGGCGCCCAGGCGGAGCTCCTCGCGCCGACGTCGTTCAGCCAGCACGGCGGCCAGCACGGCCCAGCCAGGAGCGCCGGTGGGAGCCGGGCCGACCGCGTCGGTGACCGCCCCGACCAGCTGTCCGCCGATCTGCTCGCGCGCCGCAGGCGTGAGCGTGCTCGAGCGGGACACGAACTGGCGGACGGAGACGGCCAGCGCGTCCGGCAGGCGGGTGAGGTCCAGCGTCGCCGCCCACCCGGACAGGGCCGGGGGCATCTGGGCGACGGTGCCGCCCTGGGTGCTCACCCGCTCGCGCAGCACGACGGTGCCCGCGAGCAGGTCGCCGATCCGCTTGCCGCGGGCGTTCAGCAGGGACGTGATCACTCCGCCGAGGAACAACGTGACGCCCGGCCGCTCGATCGCGGCGCCGGACAGGCCGCGGACCAGCGCCTGCCGGAAGCCGATCGGTCCGCCGTCGTCGCGCACCACCCGCAGCCCCAGCAGCGCCTTGCCGGGGGTGCGACCGCGCAGCAGCGTCTCGAAGGTGACGGGGTAGACGACCAGCACGCTCACCAGCGTCACCAGGCTCAAGGCCTGCGCGCCGGCCTCGGACAGGTCCAGCTGCACGGCAGCGCCCACCAGCACGAGCACGGTGAGCAGGGCGAGCTGCAGCAGGACGTCGACGCCCGCCGCCAGCAGCCGTGACGGCAGCGCCGCCTGCTGCAGGTCCAGGGCCACCGCCTCGCCCGTGATGAACTGGGACGCCGCCATCTGCTGCCACCTCCACGCCTGCCCGCCTCGACGCGGCGGGTCCGTCACAGTCTGCCCCGCCGACCTACGCTGCCCAGGTGGACCTCGACGTGTACGTCGCCGCGCACAGCGGCGAGTGGAACCGGCTGGAGCAGCTGCTGGACCGCGCCTCGCGTCCGCGGCGGCTCAGCGGCACCGAGATCGACGAGCTGGTCGACCTCTACCAGCGCACCGCGACCCATCTGTCCGTGGTGCAGAGCATCGGCCCGGACCCTGCGCTGCTCGGACGGCTGTCGACCCTGACGGCCCGCGCGCGCGGCGTCATCGCCGGTGGTCGGCGGGCCGGCCTCGCCGACGTCGCCCGGTTCCTCAAGGCCGACTTCCCGGCGATCTGCTACCGCACCCGCTGGTGGTGGATCGGCGCGACCGTCTTCTTCCTGGTCGTCGCGGTACCGATGGGCGTCTTCGTCGCGACGAACCCGCAGGCGCAGCTCGCCGTCGCAGCGCCGGACGCCGTCCGGCAGCTCGTCGAGACCGACTTCGAGAGCTACTACTCCTCCAACCCGGCGCAGGACTTCGCGGCGCGCGTGTTCACCAACAACGCCTACGTGGCTGCGCAGTCGATCGTCTTCGGCGTGCTGCTGGGTCTGCCGGTGCTGTTCGTGCTGTTCCAGAACGCGCTCAACGTCGGGATCGCCGGCGGGCTGCTGGCCGCGAACGGGCGCACCGGGCTGTTCTTCGGGCTGATCCTGCCGCACGGCCTGCTCGAGCTCACCGCCGTGTTCGTCGCCTGCGGGCTCGGGCTCAAGCTGGGCTGGACGGTGGTCGACCCCGGTCGCCGCACCCGTGCGCAGGGGCTCGCCGAAGAAGGCCGAGCCCTGGTCGCCGGTGCCCTCGGGCTCGCCCTGGTGCTGTTCTGCTCCGGCCTGATCGAGGCGTTCGTGACGCCGTCGCCGCTGCCGACGTGGGCCCGCATCGGCATCGGCGTGCTGGCCGAGGCGGCTTTCCTCAGCTGGGTGTTCGGGCCCGGACGGCGGGCGCACCGGGCCGGCGTCACCGGAGACCTCGCCGACGACCTCCGGGGAGACGTCGCGCCGTCCGCCGGCTGAGCAGCCGGCGGGAGGATCATCGCGTCAGCGGCGGGTGCTCGCGCGGAACCGCCGCCACCATCGCCGCCGCGGCGTGGGACGGGGGGGTGCGCCAGCCTGGTAGCGGTCCTCGCCCGCGTCCCGGGCGCACTCGACGGCGTACTTCAGCACTGCCGCGGTCCCGATGCTGCCGCCCAGCGCGCCCACCGCGAACCCGACGGCGCGCGTCTCGTCCCTGGACAGCCGGGCCTTGGGTGCCGGCGCGTCCGTCCCGAAGGACGGCCCGTTGCGGGGATCGAAAGCTGCCATGCGAAGTCCTCCCGGGCCTGCCGGTTCTTCGGCGAAAGGATCATCGCATCAGAGGCGGGCGACGAGCGCCGGGAGCACCTGCCCGAGCGGAGCGTCCAGGGTCAGCAGCGCGAAGGGGTCGCCGCGCGTCGCGCCCTGGTTGACGATCGCCACCGGCACGCCCGTCTTGCTCGCCCGCAGCACGAACCGGTGGCCGCTCATGACCTTGAGCGAGGAGCCGAGCACGAGCAGCAGCCGTGAGGCGGCGACCAGGGCGAAGGACCGCGCCACCCGCTCGGGCGGCACGGTCTCACCGAAGAACACGACGTCGGGCTTGAGCACCCCGCCGCAGCCGGGCACACGGCACGACGCTGAAAGCGTCGATCTCGACGTCGGCCAGGCGGACGTCGCCGTCCGGGTTGACGGCCAGCGCGGTACCTGCCCACCCGGGGTTGGCGGCGGCCAGCCGGGTCGCGAGCTCGGCCCGTGACGACAGGTCACCGCACTGCAGGCACGTCACCTGCTCGAGGTTGCCGTGCAGCTCGACGACGTCGCGGGCGCCGGCGGCACCGTGCAGACCGTCGACGTTCTGGGTGACGATGCCCGTGAGCAGGCCGGCCCCTTGCAGCGACGCGACCGCCCGGTGGCCGTCGTTGGGGCGCGCGCGGTCGATCACCCGCCAGCCGACGTGGCTGCGGGCCCAGTAGCGCTGGCGCGCCGCCGGGTCGCGGGTGAACTCCTGGTAGGTCATCGGCGTGGTTGCGCGCGCCAGGCCGGTGGGACCGCGGTAGTCCGGGATGCCCGACTCCGTCGACAGTCCGGCGCCCGACAGCACCGTGACGTCGCCGGCGGCGACGAGCTCGGTCAGTCGGTCCAGCGGGGTCGGCGTGCGCACGCGTCCATCGTCGGTCACGCGGCCGAGCGCGGCGCGTCCGGACTCAGCCGCCCCAGCCGCGCGCGTCGACGCCACCGGGCTGCGGCGCCGCCGGGTCGTAGGGCGTGCGGCTGTAGACGAACGAGCCGACGTCCAGGGCCAGCACCGACCCGGAGGCGTCCAGGACCGGCCGCAGCACCTCGCCGGCGTGGTAGCCGTCGAGCCCGACCCAGGTGCCGTCGCCGCGCGCGCGGAAGCGGGAGCCGCGGCCGGCGCCGAGCAGGCCCAGCAGGTGCAGCAGGCCGTCGGCGGCGAGCCGGAAGCCGTAGCTCGACGTCCCCCAGTGCCACAGGCCGACGAGGGCGAGGGCGGCCGGATCGACCTCCGCGAGCGGGCGCCAGGCGTCGACCAGGCGCGGCTCGGCCTCGCGCACCAGGCGCTGCAGGTCGGTGCTGATCGCCGGGTCAAGCCCGCTCGTGGCGTTGCACAGGCTGACCACACCGACGTCCTGCGCGGAGTCGACGAGCACCCCCGCGAGGAAACCGGGCATGGAGCCGCCGTGCCCGGTGAAGGTGCAGCCGTCGGCGCGCAGCACCTGCAGGCCCAGCCCGTACGCGGACCAGCCCGACGAGCTCGGGTCGACTCCTGCCGGCTCGGCCATCTCGGCCAGCGTGTCGGCGGACAGGACGTCGGCGGTGTCGCCGAGCAGGAACGCCGCGAAGCGTCCGAGGTCGGTCAGCGTCGACCAGAGCTGCCCGGCGGCCGCCATCGAGACGGCGTCGTGCTCCGGCTCGGGCAGCAGGACGTCCGCCCAGGGGTGGACGGCGAAGCCCTGCGCGGCCCGGCCGTCGGGGCGCGTCGTGGTGCGCGTCATGCCCAGCGGCTGCAGCACCTCGTCGGTGACCACGTGTGCCCACGGAGCGCCTCGCAGCCGCGCCAGCAGCTCGCCCAGCACGCCGTAGCCGAGGTTGGAGTAATGGAAGCGGCGACCGGCGGCGAAGGGTGCGTCGTCGGGCCCGAGCAGGGCCGCGAACTCGGTCCAGTCCGTGCCCGGTGTGCGCTCCCACCACGGACCGGGTGCCTCGGCACGGACTCCTGCGTTGTGGGCCAGCAGCTGGCCGACCGTCCGGTCGCCGAAGGGCGTGCCCGGCAGGTGGCGCTCCAGCGGATCGTCCAGGCGCAGCAGGCCCTGGTCGCGGGCCCGCAGCACCGCGACGGCCGTGACCGTCTTGCTGATCGAGCCGAGCCGGTACTGGACGTCGGCGTGCGGCTCCTCGACGGCGCCGACGCCTGCCGACCACGCCAGCGACCCGCCTCGCACGACACCGGCCACCAGCGACGGCACGCGGCTCTCGCTCTGGGCCCGGGCGGTACGGGCGAGCAGGACGCGGGACGTGCTGGGCAGCAGTGCGGTCATGGGACGCGACCCTATCCGCGCACCGGCACGGCCAGACCCGCCGAGCGGCGCTCGGCGAGAGCGTCCAGGAGCAGCTTGGCCTGTTACAGCCGGCCGGCGGCCTTGAGGGAGAGGTAGGCGTCCGACACCGCCGGCGCGAAGGAGTCCGGGGGAGCGTCGACGACCTCGACGCCGCGCTTGCGCAGGATGCTGGTGAGCCGCCCCCGCTCGCCGCGCGCACGCTCGGCCGCGGCAGCGGCGTACACGGCCGCGACGTCGTCGGTGCCCACCCCGCCCGCCGCCAGCGCCTCCACCCGCGGGTCGGCGACGGCCGCGAGCAGCACCGTGTGCCGGGCCGTCAGCGAGCCGAGCAGCGGCAGCAGCCCCTGCTCGAGCGGCGCGGTGTCGAGCGAGGTGAACAGCACCACCAACGAGCGCCGACGGGTGCGGCGCAGCACCTCGCCGACCAGCCGCCGCCCGTCGGCCTCGACCAGCGCAGGCTCCAGCCCCGCCATCGCGTCGACCATCCGCAGCAGCAGGTCGTCGCGCCGCGCCCCCTCGACCGCGGCCCGCGGCACCCGGTCGATCGCGAGCAGGTCGACGTTGTCGCCGGCCCTCGAGGCCAGCGCGGTGAGCAGCAGCGCGGCGTCCAGGCTGGCGTCCAGGCGGGGGACGTCGCCGACGCGGCCGGCCGAGGTGCGGCTGGTGTCGATGACCATCAGCACGCGTGCGGTCGCGCTCCGGCCGCCAGGTGCGGACGACCAGCGACTGCCGTCGGGCGGTCGCGCGCCAGTCCAGCGCGCGCACGTCGTCGCCCTCGACGTAGTCGCGGAGGCTGTCGAACTCGGTGCCCTGCCCGCGCACGCGCAGGGCCACCGCGCCGTCCAGCTGCCGCAGCCGGGCCAGCCGTTCGGGCAGGTACTTGCGCGAGGTGAACGGCGGCTGCACCCGGACCCGCCACGGCACCTCGTGGCGCCCTTGGCGCGCGGCGACGCCGAGCGGCCCCACGCAGCGGACGGTGATCCGGTCGGGCAGGCGGTCCCCGCGACGGGTGGGCAGCAGCGTGGTGGTCAGCACCCGGCGCTCCCCGGCGGGCACGTCGAGGTCCTGCGTGCGCGGGCCGGCGCCGGCCGACGGCACCCACGCGTCCCGCAGCACACCGCGCGCCGGACGGCTGCCGGTGTTGGTCACCGTCAGCCGCACCTCGGCACGCTCCCCGAGACGGCACGAGGTGCCGCCGGCCCGGGACACGCGCAGCGCCGACACCGGCGCCGCCAGCGCCAGGTCGACCCCCGCCGCCCCGACCAGCACGACGGCCACGACGAGCACCGTCCACAGCGAGGGGACCAGCACCACCGGCAGCACACCCAGCAGCGCCAGCAGCGCCGCCCGTCCGGTCAGTGCCACCAGCAGTCCGTTCTCAGCGGGGGACGGGCACCGACGACAGGACGCCGTCGAGCACGCCGTCGCCGGTGACACCCTCGAGCTCGGCCTCGGGGCGCAGGCTGACCCGGTGGCGCAACGTCGGTCGTGCCAGCGCCTTGACGTCGTCGGGCGTGCAGTAGTCGCGACCGGACAGCCAGGCCCACGCCTTCGCCGTCGCGAGCAGGGCCGTCGAACCACGGGGCGACGCGCCGAGCGACAGCGACGGGTTCGTCCGCGTCGCCCGGCACAGGTCGACGACGTAGCCCAGCACCTCGGGCGCGACAGCCACCCGGCGCACGGCGGCCCGCGCGGCGGCGAGCTCGGCGGCCCCGGCGACCGGCCTGAGGCCGGCGGCGGCGAGGTCCCGCGGGTCGAAGCCGCCGTCGTGCGCGCCGAGGACCTTCACCTCGTCCTCGCGCGAGGGCAACGAGACGGTGAGCTTGAGCAGGAAGCGGTCCAGCTGCGCCTCGGGCAGCGGATAGGTGCCCTCGTACTCGACGGGGTTCTGCGTCGCACAGACGACGAACGGGTCCGGCAGCAGCCGCGGGCGCCCGTCGACGGTGACCTGCCGCTCCTCCATCGCTTCCAGCAGCGACGCCTGCGTCTTGGGCGGGGTGCGGTTGATCTCGTCGGCCAGCAGCAGGTTGGTGAAGACCGGCCCCTCCCGGAAGGTGAAGTCCGACGCGCGGCCGTCGTAGACCAGCGAGCCGGTGATGTCGCCCGGCATCAGGTCGGGGGTGAACTGCACGCGCTTGGTGTCCAGGCTCAGCGAGGCGGCCACGGCGCGCACGAGCAGCGTCTTGGCGACGCCGGGAACGCCTTCGAGCAGCACGTGGCCGCGGCACAGCAGCGCGATGACCAGACCGGTGACGACCGCGTCCTGTCCGATGACGGCTTTGCCGACCTCCTGCCGCAGAGCGACGAGGGCTTCGCGCGCCTGCTCCTCGCTCACCCCGGAGCCGGAGCCCCCGGCAGCGGCTCGGGTCCGGCTGCGAGGGGCGGTGGTGGCCTTCGCGCGGGGCGCGGCGGTGGCGGCGCGCGGCCGGGCCGGGGTCCGGCGGGCTGGCGTCGGGTCGTCCTGGGGCGCAGTCACGTACGGGCTGCCTCTCGCATCGTGGGGCTCGGGTCAGACGTCACAGGCGTTCGTGCGAACCGGTCGTCCGGCTCACGGGGTGGCGCCCAGCGTGGCCTGGAGCTGCCGGAGCTCGGCGGCGAGCCTGGTCAGGGCGGCGTCGTCCGCGGGCGCCTCACCGTACAGAAGCGCCTCGACGACAGCGGCCTCCACACCGGTCCGGGCGGCCACGACGCCGACGAGCGCCTCGCGGTTGGAGGCACGGGACACGCCCACGCGGCGGCCCAGGCGGTCGCGGGTGGCGGCGCGCAGGGACTCGGCCGCCGTGCCGCGGGCGTCGGCCAGCCGGTAGAGCCGGCCGCGTCCCTCGACCGCCTCCGCGGCGCGCACGACCACCGGCAGCGGCTCCTCGACGACCCGGCCGAGCCGGCGGGCGCGCACCAGCGCCAGCACGCCGAGGGCGAGCAGCAGCTGCAGGGCGCCGAGGTAGACGCCGTCGGGGACGAGGTCGGCGAGCGAGCCGCGCTCGTCGGCGGGCAGCGGGCGGTCGCTGCGCGGCACCAGCCAGAGCACGCCGCCCGGCCGTTCCCCGAGCAGCCCGAGCACCAGCGCGGCGTTGCCGCGGTCGCCGACCTTGTCGTTGGTGAGCGGGGTGCCGTCGCCCAGGAGGGTGGCCTGACGCTCGGTCAGGCGCAGCAGCGACGCGACGCCGCCGACCGCGTAGCAGCCGGTCGAGGCCGTGTCGCCGGTGGCGGCGTAACGAAGCCCGCCCAGGTCGGCGTCGCCGGCCCGTGCTGCCGCGGCGAGGTCGCAGGCCGGGCGGCGCGCCGCGACGTCGACGGGGGGCGACACCTCGACGTCCAGGCCGAGCGCGTCGACGGCGTCCGGCAGGGCGCCGACGACCACCAGCCCACCAGGTGCTTCGCCGAGAGCGGCCAGCTCGGAGGCCACCAGCAGCTCCGGTCGGCTGATCACGACGGTGGTGTCGTCGTCGGCCCGGCTCAGCAGGCTCGGGACGTCCTCGACCCGCGTCACCGGGACACCCTGGTCGCGCAGCACCTGGGCGACGGCACGCGACCCGTCGGGGGAGAAGCTGTCTGGATCGAGCCGGCCCGACGGGGTGCCCGCCGCCAGCAGCCCGGTCAGCACGCCCACGACGAGCAGCGCTGCCAGGCCGAGCAGCGGCCAGCGCGCGCGTCGCGCGACCTGCGCGAGCGTCGGGCCGGTGGCGGTGCCGACGCCGATAGCGGCGGCCGCCGGCTGCTGTGCCGCCGCCTCCGTCGCGTCGTCGAACAGGCCCGGAGGTGCGGGCGCCGTCATGCCAGCACCGCTCGGGCGGCGGACACGAGCGTGTCGACCTCGACCAGGACGGCATAGCCGTCGGCGTCGGCCGGGCGTCCGCCGTACCAGGTCTCGTCGAAGACCACGGCGCCGCGGAGGAGCTGGTCGGCGGCGCCCGGCAGCGCGCGTCCGCCGTCGCGCGCGACCTCCCCGGCGGTGCGACCGGGACGGTCGTCGAGGACCCCACGCGCCTCCAGGTCGCGCACCACGGCCCGCAGCCGCTCGCGGATCGCGTCGGCGAAGCGGCCCTCGTCAGCAGCCTGCTCCGCCAGCGATCGGTGCTGCGCGGCGGTCAGCCGACGGCGACCGTCGAACAGCGCGCCGTCGCCGCTGCGGGCCCGGGCCAGCGGTCCGAGCCGGGTCAGCACCACCGCGACGAACCCGACGAACAGCAGCACCAGGGCGAGCACGCCCAGCACGCCACCGGGGGCGGCCCCGGCGGCGGCGTTCAGCGCGCCGTCGAGAAAGCGGCCGACGGCACTCAGCAGCCGGCGCAGCAGCGAGGGCTGCGCCGCCCGGTACTCCGCGCGCCGGAGCTCCTGGCGCGCCAGCTCGCGGGCCGCCTCCCGACCGAGGTCGAGGGCGGCGACCAGTGCCGGCAGGCTCACGCGGTGGGCGTCGCCGCGGCCGCGGCCAGGGCGACGTCCAGGCCCTCGGCCCGCATGCGCCGGTCGACGTAGAGCAGTGCGCGCACGCCGGCCGTGAACGGTGCGACGAGGGTCGCCGTGACCGCCCCGCCGATGCCGCCGGCGATCAGCGCCCGGGTGGACAGCACGTTGCTGGCGTCGGTGGAGAACAGGTTGCCCAGCGACTCCGCGCCGAACACCGAGAACGGCAGCCCGAGGATGCCGGACACGAAGCTGCCGATCACCAGCGTCAGCAGCAGGATGCCGAACACGCGCCACCAGTCGCCCCGCACCAGCACGCCGGAGCGGCGCATCGCCGCGCGGATGCCGATCCGCTCCAGCACGAGCGCGCACGGAGCCAGGGACAGGCGCCCGTAGAGGTAGACCGAGGCGGCGGCGCCGGCGAGGATCAGCGGCACCCCGACGACCGCGCCCAGCGGACCGGCCAGCGCGATGACGACCACGCCGAGCACGACCCCCACCAGCAGCGGGGCGTAGCTGGCCAGCAGCACCAGCAGCGACAGCCCGACCAGCGGCAGGATCCGCGGGCGGAGCAGGCGCCACGCCTGGGCGAAGGTGAAGGGCGCGCCCAGGACCGCCTTGCCGACCACCGCCGTGATCGCGCCCGCCATGACGGCGCCGGACACCAGGGCGAGCAGACCGGCCAGCAGCCCTCCCGCCGCCGCGCCGCCGAGGGCCTGCTCGACGGCGGCGGTGTCGGCGCTGTCGAACGACGTCGTCGCGTCGAACTCGAGCACCGGCCGGAACACCGTGGTGAGCAGGGCGGCGTTGAGCAACGCCGAGGCCACCGCCACGATCGCCGCCAGCCCCAGCGCCGGGCGCGGATAGCGGCGCAGGATCCCGACGGCGCCGTCGAGGACCTCGCCGAGCCCCAGCGGACGCAGCGGCACGATGCCGGGCTTGATCTCCGGCGGCCGCTGGCCCCACTGCTGCTGGCCCCACTGCTGCTGGCCGTACCCCTGCTGGCCCGGCGGGAGGCTGCCGGGCAGCGGGCCGGGCTCGCCGCCCGGGCTGCTCTGCGCGGGCGGCCCGGCAGGCTCGGGGACGGACGGACCGCCCCAGCCCTGCGGCGTCGTCCATCCGCCCGTGTCGCTCATCCGCTCCACCGATTTCTCGTCGCTGCGTCGGGCGCCCCGCCGCGTCGCTGTGCCCTCATGGTTCCACGGGACCGCCGCTGCGGCGCTGCTGCACGGGACAGCCGGCGGGGCCAACCGTGCGGCGGTGCCCGACCGGACGGCCGGACGGTGCGACGATGACGCGCAGACCGCACGGCGGTCGGGAGCGCGCCACCGGATCAGGACTGAGAGGCGGCACACGTGGACGGCAAGGTGCTCGTGGTCGACGACGACCCGGCCCTGGCGGAGATGCTGGGCATCGTCCTGCGCGGTGAGGGCCTGGACGCGGCGTTCGTGGCCGACGGCGACGCCGCGCTGGGCGCGTTCCGGCGCGAGCGCCCGGACCTGGTGCTGCTGGACCTCATGCTGCCCGGCACCGACGGGATCGAGGTCTGCCGGCAGATCCGCGCCGAGAGCGGCGTGCCCATCGTCATGCTCACCGCGCGCAGCGACACCCTCGACGTCGTGCTGGGCCTGGAGAGCGGGGCCGACGACTACGTCCTGAAGCCCTTCAAGCCCAAGGAGCTCGTCGCCCGGCTGCGGGCCCGCCTGCGCTCGCGCGACGACGAGACGCCCGAGTCGCTCACGGTCGGACCGCCCGAGGACCTCATCAGCATCGACGTACCGGGCCACCGGGTCCTGCGCGGCGCCGAGCAGGTGCAGCTCACCCCGCTGGAGTTCGACCTGCTGGTCGCGCTCGCCCGCAAGCCGCACACCGTCTTCACCCGCGAGGTGCTGCTGGAGCAGGTCTGGAACTACCGGCACGCTGCAGACACCCGGCTGGTGAACGTGCACGTGCAGCGGCTGCGCGCCAAGATCGAGCGCGACCCGGAGCGGCCGCAGGTCGTCGTCACGGTGCGGGGGGTCGGCTACAAGGCGGGCCCGGGCTGAGCACCGCCCCGCCCGGCGGGGCCGCCGTCCGTCCGGCGCCCGTCTCGCTCGACCCGCCGTGGCGACGGGCGGGCTCGTCGCTGGGGACGACCGCACGGACGCGGTGGCACGCCGTCGGTACCTGGTGGCGGCGCTCGATCACCGTGCGCGTCGTCGGGACGACGCTGCTGCTGTCCAGCGTCGTCGTGGTGCTGTTCACGTCGCTGCTGCTGAACTCGGTCGGGCGCGGGCTGGTCGACGCCAAGACCCGCGCCTCCCTCACGGAGTCCCGGGCAGGCGTCGTGGCGATCGAGTCCGGTCTGCTGACCCGCGGCGAGGACGTGACGCAGGCCCGCCAGCTCGCCGTGCTGAGCCAGCTGGTCGGCCGGATCGACGCTCGCGGGGCCAGCGGCGGCGGATACGCCGTGGCCCTGCTGGGGCGCAACGTCCGCAGCTTCAGCACGACCGGCCTGGCCGAGGGCGACATCCCCGCGCCGCTGATGGGTCAGGTCAGCAACGTCAGCGGCACGCGGTACGCCTTCGCCGACGTCCGGCTGGACGGACGTCCCGTCCCGTCCCTGGTCGTCGGCAACTGGGTCGAGGTCCGGCAGGTCGGCGGCTACCGGCTCTTCCACGTCTTTCCGCTCACGGCCGAGCAGAACACGCTGTCGCTGGTCCGACGGACCGCCCTGTTCGCCGGGGTGCTGCTCGTCCTGCTGCTGGCTGCGCTGACCCGGGTCGTCGTGCGGCAGGTCGTCGTCCCGGTGCGCAGCGCTGCGCGCACCGCCGAGCGGCTGGCGGCCGGAAACCTCGACGAGCGCCTGCGGGTGCGCGGCGAGGACGAGATCGCCCTGCTGGGGACGACCTTCAACTCCATGGCCGGCTCCTTGCAGACCCAGATCGGGCAGCTGGAAGACCTGTCCCGGGTGCAGCGCCGCTTCGTCTCCGACGTCTCGCACGAGCTGCGCACCCCGCTGACCACCGTCCGGATGGCGGCCGACGTGCTCTACGACGGGCGCGAGGACTACCCGGCCGGCGCCCGTCGCTCGGCCGAGCTGCTGCAGGCCGAGCTGGACCGCTTCGAGACCCTGCTGGCCGACCTGCTGGAGATCAGCCGCCACGACGCCGGCGCCACCGACTTCGACCCGACCCCGGCCGATCTCGGCCCGCTGGTGCGGCGGGTGGTGGCCGCGGCCCAGCCGCTGGCCGACCGCAAGGGGGTGCGCCTGGACGTGTCGTTGCCCAGCCGTCCCACCGTCGCCGACGTCGAGCAGGTGCGGATCGAGCGGGTGCTGCGCAACCTGGTCGTCAACGCGGTCGAGCACGGCGAGGGACGGCCGGTCGCGGTGACGCTGACGGCGTCGGAGACCGCTGTCGTCGTGACGGTGCGCGACCACGGCGTGGGGCTGGAGCCCGGCCAGGCCGGCATGGTCTTCACCCGGTTCTGGCGCGCCGACCCCTCGCGGGCCCGGACGACGGGCGGCACCGGGCTGGGGCTGGCCATCGCGCTGGAGGACGTGCGGCTGCACGGCGGCTGGTTGCAGGCCGCCGGCGCCCCCGGACGCGGCTCGATCTTCCGGATGACCGTGCCGCGCGCTGCCGGTCGCCAGCTGCCGGACACCCCGCTGGTGCTGCCGTGACCCGGGCCTGGCGCGCAGCGACGGCGTCGATCGGCCTGGCGCTGACGCTCGCCGGCTGCGGGCTGCCCGTCCCGCAGGGGGTGCGGTCCACCGGCGACGTCCAGGCCGCCGGGCTCGAGCCGGAGCGGATCCGGGTGCTGCTGCCCGGACCGCGCCCGGGCGCCACCGCGGAGGAGATCGTCTACGGGTTCCTGGAGGCTCAGCTCAGCCCCGACGACCGCCACTTCGCCGCCCGCCAGTTCCTGGCCGCCGGCACCGAGTGGGACGACGCCGTCTCTGCCCGCCTGTACGACCCGGGGTCGCAGCGGGTCGAGCGCGACCCGACGCTCCAGAACGGCTACGTCGTCACGTTGGACACGGTCGCCCAGATCACTCCCCGCGGGGCGTACCGCCTCGATCCGGACGACTCCCCGACGCTGCGCGAGCAGGGTTACGTCGTGGCCCGGGAGCCGACGTCGGGGGAGCTGCGGCTGACCCGGGTACCGCCGGGGGTACGGCTCAGCGACGTCGACCTGGACCGCTCGTTCACGCCGCTGGACGTGTACTTCCTCGGCCGCGCAGACGACGGCTCGGCCACCGGCCGGCTCGTGCCCGACCGCGTCTTCGTCCCGGTGACGGTGCCGCCGGCGCAGGCCGCCGTCGCGCACCTGCTGGAGTCCGGAGCCTCGGACGCGCTGGAGGGGGCGGTGGCGACCGCCGTCCCGTCGCAGACCACGAGCCGCCCGGTCCGGGTGCAGGACGGCGTGGTGACGGTCGACCTGTCGACCGGTGTCCGCTCGCTGGACACGCGCAGCCTGCAACGGCTGTCCGCCCAGCTGGTGTGGACGCTGGCGCCGTTCGCCCCCAACGGCGTCCGGCTGCTCGTCGACGGCACCCCGTTGACCGTGGCCGGCGCCGGCGAGGTGCAGACCGTCGACGACTGGGAGACCTTCGCGCCGGACGCCGTGGCGACCGGTGCCTCGCTGCTCTACGTCCAGGACCACCGCGTCCGGAGCCCGGACGCCCTGCTGCCGGCCAGCCGGCTGACCGACGGCACGCTGCCCGTGGACACCGTCGTCGCCAGCCCGGTCGGCGACCAGGTCGCCGTGCTCGCCGACGCCGTCGACGACGGCACCGACGTCGTGCACCGCGGACCGCTGGCCGGCCCCTTCGACCAGGTCTTCAGCCGGCCGAGGCTGAGCTCGCTGTCGTGGGGCTCGGGCACCCGCGGCCTGTGGGTCCTGCAGCAGGGACGGGCGCCCATCGTCTGGTTGCTGCCCGGTCCGGACGCCGACGCCGAGGCCGTCGAGCAGGCCGTGCCCTACCCGACGCCGCCGGGAGCCGGCCTGCTCAGCCAGATCCGCGTGTCGCGCGACGGCGCCCGGGTCGCGCTCGTCTTCGGCGCCGGCGCCGACCGCGCGCTCTACGTCGGCACCGTGCAGCCGGGGCCGCGCGGGCCGGAGATCCGCGACGTCAGCCCGGTCGCGCGCGACCTGTCCGACGTCGCCGACGTCAGCTGGCGGTCGGGGACCTCGCTGGCGGTGCTGGCCGCGTCGACGTCGGTGGAGACGGTGCTGCCGTACCTGGTGGCGGTGGACGGCTCGTCCACGGCTGTCCTGCAGCGGCCGGGCGTCGAGGGACCGCTGAGCTCTGTCGCCTCGGCGCCGGGCCGCCCGCTGTGGGTCGTCACGCGCAGCGGGGACCTGTTCCGCGACAGCGGCACGACCTTCGTCAAGCGCGCCGCGCAGGTAGGCGCGCCGGCCTACCCGGGGTAGCGGCGGCCGTCCAGCAGACGGCCTCGTCCACGGGAGCAGCGTGGGCTCTGGCGCGTCGTCGACGCCGTGCGCAGGCTCCTGGCGTGTCCCTCCCGCAGCGCCTCGCCGCCGACCTGCTCGACCTGGTGCTGCCGCGGTCGTGCGCCGGGTGCGGTGCGGCCGGGCGCACGCTCTGCCAGGGATGCCGGGCCCTGCTCGGCGGCGAGCCGTTCCTGCACGTGCCGGGTGCTGCCCCGGACGGCCTGCCCGCCGTCGTCGCTGCGGCGGTGTATGCCGGTCCGGTCCGCCAGGTGCTGCTGGCGCACAAGGAGCGCGGCCGGACCCCGCTGGTGCGGCCGCTCTCGGAGGCGCTGGCGGTGGCGGTCGCCGACTTCGGCCGCGACGTGCTGCTCGTGCCCGTCCCGTCCGCCCGGGCCGCGGTGCGCGCGCGAGGGCACGACCACGCCCGTCGGCTGGCCCGGGCGACCGCGCGGCGCTCTGGCGTCGGCTGGGCGCCGGTGCTGCGGCAGGCGCGGGTGGTCGCCGACCAGGCGGGACTGTCCGCTGCCGCCCGCGGCGCCAACCTGGCCGGTGCGCTGGAGTGCCGGGCCGACCTGACCGGGGTGGCCGTCGTCGTGCTGGACGACATCGTGACGACCGGCTCGACCCTGGCGGAGGCGGCGCGGGTGCTCACCGAGGCGGGTGCGGACGTGCTCGGCGCGGCGGTGGTCGCGGCCACCCCGCTGCACGCGGGCGGCTGACCTCGACCCGGGCGCGGGGCCGCGACCGGACCGCGTCGGCCCCCCCAGGTCACCCGGACGGGGGTGGTGCTGGGCATCCGGGGTGGGGAGGTCTAGCGTCACAGGACCGGTGCCGGTCAGGCACCGGCAGTGACCGGACGGAGGCGCGCACCGACAGCTGAGACCGTGCCGGAGCTCGCGCGACGGACTCCGCGGCAGCCGCCGCTGGGCCGTTGCAGACCCCGTCCGCATGCCCCATCCCCTCATCCAGGAGGAACTGCGTGGACATCGTCGTCAAAGGCCGCAACGTCGAGGTACCGGACCACTTCCGCGAACACGTGGCGGAGAAGCTGGCTCCTTCCGAACGACTGGACTCACGCGTGATGCGCCTGGACGTCGAGCTCGCGCACGAGAAGAACCCACGCCAGTCCGACCGGTGCCAGCGCGTCGAGATCACCTGCTACAGCAAGGGTCCCGTCATCCGCGCCGAGGCCTGCTCGGCCGACTTCTACGCCGCCCTGGACGCTGCCACCACCAAGCTCGAGGCGCGCCTGCGCAAGGCGCACGACCGGCGTCGGGTGCACCACGGCCGGCACACCCCGGCCTCGGTCGCCGAAGCCACCGCCGGGCTGCCCGCCGACCTGCCCGGCGCCCTGCCCGGCGACGCCGCCGCGCCGGTCGCCGGCGCGGAGCAGCCGTCGCCGAGCCTGCCGGACGACGACACCGACCTGCTGATCGTCCGGGACAAGACCCACGCGGCGGCGCCGATGTCGACCTCCGACGCGCTGCACGAGATGGAGCTCGTCGGGCACGACTTCTTCCTGTTCTGCGACGACGACACCGGCCTGCCGAGCGTCGTGTACCGCCGGCACGGCTACGACTACGGCGTGCTCCGGCTGTCCGCCAGCTGACCGCGTCCGGGCGCGCCGCAGGCACGCGGCGCGCCCGGAAGCTCGTCGCCGCGGCGCCGTCAACCCACCGTGGCACGATGACCGGGCGCCGAACCCGTCTGCCCGCGGGCGGCTGCCGAGCCCAGGAGGGGTGTTCTTGAGCGAGAACCCGACCCAGGCCGCGGGGCCTGCGCCCGGCGACCCGATCCGTGTGCTGGTCGTCGACGACCATGCACTGTTCCGCCGGGGGCTGCAGATGGTCCTGGAGCAGGAACCGGACATCGAGGTCGTCGGCGAGGCGGGTGACGGTGCCGAGGCGGTCCTGCTGGCCGCCGAGATGCTGCCCGACATCGTGCTCATGGACGTCCGGATGCCCAAGCGCGGCGGGATCGACGCCTGCACCGCGATCCACGAGACGGTCCCGTCCGCCAAGATCATCATGCTGACGATCTCGGACGAGGAGGCTGACCTCTACGAGGCCATCAAGGCGGGCGCCATGGGCTACCTGCTCAAGGAGATCAGCATCGAGGAGGTCGCGTCGGCGATCCGGGCGGTGCACGGCGGACAGTCGCTGATCAGCCCGTCGATGGCCTCCAAGCTGCTCACCGAGTTCGCGTCGATGATCAAGAAGTCCGACGATCGGCAGCAGGTGCCCACCCCGCGGCTCACCGAGCGCGAGATGGACGTGCTCAAGCTCGTCGCCAAGGGCATGAACAACCGCGACATCGCCAAGCAGCTGTTCATCAGCGAGAACACCGTCAAGAACCACATCCGCAACATCCTGGAGAAGCTGCAGCTGCACTCGCGCATGGAGGCGGTCGTCTACGCCGTGCGCGAGAAGCTCCTCGAGATCACCTGAGCCTCGCGTCCGCCCGCACGGTCAGGGATGGTGGCCTCACGACACTGTGCGGGCCAGGATGACGGCGTCGCCGCGTCCGCCGCCGGGGCCGTGGGGGAACGCTCCCGCCGCCACCCCCTCGCGGACGAAGCCGAGCCGGGCCGCCAGCGCCAGCGACGCCGCGTTGTGGGGGGCGGCGTGCCACTCCAACCGGGCCAGCCCCAGCGCGGGGACGGCCCAGGCCAGCAGCGACTCCCACGCCGCGGCGGCCACCCCCTGCCGACGGGCGGACGCTGCCACCCACACACCGCACTCGGCGATGCCGTCGCGTCGGCCGGCGCGCACGAGCTGCAGGGAGCCGACCACCGCCTCGCCGTCGAACAGCCCGAGCCAGGCGCGGTGGCCGGCGGCCCAGTCCTGTGCCGCCCGGACGGTGGTGAACCAGGTGGCGTGGTCGGCCGCGGCGACGTCCGGCGGACGCGGCGGCAGCGCGTCGTCGGCGCCGGCCAGGGCCTGCTGCAGCGCGGGGGCGTCGGACGGACGCCAGCGGCGCAGCACCAGCGCGTCGCGCACGGGCAGCACACCCGGGTCGGGCAGCGCCGGTACACAGCCGTCGGGACCGTCGGTGGCGAGCCGGCCGGCCCACCAGCCGTCGGCGAAGCGCCCCTCCCGCGGCGCGATGCTGGACCGGATCACCCCTTCGAACGCGAAACCGGTCTTCTCCGCCACCCGCAGCGAGGCGGCGTTGCCGACCTGGGTGGCCCACTCCAGCCGGGCCAGCCCCAGCTCGTCGAAGGCCCAGCGGCAGACCGCGTGCACCGCTGCAGGCACGACGCCCCGGCCGCGGGCCTCCGGCAGGCACCAGTAGCCGATCTCGCGCACGCCCACCGGGTGGGCCGGGTGCAGGTGCACACCCGCCACCGGCACGCCGTCCGCGCAGACCGCCCAGCTGAGCCGGCCGCCGTCGCGCCAGCCGTCGGCGTCGCGGTCCAGGTCTGCGTCGGCCTCGGCTGGTCCGTAGGGAGCGGCGACGTTCACGTACTGCGAGATCGTCGGGTCGTTGCCGGCCCGCAGCCGCACCGCAAGGTCGCCCGGGCCCCACGGTCGCAGCCGGTAGGGCCCGGCCGTCAGTTCGACCGGGGTCATGGACGCACCAGCAGCGGCACGGCGTCTGACGGCAGCCGGGACCAGACGACCATGTCGACGCGGTCCGTGCCGCGCGGGACCGTCCGCGCCGCCCGCGCGACGCCCTCGCGCACGAAGCCGGCCTTCGTCGCCACGCGCTGCGAGGCGGTGTTCGCGACGTCGGTGAGCAGCTCGATCCGCGGCAGCCCGAGCTGTTCGAAGCCCCAGCCGGTGTGCAGCTGCACCGCGCGCCCCGCCACGCCATGCCCGCGGGCCCAGGGCGCCGTCCAGTAGCCGACCTCGCCGATCCCTTCGCGCCGGGTCAGCCCGATGGCTCCGAGCAGCGACCCGTCGTCGGCGGCAGTGACCGCCACGTTGGCCACCGTCCCGTCGAACCACTCCGTCGGCACGATGCCGTCGACGTAGGCCAGCGCGACCTCGTCGGTATACGGCACCGGCACAGGCAGCCAGCGGCTGATCTCCGGGTCGGCGCAGGCCCGGGCGACGTCGGCCGCGTCGGCCACCCGCCAACGGCGCAGCGTCACCACGCCGTCGGTCCGCTCGGGATAGGACGGGAAGCGAGCGGTGTCCTTGGGCTCGTCCCCGGCCAGCAGCGCGCCGACCCAGCCGTCGCGCGGCTCGCCGCGGTGCAGCAACCCTGCGCGCGCGGTCCCCTCGCTGCGGAAGCCGGCCTTCTCGGCGGCCCGACGCGAGGCCCAGTTGCCGGCGTGCGTGTGCCACTCGACGCGTCGTGCGTCCAGCTCGGCGAACGCCCAGCGGCAGGCGGTGGCCACGGCCTCCGGCACCACGCCGCCGCCGCGGGCCGCCGGCAGGCACCAGCAGCCGAGCTCCCAAACGTCGGTGCGGCCGGTCGGGCGCAGGGCGACGTCGGCGAGCACCTCGCCGGTGCTGCTGTCGCAGACCGCCCAGGTCAGGTCCTCGCCGCTCGCCCAGCCGTGGTCGGTGACCGTCGAGACGTAGGCGTGCGCGTCGTCGGCGGTGTAGGGGACCGGGATCGACGTCCAGCGCTGCGCGACGGGGTCGGCACCCAGGAGCAGGCAGACCGGCTCGTCACCGGGACGCCACGGGCGCAGGTGCAGGCGGCCGGCAGTGATCTCGACGGGGTCCATGGTGACCACTGTGCCGGGGCACCACCTGCCGGCGCCAGCCGTTCGAGGGTCGTCGCGCCTACGATGCGGAGCGGGTCGCTCCGACCGCGCCTGCACCGTCGCTCGCGCGCCTCGTCCCACCCCAGCCGTCCGAGGGAGATGCACCACCGTGGTCCTGCAGAAGCTGCTCCGCGTCGGCGAGGGCAAGACCCTGCGCCGGCTGAAGTCCATCGCGGACGCGGTGAACGCGGTCGAGGAGGACTTCCTCGCGATGACCGATGCCGAGCTGCGGGCCGAGACCGACGTCTTCCGCGAGCGGCTGGCCGACGGCGAGACCGTCGACGACATCCTCGTCGAGGCGTTCGGGGTGGCGCGCGAGGCCGCCCGTCGCACGCTGGGCCAGCGTCACTTCGACGTCCAGGTCATGGGCGGGGCCGCGCTGCACATGGGCAACATCGCCGAGATGCGCACCGGCGAGGGCAAGACGCTCACCTGCACCCTGCCTGCCTATCTCAACGGCCTCGCCGGCAACGGCGTCCACGTGGTCACCGTCAACGACTACCTGGCGCGGCGCGACTCGGAGTGGATGGGCCGCGTCCACCGCTTCCTGGGGCTCACGGTCGGCGTCATCCTGGCCAACGAGCGGCCCGAGGTGCGGCGCCCGTCCTACGCGTGCGACATCACCTACGGCACCAACAACGAGTTCGGCTTCGACTACCTGCGCGACAACATGGCCTGGAGCGCCGGCGAGCTCGTCCAGCGCGGCCACCACTTCGCGGTCGTCGACGAGGTCGACTCGATCCTCATCGACGAGGCCCGCACGCCGCTGATCATCAGCGGTCCGGCCGACCAGGCGACCAAGTGGTACCAGGAGTTCGCGCGCATCATCCCGCGCCTGGTGAAGGACGTCGACTACGAGGTCGACGAGAAGAAGCGCACCGTCGCGATCACCGAGTCGGGCGTGGAGAAGGTCGAGGACCAGCTCGGGATCGACAACCTCTACGAGGCCGTCAACACCCCGCTCGTCGGCTACCTGAACAACGCGATGAAGGCCCGCGAGCTGTACCGCAAGGACAAGGAGTACGTCGTCATGGACGGCGAGGTGCTCATCGTCGACGAGCACACCGGCCGGGTGCTCGCCGGCCGGCGCTACAACGAAGGCATGCACCAGGCCATCGAGGCCAAGGAGGGGGTGGTCATCAAGGACGAGAACCAGACCTTGGCCACCATCACCCTGCAGAACTACTTCCGGCTCTACGACAAGCTCGGCGGCATGACCGGTACGGCCTCGACCGAGGCCGCCGAGTTCAGCCAGACCTACAACCTGGGCGTCGTCGAGATCCCCACCAACCGCGATCCGCGGCGCATCGACGAGGCCGACGTCGTCTACAAGAGCGAGCAGGCGAAGTACGACGCCGTCGTCGAGGACATCGCGGACAAGCACGAGGCCGGCCAGCCGGTGCTGGTCGGCACCATCTCGGTCGAGAAGAGCGAGTACCTGTCCCAGCTGCTGCGCAAGCGAGGCGTCCCGCACGAGGTCCTGAACGCCAAGCAGCACGACCGCGAGGCCACCATCGTCGCGCAGGCCGGCCGCAAGGGGGCCGTCACGGTCGCCACGAACATGGCCGGCCGCGGCACCGACATCATGCTCGGCGGCAACCCCGAGCACATCGCCGCCGACGAGCTGCGCAGCCGCGGTCTCTCGCCGGTCGAGACGCCCGAGGACTACGAGAAGGCCTGGCCCGACGCGCTCGAGCGGGCGGCCCTGTCGGTCAAGAGCGAGCACGAGGAGGTCGTCGACGCCGGGGGCCTGTACGTCCTCGGCACCGAACGGCACGAGTCGCGCCGCATCGACAACCAGCTGCGCGGACGCTCGGGCCGCCAGGGCGACCCGGGGCTGTCGCGCTTCTACCTCTCGCTGGGCGACGACCTGATGCGGCTGTTCAACGCCAGCGCCGTCGAGATGATCATGGACCGGCTGAACATCCCGGACGACGTCCCGATCGAGTCCAAGATGGTCTCCCGGGCGATCCGGTCCGCGCAGACCCAGGTCGAGGCGCAGAACTTCGAGATCCGCAAGAACGTCCTGAAGTACGACGAGGTGCTCAACCGCCAGCGCACCGTCATCTACGACGAGCGGCGCAAGGTGCTCGGTGGCGCCGACCTGCACGAGCAGCTGGCGAACATGGTCGACGACGTCGTCGAGGGCTACGTGCACGCCGCCACCGCCGAGGGCTATCCGGACGACTGGGACCTCGAGCAGCTGTGGACCGCGCTGAGGACCCTCTACCCGATCTCCATCCCGCTGACGACCTACGACGAGGACCGCTCGGGGCTGTCGGCCGAGCAGCTCATCGAAGACATCCAGGAGGACGCCCGCGAGCAGTACACGGTGCGCGAGAGCTCGCTCGGGGTGGCCCCGTCGGGCGAGCCCGTCATGCGCGACCTCGAGCGGCGGGTGCTGCTCTCGGTGGTGGACCGGCACTGGCGCGAGCACCTCTACGAGATGGACTACCTGCAGGAGGGCATCGGCCTGCGCGCCATGGGCCAGCGCGACCCGCTGGTCGAGTACCAGCGCGAGGGCTTCGACATGTTCAACAACATGATGGAAGCCATCAAGGAGGAGGCCGTCGGCTTCCTGTTCCACGTCGAGGTGCAGGGCGCCGCAGAGGCGGTGCCGACCCCGGACGCGCCGGCAGAGCTGATCGCCACCGGGCCCGGCGAGTCCGCCGGGGAGGTCATGGTCGAGCAGCTGCCGACCGGGCCGGCGCCGGCGCCTGCAGCGGCGTCGGGAGGCGCGCCGGCCGACGGTTCGGGATCAGGTTCAGGGTCAGGGTCAGGGTCAGGGTCAGCCATGCAGGCCTTCGCGGCCACCCCCGACACACCCGCCGCCGCGCCGGCGACCGCGCCGGTCGGCGTCGCGGGGTCGCCCGTGGCGTCGGAGGCTCCGGTCTCGCACGTCGAGGAGGCGTCGCTCGACGTCGAGCACCCAGCGCTGCCGACCCCGGTCGCGGGCCCGTCCGTGGGGGACGGACCGGCTGCCGCCGGCGCGCCAACGCCCAGCGACGCCCCGGCGGCGGGGGCCGCCACGCCGACGGTCAGCGGGGGACTGCCCGCCGACTTCGGTCGGCCGGACCGTCCGCAACAGCTCCAGTACAGCGGACCGGCGTTCGACGCGGCCCCCGGGTCCACCGGCGTCACGACCTCGAACGGGCCGGGTGCTGCCGCCGGCGGGCAGGGTGCTGCGTCCGGTACCGCCGGCGGGGCGCAGAACCGCAACGAGCTGTGCGCGTGCGGGTCCGGCCGCAAGTACAAGCGCTGCCACGGCGACCCACGGCACTCCTGACCCGGTCGCTCGCTGCTGCTGACCGGCACGAGCGGCTCAGAGCCCGGCGACGTCGGTGAGGCACCAGCGGTCGCGGTCGCCCTCCAGGCGTAGCGCGAGGGCAGCGGCGCGGCCGTTGCGGTGGACCGTGGCGCACACCTCGGCGACGCCGTCCTGGTGCTCCTGCACGTGCAGGCTGCGGAGCCCGGTCGGCCCGCGCTGGCCGGTCGGACCGGTCGGGGCCAGCGCCTCCAGCCGCAGGTAGAGCTCGGGACTGGTGCGGGTCTCCAGCTGGCGCACCGGGCGCACGCCGGCCATCACCTCCAGCAGTCCCTGCACGAGCACACGGGCGGCGGTCCGGACCGGGGGCAGCGCGCTGCTCGGCGTCGTGCGGCGCGGCTGCTGCGCCTCGACGTCCTGGACCACCTGGAGGCGGGCTCGCGTGAGCTCGCGCAGCGGCGGCAGCGGGCCGGGCGCGGACGGCGGGACGGCGAGCTCGTCGTCGTAGGGCGGCGCGCTCGGCGGTGGCGGCAGCAGGCGCAGCACCGGCAGGCCGTCGCGGGGGTCGAGGTCGTGCCCGGCCGGGTCGAGCTCGGGCGCGATCAGCAGCATGGTCATCGGGGGCTCCGGGGGAGAGGGGACGGACGGACGGCGTGCGGGCGGGCGGTGAAGGGCCGGACGATCAGGGCTCGGGCGCTCGCAGGACGGTTCCTGGCAGCAGCAGGTCCGGGTCGGCGCCGATGACCTCCCGGTTGGCGCTCCACCAGTGCGGCCAGGCGACGGCGACGGCTGCGGCGGTCGCCGGCTGGCCGGTCGCGGACACGGCCCGCTCGGCCAGCGCCCACAGCGAGTCCCCCGGACGGACGACCACGCTGCGGGCTGGGTCGACCGACGGGGAGGCGGCGGCGCTGACCCGCGGCGGGGCGATGAGCGCCGTCGGGAGCGGGACGGTGCCGGGAACCGTGTGGAGCGGCCGGTCGTCGTCCCCCCGCCCGACGACGTCGGCTGGGTATGTCGTCTCGATCGTGCCGACCGTGGTCGAAGGAGCGGTCGCGGGTGAGGTAGCGGGCGCGGTCACGGGAGCCGTGCCGGGAGCGCTGCCGGGAGCGCTGCCGGGAGCCGGAGGTGCGGTGGTCGGAGCGGCGGCGGGCGCATCCTCGGACGGCTCCGGGGTCGGCCAGTCCAGGTCCCGCCAGGCGGCGCGGCTCGAGGCCGGCGAGGTCGACCGCACGGCTCCGGCTCCGGCTCCACCTGCGTCTGCCGTCCCGCTCGCCAGCGCCGGGGTGCCCCCCGCGAGCAGCAGGCCGAGCCCGAGCGTGGCGGCGACGCCGCGCCGCACCGCGAGCGGAGCGACGCCGCGCGCCAGGGTCGAGGCGGTGCGGCCCATCAACCCGGGGAGCCTGCTCCCGAGCAGCAGGAGCGTCACCAGCAGCAACCAGCAGGTGAGCACCCATGCGAGCAGGCTCAGAGCCGCGACCACGGGCGCGAAGGGATCGCCAGGGTCGGCGGCCGCGGTGAGCGTGGCGAGCGCCGTCAGCGGGCCGGGGGCCGACGCCAGCAGTGCGGCGGCAACCAGGACGACGGTGAGGTTGCGCGCTGTTCTCATCCAATGACCTCCGTTTGCGTGTGTTTGCGTTTGTAGACGCTCAACAACATCTGGTCAAGGCTGCTTGTGGGTTGCGGTGGACAGCGGCACAGTGGGGCCATGAGCCGCTGGCACGACCTGTTCGACGACCTGGAGGCGCAGCTGGCAGCCGCGGACGCCGCGGAGCTGGCGAGCGAGGTCGCCGACCGGACCCGGCGCGAGTCAGGTCTGCTCGCGCTGGCCGACCGGCTCCCGCCGTCGGTGGGGACCGAGCTCACGGTGTGGGTCCCCGGCGGGCAGGTGCGGGGCCGGCTGCTGGCGTCCGGACCTGACTGGTCCCTGCTCGCCCAGGACGGCGCGCGCGAGGCGCTCGTCGCCCACGCTGCGGTGCTCGGCCTGGCGGGTCTGACCGGGCGGGCCGAGGTGCCCGGCGCTGCGGGTGAGGTCGGTCGCCGGCTCGACCTGCGCTGGGCCCTGCGCGGGCTCGCGCGCGACCGGGCAGCGGTGTCGTTGCGCCTGCTGGACGCCTCGACGCTGACCGGCACGCTGGACCGGGTGGGCGCCGACCACGTCGACCTGGCCGAGCATGCCCCCGGCGAGCCGCGCCGCGCCGGAGCGGTGCGTCAGGTGCGTACGGTGCCCACGACCGCCCTGGCCGTGGTCCTCAGCGGCGGGTGACGCTCAGTCCTGCAGCACCTCGTCCTCGCGCTCCTGCGGGTGGGCGGCGACGAAGGCGCGGGTGTCGGCGTAGCAGCGCGCGATGTAGTCCTCGAGCGCCGTGCGCTCGACCCGCCACTGGCCGCGACCGCCGATCTTGATGGCCGGCAGGTCGCCCGAGCGCACCAGCGCATAGGTCTGCGAGGACGAGATGTTGAGGACCTCAGCGACGTCGCTGAGCTGCAGGAAGCGGTCGGCAGCCACGGGTTCCTCCCGGTCGTTGCGGCGTTCGCGACAGTCTGGCACCCGACGTGATCGACCGGCTCGGCGTGTCCACAGGCAGGTGGCCCTGTGGACGACGGCTGCGGGGGACCCGCCCGTGGGCAAGGATGACTGCCTGCCCGCGACCCTGCGTGACTGCACCTGAGGAGAACCCGTTGTCGGACCAACCTGCGTCGCCCTCGGCGGCCCGGCTGGCCACGCCCCGCTGGCTCGACACCCGGCTGGTCCTCGGCGTGCTGCTCGTGCTGGTCAGCGTCGTCGTCGGCGCGCGGCTGCTGTCCTCCTCCGACCGCACCCAGCTGGTCTGGGCGGCGACCCGCGACCTCGCCATCGGCAGCGAGCTCGCCGACGGCGACCTGGTCGCCTCGCGCGTCCAGCTCTACGACGTCGGGACGCGCTACCTGGACGCCACCCGGCCCGCTCCGGTCGGCTACGTGCTCGGCCGGGCCGTCGGCGCGGGCGAGCTGATGCCGGACGAGGCCCTGCGCAACCCCGAGATCGACGTCGACTTCCGGTCGGTCACGGTCTCGGTCGAGCCGGGCCACTTCCCGCCCGACCTGGCTGCCGCCCAGAAGGTCGACGTCTGGGTCACCCCGGGTGCGCGCGACGCCGCCGGCGCGACCGCGCCCGCGGCGGGCGCTGCCGAGCCGTCGCCGGCCCCTGCCGGGGTGCCGCTGGTCGGCGCGCAGCTGGTGCTGCAGCAGCTCACGGTCGTGCTGGGCCCGCGCGAGTCCGGGCTCGGCGGCGGCACCGCGGAGCCGGTCGTGCTGCAGGTGCGTCCGCGCGACGTCGTCGCGCTGGTCTCGGCCATGTCGCTGGGCACGCTGGACCTGGTGCGGGTGCCCCGCGCGGTGGAGGCCGGCAGCCCGCTGGTCCCCGCCGGCGAGCGCTGATGGCGGTACCGGTCCTGACCGCCGTGTCCGACGCGGTGTGGGAGGCCGACCTGGTCGCCGCCTTCTCCCGCGGCGACCTGGGGCTGTCGGTCGTGCGGCGCTGCGTGGACCTCGCCGACCTGCTGGCCACCGCCGCCACCGGACAGGCCCGGGCCGCGCTGCTCTCGGCCGACCTGCGCCGTCTCGACCGCGACGCCCTCGGTCGGCTCGCGGTCGCGGGCGTCGCCGTCGTCGGGCTCTACCCGCCCGGTGACGAGACGGCCGAGCGGCGGCTGCGGCAGCTGGGGGTGCAGCACGTGCTCCCGGCCGACAGCACCCCCCTCGCGCTGTCGGTCGCCGTCGTAGCTGCCGTCGGCACCGCGCCGGCCCCCGGGCGCGCCGACCGCTTCGCCGTCGCCGAGCCGCGCGCCGCCCTGGCCGAGCCCGGGCCGGGCGAGCCCCCGCCGGTCGCCGCGCTGGACGTGCACGAGGACGACGCCCCCCGCCGGGTGGTGGCTGTCTGGGGACCCACCGGTGCTCCCGGACGCACCACCGTCGCCGTCGGCATCGCCGCCGAGCTGGCTGCTCGCGACCACCCGGTGCTGCTGGTCGACGCGGACGTCTACGGCGGGGTGCTCGCACAGGTCCTCGGGCTGCTCGACGAGTCGCCCGGGCTGGCCGCCGCTGCCCGGCTGGCCAACAACGGCACGCTCGACACCGGGGCGCTCGCAGGGTTGGCCCGCGCGCTCGGGCCGTGCCTGCGGGTGCTCACCGGCGTCGCCCGGGCCGAGCGCTGGCCCGAGCTGCGGCCCGCCGCCGTCGAGACGGTCCTGGACCTCGCCCGCGGCCTCGGCACCACCGTGGTCGACACCGGATTCTGCCTCGAGCAGGACGAGGAGCTCGCCTACGACACCGCGGCTCCCCGCCGCAACGGCGCGACGCTCGCGGTGCTCGCCGCCGCCGACACCGTCGTGGCCGTCGGCTCGGCCGACCCGGTGGGCCTGCAGCGGCTGGTGCGGGGGCTGGCCGAGCTGCGCGAGGCCGTGCCGGGCGTCTCGCCGGTGGTGGTGGTCAACCGGCTGCGCGCCTCGGCCGTCCCCGGCGACGCCGAGCAGCAGGTGCGCGCGGCGCTGGCCCGCTACGCCGGCATCGAGCGGCTGCACGTGCTTCCCGCCGACCCCGCAGGCGTCGACGCCGCCGTGGCCGCGGGTCGGACGCTGGTCGAGGCGGCACCCGACTCACCCCTGCGACCGGCGCTGCTGGCTCTCGCGGCCGAGGTCGCCGGAGTCGCCCTGCCCGCGCCGGCCCGGCGCCGCCGGCTGGGTCGACGCTGAGCCGGCGGCCGAGCGCCACCCGCCGGCACAGCGACGCCGTCCCGGCTCAGCGCGTGTACTTGCCCAGCTCCTGACGAGCCACCGAGCGCACGTGCACCTCGTCCGGACCGTCGGCCAGCCGTAGCGTGCGCAGGCCGGCGTACATGCGGGCCAGCGGGAAGTCGTCGGACACGCCCGCCCCGCCGTGCACCTGGATGGCCCGGTCGATGACGCGCAGCGCGATCCGGGGGGCGATGACCTTGATCGCGGCGATCTCGCCCCGGGCCCCCTTGGCCCCGACCTTGTCGATCAGGTCGGCGGTGCGCAGCACCAGCAGCCGGGCCTGGTCGATCTCCATCCGCGACTCGGCGATCTGCTCGCGGACGACGCCTTGTCGGGCGAGCTCCTGTCCGAAGGCCACCCGGGAGACGGCCCGCTCGCACATCAGCTTCAGCGCCCGCTCGGCCGCCCCGATCGCGCGCATGCAGTGGTGGATGCGGCCCGGGCCGAGCCGCGCCTGCGCGATCATGAACCCGTCGCCCTCGCCGGCGACGAGGTTGTCGACGGGCACCCGCACGTCGGTGAAGCTGGACCTCGCCGTGGCCGTGCTGGTCGTGGTAGCCGAAGACCGGCAGCGCGCGCACGACCTCGACCCCGGGGGTGTCGACAGGTACGAGGATCATCGACTGCTGGCGGTGCACCGACTCGTTGACGTCGGTCTTGCCCATCACGATCATGATCTTGCAGCGCGGGTCGTTCACGCCGGTGGTCCACCACTTGCGTCCGTTGATGACGTACTCGTCGCCGTCGCGCACGATCGAGGTCGAGATGTTCGTGGCGTCGGAGGAGGCGACGGCGGGCTCGGTCATCCCGAATGCCGACCGGATCTGGCCCTCCATCAGCGGCTCGAGCCACTGCTGACTTCTGCTCGGCGGTGCCGAACATGTGCAGCACCTCCATGTTGCCGGTGTTCGGGGCGTCGCAGTTGATCGCCTCGGGCGCGATGTGCGAGGACCAGCCGGTGATCTCGGCGACGGCGGCGTACTCGACGTTCGTCAGCCCGGAGACGGCGGGCAGGAACAGGTTCCACAGCCCGCGGTCGCGCGCCGCTGCCTTGAGCTCCTCGACCACCGGAGGCAGCGTGTGGTCCTCCGGACCCTTCTCGCGGCGGTAGGCCTCGTACACGGCCTCGGCCGGAAAGACCCGCTCGTCCATGAACGCCTGCATCCGATGGATGAGGTCCTGGGCCTTGGCGGAGTGGTCGAAGTCCACGAGGGGGTGCCTTCCGATCGACGATGACGGTCCGGGTGCGGGGTCGGCCCCAGTGTGCCGCGTGTCACCGACCGCTCTCAGACCAGGGGCACCACGCTGCCGCGTGGGACGATGAGCGCACACCAGACTGGAGTACGCATGCCCGACCGGCTCAGTTCCCTCGACGTCTCCTTCCTCTACATGGAGACGCCGACGACCGCGATGCACGTAGGCGGGGTCGCCACCTTCGAGCCTCCTGCGGGCGGGTTCGACTACGACCGGCTGGTCGAGCTCATCACCAGCGGATCGCCCTGGTGCCGCGCTACCGGCAGAAGGTCAGGGTCATCCCCGGCAGCCTGGCCAACCCGGTCTGGGTCGACGACGAGGACTTCGACGTCACCTATCACGTCCGCCGCAGCGCGCTGCCCAAGCCGGGCAGCGACGACCAGCTGCGCGAGCTGGTCGGCCGGCTGCATGAGCCGGCAGCTCGACCGGCACCGGCCGCTGTGGGAGATCTACCTGGTCGAGGGGCTCGCCGACGGCCGCGTCGGCATCATCACCAAGACCCACCACGCCATGGTCGACGGCGTCGCGGCGGTCGACATCGGCACGGTCATCCTGGACGTCGACGCCCGAGCCGCGCGAGGTGCCCGGCCGACGACTGGCGCGCCGCGCGCGCCCCGGGCGCGGCTCGGCGCTGGTGCGCGGCGCGGTCGGCGACTGGTCAAGCGGCCGACCGGGGTCGTCGACACCGCCCGCTCGCGCCGTCGTCGACGCGCGCGCGACCGCCGGCAAGGTCGGCCGGGGTCGGCGAGCGGGGTGCTCGCCAGCGTCGTGACGATCGCGCGGCCGGCGCCCGACTCGCCGCTGAACGTCCGATCGGCGAGCAGCGCCGCTTCGGCATGGCGGCCACCGACCTCGACGACTACAAGCGGGTCCGCAAGGCGCACGGCGGCACGATCAACGACGTCGTGCTGGCCACCGTCGCCGGTGCGCTGCGCGCCTGGCTGCTCACCCGCGGCGAGGCGGTCACGCCGACCACGACGATCCGCGCGATGGTGCCGGTGTCGGTGCGCGCCGAGGGCGCAGGAGGCATGGGCAACCGCGTCTCGTCCTACTTCGTCGACCTGCCGGTCGGGGAGGGCAACCCCGTCATGCGGCTGCACCAGGTCAGCTTCGCGATGCGCGGCGCACAAGGAGTCGGGGCAGTCGGTCGGCGCCGACGCGCTCGTGCAGATGTCGGGCTTCGCGCCGCCGACGATCCACTCGCTCGGCGCCCGGGTCGCCAGCGGCATGACGCGGCGGCTGTTCAACCTCGTGGTCACCAACGTGCCCGGTCCGCAGTTCCCGCTGTACGCGGCCGGCGCGCAGATGCTGTCGATGTACCCCGTCGTGCCGCTCGCCAAGGGCCAGGCGTGTCGATCGGCCTGACCTCCTACAACGGCGGCGTCTACTACGGCCTGAACGCCGACCGCGACGCGATGCCCGACGTCGACGTGCTCGCCGCGCTGCATCGAGGAGTCCCTGGCCGAGCTGGTCGAGCACCGTGCCGGGCTGACGGCCATCGTGCACGGAGGCGCGGACTCGTGCTCGGCGCCAGGTGGCGTGCTCGGTGCGGCCTGGACGATCGGCGCGCTCGGCGGCGCTGCAGGAGCAGCTGCGGCTGGGACCCGCGCGAGGCCGACGTCCTGGTCGGCACCTCGGCCGGCTCGGTGCTCGCCGCCTTCCTGGGCTGCGGCATCGGCGTCGACGTGCTGCTCGACCACCAGCGCGGCATCGTCAACGCCGAGGACCCGCGGATCGACTACGACCCCGACACGCGACTCCGGCGGCGCGCTGCCGCCGCTGCCGCGACCGGGCATCGGCTCGCCCCGGGCGTGCTGCGCAGCGGCGCTGCACCCGTGGCGGACCACGCCGATGGGCGCGCTGTCGGCGGTGCTGCCGCAGGGCCGCGGCTCGCTGAGCCGATCGGCGAGCTCGTCGACGCGGTGTGCCCGCACGGGGCTGGGCGCCGCACCCGGCGACCTGGATCGTCGCGATGGACTACGACAGCGGCCGCCGCGTCGTGTTCGGCCGCGACGGCGCGCCGCCGGCCGGCTGCGCGACGCGGTGATGGCCTCCTGCGCGATCCCCGGGTGGTACGCGCCGGTGCGATCGGCGGTCGCCGCTACGTCGACGGCGGCGCCTGCTCGCCGACCTCGCTCGACCTGCTCGCCGGCTGCGGGCTGGACGACAACGGGCGGCCCGGCCGCGATCGCCTGGGGCTGGCCGATTGCCTCGGCCTGTTCATTCTCCGTCATCGGCCTGTGCATGTCCGAACTGGTATCGGCATTCCCGACGTCGGGCGGCATCTACTGGTGGGCGTCCAAGCTCGGCGGCGTCAAGGCCGGGTACTACACCGGCTGGCTGAACCTGATCGGCCTGCTCGCGATCGATGGCGTCCGTCGCCTACGGCTGCGCCACCTTTTTCGATCTCCACCCTCGACACGTCACCAGCTACCTTCGTGGGCCGAGGGCTACAGCCTGACCTCGTACGTTCCTGATCTTCCTCGTCGTCCTGTTCCTGGCCGCACTTCGTCAACATCTTCTAGTAGCCAGCTGCTCGCGGTGCTGAACAACGTGTCAGTGTGGTGGCACGTCTATCGGTGCGATGCCGTGGTCGTGCTGATCCTCGTGTTCGCACCCTCCCTCACCACGCGAGCGTGTCGTCGTGGTGTTCACCGACACGGTCAACAACACCGGCTTCTTCGGTGGGAACTCCACCGGCATGGGCGTTCCTGTTCGGTGTGCTCCCGCTGTCGGTAATCCTGACCCAGGACACGATCACCGGCTACGACGCGTCGGCTCACCTGTCCGAGGAGACGCACCAGGCTGCCAATGCTGCCGCCAAGGGAATCTGGCGCTCGATCTTCTACTCCGCGATCGGCGGCTGGATCCTGCTGCTCGCGTTCCTCTTCGCGGTCCAGGAGTGTGTGCCCGCTACGAACGCGCCCTCGCTGCCCGTGCCCTCGCCGATCTCATCCAGTGCGAGCTGATGGAAGGCGCGGAGGCCGTTCCGCCCGCCCCTGAAGTGCTGCCCACCGACCCGGCACTGATCGTCGCCGATTTCGGCGAAGGCATGCGCCTCGCGCCGGCGGTCTGGGGGATCCAGACCACCATCCAGGGCAAGGCGACGACCGTGTTCAATGCGCGCGCCGATCGCCTGACCGAGTCCCCATTCTGGCGGGATGCCAAGCCGTGCTGGATGCCGGCGACGGGGTGGTTCGAGTGGCAGGACTATGACGGCCGGAAGAAGAGC
>CAWASE010000015.1:0-94038 GCA_963784675.1 uncultured Actinomycetes bacterium
GGTAGTAGACGCCGCACGAACAGTAGAATTGCTGCGCACGAAGCGGGCCCGCACGGTCGGGTCGGCAGCAAGGTTCGCCGGCAGCTGCTTGATGGCGACGGCACGGTCCAGCCGTCGGTGCCGCCCACCGTGCACGACGCCGAACCCTCCGCGGCCGAGCTCACCAGCGATCTCGTACTGCGGGAGCGCCTGGGCCAGGGCGGCAGCATCGCTCATCTGCTGGTGTGCCCGGGTGGGGCGGTGCCGGGACGGGTCGACCGGTCGTTCCCGGCCGCAGGATCCGGCTCACCCAGCAGGTCGATGATCGAGACCCCGTCGGCGGCGCCGTCCGCGCGGCGCAGGGTCTCCGGGCTGCGCGGCGCGTCGAGGCGGCGCGACGAGCGGCTCGGACGGGGCGGCAGCGCCCGCTGGCTGGGCGTGGCCCGGGCTGCTCGGCCGAGCCGCGCCCACCGTGGCCAGGCGCCCGGCCGCGTGCTCGTCAGCTTCGTCGGCCCGCACCAGGTCACGCTCGTCGAGGTCGTCACGCCCCGAGCCGTCGTCCTGCTCCGGTGACAGATAACCGAAGACCATCCCGACGGCGCCCAGCACCAGCACGAAGCCGAAGGACAAGGTCGGTGACGGCACCAGCAGCCGGAGCGTCGACGTGGTCATGGTGAGGGTCAGGCCCAGCGCGGCGCCCGGCACGGCGAAGCGCCAGGCCCGCGACCAGCGAGAGGCCGGGAGCCGGTGCGCGGCCAGCCGGAGCAGCAGCCCGACGAGCAGCAGCCCGGTCACCACGGCCAGCATCAGCGCGAAGGTGCCGTACACCGAGCGCAGGCGGCCCGGACGTCGACCGGGAAAGCCTGCACCGACAGCACCTGCCGGTCCGGTCCGAGCAGCTGCAGCTGCGCAGGCAGCAGCCCGGTCGCCTGCTCACCGAGGTCGCTGATGTCCAGCGCGAAATGGCGGCGCCCGGTCTCCCCCGGCGCCAGCTCCAGGTCGACCCGCGTCGAATAGGTCAAGAAGGTCAGCCCGACGACCCGCGCCTGCAACCTGACCGAACGCACCTGGACCGGCTCGGAACCGGTGTTGGTGACCGAGACGTCGATGTCGAGGGCCTGCGCCGGCACCAGCCGGGCCGGCTCGTTGCGGTCGATCCGTTCGACCGACCGACCGTCGATCTGCGCACTGAACTGCACGTCGCCGTCTGCCGCGGCGGCGCCGGTCGCCAGCACCGGCAGCGCCAGCGCCCCGACGAGAAGGGCCGCAGCCGCCCGCATTGTCATCCCCATGAGAACCCCCCAGGTCCACCGCGAAAGGTAGAGCGTCCGCGCGCTGCTGTCACACGGTGTTGTCGGAGGCAGCACCCGCCTGCGCGGTCGGGTCGGCTCGGGCAGCCTGACCCGGCGCCGACGAGGCCGGCTCGGGAACGCTTGACGGGGCCCGGACGGAGGGCGACAGTGACGAGGTTCCATCGCGGGCCCTGACCCCCGTCGCGCTGGACGAACGCCCGTCCGGGGGGACGGGTGCCGACACCGTCAGGGGAAGCATGGCCGCACGCTCGAGGCGGGACCGCTGGCTGACCACGTCGCACCGGCGGCGCGTCGGCCACGCGGTGATCGCCGTGGCGTTAGGCGCCACCAGCGCGCTCGGGTGGGGGGTGGCGCTGGGCGGTGACGCCGCCGCCGAGGTCTCGGCCACGCTGCTCGCCGTCGACGACGTGTTCCTCGTCCCGCTCGACAGCCCGATCGACCTCGACGTCCTGACCAACGACGAAGGCGTCGACCCGCTCGTCGCCCAGGTGGCGGTGGTGTCGGGGCCGTCGCACGGCGAGCTCTCCAGCTTCAGTACCAACGACGCCGGGATGTACCGATACACGCCTGAGTCCGGGTTCGCGGGGCGGGACGTCTTCTCCTACGAGGTCTCGCAGGAGGGGGATCCGGGCGGACGCTCCCAAGCCCAGGTCACCTTGGTCGTCGGGCAGGAGTCGTCGGTGATCTCGAGCGACGGGCCGCTGAGCCAGATCACCATCAGCCCCGACCTCAACTGCGCCGTCCAGCACGTCCAGGACGAGACCGGCTCCTTCTACGGGGGCACCGCCTGCGGCACGCTCGCCGTGGTCGACCAGGTGCTGTACGGCCCGACCAACATCCCGGCCGGGAGCTCCGCGAGCCCCCGCTCCGCGTGGACCCCGATCGATACCACCGGCGTCACCGGCGCAGGCACCGAGGAGTCCCCGTACACGATCGTCACCACGGTGGCGGCCGGACAGAGCGGCGTCCGGCTGGTGCAGACCGACAGCTACGTGGTCGGGCAGGAGTCCTACCGGACCTCCGTCGAGATCCAGAACCGCACGGAAGGCACGGTCGGGGTGCGGCTGTACCGCGCCGGCGACTGCTTCCTGCAGGACAGCGACGCCGGCTTCGGCGACTACGACCCTGCTACGGGAGCGATCTCGTGCGTCAGTGCCGTCTATGACGAACAGACCGGCAACCTGTCCCGCGGGGATCGCATCGAGCAGTTCCTGCCCCTGACCGGCGGTAGCACGGCGCTGGAGTCTGATTACGACGACGTCTGGCGCAGGATCGGGGCGCAGGAGTCGTTCGACAACACCTGCCTGTGCGACGAGGCCGTCGACAACGGGGCCGGTCTCTCCTGGGACGCCGTCGTCGCGGGGGGCAGCGCCACCTCTCGGGACTCGCTGATCACCTTCTCGCCGACGGGCCGGGTGCCGCTGTCCGCCTCCATCGTCGCGGACAGTCCGACCGTGACCGTCGGAGACGCGGTCGGCTACCGGGCATCGATCCTCAACAGCAACCGCGTACCGGCCACGCTCAGCAGCATCAACGTGCGTCTGCCGGCCGGCTTCACCTACGTGCCGGGCAGCGCTGTCGGGGCTCCGGAGCCCACCCTCGACCCGGAGACCGGCGCGCTGGTGTTCCCGGGTCCGCTCACGGTGCCCCCGGACGGTGCTGTCGACCTGAGCCTGTCGGCCGTGCCCTCGTCGCCGGGCACGTTCACCGTCGACGTCGACGCGGTGTCGCGAGACTTCGTAGTGGTGCCGGCCCTGACGACCGCCCCGGTGAGCGTGGCCGCCGCCGAAGAGCTGCCTCCCAGCCCGTCGCCGTCGCCGAGCGAGTCGCTCAGCCCGTCAGCCTCACCGAGCCCCTCGCCGAGCGAAGCACCCAGCCCGTCACCGTCACCCTCACCCAGTCCGTCCCCGAGCGAAGCACCCAGCCCCTCACCGTCACCCTCACCCAGTCCGTCCCCGAGCGAAGCACCCAGCCCCTCACCCTCGCCCTCACCCAGTCCGTCCCCGAGCGAAGCACCCAGCCCGTCACCCTCGCCGAGCCCGGCCACGTCCTGTCCGGGCGCCACCCAGGGCGGCCTGGTGGTCACCGATCTCGAGCACGGGGCATCGCCCGCAGGCCTTGCCGCGGCCCTGGTGGGTGACGGGGTCGCCATCACCGACGTGCGCTACACGGGCGCGTCGCCGGCGGGCGGAAACTTCTCCGGCGGAGAGCGGAGCATCGGCTTTGATCGGGGCATCGTGCTGTCCTCGGGTCGGGTGCAGACCGACGACCTGTGCGGGAAGAAGGGCGTCGAGGGACCGAACAGCGTCAGCGACAACACCACCGTGCATGACACGGCCGGCGACGACGACCTCACCGTGCTGGCCGGGTTCAGCACCTTCGACGCAGCGGTCCTCGACATCGACTTCGTTCCGGACAGCTCGGCGGTGCAGTTCTCCTACGTCTTCTCCTCCGAGGAGTACGACGAGTACGCCAACACCCAGTTCAACGACACGTTCGGCTTCTTCGTCAACGGACGCGACCTCGAGCACGACTGCGCGGTCGTCCCCGGTTCTTCGCCGCCGCAGCCCGTCAGCGTCAACACGATCAACCGCGGCAACGCCGCGAACGGCACCGGGCCGGTCCATCCCGAGCTGTTCCGACCCAACACCGACGGCTCGTTCGACACCGAGGCCGATGGCCTGACCACGGTGCTGACGTGCACCGCGACGGTCAACCCGGGCGCCGTCAACCACCTCAAGCTCGCCATCGCCGACGGCACCGACCCCAGCCTGGACAGCAACGTCTTCCTCGGGGCTGGCACCCTCGTCAGCCGCGCCCCCACGGAGCTCACCTATCAGGGGCCTGCGCAGTTCGCCCCCGGCCTGCCGGCTTCCCTCGCGTTCCGCCTCACGGCTCCCGACGGACCGGTCGCCGGGCGCACGCTCACGCTGAGCCTGGCCGAGCAGAGCTGCCAGGCGCTCACCGGGCCGGACGGCACCGGTGCCTGCAGCGTCACCGCGCCCGGCCCCGGGCCTGGCACCGTCTCCGGCACGTTCGCCGGCGACGAGCAGTACCTCGCCTCCGACGCGACGGCGCAGATCGAGGTGGTCGCACCCCCGGAGCCGCCGTCGCCGAGCGCGTTCCCCTCCGCGCCTCCTGCCCCAGACCCCGACCCGTCGCCCACGCAAGAACCCAGCCCTGTCCCGAATCCCGTGCCGGCGCCGAGCCCGACCCCCGACACGCCGACCGCCACGATCGACCCGTCGCCGATCGTCACGCCCGACGAACCCAGCCCGTCGAACGTGCCCACCGTGGCGCCGACCCCCTCGCTGCAGCCTTCTCCTGCTGCACCTTCTGTCGCACCTTCTGTCGAGCCGGCACCGTCGGCGTCGGTGCCGCCGCTACCCACCCGGGCGCCGTCGCCGCTGGCGCCCAGCCCGGCAAGGACTCGTGCACCGAGCGCCCCGCCGGCGTCGCTGGCGCCACCGATCCGGACCAGGCCCTTGCCACCGGTCCGACCGATCCCGCGAGCCCCCCTGTCCGACAAGCCGGCGGCTGGGACCTCACCGGCCGCCGTCGAGCCGGTCCCCGTCGAGCCGAAGCCTGTCGAGCCGGAAGCCGACGCCAGTCCCGCGGTCGTTGCGGCGGAGAGCCCCGCGCCCGAAGCCCCGGCTGTTCCGGAACCGTCGACCCCGCCCGCGCCGCCCGACGGCGAGCCGAACGCCGCCCTCGAACTCTCCCTCGACCCTGCCCGGCGGCACGGTGACGGTCACCGGCAGCACGTGTCCGCCGGGAAGCGTCGCTGCCCTCTCGGTGGACGGACGCGCTGTCGGCACCACGACCGTCGACAGCACCGGATCGTTCAGCAAGCAGATCTCGGTCCCCGAGCTCAGCATCGGCAACCACACCGTGCAGGTGCGCTGTGGCGGACGGGCCGTGCAGCTTCCGCTCGCCCTGGTCGTGGCGACGTCCGGCGGAGCAGGAGCGACTCCGGCGGCCACGTCGGGTGCCATCCTGCTGGCGTTCGTGGTGATCGGTTCGATGCTGCTGGTGCCGCGCGGTGAGACTGCCCGGCTCGCGACCGGAGAACCCGAGAACGAGGTCTGAGCAACGGCGTCGGGCGACCGGCCCCCCACAAGCACGGACAGCACGGACGTACCCGAGCGAGCGGGCCGGCCGTGCCTACAGGCCCCCGCAGGCGCGGTGGTTCAGGCGCGGTGGTGAGAGTCGAAGACCAGGCTGCGGCCGCCGATGGCGATGCGGGTGCCCGGCGGGATCGTGCGGGGCTCCTCTGCCGGGATACGCGTCCAGTCGGTTTCCCCCGGCAGCGCGATGAACGTCCCGTTGGCTGATCCGGCGTCGACGATCCGCACGTCCCAGCCGACGAGCTCGATCCGGGCGTGCGCCCGAGACATCGTCTGGTCAGGGTCGGCCAGCGGCAGGGGCTTGGCACGTCCCTCCGCGACCTCCTTGCCATGCTCGGGCTCGCGTCCCACCAGGTAGTCACCGACGAGCGGATAGGTCGCGCCGTCGTCCAGGACGATGACGCCGAGCGGTGGACGCGTGCCGGGAACCAGGTTGTGGGTCTGGTGGACCATCGAGATGCCGCAGCTCGAGCAGAAGATGCTGGACGGGTCGTTGAAGTGCTGGCGCGAGCACATGATGCCCTTCACCTGCACCCCCTCGGGCTCGGCCTCCGCAGTGGTCGGCAGGGGGGTGCTCGGCTCGTCGGGCTCCAGCGAGATCGAGGTGAACGCCGACACGGGCGGCGGCGGCGCCAACGTGGCCCGCGTCGCTTCGTCGACGGGTCCGGCCGGACGGACGGCGGCCGCCGTCGGTGCGTCCGGCACCGGCGCGGCGTCCGCGATCGCCGCGGGGGCGACCGGGAGATCCGTGGTCACGTCTGCCGCGGGCTGCTGGGCGGCCGGCGCCTGCTCGACCTCCGGCTGGGCGCCGGACTCCTGCGCCACCGGTTCCTGGTGCGCCGGTTCCTGGTGCACCGGTTCCTGGTGCACCGGTTCCTGGTGCATCGGCGCCGCGACGGGCGGCGCCGCAGTAGTGCCGGCCGTCCCCGTAGCGAGCCGGACGACCGAACCAGGGACGACGCCCTCCTGCAGACGACTCAGCGCATGAGGGACCGCAGCGGGATCGCCGAGGGCCGCGACGAGATCGGGCAACGGTTCGGCGATGAGACGGTCTACCCAGGTAGCGCTCGAGGTACCGCTGAGCGTCTCGACGCCCCCGTCGGACCCGCGCAGGCGCAGCTCGACCGCGCCGACGAGCAGCGCCGCGACACCCGCGTCGGTGGCCGCCAGCAGGCACAGCGGCGGGACGTCGTCAGGCTCGGCCTGGGCGACGAGCCCCGCCGTCCGGCGGGCGAGCGAGCGTCCGGGCGTGGGTTCGGCCGCGGCCGCCCCCATCAGCTCCAGGAGCGTCTGCACGAAACTCTGCTGCGTGGACGTGGTCGGCGCGGCGAGCAGCACCGCACCACCGGCCCGGGCGACCAGACCTTCGCTCCCGCCGACCTGCACCTGCCATGACTGCCAGTCCATGATGTTCCCTCTCTGGAGCCGCGGCGTGCGCCGAGGCCGGCCCGGCCTTCGCTGACGTGGATGGCGCCCTAGACCAGTCGTCCGCCGCGAAAGCGCCAGTGGACGGTGAAGATGCGCATGGGACCGTTGACGAACACCCAGATCACCAGCCACGTGGTCAGGAACGCGGTCAGGAACGTCGACACCGGGATGCCTTTGACGTAGGTGAACAGACCGATGTCGAGCACCCCGCTGTGGGCGACGACGTAGGCCAGCGCGCCTTCGTTCACGAACGTGAGCAGGCCGAACAGGGTCGGCCAGTCCTTCTCCCAGCGGAACTGCATGAGCCCGTGATAGACGAGCTCCCAGCCGACCCCGAGCACGCCGACGATGATGAGCAGCGCGAACACGGCCTTGTACACGTCCCCCGTCGACGCCCCTGCGGTGCCGGGCAGGAACAGCGGCACCAGCAGCGACCAGAGACCGCCGATCACCGCCGTCATGAACAACCGGGTCTGGATCCGCCCGTTGAGGGTGGGAAGCATCGCTGTCCTCCGTCAGATGCTCTGACCGCGGGCCCATTTGAGCCACTGCGAGGTGGAGCGCATCGGACCGATGCGCTTGCCGAAGCCCTGCGCCGCAAGGTCGTCACCGATCTCCTGGGCCGCGATCTGCAGGCCGAGGAAGGTGTCGACGCCGGGGAAGTAGCCGCCGAGCGTCGCGGTGCCGGAGGCGTACAGGCGGCCGTCGCCGCTGGCGGTGCCCCGCACCTCGAAGCTCCGCTCGACGTCGAGCCGCCCGATCGGGTTGCGTCCCGCTCCGCTGTGCTCGAGCAGGTCGGCGAGCAGCCGGTGCTCGGCGATGTCGGCCTCCAGGCCGGTGCCGTCGATGATGTAGGCCGCGTGCAGCTCGAGCAGGCCGTCCTTGGTCTTGATGCGGGTGACGGTCCCGCCGTCTTCGGCCGGGGTCACCGAGTCGACCTCGCCGGTCAGCGTCTTGTACCAACCCTCTCTGCGGCCCCGGCCCAGCTGCTCCATCCACAGCTTGCGCACCGGCGTGTTGGTACCCCCGATGGTCTTGTAGAGGTCTCCGCGCTCCTTGCCCTCGAGCTTGCGCATGCGGCTCTTGAGCTGTCCGCCCCACACCGACTTCGGCTAGTTGAAGCCCTGGTAGGCCCAGCCGTCCGCGCCCTTGCGTCGCATGAAGATGCTCGGGCCGTGCGAGGTCGTGATGTAGGTGCGGAACACGTGCACGATCTGGGTCTGCGCGCCCTTGTTGTCGCGGTCGTCGATGAGCCGCTGCAGGATGCGCGAGGCGACGATGCCGCCGCCGCGCACGATGACGGTGCGAGGGCTTGCGCAGCAGCTCCTCGTACACGTGCTCGTGCGGCTCGTAGGCGTTCACGACGTGCGAGTAGTCCTGGTACTTCTGCCGGTAGTCCTGCAGGTCGTCCAGGAACTTCAGACCCGGGTAGCCGACGGCGATGTGCACCCACCGACTGCGGTAGGCGACCCGCTTGGTCGGAGACGTACCCGGCGGCGGCGTCAGGATCGTGAAGTATCCGCCGCCCTGGCGCTTGCGGACCATCCGGACCAGGCCCTTGGTGAAGAACTCGAAGTAGCCGATCCGTTCGGTCTCGCGCTCCATCGTGGAGAACGCCTGGCCCGCGCGCGGGGTGTAGTAGTCGGCGAAGATCGGCTCGGTCCCGACGTTCCAGAGCGGCTGCACCTTGTTCTTGAGCCCCTTGGCGCTGAGCGCCTCCCGGACCGCATAGCTGGGGAATCCCCAGATGCAGTCCGGCGTCGAGGCGGAGTCCGACCGCAGGCGTTCCTGGCGGGGGATCTGGGAGTTGCGCGTCAGGTACTCATACGTCGACCAGGGCCGGTCGTTGTTGCCGAGCACGCGCAGGTCGCGCTTGGCCACCCCGGCGATCCGGAGGTAGTCCGACGTCACGAACGAGCCGATGCCACCGCCCACGGTCACGAACGGCACCTCGACGACCGGGATCCCGGCCGACGCGAGCATGGCGTCCGTCCACACGCTGGTGGACACCAGCTCCGGCGTCAGGTCTCCGTTGCCGGAAGGCGTGTCGGGCTCGTCACCCGGCAGTACCCCAGCCCCACCGATGCGGATCGTCTCGCGTCCAGACACTGCACATCTCCCCCGTGCTCCTGCTGCGTCGCACCCTGCTCCCCCGCGACGTCCCGCATCCTGACGCGAACGACGCCTCCCGGCAAGGGTTTCGGCGCACCTAACCGGGAGCCGCCGTCTCCGACGCTCCACCGGTGCGGGGTCGACGGTCCCGCAGGACCGCCCGGCAGCGGCTGTCGACGACACTGGAGGCGACCCGTCGTCGTCCTCAGGAGCCCGCCGTGCCGAACGGAACCGTCCGCTGGTTCGACACCGACCGGGGGTTCGGCTTCCTGTCGACCGAGGACGGCGCGCCCGACCTGTTCGTCCATGCGTCGGAGATCACCGACGTCGGCGCCGGCCGGGTCCTCCGCGAGGGTCAGGGCGTCGAGTTCGAGGTGGGCGAAGGCGCTCGCGGTCCGCAGGCGCTCGGGGTGCGCGTCACCGGCGAGGTCGCCGCAGGCACCGAGCTGGGGGTGCTGGCCACCGTGTCCTGGTACGAACCGGGCAAGGGCTACGGCTTCGCGGCTCCCGAAGGCGGCGGCGCCGAGGTGTTCGTGCACAGCTCGGCCATCGTCACCGGTGGGGTGCTGGCTGCCGGTCAGCGCGTGGCTTTCGTCATCGTCCCCGGGGAGAAGGGGCCGCAGGCGCAGCACGTCGTGCCGCTGGCCGGCGTCGCCGACGTGGTGCCGGCGCCGCACCGGCCGGCGCCCTCCCGCTCCGCGCGGCCGGCTGCCGGCGGCGCTCCCGCGCGAGCGGGCGAAGGCACGATGGCCCGCTACGACCCCGAGCGCGGGTTCGGTTTCGTCACGCCCGACGCCGGCGGGCCGGATCTGTTCGTGCACGTCTCGGTGGTGTCGGGAACCGAGCCGCTGGTGGCCGGCGAGCGGGTGCGCTTCGCGGTGCGGCAGAGCGACCGTGGACCGCAGGCGGACCGCGTCGAGCGGCTCTGAGAGCACCCTTCCGCCGCTCGAAGGGGGAGCCCCGACGCTGACCCGGAGCCAGACCCGCTGCTCCGATCATCACCCGGATGGCCCCGGCGGAAGGAGGAAGGGCATGTCATCTTTGTGCTCTCACGTCGGCTCTGCCCAGGCGGGAGCCCTGGAGGAGACGTGACTGCTGGCACCGCAGCCGACCGCTGGGCCCGCCGCCGACTGATGAGCGCGGCGCTGGACTCGCTGCTGCTCGTCGGCCCTCTCGTCTGCGGAAGCCTCGCGCTGTGGCTGCTGGCGTCGCGGACGTCCGCATGGTCGTGGGGCGCCCAGGTCCCGCTGCTGCTCGCCGGCTCGTGCGCGGCGGCCGCGGTCGCGGACCGGCTGCTGCGACGGGTCCTGCCGCTGGCGACGCTGATGCGACTGACGATGGTGTTCCCGGATCGCGCCCCGTCGCGGATGAGGGTGGCCAGGCAGGCGGGGCGTCCGGACGTGCTGCGGGCCCGGTTGAGCTCTGGGGACCTCGACGAGTCCGAGGCCGCGACGGCCATCCTGGCGCTGGTCGCCGGTCTGAGCCGGCACGACCGCCAGACCCGCGGTCACTCTGAACGGGTGCGGGTCTACACCGACATGATCAGCACCCAGCTCGGGCTCAGCGAGCACGACCGCGACCGGCTCCGATGGTCGGCGCTGCTGCACGACATCGGCAAGCTGTCCGTCCCGCCGAGCCTGCTCAACAAGCCCCGTGCTCCGAGTGCTGCCGAGTGGGCCGTCCTGCGCGCCCACCCGCAGCACGGGGCCAGCCTGGCCAGCTCGCTGCTGCCCTGGCTCGGCGTCTGGGGTGACGCGATAGCGCAGCACCACGAGCGCTTCGACGGCGGCGGCTATCCGCTCGGGCTGGCCGGCGACGACATCGCCTGGAGCGCGCGCATCATCGCCGTGGCCGACAGCTTCGAGACGATGACCGCGGTCCGGTCCTACCGCAAGGCGATCAGCCACCGCAACGCCCGGATGGAGCTCGCGGCGTGCGCGGGGACCCAGTTCGACCCGGTCGTCGTGCGGGCGTTCCTGGAGATGTCGCTGCCCGCCGTCCTGCGCGCGATGGGCCCGGTCGCGGCCCTGCTGCAGCTGCCCTTCGCGGCCTCGATCCAGCACGCCGGGCTCCGGGCCGTCGACCCTCAGCTGTTGACGGCCGCCGTGACCGCGCCGCTGCTGGCGGTCAGCGCCACCGCCGGGCTGCACGTGCCGGTGGCGCATCCAACGCAGGGCCGGCAGAGCATCGAGCTCAGCCCGGCTGCCGCCCCGGTTCGCGTCGAGCCGGCCGCTGACGAGAGCACGCACGCAGCGCGGCCCCTCGAGGGAGCCTCCCGAGGACGAGCCACGCGGGCCGTGGCACCCGCCCACCTGGTCGTGCGCACAGCAACGGGGCGCCCGCTCACGACGTCACCGAAACTCTTCGCGGGCAACGGGCCCGGCGGCGACGGCGGTGGGGACCACCACGACGAGCGTCCGGCCGAGCCGGACAAGAAGCAGACGAAGGCCGACCGCAAGGCTGCCAAGACCTTCGCCCGCGCCGACGAGCACGCCGCGCAGGGCGAGCACCGAGCGGCCAAGAGTGCCGCCAAGACCCACAAGAAGACCGACAAGAAGTCAGCCAGGAAAGCGACGCCGCAGGCCCCTCGCCAGCCACGTTGACGGTCGCGGGCGCCCCGTGGTCAACCCCGCAGGCTCACTCCCACTCGATGGTGCCCGGCGGCTTGCTGGTGACGTCGAGCACCACGCGGTTCACCTCGCGCACCTCGTTGGTGATGCGGGTCGAGATCGTGGCCAGCACCTCGTACGGGATCCGTGACCAGTCGGCGGTCATCGCGTCCTCGCTCGACACCGGCCGCAGCACGATGGGGTGGCCGTAGGTCCGGCCGTCGCCCTGGACGCCGACGGAGCGGACGTCGGCCAGCAGCACGACCGGGCACTGCCACACGTCGCGGTCCAGGCCGGCCCGGGTGAGCTCCTCGCGGGCGATGGCGTCGGCCTCGCGCAGCAGGTCCAGCCGCTCCTGGGTGACCTCGCCGATGATGCGGATGCCCAGGCCCGGCCCCGGGAACGGCTGGCGCCACACGATGGCCTCGGGCAGGCCGAGCTCGAGGCCGACGGCGCGCACCTCGTCCTTGAACAGCGCCCGCAGCGGCTCGACGAGCTGGAACTGCAGGTCGTCGGGGAGCCCTCCGACGTTGTGATGGCTCTTGATGTTCGAGGTCCCGGAGCCCCCGCCGGACTCGACGACGTCGGGATAGAGCGTGCCCTGGACGAGGAACTCGACCTCGTCCTCTGCGGCGACCAGGGCACGCGCCTCGGCCTCGAAGACGCGGATGAACTCGCGGCCGATCGCCTTGCGCTTGGTCTCCGGCTCGGTGATGCCGGCGAGGGCGTCCAGGAACTGCTTGGCGACGGACGCGACGCGCAGCTGGACGCCGGTGGAGGCGACGAAGTCGTGCTCGACCTGCTCGGCCTCACCCTTGCGCAGCAGGCCGTGGTCGACGAACACGCAGGTCAGCTGGTCGCCGACCGCCCGCTGGACCAACGCGGCGGCGACGGCGGAGTCGACGCCGCCGGACAGCCCGCACACGACGCGCTTGTCGCCGACCTGCGCCCGGATCGCTGCGACGGAGTCCTCGACGATGTTCACCATGGTCCAGGTGGGACGGCAGCCGGCAGCTTCGAGCAGGAAGCGCTTCAGCACCTGCTGGCCGTGCTCGGTGTGCAGGACCTCCGGGTGGAACTGGACGCCGTAGAGCCCGCGGACGGGGTCCTCGAACGCTGCGACGGGGGTGGCCGGCGTCGTCGCCGTGACCGTGAAGCCGGGGGGCGCAGCCGCCACGGCGTCACCGTGCGACATCCATACCGACTGCCGGGCCGGCAGTCCCGCCAGCAGCACCCCTGGTTCGACGACGTCCAGCGCGGTCCGTCCGAACTCGGCCGTCCCGGTGCGGGCGACGTCGCCGCCGAGGGCGCGTGCCATCGCCTGGAAGCCGTAGCAGATGCCGAAGGTGGGCACCCCGGTGTCGAACAGGCCGGCCGCGACCTGAGGGGCGCCGTCGGCGTAGACCGAGCTCGGCCCGCCGGACAGGATCACCGCCTTGGGCGCCCGGTCGCGGATCTCCTGGGCCGTGATGGTGTGCGGCACGATCTCGGAGTAGACGTGGCACTCGCGCACGCGGCGGGCGATCAGCTGCGCGTACTGAGCACCGAAGTCGACGACGAGCACGGTGTCTGCATCAGCGGAGGTCACCTACCGCAGCGTACCGGCGAGCGGGCCCGCGGAGCGGTGGTGCGGCGGCCACGACGCAGCCCGAGGTCAGATCGCACGCACCACCCCGCGAGGAACGCCTGCCTCTCGCGTTACGAGCGGTAACAGCCCCCACCCAAGGAGCACCTGTGCGCGCCACCCGCCGAGCGGTCACCCTCGCCGTCGCCAGCCTCGTCCTCGCCCCCGGCGCCACCGCGCTGCTGGCCGCGCCCTCGAGCGCCGCCTCGCTCAGCGCCACCTCGCTCAGGGCCACCTCGACCGCCCCGGTGCAGGCCTGGCTGCAGGACCGACTCGCCACGGCCGGCCCGAACGAGGTGCTGCGCGTCTTCGTCCACGCCGACACCGCGGCGCACGCGCGGCGGGCCGCGACGCTGTCCGGGCTCGGCGTCGTCGAGACCTTCGACAAGGTCGGCGTCGCTGTGGCCACCGGGGTCCCCGCCGCCGTCCGGCGCGCGCGCGGCCAGGCGTTCGTCAGCTACGTCGAGGGCGACCGGCCGGTGACCCCGCTGCTGGCCACGAGCAACACCGCCACCCGCGGCGCCGAGGCGGTCGCCACCCTGGACGGTCCCGACGGCTCGGACCTGGACGGCAGCGGCGTCTCCATCGCCATCATCGACTCGGGCATCGACGGTACGCACCCGTTCTTCCGGCGCGCCGACGGCACGAGCAAGGTGGTGCGCAACCTCAAGAGCGCCTGCCTGTTCGTCAACCTCGGTACCGACGCGTGCTTCGTGGACGTGCCGGGCAACGACAGCGACAGCCCGTCCCTGGGTGGTCATGGCACGCACGTCGCCGGCATCGCCGCGGGCGTCCCGACGGTGCTGTCGGACGGCACCCGGCTGCAGGGCGCGGCCCCCGGCGCCACCCTCATCGGCCTGTCGGTCGGCCAGGCCGTCAGCGTCTACGGCGGCGACAGCGGCCTGAACTGGGTGCTCAACAACCACCTCGCCCCGTGCGGCGCTGCGGTCAGCCCGGTCGCGTGCCCGCCCATCAAGGTCACGAACAACTCCTACGGCCAGACCGGGGGCTCGGAGTTCGACGCCAACAGCGCGACGGTGAAGCTGCAGCGCGCGCTCGCCGCCGAAGGCGTCGTCACCGCCTGGGCGGCCGGCAACGACGGCGGCGACGGCACCGGCAGCAGCCAGACCACCAACGGGCCGGGCATGGACCCGACACCGGGCATCGTCATGGTGGCCAGCTACGACGACCTGGGTACCGGCACCCGCGACGGCCGCGTCTCGAGCTTCAGCTCGCGCGGCGTCCGCAGCAGTCTGCAGACCTACCCCGACCTCTCGGCTCCCGGCAGCAACATCGAGTCGGCCTGCCGCGCCTACCTGCCCATCTGCAGCACCGGCCTGGCGCCGGCCGACGGCCCCGGCCCGCTGGACATCGGCACTTTCAACACCATCAGCGGCACCTCGATGGCCACCCCGCACATCGCGGGCATCGTCGCGCAGCTGTTCGAGGCAAACCCGACGGCGACCGCCGGCGACGTCGAGCGGGCACTCGTCGGCGGTGCTCACCCCTTCACCGACGGTGCCGACTACCAGGCCGACCCCCGCGGTGGTGTCACCAGCTTCGACAAGGGCCACGGTCTGGTCGACGTCGTCCGGGCCGTGCAGCTGCTCGGCTGAGGCGACCGCTGTTGATCAAGATCGGGTAGAACAGAGGGGGAGCCGTCGCCGGATCACCGGCCGGACCGTTCACCACCCGAAGGAGACAGTCATGGGTCTGCTCGACAAGGCGAAGAACTTCGCCAAGAACAACCCCGACAAGCTCGAGTCGATCAGCGACCAGGTGATCGACAAGGGTGGCGACGCCGCGGACAAGGCCACCGGCGGCAAGTTCGCCGACAAGATCGACGGCGCGCAGGACAAGGCCGACGACGCGATCGGCACCTGACCGGCGCACCAGCAGGAGCACGCACCGCGGGCGGGCGGGCCGACAGGCCCCCCGCCCGTCGGCACGCACAGAACCTGCGCCCGTCGGGCAGGAACCGCGAGACGTCGCGGCGAAGGTGGAGGCACCCCTAGCTCTGGAGATGCTGTGCTTCGCCGTGCTCTGACTGCCGCCCTGACCGTCGGCGTACTGGCCGCGTCCGCCACCGTGAGCCTGTCGCACGCCGCCGACGCGGGCCCGGCGATCCCGGTGTCCGTCGCGATCCCGCTGCCGACGTCGTGGCCTGCCGTGCCGGTGGCGGACCGCCTGCAGCCCTGGTTGGCGAGCGAGCTGACGAAGCCGGGCGACGCCCCCCTGCAGGTGATGATCAGCGGTCAGACGACGCAGGCTGCGCGCCTCGCCGCCGAGACGGCCGGCCTCACCGTGCAGCAGGTCTGGGACAAGGTGGGCATCGTCGTCGCGCTCGGCGCCCCGGCAGCGGTGCGGGCCGTCGTCGCCCTTCCCGGGGTGACCGCCGTCGAGGGCGACCAGCCGCTGGAGTACAAGCTCGACACCGCGCACAAGGCCACGCGCAGCGACCAGGCCGCGCAGCTGTACACGACCCCCGACGGCACCCCGATCGACGGCCGCGGCGTCACGATCGCCGTCATCGACTCCGGCATCGACGGAACCCACCCGTTCTTCAACAAGAACGGCGTCAGCAAGGTCGTGGCCAACCTGAAGAACGTCAGCTGCGCCGCCGTCACGCTGAGCTCCGACGCCTGCTTCCAGCAGGTGCCCAGCAACGACACCGACACCCCGTCCGCCGGTGGGCACGGCACGCACGTCGCCGGTATCGCCGCCGGCTACCCGGTCGTCACGACCAGCCCCGCCGGCACCAAGCTGCGCGGCGCGGCACCGGAAGCTCGGCTGGTCGGCTTGTCCGTCGGTGCGGCCATCGGGCTGCTCAACGCCAACGCAGCGATGACCTGGGTCGTCGACCACCAGCGCAAGCCGTGCGCCGCTGCCACCGCCCAGGCCGGCGCGCTCGACCCGGCGTGTCCGCCCATCCGGGTCACGAACCACTCCTACGGCCCCGTCAACAGCACCGGCGCCGACAACGCCTACGACCCCAACAGCGCGACGGTCCGCATCCAGGACGCGCTCGTCGACCTCGGCGTCACGGTCGTGTGGGCGGCGGGCAACGACGGCGGCGACGGCACCGTCGCCCTCACCAACCCGCCCGGCATGGACCCCAAGCCGGGCGTCCTGATGGTCGCCAGCTATGACGACGGCCAGACCGGGGCGCGGGACAACGCCCTGTCCGGCTTCAGCTCGCGCGGCAAGAAGACGGTCCCCGGCTCCTTCCCGGACCTCTCCGCGCCGGGGGACCTGATCACCTCGTCGTGCCGGCCCAGCCTGGCTGTCTGCCAGGGTGCCCCGTCCTACGACGGCGGCAACTACCAGACCATCAGCGGCACGTCGATGGCCACCCCCTACACCGTCGGTGTGGTCGCCACCCTCGTGCAGGCCGACGGCAGCAAGACGCCGGGAGACCTCGAGAACCTCCTCGAGAACACGGCGCACCAGTTCACCGCCGGCGGTGCCTACGAGCCCGACCCGCGGAACCCCGGCAGCCCGACCTCCTTCGACAAGGGTCACGGGCTCCTCGACGTCACCGCCGCGATCGCCACCCTGCAGCAGCGCGCCGTCCCCGATCCGCTGCCCGGCGGCGCCGTCTGCACCCCCGATGCCCAGTTCGCCGACGCCTCCGGTGACGCCACCGGCTTCCTCGGCATGGACACCCCGCTGCCCTCGGACGATGCCCTGGACATCCGCCTGGTGCGCATGCTCGACAGCGCCGACGGCAGCGCCGTCCAGATGTCGGCCCGCGTGACGGACCTGACTCCCCCGAGGGAGTACGGGCAGTACTTCGAGTTCGGCTTCACCACCGCCGGCAAGGCCTACTTCCTCATCGCACAGCGACCCAACGCTCCCTCCACGGCGAACCCGTCCGGCAACCCGACGTACACCTACGGCGACTACTCCGGCCCCGCCAGCGGCCGTGTGACGCTCGGGACCGCGACCGGCAGCTTCGACGACGCCGCCGACGAGGTCAGGATCGCCCTGAAGCTGGCCGACGCCCGCCCGCCGCTGGTCGTCGGGGCCGAGGTGTCGGCCCTGAAGCTCACCACCCGTCGGATCATCGGCTCGACGGTCCCGGACGCCGACACCGCCAGCGGGAGCTGCACGTTCCGCGTCGGGGGTACCCGCACGACCGTGGAGCCGAGCGCCACCCCGACCGTCACGGTCAGCATGAACCCGTCGGCCTCCGCTGAGCCGTCGGCCTCCGCTGAGCCGTCGGCCTCGGCCTCGGCGTCGGCCTCCGCCGAGCCGTCGGCGAGCGCGTCGACCAGTACGTCGCCGTCGGCCAGTGCCTCGGCGAGTGCCTCGGCCTCGGCCTCCGCTGCGCCGTCGGCCTCAACCACGGCATCGGCGTCGGCGTCGGCGTCGGCCAGTGCGTCGGCATCGGCATCCAGCTCCGCCTCCACCGAACCGTCCAGCTCCGCCTCCACCGAACCGTCCAGCTCCGCCTCCACCGAACCGTCGGCCTCGGCCTCGGCCGCCGACGGCAGCAGTCCGTCGACCGACCCCGGGTCGTCGAGCAGCCCCGGCTCCGCGAGCAGCCCCGCGTCGTCGACCAACCCTGCGTCATCGACCAACCCTGCGTCGTCGAACAGCCCCACCCCCGGGACGACACCCACACCGACCACCGGCCCCGCCACGACCCCCGACCCGACCCCGGGCGCGTCGGTCATGCCCAGCGCCGGGGGCAGCTCGCCGTCGGCGGCCGCCGCCGCCGCCGCAGGTCAACGGCTGTTCCCGCTCTCGACCCCGGTCCGCGTCCTCGACACGCGGGACGCCACGGGGACCGCAGCCCGCGGTCCGCAGGCCGGAGCCCTCGCGCTGGACCTCTCCTCGGTGCTCCCGTCCGGCGCCACCGCGGCGGTCCTGAACGTCACCGTCACCAACCCCGACCACGCAGGCTTCGTCGTCGTCTACCCGAGCGGCACGACCCGGCCGGGGACGAGCAACGTCAACTTCCGTACCGGCCAGACGCAGGCCAACGAGGTCGTCGTGGCGGTACCGGCCAACCGGCGGGTCGTCGTGCACGTCGACTCGGCCCGGGCCAACGTCATCGCGGACCTAGTCGGCTATGCCACGCCGAACGCGCCCGCGGGCAGCGGGTTCTCCGCAGCGCTGACGACGCCGGTGCGCCTGTACGACTCGCGGACCACGAGCACCAGGCTCGTCACCGGTGAGGTGCCGATCGACGTCACCGGGCGGGTCCCGGCCGACGCCACCGCCGCCCTGCTCAACGTCACGCTCGCCGGCGCCACGCAGCGCGGCTTCGCGGTCGTCTACGCGACCGGCAGCACCCGGCCAGGGACGTCCAACGTGAACACCGAGCGCGGCCAGACGCAGGCGAACGAGGTGCTCAGCCGCATCGGGCGCAACGGCAGCGTGTCGGTCTTCCTGGACAGCACGACCGCAGGACTCATCGTCGACCTCGTCGGTTACGTGACGCCGACCGCCGGCCCCGCGGGGTCGCTGGTGGCCCTGAGCTCGCCGCAGCGAGCCGTCGACAGCCGCATCGGTCAGGGGACGAGCCGCGGGAGCAGGTCCGGCGACACGACCTTCACCCTGCCGGCCGGCGTCCCGGCGGCGGCGACCGCAGTCGTGCTGAACGTGACGGCGACCGGCGGCAGCAAGCCCGGGTTCGTCACCGCCTACCCGGCCGGTGGCACGCGCCCGGGCACGTCGAACGTCAACTTCGGGACGGCGACGGTGCAGGCCAACGAGGTGCTCACGGGCATCGGCAGCGACCGGCGGGTGACCCTGTTCGTCGGAGGTGCCGGCCGTCCCGCGACGCACCTGGTGGTGGACGTCGTCGGCTACGTCCTGCCCCTGGGCTGAGCACCCGGCGGACCGCGCCTACGCCAGCTCGAGCTTGGCCTTGATCACCGCCAGGTCGTGCCGGACGTCGTTCAGGGCGTAGTGCGTCGGGTCCTGGTCGACCGGGAGCGGGGTGCCCAGCACGGTCAGGATCTCGGCGCGGACCACCTCCCGCACCAGGCTCGTGAGCGCTTCGCGGTCCATCTCCGGCTCCTTCACGTCGGGCGGTGCGGTGGTCAGGTCGATCGCCGCGACTCTCGGCGCCGCGCCGGACCGCAGCAGCGCGGCGACGCGCGCACGCTGCGCGTCGAGGTCGATGCCGGCGGGATCCTGTTTCCGGCCGGCCGGCAGGGCCCACTCGCGGTGGCCGGCGTAACGCTCGGCGCCCTGGCCGAGCTGCGCGAGCACGGCAGCGATGCCACGGTCGTAGGCGTCCAGCTGCTGCTGCGGCCACGCCTCCCCCACGCCGTCGTTCTCCGCCTCGATCCCGAGGGTGTGGACGCTGAGGTCCACGCCCGCCCAGGCACCGGGACCGGCATGGTTGGCCTTGCCGGCGGCGATGACGTAGTACGTGCCGGTGCGACCAAGGCCGAGCTGGCAGAGCGGTCCGGCGAGCTTCTTCGTGCCCACGCGACCTTTCAGCAAGGTGTTCAGGGTCCGCATGTCCTGGTGCTCGTTCGCTGTCGTGCGCAGCGTCGCGGTGTGGTGCCCGATCACGACCGACGGCGGCTGCGGGAACGGCGTGCCGCGCTGCTGCCAGCCGTCGACCTCATGGACGTCGAGCCCTGCAGCCCGCAGGACGTCGGCCAGCCAGAGAAGGCGCATGATTCAAACCCCCCACAGCACACCCCCCGGCGCGCCCAGGAGCAACTGTGGCACCGGGCCGGGCGCCTGGCAATGCCCTCCTCAGCGGGAGTGCATACCCACCGACTGGTCGGTCTGCAGGGCCTTGCCCTCGGTGCGCACCGACGGCGCCACCATGACCTCGACCTTCTGGAACTCCTTGATCGAGGAGAACCCGGTCATCGCCATCGCCCGGCGCAGGCTGCCGAACAGGTTGGTGTTGCCCTCGTCGTTGCGCGCCGGTCCGAGCAGGACCTCCTCGAGCGACCCGACCTGACCCAGCTTCACGCGGGTGCCGCGCGGCAGCTCGGGGTGGTAGCTGCCATGGCCCCAGTGCCAGCCGCCGCCCGGCGCCTCGGTCGCGCGGGCCAGCGGGCTGCCCATCATGACGGCGTCGGCCCCGCAGGCGATCGCCTTGGCGATGTCGCCGCCGGTGCGCATGCCGCCGTCGGCGATGACGTGCACGTACCGACCGCCCGACTCGTCCAGGTAGTCACGACGCGCGCCGGCGGCGTCCGCGATGGACGTCGCCATCGGGACGCCGATGCCCAGCACGCCGCGGGTGGTGTTGGCCTGGCCGGGCCCGACCCCGACGAGGATGCCGGCGGCGCCGGTACGCATCAGGTGCAGCGCGCTCTGGTAGGTGGCGCACCCGCCGACCAGCACCGGCACGTCCAGGTCAGCGATGAAGCGCTTGAGGTTCAGCGGCTCCGAGCGCGAGGAGACGTGCTCGGCCGACACGACGGTGCCCTGGATGACGAACAGGTCGACCCCGCTGTCCAGCACCGTCTGCGCGAGCTGCACCGTCCGCTGCGGGGTGAGGGACGCAGCGACCGTCACCCCCGCGTCGCGGATCTGCTTCACCCGCGCCGTGATCAGGTCGGGCTTGATCGGCGTTCGGTAGATCTCCTGCATGCGCGCCGTCGCGTGCGCCTCCGGCAGCGCGGCGATCTCGGCGAGCAGCGGCTCGGGGTCGTCGTAGCGGGTCCAGAGTCCCTCGAGGTTGAGCACGCCGAGCCCCCCGAGCCGACCGATCTCGATGGCAGTGTCCGGCGAGACGACCCCGTCCATCGCACTGGCGACCAGCGGCAGCTCGAAGCGGTAGGCGTCGATCTCCCAGGCCAGCGAGACGTCCTCGGGATCGCGGGTGCGGCGCGACGGCGCGATGGCGATCTCGTCGAAGCCGTAGGCGCGCCGACCCGTCTTGCCGATGCCGATCTCGACGTCGGTCATCCCCTGCCCCCGTAGTTCGGCGCCTCGACGGTCATCTGGATGTCGTGCGGGTGGCTCTCCTTGAGGCTGGCCGCCGTGATGCGCACGAACTGACCGCGTTCCTGCAGCTCCGGTACGGTGCGCGCACCCACGTAGAACATCGACTGCCGGAGACCGCCGATCAGCTGGTGGGCCACCGCCGACAGCGGCCCCCGGTAGGCGACCCGGCCCTCGATGCCCTCCGGCACGAGCTTGTCGTCGCTGGTGACCTCGGCCTGGAAGTAGCGGTCCTTGGAGTAGGACTTCTTGCCGCGCGAGGACATCGCCCCGAGCGAGCCCATGCCCCGGTAGGACTTGAACTGCTTGCCGTTGACGAAGATCAGGTCGCCGGGACTCTCGTCGCACCCGGCCAGCAGCGAACCGACCATGACGGTGTCTGCGCCGGCGACGAGCGCCTTGGCGATGTCGCCCGAGTGCTGCAGACCGCCGTCGGCGATCACCGGGATGCCGGCCGGCCCGCAGGCGCGCCAGGCGTCGTACACGGCGGTCACCTGCGGAGCGCCGACGCCGGTGACCACGCGCGTCGTGCAGATCGAGCCCGGCCCGACCCCGACCTTGACCGCGTCGGCGCCGGCGTCGACGAAGGCCTGCGCGCCCTGCCGCGTCGCGACGTTGCCGCCGATGACCTGGATGTGCCGGGTCGCCGGGTCGGACTTGAGCCGAGCCACCATCTCCAGCAGCAGCCGGACGTGACCGTGCGCGGTGTCGGCGACCAGCACGTCGACGCCGGCCTCGATCAGGGTGGTGGCGCGCTCCCAGGCGTCGCCGAAGTAGCCGATCGCCGCACCCACCAGCAGCCGTCCGTGGTCGTCCTTGGAGGCCAGCGGGAACTGCTCGGAGCGGACGAAGTCCTTGACGGTGATCAGCCCGACCAGCCGGCCCTGCGGGTCGACGATGGGCAGCCGCTCGCGCTTGTGCTGGCGCAGCAGCGTGGTCGCGTCCTCGCGGGAGATGCCGACCGGCGCCGTGATGAGCGGCATCGGCGTCATGACGTCCGCGACGTGCGTGCTGGCCCAGTCGTTCACCGAGACGAACCGCAGGTCGCGGTTGGTGATGATGCCGAGCAGCGTGCCGTCGTCCTCGACCACCGGCAGGCCGCTGACGCGGTACTGGCCGCAGCGGGCGTCGAGCTCCTCCAGCGTCGCCTTGGGCCCGATCGTGACGGGGTTGCCGATCATGCCGGTCTGGGTGCGCTTCACCAGGTCGACCTGGTAGGCCTGGTCGGACACCGACAGGTTGCGGTGCAGGATGCCGATGCCGCCCTGGCGGGCCATCGCGATCGCCATCCGCGACTCGGTGACGGTGTCCATCGCGCTGGACACCAGCGGGACCCGCAGCTCGATCCCGCGGGTGAGCCGGGTCGTGGTGTCGACCTCGCTGGGCACGACGTCGGTCTCGCCCGGCAGCAGCAGCACGTCGTCGTAGGTCAGGCCGAGCAGGGAGAACTTGGCCTCGAAGGCATCCCGGTCGGCGGCGGACAGCGCCGCGGCGTCGTCGGAGGGGGTCATGCGCGCCTTCCCTGGAACCGGTAGGGGAAGCAACGCACTCTAGCGCGGCGGCGCGACCCGACCACGGGGCCGGAGCGTCGCACGCCACCGTCCGTTCAGGTGACCAGCCCGCGCCGGAAGCCGAGCGCGACGGCCTGCGCGCGGTCGTTGACCCCCAGCTTGCGGAACAGCCGCCGGGCGTGGGTCTTGATGGTGTCCTCGGACAGGTACAGGTCCTTGCCGATCTGCCCGTTGCTCTTGCCCTGGCTCATGCCGGTGAGCACCTGCAGCTCGCGCTCGGTGAGCTGACCGCCGGGGGGCGCCGTCCTGCTGGCGCCGTTCTGTCCTGCGAGCGCCCGCCGCAGCGAGGGCTCGACCAGATCCGCCCCGTCCAGCGCGTGGGCGACGGCGGCACAGAGCTGCTCGTGGCTGACGTCCTTGAGCAGATAGCCGCGAGCGCCGTGCGAGACGGCAGCGGCCACCTGGTCACGGTCGTCGGCCGCCGTGAGCATGATGACCTTGGCGGCGGGGTGGGCCGCCACCAGCCGGCGGGTGGTCTCCAGGCCGCCGAGGCCGGGCATGCGCACGTCCATCAGCACCAGGTCCGGCTTCTCCTGCTCGTACCGGGCCAGCACCTCCTCGCCGCTGGCGGCGGTGTCGACGCGGTCGACTCCTGGGACGCCGGCCACGAAGGTGCGCAGCCCCTCTCGCACGATGCGGTGGTCGTCACAGATGAGCACGGTCGTCACGGGGCATCCTTCGGTTCGGGCAGAGCGGGGGCGGGCCGCGGGGCGGGGTCGCAGGGGCGGCCCTGGTGGGGCACCGTCGGCGTGGTGGCGTGGCGCGGGCCGGTCGGCGGCCAGGGTGCGAGCAGCGTCGTGCCGTCGGGGCCGGTCGTGAGGCGGCCGCCGTGCGCCGCGGCGCGGGCCCGCCAGCCGGCGACGTCCGCCGGGCAGCCGTCCACGTGCACGACGAGCGACTCAGCGTCGCGCCGGACGACCACCCGCGCGCCTGTGCCGTCGTCGACGGACTGCACGAAGCGGTAGACGGTGCCGGCCAACGGTCCGACGAGGTCGGCCGCCTCGGCGTCCAGGGTCAGGGTGGGGGGCACGCGTCCGGCCGCCGCGTGCTGCGCCGCGAGCTCGCTCAGCGCAGCGCCCAGGCCGTCGGAGCCGCGGGGCCGCAGCAGCCAGACCGTCCGGCGCAAGGTGACCAGCGCGTGCTGCACGGCCTCCCGCGCGAGCTCAGGATCGGCGCCGCGGGCCACCGACTCGGTGGCGTACCGGGCGACGACCAGAGCCTGCAGGACGTCGTCGTGCATGGCGTCGCCGAGTGCGGTCGCGTCCGCGTCCGCCAGCGCCAGCAGCGCCAGGGCCTGCTGGGACGCTGCCGCGTCCGGCAGCGACGCAGGCGCGACGGCGGTCGTGAGCACCGGTCCTGTTCCCCTCGCTGCAGGTGACCGGCTGGGCCGGGAGCGGCGCGACGAGCACGGCTCAACGGCTTCTTCGGCACGATCGGGGTCAGACGTGAGGAATGCGTCCGGAGCACGTGCCCGGCCGGTGCGTGCTCAGCCCTCCAGCAGCGCCGCGACGTCGGCCCGCCCGAGCCACTCGGCCCGCACCCCCGGCGGCAGGTCGCCGGCGATGACCAGGACGGCGGTGCGGGCGGCCGACAGGCTCCGGGCGCTCTCCGCGGCGTCGTCCTCGCTCACCAGGGCGCCCAGCAGCGCCCGCGCCGGCCAGATCAGCGGGACGGTGCCGAGCGACTCGGCGAGCGTGGCCGCGCGGCGCAGCGTGACGCGCGCGTCGGCCGGGATGTCGCGCCGTCGTGCCCTGACCGCCGGAGACCTGCGCGATCCCCAGGATGAGCAGCCCCTTGGCGACGTGCCGGGGTGCCCGGGCCGTCTCGGCCCGGTCGACCGCGGCGCGGCCGCGTCGACCGCCGCGTCGACCTGGCCGTCGAGCAGCGCACCTCGGCGCCCGCCCAACCCAGCCGTACCCGCTGGCGCCACCACTCGTCGGCCCGCTCGGGGACGAGCGCGCGCGGCCGCGTCGGCCGGGCGAGCGCCTCGTCGGGTCCTCCAGCCCGACGGCGTCGGACGCCAGCCCGAGAGGGCGTCGAAACCGGCCTCGCCGGTGCCGCCCGGAGCTCCAGCGCCTCCAGTCCGCGGCCCGGCCACGGCGTGCCGGCCGAGCTGGCGGTGGACGCTCGCCACGGTCGCACTGGCGAGCGCGGCGAACAGCCGGTGCTCGGGCGGCGGCTGCGTCGGGCGCGCGGCCGCGGCTCGACGAGCGGCGACAGGACCGTGCAGCGCGGCGCCGTAGCGGCCCGCCGCGCCGAGCGCGACGCCGAGCAGCCACGCTGCCGCGGCCGACTCGGCGGGCGCGGTCCTGCGACTGGGCGCCAGGACGACGGCCTGCTCCAGGCGCCGACGGCGGCGGCAGGCTTGCCGTGGAAGGCGGCGTGCTCGCCGGCGGCGAGCAGGCCGGCGAGATCAGCGGCGTCGGTCACCGGCGCAGGCTAGCGCTGCGGCCCGGTGCAGGGAGGGTCGCGGCCGGCTCAGGCGCCGACGGCCCTGGTCACCAGCTCGACCGCCTGCGACAGGTCCGCCGCGTGGCTCACCCGGCTCGGCAGCCGGTCGACCGCCCAGCCGCGGCCGCCGGTGACGAGCGGGTCGGTGGACGGGTGACCGGCAGCTGCTCCAGCACCGTCGGGTCCGCCGTGGCGGGCAGCTGGGACCACACGAACAGCACCGCCGGCCCGGTGCGACGCACCGCGGCCGCCAGGGCCGCGGCCGGGGTGCCGGCCCCAGCGTGCGGGTGGCGACCCCGCGCTCGGCGAGCCCAGCGGCCAGCGCCGAGAGCGGGAGGCTGTGCCACTCGTCCGGCGCGCACGCCAGCAGCACGCTGCGGCGACCCGGCGGGTCGGTGGCGGTTCCGGCGATCTCCCGCAACGTCGCGGAGGCGCAGTCCGAGAGCAGGTGCTCGACGTCGATGCCCTGGCCGGTGGCCGCCCACCGCTCGCCGACCGCGACGAGCACCGGGCGCAGCACGTGCTCCCACGTCGACGTCACGCCGTGCTGCTCCAGCCGCCGGCGGAGCAGCGCGGTGACCGCCTGCGCGTCCAGCGCCATCGCCGCCCGTCCGAGTCCTCGCACCGCGGCGTCGGCTCCCGGCAGCGCCAGGTCGGCGTCCGCCTCGACGCCTGCCGCCACGCCCTCGACGGGAGCGAGGTGTCCGTCGACGGCGGCGAGGGGGGCGGCGGACGCCGGCGCCTCGGCCGCCCCGCCGCTGCGACCGGAGGTGGCCAGCAGCGCGAGGCGCGCCGCCTCGGCCGGGGGGACCCCGTCCAGCGTCAGCCGACGCATGGCCACGAGGCGGTCGACGTCCTCGGGGCGGTACCGCCGGTGCGCTCCGGCCAGGTGCTCGCCGGGGCCCAGCCCGTAGCGCCGGTCCCAGGTCCGCAGGGTGGCGGGCGCGATGCCCAGGCGCCGGGCGACGGCGGCGACCGACAACCGGGCCCCGGGCGTCGCATCGTCGACGCCGGCCGCTGCTTCCATGTGATCAGGATCGGGCCGTGTGCAGCGGGACACAAGTCGAGCCGTGCAGGATTGAACAACTTATGAAGCGGTATGCTCAGACCAGCACACCGCCGAAGTTCCCGAACGGAGCACCATGACCGACATCTCGCGCCTGCCTGCCCCCTCGTCGGAGATCTGGGAGTGGCAGCTCCACGGTGTCTGTCGCGGGATGGACTCTGAAGTCTTCTTCCACCCCGAGGGCGAGCGCGGCCCGCGGCGCGCCCGCCGCGAGGCCAACGCCAAGGCGCTCTGCGCCACCTGCCCGGTGCTGCTGTCCTGTCGCGCGCACGCGCTGGCGGCCCAGGAGCCCTACGGCATCTGGGGCGGGCTGTCCGAGCAGGACCGCGACGACATCCTGCGCGGACGCCGGGTGCCTGTGGAGACGGTCGCCGACCTGACGCAGAAGGAGCACGCGCAGGCGTCCTGACCGGTCGGGGCGGTGCCACCCGTCACCTGGGGCGTCACGTATCGTTCACCTTCTCGAGGGTGCTGTGCACGCGGCTCCCCGCCGGTCTTTTCCCCAGCCTGCCGGGAGTCCTTGCGGTGCACCACGCTCTTCGCCCGACCTGCGCGCTGCTCGCGCTCGTCGGGCTCGCTGCTGTCTCAGCCTGCTCGAGCGGCCCGGCGGGTCGCACCGCCGGGCGCGCCGACGTCGTCGTCGGTCAGTCGGCCCCGGCGGCGGTGCTCTCCGTCCTGCCGGTCGCCCCTGCCGTCGAGCAGGCCCGGGCCGCCGTCCCGCAACCGGTGAAGGACCTCACCGCGCGGCTGCGTCCCGACGTGCTCGTGCTGGGCAAGGCGACGCTGTCGGAGTCGGCGCGCACCAGGCTGGCCGCGCTCGCACCGACGGGCGGCACGGTCGCCTTCCGGGCCGGTCAGGTCGCGGTGGCCGGCAAGCCGGTCGAGGCGGCCGGCGTCGACCCGTCCACGTTCCGGACCTTCGCCGCGCAGGGGACGGCCGAGGCCACCGCCGTCTGGCAGGCCGTGGCCCGCGGCGAGGCCGTCGCCTCGCACGCCAAGGCCAAGGAGCTCGGCCTGCAGCTGGGCCAGGACCTCCAGCTCACCCGGTCCGACGGCAGCGCACCCACCGTGCTGCGCCTCGGCGCGCTGGCGACCACCGGCGTGCCGGGCACCGATCTGCTCGTCGACGAGACGCTCGGCCGCTCGCTCGGACTCGGCTCCGCCACCGCCATGCTGCTCACCGCCGGCGCGGGGAAGGACCCGATCGCGCTGGCCAACAAGGTCCGCAAGATCACCGGTGACGGCGCCGCGGTCGACCTGCTCACCGCCCCGGCCGCCAACCCCGTCGCGTTCCTGTCCGGCAGCAAGGCGGCCAAGGCGTTCGGCGCCTTCTCCTACCGCTACTTCCCCGACGGCACGATCCAGCCCGATTCGGCGTGGGTCCGCGGCAACATCCGTACCGAGACGGTGCCGATCATGGGCCGCGTCACCTGCCACCGCCTGATGCTGCCGCAGCTGCGCGGCGCGCTGGCCGAGGTCGAGGCCAAGGGTCTGGGCGGGACGCTGACGACCTTCGACGGCTGCTACGTGCCGCGCTTCATCGAGCGCAACCCTGAGCGCTCCATCTCGCTGCACACCTGGGGCATCGCCATCGACATGGACGCCTCGACCAACTACCGGGGCATCGCCGGCACGATGGACCCCGAGGTCGTCAACATCTTCAAGCGCTGGGGCTTCCGCTGGGGCGGCGACTGGACCTACACCGACCCGATGCACTTCGAGCTCGCCGCGCTGCTCTCCTCCCCGCCGAAGTAGCCGCGCTCAGCGGCTCCGACCGCCGCGCGGCAGGTGGCTGCGGGCCAGCACCGTGCGGGCGGCGTTGCGGCCGCACAACCCGTGCACGCCGCCGCCCGGGTGCGAGGCGGAGCCGCACATGAACAGCCCGCCGACCGGGAGGGCGTAGGGCGACCAGCCCGCCACCGGACGGAAGACCAGCAGCTGGTCCGGGGCCGCCGAGCCACCACCGACGTCGCCGCCGACCAGGTTCGGGTCGCGGCGCTGCAGGTCCAGCGGCGTGCGCACGGTCGTCTCGACGATGCGGGCGCGCAGGCCGGGGGCGTGCGCCTCCAGCCGGTCCAGCATCCGCTCGGCGAAGCGCGGCGCCCAGTCACCGTCCTCGTCGACCGGCCGGGCCGGGCAGTGGCACTCGACCCAGAGCCCGGCGGCGCCGGACGGCACGCGGGTGGCGTCCGCGCGGTCCTGCTGCCCGAGGATCAGCTGCGGCCGGTCGGGCAGCAGACCGCGTCGCACCTGCGCCTGCGACAGGGCCAGCTCGTCCAGGTCGCCGGTGACGTGCACGACGGTGGCGTCGCCCAGGGCCGGGTCCGTCCAGGGCGCCGGCGCGCCGAGGTCGACGTCGAGCCGGAAGTAGCCGCTGGTGTAGCGGTGCCGCCGCAGGCTGGCGAGCCAGGCCCCCGGCAGGTGCTCCTCGCCCACGAGGTCACGGGCCAGCACGGTCGGCGCGACATCGGCCACCACCGCGCGCCGGGCCGCGACGCCGGTGCCGTCGGCCGTCACGACGCCGACGGCGCGCCCGCCGCGGACCACCACGCGCGTGACGAGGACCCCGGTGCGCACCACGACGCCGGCGTCCTTGGCCGCCTCCACCATCGCCGTCGCGAGGGCGGACGCGCCCCCGACCGGCACCGGCATGCCCTTGGTCTGCGCGGCGAGCGCCAGCAGCAGCGCCGGCGGCGTGGACCCGGCGGCGTCGATGCCGACGTCGGCGTGGGTGGCCCCGCTGACGACCAGCATGCGGCCGGCGTCGGTGGCGAACTGGTGCGCGGCCCAGGCCTCGACGGGTTCGAGCAGCGTGCGCGCGGTCTGCAACGCCTCGCGCGGGCCTCGGAGCCCGGCGGTGGCCCGCAGCAGCGGCAGCGGCGAGCCGATCGGACCGAGCATGGCCGCGAACAGGTTCTGGCCCAGCCGGTCCCACCAGGCGGCCAGCTCCAGCCAGGCGGGGGCGTCGACGCCGAGCCGGGCAGCTGTCTGCTCGGCCGTCGTGCCCATGGCGGCAGCCGGGACGTCGGGGCGCCACGTCGCGGCGACCGGCGTGCCGGTGCGAGCCCACCGCACCCGATGGTCCAGTCCCAGCTCGGCCAGCACGGGGCTGGTGTGCAGCACCCCGTAGAACGCGCTGCCCCAGTCGTGCACGTACCCGCGGGCGGTGGTGTCGCTGCCGATGGCGCCGCCGGCGACCGGGCTGCGCTCCAGCACCTCGACGCTCCAGCCGGCCCGCGCGAGCACCGTCGCCGCCACCAGGCCGTTGGGCCCGGACCCGATCACCACCGCGTCCACAGCCACCCGCGCAGGCTAGCCGCGCGGTCGTATCCTCGGCATCATGAGCACCTTGTTCGTCGCCGCCGAGCCGATCGTCGAGGACTGGCTCGCCCAGCGTCGCGCCCTCGGCCAGGACGGCCGCGACGAGGTCTGGGCAGGCGTCTACCACGTGGCACCGCACGAGCACAGCCGCAACGGCAGCGTCGCCATGTCCTTGGTCGTCGCACTGTTCGAACCGGCCCGGCGCGCCGGTCTCACCCCGCTCGGCTCGTTCAACCTGGGGTCCGGACCGCGCGACTTCCGGATCCCGGACCTCGGCTGGCGCCGGGGTCCGGCCGACGCCCTCTACGTGCCCGATGCCGCGATGGTCGTCGAGGTGCTCTCCCCCGACGACGAGTCGTGGGCCAAGCTCGGCTTCTACGCCGCCCATGCCGTCGACGAGGTGTGGATGGTCGACCCGCTGGCCCGTACCGTCCAGATCCTCGTGCTGGACGGTGCCGACTACCGGGAGTCCGCGGACAGCCGGCTGCTCGGCGTCACGGCCGCCTGGGTCGTGGACCAGGTCGACTGGCCGTGACGACCCTGTTCGTCGGCGCCGATCCGATGCTGGAACAGCTGCTGGCGCGTCGAACAGCGCTGGGCTCGACGGGCGCGACGAGGTCTGGGAAGGCGTCTGTCACGTGGCACCGCACGAGCACGGCCGCCACGGCGTCGTCGCCAGCTGGCTGCAGCATGTCCTGTTCGATCCCGCGCGTGCGGCCGGCCTGACACCCGGCGGCTCGTTCAACCTCGGAGGTCCGGACGACTTCCGCGTCCCCGACCTGGGCTTCCACCGGGGCACGGGGGACCGGCTGTACTTCGAGACGGCCGCCGTCGTCGAGGTGCTCAGCCCCGGCGACGAGTAGGCGGGCCAGCTCGGCTCCTAGGCTGTCCCGGGCGTCGAGGACAGGGCCGCTGCTGAACGCCACCGGCGCCAGCAGGGTGATCCTCGTGGGCGGTGCAGCCGTCGCAGCACGGGGTGATGCAGGCGCTGCCGAGACGGTCCCGGGTGGGGTCGCTGGTGACCGCGACCACGTCAGCCTCACTCGCGCTGCCGACGTGGCTTCAGGCCTGCCCAGGATGGAGTCGGCGGTGTCGGATTTCCCGCACGCGCCGACGGCCCGGCCCCCGCGAGGGGACCGGGCCGCCGGAGCGTTCGTGACTAGTGCGCGTGCCCGTGCCCACCGTGACCGGCGTCGGCGGGCTCGTCCTCGCGCTTGTCCGCGATGAGCGTCTCGGTCGTCAGCAGCATGCCGGCGATCGAGGCGGCGTTACGGACGGCAGAACGAGACACCTTGACCGGGTCGACGATGCCCTGCTTGACGAGGTCGCCGTACTCGCCGGTGGCCGCGTTCAGGCCCTGGCCCTTGCCGAGCTCGCGGGCGCGGTTCACCGCGACGCGTCCCTCCAGGCCGGCGTTGGTGGCGATCCAGTAGGCCGGCTCGTCGAGCGCCATCCGCACGATGCGGACGCCCGTCTTCTGGTCGCCCTCCTTGCCGAGGTCGCCGTCCAGGCACGCGGCGGCGTGGATGAGAGCAGCGCCACCACCGGGGACGATGCCCTCCTCGACCGCTGCCTTGGTCGCCGAGATGGCGTCCTCGAGGCGGTGCTTGCGCTCCTTGAGCTCGGTCTCGGTGTGGGCGCCGACCTTGATGACGCCGATGCCGCCGGAGAGCTTGGCGAGCCGCTCCTGCAGCTTCTCCTTGTCCCAGTCGGAGTCGCTGTTCTCGATCTCCTGCTTGATCTGCGCGACGCGACCGGCGACCTCCTCGGCCGAGCCCTTGCCGTCGACGATCGTGGTCAGGTCCTTGGTGACCGTGACGGTACGGGCGTTGCCCAGCACCTCCAGGCCCACCTGGTCGAGCTTGAGACCGACCTCGGCCGAGACGACCTGCGCGCCGGTGAGCACCGCGATGTCCTGCAGCATGGCCTTGCGACGGTCACCGAAGCCGGGGGCCTTGACGGCCGCGACCTTGATGGTCTTGCGGATGGCGTTGACGACCAGGGTCGACAGCGCCTCGCCGTCGACGTCCTCGGCGATGATCAGCAGCGGCTTGGTGCTGGCGACGACCTTCTCCAGCAGCGGCAGCAGCTCGGCCAGCGCACTGATCTTGCCGTTGACGACGAGCACGTGGACGTCCTCGAGGACCGTCTCCATGCGCTCGGGGTCGGTGACGAAGTAGGGGCTGATGTAGCCCTTGTCGAACTGCATGCCCTCGGTCAGCTCGAGCTCCAGGCCGGTGGTCTGGCTCTCCTCGACGGTGATGACGCCGTCCTTGCCGACCTTGTCGATCGCGTCGGCGACGAGCTGGCCGACGAGGGCGTCCTGGGCGGAGATGGCGGCGACAGCCGCGACCTCGTCGTGCGTCTGCACCTCGGTGGCCGACTCGCGCAGGAACGCGTCGACGGCCTCGACGGCGGCGTCCATGCCCGCCTTGACGCTGATGGGGTCGGCGCCGGCGGCGACCGCGCGCAGGCCCTGGTGGACCATCGCCTGGCCGAGCACGGTGGCGGTGGTGGTGCCGTCGCCCGCGACGTCGTTGGTCTTGGTGGCGACCTCCTTGGCGAGCTGGGCGCCCATGTTCTCGTACGGGTTCTCGAGCTCGACCTCGCGGGCGATCGTGACACCGTCGTTGGTGATGGTCGGGCCGCCGTAGGCCTTGGCCAGGACGACGTTGCGGCCCTTCGGGCCGAGCGTCACCTTGACGGCGTTGGCGAGGGCGTCGACGCCGCGCTCGAGCGAGCGGCGGGCGTCCTCGGAGAAGCTGAGGGTCTTGGCCATGCTGTCCTTCCAGGAACAAGTGAAGTGACGACGCCCCGGCCCCTCGCGGGTACCGGGGCGTCGACGGAGAACGTGCGGGGAGCCGCCGGGAAGGCGGCTCCGGGAGGGACCTAGCCCTCGATGACGGCCAGCACGTCGCGGGCGGAGAGCACGAGGTACTCCTCGCCGGCGTACTTGACCTCGGTGCCGCCGTACTTGCTGTAGAGCACCTTGTCGCCGACGCTGACGTCGAGCGGGACGCGGTTGCCGTCCTCGAAGCGGCCCGGGCCGACAGCCAGGACGACGCCCTCCTGGGGCTTCTCCTTGGCGGTGTCCGGGATGACGAGGCCGGAGGCGGTGGTGCTCTCGGCGTCGACGGCCTGGACGACGATGCGGTCCTCGAGCGGCTTGATGGCGACCTTGGTCATGGTGGTCACTGCTCCTCCTGTGATGGATCTGGTGTGAAGACGGGGCGCGGGCCGGGCATCCTGCCGTCGCGGGGGTCAGGGGCCTGGCTGCTGGTTGGCACTCTAGACCGACGAGTGCCAGCGATACAAGCCGGTGCCGTGAGACGCGTCACGCGGGTCCACCCGCTCGGGAATGGTGGGCCGTACGGCTGCCGGATCCCGGAGCGGCACCCGGCCCTCCCGCGAAGAGGGTCTCGGCGGGGCCAGCTCGCAGCGTTCCCAGGTCGACTCATCGAGGACTCCTACCTCGACGGGGGCCGCACCGGCAGCGCAGGTCGGAGTGCATCGCACCGCTGACGCGACGGGCATCCAGGCGTTCCCGCGCGACCTCACCAGCGTCCTCCGTTTCTGTCGGAGGTCGAACGTATGTTCGTCCCATGGCAGACAGACTGTTCTACGAGCCCTGCACCCGCCGGGTCGCGGCGGTGCGCGTTGCCGCCCAGCTGGCCGGCGCGGCCTTCGTCGCCGAGCAGCGGGCGATGACGGCGCTGTTCTGGACGACGCCCGACACCGAGCGCGAGTTCGTGGCTGAGGAGCTCGGGTGCGTGCTGCACCTGTCGCCGGTCTCGGCCGGCCGTCGCCTCGCCGCTGCGCTGGCGTTCATGGACCTGCCTGCGCTGGTGACGGCGGTCGAGTCCGGCCGGGTCGGCGTCAGCACCGCCCTGGCCCTGGTCGAGGAGGTCAGCGGCCTGTCGGCCTGGCGAGCGGGACGTGTCCTCGTCCGGGTGCTGGCCGAGCCCGACGACGCCTTCGGCCGGCTCGCCCTCACGCCCGGGCAGGCGCGGCTGACGGCGAAACGGGCGGTGCTGCTCGACGACCCGTCCGCCACCCGCCGTCGGCACGAGGCGGCCAAGCGCACCGCCGGCGTGTCCGGCCGGCCGGGGCGCGACGGCATGGGTCGTCTGGTCATCGACTGCACCGCCACCGACCTCGCGACCGCTCTGGTCGCCGTTCGCGGCCGGGCCGGCGTCATGCGCTTCGCGCCCGTCGCCGATGGGGAAGGGGGCCTGCGCGAGCCCACCCAGGGGGAGAAGGACGTCGCGGCCTGCCTGCACGCGCTCGGCTGCGACCGGGTGAGTGTCCAGGCGGTGCTGGAGTGCCCGGTCGAACGCGCCGTCGACCTCGTGGCGACCGCCGGCGCACCGGTGTGGACCGTCGACGTGCGGATGCCCGTCGCCGTCGCCCTGGGTCTGTCCGACCATCCCGGTGTCCTGGCCGGCTACGGCCCCCTCAGCGCCGACCAGGCCCGGGCGCTGCTGCCGCAGGCCGACCTCGTCCGCGCCTGCGTCGACAGCGAGACGGGCGAGGTGCTGGCGGTCGACCCGCCCGTCCGGGCTCGGACCTGGCAGGCCGCCGACGAGGACCGGTCGAGGGCGCTGCGGCAGCGCCTGCTGGCGATGGCCACGGCCAGCAGCAGCCTGCCGGTCCTGACGTGCGACGGCTACGTCCCCTCGCAGGCCCTGGGTCGGCTCGTCGACCTGCGCGACGTCACCAGCACCTTCCCCGGCGATCTCCGGCCGGCCCGCCGCACCGACCGCGACCACCGACTGCCGTACCCGCTCGGCCCGACCAGCGCGGAGAACCTGCAGAACCTCAGCCGCCACCCCCACCGCGCCAAGACCCTCGGCGTCTGGCGCTCCGAGGTCCAACCCGACGGCACGATCCGTTGGACGACGCGGACCGGGAACACCTACCTGCGGCGACCCGTCCGCACCGCGCCGCCACCGATCGCCGTCGGTCAGACCCTGCCGCCGCTGATCCAGGCCGACGGCAGCGATTCGAAGCCGTAGCGGGACCTCGCACCGTTCGTCGTGGTGCTGCCGCGCTGAAAGCTGTACGTCCTTCCACCCGACGCTCACCACGATGCTCCGATCCAGCACGGCGACCTGCCTCAGCGACGCGACGGGGCCGACGACGCCTGGGTTCGAGGGCCGTGGCCCGTGCCAGTACCAGCACGCGGTGCCGTGACGGTCACGCGCAGACGACCTCGCGCACGTCCATGCCGCTGTCGGCCGGCAGGTCCAGCGGGCTACCCATCACGCCCGCCGCGACCAGCCGGGCGCCCAGCGCGGCGACCATCGCGCCGTTGTCGGTGCACAGTCCCGGACGGGGCACGCGCAGCTCGACACCGCTGCGGTCGCAGCGCTCCTGGGCGAGCGCACGCAGCCGGGAGTTCGCCGCCACGCCGCCACCGATCAACAGGGTGCCGATCCCCTCCGCGGTGCAGGCCCGCACGGCCTTGGCGGTCAGCACGTCGACGACCGCCTCCTGGAACGACGCGCAGACGTCGGCCACCGGCACCGGCTCACCCGCAGCCTGCCTGGCCTCGACCCAGCGGGCCACCGCCGTCTTCAACCCCGAGAACGACACGTCGAAGGACTGCTCGCGCAGCATCGAGCGGGGAAAAGCGATGGCGTCGCGGTCGCCGTCGCGGGCCGCGCGGTCGACCAGGGGCCCGCCAGGGAAGCCCAGGCCGAGCAGCCGCGCCACCTTGTCGAAGGCCTCCCCCGCGGCGTCGTCGACGGTGGCGCCCAGCGGGCTCATCGTCTGCGTGACGTCGTCGACGCGCAGCAGGCTCGAGTGCCCACCGGAGACCAGCAGCGCGATCGCGGGCTCCGGCAGCGGACCGTGCTCCAGCACGTCGACGGCGACGTGGGCAGCGAGGTGGTTGACGCCGTAGAGCGGAACCCCCAGCGCGAGCGCGTAGGCCTTGGCCGCAGCGACCCCCACCAGCAGCGCGCCGGCGAGGCCGGGCCCGGCGGTGACCGCGACGGCGTCCAGGTCGGTCAGCGCGACGCCGGCGGTCTCCAGCGCGCGGTGCACCGTCGGGACCATCGCCTCCAGGTGCGCGCGGCTGGCCACCTCCGGCACGACGCCACCGAAGCGGGCGTGCTCCTCGACGCTGCTGGCCACCGCGTCGGCGAGCAGCGTGACGCCGCGGACGATGCCGACACCGGTCTCGTCGCAGGAGGTCTCGATCCCCAGGACCAGCGGCTCGCTCACAGCCGGCAGCCTACGGAGCCGGACCTCCCTCGCGCCCGGACCCCTTCGCGGGCCGCGCCGCCGGCTACCCCCGCCGGGTGAGCACCAGCGCGTCCAGCCCCGGCCCGTAGTAGCCGCGCCGGACGCCGCTGCGGATGAACCCGTGCCGCGTGTACAGCCGCTGCGCCGGTGCGTTGTCGGCTCGCACCTCCAGGCTGACGGCCCGCTGTCCACGCCGCGCAGCCTCGGCCAGCAGGGCGCTGAGCAGCTGCGCGCCGACGCCGCGCCCCTGCACCGACGGCGCCACCGCCATCGTCTGGACGAAAGCCTCGTCCGGGTAGTCGCAGAGCCCTGCGTAGCCCACGAGCACGCCGGCGTCGACGGCGACAAGGAAGTGCCGGGTGTCGGGCTGGCCGAGCTCGGACCAGAACATGCCCTCGGTCCAGCACTCCGGCGAGAACAGCGCCTGCTCGAGCGGCATCAGCTCGGCGACGTGCCACCACCGCATCCGCTCCAACGTGACGCTCACCAGGACGCCACCTCCACCGTCGTCGCGCCGTGCCGCAGGCTGACGCGGTGCAGCGTGTCGTCGACCCGCACGTGCACCTCGTCGTCGAGCCGGCCGAGCCACTGCGCGCGCGGACCCAGGTGCTCGCTCTCCCAGGCCAGCCCCGCGGCGTCGTAGGCCGAGAGCCGGTCGTCGTCCAGCAGCAGGCACAGACCCAGATCGGGGAACGGGTCGAAGCGACGGGCGCCGGGACGGCCCAGCCTGGACCAGGTGTCCGGGTCACCGGTGTCGACGAGGTACGGGTCACCGCCCGCGGCGACGAACAGCGTCTGCGGCGACGGCCACGAGGCGACGACGTTCAGCCGGCCCGGCTGGTTGTCGGAGGCGAAGACGCCGGTCCACTGCTCGCCGGCCGCCGGGGTGATGCGCAGCCACGTCCCGTCGGAGCCGCCGTCGCGACGGGCGCCCGGGTAGTAGACGACGGTCGGCACCCGGCCCGGGACGCGGCGCTCGTGGGCGGCCTCCCAGGTGCGCGGGAACGCGTCCAGCCACAGCGGGCCGTCGCTCATGACGGACTGCTCACGCCGGAACCCTCATGCCGTGACTCGCTTGGCGACCCCCGGGGCCACGGCGTCGGGCCGACGCAGGTACAGCGGCGTCAGCGGCTCGAAGGACGCGCCCGTCAGCACCCGCTCAGCAGCGACCTCCACCAGCGCGAGCATCGACGGGTGCAACCGCGAGCCGTCGACGACGTAGCCGTCCAGCACCGTCGTGTACTGCTCGGCACCCGCCCCGACCACGCGCTCGACGACACCGCGCAACCGCTCCGCGACGACCGACGGCGCGGCGACCTCCGGTCCGTCGACCCGCACGCCGGCGCCGTCGTAGCGGGCCCAGTAGACCTCGCGCCGACGGGCGTCGGTCAGCACCGCCTCGTGCACCGCCCCGAACCCGTCGAGCGAGCAGACGCCGTACGCCGGCACGCCCCACACGTCGGCCAGCACCGCCGCGGTCGTCAGGCCGACGCGCAGCCCGGTGAACGGCCCTGGCCCGGTGCCGACGACGACGGCGCCGGCACGCTCCCCGCCCAGCACCGCCTGCACCCCCTGGGCCAGCAGCTCGCCGTGCCGCTTGCCGTCGACGACGACCGACTCCGCGAGCAGCCGACACCCGTCCGGCCCGACCTCGACCAGCGCTGCGGAGACCGCCGGAGACGACGTGTCGAGCGCGAGGACCAGCACAGCACGAGGGTAGGTCGGTGCGAGGCCGGTGCAACGGTGCGGTGGCTGGACTCACAGCCGGCCGGCGCACCGATCCGGCTGCCCTCGGTGTTGTGCCCTACGTGAGCACCCCTACCGCCGACCTCGCGCCGGTCCCGGCTGCCCCGCCGACGCCCGCTGCCCTGGTCCCGCTGCTCGCCGTCGCCGCCGGGGTGGCCGTGGCCGACAACTACTACCTGCAGCCGATGCTCGCCCTGATCGGCCGCGACCTGTCGGCCGGCGTCGGAGCGATGGGTGCCGTGTCGGCACTGGCGCTGCTCGGCTACGCCCTCGGCCTGCTGCTGCTGGTGCCGCTCGGCGACCTGATCGACCGGCGGGCGCTGGTGACGACCATCCTGGGAGGCACCACTGCCAGCCTGCTGGCCCTCGCGCTCGCGCCGACGCTGCCGGTGCTGGCCGTGGCGGCCTTCGGCGTCGGGCTGACCAGCGTCGTGGCGCAGGTGCTCGTGCCCTACGCGGTGTCGCTGGCCGACGCCACCACCCGCGGACGCATCGCCGGGACGATGATGAGCGGCGTCCTGATCGGCATCCTCGGCGCCCGCGTGCTCGGTGCGCTGGTCGGCGGCGCGCTGGGCTGGCGGGTCGTGTTCGGCGGCGCGGCCGGACTCACCCTCACGCTGCTCGTGGTGCTCCGCCGTCGCCTGCCCGCCGAGCCCGACCGGCACCGTCGCAACGGGCGCCCCGACGTCCCCTACCGCGAGGTGCTGGCAGGCGTCGCCCGGCTGGCACGTGACACCGTCGGCCTGCGGGTCCGCTCGGCGTACGGCTTCTTCGGTTTCGCCGTCTTCTCGGCGATCTGGACCACGCTCGCCTTCCACCTGCACGACGAGTTCGGGCTCGGACCCGTCGCGGTGGCCGCCGTCGCCGTGCTGGGAGTCGGCGGCGCATTCCTGTCGCCGCGGGCCGGTGCCGTCGCCGACCGGGGGCACGTCACGGCCGTCACCGGTGCCGCGTACGCCGCGTTGCTCGCAGGCACCGGTCTGCTGGCCCTGGGCGCCCACCACCTGCCGCTGCTGCTGCTCGGGATCGTCGTGTGCGACCTGGCGCTCAACGCCGGCCACGTCACCAGCCTGGGCGCCATCTACGGCCTTGTCCCGGACGCCCGCAGCCGCGCCACGACCGTCTACATGACGACCGTCTTCCTGGGCGGCGCCACCGGTTCGCTGGTGGCCGCGCAGGCCTACGCCGCCCACGGCTGGACGGGCGTCAGCAGCGTCTGCGCGCTGGCGGCCGGCGGCGCCCTGACCGTGTGGCTGGTCCGGCTGCGCGTGCGCGCGCCGTTCCTGCTCGACGAGGCCTACCCCGAAGCGGTCGCCTGAGCGGTCCGTCCGGCTACTCGCCGAACTGCTCGACGAGCTCGCGCTTGAGCACCTTGCCCGACGGGCCGAGCGGGAAGGCGTCGGTGAAGAAGACGCGCCGCGGGTACTTGTAGGCCGCCAGCTTGGTCTTGGCCCAGGCCGAGAGGTCCTCGGCGCTGATGTCGTCGGCCTCCGCGTCCTTGACCACGATGGCGCAGACCTCCTCGCCGTACTGCGGGTCCGGCAGGCCGATGACGGCCACCTGCGCGACGGCGGGGTGGCGCAGCAGCGCCTCCTCGACCTCACGCGGGTAGATGTTGTAGCCGCCGCGGATGACCATGTCCTTCTTGCGGTCCACGATCGACACGTAACCTTCGGCGTCCTTCGTACCGAGGTCGCCGGTGCGGAACCAGCCGTCGACGATCGCCGCCGCCGTCGCCTCGGGCTTGTTCAGGTAGCCCTTGAACACGTTGTGGCCGCGGACGACGATCTCGCCGAGCTCACCGGTCGGCAGCAGCTCGATGCTCTCCTCGACCTCGGCCTTGGCCACCTCGACCTCGACGCCCCAGATCTGCTTGCCGACCGTGCCCGGCCGCGGCTCGAAGCCGATCTGGTTGAACGTCGCGACCGGAGAGGTCTCGGTCAGCCCGTAGCCTTCGAGCACCTGGCAGCCGAACGTCTCGTTGAACTGCTCCAGCACCGGGACGGGCAACGCCGCGCCGCCCGAGCCGGCGAACTTCAGCGTCGGGCGCAGGTCCGAGCTCTTGGCGGCCTCCAGCAGCCCGATGTACATCGTCGGCACGCCCATGAAGATCGTGCACTTCTCCGACACGAGCAGCTCCAGCGCTGCCTTGCCGTCGAAGCGGGGCAGCAGCACCATGCTCGCGCCGGAGTAGAAGGCGACGTTCATGCAGCAGGTCTGGCCGAAGGTGTGGAACAGCGGCAGACAGCCCAGGATGATGTCGTCGGCGTTCACGTCGAAGGACTGGGTGGCCGACGCGACGACGTTCATCATGATGTTGAGGTGGGTGATCTCGGCGCCCTTGGGCGTGCCGGTGGTGCCGGAGGTGTAGAGGATCACCGCGGTGTCCTCGGCCTCGCGCGGCACCATCGAGTCGATGGGGGTCGCCTCCAGCGCGAGCGAGTCGATCCGCTCGAGCGTGGAGTCGCTGTCCATGACCGCCAGCGTCGGGATCCCGGCCAGCTCGGCCCCCTTGGCGCCCTCGCCCAGCAACGGCGCCGCGCAGACGAGCACTTTCGCGCCGGAGTCCTCCAGCACGTACTGGATCTCCTCGGACTTCAGCAGCGCGTGCACCGGGACGGCGATCGCCCCGAGCGCCAGGGTGCCGTAGTAGGCCAGCGGGAAGTGCGGGGTGTTCGGCAGCAGCAGCGCCACTTTGTCGCCCGGACCGACGCCCTTGTCCCGCAGCACCGCGGCGTACTGCAGCGAGTGCGTCCACAGCTGGGCATAGGTGAGCTTGAGCTCGCCGAGGACGACGGCCGTCCGGTCGGCGTGCCGCGTGGCGGACTCGGCAAGGATGCTGGCGATCGTCAGGGTCATGGCTCTCCTGGGCTGGGTCGGGGAGGGGAACGTCGAGGCAGGAGCAGGGTCTCAGGCGACGCCGAGATACGCCTGTTTCACGTAGGGGTCGGCGGCGATCTGCGCGGTCGGGCCCTCGCGCGCGACCTTGCCGTGCTCGAGCACGATGACCCGGTCGGCGCAGCGGAAGGCGAAGTTCACGTCCTGCTCGACGAGCAGCATGGTCGTCCCGGCGTCCTTGATCGTCTGGATGCCGCTGATGATCGCTTCCTTGACGCCGACCGACAGCCCCAGGGTCGGCTCGTCGAGCAGCATGAGCCTGGGCCGCCCCATCAACGAGCGCCCGATGGCGCACTGCTGCTGCTCGCCGCCGGACAGCGTCCCGGCCAGCTGGGTCGCGCGCTCCTTGAGCTTGGGGAACATGGTGAAGACGCGCTCGAGGTCTTCGTCGCGGGTGTCGGGGCCCTTGCGCAGGCGGCGGGCCCCCAGCTCCAGGTTGTCCTGGATGCTCATCAACGGGAAGAGGCGACGTCGTTCGGGACAGTGCACCAGACCGGCCATGACGACGGCGTAGGACGAGCCGGCGAGCGGTGCGCCCTCGAACTCCAGGCTCGTCGACTGGCTCGGGTGCAGCCGCGACAGGGCGCGCAGCAGCGTGGTCTTGCCGGCGCCGTTGGGTCCGACGACGGCCAGGGTCTCGCCCCGGTCGACGTGCAGGTCGATCCCGTCGAGCACCTGCGCCTTGCCGTAGGCGACGGTCAGCCCGACGACCGACAGCACGCGGTCAGGGGTCGCTCCGGGGTCCGCCATCACTGCTCCTCCTGCACTCGGGCCGCGGCCTGCTGGGAGGCCTCGCCGCCCAGATAGGCCGTGACGACCGCCGGGTCGCGCATGACGGACTGCGGCTCCCCGTCGGCGATGACCCTGCCCTGGTCCATCGCCACGACCCGTTCGACGAGCTGCAGCAACGATCCGATCTTGTGCTCGACGACGATGAGCGTGGTGCCGTCGGCGCGCAGCTGCCGGATCGTGTCGGACAGCACGCCGATCTCGGTCTGCGACAGGCCGGCGAACGGCTCGTCCAGCAGCAGCAGCTCGGGCTTGGTGGCCAGCGCGCGGGCCATCTCCAGCCGCTTGAGGTCACCCTCGGACAGCTGCGAGCTGGGCGACGCCGCCCGTGCGGCCAGCCCCACCCGGTCCAGCACCGCCAGCGCCGCCTTCTTCACGTCGCCCTTCTGGCCGCCCACGATCAGCGGCACCATGACGTTGGCGAGCACCGGCAGGTCGGGGAACGGCTTGACGATCTGGAAGGTGCGCGCCACCCCGGCCTTGACGACCTTGTGCCGGGGCAGCTTCAGCAGGCTCTTGCCGCGCAGCTTGACGTCGCCGCTGGTGGGCTTGTCGAAGCCGGTGAGGCAGTTGAACAGCGTCGTCTTGCCGGCCCCGTTGGCGCCGATCAGACCGACCGCGGCTCCCTGCTCGACGGAGAAGGTGACCGAGTCGACCGCCGTCAGGCCACCGAAGCGGCGCGTGACGGCCTCGGCCTCCAGCAGGGCGCTCACGTCTTGTCCGTCAGGGCGGCGCCGGCGACCGCGACCTGGCCACGCCGGTGCTGCAGGCCGTTCAGCCGTTGGAGCAAGGGTGGCACGATGCCTCGCGGTTGGACGATCAGCACGATGATGAGCAGCAGGGCGAACGAGCCGATCTTGAGCTCGGGGTGGGTCTGGTAGACGGTGAGAGTCCGCTCGAGGTAGTAGTTCTGCAGCAGGATCACGACGTAGGCGCCGATCGCCGGGCCGATGATCGAGCCGGCGCCGCCGAAGGCCGCGATGATGATGACGAGCAGGCTGAGGTCGACGACGAGCAGGTCCAGCGCGACGGTGCCGCGGACCTGGGCGTAGAGGCCGCCGGCCAGGCCCGCGCACGCGGCCGAGAGCACGAAGGCGCCGAGCTTGTAGCGCACGATCGGCACGCCGGCGGCCTCGGCAGCAGCCTCGTCCTGCTGGATCGAACGCAGCACCAGGCCACGCTTGCCGTAGCCGAGCCACATCAGGCCACCGACCATCAGCACCATCACCACCAGGGTCACGAAGTAGCTGATGTAGATGTACTGGACGAACCCGTTGAGCCCGTCGAAGGTGAGCGGCCCCAGCACGAAACGGCCCAGGCTGCGTCCGAGCGGGCCGGTGACGGCGCCGTCGGCCACGCTCTTGACCCCCGGGATGCCGTCCTCGCCCCCGGTCTGGCTCTTGAAGATGAACGTCAGCTGGACGAGGGCGGACGCCACGGACAGCGTCGCGAGGGCCAGGTACGGGCCTTTGAGACGCAGGCACGGGATGCCGATCGCGAGCCCGAGCAAGGCGGCGACGGACGTCGCCGTCAGCAGCGCGACGAGGTTGCCGACGTCGGGCTGGTACTTGCTGAGCAGCGCGACGGTGTAGGCCCCCACCCCGATGAACGCGGCGTGCCCGAAGTTCACCTGGCCCGTGTAGCCGGACAGGATGTCCCACGAGGCCGCGAACATGACGAAGACGTTCGCCGTGGCCACCGCCTGCACCAAGGTGGTGTTGTCGACGAAGCGCGGGAAGAACAGCAGCGCGAACGGCATCAGGATGAGCAGGATGACGTTGATGCGCAGCAGCCGCGTGGCCAGCGCGCGGCCGGCAGACGGCGCGGCGTGCGCCGCGTGCGGTGTCGCCTGCTCGGAGGAGATCTCAGGGGCAGTCATCGGGACACCGGCTTTCCGAGCAGACCTTGCGGCCGCAGCACGAGCGTCGCGAGGATGACCACGACGGTGACCAGACCGACCTTGATGTCGCCGTCCTGGACGTTGAAGGCGATGAAGCGGTCCAGGAAGCCGATGATGACGGCCGCCAGCACCGTGCCCTGGATGCTGCCGAGCCCGCCGAGGATGACGATCGCGAACGCCTGCGTCAGCGGCAGCAGCCACATCGTCGGCGTGAGCACGCCGTAGGGCGCGGTCAGCACGCCGGCCAGACCGGCCAGGCCGGCGCCGATCGCCAGCACGTAGAGGGTGACGCGCTCGGGACGGACGCCGATCAGCCGGGAAGCCTCTTCGTCCTGCGCGACGGCGCGGACCATGCGTCCTGCCGGCGACCGGCTGAGCACGGCGAGCACGACCACGATCGTCACCAGCGCCACCACCCCGGCGAGCAGCCGGGTCTGCTGGAGGTTCACGCCGAACACCTGCACCGCTCCGCCCACGAAGCCGGGCAGCTGGCGCTCCAGGCCGCCGTAGAAGAACCGCACCCCGGACTCGACCAGGATCGCCACCGCCAGCGTCGCGATCAGGACGGCGACCTCCTGATGTCGGATGGGGCTGATGACCAGGCGTTCGAGCAGCACCCCGGCCAGCATCGCCGCCAGCACCCCGACCACCGCCGCCAGCAGCAGCGGCAGGCCGGCGTCCTGCGCGGCATAGGCCGAGTAGGCGCCGATCATGAAGAACGAGCCGTGGGCGAGGTTGACGATGCCGCCCACGCCATAGACGAGCGAGAAGCCGAGCGCCACCAGGGCGATGGTGGCGCTGGTCAGCGCGCCCTGGACGAGGACGTCCACGGGTCTCCTTCCGACGGGTGGTCACGGGGCAGGACGTGCGGGGGTGGGGAAAGCGCCGGGCCCGGTGGCGATTGCCACCGGGCCCGGCAGGTGGAGCAGGTCTAGCTGACGCCCGGGGGCTTCTGGTAGGTGTTGCCATCGGCCAACGAAGCCGGGTAGACGATCTTCTTGCTGCCGTCCGCCTGGTACTGGAAGTACAGCAGCGACAGGCCGGCCTTGGGGTCGGTCGCGCTGTAGATGACGTCGTGCATCTCGTTGAACTTCTCGACGCCCTGGGCGCCGATGCGGTCGGTCTTCTCGAGCTCGGTCACCAGGGCGTCGGCCTCCAGCGAGCCGGCGCGGGTGGCCGCCTCGTGCAGGGCGTAGATGCCGTCGTAGGTGGACGCGCCGTTGTAGAGCGGGTCGCGGTTGTACTTGGCCTCGAAGGCGTCGAAGAACGGGATCGTCTTCTCCGAGACCGGCGCGCGGACGATGCCGGCCGGCCCGTTGAGCTCACCGACCGCCTTGGTCACGCCGAAGTACGCCGAGGACTGCCCGGCGACGTTGATGCCACCGAGGGCGAAGCCGGGCTTGAGGCTGGCCCACTGCTTGCCGAGCTGGATGCCGACCTGGGTGGAGTTCACCTCGATGACGAACTGCGCGCCCTTGTCCTTCAGGCTCTTGAACTGCGCCGAGAAGTCGGTCGCGGCGGGCGTGTGCTTCTCGGTGCCGACCACGGTGACGCCCTTGACGGCAGCCGGGATCTTGCCGCCGGTGGCCCCGCTCGGGTCGACGAGGCACTTGTTCAGGAAGTCGACCAGCGGCAGGGCGAAGGCGGCGTCCTCGTGCAGGATGCCGAACTTGCTGAAGCCCTCCTGGGTCAGCTTGGTGGTGACCGTGACGCACATGTCCGCGGCCAGGTTCAGCGAGTTCACCGGGCCGATGCGGAAGATGTACTTGCCCGGGCCGGTGGAGTCGACGTCCTTGGTGACGTCGGGCGACGCCGCGCCGGCCGAGACGTACGGCAGCTTGGCGCGCTTGATGGTCTCCAGCGCCGCGAGGGTCTCGGCCGAGGAGAAGCCACCCGAGATGGCCTGGACGCCGTCCTGCTGGGCGAACCGCGTGATGCACGCGATGGCCTTCTCCGGCTTGGCCTCGGAGTCGCAGAAGACGATCTCGACCTTCGGGCCCTCGCCCTTGGCGTTGAGCTCGTCGGCGGCGAGCAGGGCGCCGTCGCGGACGTCCTCTCCCTGCGGGATCTGCTCGGGTCCAAAGACGCCGATCTTGAACGTCTCGGCGCTGGTCGAACCGCCGGACGCCCCTGTGCTCGGGTCGTCGGTCGCTGTGGTGGAGCCGCTCTCCCCACAGGCGGCGAGGGCGGTCATCGCCAGGACGGTGCAGGCGACTGCCCACCGCGTGCTTCTCATGTGCTCTCCCTTGAGTCCCCGGCCGTCGTGACCTGGTTCACAGAGCCAACCTCACTCGGGGCCCGATGGGTAGGGGGCGCGCGCAGTGTTTCCGGATCGTGTCTTAGGGCGGCTGCACAACGACCCAGCGACGGCCGTGCGCCCCCACCTGGACAAACCGGGGGTCATCCCCCGATTCCGTTGTGCCGCCGCCCCCTCCGAGGCTCCGTTCGAGGCTGATCTCCAGGCGCGCGTCGCTGAGGCCCTCCACGACGCCGGCGCCCCACTCGACCACCGTCACGGCGTCGCCGGTGTCCAGGTCGAGGTCATCCAGGTGCACCCCGCCGGTTGCCTCGCGCAACCGGTAGGCATCGACGTGGACCAGCGGCAGGGGGCCGCGATGACGCCGGGCGAGCACGAAGGTCGGGCTCGTGACGGCCCCCTGCACGCCGAGGCCGCGGCCGATCCCGCGGGTGAGGGCGGTCTTGCCGGCACCCAGCGGACCGGCCAGCACGAGCAGGTCTCCCGGTCGCAGGAAGCCTGCCAGCCGGGCGCCGAGGGCCTCGGTGTCGGCCACCGTCGCCGAGGCCACCCGGAGCGGGCGGACCAGCTCACCGGGCGCCAGGGTGGTGAAGCCCAAGGCGCGCCAGCCGTCGTCGAGCTCGGCCGCGGCGCGCAGGTCGAGCGCGTCGCCAGGGTGGGCGATCGCTTCCTGCGCCTGCCCCGGGTCGGTGACGACGAGGGACCAGCCCGTCCTGGTCGGACTACGAGGCACGGCGCGCAGCCCGCGCGAGCAGGGCCCGCAGCTGCAGGCTCACCAGCGACGCGCGCTCGAGCAGCACCATGTGCCCGGCGCCCTCCACCACCACGAGCTCGGCGTCGGGCAGCGCCGCGGCGATCGCCCGGCTGTGGTCCGCCGGCGTCACCAGGTCGCGCGAGCCGACCAGCACCAGCGTCTGGACGTCGCGCAGCACGTCCAGCGCCGTGAGCTTGTCGTGTGCGACGAAGGTGTCGTAGAACTCCGCGATCACCTCGACGGGCGTGCGGGCCGCCATCTGCTCGACCAGCTCGACGAGGGACGGGCTGACGTCGCGATCACCGAACCCGGTGCGTCGGGACAGCAGGAAGGCCAGGTCGGAACCGAGCCGACGTCCTGCCTCGAACGGCGCGGGGCGACGTCGGGCCGTCCGGGTCAGGAGCGGCACCAGTCGCCGCGTCACGGGCGAGAGCGCCGCGGGCAGGCCGAGGGTGAGCTCGGCGAGGCGTCCGGTCGAGGTGCCGATCAGCGCCACGGCCGTGATGCGCGTCCCGAACAGCTCCGGTCTGCTGTCGGCCAGCGCCATGACGGTCATGCCGCCCATCGAGTGGCCGACCAGCACGATGTCGCCGGTGGGGACCACCTGCTCCAGCACGGTGGCCAGGTCGCGACCGAGCTGGTCGATGGTCGAGTGCTCTGCCTCACCCCTGCCGCTGCGGCCGTGCCCCCGGCAGTCGTAGAAGACCAGACGGCCCGGGTTGTCGACGGCGAGCGCCTTGCGCTGGAAGTGCCAGGCCGCCATCTCCTGCAGGTAGCCGTGGAGGAAGACCACCGTGGTCGTGGCGTCGGCCCGGCCGACCTGTTCGACGTGCAGACCGACGCCGTCGTCGGTGAGGACGGTGCTGGTGCGGTCAGCAGGCAGGTGGAAGAACGGCTCGCCGGCGTCCGGGTCGGGACGGAGCCGGGTGCGTCCGACGGCGTAGCGCTCGGCGGCCAGCCCCAGCGCAGCACCGACCGCGACGACGCCGACCGCGGCCCCGGCCAGACCGGTGCGCGGGCTCGGGGGCTTCACACCTGGACCCGCGGCACCCGCGCGCCGATCCGGGTGACGATCTCGTAGTTGATGGTGCCCAGCGCCAGCGCCCAGTCCTGCGCGGTCGGCTCGCCGGCGTCACCGGGGCCGAACAGCAGCACCTCGTCGCCGGGCTCGGCGTCGCCGTCGCCGACGTCGAGCACGAACTGGTCCATGCAGACGGTGCCGGCGATGCGACGGCGGCGGCCGCGGTGCAGCACCTCGCCGACGTTCGTCGCCGCCCGCGGCACCCCGTCGGCGTAGCCGAGCGGTACGAGCGCGAGCGTGGCGGCTCCGGGCGTGACGTGGCGGTGCAGGTAGCTGACGCCGGTGCCTGCGGGAACCCGCTTGGTCAGGGCGACGGTGGAGGCCAGGGTCATCACGGGCCGGAGTCCGAACCGGCCCGGCAGCGGGTCCAGGCCGTAGACGGCGACGCCGGGCCGGACCAGGTCGTAGTGGGTGGCGGGGGCGGTGAGGGTGGCGGCGCTGTTGGCCAGGTGACGGACCTCGGGACGCAGCCCGGCCCGGTCGGCGACCTGCAGCGCCTCGGCGAACACCGCCGCCTGCGCGAGGTTGGTCGGATGGTCCGGACCGCCGTCGGCGAAGGCGAAGTGGCTCCAGAGCCCCGCGACCAGCACGCTGTCGTCGGCCTGCGCCTTCGCCGCAGCGGTGCACAAGCCGGGCCAGTCGGCCGGGGTGGCGCCGTTGCGCGAGAGGCCGGTGTCGACCTTCAGGTGCACCCGGGCGGTGGTGCCGGTGGCGCGCGCTGCGTGCTGGACGGCGGCGAGCTGCACCGGACTGGCCACCGACAGGTCGACGTGCGCGGCGACGGCGGGTGCGAGGTCTTCGTCGGGGCTGAACAGCCAGGCGAGCAGGGGGACGTCGATCCCGGCCGCGCGGACGGCGAGCGCCTCCTCCAGGAAGGCCACGCCGAGCCAGGCTGCGCCGCCCTCGACGGCCGCCCGGGCGCTCGGCACCAGGCCGTGGCCGTACCCGTCGGCCTTGACCACGGCCATCACCTGCGCGGTGGGGGCGCGGGCGGCCAGCACCCCGACGTTCGCGCGGAGGGCGGCCAGCTCGATGCGTGCCTCGGTCCTCACGGCCGACCGTCAGCGCTGCTCATCCGGCCATCCTTCCAGCCCGCCGCACCGCCTCCGGCCAGGCGCTCCACAGTGCGGACGCCGACGTCGCGGCGCCGTCGGCCGAGATGGTGCCGGCCGAGCCGTGCAACCAGGCGCCGACCGAGCCGGCGTCGAGCGTCGTGAGTCCCTGCGCGAGCAGGGCACCGGTGCCGCCGGACAGGACGTCGCCGCTGCCGGCCGTCGCGAGCACGGCGCTGCCGGTGCTGTTCACGCGCACCGGCCCCGTCGCGTCGGCGACGACCGTGGCGTCGCCCTTGAGCAGGACCGTGACGCCGAGGTCGCTCGCGAGCGCGCGGGCGGCGCCGATCCGGTCGGCGCCCAGCTCGCGGCCGAAGCGTGCGAACTCGCGGTCGTGCGGGGTGAGCAGGGTCGGGGCGGTGCGGTCGCGCAACCACTGCGGGTGCTGCGCGCAGACGGTCAGCGCGTCGGCGTCGACGAGCACCGGCACGTCGCTTGCCAGCACGGCCTCGACGGTGGCCGTCGCCCGCTCGTCGGTCCCCAGACCCGGTCCGACGACCCACGCCTGCACCCGGCCGGCGTCGCGGACGTCCTTGCCCTCGTGCTCGGTGACGACGGTCTCCGGCCAGCGTGCGCGCACCTGCTCGGCAGCGTGGGGAGCGCCGGTGAAGCGGACCATGCCGGCCCCGGCCCGCACCGCCGCCCCGACGGCCAGCACCGCCGCACCCGGGTAGGTCTGCGAGCCCGCCGCGATGCCGAGCACGCCGCGGCTGTACTTGTCCGAGCCCGCCGCCGGATCGGGCAGCAGCCGCCCGACATCGACGGCCTCCAGCGCCTCGACGGGAGCAGCCGGGAGGTGCAGACCGAGGTCGACGACGCGCACCTCGCCGCACCAGGGTCGGGCCAGCAGCACGCCCGGCTTGAGCGTGCCGAAGCAGACCGTCAGCGCCGCGCGCAGGGCCATCCCCGCCACCGCTCCGGTGCCGGCGTCGACGCCGCTCGGCAGGTCGACCGCGACGACGTCCAGCCCGTCGCACTGACGGGCCAGCGCGGCGTGGGCGGGGCGCAGCGGACCGCGCCCTCCGATACCGACGAGTCCGTCCACGACCAGCGGCGTGCCTGTCAGGCTCGGCACGACGCGCCCACCGGCTGCCAGGAAGGCAGCGAGGGCGTCCGCGCGGGGCTCGCCGGCCAGCGCCGCCTCGACCTCGGCGCCCCTGCCGGCCAGCTGCGCACCGGCCCAGAGGGCGTCGGCCCCGTTGTCGCCGCCCCCGACCAGCAGCAGCACGTGGGCTCCGTACACCCGGTCGAGCCGACCGGCGACGGCGACCGCCAGGGCAGTGGCCGCGCGCTGCATGAGCGTGCCGGGCGGCAGGCGCGCCATGAGCGCGGCCTCGGCGCGGCGAACCTGCTCGACGGTGTGGGCATACCTCATAGCCTGCTCGCTTCCCGCTGCGGCCAGGCCCATCCGCGTCACGCCGGCCCGGGGCCTTCGGCCACCACGATGGCCGTCGCGATCCCGCCGTCGTGGGAGAGCGAGAGGTGCAAGCTGCTGATGCCCTGTGCGGCGGCCTCCGCCGCGACCCCTCCGTGCAGCACGAGCCGGGGCCGTCCGGACGGCTCCTTCACGACCTCGGCGTCGGTCCACCGCAGTCCTCCGGGCGCACCGAGTGCTTTGGCCACGGCCTCCTTGGCCGCGAACCGCGCGGCCAACGACTCGACCCTGGCGCTCTGCTGCTCGGTCGCGGTGAACAACCGGTGCAGCAGCCGGGGCGTGCGGGTGAGCGAGCGCTCGAGCCGGGCCACCTCGACCACGTCGATCCCGATCCCGACGATCACCGGGTCAGCCTACAAATGCCGTCGGCTGCAGGACGTCGAACCTCCCTTCGGCGAGAGGCGCTTGCCTGTCGCCCGACCCCGCCACACAGAGGAGTCGACTTCGGGGCGAGGTCCGCCTCGACCAGCGGACGGACAGCAGGACCGCGACCGCACACCAGTCGCATGCACGGAACCGGCGCGACCCGCTCTGCGTCCTACGCGCCATGAAGCCCGCGGCGTTCGTCGCAGGTGCGGCCGCCGCTGTCCTCCTCGCCGGGTGCAGCAGCCATGGGATCACGACGTCCATCGACCCGGACGGGGCGACGGCGTCCTTGCAGATGAGCACACCGAACGCCGTCTGCTACCGGGGGGCGCCACCGTGACAGCCAACCTCGCACAACCGCCGTCCGGACGATGGACAGCGACAGTCACAGCCACGGACGGCACTGTGCTCGGGGCGCACGACGTGCTCGTCGAGGGCGACCACCCTGCTGTGCAGCTCGGCGTCGTCGTCGAGGACTTCCGCGCGTCCCGACTCACCCTGCGGGACGGGACAGGACGAGTGGTCGCCAGCTCGAAGGTCGGGCCAGCACGGTCTCCGGGCAGCGACTGCGCGCCCGCCCCGTAGATGCTCCAGCCTCACCGGGAAGCTTTCCTCGTGACTCGGTGGCCTGACTGTCCGCCGTTGACGACAGCGGGTACACGTCCAGTTCTTGGGCTGACGGGGTTCGGGCGGCTACTCGGCCCGGTCGAGCTCCGCGTCGAGCCAGAGGTAGGGGTTGTCGAGCTCGTAGCCCCAGCGCTGGTCGAGCAGGAGGCGCTCGCCGAGCGCGTCCTGGTCGGTTCGCGGTTGGTCCAGCGGGTCCGGGATGGTCGGCGTCCAGGGGAGCTCGTCGGCGGTGCGGTCCTGGCCGTCGTGGTCCTGGCCGTCGTGGTCCAGCAGCCACTGCTGTTCGGCGAGGTCTTCGTCGCTGAGCGTGCAGTCGTCCGGTACCGGCGCCTGGAGGGGCGGCGGTGGCCGCAGCGTGTCGGCGGGCGGCGGGTGCTGGCTCGGGCAGGTGAAGACCCGGCCGGTCAGGTCGGTCCAGCGGACTTTGTTGCCCGGCAGGCGTTGCTTGCGCATGAGCGGCTGGCCGTGGAGCAGCAGGTGCTTGAGCCGATGATGACGGCGGCACAACGGCCCGAGGTTGCAGCCGCACGTCGGCCCGATCGGCCACGCCACATCATGATCCACATCGCAGCTCGACGAGGCCGCGCCGCACGCCGGCCACTCACACCGCGGCGCCCGAACCTCCAGCAGGCGTCGTAGGCCAGCCCCGACCCGATACGACCCCGGCGTGTCCGGCGGATGAGCGCTAGCCGGCTCCGACGTCGGCGACGGCGCAGGCGTGTTCGCGGACGGCCAGCGGCGTCCTGTCGTTCTTCCGCAACGTCCCTCTGCCGCGGTCATGGGTCCAGCGGGCGGTGGATGATCGAGCAGATGACGCGGTTCCCGCCGGTCCGGCGGCCTGGCGTCCCGCAGGCGCAGCAGCGCCTGCCGGACGCCGGCGAGATCCCCCCGGCCAGGACGCTCCACCCGGCCTTCACTGACGGGAGTGCCGTGCTCGTCGACCCACACGCTCCGCAGCACCGGTGCACTCGCCAGCACGTCCAACAGCTGCCCACGATCCAACGGACCGTGCCCGACGAGCGTCGCGAGCTCGTCCGTCGTGCCGAGCCCGGCGCCGATCGGGACCAGGACGCTCACCTGCACCCCGCACGGCGCCGGCTGACCCGGCAAGCACCCGCACGGCGCCGCCTGGCGGCTCACTCCTGTCAGCCGGCACGGACAGCAGCTGCGCCCGGTCTCCCCGTCCAGCGGCAGCTGATCCCGACCCAGCAGCAGATCAACGAGAGCGTCCAACCTGCGCCTGCCCACAGGACGGTCATCCCCAGCACCCCACGGCTGCGACCGCTGGCGGATCCGGCTCAGCACCGCCCGCCCGTTCACCCCCGAGATCCCCAACGCGAACAGGTCCACCAAACCGTCCTGCCGCCGGCGGTACTGCACCTGCGCCGCCCGCTCCGCCCGCTGACGGCGCTGCTGCGCCTCCACCGGATCCGCCTCGATCACCCACGCGGCGACCAGCGCCGCCAACCGGGCCGGCGACACCACCTCCCCCGACAAGCGCGCCGCCCGCAACCGGCCCAGGACCTTCACCCACACCCCCGCCTGCACGCCAGCGTCCAAGCCCAGCAACGCCCGCGCCAGCACCCCCGCCTGCTCCGTCGTCACCACCCCGCAGGCCAACGGTCCGAGCCCCGCCTCCAGCGACGACAACAGGAGCGCCCGCCCAAGAACTCGCCGCGAATTTTCCGCAACCTGCCGAGCCGTCGCGAGCTGTGACGTCGTCACGATCTCCACCCCGCCGCCACATGCACCCGATGCAGCTCCAGCACCTCCCGAAACGTCCGCGCATGGAGCGCATGCCGATCCAACCCCGACCGCTCCAACGCCGACAACGCAGCATCCAACGCCGCTACATCCAACCGGCGCCCGTCCGCTCCCATGACCCTGACGTAGAACCTGCCACCGACAAAATCGAATGCCGAAAAGTACTATGCCAGAGACTTGTTCGAGCTCCTCGAAAGCGCGCACGGGGCGAGTCCGCGGCAGGGGTGCGCGGGCTCCGCGCAATCGCCGAGCGCCGTCCGTTCATGTCGCGGATCAGGAAGACCGTCGCGGACGATCATAGCACGACGATCAGAGCCAGCACAGCCCGATGACCAGCAGCCCGGCCCCGGCAGCATAGGCTGGCGCGGTCCGACAGCCGAAGCGGTGATGGATCCTGGTCAGGCTGCACGCCGGAGGGCACTGGGCAGCGCGCCCCGAAGAGACGAGACCTGGAGCAGACGTGTGGCTCGCCTGAGCCCAGGGGGCCGCAGCGACCGCGTTCAGCAGCTCACTCGACGGTGACGCTCTTGGCCAGGTTCCGCGGCTGGTCGACGTCCAGCCCGCGAGCGCGAGCGATCTCCGCCGAGAGCACCTGCATCGGGATGATCGTCAGCAACGGGGTGAGCAGCGACTTCGTGTCTGGGATCCGGATGACGTGGTCGGCGTAGGGCGTGACGCTCTCGTCGCCGTCGGTGGCGATGACGATGGTGCGGGCGCCGCGCGCGCGGACCTCCTGCACGTTGTTCACCAGCTTGGCCTGCAGCGCATGCCGCGGGGCGATGACCACCACCGGCGTGCCGTCCTCGACCAGCGCGATGGGGCCGTGCTTGATCTCGCCGGCGGGGAAGCCTTCGGCGGAGACGTAGGCGAGCTCTTTCAGCTTCAGCGCGCCCTCCAACGCCATCGGGTAACCGACGTGACGTCCGAGGAACAGCACGCGCTGTGCGTCGGCGAGCGAGCGCGCCAGCTCGCGCACGGGCTCCATCCGGTCCAGCACCTGCTGGATGAGCGCCGGCACCTCCTGCAGGTCGCGCAGGTGCGAGCGGACCTCGTCACCGTCGCGGGTACCGCGCACCTGCGACAGGTACAGCCCTACCAGGTACACGGCGGCGAGCTGGGCGATGACGGCCTTGGTGGAGGCCACCGCGACCTCGGGGCCGGCGCGCGTGTAGAGGACGGCGTCGCTCTCGCGGCTGGCGGTGGAACCGACGGTGTTGGTGATCGCCAGCACCCAGGCGCGCTGCGCCCGGGCGTGCCGCAGTGCCTCGAGAGTGTCTGCGGTCTCGCCGCTCTGGGTGATCGCGATGACGAGCGTGTTGCGCCCGACGACCGGGTCGCGATAGCGGAACTCCGACGCCAGCTCGACGTGCACCGGCAGCCTCGACCAGCGTTCGATCGCGTATTTTCCGACGAGCCCGGAGTGATAGCTGGAGCCGCAGGCAATGATGACCACCTGCTCGATACCGCGCACGTCCTCGTCGCTCATCGACAGCTCGTCCAGGTGCAGCAGCCCCTCCGGGGTGAGACGTCCACCAAGGGTGTCGCGCACGGCGGCGGGCTGCTCGTCGATCTCCTTCAGCATGAAGAACTCGTAGCCGCCCTTCTCCGCGGCAGCGGTGTCCCAGTCGACGTGATAGCTCTCGCCGGGGACCACGCGTCCGTCCAGGTCGGTGACGACGACGCCGTCGCGGCGCACCTCGACGACCTGGTCCTGCTCGACGGCGCGGGCCTCGCGGGTGTGCGCGATGAACGCGGTGACGTCGGAGCCGACGAAGTTCTCGCCCTCGCCCAGCCCGATGACCAGCGGCAGGTTCCGGCGCGCGGCAACCACCAGCCCAGGCTCGTCCCGGTGAGCGACGACCAGCACGAACGAGCCCTCCAGGTCGCGGCAGATCGAGCGCAGCGACGCGGCCAGGTCACCGGCGGTCGGCCCGTCGGCGTAGCGCTCCTCGAGCAGGTGGGCGACGACCTCGGTGTCGGTGTCGGAGGTCCGACGGTGGCCGCGCTTCTCCAGCCCGGCGACGAGCACCTCGTAGTTCTCGATGGTGCCGTTATGGACGACCGCGACGGCGCCGGAGCAGTCGACGTGCGGGTGCGCGTTGCTGTCGGTGGGCGGTCCGTGGGTGGCCCAGCGGGTGTGCCCGATGCCCAGCACGCCGGCCAGCGGTCGCTCGTCCAGGATCTTCTCCAGGTTGGCGAGCTTGCCCGCCTTGCGCTCGACGTTCAGCTCGCCGCCGTCGAGCACGGCGACGCCGGCGCTGTCGTAGCCGCGGTACTCCAGCCGGCGCAGGCCTTCGACGACCACCTGCTGAGCCTGCTTGTCGCCGACGTAGCCCACGATGCCGCACATGAGGGTGAGGCTACCGGCGGGACCAGCGACGAACGCCGACCGGTCGCGCCCGCTCACCGGGACCGCACCACCTTCTCGCCCGGCTGCGTGCGCAGGCTGGCTCCGTCACCCGTCACCCGTCCGTACGACCAAGGAGCCGCTCCCGTGGACCTGTACCGCCTGCGCACCGCTGCGACCGGCGTCAAGCGCCTGGCCACCCTGCCGGCGCAGGACAAGCAGGCCTGCCTGGACGCCTATCGCTTCTTCCAGCGCATGCAGGCCGGCGAGCCGACCGAGACCGCCGAGGAGACCCGGGCCGTCGCGGACTACTACAAGGTGCTCAACAACATGCTCTCGGTCTTCGACTTGGAGAAGCTCTACATCCCGCCGATGCTGGACGAGACCAAGGGCCTCTACGACAACCAGGTGCTCACCGAGCGCGCGGTGCTGGCCCAGCTGAACCTGAGCGACCCCGCGGGCTCGCACCTGCTGGACATGGGCTGCGGGCGCGGACGCATCGCCCACCACCTCGCCACGCTCACCGGAGGCCAGGTGTCGGGATACAACATCGACCCCGACCAGGTCCAGAACGGCATCGACTGGGCAGCACGCACCGGCCTGAGCGACCGGCTGCACTTCACCGTCGGCAACCACCACGACCCGTTGGCCTATCCCGACCAGGCGTTCGACGGCTGCTTCTCCTTCCAGGCCGTCTGGCCGTTCTTCAAGAAGAACGAGCTCGACGACCACGCCCGCGAGATGGCCCGCGTGCTCAAGCCGGGCGCACGCTACGCCTGCTCGGAGTACCTGCTCACCCCGTTCTTCGACTGGGACGACCCCGAGCACGTCGCCCTGCACCGGCTGTTCCTGCCGACGCTGGCCGCCACGCAGTCGATGTACCCGGCTGACGTCTGCGCCGCGCTGGAGAGGGCGGGCTTCCGCATCGTGCTGTCGGCCCCGTCCAAGAGCGAGGCGTGGCCGCTCGCCGAGCAGAAACGAGACCTGATCCTGCACGGCCGCAAGGTGATCCGGCTGCTCGAACGCGTCGGGGTCGTCCCGGCGTGGGTGGAGGAGTCCCTGGAGCTGCTGCAGCGCGGCGGGCAGGCCTGGACAGAAGCAGAGCGCGCCAAGATCGCAGACCTGAACTGGCGGATCGTCGCCGAGAAGCAGTAGCGGCAGGATGGACCCGTGCACCTCCCCTGCCGCAGGCGCTGACCGGTGGGCCTCATCAGACGGCTGTTCCGTCGATCCTTCGAGCACGTCGACGCCTACGCCGCGGCGTGGCAGGAATCCAACGTCGGCGCCGTCACGCACGAAGGTCCGTTGTGGGTCGTCCTCGGCGACAGCGCGGCGCAGGGAGTGGGAGCGAGCGCCTACGACGCCGGCTACGTCGGCCTGGTGCGCGACCGGCTGGCGCAGCACGACGGACAGGACTGGCGGGTACTGAACCTGTCCCGCTCCGGGGCCCGCACCCGCGAGGTCGTCGACGTCCAGTGGCCGGCGGCGCAGCAGACGCTCGCTGGTCGCGTCCCCGACCTGCTGACGGCGGTCGTCGGCGGCAACGACGCGCTCCGCACGCGTGAACACGTCTGGACGCGGGACGTCCGCGACCTGTGCGTAGCCCTTCCCGCCGGCGCTGTCGTCTCGACGGTGGCCCGCGGCGTCTTCGAGCGCAAGACCCGACGGGTGAACGAGGTGCTGCGCGCCGACGCGGCGGCGCACGACCTGCGGGTGGCGGACGTGTGGGCGCACACCGGTCCGCCCTACCGCGGGCTGTACTTCGACGGCTTCCACCCCAACGACAAGGGCTACCGGCAGTGGGCCGAAGCCCTCGCCGCGGCGCTGGGCCTGCCGCGGACGGGCGCCTGACCCGTCAGGAGACCAGCAGCGCCGGGACGTCCGCCAGCGTGTCGACCGTGGCCCGACGCTCGTGCTGGACCGGCTCGGCGTGCTCCAGGGCCCAGGTCGTCCGGTAGGGCACGTGCACGGCCCAGCCACCGAGGGCGAGCACCGGGCGGACGTCGGACAGCTCGCTGTTGCCGACCATCAGGAAGCGCTCGGGCGGGCACTCCAGCAGCCGCAGCAGCTCGGCGTAGGAACCCTCGTCCTTGGTCGCGACGATCTCGACGTGCGCGAAGCGCCCCGCGAGCCCGGACGCCTGCAGCTTGCGCTGCTGGTCGACCAGGTCGCCCTTGGTCACCAGCACCACCGTGTGGGTCCGCGCCAGTGCCTCGACGGCAGCCTCCGCACCGTCGAGCACCTCCACCGGGGCCGACAGCAGGGCCTTGCCGAGGTCCAGCACCCGCTCGCTGACCCGGCCGGCCGCGGTCGGGTCCGCGACGGCCAGCACCAGCTCGAGCATGCTCAGCGTCCACGCCTTGACGCCGAAGCCGTACAGGCGCAGGTTCGACCGCTCGACGGCCCCGATGCGTGCTGCCACCTCCGCGCGGGGCAGCCACGGCGCCAGCAGCTCGGCCACCTGCGTCTCGGCGTCGTCGAAGTCGTCCTGGCAGCGCCACAGGGTGTCGTCGCCGTCGACCCCGACGATCTCCACCCCGCAGGCGAAGCTCACTGCGCAGCCCGGACGCGGAGCGCACGTGCGAGGTCGTCCCGCTCCTCCAGCACGACGCGGCGCAGCTCCGGCGACAGCGTGCCGGCCAGCAGCTCGCCGGTGGCGTCCAGCGTCGCCTGCTCGACCAGCGTCGAGGGGAACAGCCGCAGGGCCAGCGCCTGCGACGCCTGCGGCCCGAGCCTGAGGAACAGCGCCGGGATCTCCTGCACGTACCGCCGGACGTACGGTCGCAGCAGGTCGTCCTGGCCCGGACGCCAGAAGCCGAGCGCCAGCGCCTCTGCCGCTGCCTTGGAAAGGCCGCCCGTGGTCGCTGCGTCCCAGCTCCGCTGCTTGGTCGCGGCGTCGGGTCGCGCTGCCAGGGCGGTGCTCGCGCGTCGTTCTCCCGCTTCGGTGCCGTCCGCGGACCGCTCGGCGGCGAGCGTCGCCTCGTCGATCCCGCCGAGGGCGGCGGCGGCCTCGACCAGGTCCCAGCGCAGGTCGGTGTCGACCACCAACCCCGCCGGGACGGTTTCTCCGGCGAGCAGCGCCGTGAGCCGCTCCACCTCGTCGGTGCAGGCGGCGAAGGCGCGCGCGTGCGCGAGCTGCAGGTCGCTCCCGGGCTCGCTCCGGACGCTCACGTCCCAGCAGTAGGCGGCGAGCCGACGGCGCAGCGCCCCACCGTCGACGCAGAACGACGTCGCCGCCCGGCGGGCCTGCGAGAGCAGCACCGACACCACTGCGGGGTCGCTCTCGCCGACGACGTTCGCCAGCACCGCGTCGACGAGCTGCGCGGCGGACAGCTCGCCGTCGCGGCAGCTGTCCCACAGCGACGCCCAGCACACTGCCCGCGCGAGCGGGTCGCCGAGGCGGCGCAGGTCTGCCAGCACGACGGCCAGCGAGCCAGGATCGAGGCGGACCTTGGCGAACGTCAGGTCGTCGTCGTTGGGCAGGAGCAGGGCCGCCGGCCCGCCGGTGTCCAGCACGAGCTGGTCCACCAGCTCGAGGTCCAGCCGGGTGCGCCGCACGAACGCCCCCTCGCGCAGGTCGTAGACGCCGAGCCCGAGCCGGTGCGGACGGAGCGGCGCGGACTCCTGCACCAGCTGCGTCGCGTCGTGCGACACCCGCACCGTCGACACCCCGGGCACCTGCAGCCAGAGCCGGGCCCATTCCTGCAGCGACCGGCCGCTGGCCTCCGACAGCGCGGCAAGCAGGTCGGCAAAGCCGGTGTTGGCGAAGGCGTGCCGGTCCAGATACAGGCGCACGCCGGCGAAGAAGGCGTCCTCGCCGATCGTGGCCATCAGCTGCCGGAGCACCGAAGCGCCCTTGGCGTAGGAGATCCCGTCGAAGTCCAGCATCGCGCTGCGGGTGTCGGTGGCCGTGCCGGTCACCGGGTGGGTCGTCGGCAGCTGGTCCGCGCGATAACCCCAGGCCTTGCGCGTCGCGGCGAAGTCGACCCAGGTGTGCTCGAAGCGGGTGGCCCGGTCGGTGGTGAGGAAGCCGAGCAGCTCCGCGAAGGACTCGTTGAGCCAGAGGTCGTCCCACCAGCGCATGGTCACCAGGTCGCCGAACCACATGTGCGCCATCTCGTGCGCGATGACTACGGCGCGGCGCCGCCGCAGGTCGTCGGTCACCCGTGAGCGGAACAGGAACTCCTCGGTGAAGGTGACGGCACCGGGGTTCTCCATCGCGCCGTAGTTGAACTCGGGCACGAACAGCTGGTCGTAGGTGTCGCCGAACGGGTACGGCCGACCGAACAGCTGCTCCTGGAGCCGAAGCTCTGCGAGGTGACCTCGAAGAGCTCCTCGACGTCGGCGTCCAGGTGGGGCGCCAGCGACCGCCGGCAGTGCAGACCCAGCTGCCGTCCGTCCTGGTCGCGGTAGACGCTGTGCCACGGGCCCGCCGCGACCGTGAACAGGTAGGTGCTGATCCGCTCGGTCGCGGCGAACACCCAGCGGCTGCCCTGCTGGGTCCCGCGGGCGTTGGCGACGACCGTCCAGCCGTCCGGCGCGTCGACCGACAGCCGGATGCTCGCCTTGAGGTCGGGCTGGTCGAAGCAGGCGAAGATGCGCTGGGCGTCGTCCAGGCAGCTCTGCCCCCACAGATAGACGCCGGCGTCCACCGGGTCGGTGAAGCGGTGCAGCCCCTCCCCGAGCGGCTGTAGTCGCCGCGCGCGAGGACGACCAGCTCGTTGTCGGCAGCGAGGTCGGTGAGCCGCAGCCGGTTGCCCTCGAGCGGCCCGGTCGGCCGGCCGTTCAACGTCGCGGAACGCAGGTCGCCGTCGAGCTCGACGAACGTCGTCGCGCCCGGTTCGGCGCAGTCGAAGCGGACCACGGTCCGGCTGCCGAAGGCCCGCCCGTCGACCGCCTCGCGCAGGTCCAGGTGGACGTCGTAGGAGGCGACCCGCAGCAGCCGGGCCCGTTCGACGGCCTCGTCGCGCGTCAGATTCTTCACGTCGTGGAACCTAGTCGCGCGGGCTTCGCACGCGGGGCCGGACCTACGCTGGGACGATGCCCCGCTCCTGCGCCCCGTGCCATGTCTGAGCGGACCAGCGCAGCGCTGCCGGCACGGGACGACCGTCGGGACGGGCGCTTCCGCGGCGTCAGCCGACGGCTCGCCCAGCTGGCTCTGCTCGGCTACCTGGTCGTGCCGGCCGTGCTGACCCTCACCCCGCACCGCCCCGACGTCGGAGCGCGCGACTTCGAGGACTTCGTCACCCGCGCCGTCGGCACCCTGACCTTCGACCGCGTCGACATCTCCATCGTCGAGATCGAGGTGCTGGCGAACGTCCTGCTGCTCGTGCCGATCGGCTTCCTGCTGCCCTTCGCGCTGAACCGGGCGTTGCCGCTGATCAGCCTGCTGTCGCTGTGCGCCGCCGGCAGCCTGGCCGTGGAGCTGCTGCAGCGCACGCTGCTCACCAACCGCGTCCCGAGCTTCGTCGACGTCCTCAGCAACACCGGCGGAGCCGCCATCGGCCTGATCTTCGCCACCGACCTGCAGCGGTTGACGCAGGCGCTGCGACGTCGGCGGGCCCGCCGCCGCGCCCGCGCCTGAGCCCGCCGGGCCAGGGCCCTCGCTAGCGGCCGACGACCTCGGCGAGCCGCGCCGCGACCTGTTCGGCCTGGGCCGCGCTCTCGGCCTCGACCATCACCCGCACCAGGGCCTCGGTCCCCGACGGGCGCAGCAGGACCCGACCGGTCTGGCCCAGCAGCCCCTCCTCGCGGGCGACCGCGTCGAGCACGTCGGCGTCGCTGGCCCGGGTGCGGGCGGCGCCGACGTTGACCAGCACCTGCGGCAGGCGCGTCATGACGCCGGCGAGCTCGGCCAGGCTGCGGCCGGTCTCGGCCATCCGTCCCAGCACCCCGACGCCGGTGAGGAGGCCGTCGCCGGTCGTGGCGTGGTCCAGCAGCACGGTGTGGCCGCTCTGCTCACCACCGAGCACGTGGCCGCCGGCACGCATGGCCTCCAGCACGTAGCGGTCGCCCACAGCGGTCTGCACGACCGCGATGCCGGCGTCGCGCATGGCTCGGACGAAGCCGAGGTTGCTCATCACGGTCGCGACGACGGTGCCGGTCGGCAGCGCGCCGCGCTCGTGCAGCGCCACCGCCAGCAGCGCCAGCAGCTGGTCGCCGTCGACGACCGTCCCCGTGGCGTCCACGGCCAGGCAGCGGTCGGCGTCCCCGTCGTGCGCCAGCCCCAGGTCGGCCCCGTGCTCGACGACGGCCCGCTGCAACAGCTCGAGGTGGGTGGCACCGCAGCCGTCGTTGATGCGGGCTCCGTCGCCGTCGCACGCGAGCTCGACGACGGTTGCCCCCGCCGCGCGATAGACCTCAGGAGCCAGCACCGACGCCGCTCCCTGCGCGCCGTCGACGACGACGGTGAGGCCGGCCGCGGCGGTCGGCAGCGTCGCGAGCAGGGCGTCGCGGTAGGCAACGAGCAGGTGCGGATCGGCCGGCCGGATGCTGCCGACGGCCAGCCCGGTGGCCCGCTCGGCCGCGCCGGTGGCCAGACCGGCCTCGATCGCCACCTCGACCTCGTCGGGCAGCTTCCACCCGCCGGGTCCGAACAGCTTCAGACCGTTGTCGGGCATCGCGTTGTGCGACGCGCTGACGACCAGGCCCAGGTCGGCGTCACCGCGGGCGCAGGCGAAGGCCACCACCGGCGTCGGCACCACCCCGAGCACCTGCACGTCGACCCCGGCGCTGGCGAACCCCGCGGCGGCGGCAGCCTCCAGCATCGGACCGGACGGCCTGGTGTCGCGGCCGATCACGACCCGCGGCCGACCGGTGCCGCTGCGGCGCGACAGCAGCTCGTGCGCCGCGGAGCGCGCCAGCGACAGCGTCAGCTCCGGGGTGAGCACCGGCCCGTTGGCCGGCCCCCGCACCCCGTCCGTTCCGAACAGCCGAGCCATGACGATCCCTCCGGACGTGCCGCGAGGCGGCCACCTCCGGCTCGTGCTCTCGGGAGTGACCGCCTCGTCGACGGGTGCGTGCGCCGCGCGTGCGGGCTAGCGCTTGGAGTACTGCGGCGCCTTGCGGGCCTTCTTCAGACCGTACTTCTTGCGCTCCTTGATGCGGGAGTCCCGCGACAGGAAGCCCTCCTTCTTCAGCGCCGGGCGGTCGTCGGGCTCGATCTCGATGAGGGCCCGGGCGATCGCCAGGCGCAGCGCGCCGGCCTGCCCGCTGATGCCGCCGCCGTGCAGGCGGGCGAAGACGTCGTACTGCTCGGCCTTCTCCAGCGTGACGAAGGGCTCGTTGATGGCCTGCTGGTGCACCTTGTTGGGGAAGTACCCCTCCAGCGTGCGACCGTTCAGCGTGTACTGGCCGGTGCCCGGGACCAGCCGCACGCGGACGATGGCCTCCTTGCGACGACCGACGGTCTGGATGAGATCGGCCGGCGCCCCGGTGGTGACAGTCACTGCGAAACCTGCTTCAGCTCGAAGGGCACCGGCGCCTGCGCCTGGTGCGGGTGGGTGGGACCGGCGTAGACCTTCAGCTTGCTGACCATCTGCCGGCCGAGCGTGTTGTGCGGCAGCATGCCCTTGACGGCCTTCTCGATGATCCGCTCGGGGCGCGTGGCGAGCACGTCGGCGTAGGAGGTCTTCTTCAGACCGCCCGGGAAGCCGGAGTGGTGGTAGACGGTCGACTGCGCGGCCTTGTTGCCCGTCATGACGATCTTCGCGGCGTTGATGACGACGACGAAGTCGCCGGTGTCCAGGTGCGGCGCGTAGACCGGCTTGTGCTTGCCGCGCAGCAGCTGGGCGATCTGGCTGGCCAGCCGCCCGAGGACGATGTCCTCGGCGTCGATCAGGTGCCAGACGCGCGTGATGTCGCCGGGCTTGGGGGTGTACGTGCGCACAGGAGCTCGCCGTCTTTCGTCGATCAGACCGGTGCGGGCCGTCAGGTCCATCGCGGTCGGGTGAGGTGTCGCGGTCAGGTCGTCCAGTCAGCGCCGGGCACACGTCAACCAGGCGCGCCGCGCAACAGCCCCCGACGATACCCGAGCCGCTGCTCGGCGGGCAACGCCCGGTCAGCCCAGCTCGAGCACCATCTCCTGCTCCAGCCCACCGGGCGGCAGCGGGTAGGGCGTCGTGGCGCCCGTCGCCACGAAGCCGAGCCGCGCGTAGGCCTGCCGGGCGCGGCCGTTGTCCTCGTGCACCTCCAGCGTCAGCCGCGACCCGCCGTGCGCGCGCGCCCACTCGGCGCACGGGGCCAGCAGCCGCGCCAGCAGCCCCCTGCCCCTCGCCCGAGGGGTGACGTAGACGGCGGCCAGCCACGGGGCACCGTCCAGCAGGAACGTCACGCAGGTGCCGACCGGGCGCCCGTCCTGCAGCGCCAGCACCTGGCAGCTGTCGCCGCCACGGGCTCCCCGTGCGGCTCGGGCCTGCCAGGCGCTGTCCGCCAACAGCTCGGCCGCGGCGAGGGTCTCCAGGTAGGCGATCGGGCAGTCGGCCAGCGCCTCCAGCCGCAGTGCACGCAGCGCCGGCCAGTCCGCCTGCACCACCCGCCGCACGACCGGCTCGTCGCACCCCACCGGCCCCATGGGGGCGATCCTTCCACCGGACCGCCGGTACGGCGCCTAGCGGTCCCGGCGGACCCGTCCCTCGTCCCAGACCGGCTCCGGCGCCTCGTAGACGGCGCCGTCGGAGCCGAAGACCAGATACCGGTCGAAGCCGCGGGCGAACCAGCGGTCGTGCGTGACGGCCAGCACCGTGCCGTCGAAGGCTGCCAGCCCTTCCTCGAGCGCGGTCGCGCTGTCCAGGTCGAGGTTGTCGGTGGGCTCGTCGAGCAGGAGCATCGTGCAGCCCGACAGCTCGAGCAGCAGCACCTGCACGCGCGCCTGCTGGCCGCCGGACAGGGTGTCGAAGACCTGGTCGGCCTGATCCTGCAGCTCATAGCGCCGCAGCACCCCGATCGCCTGCGCCCGGTCCAGCCCGCGGCGACGGTCGTCGCCGCGGTGCAGCACCTCGGTGAGCGTCTTGCCGTACAGCGCCGGTTGTTCGTGCGTCTGGGCGAAGTGCCCGGCCACGACGCGGGCGCCGAGCTTCCACGCGCCGGTGTGCGCGACGTCCTGGCCCGCGAGCAGCCGGAGAAAGTGCGACTTGCCGCTGCCGTTGCTGCCGAGCACCGCCACCCGCTCGCCGTAGAAGACCTCCAGGTCGAAGGGCTTCATCAGTCCCGAGAGCTCGAGACCGGTGCAGGTCAGCGCGCGCACGCCGGTGCGCCCGCCGCGCAGGTTCATCGTCACCTTCTGGTCGACGACCTGCTCCGGCGGCGGCCCGGCCTCCAGATACCGGGCCAGCCGGGTCTCGGTCGCCGCCAGCTTCGGCGCCATCGCGTGGCTGACCTTGGCCTGGACCCGCAGCGTGATGACCAGCTGTCGCAGCCGCTCGCGCTCCTCCTCCCAACGGCGGTGGTCCTGCGCGAGCCGGTCCCGCCGAGCCTGCCGCGCGTCGCCGTAGCTGTCGAACCCGCCACCGTGCACCCAGGCGCCGTGGGCCTCGATCGTGACGATGCGGGTGGCGACGCGGGCCAGCAGCTCGCGGTCGTGGCTCACGAACAGCACCGTCTTGGGGCTGTCGGTGAGGGCAGCCTCCAACCAGCGCTTGCCGGGGACGTCGAGATAGTTGTCCGGCTCGTCCAGCAGCAGCACCTCGTCGGGTCCGCGGAGCAACGCCTCCAGCGCCAGCCGCTTCTGCTCTCCCCCCGACAGCGTCTGCAGCCTGCGATGGTGGCACGCGTCGTAGGGCACGCCGAGCGCCGCCATCGTGCAGACGTCCCAGACCACCTCGGCCTCGTAGCCCCCCGCGTCGCCCCAGTCCGACAGTGCGGTCGCGTAGCGCAGCTGGGTCTTCTCGGTGTCGTCCTCCATCATGGCCAGCTCGGAGGCGTCCAGAGCCCTGCCCGCAGTCCGGACGGCCGGCGCGGCAAGGTCGACCAGCAGGTCGCGCACGCACGTGTCGTCACGGATAGACCCGATGAACTGCCGCATGACGCCGAGTCCGCCGGTGCGTGCCACGGCTCCGGCGGACGGGGCGACGTCCTCGGCGATCATGCGCAGCAGGGTGGTCTTGCCGGTCCCGTTGGCTCCGACCAGGGCCGTCTTGCTGCCGTCGCCGACGCGGAAGCTCACGGCCTCGAACAGCACGCGGCCGTCCGGGAGGGCGCACGCGAGCTTCTGCACGTCGACATAGCCCATGCGACCAGTGTCGTAGCCCATGCGACCAGTGTCGCGGACGACACCGACGCGTCTTCGGCAGGCTCAGCCCACCGGCACCGGCACGAGCTCCGGGCACAGGTCAGGGTCGACGCCCGGCTGCTGCCCGCCGCGCAGCTCGTCGACCCGCACCAGCGCGATGCCGGCGAGCACGACGACGCCGCCCAGCAGCTGTCCCGCGCTCAGCCGCTCGTCGAGCAGCACGAAGGCGAGCACGACCGCGAACAGCACCTCGCTGAGCCCGACGAACGACGCCAGCCGCGCGCCCAGCAGCCGCGCCCCCGCGATGCCGGTGGCGTAGGCGACAGCGCCGGCCACCAGCGACAGCCCGACCACGGGCACGACCCACGACACCTGGGTGCCGAGCAGCACGACGTCCTGCCGGTTGGCGTGCATCGGCATGACGCCGGCGGCACCCGCCACCGCGAGGCCGACGCCACCGGCCGCGAGGCCGCCCCAGGCGACGACCAGCGCCGGCAGCCCGTCGTCCGGCCCGGCCGACATGACGAAGTAGACCGCCAGCCCGGTGGCCGCAGCCAGCCCCCACAGCACCCCGACGTGGTCGAGCCCACCGTCGCCGGACGGCCGCAGCACGAGCAGGAGCCCGACGCTGGACAACGCGGCGCCGGCCACCGTGAGCAGCCGCGGACGCTGTGCGTGGCGCGCCCACATCCAGCCGACGACCAGCAGCGCGCCGGAGTACTCCAGCAGCAGCGCCACCCCGACGCTGAGCGTCTGGACGGCGTTGAAGAAGCAGAGCTGCGCGGTCGCGACGGCGAACAGGCCGTAGAGGGTCGTCGTGCGCACCAGCCTGGGCCACGCCACGGTGCGGCCGCGCAGGCTGAGCAGCGCGGGCGGGGTCAGCAGCAGGGCGGCGAGGACCACGCGGGTCGTGACGGTCGCCCCGGGGCTCCAGCCGGCATCGAGCAGGCCGGTGGCCAGGCTGCCGGACGTGCCGAAGCTGGCCGCGGACAGCACCGCGAGACCGAACCCGGCCCGGGCCGTCGTCCCACTCTCCACGCCAGACCTCCGTCATGAACCATTCGCCAGGACGCTCCTGACACGCTCGCAAGGTACTGCCCGCACGAGCCGTCGGTCAACGCGGAGGCGGCGGCCGCTGCCTAGCATCTGCAGATGCCGCTGCCCCTGCCGTCCACCACCTCCACCGCCCTGGTCACCGGAGCGTCGTCCGGGATCGGGGTCGACCTCGCCCGCGAGCTGGCCGGCCGTGGTCACGGTGTGGTGCTCGTCGCCCGGCGCACCGCCCCGATGCAGGCGCTCGCCGCCAAGCTCGCGACCGCGCACGGCATCCGCGCCGAGGTGCTCGGGTGCGACCTCACCGACCCGGACGAGCTCGCCGCGCTGCCCGGCCGGGTCGCCGAGCTCGGCCTGACCGTCGACCTGCTGGTCAACAATGCCGGCTACGGCAGCGGCGGTGCCTTCGAGACGCTCGAGCCGGCGTCGGAGGCCCGCATGGTCCGGCTGAACTGCGAGGCCGTCGTGGCCCTGACCTACGCCTTCCTGCCCGGCATGCTGGAGCGCGGCAGCGGGGCGGTGCTGGTCGTCGCCAGCAGCGCAGGCTTCCAGCCCGTGCCCCGGCAGGTCACCTACGGAGCGACGAAGGCCTTCGCGCTGAGCTTCAGCGAGGGGCTGCACACCGAGCTGTCCGGCCGGGGCGTCGCCGTGACGGCCCTGTGCCCCGGACCGGTCGAGACCGGGTTCGCGGAGGCGGCCGGCGTCGAGGGCACCTTCGACCGCGTCCCCAGGCTGATGTACGTCGCCAGCGCCGACGTCGCCCGGCAGGCGGTCGACGGGCTGGCCGACGACCGCCGGGTGGTCGTGCCCGGGCTGGTCATGAAGGCACTGGGCGCCGTCAGCGCGGCCACTCCGCACGCCGTGCTGCTGCCGATCCTGAGGCGCTTCTACCCCGTCTGAGCGGTCGGCTCGGGCGGCGCGCTCTCAGCCGCGTCGACGTCGGGTGACGTCCTGCCGCGCAGCGAGCCCGTCGTCGGGCGGGTAGGCGACGTGCTCCAGGGTCAGGCCGTGCGGCGCCGCGACGACGACCTCGCTGGCCCGCTCGGTGCGCTGCAGCAGCGCCCCGGGCCAGTCCGGAGCACGCCGTCCTTCGCCGACGGCGAGCATCGCGCCGACCACCGAGCGGACCATCGAGTGGCAGAACGCGTCGGCGCGCAGGCTCAGCACCAGCACCCCGGCGTCGTCGCGGGCCCAGTCCAGCTCGTGCAGGGCCCGGATCGTCGTGGCCCCGTCGCGTCGCTTGCAGAAGGCGGCGAAGTCGTGCTCACCCAGCATCGGCGGGCAGGCCGCCTTCAGCGTGGCCAGGTCCAGCGCACGCGGCCAGGCGAGCACCTCGCGACGCCGCAACGGGTCGACCAGCCCGGCGCCGTCGGCGACCCGGTAGCGGTAGGTGCGCGACAACGCCGAGAAGCGGGCGTGGAACCCGGGCGCGGCCGGTGCCACCACCCGGACCGCCACGTCGCTGGGAAGCAGACCGTTCAACCGGCGCAGCAGCAGGGCATCGGTGCCGACGGCCTCCGGCAGGTCGACGTGCGCCACCTGACCGCGGGCATGCACACCGGCGTCGGTGCGACCGGCCACCTGCACGCGGGGGCTCTGGGCTCGCAGCAGCACGCCGACGGCGTCCTGCAGGACGCCCTGGACGGTGCGCCGACCCGGCTGCTGCGCCCAACCGAGGAAGTCCGTGCCGTCATAGGCCAGGTCCAGCCGGACCCGGACCACCCCCGGCTCCGGGTCCCGGACAGCACGGAGCCCGTCCGGCCACGTGGGCTGGACGGGCTCCGGGGCGCTCAGGGCTACGCGCTCTCGTCCTTGGCGGCGGCGGCCGCTTCGGCCTCGGCGAGCTGCGCCTTGGCCGCGGCGAGCTCCTGCTCGGCCTCGGTGAGCTCCTCGACGGCCTCGTCGAGCTCCTCGACGGCCTCGTTCAGCTCCTCGATCACCTCGGGGGCGACGTCGGCGCCGTCCGTCGCGTCGGCCGGGGTGTCGCCGGTCGTCGTCGCCTGGCTGGGCAGGTCGCCCTCGGCCGGCGGGGCGGACGGCGTCCCGGTGACCACGACGTCGTCGGCGACGGGCGCGTCGGCGGCGTTCGCCTCGGCGACGACCCCGGCAGCGGTCGGGCTCTCGTTCTTCAGGTTCTCAGCAGCCTCGCGGGTAGCACCGGTCGGCGCCTTGCGCGGAGCGGTCTGCGTGCCGCGGGCCCGCTCGGCCTCGCCGACGGCCTGCTGCGCGACGGTGAGGGCCTCGACCAGCTCGATGATCGCCATCGGCGCGTTGTCGCCCTTGCGGTTGCCGAGCTTCATGATGCGGGTGTAGCCACCGGGCCGGTTCTCGTACCGCGGGCCGATCTCGGCGAACAGCGTGTGCACGACGCTCTTGTCGCGCAGGCGCTTGAGCACCTGACGACGGGCGTGCAGGTCACCGCGCTTGCCGAAGGTGATCAGGTGCTCGGCGTAGGGGCGCAGGCGCTTGGCCTTGGCCTCGGTGGTCGTGATGCGACCGTGCTCGAACAGCGCGGTGGCCAGGTTGGCGAGCATCAGTCGCTCGTGCGCCGGGCTACCGCCCATGCGCGGGCCCTTGGTGGGAGTAGGCATGACGTGCTCTTCTCAGGTGCGGGACCGGAGCGGTCCGTGGGGGCGCGTCGGCGGTTGCCGGGGCCCTGCCTCGTGCAGGCCGATCTCGTGCTCGTGGAGCTCGTGCCGTGCTGGTGACCAGGCGTTCCCGCACCCGGCCGGAGCCGGGTGCGGGAGAAGCCTAGAGCTGCTCGGTCTCGGCGAAGCCGGCGTCGCCGTCCTCGCCCGCACCGTCGGAGAAGTCCGGGGCGCCGTACTCGTCGGTCCCGTAGGTGCTGACGATGCTGCTCGGGTCGAACCCGGGCGGGCTGTCCTTGAGCGCCAGGCCCATGCCGTGCAGCTTGACCTTGACCTCGTCGATCGACTTCGCACCGAAGTTGCGGATGTCGAGCAGGTCGGCCTCCGAGCGGCTGACCAGCTCGCCCACGGAGTGGATGCCCTCGCGCTTGAGGCAGTTGTAGGAGCGGACCGTCAGGTCCATCTCCTCGATCGGCAGCGCCAGGTCGGCGGCCAGCGCCGCGTCGGTCGGCGACGGGCCGATGTCGATGCCCTCGGCCTGCTCGTTGAGCTCCTGCGCCAGGCCGAACAGTCCGACCAGGGTCTTGCCGGCGCTGGCGACCGCGTCACGCGGGGTCATGCCCGGCTTGGTCTCGACGTCCAGGATCAGCCGGTCGAAGTCGGTGCGCTGCTCGACGCGGGTGGCCTCGACCTTGTAGGTGACCTTCAGGACCGGCGAGTAGATGGAGTCGACCGGGATGCGGCCGATCTCCTGGCCGGGCTGCTTGTTCTGGACGGCGGAGACGTAGCCGCGACCGCGCTCGACGGTCAGCTCGATCTCCAGCCGACCCTTGTCGTTCAGGGTGGCCAGGTGCAGGTCGGGGCTGTGCACCTCGACGCCCGCGGGCGGGGCGATGTCGGCGGCGGTGACCGGGCCGGGTCCCTGCTTGCGCAGGTACATGACGACCGGCTCGTCGCTCTCGGAGGACACGACCAGCTCCTTGAGGTTCAGGATCAGGTCGGTGACGTCCTCCTTGACGCCCGGGACGGTGGTGAACTCGTGCAGCACGCCGTCGATGCGGATGCTCGTGACCGCAGCACCCGGGATCGAGGAGAGCAGGGTGCGACGCAGGGAGTTGCCGAGGGTGTAGCCGAAGCCGGGCTCGAGCGGCTCGAGGACGAACCGCGAGCGGTTCTCGCCGACGGGCTCCTCGGTGAGGGTGGGGCGCTGTGCAATGAGCACGTGGTGTCCTTCCAGGACTGGTCCGCGGCGTCCGCCATATGACGCTGCGAGGGGTGCACAGGGTGGCGAGTCCGGTGCGGGCTGGGGCTTGCTGCTGCCCCACCGGGGCGGCAGGACGTGCGACAGCGACCGGACCCACCTGACGGCAGGACCGGTCGCGGCCCGTTACTTGCTGTAGAGCTCGACGATCAGCTGCTCCTGGACCGGGGTGTCGATGATCTGCCGGGACGGGAGGTTGTGCACGAGCACGCGCAGCTGGGAGGAGATGACTTCCATCCAGGCGGGCGTGGGACGGTCGCCGGCGGTCTCCCGGGCGATCACGTAGGGCGTGAGCTCACGGCTCTTGGGCCGGATCTCGACGATGTCGCTGGCCTGCACCCGGTAGCTGGGGATGTCGACCTTCTTGCCGTTGACCAGCACGTGCCCGTGGCGCACGGCCTGGCGGGAGTGGTCGCGGGAGGTCGCGAAGCCGGCGCGGTACACGACGTTGTCCAGCCGGCTCTCGAGGATGATCAAGAGGTTCTCGCCGGTCTTGCCCGACTTCTTGTTCGCCTCCTCGTAGTAGCCGCGGAACTGCTTCTCCAGGACGCCGTAGATGCGCGCGCACTTCTGCTTCTCACGCTTCTGGAGCAGGTACTCGGAGTCCTTGGTGCGACCGCGACCGTGCTCGCCCGGAGGGTACGGACGGATCTCGATCGGGCACTTCGGGGACTCACACTTGCTGCCCTTGAGGAAGAGCTTCATCTTCTCGCGGCGGCAGCGGCGGCAATCGGCGCCGGTATAGCGGGCCATGGCTAGAACTCTCCGGTCAGGGTGGGGACGGTCGGCATGAGGTCAGACCCGCCGACGCTTGGGGGGGCGGCAACCGTTGTGCGGCACCGGGGTGACGTCCTGGATCGCGCCGACCTCCAGGCCGGCGGCCTGCAGCGAGCGGATCGCGGTCTCGCGGCCGGAGCCGGGACCCTTGACGAACACGTCGACCTTCTTCATGCCGTGCTCCTGCGCCTTGCGGGCACAGCTCTCGGCGGCCATCTGGGCGGCGTAGGGCGTCGACTTGCGCGAGCCCTTGAAGCCGACGTGCCCGGCCGAGGCCCAGCTGATGACGTTGCCCTGCGGGTCCGTGATCGAGACGATCGTGTTGTTGAACGTCGACTTGATGTGGGCCTGCCCGTGGGCGATGTTCTTCTTCTCCTTGCGCCGGACCTTCTTGACCCCGGCGCCGGTACGAGTCTTGGGAGGCAAAGCAACTTCCTTAAGATCGAGGTGAGGTGATCACTGGACGCAGCCCCGTCCGCACGGGCCGGGCTGGCGGGCCAGCTACTTCTTCGGCTTCTTCTTGCCTGCGACGGTCTTCTTCGGGCCCTTGCGGGTGCGAGCGTTGGTGTGCGTGCGCTGCCCGTGGACCGGGAGACCGCGGCGGTGGCGGATGCCCTGGTAGCAGCCGATCTCGATCTTGCGGCGGATGTCGCTGGCGATCTCGCGGCGGAGGTCGCCCTCGACCTTGTAGTTGACGTCGATCCAGTCGCGGAGCTTGACCAGGTCGTCGTCGGACAGGTCCTTGACCCGGACGTCAGGGCTGACGCCGGTCTCGGCGAGGGTCTTCTGGGCGCGGGTGCGACCGATCCCGAAGATGTAGGTGAGCGCGATCTCGAGCCGCTTCTCGCGGGGGAGATCGACGCCGGCAAGACGTGCCATGCAGGCTTCCTTCACTTCCTGGGGCGAACGCCCCGTGCGGAGGTCTGGGCGCGACACGTCCCGTCGGACCGAGGTCCTGGGCCCCGGCCTCCGACCGGGGGTGGCCACCCGCCGGAACGGGTGGTTGTGCGCGCTGGTGGTGCTGTGCTGTACGTGCTGCGGTTGTGCGGTGGAGCAGGGTCCGTCAGCCCTGCCGCTGCTTGTGGCGAGCGGTCGAGCTGCAGATCACCATGACGCGGCCGTTGCGACGGATGACCTTGCACTTGTCGCAGATCGGCTTGACGCTGGGCTTGACCTTCATGTGCGTGTGTTCCTCACTCCCGCGAACCCGGGGCGCCGCTCCCCCGAGACGGGGTCGCTGCTTGTCGTGACGAGCAGGGCTACTTGTAGCGGTAGACGATGCGCCCGCGTGTCAGGTCGTAGGGCGAGAGCTCCACGACGACCCGATCCTCCGGAAGGATGCGGATGTAGTGCTGCCGCATCTTGCCGCTGATGTGAGCGAGGACCTTGTGGCCGTTCTCCAGCTCGACGCGGAACATCGCGTTGGGCAGGGGCTCGACAACGCGACCCTCGATCTCGATAGCGCCGTCCTTCTTCGGCATGTCCTCCGCTATTCGTCGTCCGGTCGTGCTCTGGTGTGGTGGGTGTACGCGGCGCCGCCTCGGCACCCTCAGGGAGCGCCGACGACTCACGCACGTGGACCAGGCGTGACGTGCCCGCCGCCCTCGATCCGGACCTGCGCGAAGGCAGGCCAGGTGCTCAGGGCATGACGTTGCACGCCGGAACGCAGTCCGACAGGGAAGTGTACGTCGCCGGACGGCGCAGGTCCAATCAGCGGACCGGCCGGAGCGGCGGGCTCAGGTGCGGGTCGGCTCGCGCCGCGGGACGTGGCCCAGCCGCGCAGCGCCGCCGTCCAGGGCGGTCAGCACCCACGGACCCTCCGGCGTGACGGCCACCGTGTGCTCCCAGTGGGCAGCCTGCCGTCCGTCGACGGTGATCACGGTCCAGTCGTCGGCCAGCGTGTCGACCTCGGGCGAGCCGAGGGTCGCCATCGGTTCGACCGCCAGCACGATGCCTGGCAGCAGCGGCATGCCCTTGCCCGGACCCTTGGGCGCCTGGTTCGGCACGTCGGGGCGCTCGTGCATCGACGTGCCGATGCCGTGCCCGGTGAAACCGTCGAGCAAGCCGTACCCGTGCGGCCGTACCGTGCTCTGCACCGCGTGGCCGATGTCGGACAGCCGGCCGCCCGGTCGCACCGCGGCGAGCCCGGCCCACAGCGCCTGCTCGGTGACGCGCGAGAGCTCGAGCACCTCCGCGGCGCACTCGCCGACCGGCACCGAGACAGCGGCGTCGCCGTGCCAGCCGGCCAGGATCGCGCCGCAGTCGATGCTCAGCAGCTCGCCCTCGACCAACCGACGCGAGCGCGACGGGATGCCGTGCACGACGACGGCGCCCGGCGAGGCGCAGATCGAGCCGGGGAAGCCGTGATAGCCGAGAAAGCTCGGGACGGCCCCTTCGTCGCGGATCGAGGTCTCTGCCAGCGTGTCGAGCTCGCCGGTCGTGACCCCTGGGGCCACGGCGGCGCGCAGGCGCTCCAGGGTGCGGGCGACCACCAGGCCGGCCAGGCGCATGAGGTCGATCTGCTCCGCCGTCTTGACGGTGACGCCACGCGGCAGGCGCGTCATTCCGCTCGGTCGACGGGGTCGAACGGACGTAGCGCGTCGATGGCGCGCTCGGTGATGTCGTCGACGGGGCCGGTGGCGTCGATGCCGATCAACAGCCCGTGGCCGGCGTAGTAGGCGACGAGCGGCGCCGTGGAGTCGGCGTACACCTCGAGCCGGTTGGCGATGGTGTCCGGCTTGTCGTCGTCGCGCTGGTAGAGCTCCCCCGCGTCGAGGTCGCACACGCCCTCGACCCGCGGCGGGTCGAAATCGACGTGCCAGATGTGGTTGCAGGAGCGGCACGTACGCCGCCCCGACAGCCGGCGGATGACCTCGTCGTCGTCGACGACCAGCTCCAGGACGACATCGAGCTTGGTGCCGGCCGACTCCCGCAGGATGTCGTCAAGCGTCTCCGCCTGCGGCACGGTGCGGGGGAAGCCGTCGAGCAGGAAGCCCTGCAGGGCGTCCGCCTCCTGCAGCCGGTTGCGGACCATCTCGATCGTGACGTCGTCCGGCACGAGGTCGCCGCGGTCCATGTACGCCTTCGCCTGCACCCCGAGCGGGGTGCCCTGGCTGACGTTCGCGCGGAAGATGTCGCCGGTGCTGATCTTGGGCACGGCGACGTGCTCGGCGATGAACTGGGCCTGGGTGCCCTTGCCCGCGCCGGGAGGCCCGACCAGGACGAGGCGCACTAGCCCCCGCTCCTCGGCTGACGACCGTTGTGTCGGGGGCCCACTAGCGCAGGAAGCCTTCGTAGTTGCGCAGCATGAGCTGGCTCTCGATCTGCTTCACCGTCTCCAGGCCCACACCGACGATGATCAGCACGGCCGTGCCGCCGAACGGGATGCGGTTGGCACCGCCGGTGAAGCTCAGGAGCAGGTACGGCAGGACCGCTACCAGGCCCAGGTAGATGGCGCCGAAGGCCGTGATGCGGGACAGGATGAAGTCCAGGTACTCCGCCGTCGCCCGGCCGGGCCGGATGCCTGGCACGAACCCGCCGTACTTCTTCATGTTGTCGCTGACCTCCACCGGGTTGAAGGTGATGGCGACGTAGAAGTAGGTGAAGAACACGATCAGGCTGAAGTACAGCACCAGGTAGACCCAGCTGCCCGGGTTCGCCAGGTAGGTCTGGATGAAGCGCGTGAAGGTCGCGTTCGACGTCCAGACGTTGCCCAGCAGTTGGGGCAGGTACAGCAGCGAGGAGGCGAAGATGACCGGGATGATGCCGGCCTGGTTGACCTTCAGCGGGATGTAGGTGGAGGTGCCGCCGTACATGCGGCGCCCGACCATGCGCTTGGCGTACTGCACCGGGATACGGCGCTGCGCCTGCTCGACGTAGACCACGAGCGTGATGATCACCAGCGCCAGGACGGCGACGGTGGCGGCGACCACCTTGCCGTTGTCGCCCTGGTAGAGGTTCAACGCCTGCGCCGGGATCGAGGAGATGATGGAGGTGAAGATCAGCACCGACATGCCGTTGCCGACGCCGCGGTCGGTGATCAGCTCACCCAGCCACATGATGACGGCGGTGCCGGACGTCAGCGTGATGACCAGCACCAGGATCCGGAACAGGCTCTCGTCCGGGATGATCGCTGCGTTGCACTGCGGGAACAGCCGCCCCGAGCGGGCCAGCGCGATGATGCCGGTGGACTGCAGCACCGCCAAGGCGACCGTCAGGTAGCGGGTGTACTGGGTGATCTTGGCCTGTCCGGACTGACCCTCGTTCTTCAGCTCCTCCAGCCGCGGGATCACCACGACGAGCAGCTGCAGGATGATCGAGCTGGTGATGTACGGCATGATCCCGAGCGCGAACACGCTCAGCTGCAGGAGCGCACCGCCGCTGAACAGGTTCACCAGGCCGTAGAGCGAGTCGCCCTGCACCTGGTCCAGGCAGGACTGGATCGCCACGTAGGAGACGCCGGGGCCGGGGATGTAGGAACCGAGCCGGTAGACGCCGATCATGGCCAGCGTGAACAGGATCTTCCGGCGCAGGTCCGGGGTCTTGAAGGCCCGGCCGAAAGCGGTGAGCACGGCTCCTCCTGGCATCCCGGCGCGCGCACACGCTCGGGTCGGGTGGCTCCCCGTCGCCGTCGACCGGAGGTCGGGGCCGTGCGGGGGCAGGTGGTCGGGCGGTCAGGTGGTGCAGCGGGCGACGTCCGGGCCCGCAGGACCGGACAGTGAGTGCGACACAGAGCCGACGGGGAACCCGCCGACGGCCCCGACTGTAACAGCCGCACGGGCCGCCGGTCCGTATGGACCGGCGACCCGGGACGCGCTGGAACAGCAGACGGGCGAGGTGCTACAGCTGGGTGGCGGTCCCGCCGGCTGCGGCGATCTTCTCCTTGGCCGAGGCCGAGAAGCGGTGCGCGGTGACCTGCACGGCGACGGTCAGGTCGCCGTCGCCGAGCACCTTCACCAGCGCGTTGTCGCGCACGGCACCGGCGGCGACGAGCTCGTCGACCCCGATCGTGCCGCCCTGCGGGAACAGCGCCGAGATGCGGTCCAGGTTGACGACCTGGTACTCGGTACGGAACCGGTTGGTGAAGCCCTTGAGCTTGGGGAGCCGCATGTGCAGCGGCATCTGACCACCCTCGAAGGCCACCGGCACCTGGTAGCGCGCTTTGGTGCCCTTGGTACCGCGGCCGGCGGTCTTGCCCTTGCTGGCCTCACCGCGGCCGACCCGGGTCTTCGCCTTCTTGGCGCCGGGGGCGGGACGCAGGTGGTGCACCTTCAGCGGTGAGCCGCTCTTGGGGGACAGCGGCGAGCCGCTCTTGGTCGGCTGGGGCGCGACCGTGGTCGTGTCTGTGGTCTCGGTCATGGCTACTCGACCTCCTCGACCGTCACCAGGTGGATGACGGTGTTGATCATGCCGCGGATCTCGGGACGGTCAGGCTGCACCACGGTGTCGGAGATGCGCTTGAGGCCCAGCGAGCGGATGGTGTCGCGCTGGTTCTGCTTGCCACCGATGACCGACTTGACCTGGGTGACCTTGAGCTGACCCATCAGGCACCTGCCGACGCGGGGGCGGGGGTGGGCACGGCTGCAGCGGCTCGGGCGCGCAGCATGGCAGCCGGAGCCACCTGCTCCAGCGTCAGGCCACGGCGCGCCGCGATCTCCTCGGGACGCACCAGGCCCTGCAGGGCGGCCACGGTGGCGTGCACGATGTTGATCGGGTTGGAGGACCCGAGCGACTTGCTCAGCACGTCGTGGATCCCGGCGCACTCGAGCACCGCACGCACCGGACCGCCGGCGATGACGCCGGTACCCGGGCTCGCCGGCTTCAGGAGCACCACACCGGCCGCCGCCTCACCCTGGATCGGGTGGGGGATGGTCGGGCCGATCCGAGGCACCCGGAAGAAGTGCTTCTTGGCCTCTTCGACGCCCTTGGCGATCGCCGCCGGCACCTCCTTGGCCTTGCCGTAGCCGACACCGACCTGTCCGTCGCCGTCACCGACGACGACCAGCGCGGTGAAGCTGAAGCGCCGACCACCCTTGACGACCTTGGCGACGCGGTTGATGGCGACGACGCGCTCGATGTACTGGCTCTTCTCGGCACCACCGCGGCCACCGCGGCCACCGTCGCGCCCGCCCTGTCCACCGGCGCCCTGGCGCTGTGTCCCCGGCATCAGTGGACCTCCTTCGTAGACGTGCTCGTGGTCGTGCGTGTCGTGACGGTCATCAGAAGGTCAGCCCGCTCTCGCGGGCGCCGTCGGCGAGCGCGGCGATGCGGCCGTGGTAGGCGTTGCCACCACGGTCGAACACGACGGCGTCGACACCCTTCTCCTTGGCGCGCGTGGCGATGAGGACGCCCACCTGGCGGGCCAGGGCGCTCTTGTCCGTCTCGCCGCCGGCCCGGGCCGAACGCAGGTCGGCCTCCAGGGTCGACGCGCTCGCGAGCGTGTGCCCCTGGGCGTCGTCGACGACCTGCGCGGTGATGTGCCGCGAGGACCGCGTGACGACCAGGCGCGGACGGGCCGCGGTGCCGACGACGCGCTTGCGCACCCGGAAGTGGCGACGCTTCTTGCCGATGCGCCGAAGCGCAGAGATGTTGGCCATTACTTACCCGTCTTCCCGACCTTGAGCTTGATCTGCTCGCCCTCGTAGCGGACGCCCTTGCCCTTGTAGGGGTCGGGCTTGCGCAGCTTGCGGATGTTGGCGGCGACCTCGCCGACCTTCTGCTTGTCGATCCCACGCACGGTGAACCGGGTCGGGCTGGCCACCTCGAAGCTGATGCCGTCCGGCGCCGCGACCGGCACCGAGTGGCTGTAGCCGAGCGCGAACTCCAGGTCTGAGCCCTTGGCGGCGACGCGGTAACCGACGCCGCGGATCTCCATGGCCTTGGCGTAGCCCTCCGTCACGCCGGTGACCATGTTGGCCACCAGGCTGCGGGTGAGGCCGTGCAGGCTGCGGGACTCGCGCTCGTCGTCGGGGCGGGCGACCTGCAGCGTGCCGTCCTCGCCCTTCTCGATCGTGATCGGCGCGGGGACGGTGTGCGAGAGGGAGCCCTTGGGGCCCTTCACGGTGACGGACTGGCCGTCGAGGGTGACCTCGACGCCGGCCGGGACCGGGATGGGCAGGCGTCCGATGCGGGACATGTCGTGACCTCCCCGTCTAGTAGACGTAGGCGAGGACTTCCCCACCTACGCCCTTCTTGTTGGCCTGGCGGTCCGTGAGCAGACCCGCGGACGTCGAGATGATCGCGACGCCGAGCCCGCCCAGCACCTTGGGCAGCTGACCGGCCTTGGCATAGACGCGCAGGCCCGGCTTGGAGACCCGGCGCACCCCGGCGATGGACCGCTCGCGGTTCGGGCCGTACTTCAGGTCGATGGACAGGACCTTGCCCTTCTCCCCGTCCTCGGTCTGCCAGCCGGCGATGTAGCCCTCCTGCTGGAGGATCTCCGCGATGTGGGTCTTGAGCTTGCTGTGCGGCATGGAGACGCTGTCGTGGTACGCGGAGTTCGCGTTCCGGACGCGCGTGAGCATGTCGGCGATCGGGTCGGTCATCGTCATGAGCGGGTGCTCGCAATCGGGTGCGCTGCGCTGGTGCGATTCATCGAGAGGTGGCCTGAGGCCTTTCCCGCCGTGGTCCCCGTCCGCGCTGGGAGCGCGCGGGCGGGCCTGCGACGAAGAGCGTGCTGGTCGAGACCGGCACGGAGGTCGGGATGCGGACCGGTTGGGCCCGCAAGGGAGGTGCTGCCGACGGAGCCGGCTCTACCAGGAGGACTTGGTGATGCCGGGGAGCTGACCGGCGTGCGCCATCTCCCGCATGCAGATGCGGCAGAGGCCGAATTTGCGGTAGACGGCCCGCGGACGACCGCAGCGGTTGCAGCGGGTGTAGCCGCGGACGGCGAACTTGGGCTTGCGGTTCGCCTTCTCGACGAGTGCCTTCTTGGCCATCTGTCAGCTCTCCTTGAACGGGAAGCCGAGCGCCCGCAGGAGCGCCCTTCCCTCGTCGTCGTTGGCGGCCGTGGTGACCACCGTGATGTCCATGCCGCGGGTGCGGTCGACCTTGTCGATGTCGATCTCGTGGAACATCGACTGCTCGGTCAGCCCGAACGTGTAGTTGCCGTTGCCGTCGAACTGCTTGCCCGACAGGCCGCGGAAGTCGCGGATGCGGGGCAGCGCGATGGTGACCAGGCGGTCCAGGAACTCCCACATGCGGTCGCCGCGCAGGGTGACCTTGGCGCCGATGGGCATGCCCTCGCGGAGCTTGAAGTTCGCGATCGACTTGGTCGCCTTGCGCAGCTGCGGCTTCTGGCCGGTGATGGCGGTGAGGTCGCGCAGCGCGCCGTCGATGAGCTTGGAGTCCTTGGCGGCGTCGCCGACCCCCATGTTCACGACGACCTTGACGACGCCGGGAACCTGCATCGGGTTGCTGTAGGCGAACTGCTCGGTGAGCGCTCCCGCGATCTCTTCGCGATAGCGCTGCTTCAGACGCGGCAGGGTCTTGACCTGTGCGTCGCTGTCGGTGGTGGTCATCTCAATCCCTCTACAGGTCGCTGTCGCAGCGCTTGCACACGCGCACGCTGTGCGTCTTGCCGGCCTCGTCGGCCTCGCTGCGGCGGTGGCCGACGCGGGTGGCCTTGCTGCAGCCCGGGCAGATGACCTGCACGTTGCTGACGTGCACCGGCGCCTCGGTCGTCACGATGCCGCCCTGCTGGGAGCCACGCGCCGACTGGGTCACCTTGGTGTGCTTCTTGATGCGGTTGGCGCCCTCGACGAGCACGCGCTGGGTGTCAGGAGACGCCGAGATGACGCGCCCCTTGACCCCGCGGTCCTTGCCGCTGACGACCAGGACGGTGTCGCCCTTCTTCACGAACAGTCCGGCCATGGCTACAGCACCTCCGGCGCGAGCGAGATGATCTTCATGAAGCGCTTGTCGCGCAGCTCGCGGCCGACCGGGCCGAAGATGCGCGTGCCGCGCGGGTCCCCGCCGTCCCGGATCAGGACCGCGGCGTTCTCGTCGAAGCGGATGTAGGAGCCGTCTGGCCGGCGCCGCTCCTTGACCGTGCGGACGATGACGGCCTTGACGACGTCGCCCTTCTTGACGTTGGCGCCGGGCAGCGCATCCTTGACGGTGCCGACGATGATGTCGCCGATCCCCGCATAGCGCCGACCGGAGCCACCGAGAACGCGGATGCACAAGATCTCCTTGGCACCCGTGTTGTCGGCGACGCGCAGTCGCGACTCCTGCTGAATCACTGGTTCTCCTTCGGAGCTCGTATCCCCCGTGAGGGACGTGACTCCAGTTCGTTACACATGGCCTTGGACTGCGACGAACCGCCTGCGGCGGCGCGCCTACGGTTGCGGAGCGAGCAAGCTCGCTTCGCTCGCGCTCATTTCGCCTTCTCGAGGATCTCGACGATGCGCCAGCGCTTGGTGGCCGACAGCGGACGGGTCTCCATGAGCAGGACCCGGTCCCCCACGCCACAGCTGTTGGCCTCGTCGTGCGCCTTGAGCTTGCTGGTGCGCCGGAGCGTCTTCTTGTACAGCGGGTGCTGCACCCGGTCTTCGACGGCGACGACGACGGTCTTGTCCATCTTGTCGCTGACCACCAGACCCTCACGGGTCTTGCGGAAGCCGCGCGCCTCGGTGCTCGCGTCGGTGCTGTTCATGTCGGTGCCCTCACTCATGCGATCACGCTGCTGCCGCCGTCGGTGCCCGCACGCACGATGCCGAGCTCGCGCTCACGCATCACGGTGTAGATCCGGGCGATGTCCTTGCGCACGTCGTGCAGACGGCGGTTGTTGTCGAGCTGCCCCGTCGCCACCTGGAAGCGCAGGTTGAAGAGCTCTTCCTTGGACTCGGAGAGCCGGCTGACCAGCTCCTCGTCCTCGAGGTCGCGGATCTCGGCTGCGGTCGTCTCGGCCATCAGTCGCTCACCTCCCGGGTGATGAAGCGGCACTTCATCGGCAGCTTGTGCATGGCACGGCGCATGGCCTCACGGGCCAGGGGCTCCGGCGGTCCGGCGAGCTCGAAGAGCACCCGGCCCGGCTTGATGTTGGCGACCCACCACTCGGGCGAGCCCTTGCCGGAACCCATGCGGGTCTCGGCCGGCTTCTTCGTCAGCGGGCGGTCCGGGTACACGTTGATCCAGACCTTGCCGCCGCGGCGGATGTGGCGGGTCATCGCGATACGCGCGGACTCGATCTGGCGGTTGGTGAGATAGGCCGACTCCAGCGCCTGGATGCCGTACTCACCGAAGGCCAGCTGCGTGCCGCCCTTCGCCGCACCACTGCGGTCCGGGTGGTGCTGCTTGCGGTGCTTGACCCTGCGGGGGATCAACATGGTCAGGCCCCTTCCGTGCTCGTGGTGGGCGTCTCGGCGGTGTCGCCCGCGCCGCTGGCAGGACTGCTGGGCTCGCTGGAGGTCGCGACCGGAGCCGAGGCGGCCTCGACGGGCGCGCTCGGGGTCGTCGCGTCGTCGGTCAGGACGGCTGCGTCGCCCTGCGGGGCCTCGGACGCGTCGCCCGGGGTCTCGGCCTGGCGTCCGGCGTCCGTGCCGCCTGCGGTGGTGCCGGTCGATCCCGACCGGGGACCGCGGCGAGCCGGCCGGTCACGGCGCAGCTGACGCTGCTCCGCCTCCTGCGCCTCGCGCTCGACCCGGGACTGGACGACGTCGCCCTTGTAGATCCAGACCTTGACGCCGATGCGGCCGAAGGTGGTCTTGGCCTCGTAGATGCCGTAGTCGATGTTCGCGCGCAGCGTGTGCAGCGGCACCCGACCCTCGCGGTAGAACTCCGAGCGGCTCATCTCGGCGCCACCCAGGCGGCCCGAGCACTGCACACGGATGCCCTTGACGCCGGGGCTCTTCATCGCCGACTGCATCGACTTGCGCATCGCACGACGGAAGCTGACCCGCGAGGACAGCTGCTCGGCGACGCCCTGCGCGACCAGCTGCGCGTCGGACTCGGGGTTCTTGACCTCGAGGATGTTGAGCTGCACCTGCTTGCCGGTGAGCTTCTCCAGGTCGCCGCGGATGCGGTCGGCCTCGGCGCCGCGGCGGCCGATGACGATGCCCGGGCGAGCGGTGTGGATGTCGACGCGGACGCGGTCACGGGTGCGCTCGATCTCGACCTTGGAGATGCCGGCGCGCTCCATGCCCTTGCCCATCATGCGACGGATCGCGACGTCTTCCTTGACGTAGTCCGCGTAGGACTTGTCCGCGTACCAGCGCGAGACCCAGTCGGTGGTGATCCCGAGACGGAACCCGTGGGGATTGACCTTCTGACCCACTAGCGGGCACCTGCCTTCTTCTTCGGGGAGGCCGACACGGCGGTCGGCAGAAGCGACTCGACCACGACGGTGATGTGGCTGGTCCGCTTGCGGATGCGGTACGCGCGGCCCTGGGCGCGGGGACGGAAGCGCTTCAGGGTCGGGCCCTCGTCGACGTAGGCCTGGCTGATGAACAGCAGGTCGCGGTTGAGGTCCCGGTTGTTGACGGCGTTGGCCGCTGCACTGGCGATCACCTTGGCGATCGGCTCGCTGGCCGCCTGCGGCTGGAAGCGCAGCTGGTCCAGGGCGTCCTGCACGGGCATGCCGCGTACGAGGTCGATGACGCGACGGCACTTCATCGGCGTCATGCGCACGTACTTGGCCTGCGCCAGGGCAGCGTTGGCGGGCAGGTGACGCGTCTTGTTCTCAGCCACGACGGGCCCTCCGGTCGTCCTTGACGTGACCACGGAAGGTGCGCGTCGGCGCGAACTCGCCGAGCTTGTGGCCGACCATCGACTCGGTGACGAAGACCGGGACGTGCTTGCGGCCGTCGTGCACGGCGATCGTGTGCCCGAGCATGTCGGGGATGATCGTCGAACGGCGCGACCAGGTCTTGATCACGTTCTTGGTGCCCTTGTCGTTCTGCACGTCCACCTTCTTGATCAGGTGGTCGTCGACGAACGGGCCCTTCTTCAGGCTGCGCGGCATCGCTGCTTACCCCTAGCGCTTCTTGTTGGTACGGCGGCGGCGGACGATGAGCGCGTCGCTCGGCTTGCGGCGGCGGGTACGGCCCTCGGGCTTGCCCGCCGGGTTGACCGGGTGGCGTCCACCGGAGGTCTTGCCCTCACCACCACCGTGCGGGTGGTCGACCGGGTTCATGGCGACACCGCGGACGGTCGGGCGCTTGCCCTTCCAGCGCATCCGGCCGGCCTTGCCCCAGTTGATGTTGCTCTGCTCGGCGTTGCCCACCTCGCCGACCGTCGCGCGGCAGCGCAGGTCGACGTTGCGGATCTCGCCAGAGGGCATGCGCAGCTGGGCGTACGGACCGTCCTTGGCGACGAGCTGCACGCTGGTGCCGGCCGAGCGGGCGATCTTGGCGCCGCCACCGGGGCGGAGCTCGATCGCGTGCACGGTGGTACCGGTCGGGATGTTGCGCAGCGGCAGCGCGTTGCCGGTCTTGATGTCGGCGTTGGGGCCGGCCTCGACCATCACGCCCTGGGTCAGCCCGCGGGGCGCCAGGATGTAGCGCTTCTCGCCGTCGGCGTAGTGCAGCAGCGCGATCCGGGCGGTGCGGTTCGGGTCGTACTCGATGTGCGCGACCTTGGCCGGCACGCCGTCCTTGTCATGGCGACGGAAGTCGATGACGCGGTACGCGCGCTTGTGGCCACCGCCCTGGTGCCGGGTGGTGATGCGCCCGTAGGAGTTGCGGCCGCCCTTGTTGTGCAACGGACGGACCAGCGACTTCTCGGGGGTGTCGCGGGTGATCTCGGCGAAGTCGGCGACCGAGGAGCCACGACGGCCCGGGGTCGTCGGCTTGTACTTGCGGATGCCCATGTCTGTGTTCCCTCTTCTCGGTGGTCCGGTCGGCTGGCCTGGCGGCTCAGCTGACCGGGCCTCCGAAGATCTCGATGCGGCCCTCGCGCAGCGTGACGATCGCGCGCTTGGAGGAGGCGCGCGTGCCGAAGCCCGCCCGCGTGCGCTTGCGCTTGCCCTGCCGGTTGCTGGTGTTGACGCTGCTCACCTTGACGCCGAAGACCCGCTCGACCGCGATCTTGATCTCGGTCTTGTTGGCGTCCGGACGCACCAGGAACGTGTACTTGTCCGCTTCGAGCAGCCCGTAGGACTTCTCGGAGATGACCGGCGACAGCAGGATGTCGCGGGGGTCGGTCAGATCGGTCACGGTCAGGCCTCCGAGCTGTCGTCGGCAGCGACGATCGACGGGACGTCGGAGTCGATGCTGTGCGGGGTGAGGTCCTCGCCAGGCGTGGTGGCGCCGGGCGCGGCAGCGGCCTCGACGCTGCTGGCGCGAGCCTTGGCCCGCCGCCCCTTGGGCGACGGCGCGAGGAAGGCTGCCAGAGCCGACTCGGTGAAGACGATGTCGTCGCTGACCAGGACGTCGTAGGTGTTGAGCTGGCCGGGGCTCAGCAGGTGCACCGTGTGCGCGTTGCGCAACGACTTCCAGCTGACCTCGTCACCGCGCTCGGCGACGACCAGCACGTGCGGCCGGCTGCTGATCGCGGTGAGCAGGCTCAGCGCCGTCTTGGTCGACGGCGCCGACGTGGTGCTCAGCGCGCTGACGACGTGGATGCGGCCGTGCAGCGCACGGTCCGACAGCGCCCCCCGCAGGGCCGCCGCCTTCATCTTCTTCGGCGTCCGCTGGCTGTAGTCGCGCGGCTTCGGCCCGTGGACCACACCACCGCCGACGAACTGCGGCGCGCGGGTCGAGCCCTGGCGGGCCCGGCCGGTGCCCTTCTGGCGGTACGGCTTGCGCCCACCACCGCGGACCTCGCCGCGCGTCTTGGTGCTGTGCGTGCCCTGACGAGCGGCGGCCAGCTGCGCGACGACGACCTGGTGGATGAGCGGGATGTTGACCTGGACGCCGAAGACCTCGCCGGGCAGCTCGACGCTGCGGCCGGTGCCGCCGTCGGGCTGGCGGACGGGGACCGACAGGGTCTCGGTGGTCGGCTCGTCGATCGTGTTCGCGGTGCTCACTTGGCCACACCACCCTTTCCGAGGCTGCCCTTGACGGCCGAGCGGACCAGGACCATGCCACCGCGGGGGCCGGGAACGGCACCCTTGATGAGCAGCAGCCCGCGCTCGGCATCGATCGCGTGGACGGTGAGGTTCTGCGTGGTGACGCGGACGTGACCCATGCGGCCGGCCATCCGGGTGCCCTTGAACACGCGGGCGGGCGTGGCGCAGGCGCCGATCGAGCCGGGCGAGCGGTGCTTGCGCTGCACGCCGTGCGCCGCGCCGAGCCCCTTGAAGTTGTGGCGCTTCATGACGCCGGCGTAGCCCTTGCCCTTGCTGGTGCCGACGATGTCGACCCGCAGGACAGCACCCTCCTGCGGCGTGAACAGCTCGGCGGTCAGCTCCTGGCCGACGGTGTAGGACGACGCGTCGGCGGTGCGCAGCTCGACGAGGTAGCGGCGAGGCGGCACGCCGGCCTTGGCGAAGTGGCCGGCTTCGGGCTTGTTCACCTTGCGGGGGTCGATCTGCCCGTAGGCGATCTGGACGGCGCTGTAGCCGTCCTTCTCGCGGGTGCGCACCTGGGTGACCACGCACGGCCCGGCCTTGACGACGGTGACCGGGATGATCCGGTTGTTCGCGTCGAAGACCTGGGTCATGCCCAGCTTCTCACCCAGGACGCCCTGGGTGCGCCGTCCGCCGGTGGCGGACTCGGAAGTGACAGTCATGGCTTCGTCGTCCCTACAGCTTGATCTCGATGTCGACGCCCGCCGGCAGGTCGAGTCGCATCAGCGAGTCGACCGTCTTCGGCGTGGGGTCGAGGATGTCGATGAGGCGCTTGTGCGTGCGCATCTCGAAGTGCTCGCGCGAGTCCTTGTACTTGTGCGGCGAGCGGATGACGCAGTAGACGTTCTTCTCCGTCGGCAGCGGCACCGGACCCGCGACCTGGGCGCCCGTGCGGGTCACCGTCTCGACGATCTTGCGCGCCGAGCTGTCGATGACCTCGTGGTCGTAGGCCTTGAGCCTGATGCGGATCTTCTGTGCCGCCATGGTGGCTGTACGTCCTGTCTAGTCGCCGGGTTGCGCCGGGTCAGCTCGTGAAGGGGTGCGGCCGACCCACGCGGCCGGGTGTGTCGCCCGCCGAGCGCGGGGCACGGTAGGAGACAAGCCCGGAGGGGGCCCGCCTGTTCCCGGGTGCGGCCGCCGTGAGGCCGCCGCACCCGGGCAGGGGACTACTTGGTGATCTTGGTGACCCGGCCGGCGCCGACGGTGCGGCCACCCTCGCGGATGGCGAAGCGCAGGCCCTCCTCCATCGCGATCGGCTGGATGAGGGTCACCTTCATCTCGGTGTTGTCGCCGGGCATGACCATCTCGGTGCCCTCGGGCAGGTCGACGACGCCGGTGACGTCCGTGGTCCGGAAGTAGAACTGCGGACGGTAGTTGTTGAAGAACGGCGTGTGCCGGCCACCCTCGTCCTTGGACAGGATGTAGACGTTCGCGTCGAACTCGGTGTGCGGCGTGATCGACTTGGGCTTGCAGACGACCTGCCCGCGCTCGACCTCTTCGCGCTTGATGCCGCGGATCAGCAGACCGACGTTGTCGCCGGCCATGCCGCTGTCGAGCAGCTTGCGGAACATCTCGACGCCGGTGACCGTGGTGGTCTGGACGGTGTCCTTGATGCCGACGATCTCGACGGTCTCGTTGACGTTGACGATGCCGCGCTCGATGCGGCCGGTGACGACGGTGCCACGACCGGTGATCGTGAAGACGTCCTCGATCGGCATGAGGAAGGCCTTCTCGGTGTCGCGGGTCGGCTCCGGGATGGAGTCGTCGACAGCCTGCATCAGCTCCAGGAGCTTGGCGCCCCACTCCTTGTCGCCCTCGAGCGCCTTGAGCGCCGAGACGCGCACGACCGGCAGGTCGTCGCCCGGGAACTCGTACTCGCTGAGCAGCTCGCGGACCTCGAGCTCGACGAGCTCCAGGATCTCCTCGTCGTCGACCATGTCGGCCTTGTTCAGCGCCACGACGATGTACGGGACACCGACCTGACGGGCCAGGAGCACGTGCTCCTTGGTCTGCGGCATCGGGCCGTCGGTGGCGGCGACCACCAGGATCGCGCCGTCCATCTGGGCCGCGCCGGTGATCATGTTCTTGATGTAGTCGGCGTGACCGGGGCAGTCGACGTGCGCGTAGTGGCGGTTCTCGGTCTGGTACTCGACGTGCGCGATGGAGATCGTGATGCCACGAGCCTTCTCCTCCGGCGCCTTGTCGATCTGGTCGAAGGCCGAGGCCTCGTTCAGGGTCGGGAAGGCGTCGTGCAGCACCTTGGTGATGGCAGCGGTCAGGGTCGTCTTTCCATGGTCGATGTGACCGATGGTGCCGATGTTGACGTGCGGCTTGGTGCGCTCGAACTTCTGCTTGGCCATCTGGCCGATCTCCTTCAGTGCGGGGTGTGCCTGACGACGTGTGTCGAAGGCCGGGGGTCGTGCCGGTGTGGTTCGGGGTTCTACTCGCCCCGGACCTTCGCGATGATCTCCTTCGCCACGTTTCCGGGGACCTCGGCGTAGGAGTCGAACTGCATGGAGTAGCTGGCGCGGCCCTGGGTCTTGGACCGCAGGTCGCCGACGTAGCCGAACATCTCCGACAGCGGGACGAGCGCCTTGACGACGCGGACGCCGGCCCGCTCGTCCATGGCCTGGATCATGCCGCGGCGGCTGTTGAGGTCGCCGATGACGTCGCCCATGTTCTCTTCGGGCGTGGTGACCTCGACGGCCATCATCGGCTCCATGAGCGCGGGGTCGGCCTTGCGTGCGGCCTCCTTGAAGCCCATCGAGCCGGCGATCTTGAAGGCCATCTCCGAGGAGTCGACGTCGTGGTAGGAGCCGTCGGTGAGGGTGATCTTGACGCCGACGAGCGGGTAGCCCGCCAGGACGCCGTGCTGCATGGCCTCCTGGCAGCCCTGGTCGACGGCCGGGATGTACTCCTTGGGCACGCGACCACCGGTGATGGTGGACTCGAAGATGTAGTTGCCCTCGGTGGCGATGTCGGTGATCGGCTCGACCCGCAGCTGGATCTTGGCGAACTGGCCGGTGCCGCCGGTCTGCTTCTTGTGCGTGTAGTCGAGCCGCTCGACGGTGCCGCGCAGGGTCTCGCGGTAGGCGACCTGCGGCTTGCCGACGTTCGCCTCGACCTTGAACTCGCGGCGCATGCGGTCGACCAGGATGTCCAGGTGGAGCTCGCCCATGCCGGCGATGATCGTCTGGCCGGTCTCTTCGTCGGTGTAGACCTTGAAGGTCGGGTCTTCCTCGGCCAGCCGCTGGATCGCGGTGCCCAGCTTCTCCTGGTCGCCCTTGGTCTTCGGCTCGATCGCCACCGAGATGACCGGGTCGGGGAAGCTCATCGACTCGAGCACGATCGGCGCCTCGGAACCGGCCAGCGTGTCGCCGGTGGTCGTCTGCTTCAGACCGATGACGGCGCAGATGTCGCCGGCGCGGACCTCGCTGATGTCCTCACGCGAGTTCGCGTGCATCTGCATGAGGCGGCCGATCTTCTCCTTGCGGTCCTTGGTGGCGTTCAGGACCTGCGTGCCCGCGGTGAGCGTGCCGGAGTAGACGCGGATGTAGGTGAGCTTGCCGACGTGCGGATCGACAGCGATCTTGAAGGCCAGCGCCGACAGCGGAGCGTCGAACTCCGGCTCGCGCGTCTCCAGGATCGACTCGTCCTTGACGCTGTGGCCGGTGACCGCGCCGACGTCCAGCGGTGAGGGGAGGTAGTCGACGACGGCGTCGAGCATGGGCTGGACGCCCTTGTTCTTGAACGCCGAGCCGCACAGGACGGCGGTGACCGTGGCCTCGATGGTCGAAGTGAGGATCGCGCGTCGGATGCCGGCCTTGATGTCGGCGACCGAGAGCTCCTCGCCCTCGAGGTACTTCTCGGCCACGACGTCGTCGATGTCGGCGAGCGTCTCGACGAGCTTGGTGCGCCACTCGGCGGCCTGCTCGGCGTAGTCGGCCGGGATGTCGACGACGTCGAAGGTGTCGCCCTTGCTCGTCTTGTCGTCGTTGGCCCAGAGCAGGCCCTTCATCTGCACCAGGTCGATGACGCCGGTGAAGTCGCCCTCGGTACCCCAGGGCAGCTGCAGGACCAGCGGGACGGCGTGCAGCCGGCTGACGATCATCTCGACCGTGCGGTAGAAGTTCGCGCCGGTGCGGTCCATCTTGTTGACGAAGCAGATGCGCGGCACCGAGTACTTGTCGGCCTGGCGCCAGACGGTCTCGGACTGCGGCTCGACGCCCGCGACGGAGTCGAAGACGGCGACGGCGCCGTCGAGCACGCGCAGCGACCGCTCGACCTCGACCGTGAAGTCGACGTGGCCAGGCGTGTCGATGATGTTGATGCGGTGGTCGTCCCACTGGCAGGTCGTCGCGGCCGACGTGATCGTGATGCCGCGCTCCTGCTCCTGCTCCATCCAGTCCATCGTGGCAGCGCCGTCGTGGACCTCGCCGATCTTGTACGCCTTGCCGGTGTAGTAGAGGACGCGCTCGGTCGTCGTCGTCTTGCCGGCGTCGATGTGCGCCATGATCCCGATGTTGCGGGTCTTGGCGAGGATCGCGTTGCTGGCCACTGCTGCTCTTCTTCCCTGGTCTGGGGGTTCTCGGGGGCTACCGGGGTCACCGGCGTGGTGCGGGGCTGTGTGGCTGTGATGTTGCGAGGCCTGCCTCGCGGGCAGGACCGGCAGCACGGGAGCTGTGCGGGGACTACCAGCGGTAGTGCGCGAAGGCCTTGTTCGACTCAGCCATCTTGTGCGTGTCCTCGCGGCGCTTGACACTGGCGCCGAGGCCGTTGCTGGCGTCGAGCAGCTCGTTCATCAGCCGCTCGGTCATCGTCTTCTCGCGACGGGCACGGGAGTACTGGATGAGCCAGCGCAGCGCGAGGGTGTTGCTGCGGCCGGCGCGGACCTCGATCGGCACCTGGTAGGTGGCGCCGCCGACGCGTCGGCTCTTGACCTCGATGGTCGGCTTGACGTTGTCCAGCGCGCGCTTGAGCGTGATCACCGGGTCGGTGTCGCTCTTGACGCGGCAGCCTTCCAGGGCGCCGTAGACGATGCGCTCGGCGACCGAGCGCTTGCCGCCCACGAGCACCTTGTTGATGAGGCTGGTGACCAGCGGCGAGCCGTAGACCGGGTCGGTGACGACCGGGTGCTTCGGGGCAGGACCCTTGCGAGGCACTAGCTCTTCTCCTTCTTCGCGCCGTATCGGCTGCGAGCCTGCTTGCGGTTGCGGACACCCTGCGTGTCGAGGGAACCGCGGATGATCTTGTAGCGGACGCCCGGCAGGTCCTTCACACGCCCGCCACGCACGAGCACGATGGAGTGCTCCTGCAGGTTGTGGCCGACACCGGGGATGTAGGCGGTGACCTCGACGCCGCTGGTGAGGCGCACACGGGCGACCTTGCGCAGCGCAGAGTTCGGCTTCTTGGGCGTGGTCGTGTAGACGCGCGTGCAGACACCACGACGCTGCGGGCTCCCCTTGAGGGCCGGCGTCTTGGTCTTCTCGACCTTGTCCTGCCGGCCCTTGCGGACCAGCTGCTGGATCGTGGGCAAAGCGTCTCCTGCTTGCTCGTCGTGCGGGTGGTGGTCGTGCGGGACCCGATCAGGTGGTGCATCGTGCCGCCCGACCCGTTCCGACCCACGCGGTCGGGTGTGTCGGCCGGCTGTTCCCGTCCCCGATCGAGCCAGGACGGACGGGGGTGCTTCGAGGTCGGTCCGCGCCGGACGTTCTGGCGACGGGGCGTGCTGACGGGCTCCGTCAAGGAGCCCTACGCACCGAACCGGTCTGGTTCCCCGGTCTTCGGGCACGCTGGTGATCTGGGTTGCCCCAGGCACGAGTGTCGACACTACCTGCCGACCCGGTGCCGGTCAAAGACGGTCGCACCGTCTCCTCACGCCGTCGCTAGCCGGGGGTGACGGTCCCGCCCTCGGAGAACCCGCTGGTCGCGAACAGGCCGAAGACGGCGACGACCGCCAGGATGACGAGCACGAAGAACGCGAGGTTCAACCACGCGACGATCTTGCTCGCGGTCACCAGTCCGGCGCCCGAGACCCGGCCCCCACCCGCCTGGATCTCCGCGCGGGCCTGACCTGCCAGGACCAGGGCCACGATGGCGGGGATCACCGGGAACAGCGCCCACGACCCGATCGCGCACACCAGCGCGGCGATGGCCTTGCCGCTGGTGGCCGGCGCCGCGCCGGGCCCGCCGTAGGCAGCGGCGGGTGCTCCCGGCGGCGGCCCGTAGCCGTAGGCCGGTGCGCCGTACCCGTCCTGCTGCTGGTACCCGCCCTGCTGCTGGGCACCGTCCTGCTGCTGGTAGCCGGGCGGAGGTCCGTACCCCGCGCCCGGCTGCGTCGAGGGGGCGTCCCAGGCGGGCGCGGCAGAAGCGCCGCCGGCGCTGAACGGGTCCTGCTCGGGTGTGGACACGCCAGCCAGGCTAGCCCTGCGCCTCCGCTGCCGGAAGTGCTTTCGATCGACGACTCGCGCCCGGCCGGCTCAGCGTGCAGCCGTCGCGGCTCGGTGGAGCTCGCCGTAGGCCTGTGCCAGCCGCGGCAGCTGCCAGGAGGCGTTCAGCCCGCTCGGGTTCGGCAACAGCCAGACGTCGGCCGCACCGATCTGCCGGGGCTGCGGGCCGACGGCCGCCCGGCGGTCCCCGGTGGCGCTGCGGTACGCGGTGAGCCCCAGGAAGGCGACGTAGCGCGGCCGGTAGGTCTCGGCCAGCGCGGTGAGGCGTGCGAGGCCGGCGCGCAGCTCGGCGGCGTCCAGCTCGTCGGCCCGGGCCGTGGCGCGCTCGACGAGGTTGGTGATGCCGAGGCCGCAGGCCAGCAGCGCGGCTGTCTCGTGCGGGCAGAGCCGCCGCGGCGTCCAGCCGGAGACGTGCAGCGTCGGCCACAGCCGGTTGCCGGGGGTGGCGAAGTGCAGTCCGACAGCGCCGGAGGTGAGCGAGGGGTTGATCCCGCACAGCAGCACGGCCAGGCCCGGGCGCACCAGGTCGGGCACCACGGCCCCGTACGCGGCCTGCAGCTCCTGCCGCGTGGGCCGGGCTGCGGCCGGACGGTCCCGCTCGTCCGGACGGCGGTCGGTGGCGCTCACTGCTCCTGCTCCCCCTCCCGTCGCGGTCCCCGGTCCCAGCACGCCGACGGCCGCCTGCCCCCGCGAGGGGACAGGCGGCCGACGGACCGTGCAGCGGCTAGCGGTAGTTCGGCTGGCCGTAGTCGAAGTCGTCCAGCGGCACGGCCTGTCCCCCGCCACCGAAGGCGAAGTCGGGGTCGTCGTAGCCGGCCATCGAGTAGACCGCGGCGCGGGCCTCCTCGGTGGGCTCGACCCGGATGTTGCGGTAGCGGCTGATGCCGGTACCGGCCGGGATGAGCTTGCCGATGATGACGTTCTCCTTCAGGCCCAGCAACGAGTCGCTCTTGGCCTGGATCGCCGCGTCGGTGAGCACGCGGGTCGTCTCCTGGAAGGAGGCCGCCGACAGCCACGACTCGGTGGCCAGCGACGCCTTGGTGATGCCCATCAGGACCGGGCGACCCGAAGCCGGCTCGCCACCCTCGGACACCACGCGACGGTTCTCGCCCTCGAACACGGCCCGCTCCACCAGCGAGCCGGGCAGGAAGTCGGTGCCGCCGGACTCCAGCACGTTCACCCGCTTCAGCATCTGGCGGATGATCACCTCGATGTGCTTGTCGTGGATGGACACGCCCTGGGAGCGGTAGACCTCCTGCACCTCGGCCACCAGGTGCAGCTGCACCTGCGCGCGGGCCGAGGATCCGCAGCACCTCGTGCGGGTTCACCGCACCGATGTGCAGCTTCTCGCCGACGGTGATGTGGTCGCCCTCCTCGAACAGCAGGCGGGCGCGCTTGGACACCAGGTAGCTGATCTCCTCGCTGCCGTCGTCCGGGGTGATCGTGACCTGCCGGCCCTTGGCCGTGTCCTCGATCGCGATGCGGCCGTCGACCTCGGAGATCTGCGCGACGCCCTTGGGGCTGCGGGCCTCGAACAGCTCGACCACACGCGGCAGACCGTGGGTGATGTCTTCACCCGCGACGCCGCCGGTGTGGAAGGTGCGCATCGTCAGCTGCGTACCGGGCTCACCGATCGACTGCGCGGCGATGATGCCGACGGCCTCGCCGACATCGACCGTCTTGCCGGTGGCCAGCGAGCGGCCGTAGCAGGCGGCGCAGGTGCCGACCTTGGAGTCGCAGGTCAGCACGCAGCGGACCTTGATCTCCTCGACGCCGGCCTCGATGAGCGCGTTGATGTTGACGTCGCCGAGGTCGGCGCCGGCGGTGAGGACGACCTCGCCGTCCTTCTCGACGTCGGCCGCGAGCGACCGCGCGTAGACGCTGGTCTCGACGTGGGTGTCCTTGACGAGGACGCCCTCGGCGTTGCGCGTGCCGATGCCCATCTTCACGCCGCGCGAGGTCCCGCAGTCCTCCTCGCGGATGATGACGTCCTGGCTGACGTCGACCAGGCGACGGGTCAGGTAGCCGGAGTCAGCGGTACGCAGCGCGGTGTCGGCCAGGCCCTTGCGGGCGCCGTGGGTGGAGATGAAGTACTCCAGGACCGTCAGGCCCTCACGGAAGTTGGCCTTGATCGGGCGCGGGATGATCTCGCCCTTCGGGTTGGCCACCAGACCACGCATGCCGGCGATCTGACGCACCTGCATCATGTTTCCGCGGGCACCGGAGTGGACCATCATCCAGACCGGGTTCTCCTTGGGGAAGTTCGCCTCCATCTCCTTGGCGACCTCGGCCGTGGCCTTCGTCCAGATCTCGATGAGCTCCTGACGGCGCTCGTCGTCAGTGATGACGCCGCGGCCGTACTGCTTCTCGATCTTCTCGGCGTCGCCCTCGTAGCGCTCCAGGATGGCCGCCTTGCCGGGGGGCGTGACGACGTCCTCGATCGAGATCGTGACGCCGGAACGGGTCGCCCAGCGGAAGCCGGTCTCCTTCAGCGCGTCGAGCGTCGCCGCCACCTGCACCTTCGGGTAGCGCTCGGCCAGGTCGTTGACGATGGCGCCCAGCTCGCGCTTGGACACCTCCTTGTCGACGAACGGGTAGTCGACCGGCAGCGCCTCGTTGAACAGGGTGCGACCCAGCGTCGACTCGACCCGGAACTGGCTGGTGTCGCCCGGCTCGGCCGGCGTGACGCCCGCCAGGTCGCGCATGCGCAGCGTGATCTTGGCCTGCAGGTCCAGCTCGCCCCGGTCGTAGGCCATGACGGCCTCGGCGAGGGAGGAGAACGCGCGGCCCTCACCGGTGGCGCCGTCCTTCTGGGTGGT
>CAWASE010000016.1:0-156186 GCA_963784675.1 uncultured Actinomycetes bacterium
GCTGGTTGCCGCCCGACAGCGCGAACGCCGGGACCTCGACGCCGGGGGTGCGCACGCCGTACTCGCGCACGATCCGCCCGGTGTCCGCCCGGGCCGCGCGCCGGTCGATGAACAGCCCGCGCCGCAACGGCTTCGTGCGCTGGTGGCCCAGCACGCGGTTCTCCCACAGCGACGCCTCCAGCAGCAGGCCCTGCCGGTGGCGGTCCTCCGGGACGTAGCCGATGCCGCCCTCGCGCCGGCGTCGGGTGGACCAGCCGCTGACGTCGCGCCCGCCGAGGCGAACGCTGCCGGTCGCTGCCCGCAGCCCGAGCAGCGCCTCGACGAGCTCGACCTGCCCGTTGCCCTCGACCCCCGCGATGCCCAGCACCTCGCCGCGACGTACCCGCAGGCTCACGTCGTCCACGACCGCCCGACCTTCCGGGCTCCGGACCGTGAGGTGCTCGACCGCCAGCTCGACGGTCTCGGTGACGGTCGACTCGCGCGTCTCGGGCGTGGGCAGAGCGCTGCCGACCATCAGCTCGGCGAGCCGGCGGGGCGTCACCTCGCGCGGGTCCACGGTGGCCACCGTGGTGCCCTGGCGCAGCACGGTGACGGCGTCGGCGACGCGCAGCACCTCGTCGAGCTTGTGGCTGATGAACAGCACCGCGACGCCCTCGGCACGCAGCCCCGCCAGGGAGGCGAACAGCTCGTCGACCTCCTGCGGCACGAGCACGGCGGTCGGCTCGTCCAGGATGAGCACCCGCGCGCCCCGGTAGAGCACCTTGAGGATCTCCACCCGCTGCCGGTCGCCGACGCCCAGCGTCTCGACGAGGGCATCGGGCTGCACGCCGAGCCCGTAGCGCTCGGAGAGCTCGCGGATCCGGCGGCGACCGGCGCCGACGTCCAGCCGACCGCGCCGCGTCGGTTCCGCGCCCAGGACGACGTTCTCCAGGACGGTGAAGTTGTCGGCCAGCATGAAGTGCTGGTGGACCATGCCGATGCCGGCGGCGATCGCCTCGCCGGGGTTGGCGAAGCGCGTGCGGACGCCGTCGATCTCGATCGTGCCCTCGTCCGGCCGCTGCATGCCGTAGAGGATCTTCATCAGCGTCGACTTGCCGGCGCCGTTCTCCCCGACCACCGCGTGCACCTGCCCGGCGTCGACCGACAACCGCACGGCACGGTTGGCGACGACGCCGGGAAAGCGTTTGGTGATGCCCACCAGCCGGACCACCGGGACGGTGGGGCCGGCCGCCCGGACGGCACCGGCCGGGCCGACCGGGCCGGGCGGGCCGGACGTCACGGCGTGGTGGGAACCGTGATGTCGCCGGCGATGATCTTGGCCTTGAGCTCGTCCAGCATCGTGCTGATGTCGTCCACCTGGCCGCCGGAGGTGGCGTAGCCGACGCCGTCGGTCGACAGGTCGAACACCGTCTTCGCGGGCAGCGCCTCACCCTTGGTGAACTTCTCGATGCTCTGGAAGACCGCGACGTCGACGCGCTTGAGCATGGAGGTGAGGATCACCGGCTGCAGGGTGGCGTCCCCGACGGACTCGTACTGGTCGGAGTCGACCCCGATCGCGAGCGCCTTCTTGGCCAGCGCGGCCTGGAACACCCCGACCCCGGACCCGCCGGCGGCCGCGAAGATGATGTCGGCGCCGGCGTCGTACATGCCGTTGGCGGTCTCCTTGCCCTTGTCGGGAGAGCCGAAGCCGGAGAAGTCCGGCGGCTGCGACAGGTACTTCACCTGCGTGGTGATCCCCGGCTTGACCTGCTTGGCGCCGGCGACGAAGCCGGCCTCGAACTTCTGCAGCAGCGGCGTCTGGACCCCGCCGATGTAGCCGACGTTGCCGCTGCGGCTCTTGAGCGCCGCGGCGGCGCCGACCAGGAACGAGCCCTGCTCCTCGGCGAAGGTCAGCGCCTTGACGTTCGGCAGCTCGACGGAGGAGTCGTCGACGATGAAGAAGGTGGTGTCGGGGAAGTCCTTGGCCACCATCGTCAGCGACTCGGCGTAGGCGAAGCCGACGGCGATCACCGGGTCGAACCCGTCCTCGGCGAGCTGGCGCAGGTTGTCGCCGCGGTCGCTGCCGGAGGCGTTCGGGCTGAGCTCCTCCTTGGTGACGCCGAGCTCCTTGACGGCCTTGTCCAGACCGGTGGCGGCGGCGTCGTTGAAGGAGCGGTCGCCGCGGCCGCCGACGTCGTAGGCCAGGCCGACCTTCACGTCGCTGGCGGCTGCGGCCGAGGAACCGGGGTCGGCGACCGAGTCGGTGCTGTCGTTCCCGCCGCAGGCCGCCAGCCCCAGGCTGGCGACGGCGAGCAGCGACACCAGGCGCAGGCGTCCGTTCACAGATCCGAGCAAGGGGTCCTCCAGGTCGGCCGGTCCGGGGCGGGCGGCCCACGGGCGTCGGCTGGCACGCTATCGGGCGGGCACCGTCCTGCTGTTGCGCGGAGGTGGCGGCTCGGTCACGACTGCGTCTCGGCGTCGCGCGCACGGGGGAGCCGGTCCGCGCGGGCGGTGGTTGCATGGCCGGATGGCCTTCCGTCCCGGCTACGGACCGATGCTGCGCACCCCGGGTGCGCGCGCGTTCTCGGCTGCCGCCCTCGTCGGACGGATGCCGATCGCCATGCTCGGCATCGGCACCGTGCTGCTGGTGCAGGACCGGCGCGGCTCCTACGCCCTCGCCGGGCTGGTCAGCGCCGCCGCCGCGCTGGGCATGGCGGTCATCGCGCCGCTGGTCTCCCGGCTGGTCGATCGACGAGGTCAGCGTCAGGTGCTCCCCTGGGCGGTGCTGGTGTCGGCGACCGGGGTGCTCGGGCTGCTGGTGCTGGCCGGCTCGGGTGCGCCGGCGTGGACGCTGCTGCCGTTCGCCGCCGTCATGAGCACCAGCTCGAGCCAGCTCGGCTCGTGCGTGCGGGCGCGCTGGGCGCTCGTGCTCGAGCCAGGGTCGGCGACGCTGCAGCGGGCTTTCGCCTGGGAGTCGGTGGTCGACGAGGTCGTGTTCGTGCTGGGTCCGCCGCTGGTCGTGCTCGCGGCGGTGCTCGACCCGGCCGTCGGGCTGGTGGGCGCGCTGGGCCTGACGGCCGCCGGCACGGCCTGGTTCGTCGGCCAGCACGACACCCAGCCACCGGTCCATGCGGTGACCGCGCGCCACCCGGCTGCCCTGCGGTCTGCCGGGCTGCGGGTCCTGGTTGCGGCGATGGTGTGCGTGGGGCTGGTGTTCGGCACGATGGAGGTGTCGATGGTGGCCTTCGCCGACGAGCGGGGCAGGGCGGCGCTCGCGGGCCCGCTGCTGGCGCTCATCGCGCTGGGCAGCGCGCTCGCGGGGCTGGCGTACGGGGCCGCTCCGCAACGCGGCCCCCTGCCGCGCCGGTTCCGGCTGGCGCTGGTGTTCCTGGTCGTCGGCCTGCTGCCGATGGTGCTCGCGACGTCGGTGCCCGCGATGGTGCCCGCGGCGCTGCTCGCCGGGCTGGCCATCAGCCCGACGCTGATCTCCGCGTACGGGCTGGTGGAGGTCCTGGTCCCGGCCGCGGCCCGCACCGAGGGGTACTCCTGGCTCAGCACCGGGGTCGGTGTGGGGGTCGCCGCCGGGTTCGCGGTCTCCGGCGGGGTCGCGGAGGCGTTCGGGGCGCACCGGGCGCTGCTGGTCAGCCTGGCCGGCGCGGTCCTGGCCTGCGCGGTCGGCACGCTCGGCCGCCGGGCGCTCGCCACGCTCCCGCCGGCGGCCGGCCCGGCGCCCGAGGCCGCTGCGGAGCCGGCCGTGAGCGCGGTCCCGCCGGCCGTTCCCGGCGTCCCGGCGCCGCACGTGCTGCCCGACCGGGCCCCGCCGGCCCGCGTCGGACCGCCTGTCGAACCCTGAGCGACACCTAGCATGGGCCCGGTGACCGCCGAGCTGACGACTGCCGCCGACCCGGCGTCGACGCAGGCCGTCCGCCGCCGCACGTTCGCCGTGATCAGCCATCCCGACGCCGGGAAGTCCACGCTCACCGAGGCGCTGGCGCTGCACGCGCGGGTGATCCAGGAGGCGGGCGCCATCCACGGCAAGGCCGGCCGCAAGAGCACCGTGTCGGACTGGATGGACATGGAGAAGGCCCGCGGCATCTCCATCAGCTCGGCGGCGCTGCAGTTCGGCTACGGCGACGCGGTCGTCAACCTGCTCGACACCCCGGGTCACGCCGACTTCTCCGAGGACACCTACCGGGTGCTCGCCGCCGTCGACTCGGCCGTGATGCTGCTCGACGCCGCCAAGGGCCTCGAGCCGCAGACGATGAAGCTGTTCGACGTCTGCAAGCACCGCGGCATCCCCGTCCTGACGGTGGTCAACAAGTGGGACCGGCCGGGCCTGGAACCGCTGCAGCTGATGGACGAGATCCGCGACCGCACCGGGCTGGAGCCCACGCCGCTGACCTGGCCGGTCGGCATCGCCGGCGACTTCCGCGGCGTCCTGGACCGGGCGACGGGTGACTTCCTGCGCTTCACCCGGACCGCCGGCGGGGCCACCATCGCCCCCGAGGAGCGCGTGCCGGCAGCCGTGGCCGCCGAGCAGGAGGGCGACGCCTGGACCACCGCGGTCGAGGAGTGCGAGCTGCTCGAGGCGATGGGTCAGGTGCACGACCAGTCGACCTTCCTGGCCGGCATCACGACCCCGGTCCTGTTCGGGTCGGCGGTGCTGAACTTCGGCGTCCGCCAGCTGCTGGACACGTTGCTCGAGCTCGCCCCCGCGCCGACCGCGCGCCCGGACGTCGACGGCGCGCCGCGGGGCCTGGACAAGCCCTTCAGCGCCTTCGTGTTCAAGATCCAGGCGGGCATGGACAGCGCCCACCGCGACCGGCTGGCCTACGTCCGGGTGTGCAGCGGCGTCTTCGAGCGCGGCACCGTCGTGACGCACAGCGCCACCGGCCGTCCGTTCGCGACGAAGTACGCGCAGCAGGTCTTCGGACGTGAGCGCGAGACCGTCGACCTGGCCTACCCCGGCGACGTCGTCGGGCTGGTCAACGCTTCCGCGCTGCGGGTCGGCGACAGCCTGTACGTCGACGAGCCGGTCACCTTCCCGCCGATCCCCTCCTTCGCGCCCGAGCACTTCGCCGTCTGCCGCGCCGTCGACTCCGGCCGCTACAAGCAGTTCCGGCGCGGCATCGAGCAGCTGGAGCAGGAGGGCACCGTCCAGGTGCTGCGCAGCGACCTGCGGGGCGACCAGGCTCCCGTGCTCGCCGCGGTCGGTCCGATGCAGTTCGAGGTCGCCGAGCACCGGATGGCCGGGGAGTTCTCGGCGCCCGTGCGGCTGGACCGGCTGGAGTACTCGCTGGCGCGGCTCACCGACGCGCACTGGGCCAAGATCCTGGACCGCGAGAGCGGCGTCGAGGTGCTGCAGCGCACCAGCGACGGCGCGCTGCTGGTGCTGTTCGCCGGCGCCTGGCGGCTCCAGCGGGTGCAGCGGGACCATCCGGAAGCCGTGCTGGACCACCTCGTCGCGGCGAGCGACTCGTGAGCACCGCGTCCGCGCCCGAGGACCGGTGGCAGGCAGGCGGCCGCCGCCTGCTGGTGCTGCTCGTCGCCGTCGTCTCGCTGGCCGGGTTCGCGCCGCTGGACCTCGCGGCGCGGGACGCTGCCGGGCCGCGGACGGTGCAGGGCTCGACCTCGGCCGGCCGGCCGGCCCCGACCCGGCCCGACGCCCGCCCGGCGACGGCCCCGGAGGTCGTCCTGGTCGGAGCGGCGTCACCGGCGGGCGGCGGTGCCGGTCCGGCGCTCGCACCGGCCCGCGGCCCGCACGTCGCGCCGCACCTGACGGCCCGCCCGCAGGCCCGGCCACCGACCGTCCGCGCGGGGCGGGTCGGACCGGGGGCCCTGGGCAGCCGGGCCCCGCCGACGGCGGCCGGTACCTGAGCCTCCCCGTCCGGCGGCAGCCTGCCGCACCCCTTCCTGTCAGGAACCCCCCTTCATGACCCGTCCACCTGTCGTGCGCGCGCTCGTCGCGCTGCTGGCCATCGGCTTGTCCACGTTCTTCGTGATCACCAAGAAGCCCCAGCTCGGGCTCGACCTGCGGGGTGGCACCTCGATCACCTTCGAGACCGAGAGCACCCCCACCACCGAGGCGAACGCCCAGAACACCGACCGTGCGCTGGAGGTGCTGCGGCGACGGGTCGACTCGCTCGGCGTCACCGAGCCCACGCTCGCGCGCTCCGGCGAGCGGCGGATCATCGTCGAGCTGCCGGGCGTCGAGGACGCCGCCCAGGCCGCCGAGGTCATCGGCAAGACCGCGCAGCTCACCATCCACCCGGTGCTGGCCGCCGCCGACCCGACCAGCCTGATCCCGCAGCCGTCTGCCGCCGCGGCGGCAAGCGGCGCGCCGCTCGCCAGCGGCGCCCCCGTCGCCAGCGCGGCGCCGGCCCCGGCCACCAGCCCGACCGCCAACGGTCGCGCGCTGCCGAACGGGCTGGACGCCGCTGCCCAGCCGGCCGCGCAGGTCGGTCCCGTCGCCAGCCCGGCGGCCTCGCCGCCGGCCCCGAGCCCGGCAGCGCCGTCCCCCGCAGCGCCGTCGCCGGCTGGCGCGGCACCCACCGCGTCCGCGGCGGCGGACGCCTCGCCCGCGCCGTCCCCCAGCGCGTCGCCGTTCGACCCGACGCTGCCCCAGCAGACGCTCACCGACGACTCGGGCCTGCCCCTGGTCATCGGACCGGCAGCCCTCACCGGTGACGGCATCGGCGACGCCAGCGTGGGCACCGACCCGACGACCGGCATCGGCCGCTTCGTCGTCATCGACTTCAAGGGAGCCGGCAGCCGGCAGTGGGAGACCCTCACCGGAGCCGCCGCCTGCAACCCCGACGGTGACCCCAAGCGCCGGGTCGCCATCGTGCTCGACAACGAGGTCATCAGCTCGCCGCCGGTCGCCAGCAGCGTGCAGTGCAACGTCGGGATCCAGGGCGGGTCGACCCAGATCACCGGCAGCTTCACCCGCGAGGAGGCCGACCAACTGGCCACCCTGGTCAAGGGCGGCGCCCTGCCGCTGAACCTGAAGGTCATCTCGCGCAGCCAGGTCGGACCGACGCTGGGCAAGGACGCCATCGACGCCAGCTACAAGGCCGGCATCATCGGCGTCTCGCTGACGATGCTCTTCCTGATCGTCGTCTACCGCTTCGTCGGGTTCCTCGCGTCGGTGGCGCTGGGGTCCTACGGCCTCATCTCCTTCGGCGCCCTGACCGCTCTCGGCGCCACGCTGACCCTGCCCGGTCTGGGCCGGGCTGCTGCTGTCGGTCGGACTCGCCATCGACGCCAACGTGCTGGTGTTCGAGAGAGCCAAGGAGGAGTACGCCGCCTCCAAGAGCAAGCGCCTGCTGCCAGCGCTGGACAACGGGTTCAAGAAGGCGTTCAGCGCCGTCACCGACTCCAACGCGACGACGATCCTGGCCGCCGGGCTGCTGTTCCTGCTGGCCTCCGGCACCGTCAAGGGCTTCGGCGTCACGCTGGTCATCGGCGTGCTCGCCTCGATCATCTCGGCGCTGGTGGTCACCCGCGTGCTCACCGAGTTCGGCCTGCGGCGCGGCTGGGTCCAGAGCCACCCCGGCTTCACCGGCCTGTCCACGCTGGGACGCATGCGGCCGTGGCTGGAGCGCAAGCAGCCGAACCTGATGCAGTACCGAAAGACCTACCTGGCGATCACCGCCGGCCTGCTGGTCTTCGCCGTGCTGGGCATGGTCGTGCGCGGCTTCAACTTCGGCGTCGAGTTCACCGGCGGCCGCACCGCGGAGTTCTCCACCAGCCAGTCGGTGCCGGTCCAGACCGCCCGCACCCAGGTCGAGGACGCCGGCTTCCCGACCGCCGTGGTCCAGGAGACCAGCGGCGGCAACGGCGACAACATCACCGTCCGGACGTCGAACATCACCGACGCGCAGCTGGAGACGATCCGCCTGTCGTTGGCGAAGGTCGGCGGTGAGGTCACCGTGATCTCCGACGACATCGTCGGGCCGACGCTCGGGTCCGAGCTGCGCAAGAAGGCGATCATCGCGCTGCTCATCGCGCTGCTGGCGCAGCTGGTCTACCTGGCGGTGCGGTTCCGCTGGTCGTTCGCGGCCAGCACGGTGCTGGCGATGTTCCACGACGTGGTGCTGGTGCTGGGGCTGTTCGCCTGGCTCGGCAAGCCCGTCGACGGCCTGTTCCTGGCGGCGGCGCTGACCATCATCGGTGTGTCGGTCAACGACTCCGTCGTGACGATGGACCGCATCCGCGAGATCTGGTCCCAGCACCGCACGAGACCGCTGCCACAGGTGGTCAACAGCGCCCTGCTGGCCACCGCGCCCCGTACCTTCAACACCGGTGTGGGTGCGTTCTTCATCCTCGGGGCCCTGACCGTGCTCGGTGGGCGCTCGCTGACCGACTTCGCCCTGGCCCTGCTGATCGGTCTGTTCGTCGGGCTGTACTCCTCGGCGTTCGTCGCGTCCCCGCTGCTGCTCGTGTTCGAGGAGCGGACGGACACGCCGCCGCCGATGCCCAAGCGCAAGACGCCGGCGTCCCAGCGCTCGCGGCAGGTCAAGAAGCGCCCGTCGGCGCGGCCCGCCAAGGCCTAGCCCGAGGGCTCGGACCCGGGCGGCCGGCCCGGAGCAGGACGAAGGAGCAGGACGGTGGAGACGAGCTTCAACACCGTCCTGCTCCTGTCCTGCGTGCTGCTGCTCGTCGCCCTGGTGGCGGTGCGGCTCGCCGCGCGCACGGGACTGCCGTCGCTGCTCATCTACCTGGGCGTCGGGCTGCTGGTGGGGGAGTCCGGGCTGGGCCTGGAGTTCTCGGACTACTCGCGCGCCGCCGAGGTGGGCCTGGTCTCGCTCGCGCTGATCCTGGCCGAGGGCGGGCTCACCACCCGGTGGAGCGTCGTGCGGCCGGTGCTCCCCTTCGCTGCGGTGCTGGCGACGTTCGGCGTCGCCACCAGCGTCGCCGTGGTGGCGGGGGTGGCCTCCGTCGCGCTCGGGGTCGACGCCCGGGTGGCCGTCATCCTGGGCAGCGTCATCGCCTCGACCGACGCCGCCGCCGTCTTCGCCGTGCTGCGCAGACTGCCCCTCCAGCGCCGCATCAGCGCGGTGCTGGAGGTCGAGTCCGGCCTGAACGACGCGCCGGTGGTCGTCCTGGTGTCGCTGGCCGCCTCCGACGCCTGGGACACCGCGACGGTGTGGGGCGCGATCGGGCTGGTGCTGCTGGAGCTCGCCGGGGGAGCGTTGCTGGGCCTGGCGATCGGACGGCTCGGCCGCGAGCTGCTGGTGCGGGCGGCGCTGCCCAGCGCCGGTCTCTACCCGATCGCGACGGTCGCGCTGTGCCTGCTGGCCTTCGCCGCCGGCGACGCGCTGCACGTCAGCGGCTTCCTGTCGGTCTACCTCGCAGCGCTGGTCCTGGGCAACGCGCCGCTGCCGCACCGGCGGGCAGTGCTCGGCTTCGCCGCGTCCACCGCGCTGCTGGCCGAGGCCGCGATGTTCGTCCTGCTCGGGCTGCTGGCCTCGCCCGAGCGGCTGGTCGGTCAGATCCCGGCGGCGCTGCTGATCGGCGCCGCCGGCACGCTGCTGGCCCGACCGTTGGCCGTCGCGCTGTCGGCCCTGCCCTTCCGCTGGTCGTGGCGCGAGCAGGTGTTCCTGTCGTGGGCGGGGCTGCGCGGAGCGGTGCCGATCGTCATCGCCACGATCCCGGTGACCGAGGGGCTGATCGGTGCCGAGCGGATCGTCGACATCGTGTTCGTGCTGGTCGTGGTCTACACGCTGGTGCAGGCGCCGACCCTGCCCTGGGTGGCGCGCCGGCTCCGCGTCGTCGAGGACGGCCGGGCCGTCGACCTGGAGGTCGAGACCGCTCCGCTGGAGCAGATGCGGGCCGACGTGCTGCAGGTCAAGGTCGGGCCGGGCTCGCGCCTGCACGGCGTCTACGTCGAAGAGCTCCGCCTGCCCGTCGGCGCGCACGTCACGCTGATCGTGCGGGACGGACGGGGGCTGGTGCCCGGTCAGCACACCCACTTCGTCCGAGGCGACCAGCTGCTCGTCGTGGCCGGCAGCGACGTGCGCGACCAGACCGAGGCGCGGCTGCGCGCGGTCGCCCGCAGCGGCAAGCTGGCCCGTTGGAACGGTGAGACGGGCTCCTGAGACCGCAGTCGTGACGAACCGCTTACGCAGGGAACGTCGCTCACCGTCGCTCGGTTGGCACCGGTACGTCCCCCGCGTGCAGGCACGTCACGACAAGGAGATCACCATGTGGTTCACCCGGACCCCTTCGTCCGTCTCGGAGCAGGACGCCCTGCCGGGCCGCGACACCGCGCTGCGCGTGCCGTCTGCGCACGAGGTGCTCGGTACGCCGATGACCCCGCCGTGGCCTGAGGGCGCCGAGGTGCTGTACGTCGCGATGGGCTGCTTCTGGGGCGCCGAGCGCATCTTCTGGCAGCTTCCTGGCGTGATCACCACCGCGGCGGGCTACGCCGGCGGCTTCACCGAGAACCCGACCTATGAGGAGACGTGCACCGGGCGCACCGGCCACACCGAAGCCGTGCTGGTCGTGTACGACCCGGAGGTCGCCGACCTGGAGAGCCTGTTCAAGGCGTTCTGGGAGAACCACGACCCGACCCAGCTCAACGGGCAGGGCAACGACCGCGGCACCCAGTACCGCACGGCGGTCTACACCACCACCGACGCGCAGGCAGCGGCGCTCGTCGAGTCCCGCGACCGCTACCAGGCTGCGCTGACCGCGGCCGGCTTCGGCGAGATCACCACCGAGATCCGGCCCTTCGACGACGCGGGGCCCTGGTACTACGCCGAGGGCTACCACCAGCAGTACCTGCACAAGAACCCCCGCGGCTACTGCAACCACGGCTTCTGCCAGGTCTCCTACGACCGGCAGGACGTCACCCGGGTGGAGCTGCCGGGCGCCTGACCGTCCTGCGGCCGGCTACCGCAGGGTGACGCGCAACCGGAAGCTCGTGGCGTCGGCGCTGAACCCGACCGCCTCCAGCGCCTGCAGGTCTTTCGGCGGGCTGCCGAAGTCCTCGCCGGCGGCAGCCAGGGCCTTGGCCACGTCGACGAACAGCACGACGGAGCTGTCGGCGGCCTCGGGGACGGCGCGCCGGAAGACCTTCGAGCGTCCGAGCGCGGCCGGGCCGCCGGAGCCGGAGACGGCATCGACGGCCTCGGGGGTGGTGCCCGCGGCGATCCCGTCGGACAGGGTGGCGACGAGCTCGGAGGAGTCCGTGCCCGTGAGGTTCGTCAGCAGCGTCCTGACGATCCGCGCCGCGGCGGCCGGGTCGGGCGTGCGGCTGCGGGCGGCGACGCCCTGGTCGTCGAAGGCGGCGACGACGGTGCGGTCGCCCAGCAGCGTGACGAGGTCGTCGGGCAGCGACAGGCCGAACCCGTCGAGGATCCCGCTGCCGTCTGTGCCGTCTGTGCCGTCTGTGCCGTCGCCGGCACCGACACCCGGGCCGAAGGCGCTGGACAGCGCGTCGAGCTGCTCGGCGACCCTCGGGCCCAGGCCGGCGAAGCCCGCCGCGGCCACGGTGCTGCTCGGCAGGCCCTCGACGAGCTTCTCGGCCCCGGTGACCTGCGCGCCGCCCGGGCCGGTGACCAGGTCGACGGTGCGGCCCGCCAGCTCCAGGCCGGCGTCGACGGCGTGCAGGCCGGCGACGACCTGCCCGCTCGGGGTGACGCCGTCGGGCAGCCCGTACGACTGCGCTGCGGAAGCACGGTCTCCTGCGGGAAGGGCCGCCCACACCCGGCCGATGTCGGTCCAGACCGTCACGACCTGTCCGCCGTCCAGCCGGGCCAGGGCGTCGCGGAAGGCCGGCAGGTCGCCGAGCACGTCGGCAGGGTCGATCGCCGCGTCGGCCTGCTGCTGCGTCCCGCCGATCAGGACGTAGTCGCCGAGCTCGCTGAAGGCGAAGTGGAACGCGTCGTCCTTCTCGGCCTCGGCGGTGAGGAACGACTCGGCCTTGGCCCGGTCGGTGAACGCCACGGCCGCCAGCGGCGCCACGGTCCCCTTCGCCGGCACAGCGGCCACGCCGAGACGGTCGCCGACCCAGTCGAGGTCGTCGGCGCTGAGGTCCTCGTCGACCAGGACCTGCTCGAGCAGGTCCGTACGCAGGCCGTCCAGGGTGGTGGCCGACGTCTTGAGCGACGGGAAGCGCTCGGCCAAGGAGAGCAGCTGTTCCTTCTGCCGCGCCGACGGGTCCAGGTCCAGGTCGGCGTAGGCCACCGCGCTGGCCGGCAGGACGTCCTCGGGCTGGAGCCCGCCCCCGCTGTAGGCGAACGCGACGGCGACGCCGCTGCCGCCGACCAGCACGGCGCCCGCGGCGACCACGGCGGCCAGGGCGTTGGAGGCGCGTCCGGGCGTGCGACGCACGGGCTCGGCCGGGCCCAGCAGGTCGGCGGGAGTCGTGGTCATGCGGGCGCTCCAGGATGAGGTCGAGCGACAAGTGTGCCAGCCGGCGGACGCCGCGGCACCGTTGCGGAAGAAGGATCCTGGACCGTCCGCGGGTGCCGATGCTGCTGGGTAGCGTGGCCGGTATGCGGCTGCGCCTGCTCGCCACGTGCAACGCGCTGGTGCTGGCCGTCGGTCTGGGGACGGTGGCGCTCAGCGGACCGGAGGCGCCGCCGCCACCGGTCGCTGCCCCGGCGGCGGTGTCCGTTCCGTCGGCCGTCCCTGCGCCACCGGCCGTGCTGCACGTGACGTCAGCCGCTGCGTCGCCGGCTCCTGCTCCCCGGCCGACACCGTCGGTGGCACCGCGCGCCTCCCCGACGACCCCGGCGGTGCGCCGGGCGCCGACGGCCGCAGCGCGGGTGAGGGCCCCGCGAGCGCCGGCGCCGCCGCCGTCACCGCGACCTCCTCGCCCGCCGCGCACCGCCTACCGCACCGACTGGCGGCGGCCGTACGCCGTCGTCGGGGAGGTGACGCTGCACGCCCCCGTCGACGTCGTCGAGCTGATCGGGCTGCACCAGTCCGGTCACGACGGCGCGCAGCCGCAGCGGCTGCTCGACACCGGCCTGCCCTCCGTCGTGCTGGACGACCGCGGTCGCGACACCCGGCCGGCCGGAGCCGCCGACGTCGTCGTCCGTCCCGACGGCGAGGTCCGCGCGCCGGTCAGCGGCACGGTGCTGCGCGCGGGCAGCTACACCCTCTACTGCCGCTACACCGACCAGTACCTCGTCGTCGAGCCGGACGAGCACCCGGGCTGGGAGGTAAAGCTGCTGCACTTCGAGGGCTTGGCGGTGGGCAAGGGTGCTCGCGTCGAGGCCGGCGTCACGGTCGTCGGCTCGCACGCCCGCCGGTTGCCGTTCGCGTCGCAGGTCGACGAGCGCACGGCCAACCCGGCCTGGCCGCACGTGCACATCGAGGTGGTCGATCCGAGCGTGCCGGACCGGCCGAGCGGTGGCGGCTGCTGAGCCTGCGCCACCCCTACCCTGGCTCGGTGACCCCCCTGCGGCTGCCGCGCGACGGTGTCCTCGCCGCGACGGTGCTGGCGTGGGTCGTCGTGGTGCTCGGGCTGGACACCGGGGCCTCGCTGACGCAGCAGCGGCTGCTGGGGCTCGGCACCTGGGCGCTGCTGCTCGGTCTGCTGCGCGGCGAGGGGCGCGTCACCCGCGTGCAGGTGGGCGTCGTCGTCGCCTTCGCGACGGTCGTGGAGTACGTGTTCGCGGGCTGGCTCGGCGTCTACGTCTACCGGCTGGAGAACGTGCCGGCCTTCGTGCCGCCCGGCCACGGGCTGGTCTACCTGTGCGCGCTCGCGCTGGGGCGCGGCGCCTGGGCGCAGCACCATGCGCGGGCGCTGCTCACCGCGGCGCTGGTCGCCCTCGGCGGCTGGGCCGTGTGGGGGGTGACGCTGTCGTCGCGGCCCGACGTGCTCGGGCTGTTCTGGTTCGGCTGCCTGCTGCTGTTCGTCTGGACGCGGCGGGCCGGCGGCAGCCCCGCGGCGATGGTCTACGCCGGCGCGGTGCTGATCGTCAGCTACCTGGAGATCGTCGGTACCTCGCTCGGCACCTGGGCCTGGCAGCCCCACGACCCGACCGGGCTGGTTTCCATCGGCAACCCGCCCAGCGGAGCGGCGGGCGGCTACGCCTGGTTCGACGCTGCGGCGCTGGCCGCCGCCCCGTGGCTGCTGGCGCGCTGGGACCGCCGACGGGGTAGCGGGGCCCGGACGAGCGGTGCACCGACGAGCGGTGGCTCCGACGAGCAGCACCGGATGGTCGCCTCGCACGGCGGGTCGTCGACCGACGGCGGAAGATCGTCGGCGCGGGGCAGCACCGGGACGGGATCGGGCTAGAACCAGCCCGGCTGCGTGTCCCGCGTCGTGGTGTCCAGGCTCTCCAGCAGGGCCAGCTGCGGACCGGTGCGCGGCAGCTCCCAGCGGAAGAAGTAGCGCGCCGCCTGCCGCTTGCCGTCGTAGAAGTCGCCGCTCTGCGCGGCGGCGACCAGCAGCTGCTCCAGCCAGATCCAGGCCAGCACGGTGTGGCCGACGACCTCCAGGTACAGCGACGCGTTCGCCAACGACACCTCGACGTCACCGGCGGCGAACAGGGCAGCGGTCGTGGCCGGCAGCCGCTCCGACACCGCGCGCAGCTGTGCCGCGAGCTCCTTGGCCTCGCCACCGGCGGCGTCGGCCCGGTCCAGCGTCGCGTCGATCGTCTGGACCAGCAGCGCGAGCCCGGCGCCGCCCTGCATGACGACCTTGCGGCCGAGCAGGTCCAGCCCCTGCACGCCGTGGGTGCCCTCGTGGATCGGGTTCAGCCGGTTGTCGCGGTACAGCTGCTCGACGGGGTACTCGCGGGTGTAGCCGTAGCCGCCGAGCACCTGGATCGCCAGGCTGTTGGCCTCCAGGCACCACTGGCTCGGCCAGCTCTTGGCGATCGGCGTCAGCACGTCCAGCAGCAGGTGGGCGCGCGTGCGGGCGGTCTCGTCGGCGCCGGTGCGCTCTTCGTCGAGCAGCCGTCCGCAGTAGAAGTTGAGCGCCAGGGCGCCTTCGACGTAGGACTTCTGCGCGAGCAGCATCCGCTTGACGTCGCTGTGCTCGATGATCGGCACCTGCGGGCTCGCGGGGTCCTTGGCGCTGACCGGACGGCCCTGCGGACGCCCCTTGGCGTAGTCCAGGCTGTGCAGATAGCCGGTGTAGCCCAGGCAGGTGGCGCCCAGACCGACGCCCACGCGCGCGTCGTTCATCATGTGGAACATGTAGCGCAGGCCCTGGTGCGCCTCGCCGACCAGGAAGCCGACGGCGCCGCTCTGCCCGCCGGGGGTGTGCCGGCCCTCGCCGAAGTTGAGCAGCGTGTTGACCGTGCCGCGAAAGCCCATCTTGTGGTTGAGCCCGGCCAGCACGACGTCGTTGCGCTCGCCGGTCGCCACGACGACCTTCGGGACGATGAACAGGCTGATGCCCTTCACCCCGGCCGGTCCACCCGGGATCTTCGCGAGCACCAGGTGGACGATGTTCTCGGTCAGCTCGTGGTCACCGGCGCTGATCCACATCTTGTTGCCGAACAACCGGTAGCTGCCGTCGTCCTGCGGCTCCGCGCGGGTCGTCACGTCCGACAGGCTCGAGCCGGCCTGCGGCTCGGACAGGCACATGGTCCCGAAGAAGCGCCCGTCGACCATCGGCCGCACGTAGGTGTCGATCTGCTCCGGCGAGCCGTGGGTGAGCAGCAGGTGCGCGTTGGCGATCGTCAGGAACGGATAGCTGGACGTGCCGACGTTCGCCGCCTGGAACCACGCGAACACGGCGTTGCCGACGACCGTCGGCAGCTGCAGCCCGCCCAGCTCGGCGTCCAGCGTGCCGCCGAGCAGGCCGGCCTCGGCGAAGACCTTCAGCGCCGCGCCGATCTCCGGGATGAGCGTGACGTGCTCGTCCGTCGAAGGTCGGCTCGTTGCTGTCGCTGGTGCGGTTGTGGGGGGCGAAGTGCTCGGTGGCGATCTGCTCGGCCAGGGCCAGCACGTCGTCGAAGGTCTCGCGGCTGTGCTCGGCGTGCCGCTCGCGCTGGGTCAGGCTCTCGACGTCGAGCCACTCGTAGAGCAGGAACTCCAGGTCGCGCTTGTTCAGCAGCAGGCTCGCCATGGTTGCGAGCCTACGACCGGCCGCCGAGACCGACGAGCGGCGCCACCGGTATGTCGTGATGGCCGGCCCGCGCGAGCGCCTGAGCGACGAACCCGTCGGCCTTGAGCTCCTCGACCGTGCCGGCCAGCCAGCGCACCGTCTCCGGGGTGCGGTCCCGGCCGGTCCCGACGGCCTGCCGGATCTGCATGAAGGCTCCGTCCAGCAACCGGAGCCCGGGGGTGCGCTCGACGTGGGCGCGCAGCGGCTGCAGGATGCCGGCGGCGACCTCGAGGGCCTGCTCGGCGAACACCTCGACGCCTTCCTCGCCCCGCACCACCTGCGCCGAGTTCAGCGAGCGCGTCAGGTGCAGGTCGTAGGCGGAGCCCTGCTTGACCCCGACGCGGACCCCGGCAGCGTCGACCTCGTCGGCCCGGCTCAACGGCGACGAGGCACGCACGGCGTAGGCGCCCTCGATCAGCAGGTAGGGCGCGGTGAAGGCGACGTCGGCCTCGCGCTCGGGTTCGACGGCCAGGAAGCACAGGTCGGCGGTGCCACCGGCGAGGGCGGCGAACGCGTGCCGGGCGGCGTGCGAGCAGACCCACGCGACCGAGAGTCCCAGGCGGCGACCGATCTCGGTCGCGAGGTCGACGGTGACGCCGCTGGGCTGCTCGGCCGTGCCGGCCGCCAGCACCGGGTTGCCCAGGTTGATGGCCGCGCGCAGCACGCCGCCGGGAGCCAGGTCCGCGGCGACGACGCCGTTCACGGGGCCTCCCGCTTCTGCAGATCGGACGGCGTCGCGGCGCCTCCCTCGATCGGCAGGCGAGGCGCGGGGCAGTCGACGTCCGTAGCGCGTCCAGGCTCGGCGGCCCAGGAAGGACACGTCGGTCGCCCGTCGCTCACCGCAGGTCCACCGGTTGCGCCGCAGCGACCGGACCGGTGGCGGAGTCGAACGGCTCGAGCTGAAAGGAGAGGAAGACGCCCCATCTCGCGGCAGACCTGCCGGCGGCCTGCAGCGAGCGGCAGGACGAAGGTCGCCGTCAGGACGTCCCACGGGCGTTCGACGCCGTTCTGCACCGCCTGCGGGACGGGTGAGGCGGCAGGTAGGGCACGGAAGGGGAGGTAGGGGACGACGCTGTCCGCCGGGTCGCGCCGCGACTGCTCCTGCCCCGCCGGGCAGCCGGCCAGGAGCAGGGCAGAAGCCGCGATCAGCCACTCTCGAGCACCGTTCGAAGGTACGCCGGCACCCGGTTGTCCACAGGCCGGCTGACGGGTGCGCCGGGCCGCGTTAGCGTGCCGGACATGGAACCGGACCGGGAGCTGCCGCAGCGGGTGGAGCGGCTCGAGCAGCGAAGGGACGACGTCGAGCGGGGCGTGTCAGGCGCGCAGGAGAATGCCTCGGCCGCGCGGGTGCTGGCCACCGGCGCCGACCGGGACGGCTCAGACCTGCGGACCGAGCTGCGCGCCCACAACCGGGTGCTGGAGGCGCTGCGGGAGACGCAGGTGGAGCAGGGCCTGGTGCTGCAGGAGCATTCCCGCATCCTCGGTGAGCACTCCCGCATCCTCGGTGAGCACGGGCAGGTGCTTGGCGGCCTGCAGGGCGGCATGGAGCTGATCATCACGCTGCTGACCGACCCGCCGGCCCCCGCGCGCTGAGCTGCGAGGTCCGAGCCACCCGACGACGTCGGGACACGAAGACGGCAGGTGCGTCGACGCCCGTGGCGAAACTCTGCAGCAACACCGCGCCCACCGATCGGAAGCACCATGCATCGTCTGCTGCTCGTCCTTCTCGCCGCCTCCGGGGTGCTCGCCGCTGCCGGATCGGCGTCGGCCGCCCCCGCCTGCGTGGCCGTCGCCGCCGCGGCCGGTTCCGGCGCGGGGGTGGCCGGCTCGCGGGCGCTGCCGGCCACCGGGCCCGTCGGGCTGCTGCCGTTGCTGGCGGTCGTGCTGCTCGTGCTCGCGGTACTGCTGCGGCGTCGAACCGGCCGGACGGCGCTCGTCGTCCCGCTGCTGGTTCTCGGGATGCTGGGCGCGTCGCTCGGGGTCCGCGGCACCACGTGCGGAGGCGGCGCCGGCCTGCCCCGCGACGCCGGCCCCCGCCTCCCTCCCGTACCTGGTCGGGGCAGCCGATACCGACATCACGCCCGCCGGCCTTATCAACCAGGGCGGCTTCGGGCTCGGCGACGGCACGGTCCTGCCCGACGAGGCGGTCGGACGCGGGGGCACCGCCGGTCCCGAGGGTGAGCACATCAAGGTCCGGGCCCTGGTCGTCGACGACCGCAAGACCGCCGTCGCCATCGTCACGATCGAGACGCAGGGCTACTTCGCGGCTTACGCGAACGGGCCCTACGGAACCCGTGACATCGCCGAGCGGGTCGCGGCGCAGGTCCCTGCGCTGCCGGTGCAGCACCAGCTGATCGCCGCCGACCACACCCACTCGGGCCCGGACAGCATCGGCGCCTGGGGTGGCATCAGCGACGCGTACTTCGCCACCATCCGGGACCAGGCCGTCCGCGCGATCGTCACGGCCTACCGGCAGCGCGTGCCGGCCGCACTGTTCGCCGGGCACTCCGACGCCGGCGACCTGATCTACAACCAGTCCTGCCCCGAGGCGCTGAACCAGTCCGAGGAGCCCACGTACAACGGGCCGGCGTTCTGCCCCACCGAGGGCAAGGACGTGCGCATGCGGGTGCTCCAGGCCCGCAACGCCGCCGGCAAGCCGCTCGTGACCTACATGGCCTACGCGGCGCACGCCACCGCCGGCGGCGGCAAGGGCGTGCACGGCGACTGGCCGCAGTTCCTGTCCGAGGCGATGGCCGCGCGCTACGGCGGCGCCGGCATCGCGATGGTCGGCACCATCGGCCGGACCCAGCCGTGCCGACCGCGCTGCAGCTTCACCGACCCGAAACAGGCCGGGTACGAGCTCAAGGACCGTCGGGCGGCCTACACGCGCATGTACCTCAACCACGTCGAGGACGCCGTCCGCACCGCCACGCCCGTCTCCGGACCGGTCGGCGCCGCGCAGGGCCTGATCCGCGAAGCCATCACCGGACCGGCCGTCCTGGCGCTGTTCGAGGGTGGCAGCCGGGCCGGCGCCGAGCTGCTGCGCAGCCGCGAGCAGCCCTACCTGTCCGGCACGGTCGTCGGCACCGTCACCTCGGCGATCCGCCTGGGCGGGGTGCTGGTCACCGGCACGCCGGGTGAGCCGTTCCCGGCGATCGCCCAGGGCATCGCCGATGCCGTCGAGGGCGAGCAGGAGCACTTCACGCTGGGGCTGGCGAACGACCAGCTCGGTTACCTGATCAGCCCGGCGGCGATCTACCCCGTCATCGCCGCCGAGGTCGCGGTCAACGACAACGCCATCTTCAACGTCTCGGCCACCATCGGTGACCACGTGATGTGCAGCGACCTCGCGCTGTCGCTGTCGCTGGGCTTCGCCGGGACGGCGCCCGCCATGTGTGCCGCCTACGCCGCGGCCGACGTCGCCGGCGAGGCCTACGGGCTGCTGCCGCTCCCCGGCGCGCCGCCGCTCTAGCCGAGGGCCCGCGAGAGGTCAGCCGCGGCGGGCCAGCTCGGCGTCCAGACGGCCGAGGTCGTCGCGCAGCCGGGCCGCGTCTTCGAACCGCAGATCGGACGCGGCCGCCGCCATCGCGCGCTCGACCGCCGTGCGCTGCTGCTGCAGCTGGACGACGGTGCGGTCGGCGAGCTGCACGTCGGAGGTGCCGACGTACTGCATCCCGTCCTCGCCGAGCACGGGCTGCAGGTCCGGTGCCGCGCCGATGTGGTGGTGGCGTCCGGTCTCGTCGCGCCGGTAGCTGCGGCTGCGCTTGCGGACGAGATCGCGCGCGCTCGGTGGCGGGTCCACCGGCGGCTCGCTCACGCCGGGACCACAGCTGCGTCGGCGGGGGCGGGACGCAGCTGCGCGAGCACCGCCACGGCCGACAGCACGACGGCGCCGCCCAGCAGCTGCAGCGGGCTGAGCCGCTCGCCCAGCGCCAGCGCCGCCACGGCGACGCTGACGACCGGCTCCACGGTCGACACGACGGCCGTGTCCGCCGGGCCGAGCAGCGCGAGCGCCGCGAAGAAGGTCGTGACCGCGACGACGGTGCCGATCAGGGCGACCCCCAGCAGCGCGAGCCAGGCGGCGCCGGCGCGCGGCAGCTGCGGACGCGTCGCGGCCGCCAGGACGCCCGTGGTCGCGGCTGCGGAGGTGAGCACGACTGCCGACATCGCCAGCGCCGGGACGCCGGTCACCCGGCTGGACAGCAGCACGTAGACGGCATAGACCGCGGCGGCGCCGAGCCCCATGAGCACGCCCGGTCCGCGACCACCGCCCACCGGCCCCAGGGTCAGCACCGTGCCCGCCGTCGCGACGACGACGCACCCGACGGCGGCCGGCCGCGGCCGCTGGCGCAGGAACACCACTCCCAGCAGCACGACCAGCGAGGGGTAGGCGTAGAGCAGCAGCGAGGTGAGGCCGGCGGAGATCCGCTGGAGCGCACCGAAGAACAGCAGGGCCTGGCCCACGTAACCGACCCCTCCCAGCGCGAGCAGGGCGAGCAGCCGACCACGGCGGGGCAGCCGCTGGCGGCGCACCCGGGCCAGGGCCAGCAGCACCGCAGCGGCCAGCGCGAAGCGCACCGCCAGGACGCCGAGCAGGTCGGCGTCGTCGGCGTAGACCACCTTCGTCAGCACCGGCATGAGTCCGAAGCTCGCGGCAGACGTCAGGGCCAGCACAGTGCCGAGCAGGCGGCGGGAGGGAGCAGGTCGCACCGCGGCGACGGTAGTCGTCGATCCCGGCGTGGCGGACCGTGGGCGCCCGCGGGGAGCCCTAGCCTGCGGGGGTGAGCCGGGGCCGACATCGCGCACGAGCCAGGTTCTTCGCGCGCTGGCGGGATCGGCGCCGGCAGGCCGTGCTGGCTGCGCACGGCGCCGAGGCGGCCGTCGCAGCGTTGCGTCGGGCCACGCTCGCGCAGGAGACGGCCGAGGCCGCTGCCCGGCAGGTGGAGTCTCTGCAGGACGAGCTGCGACGAGGGCTGGCCGCGACGCGGACCGGGCTGGCCGACCTGCACGGCGCGCTGACGGTCGTGCGCGCGGAGGTGACGGGACTGCGGGAAGAGCTGGTCTGGTCGTTCGCGGAGCGCCGGGTGGCCGCCGCCCGGGCGGTGCAGCAGCGCGACCGGTCCGGCGCCGCGGCGGTCGACCTCACGCCGCGGGTCATCGACCTGCGGGACCGACGGGACGTCGGGGCCGGCGAGTGGACCGCGGTCTGAGCGACGTCCCCGTCAGGTGACGGCGAGCCCGGCCAGCAGGCGGTCGTGCAGCAGGCCGTTGCTGCAGACGACGCTGCCGCCGTCGGCGCCGGGGGCCCCGGACAGGTCGCTGAACCGTCCCCCCGCCTCGGTGACGATGACCTGCAGCGGAGCGAGGTCCCACAGCGAGACCTCGGGCTCGAACGCGCCGTCGACAGCACCTTCGGCCACCAGCACGTGCGACCAGAAGTCGCCGTAGGCCCGGGTGCGCCAGACCGTGTCTGACAGCCGCAGCAGCCCCGGCAGGCGGCCCTGCTGCTGCCAGCCGCTGAGCGAGGAGTAGGCCAGCGACGCGTCCGGGAGCGCGTCGACGCTGCTGACGCGCAGCCGGCGTTCGGTGGCGAGCGCCCCGCCCGTCCAGGCGCCGAGGCCCGTCGCCGCCCACCAGCGGCGACCCAGGGCAGGGGCGCTGACGACCCCCACGCGTCGTGGTCGCGTCGACCTGCAGGGCGATGAGCGTGGCCCAGACCGGCACGCCCCGCACGAAGTTCTTCGTGCCGTCGATCGGGTCCAGGACCCAGCGGCGGGGCCCGGTGCCGCTCTCGCCGTCCTCCTCGCCGAGCACCGCGTCAGCCGGACGCTGCTGCGTCAGCAGCGTCCGCAGGGCGTGCTCGACGGCGAGGTCGGCGTCGCTGACGGGCGTCAGGTCGGGCTTGGCCGAGACCTGCAGGTCGACGGCGCCGAAGCGGTCCAGCGTGATCACGTCGGCGGTGTCGGCGAGGGCGTGCGCCAGGGCGAGGTCGGCGGCGAGGTTCATGCCGGGCCCAGCACGAGCGAACCGTTGTGCCCGCCGAACCCGAAGCTGTTGCTCACCGTCGGCCCGGGCTCCCACGCGCGCGGCCGAAGCACGACGTCGACCAGGAGCTCCGGGTCGATCTCGGTCGTGCCCATCGTCGGCGGAGCTCGCGGTGGACGAACGACAGCAGGACGCTGGCCGCCTCCAGGGCACCTGCCGCGCCCAGGCCGTGGCCGGTGACGCCCTTGATGCTGGACACCGGCACGCCGTGCGGCCCGAAGACCGTGGTGACGGCCGAGGCCTCGGCCGCGTCGTTGAGCGGTGTCGACGTCCCGTGCGCGTTGACCGCACGCACGTCGGACGGTGACAGCTCGGCGTCGTGCAGGGCCAGCAGCATGCAGGCGGCCGCCCCCGCCCCGCCGGGGGAGGGAGCGGTGATGTGGTGCGCGTCGCACGTGCTGGCAGCGCCCAGCACCTCGCCGTAGACCCGGACCCCCCGAGCCAGGGCCGCCTCGCGCTCCTCCAGCACGAGCACCGCCGCGCCCTCGGCGATGCAGAAGCCGTCGCGGCCGGTGTCGAACGGCCGCGAGAGCCCGGTGCGCGACAGGGCCGTCATGACGGTGAAGCCGGCGATGGTGGTGGGGGTCATCGACGACTCCGCACCACCGGCAAGCACCAGGTCGCAGCGGCTGTCCGCGATCATCCGGGCGCCGGCGGCCACCGAGTGGGTGCCGGCCGCGCACGCGGTCGTCAGCGTCTCGGACGGTCCCTGCAGGCCGTGCCGGAGCGAGACCGACGCCGCGCCGGCGTTGGGCATGACCATCGGGATGGTGAACGGCGACACGCGACCGGGACCGCGGGCGGCCAGCACCGCCACCTGGGTCTCCAGGGTGCCGACACCGCCGATGCCGGTGCCGAGCTGCACGCCCATGCGCGTGGGCGCGAGGTCGGGGAGCCCGCCGCAGTCCTCGAGCGCCATGGCGGCTGCCGCGACGGCCAGATGGGTGAACCGGTCGTGGTGACGCTGCTCCTTGCCGCTGAGCCAGTCGTCGGCGTCGAAGCCCTGCACCGACCGCTCGCGCGCGTCGGCGGGGGGCGTCTGCAGGCCCTGCCAGAACGCGTCCAGGCCGGTGCCGGCGGGCGAGACCACCCCGATGCCGGTGACGACGACCCGTCGCGGTGCGGGCACGGCCCGCATCTCAGACCTCCTGCGGGGCAGGCGATCCGGCGGCGAGCCGGTGCACCAGCGCGTCGACCATGCCGTAGGTCGTGAGGTCTTCCCACGCCTCCTCGGGCAGGGCGATGCCGAAGGCGTCCTCCAGCGTCATGCCCCACTCGATGGCGGCCAGCGAGTCGACGCCGAGGTCGTCGCCGAGCAGCGCCTCCGGAGTGAGCTCGGCCGGGGCGACGGACAGCTGCTCCGCGGTGAGCGCGCGCAACCGTTCGGACAGGTCGGCGGGGGGCGTCACACCCCTCACCCTAATCAACGGCGGCTTCTACAGTCGTCGTTCATGCGTACCGCGGTGATCTTTCCGGGCCAGGGCTCCCAGCGGCCGGGCATGGGAACGGCCTGGCGGGGCACCCTCGGCTGGCAGGGGGTGGCCGACGCCGGCGAGGTGCTGGGACGCGACGTCGCCGCGCTGCTGCTGGAGGCCGACGCCGAGACGCTGCGGGCGACCCGCGAGGCGCAGCTGACCACCTACCTGGCCAGCCTGCTGGCGTGGGACGCCTGCGGGCTGCACCCGGTCGTCGTGGCAGGTCACTCTCTCGGCGAGCTCACGGCGCTGGTCGCCGCCGGGCTGCTCGACCGGGCCGACGGGCTGCGCCTGGTCGCGGCCCGCGGAAAGGCGATGCAGGACGCCGCCGACGCGCGGCCCGGCACGATGGCCGCCGTGCTCGGCCTGGACGAGGACGCCGTCGAGCAGGTGTGCGAGGGCGTCGAGGGGGCCTGGCCGGCGAACTACAACGCGCCCTCGCACGTGGTCGTGTCCGGCACGGTCTCCGGGGTCGCCGCCGCGGGCGCAGCGCTGAAGCAGGCCGGAGCCCGGCGGGTGCTGCCGCTGCCGGTGGGCGGCGCGTTCCACACCCCGCTGATGCAGCCGGCGCAGCAGGTGCTCGACACCGCGCTGGCCGCCGTCACCTTCCGCCCGGCGGCGCTGTCGGTGCTGTCGGGGACCGACCTGCGCGAGTACGAGCACCCGGAGCCGGCCGCGCAGACCCTCTCGCGTCAGCTCACCGCCCCGGTGCGGTGGCGTCAGCTGCTCGAGACGCTGCACCTCTACGGGGTGGAGCGGGTGGTCGAGCTCGGACCGGGCGGGGTGCTGGCCGGCCTGGTGAAGCGGACGCTGCCGGGCGTGCAGGTGATCTCTGCGGCCACCCCGGAGCAGGTCGCGGCGCTGGGTCGGTAGATTTTCGCCATGGAACGCTCTGAGGTGCTGCAGGTGCTGCGCGACAAGGCCGTCGAGATGCTCGAGGTCGAGGGCGAGGACGTCCAGGAGGACAAGAGCTTCGTCGAGGACCTCGACGTCGACTCGCTGTCGCTGGTCGAGTTCACCATGGAGCTCGAGGACACCCTCGGCATCGAGCTGCCCGAGGAGGAGCTCACCGACGTCAAGACGATCGGCGCGTTCCTGGACGTCATCGTCGGCAAGCTCGACACCGCGGCCTGATGCTGCTGGCGGGCCGTCGCCTGCTGGTCACCGGCGTCCTGACCGACCGCAGCATCGCGTTCTCGGTCGCCCGGCTGGCTGCCGAGCAAGGGGCGACCGTAGTGCTGTCGTCCTTCGGTCGCCCCCTGTCGCTGACGCGTCGGGTCGCGCGTCGGCTGCCCGGCGAACCGCCCGTCATCGAGCTCGACGTCACGTCGCCGCAGGACCTGGCGGCGCTGCCCGACCGGTTGTCCGCGCACGTCGACGGCCTGGACGGGGTGCTGCACGCCGTCGGGTTCGCGCCACCGTCCGCGCTCGGCAGCGGTGTGCTGGGCACTTCGTGGGACGACGTCGGCACGGCGCTCCAGGTCTCGACCTGGTCCTACGCCGCGCTCGCCCATGCGTGCGCGCCGCTGCTCGGTCGTGGCGCGTCCTATGTCGGGCTCACGTTCGACGCCCGGGTGGCGTGGCCCGGCTACGACTGGATGGGGGTGGCGAAAGCGGGGCTGGAGTCGGCCAACCGCTACCTGGCACGCGACCTCGGACCGCGAGGGGTGCGGGCCAACCTGGTCGCGGCCGGTCCGATCCGCACGATGGCGGCGAAGAGCGTGCCGGGGTTCGCCGGCTTCGAGCAGGTCTGGGACGACCGTGCTCCGCTGGGCTGGCAGGTCGACGACGCCGAACCCGTCGCGCGCGCGTGCGTCGCGCTGCTGTCGGACTGGTTCCCGGCCACCACCGGCCAGATCGTCTACGTCGACGGCGGGTTCAGCGCCGTCGGTACCTGAGGTGCGGCCCGCCGGGGCGCGCGCACTAGGTTCTGGACCATGACTGACTCCCCGCCGCCCACCGGCGTCAAGGCCAAGGCCAACGCCGTCGCCACGGACCTGTTCCTCAAGGCCCCGCCGGTGGTGCAGAACGGGCTGCTCAACGGCATCGGCAAGGCGCAGCCGGTCGTGGCGGTCGTCAAGCCGCGGGCGAAGCAGATCGGCGCCGGCGTGCTCGGTCTGGTGCTGGTGCGCAGGCTGCGCCGCCGGTCCTGACGGCTCAGCGTGGCGGCTCGGGCTGCTCCAGGAGCGCCCGGACCGCCGGCCGGTCGACCTTCCCGTTGCGGTTGCGCGGAAGCGACGCCACGACGCGCAACGGCCGCGGCAGGGCGTGCGCCCCGAGCGCGCCGCGCACGGCGGCCTGCAGCGCGCGCGTGGAGACCTCGATCCCGGGGCGGGCGACCACGGCCGCGGCGACGTTCTCCCCCGACAGCGCGGAGGGGAGGCCGACGACGGCGGCATCGGCCAGCAGCCCCGTCGACAGCAGCGCCCGCTCGACCTCCGCGGGGTAGATGTTCACGCCGCCGCGGATGATGAGGTCGACCACGCGGCCCGCGACGTACAGGTAGCCCTCGGCGTCCAGCCGGCCGAGGTCGCCGGTGCGCAGCCAGCCGTCGGCGGTGAGCGGCGACGGGGTGTCGCCCCAGTAGCCGGGCGTCGTCACGGCCGAACGCACGTGCACCTCGCCGGCCTCGCCCCGCTCGACCTCCCTCCCGCCGGCCTCCACCAGCCGTAGCTCGACGTAGGGCGCCGGACGGCCGACGCTGCCGGGTCGGCGCAGCGCCTCGACGTCGGTCAGGCAGGTGACCGGCGCGCACGTCTCCGACAGCGCGTACACGTCGACCAGGCGCAGCTGCGGCAGCCGGTCGCGGACCCGGTCCAGCGTGCCGGGGGGTGCGGGAGCACCGCCGAACACGGCCAGGCGCACGCCCGCCAGCTGCGGCAGCGCGAAGGACGGGGTGCGCAGCAGCAGCTCCCAGATGCTGGGTACGACGTCGAGCCACGTGACGCCGTGGTCGATCGCGGTCTGTACGAGCGACGGCGCGCTGAACGACGCCATGGTGACCGCGGAGCCGCCGGACAGCATGGCCGGCGCCAGCTGCGTCACGTGCCCGGACACCCATGCGAACGGCAGGTGGATCGCGGTGCGGTCGGTGGCGGTGAGCCCGAGGGTGCGTGTGTAGAAGGCGGCGGCGTGCCCGGTCATCCGGCCGGTGACCTGGACGGCCTTGGGGTGGCCGGTCGTCCCGCTGGTGGCGATCAGGGCGTAGACCGTGTCCTGGTCGGGCAGCGGCACGGTGACGTCCCACGGCAGGCTGCGGCTCAGCAGCGCCCGCTCGGCGTCCAGGGTCCGGACGGTCCGTGCGTCGCTGCCGACGCCGTCCTGCCGCAGCAGCAGCCGGGCGCCGGTCAGGGTCAGCAGCGCCTCGACCCGGTCCGGCGGCGCGTCGACGGGCACGCCCAGGTGCACCAGGCCGGCGCGTGCGCACGCCCAGATCGCGACGGCCGCCGCGAGCCCGTTGCGGGCCAGGACCGCGACACGGTCGCCGACGACCAGCCCCTGCTCGCGGAGGAAGGCCGCGGAACCCTCCACCAGCTCGGCGAACTCGGCATAGGTCGTGCTGCTGCCACGCGCGGGGTCGACCAACAGCACCGAACCGGCCGAGACCGCCAGCGAGGCCTGCAGCAGCGGCACGATGCCGGCCGGACGGTCGGCGTAGCACCGCACCGGGACGTCCCGCACGGTCTCCTGCACGAGGGCGTCCGGGCCGGCCTGGCGCGCGGACACGGTCAGGCCACCAGGGCGTCCAGCGTCGCGGTGCGGATGTGCTCGGCCTGGCTGTGAACGAGCTGGAACGCCGCAGCACGCAGCAACCGCTGCGCCGGTTCTGCCAGGTCCATGCCCTGGCCGCCGCGGGCGGCGAGCAGGGCCGTGCAGCACTCGATCGACAGCAGCAGCGACGCGGCGCGCAGCCCGAGCCGTTCGGACAGGCGCTCGGCCGGGTCGACCTCGTCGAGCAGGACGTACGCGCGCGTGCGCAGGTCCAGCACGCGGGCCCGCAGCAGCTCGGCGACCGCCGGCTGGCGCGCGGACAGCAGGTCCAGCGCGGCGAGCGCGATGCCGAACGTCGAGGGCTGGACGTTGGTGTTGCTCGCGCTGTCGACCGCCGCCCACGGGGCGCGGTCCGTGAGCAGCACGACGTCGTCGTCGGCGACGAAGAGTCCGTCGAAGCGGACGGCGTGCGTGCTCGTGCCACCCATGGCCGCCAACGACAGCTCGCCGGCGCTGCGCAGCTGCGGCCGCTCGCCGGCCGGGACGAGGCCGAACAGCACCTGGTCGGTGTCCTGCACGAGGGCGCCGGCGAGGATCAGGTCGGTGAGGCCCCAGCTGGTGCACCAGGGCTGGAAGCCCGACAGCGACCAGCCACCCTCGACCCGGACGGCGAAGACCGACGGTCTCGGCGTGCGCAGGTGGCTGTAGGCCACGCCGCCGAGCGCCCGCCCCGAGCAGAGGTCGGGCAGGTGACGAGCGGCGAGCGCGGTGTTCGCGCTGGCCGTCAGCATCTTCACGACCGGGCCGTGCTGGAACCACACGAACCAGGCGTCCGGGCTGGCGCCGGCGAGCACCTCGGCCACCTCTCGCTGCCGGGCGCGCGGGACCCCGCCCAGCTCCGGTGGACCGAACAGGGCCAGCAGGCCGGCGGCGGCGAGCCGGTCGCAGACCTCGCGGTCGACCCCGGCCCGCTCGAGGTCGGCCGCCTCGGCGGCGAGGTCGGCGGCGAGGTCGGCGGCCTCGGCGAGGCAGTCGGACGAGGTGACGGTCATGCACCGACGTTAATGCGCTGGTCCGCCGCCGGCTGGTCAGCGACCGGTGTCACCGACGCAGTGCGCGCCTCCGTCGACGTGGACGACCTGTCCGGTGGTGGCCGGGAACCAGTCCGAGAGCAGCGCGACGGCGGCCCGGGCCACGGGCTCGCGGTCGTTGGGGTCCCAGCCGAGCGGGGCGCGCCGTTGCCAGCTGGGCTCGAGCTCCTCGCGCGCCAGGGACCGGCCGAGCAGGGTGCGCTGGGGCCCGGCCGACACGACGTTCACGCGGACGCCGCGGGGACCGAGGTCGCGGGCCAGGTAGCGCGCCGTCGACTCGAGCCCGGCCTGGGCCACGCCGAGCCAGTCCTGCCCGGGCCACGCGCGGGCCGTGTCGAGCGACAGCGCGACCACCGAAGAGCCGCGCACGAGCAGGTCGCCGAGCGCCCCGGCCACCGCCGCGAGCGACCACGTCGCGGTCTGGAAGGTCTCGGCCACCAGGTCCCACGGGGCGGCCGCGAACCCGCCCGAGCGGTCGCCCGCCGGCAGGTAGGCGATGGCGTGCAGCACCCCGTCGACCCGGTCCCAGCCTGCGGCGCGCACGTTGTCGGCCAGCGAGGTGAGGTCGTCGGGCAAGGTGACGTCGAGCTCGACGACGTCGGCGTCCACGCCCAGCCGCGGCGCGACCCGCGAGGTGACGGCCAGCCCGCGGCAGAGCGGTGAGGTGAGCACGACCTCGGCGCCCTGCTCGCGGGCGGTGCGCACGACCGCGCTGGCCAGCGAGGACTCGGTGAGGACACCGGTGACCAGGACGTGGCGTCCCGTCAGCAGGCCGGTCGCGTGCGTCATCGGCACAGTCTCCCGCAGCAGACGGCGGACATAGGCTCGGGCGGGTGACCGCCGTGACCCGCACCGCCGAGCCGGCCCTGGCGGCCGCGCGCCAGATCGCCGACGAGCTGGTCCGGCCGGCCGCCGAGCTTGTCGACCGGACGGTCGTGCCGCGCTCCCACCTGCACGCCTGGGGCCGGGCGGGGCTGCTCGGGCTGGCCGGTCCGCGCGCGGCCGGCGGGGCCGACGCGCCCAGGGCCGTCGTGCGCGAGGTCGCCGAGGTCCTGGCCGGCGCCTGCCTGTCGACCTGGTTCGTCGCCACGCAGCACGCCACGCCGCTGGCCACGCTGGTCGAGTCCCGCAACGACGCCCTGCGCGACCGGCTGCTGCGCCCGCTGTGCACGGGCGAGGTGCTGTCCGGTGTCGCGATCGCCCACCTGCGCCGGGCCGGCGCGCCGGCTGTCGCGGCGACGCGGGTCGAGCGCGGCTGGCGGTTCGACGGCCACGTCGGCTGGATGACCTCGTGGGGCCTGTGCGAGGTCTTCCTGCTCGGCGGCCTCTCGTCCGACGGCCAGGTCGTCCTGGCGATGGTGCCGGCGCGGGACGGCGACGGGCTGGCGGCGTCCGCCCCGCTCCGGCTGGCCGCCATGCAGGCGACGCAGACCGTGACGCTCGAGCTCGACGGGTTCCTGGTGGCCGATGCCGACGTGGCCGACGTACGGCCGGTCGAGACGTGGCTGTCCGCCGATGCGGCCAAGACCGCCAACGCCGGCCCGCACGTGTTCGGGCTGCACGCCGAATGCGTCCGTCGCCTGGACGGGGTGGCTGCCCGACGCGACGACGGCACGGCGGCCGCCCTGGCCCAGCAGCTGCGCAACGAGGGCGAGCGGCTGCGGCGGGTCGCGTACACGCTGCTGGACGACGTCCCCGAGCACGAGCAGCTCGAGGTCCGACTGGAGGTTCGCGCTGCCTCGCTCGAGCTGCTCGTCCGCTCCGCGACGGCGCTGGTGGTGGCCACCGGCGGCTCGGCGATGGCGATTGACGCACCGGCGCAACGACTGGCCCGGGAGGCGCTGTTCTGCCTCGTCCAGGCACAGACCGCACCGGTGCGCGAGGCGACGCTGCAGCTGCTGAGGGAGGCCTCGTGAGTACCTGGACGCTGTGCGACGCCGACTGGAACTCCTGGCCGGACGGGCTGTCCGTCGCTGAGATCTTTGCGCAGGCAGCGGGTCTGAGGCTCCAGGGCATCGAGCTCGGGGTGTACGACGCTGCCGTCGAGCTTTCTGCGGAGCGCCTCGCCGAGCTCGCCGACGTCACTGCCCGCACCGGGGTGCCGGTCAGCGCCGTGCTCCTCTCGCTACCCGCCGAGCGCTGGCCCCGCGGAGCGCTGTCCGGCGACGTCGAGGCCCTGGTCGAGCAGGTGCGCGCCTGCGCGGACGTCTGCCGTGCCCTCGGCGTGGACGTGCTCGGGCTGTGGCCAGGCGCCGACCCCGTGGACGCCGAGATCGTCGAAGGTCTGCGCCGGTGCGTGGAGGCGGCCGGGGACGTCCGCATCGCGGTGGAGTACAAGCCCGACACGGCCGTGCTGGACGCCACGCAGGCGCTCGCGCTGTGCGCGCAGGTGCCGGGACTGGGGGTCCTGCTGGACACCGGACACGCGTACGCGCTCGGCGAGGACCCGGTCGAGGTGCGTCGACCGGCTCGGCGACCTGCTGCTGCACGTGCACCTGGGCGACGCCGGACCCGGCGGCGGCGACGACGACCTGCCGTGCGGACGGCTGCACGACTTCGCCCCGGTCGTCGCGGCCCTGGACGCCTCCACCTTCTGCGGCTCGGCCAGCTTCGACCTCTACGGCGCCGTCTGCGACAGCGACCTGACCGGCGAGCAGGCCGTGCGCGAGAGCCGCGACCACGTGCTGTCGCGCCGCGGCTGATGCGCGCCGTCGTCGCGCGGGGTCCGGGCCGGTTCTCCGTCGAGCAGGTCGAACCGCCCCGCGGGCCGCTGCTGGTGCAGGTCGAGGCGGCCGGCGTGTGCGCGGCCGACCGCATGCTCTGGACCGGTCGCCACCCGTGGGGCGAGCTGGACTGGCCGTTCATCCCCGGGCACGAGCTGCTGGGCCGCATCAGCGCCTCCGACGGCCGGCTCCCGGTCGGCACCCGGATCACCGCCGAGGTGAAGCTCCCGTGCGGTGCGTGCGCCTGGTGCCGGCGCGGCGAGACGCACCTGTGCCCGACCGGCGCTCACCTGGGCAGCGGGATCCCGGGGGCCTTCGCCGAGGGTCTTGCTCTCCCCGCCGCAGCGCTGGTGCACGAGATCCCGGACGACCTGAGCACGCGGCAGGCGGTGCTCGCTGAACCGATGGCGTGCGCCCTGCACGCCGTGCGTCGGGCCGGGGTGCGTCCCGGCGACAGGGTCGCCGTCGCCGGGCTCGGCGGTCTCGGAGCGCTCGCGCTGCACGCCTGCCGGGCCGAGGGTGCCGAGCACGTCACCGCGCTGGTCCGTACCGACGAGAAGGCCAGGCTGGCAGACGTACTGGGCTATGACGATGCTACCTACGCACCCGAGCCGGGCAGCGTCGACACGGTCCTTGATCTGTCGGGCGACGTCGACGCGGTGTCGGTGCTGCTGGGCGCGGTCCGCAGCGGCGGACGCGTAGGCGTCTACGGCGTCTACGACCGACCGCTGCCGCTCGACCTCAACCTGCTGGCCGAGTTCGGCGGGCTCACCGTCTCGGGCGGGCATCTCGCGCCCGGCTGCTTCCCCGACGCGATCGCCCTGCTCGGCGGCGTCGACGGCGACCTCGTCGTCACGGGGACCCATCCGCTCGAGCGGCTCGCCGACGCCCTCGCACCGCCTGACCGTCCCCGTCTGAAGGAGATCGTGCTCCCGTGAACGAGCTCATCGCACAGCTGATCGACGTCGGCCGCAGGGCGGTGGGCGCAGGGCTGGTCGTCGGTTCGGGGGGCAACCTGTCGGCCCGGCTGCCCGGTGCCGACGAGTGCGTCGTCACCTGCTCGGGCAGCCTGCTCGACGAGCTGACGCCCGACCAGTTCTCGATCGTCGCGATCGCCGACGGGACCGTCCGCGGTGGTCATCCCGTCCCGAGCAGCGAGGTGCCGCTGCACCTGGCCACCTACCGGGTGCGTGCGGACGCGAACGCGCTGATCCACCTGCACCCGCAGACCAGCGTGCTGCTCGACGCGCTCGGCCATCCGATCCGGCTGCTGACCATCGACCACGCCTACTACGTGCGCGAGGTGCGCTCGACGCCGTTCCTGCAGAGCGGGACGCCCGAGCTCGCCGAGGCGGGGGCGGCAGCCATGGCCGACGGCTGCAACTGCGTCATCCTGGGCCACCACGGCTGCTCGTGCGTCGCAGACACGATCGGGCTGGCGTGGAAGCGGGCGCAAAACCTGGAGGAGGCCGCCCGGGCGACGCTGACCATGCTGCAGCTGGGTGACACGACCACCGCGTGCCCGCCGTCCTACCTGGAGGTCATCCGCGCGAAAGAGGCTGCGTCGCAGGCAGGTCACTGAGGTGCCGGTCGCCGGCCTCGACGTCGGGGGCTCGTCGGTCAAGGCGTGGGTGCAGGCCCCCGGTGCGCTGTTCGAGGCGACCGTCCCGCTGGTGTCGCTGCGTCCGGACGCGGTGCGCGTCGAGTTCCAGCCGGACGCCTGGGAGCAGGCGTGCCGCACCGCGCTGGCCGACGTCATCCAGCAGGCCGGGGCGCCGGGCTCGGACTATCTGGGCCTGACCGTGTCGAGCCTGCGTCAGGGTTTCGTCCTGCTCGACGGTGCGGGCGCCGCCCTGGGCAACGGCGTGCTGAACAGCGACCGGCGCGGTGCACCGCACGCGCAGGTGCTGGCGGGGACGCACCCCGTCACCGGGCACTGGCCGGCGCCGGAGCTGACGCTGCCCAAGCTGCTCGCGGTGCAGGCCGCCGAACCCGAGCGCTGGGCGGCCACCCGGCGCGTGCTGTTCGTGCACGACTGGCTGATCTGGCTGCTCAGCGGGCAGCAGGTCACCGAGATCTCCTACGCCTGCGCCGGGGCCATGGCCGACGTCCGCGCCCGCACCTGGGCCGGCGAGCTGCTCGAGGGCTGCGGGCTCGGGACGGCACGGCTCGCGCCGCTCGTCGAGGCCGGCACCGTCGTCGGTGAGCTCCGGCCGGGGTGGGCGCTGCCGGCGTCGCTGCCGGTCGTCGCCGGGTGCGGCGACACGCAGCTCGCCGCCCTCGGCGTCGGCGGTCTCGGCGACGGCGTGATCACCGTCGTGGCGGGGTCGTCCACTCCCGTGCAGGCCGCGACCGCACTGCCCGTGCGCGACCCGCTGGAACGGCCCTGGATCTCCACGCACGCGGCGGTCGACCGCTGGGCGGTCGAGGGGAACGCCGGCTACCCAGGCACGATGAGCGCGTGGTGGACCGGCCTCGCTGCGGCGAGCCCGCAGGCGCCGTCGCGTCCGCACGGGCTCACCGCCGTCACCGCCGCCCCCTACTGGGCGCAGGAGACCTGGGAGCGCCGCCCTCCCGCCTCGCTGCTCGGCCTGCGTCCTGACACGACCGCCGACGACATCTCGACCGCCCTGCGCGAGGCTCACGCGTACGCCGTGCGGGGCAACGTCGAAGACCTGGAACGGGTGCTCGGGCGAGCCGCCTCGGCCGTCGTGGTGTGCGGGGGTGCGGCCGCCGACGGCAGACTGCCCCGGCTGGTCGCCGACGTCCTGGGCCGACCCGTGCACCACGCGACGGGAGCCGTCGGTGCGGCTGCTGCCGGCACCTATCTGGTGTCGCGCGCCGTCGGGGCGCACGCCCACCTGCCGGCGCTGCCGGAGCGGGTGCTGCCTGCCGGCGACCCCCGCCCGCACGACGGCCCCTACGCGGGATGGTGCGCCGCCCATGCCGCCCTGCGTTCCGCAGCGCTGACGGAAGGATCCACGTGAAGGCCTGTGTCACCGCCGAGTTCACCGACGAGGGCGTCGTCCGCCTGGAAGCGCTGGGCTACGTCGTCGAGCGCTGCGGATGGGGGACGACGCGGCAGGCGCTCACCGGTGCCGACTACCTGTCCGCCGTCGACGGCAGCAGCCTGCTCGTCACCGAGATCGAGACGGTCGACGACACCGTGCTCGCGACGCTCCCCGCCCTGCGGCTCGTCGCCACGGCCCGCGGTGGACCCGTCAACGTCGATCTGGCGGCCTGCGCGGCCCGCGGCATCCCCGTGGTGTTCACGCCGGCCCGCAACGCCGACTCGGTCGCCGACTTCGTGCTGGGCGCGCTGCTGTCGCTGGCCCGCGGCATCAGCGCAGGCGAGCGGCACCTGCGCTCCGACGGCTGGCTGGTCGACGGCGAGCTGCCCTACCTGCACTTCCGCGGACCACAGCTCGCCGGCCGCACCCTCGGCGTCGTCGGGTACGGCGCCATCGGCCGCCGGGTGGCGCAGCGGGCGCGGGACGGCTTCGGCATGCAGGTGCTGTTCACCGACCCGGTCGCCGCCGGCGGCGTGAGCCTGGACGAGCTGCTGGAACGCTCGGACGTCGTGACGCTGCACTGCCCGCGGGTGCAGGCCACCCGGGGCCTGATCGACGCCGCGGCACTGGCCCGGATGCGCCGCAGCAGCTATCTGGTGAACACGGCCGGTGGCGGGATCGTCGACGAGGACGCCCTCGTCGCGGCGCTCACCTCCGGCCGGCTGGCCGGGGCCGCGCTGGACGTGTTCGCGACCGAGCCGATGCCGAGGGAGTCGTCGCTGCTGCACGCCCCGAACCTGCTGCTGACCCCCCACCTGGCCGGCGCGGCGCAGGACGTCGTCACCGCGCACACCGAGCTGATCTGCGCCGAGGTCGAGCGCTTCCACCGCGGAGAGCCGCTGGTGAACGTGGCGGGGTGACTGCGCCTCAGGCCAGGCCGAGCGCGACCTCGAAGACGGCGGCGGCGGCCCGGGCCTGCGCGCGCTGCTCCGACGCGGTGAACGAGTCGGTCCAAGAACGGCCCGGCAGCTCGTCCCAGACGAACAGCACCGAGGCAGCGCGCATCTCGAAGGCGCGGGCGGCCGAGAACACGGCCGAGGTCTCCATGTCCACCGCGAGGTAGCCGGCCGTGCGCCAGCGCTCGACCAGGGAGGGCGGCTGTGCGAGCAGCGCCTCGGTCGTCACGGTCGTGCCGCGGTGGGAGTGGATCCCGCGGGCCACCAGCAGCGACGCGGCCCGGGTGACGCGGCCGACGTTCCCCTCGGCGACGCCGCGCCCGCCGTAGTACTGGGACGCGCCCTCGCCGATGACGGCGCGCTCGGACAGGACGATGTCACCGGTCCGCACCTCCGGCTGCAGGCCGCCGCACGAGCCGATCTGGACGACGACCGGGGTCCCCACCGTGCCCAGGACGTGCACCGGCTCGACGGCCCTCGCCGCTCCGTAGGCGGTGCAGAACGCGACCGGCATGTCCTTGTACCAGCCGTGCCAGAGGTCGGGCATGCCCAGCTCGCGCACCTCTGAGAGCAGGGGGAGCCGGCTCTCCAGCGCCTTCTGGCGCCACCACGTGCCTTCCTGCACGAGCAGGCGGGGGACCTCGTCCTCCTCGAGCCCGAGCAGGGTCATCCAGCCGTCACGGTCCACGTCGCCAGTCTCCCGTACCGCTAGGACCAGCGCGTGACGACGTGCTTGAGCCGGGTGTAGTCACGCACCGAGTAGGCCGACAGGTCGCTGCCGAACCCGGACGAGGCGTAGCCGCCGTGCGGCATCTCGGTCGCGAGCACGGAGTGGCAGTTGACCCAGACGGCGCCGAAGTCGAGCGCTCGCGCGGCTCGGGCGGCGCGGGCGTGGTCGGTCGTCCAGACGCTGGACGCGAGGCCGTAGGGGGTGGCGTTGGCCACGGTCAGCGCCTCGGTCTCGTCGGCGACGCGCTGCACCGTGACCACCGGCCCGAAGACCTCGTCCGTCGCGAGCTCGTCGTCGCTGCGCACGCCCGCGACGACGGTGGCGGGATACCAGAAGCCGTCGCGGTCCAGCGGGCTGCCGCCGGCGAGGACCTCCGCGTGCGCGGGGCGGCGATCGACCAGCCCGGCGACCCGGGCGAGCTGGTCGGCGTTGTTGAGGGCGCCGAAGTAACCGTCCGGGCCGGGATCCAGGGCGGCCGCACCGGCCGCGAGGCGCGCCACCAGCTCGTCGTGGACGCCCGGCGTGGCAAGGACCTTCGTCGCTGCCGTGCAGGACTGACCGGCGTTGTAGTAGCCGATGTCGAGCAGTCCCTGCACGGTGCGGTCCAGGTCGCAGTCGTCGAACACCAGCACCGGGGCCTTGCCGCCGAGCTCCAGGTGCAGGCGCTTCACGGTCGGCGCAGCAGCGGCCATCACGGCGCGGCCGGCCCGCACCGACCCGGTCAGGGCGACCATCGCCGGAACCGGGTGCTCGACCATCGCCTGCCCGGTCGCACGGTCACCGCAGACGACGTTCAGCACGCCCGGCGGCAGCACCTGCGCGGCCAGCTCGGCCAGCATGAGCGGGGTCACCGGAGACGTCTGCGCCGACTTCAGCACGACGCAGTTGCCGGCCGCCACCGCCGGCGCCCACTTCCAGGTGGCCATCATGAGCGGGTAGTTCCACGGGGTGATCTGCGCGATCACCCCGAGCGGCTCGCGCCGCAGCACCGACGTGTGCCCCTCGACGTACTCCCCGGCGGCCACGCCCTCCGGCACCCGCGCCGCTCCGGCGCTGAAGCGGATGACGTCCAGCACGTGCGGGATCTCGGCGCGCATCATGGCGACCGGCTTGCCGGTGTTGCGGACCTCGGCGGCGACGAACTCCTCCGCGCGCTCTTCCAGCAGGTCGGCCAGCCGCAGCAGCAGCCGGAACCGCTCGCCCGGCGTGCGGTCGCGCCAGCCGGGGAAGGCGCCCGCCGCGGCCGCGAACGCGGCGTCGAGATCGGCGGGTCCGGCGACGGGCGCGTCGTCATAGCGGTGACCGGTCGCGGGGTCGACGACGGGGGTGACGGCGTCGATCAGCCCTGGCTGCCGGGCGCCGCCGTAGAAGTGGTGAAGCACCAGGGCAGGCTAGTGGCGCGCAGGCCGGCATCAACGCCGGTGCATGACCCGGGTAGGTTGACCCGACCTCATCAACGGGAGTGCATATGTCTTCGCTGCGCCGCTCTGTCCGCCTGCCCGCCACGGCGCTGCTCGGACTGTGCGCCCTCACGCTCGCGGCCTGCGGCAGCAACGACCCCGGGCCGTCGACCGCCGCGGCCCCCGCAGCGTCGGCGTCGGCGGGCGGCTACGACGCGGTGCTCGCCGCAGCCAAGGGCCAGACGGTCAACTGGTACATGTACGGCGGTGACGACCGGCTCAACGCCTACGTCAACGGCTACGTGAAGACCGAGCTCGGCAAGCTCGGCGTCACCCTCAACCAGGTGAAGATCAACGACACCGCCGAGGCCGTGAACAAGGTGCTCGGCGAGAAGCAGGCCGGCAAGGACACGGACGGCAGCGTCGACCTCATCTGGATCAACGGGGAGAACTTCGCCACCCTGAAGCAGGCCGACGCGGTGTTCTGCGGCTACGTCCAGGACCTGCCGAGCACGGCCAACGTCGACCTCACCAAGCCGGGCATCGCCACCGACTTCGGCACGTCCACCGACGGGTGCGAGGTGCCGTGGCAGCAGGCCACGAGTGCGCTGGTCTACGACTCGACGGCGCTCACCGACAACGACACGACCAGCGTCCAGGCGCTGTTCGACTGGAGCGCAGCCCACCCCGGCCGGCTCACCTACGCCACCCCGCCGGACTTCAACGGCTCGATGGCCGTGCGCACGTTCTTCTTCGACACCGCCGGCGGGGCCGACCAGTTCCTCGGCCCGTTCGACCAGGCGAAGTTCGACGCCGCGGCGCCGAAGCTGTGGGACCGGCTGAACGCGCTCGAGCCGTCGCTCTGGCGCGGCGGGAAGACCTACCCGGCGTCCCAGCCCGAGGTCGAGAAGCTCTTCGCCGGAGGCGAGATCGACGCCTACCTGACCTACGGGTCGAGCAGCGTCGGCGCCCTGGTGGAGAAGGGCACGCTGCCGAAGACCACCCGCGAGGCGGTCTTCGACGACGGCAACATCGGCAACTACAGCTTCACCGCGATCCCGTCCAACGCCGCCCACAAGGAGGGCGCGCAGGTGCTCGCCAACCTGCTGCTGTCGCCGGCGGCGGCGCTGGTCAACGCCGGTCCGGACGGCGCCGGCTTCACCTCCGCGATCGACCTGGCCAAGCTGCCGGCGGAGCAGGCGGCCCAGTTCACGGCGCTGCAGGACTCGCCGTACCAGGTGCCGGCAGCCGAGCTCGCGGCAAACACGCTGCCGGAGGTCGTCTCGGCCTACGTGGACGCGCTGGAGAAGGGCTGGAAGGCGAACGTCCTGCAGAAGTAGGTCGGTCGAGAGCACCCTGTCCAGATGAGCACCGTCCTCGCCTCGCGCCGGGCGCTGCCGCGCAGGAAGGGTCAGCTGCCCCAGGGCGTGCGCACCCTGCTGCTGCTCTCGCCCGCGCTGGTCGTGGTGGTCGGGCTGTTCCTCGGCGGACTGTCGCTGGGGGTCGCGCAGTCGCTCGGCTACCAGCCCTTCCTCGGCGCCACGACCCTGTCGACCGACGCCTACCGCGGCCTGGTCGACGACGTCGAGGTGCGCCGCTCGCTGCTGCTGACCTTCCGGCTGGCGTCGTTGTCGACGGCCGTCTCGGCGGTGCTCGCGGTGGCGTCGGCGCTGCTGCTGCGCGCCACCCGCCGCGGGCGGCGGGCCGCCACGGTGCTGTTCCAGGCGAGCCTGCCGGTGCCGCACCTGGTGGGCGCGGCGGCGATGCTGCTGCTGCTCGGGCAGAGCGGGCTGCTCTCCAGGGTGCTGTTCGCCGTCGGCCTGGTCGAGTCGCCGGCCGACGCCCCGGTGCTCACCAACGACAGCTTCGGGTGGGCCATCCTGGCCGAGTACGTCTGGAAGGAGACGCCGTTCATCGGCGTCGTCGTGCTGGCTGCCCTGTCCGGCGGGGTGGCCGACCTGGAGAGTGCCGCGCGGACGCTCGGCGCGGGTGCGTGGCAACGGTTCCGCTTCGTCGTGCTGCCGCTCATCACGCCGGCGGTGGTCTCGACCTCGGTCATCGTGTTCGCGTTCACCTTCGGCTCCTACGAGGTCCCGCTGCTGCTGGGCCAGCCGTTCCCGGCGACGCTGCCGGTCGTCGCCTTCCAGGCGTACTCCGACACCGACCTCACGGCCCGGCCGCGGGCGATGGCGATCGCGGTGGTGATCGCGGTGCTGGTCTCGGTGGTGGTGCTGGCCTACACGGTGCTCACCGAGCGCGTGCTGCGTCCGGCCGGCGCGCGGACCCGCCGATGAAGGGCCTCGGCGCCGCGGTGCGGGCGGTGGGCCTGCCCCTGGTGCTGCTGGGGCTGCTCGTGCCGTTCCTGCCGCTGCTGCTGTGGTCGGTGGCGCAGCGCTACCCGTACCCGGCGCTGCTGCCGACCGAGACCGGGGCGCGGCCGCTGCGGCTGCTGGCAGACCCGTCGTCGGAGGTGCTCGTCGGCCTCGTCAACAGCACGGTCATCGCCGTGTCGGTCGCGGCCGTCGCCTCGCTGATCGGGCTCTGTGCGGGCCGGGCGCTGGGTCTGCACGCCTTCGCCGGCAGACGGCTGGTGCAGTTCCTGCTGCTGCTGCCGGTGATCGTCCCGGGCATCGCCGTGACGCTGGGCATCCAGGTCTTCTTCATCCGCTATGGCCTGGCCGACACCCGCCGCGGGGTGGTGCTGGTGCACCTGCTGGCCGCCGTGCCCTACGTGTCGCTGGTGATGTCGAGCGTGTTCGCCAACCTGGACCTGCGGCTGGAGGAGCAGGCCCGGGTGCTGGGAGCGAGCCCGTGGCAGGTGCTGCTGCGCGTCACGCTGCCAGCCGTCGCGCCCGGGCTCGCGGTCGCGGCGACGTTCGCGTTCCTGATCTCGTGGGGTGAGTACCTGCTCACGCTGCTCGTCGGCGGTGGGGCGGTGAAGACGCTGCCGCTGCTGCTCTACGCCTACCTCGGCAGCACCGACATCCCGGTCGCGGCGACGCTGGGCCTGGCGCTGGTGCTGCCGCCGATGCTGCTGCTGGCCTTCACCTCGCGTTTCCTCACCGGCGCCGCGACACCGCTGGCTGGCTTCGGGCGGCTCTGATGGCGACCCGCGTGCAGCTCACCGACCTCACCGTCGACTACGGCGCCGAGCCGGTCGTCGACCGTCTCGACCTGGACGTCGAGCCGGGGACGCTGGTGGCCCTGCTCGGGCCCAGCGGCTGCGGCAAGAGCACCACGCTGCGCGCCGTCGCGGGCCTGCAGCAGCCCAGGTCGGGCGACATCCTGTTCAACGGCGTCAGCGTCCTGCAGGTGGCGCCGGAGAAGCGCCCGGTCGCGATGGTGTTCCAGTCGCCGCTGCTGTTCCCGCACATGAGCATCGGGGACAACGTCGCCTTCGGCCTGCGCATGCGCGGAGTCGGTCGTGGCGAGCGGCGCCGCCGGGCCCAGGAGGCGCTGGAGCGGGTGCAGCTTCCCGGCGTCGCCGCGCGGCGCCCCGGCGAGCTGTCGGGGGGTCAGGAGCAGCGCGTCTCGCTCGCGCGCGCCCTGGTCGTGGAGCCTGACGTGCTGCTGCTCGACGAACCCTTCAGCGCGCTCGATGCCGCGCTACGCGTCGAGGTGCGCGACCTGGTCGCCCGGCTGCAGCGCGAGTCGGGCATCACCACCCTGTTCGTGACGCACGACCAGGAGGAGGCGACGGTGCTCGCCGACCGGGTCGCGCTCATGCTCAGCGGGCGGCTGCAGCAGGTGGGCGCGCCGCGCGAGTTCTACGAGCAGCCTGCCTCGTTGCGCGTCGCCCGCTTCTTCGGCACCGCGAACGCGGTGGAGGGGGTCGTGCAGGCCGGCGTGTGGCGCGGCCCGCTGGGCGCGATCACGGTCGGCGGGGCGGACGGCCCGGCGACGCTCGTCGTCCGGCAGGAGGCGGTGCGGGTCGTCGCCGCCGACGCCCCCGGGCTGGACGCCGTGGTCACCCGGACGACCTATACCGGCACGGGGGTCCGCGCCGTGGCGATCCTGACGGACGGCACCGAGCTGGCGCTGGTCGTCGCCCCGACCGACCGGGTGTCCGCCGGCGACCGGGTGCGGCTGCACGTGCCGGCGGAGTGGTGCTCCGCCGTGCGCCCCTGACGCCGCCGGGCCCACCGCCGGCGTCGGCTCCGGGCTCCGGGCTCGGCCCCGGCCCCGGCCGGCTCAGGCCAGCCGGTCGCGCAGGGCCTGCTTGTCGGTCTTGCCGACGGCGTTGCGGGGGAGCGCTCCGACGACCTCCACCACCTTGGGGGCGGCGTAGTCGGCCATCCCCTCGCGTACCCAGGCCCGCACCTGGGCCGGCGTGACCGGGGCCGAGCAGACCAGGAACGCGGCCACGGCCTCGCCCGCCAGCGCGTCGGGGACGCCGACGACCGCGCAGTCGTCGACGGCCGGGTGGCGGCGCAGCAGCTCTTCGACCTCGGCGGAGAAGATCTTCGTCCCGCCGCGGTTGATCATGTCCTTGGTGCGGTCCAGGATCCACACGTAGCCGTCGTCGTCCGTGCGGGCGATGTCGCCGGTGTCGAACCAGCCGTCGACGATGGCCCGCGCGGTGGCCGCGGGGTCGCCGGCGTACCCGGTGGTCACCAGCGAGCCGCGCAGCCACAGCTGACCAGGCGCACCGGCCGGCAGCTCGGTCCCGTCGTCGTCGCGGATCGCCGCCGCCATGCAGTCCAGCGTCCGACCGACGCTGCCGGGACGCGCGCGCAGGTCGTCGTCGGTGGCGATGCAGCCGGGGGAGTGCGTCTCGGACAGCCCGTACACGTCGTGCAGCCGCACGCCGGGCAGGGCGTCGCGCAGGGCCTGCTGCAGGTCGGCGGGGAAGGGTGCTCCGCCGGCCGCGAGCCGGACCAGCGCCGGCAGCTCGCGCAGGGCAGGCACGCGCAGGCAGAGACGCCACCACGACGGCACCGCGTAGGCCCAGCTCACGCGGTGGCGGGCCAGCAGCGCCACGTACTCCTTCGGGCTGGCGGTGTCGACGAGCACGCACGAGGCGCCGGCGAGCATGGCCGGCAGCACGTGGGCGTGCATCGCCGAGATGTAGTACATCGGGAACAGCACGGCTGTGACGTCGTCCGGGCCCAGCCCCAGCACCCGCTGATAGCTCATGCCCGAGTGCACCGAGCAGCGGTGGACGACCTGCGACGCCTTCGGGCGGCCGGTGGTCCCGGAGGTGTAGACGATCGCGTACGTGGCCGCCTCGTCCGGCCGGTCCGCGGCCGTGAACGCCCACCGGTGCGGGCCGGCCTCGCGCAGGACGTCGGCCAACGGTTCGGCGTCGACCGCTCCGGCGGACCGCAGACCCGTCAGGTGCTCGGGACCCGCCAGGGCCAGCGCCACCTGCGAGTGCTCGAGCATGTAGGTCCACTGCGGCGCAGCGAGCCGGGTGTTCAGCCCGACCAGGACCAGCCCCGCCCGCGCGCAGGCAAACACGGCGGTCGCCAGGTCCAGCGTGTTGCCCGAAGCCACGGCGACCGACGACCCGGGCTCGGGGCAGCGCGCTGCCAGGGCCCTCGCGGCGCTCTCGACCCGGTCTGCGAAGGCGGTGAACGTGACGGTGGTCCCGTCGACGTCGACGAAGCACCCGCGGTCCGGCCAGCGCTGCACGGCACGGTCGAGCACGTCCAGGACGGTCGCCGGGCGACGAGCGTAGGAGCGGGCCGGCGCGCCCAGCCAGCGCTGCTCGACGACGGGGTCGCCGGCCCGGTCGTCGAGGTCGTGCCCGCTCATCTACCGTCCAGGCCGTGGACAGGACGGACGTGCTCAGGCAGGTGCAGGCCCAGGCCGTCGCGCTGCTCGGGGCCGGTGCCGCGCTGCCCGAGCAGACGCTGTTCGCCGACGACCTGGGCCTGGACTCCCTCGCCCTGGTCGACTGGACGCTGGCGCTGGAGGACTGCTTCGACATCGAGCTGCCGGAGGAGGACGTGACCGCCGTGCCCACCCTCGGCGGCCTGGTCGACCTGATCGTGCGCACCCTGGACGTCGGCCACGGGACAGCGGCTCAGCACGGCTCCTCGTAGGCCGTCACCGCGGCACGCGCGGCCATCCCGGACAGCCGCTCGGACAGCAACCGCAGGGTGGCCGACCGGACCCGGTAGACGCGCAGGTTGCTGCAGACGGTGCTCTCGACCAGCGCGCTCTGGCGCAGCACCCGCAGGTGGTGGGAGACCAGCGGCTGCGACATGCCGGTGGCCGACACCAGGTCCCGCGTGCACAGCTGCTGGTCGGTCAGCAGTCTCAGCAGCTCGATGCGACGCGGCTCGGCGAGCGCGTTGAGCACGCTGGCGTTGTCGACGTCGTCACTCACGCGACCAGCGTTCCACACGAGCACGGGGTGTCCCTCGCCTTGACAGGAGGGAGCGAGGTGTCTTGACACCTGGCGAAGTTGTGTCAAGGTGACCTGGTGCACACCACCCGGGACCTGCTGCTCGACGCGGCGACCGAGGCCGTCCTCGGCGGCGTCGACTGGAACCGCCTGCGGATGGCCGACGTGGCGCGCGCCGCCGGGGTGAGCCGGCAGACGCTCTACTACGAGTTCGGTAGCAAGGACGCGCTCGCGCAGGCCGTCGCCATGCGCGAGGCCGAGCGCTACATGGCGGGGGCCGACGACGCCGTGGCGACCTCGTACGTCCCCGACGTCACGACGCCGGGGCGCGCCGTCGCGGCCGCCGTGCGGTTCACCCTCACGGCCGCCGTCGAGAACGTGCTGCTCAAAGCTGTGCTGACCGACGACAGCGGCGCCCTGCTGCCACTGCTGACCACCCGCTCCGAGGCGCTGCTGGCCGTCGTCGACGCCCATTGCGCGACCTATCTCACCGCCCACTGGCCCGACCTGGACCCCGCGCTGGTCCGCCTGGCCGCCGACACCGTCAACCGCCTGACCCTGTCGCACCTGGTCCTGCCGGGCGGCCGTCCGGACGAGGTGGCGGACGACCTCGCCCGTCTGGTCGACGCGCTGCTGCCCGTGCCGCCCCCGCCCCGCGACCCCTCGACCCGACCCCTGCCCTCGACCCGCGCCCTGACCTCGACCCGCGACCTGACCTCGACCCGCGACCTGCCCGGAGGAACGACCGCATGAGCACCCACGAGCTGTACACGATCCCCGCCGAGCACCGCACCTGGGACGTCGAGATGGAGGGCGCGGCGCGCTTCACCTGGGAGTACGACGACGGCCGGGACCGGCTGCTGTCGCTCTACCAGAAGGGCAAGGACAAGCAGTGGGACTCCACCACCCGCATCGACTGGTCGCTGGACGTCGACCCGAACAACCCGCTCGGCATGCCCGTGGAGGCCATCAGCATCTACGGCACCGACCAGTGGCGCAAGATCGAGCACGACCAGGACGCGATCGACGAGCTGCAGCCGGCACCTGACGTCCTGGCAGTTCAGCCAGTTCCTGCACGGTGAGCAGGGCGCGATGATCTGCTCGGCGCGCATCGTGGAGTCGGTCCCCGACCTGGACAGCAAGTTCTACGCCGCCACCCAGACGATGGACGAGGCGCGGCACGCCGAGACCTATGCGCGCTTCCTGCAGGAGAAGGTCGGGATGCTGTACCCGATCAACCAGCACCTGAAGTCGCTGCTGGACGACACCCTCACCGACAGCCGTTGGGACATGCCCTACCTCGGCATGCAGGTGCTCATCGAGGGCCTGGCGCTCGCCGCTTTCGGCGTGCTGCGCGACATGACGACCCAGCCGCTGCCCAAGCAGATCCTGGCCTACGTCATGCAGGACGAGGCCCGGCACGTCGCCTTCGGCCGGATGGCGCTGAAGGACTACTACGCGCAGCTGTCCAGCGCCGAGCTCGCCGAGCGGGAGGAGTTCGTCGTCGAGGGGTGCTACCTGATGCGCAACCGCTTCCGGATGCAGGAGGTGTGGGAGAACCTCGGTTTCGACGTGACAGCAGTGCCTGGCGGCCGTGGAGACCGCGCCGTTCTACCAGGCCTACCAGTCGCTGCTGTTCAGCCGCATCGTGCCGTGCGTGAAGGACATCGGCCTGTGGGGCGACAAGGTGCAGAAGGCCTACGCCGACATGGGCGTGCTGGACATGGCCGGCATCGACCTCAACGCGCTGATGAAGCAGGACGAGGACATCGCCGAGCAGGTCGACCGCGAGAAGGCTGAGCTGGCGGCGTCCTCGGTCGCCGTCGAGCAGACGATCGCCGTGGGCGCAGGCGCCCTCCCGGCCTGACGGCGAGGCCCGCCCGGGCGCTCAGCCCGCTCGGGTAGCCCCTGGCAGCACCAGCTGACGCAGCCGGACGGCCTGCTCCGGCGCCCACCACCGCAGCAGCGACCACCAGCAGCCCAGGTACAGCAGGCCGGCCAGGGGCAGCTCGACCAGCAGCGGCAGGGGGCTGACCAGCAGCACCGCGGCCAGGACCAGGCTCGCGAGCGCCGGTTCCCGCAGCGGCACGAGCAGGACCACCCGGACCCCGTCGCGGTGCAGCAGCGTCAGGAGCCCGGCGGCCACGAGCAGGTAGGACGCCGTGGTGGCGAAGGCCGCGGCGGCCCCGCCGAAGAGGGGGATGAGCAGCAGGTTCAGCCCGACGTTGGCGACCGTGCCGCCCACGGCGCAGGCCAGCATCGCCCCGTGGCGGCCGCGGGCCTGCAGCGCGGCGTTGGAGAGGTAGGCGAGCCCGTAGACCATCGGCGCGGCCGCCAGCCAGCGCAGCGTGCCGCTGGAGCTGGCGGCGTAGCCGTCGCCGAAGAGAAGGCTCAGCAGGGCCGGCGCCTCGATCAGGCAGATCGTCCCGAACGGCAGATACAGGGTGCCGATGGCGGCGACGGCCGACTCCAGGGCCCGGCCGGCCACCTCCCTGGTCCCGGCGGCGTTCCTCACGGTCGTCGGTCAGCGCGCCGAGCAGCACCCCGTCGACCCGGAACAGCGACATGAGCACCAGCGTGGTCAGACCCAGCACCCAGGTGGAGCCGAAGAACTCCGTCATGGCCGGGCGCTGCCACGCCGACGGGGTCACCCGCAGGCCCAGCGGCCGCACCGCGACCAGTGCCGCCAGCAGCCCGACCAGCGAGCCGGCCAGGAAGGCGACGGACAGCCCGACGACGCCGGCGCCGGCCGACAGCGCACCGGTGATCATCACGAGCGTGACGGCGCGCTGGAAGATCATCGCGCGCGACGCCGGCCCCTGCTCCTGGGCGGCGGCAGCGGCGGCGCGGACGCTGCCGGCGAGCACGTCGAGCAGCACGGCGGCCAGGACGAGAGCCAGCACCAGCCGAGCCGGACCCGAAGGCCGGAAGGGCGCGGCCACCAGCCAGCCGGCGGTGAACAGCGGGACGCCTATCAGCACCTCCCAGCCGGCAGCGCGGGTGAACAGTGCCGGCAGCAGCGACGGGTCGCGACTGCCCCGCTCGGCCATCAGGGCGTCGAAGCCCCACTCGACGGCGGCCGACAGCAGAAGCGCGAGACTGAACGCGTAAAAGAAGGCACCGAAGTCATCGGTGCCGAGCACGCGGGCGGCCAGGGCCGTCCACAGCAGGGTGGCCACCTTGCCCAGCACGTTGGCCGAGGCCGCGACGGTCGCGTTGCGGGCGGTGCGTGACGTCACGTCGGCACTGCGGGGTGGCGGCGCCGCGGTGGCGCCGCCGGCCGTCATCGCCGCGGACGAAGGAGGATCACGGGCCCTTTGGCTTTTCGGCAGGGCCGGCGGAGGGGCCGGACGCGGCGGCGTAGGAGGGCGAGACACTCTGGGCGGTGCGGCGCAGCAGCCGCCGAGCCGGTTTCACCAGGCCAGCTGCTCGCCAGACGACCCGGTAGTGCGGCCCGGCCGTGAGCTTGATGCGGAACGCGGTGAGGCTGTCGGCCGGCTTGATGTCGGTGCGAGACAGCGCCCAGCGACCCTGATCGGCGTAGACCGAGAAGCCGACGGCGAAGCCGGCCCGGCGGACGGCCTCGACCGCACGGTCGTCGAGGTCACCGTACGGATAGGCAAAGGCCTTCGGCCTGCGTCCGGTGGCGTCTGCGACCGCCTCGGCGGCCGCCACCGTGTTGCGGCGCAGCGCGTCGTCCGTCATACCCAGCATGGTCTCATGGTCCCAGCCGTGCACCCCGACCTCCATGCCCAGGGTCGCCAGCTCGCGCAGCTGGGCGGCGGTCAGCAGCGGCTCGTCCGGCTGCTCGGGCAGCCAGCGCGTGGTCGCGCCGAGCAATGCGGGCGGCGCGAAGAGCACCGAGGGGGCGCCGGCCGCGTGCAGCACCGGCGCGCCGTGCTCGAGCACGGACAGCAGCGCGTCGTCGATGGTGATCAGGCAGGCTCGCCGCTGCCTGGGGCGCCCGTCCAGCGCTGCCAGGTACCCGTCGAGGTCGAGGGTCTGCCATCCCCGCTCGCGCAGGTGCCCCAGCTGCGCGGCCAGCGCGCTGGCGGTCACGTTCAGGTGGTACGGGTCGTCCTCGCGCGGTGCGCCCGCGAAGCCGTGATACATCAGGACGGTCGGGCGGCGGGCGGGCGGGCTCATCGTGGAGGTGTCGTCAGCCACCGACTCCTCCTTGAGCACACCCGCGCCTGGCGAGGGGCAGAATAGCGCGCGCTGCCCGGTCGCGGGTCCAGATCAGGGCGTTCGGTGCCGAAGAAGGTCAGGTGGACCCATGTGCAAACCTCTGCCCGTGACGGTCGTGCCCCAGCGCGTCCAGGGACGCGCCCTCGACGCCCTCGACGCCATCGACGCCATGGAGGCCATGGACCGGGTCCGCCTGGTGCCTTCCCAGGCCGGTGAGCAGTCGGCCGGTCCGGACCGCGCGGCGGGTCGCCAGGCGGACGAGCGGCCGCCGACGGTGCTGCACGTGGCGGAGACCACCGACGGCGGTGTCGGCACGGTGCTCCGTCAGCTGCTGGCTGCGCAGGTCGAGGCCGGCTGGCGGGTGCTGGTCGCCGCTCCCCACGACCCCGTGACCGCGGCTGCCATCGGTGCGGCGCGGTGGGTCGACTGGCGTCCCGGGGCCAAGCCCGGACCCGGCTGGCCCGGGCAGCTGCGCACCCTGGCCGCGCTGGTCCGGACCGAGCAGCCGGACCTGGTGCACCTGCACACCTCGATGGCCGGACTGAGCGGTCGGCTCGTGCTGCGAGGCCGCCGCCCGACGCTCTTCCAGCCGCACTCGTGGTCGTTCTACGCCGTCACCGGCCCGGCCCGCCGCGTCGCCCTGACCTGGGAGCGGTTCGGGGCTCGCTGGTCGACGGCGGTCCTGTGCGTCAGCGAGGACGAGCGCACCCAGGCCGTCCGCGCCCGGATCGGCGGACGGCTGCAGGTCGTGCCCAACGGCGTCGCGCTGGACGGCGTCCGGCCGGCACGCGAGCAGGCTCGGCGCGACCTCGGGCTCAGCCCGGACGAGCCGCTGGTGGTGTGCGTCGGACGGTTGCACAGGCAGAAGAACCAGCACCAGCTGCTGGACGTCTGGCCGCAGGTGCTGGCTGCCGTCCCGCTGGCCCGGCTGGCGCTGGTCGGGGAGGGGCCCGACCGCGACGCGCTGCAGGCCCGTCGTCCCGAGCGGACGCTGTTCGTCGGGCACACGTCCGACGTGCCGACGTGGCTGGCCGCTGCAGACGTGGTGGTGCAACCCTCGCTCTGGGAGGGGATGTCGTTGTCGCTGCTGGAGGCGATGGCCGCCGCCAGGCCCGTGGTGGTCACCGACGTCCCCGGCATGCGCGAGGTCGTGCGTCCCGGCACCGGCGCGGTGGTGGCGCCCGGCGACGACGCTGCCCTGGCGGCCGCGGTGCTGGCCCGCCTGCAGGATCCCGCCCTCGCCGAGCAGGAGGGCGCGTCGGCGCGGGCGTGCGTCGTGGCCGAGCACGACCTGACCCGCCAGACCGAGCAGGTGCTCGACCTCGCCGGCACGCTGCTGCGGCCGGCGCAGCCGTCGGGCCGCCGTCTCCGGGTCTTGGTCGTGCAGCCGTTCTCCGGTCACGGCGGCTCGGAGTCCTGGTTGCTGCGACTGCTCGATGCCACCGACGAGCTGGACGTGTCGGTGCTGCTGCTGCAGGACGGGCCGCTGCGGACCGAGCTCGAGGCGCGCGGGCTGCCCGTGGTGGTGCGTCCGGTCGGCAACTCCCCGCTGGACCTGGTGGCTCCCGTGCGCGAGCTGACGGCGCGCCTGCGGTCCGACCCGCCCGACGTGGTGCTCGCCAACGTGCTGAAGGCGCAGATGGTCGCCGGCCCGGCGGCGCGACGAGCCGGCGTCCCGGTGGTGTGGGCCAAGCATGATCACAGCTACGACCGGACCCTCGCGCTGCCGATGTCCCGGTTGGCCACCCGGGTGGTGGCCGCCGTGGAGGAGCTCGGCGTGGCCGCACGGCGCTCAGACGTGGTGGTGGTGCCCCCACCGCGCCCGGACCGCGACCCCGCACCGCGCAGCGAGGCCCGCGCGCACCTGACCGCCCTCGGCGTGACCTTCGACGACGACCACCCGGTAGCGGTGATGGCCGGCCGGCTGGTGCCGTTCAAGGGGGTGGACGACGCGCTGCACGCGCTGGCGCTCCCGGAGGCAGCCACCTGGCGGCTGGTCGTCGCCGGCACGGACGACCCGTCGGCCCCCGGTGAGACCCGACGGCTGCAGGACCTGGCCGACCAGCTTGGGGTGGCGGGACGCGTCTGCTTCGCCGGCCAGGTGCCCGAGGTGAGCCACTACCTGGCGGCCTTCGACGCGCTGCTGGTGCTGACCCGCCCGGGCGGTCGTCGCAGCCCCCGGATGGAGGGCTTCGGCACCTCGGCCTTCGAGGCGATGCTGGCGGCGGTGCCGGTCGTGGCCGTGCGCGGCGGCGCGGTCGTGCGGCGGCTGGAGGGGCGCGCCGGCATCGGCGTGGGCCCCAGCGACGCCGTCGGGGTCGCACGCGCGCTCGGTCGGCTGGCAGACCCTGCTGTGCGCGCCGCCGCCGGACGAGCCGGCCGCGAGATCACCGCCGACCACCCGGACGCTGCCGCGTGCGCTGCGTCGCTGGTGGAGGTGCTGCGGCAGGCCGCCGGGGCCGGGCGGAACGCCCTGCGCTAGGTCGGTTCCGGCCGGGGAGAGGCCCCGGTCGGGAGGCAGTGGCGAGACTATGCTTTGTCCGGACGAGGGAGGAACGAGATGTCACCGGTGATCCGTCAACCGGCGCTCCAGGTGCTGCTGCGCTCGAGATGGCTGATCATGGGGATCGTCCTGCTCGTCTCCGGCTCGACGGCGGCGCTGTCGAAGCTGGAGACGCCCACCTACGTGGCGACGGCGACCCTGGTGGTGAACCAGCCGGTGGGGGCCGGCGCCAGCTTCGACGTGGTGCAGGCCAACCAGGCCTACGCCCGCACGCTGGCGGCGATCATCGACTCCCGCAACGTCGCCGACGCCGTGTCCCAGCAGATGCCGTACAAGATCGCCCCCAACGACATCCTGGCGGCGATGAGCTTCCAGCCGGTCAACGAGACCCAGCTGATCCAGGTGTCGGCGTCCGGCTCGGACCAGCGGCGGGCCGAGCAGCTGGCCAACGCCTACGCCGCCACGTTCGTCCAGTACGTCCGCAACACGATCCCGGACGCGGCGCCGGCGTCTGGCCTGTCGGTGGCCGACCGGGCGGTGTTCCCTCGCTTCCCGGCCCGGCCCAAGCCGACGCTGTACACCCTCGTGGCCCTGGTGCTCTCCTTCGCCGGGGCCATCGGGTTCGTCCTCATCCGCAGCCGGCTGGACACCCGGCTGCACGACGCCGACGCGCTCAGCCAGCACTTCGACCTGCCCGTCCTGGGCACGCTCCCGCGCACCGACACCAGCGAAGGCTCCGAGCGGCTGCTCGAGGAGTCGGTACGACTGCTGGCCTCCACGATGGCGCACGCCAGCGAGCGGCCGCTGCGCACGGTCGTGGTCACCAGCTCGCGCGAGGGGGAGGGCAAGTCCACCGTCTGCGCCGAGCTGGCCCTGGCGCTGGCCAGCATGTCGCTGGTCGACCACTCCGTCCTCGCGGTGGACGCCGACCTGCGGCGACCGCAGCTGACCGCCCGGCTCGGCATGCCCGAGCTGCACCCGGCGGGACAACGACGCGGCCTGACCAGCTACCTGCGCGACGAGCACACGCTCGACGACGTCGCTGTCGAGACCGCGCTGTCCAGCCTGCGGGTGGTGCCCGCCGGGCCGCTGCCGGCGCACCCGTCGGCGCTGCTCGGCTTCCCGGCCAGCCGGACGGCGCTGGCCGAGCTCACCCGCAACGGGCAGATGGTGCTCATCGACACCCCGCCGCTCAACGTCGGCGCCGACGCTGCCCTGTGTGCGGTGGACGCGGACGCTGTCCTGCTGGTCGTCGACCTGTCGCGCACCCGCGCCCCGGAGCTGACGGCGGCGCTGGACCAGCTGGCGGCCGTCGGCGCGCGCGTGCTCGGCTTCGTCGTCAACCGGACCGCCGACCGCGACCGGTCGAACGCCTACGCGGCCTACTCGCGCGGGGTCTCGACCACGGGCCGGTCGCCGGAATCGATGTCGCGGCTGGGTGCACCGGCGGCCTGACCGATCGTCGACGGGACGTCCTCGTCGGGCCATGCCCGCGCCGCCGCGGCGACGCCCGCCAGGACGAACACGGTCGCCAGGATCGTCTGGACGCGGTACTGCACGATGGTGAGGCCCTGGAAGGCGAAGCCCGCAGCGGCGCCGGACACCCCGACGACCAGCGGGAAGGTCTCGGCCCGCCGTCGGCGCCACTCCACCGTCAGGTCCCAGGCGATCCGCGCGTTCCACAGCAGGTAGGCCAGCAGCCCGAGCACGCCGAGCTCCACAGCCAGGTTCAGGTAGGCGTTGTGCACGTTCTCCAGCGCGTCGCCGCGTTCGGTCAGGCCGAGCGCGCCGCTGACCTCGCGGAAGCGCAGCGCGCCCACCCCCTGCGGCTCATCGACCACCAGCTGCAGGCTGCGGGCCCAGATCAGCGGCCGCTTGTTCTCCTGGGAAGAGCTGGTGACGGTACGCAGGCGCTCGGCGACGACCTCGCTCGTCGAACCCTTCAGCAGCGGGTTGAGGTTCACGGCCGTCAGGCAGACCAGGACCACCACGATGGCCACCGTGGCGCGGCGGGTGGTGGCCCAGGCGAGGGTGACGACCCCGACGCTGAGCACGGCTCCCAGCAGGGCTCCGCGGGACAGCGAGGCCACCAGCGCCAGCCCGGACAGGCCGACGGCGGCGGCAGCGACCCATCGCCACCGGGCCCGGACGGCCAGGACGAGGGCGAGCAGCGGCGTCGCGGCCAGGATCAGGTAGGCGCCGTAGTAGTTGGGATCCGGGATGCCGTAGGCGGCGCGTCCGGTGACGTCGCCGCCGTTGGCCACGGCGCCCCCGCCCTGGACATAGCTGACCAGCCCGGCGGCCGACAGCAGGCCGGCGCCGATCCCCAGCGCCAGCACGACCCGGCGCAGGTCCGGGGGGGCGAAGCCCTTCACCGTGAGGAAGACCAGGAAGAAGGCTGACCACATGACCAGCAGCCGCAGCACGGTCGCAGGCGCCACCCCGAGGGCGATCCCGGGCAGCAGCGCCAAGATCAGCGCGATCTGCGGGTAGTCGGCGATCTGCGGATAGCGCACGCCCGGCGCCCCGGTGATCGCCCGCCACGCCCACCCGCACGCGACGATCAGGAAGGCGGCCTCGGTGGACGACAGCTGTCCGAGCGAGAGCAGCGGGACCTGTACCCCTTCGGCGACCGCGAGCAGCAGAGCCAGGCACACCGCGTACACCGGCCGCTGGCACGACAGCACGAGGAACGCGACCGCGACCGGCAGGGCGAGCGCCGCGAGGGGGGAGCCGTAGTAGCAGAGCAGCGCGATCACGGCGCCCAGCGCGACGAGCAGCCCGACGCCGCCCACCCGGAGGGCGGCAGACCGGGCGGACGCCCCGAACTCGACCGGGAACATCGTGTCTGGCACGGCAGGCCTCCGGTCCGGTGTGTCCGCGGCCGCAGTCTAGGACGCCGGGCGGCCGCGTCGGTGGCGGCCGGCCCTGCCGCCGGACGAGGCGGTCAGGTGCTGGCAGGCACGGCCGGCCCGACGAGGGTCAGCGCGTCGGTCCGAGGGCCGATGAAGCGGCGCGGCGGGGTGCGCCGGCTGGGCCGACCGAGCGTGCGGGCCGTGCTCCGGGCGGTCGGGGCGGCGAGGTTGGGCGCGGGCGTCGTCGCTGGCGCAGCGGCCCGGACGGGCGCGCTGGGAGCGGTCGTCACCGGCGCCGCGGGCGCAGGGACCACGGGCGCGGCGACCTTGGGCGCAGCGGGCGCCGGAGCGGTAGCGACCGCTGCGGCGACAGCGGCCGGAGCAGCGGGGGCACCGCGGAGCCCGGCGAAGGCGGCGCGGACCGCTGCCAGCGCCGGCTTGGGGGTGTAGTCGCGGGTGACCAGGCCGAAGTTGTCCTCGGTGTAGCTGCGGTCGGTGCCCTTGTCCCGCAGGTTGTACAGGATCAGGGCCTTGACCCACGGGAAGCGCTGCGCGGTGAGCTGCACGACCGCAGCGCTGTAGGCCGCCTGCTGGGCCGGCGTGACGCACCAGGGGTCGGCGCCGAGGGTGCAGTCGGTCCACCCCATCTCGGTGACCCAGACCGGTGAGCTGTCGGATGCGGCAGTCATCGTGGCGCGCACGGACTGCAGGCCGAGCGCGTAGTCGTACTTGGCCCACGCCGGGTCGTGGGGCGCGCCGGGCGCCCGCGACTCGTTGTAGGGGTGCACCGAGACGCCGTCGTAGGAGCCGCGGACACCGTGCCGGTACAGGGCCGCCAGGAACGGGGCGTCCGCGAAGGACAGCGCGCCCATCAGCACCGGCAGCCGCGGCGCGACGGCCTTGACGGCTGGGTAGGCCGCCTTGACCATCGCCGCGTAGACGGCGGGCTTGTCGGCGGTCGTGAGGTTGGTGAACCCCTCGGTGTAGTTGGGCTCGTTCCACAGCTCCAGAGCCGCCAGCCGGCTGCCGTAGCGCTGCGCGACCCAACTGGCCGCCCAGGCGAAGTCGGCGTTGTCGACGGGCGGGTAGCGGGTCACGCCGCGGTCCCAGTAGGCGCCCTGGCAGCCCTGCTTGAGGGTCTCCGGCGCCGTGCTCGCCCAGCACGGCGTGGTGTGCAGCACCACGACGGGGGCGATGCCGCGTCCGGCCGCGCCGTCGATGAGGGTGTCGACGCGCTTCTGGTAGTCGGCGTTGATGGTGCCCCGGCCGTCCGTCTGCAGGCTGCTCCACGACACGTCGACGCGGGCCGTGTTGGCGCCAAGGTCGCGCAGCAGGTCCAGCTCGCGGGTGACGTCGGCCGCCGAGGTACCGGACCAGAGCGTGTGGACGTTCACGCCGTACAGGTCCAGCCCGCCGCGAGCGGGCTCGGCCGCTGTCGCGAGGCCGGCTCCCACGGTCGAGGCCGTCAGCAGCGAGGCGGTCAGGGTGGTGAGGGTGGCGAGAATCCGCAGACGACGTGGCACAGCGAGCTCCTGGACTTCGGTAGCTGGGCGACCCGCGGGGGGCCCCTGGCTTTGCGTCCCTGCGTCGCCGCAGGTTTGCCGTTGTCGATCCGGTCCAGACAGTCATCGGCGCCGCGGCGCCCGCCTTGACCGCGGTCCAGCGGGTTCACCCGTCCGAGCGGGCGTCAGGCCTCGTCCTGGCCGGCGAGGGCCGACAGCAGCCGGCGCAGCGAGTCCAGCCGCTCCGGGCGGGCCGCGCTCGTCGCGACCCAGTCGGCCAACCCGCAGGAGGCGTCGTCGACCAGGTGCGAGCAGCCGGACGGGCAGTGCGTCTCGGCGCCGGCGGCGAGGTCGGGGAAGGCGGCCAGGACCCGCTCGGGCGTCACGGCCCCCAGGCCGAACGAGCGCACGCCCGGGGTGTCGATCACCGTGCCGCCGCCGGGCAGCGGCAGCGCCACGGCTGAGGACGACGTGTGGCGGCCCTTGCCGACGCCGGTCACCTCGCCGACGGCCCGGAAGGCGTCCGGGACGAGCTGGTTGACCAGCGTCGACTTGCCGACGCCCGACTGCCCGAACAGCACCGAGACCCGGCCCGCCAGCGCCACCCGCAGCGCCTGCACCCCGGGGTCGCCGGGCGTGCGGGACGTGACGATGGAGGCGACTCCCAGCGGCTCGTACTGCGCGAGCAGCTCGGACGGGTCGGCCAGGTCGCTCTTGGTCAGGCACAGCAGCGGTTCCAGCCCGCCGTCGTAGGCCGCCACCAGACAGCGGTCGACCAGCCGCGGGCGCGGCACCGGGTCGGCCAGGGCGGTGACGACCACGAGCACCTCCGCGTTGGCGACCACGGCCCGTTCGACCGGGTCGCTGTCGTCCGGGGTCCGGCGCAGCAGCGACGTACGCGGCTCGATCCGCACGATGCGGGCCAGCGCGTCCGGTCCGCCGCCGGTGTCACCGACCACGGCGACGCGGTCGCCGACCACGACGCCGCGCCGGCCGAGCTCGCGCGCGCGGATCGCGGTCAGCAGGTCGCCGTCGGCCGAGCGCAGGCGGTAGCGGCCCCGGTCGACCGACAGCACCTGCGCCGGCTCGGCGTCGGTGTGTGCCGGGCGCGTCCGGGTCCGCGGGCGCGAGCGCCGCGCTGCGCGCACCCGTACGTCGTCCTCGTCCAGCTCGCGAGGGCTCATCGCGACGGCCCGTCGCTCACGTGCCGCCGAGCATGCGGTTCCAGGAGCCGACGAAGTCCGGGACGGTCTTGCGGGTGGTCTGGATGTCGCGCACGAGGACACCGTCGACACCCAGGCCGAGCACGGCCCAGGCCATCGCGAGCCTGTGGTCGTCGTAGGAGTCCATCGCCCCGCCCGTCAACGGCCGCGGGCGCACCTCGACCCCGTCGTCGAGCTCGCGCACGTCGCCTCCGCGCGCGTTGATCTCGACGGCCAGGGCCTTCAGGCGGTCGGTCTCCTGCAACCGGATGTGCGCCACCCCGGTGAACCGGCTGGGGGAGTCGGCCAGAGCCGCCAGGGCGGTGAGCACCATCGTGAGCTCGGGGGTGTCGCGGAGGTCGGCCGTCAGCCCGTGCAGGCCGTCGCCGGAGCTGACGGTGACGCTGTCGTCGGTCCGCTTGACCCGGGCGCCCATGCGCTCGAGCAGCTCGGGCAGCCCGGAGCCCGGCTGGGACGTGTCGCGCGGCCAGCCCGGGACGGTGACCGAGCCGCCGGCGACCAGCGGAGCGGCCAGGTAGGCGGCGGCCGTGGACAGGTCCGGTTCGACGACGGCGTCGCGGGCCGTCAGCGGGCCGGCGGCCACCGCCCAGACGTCCGGCTCGTCGTCCACGACGCCCGCACCGTGCGCGCGGAGTGCCTCGACCGTCATGGCGAGGTGAGGCGCGCTGGGCAAGGTCGGTCCGCGGTGACGCACAGTGACGCCGCGCTCGCAGCGAGGAGCGCACAGCAGCAGGCCGCTGACGAGCTGCGAGGACTGCGAGGCGTCGAGGGTGACCGAGCCACCCGTCAGCGCCCCCCGGCCCGTGACCGTCAAGGGAAGAGCCTGCACCCCGTCCAGGTCGGCTCCGAGCGCGCGCAGCGCCACCAGCAGCGGCCCCAGGGGCCGCTCGCGGACCCGGGGATCGCCGTCGAAGGTGACCGGACCGGACGCCAGGGCGGCGACCGGCGGCAGGAAGCGGGCGACGGTACCGGCGTTCCCGACGTCGATCGGGCCGGAGCCGGGCAGGGCCCCCGGACAGCCGACGACGCGCCAGTCGCCCTCGGCGGTGTCGGTGACGTCGACGCCCAGCACGCGCAGCGCCGCTGCCATCAGCTCGGTGTCGCGGGACCGCAGCGGGCGACGGACGACGGACGTGCCGACCGCCAGCGCGGCGAGCACGAGGGCACGGTTGGTGACGCTCTTGGAACCGGGCAGCGGCACGCTCGCGGCCAACGGGCCCGCCGCACGAGGAGCTGGCCAGTCCGGGACAGCGGTCATCGCACGGGGCGGACGACGGGGTCGGCGGGTGGGCGCCGGGCAGCCCGGGCTGGCGCGCGCATCATGGCGCAGAGTCTGTCACCCGGCTCCCGCACGCTGATCCTCGGTGCAGGTACGCCGACGGCCGGCCGGCCACCGAGAACGGTCGCCGGCCGGCCGGTCGGACCGGATGCTCTTCCGGTCCGGAAGGTCAGGCGACCGGAGGGGCGCTACGACGCCGGCGACCGGCGACGACCAGCGCGGTGCCGCCCGCGAGCGCTCCCAGCCCCACGGTGCTGAGCAGTACCAGCTCACCGCCGGTCACGGGCAGCGTGCGGCGGCTCACGATCGTGGTCGTCTTGGCCGGGTTGGTCGGCACGCCGGAGATCGGGCTGGGGGTCGGCGTTGCGCGCGTGGGGGTGCTGCTCGGCTGAGGGACGGGGGGCTTCACCGAAGGCGTCGGCCCGGTCGCGGGCGCGCTCGGCGAACCCTGGATCGGGGACGGACTGGCCGATGCGGCGGTCGACGGGGCGACGGAGGCCCCGGGCGACGGCGAGACCTCGGTGGCCGGCGAGGGGCAGACCTGGGAGTAGCTGTCGCAGGCGGCGGTAGCGGGCGAGGCTCCCAGCAGCAGGGCACTCCCGCCGAGGGCGAGAGCGGCGGCGGTGAGGACGGGACGCATGTCAGACTCCTGAGAGATCGAGCGGAGGGCGGAAGCTGGTGACATGGCCGGGGATGCGGTCCTACCGGAGGTCACTGGCAGTGACACTACTCTGTGTCACCGAGGAAAGTTAATAGACCAAACGGCGCAATCTGGACGGAGGTCTATCTCACAGCCCATGGATATCCCGCCGCCGTCCAGGGCTCTAGATGTAGCCCGCCGGTGCCGAAGGTCCTAGAGCCACGGCGTCGCAGCAGTGGCGAGGGGATCGGCACCAGGAGCCAGGAAGGAGCGCGGTGATTGAGATCAGCGGGCGGCGGCCGGCGGGTGGGTCCCCCCGCGTCGGTCCGGCCGAGGCCTCCGGACCTGCGCGGACCACCCCCCGGCTCGTGGCGGGCCGCAGCCTGATGCGCTATCGCACGGTGCTGCGCTACGGCGTCCGTCCGTTCCTCGTCGTCACCGACATCACCGCCTGGTTGCTCGCGGTCCTGGTCACCGGGGGGGCCACCGGGCGCGACGTCGTGCACCTGTCCCTGACCGTGCTGCTGTTCGCCGTGGCCGGGCTCTACCGCAGCAGGCTGTCACTGTCTGTGCTCGACGACCTTCCGGCGCTGGCCGGCCGGGTCATCGCTGCGGCGGCGATGACGACCTCGGTGGCGCTGCTGCTCGACCCGGCGCTCGCCGACCCGCACCTGCTCTACCTGTCCGCGCTGATGGCCGTCAACGTCCTGTTGCTGCGCTCGCTGTCCTACGGCCTGGTCCGCAGGGGCCGGGCGAAGGGCTGGGTGTCGCACGCCACGCTGGTGCTCGGCGCCGGTCACGTCGGAGGTCAGGTCGCCGGGCTCCTGCTCGCGCACCCGGAGTACGGGCTGCGTCCGGTCGGCTTCCTGGACAGCGACCCCCTGCTGTCCGAGGAGCAGCGGCCGGTCCCGCTGCTGGGCGGCAACGCCTCCCTGGCGAGCGTCATCGTCGAGTTCGCGGTCCGCGACGTCGTGGTCGCCTTCGGGTCGGCGCCGGAGTCGGAGATGGTCGACATCATCCGCACCTGCGACCGGCTGGAAGCCGAGATCTTCTTCGTCCCCAGGCTGTTCGAGCTGCACCACACCAGCGCCGACATGGACCAGGTCTGGGGGCTGCCCCTGGTCCGTCTGCGGCGCGCGGCCTTCCGGTCACCGTTCTGGCGGCTCAAGCGCCTGCTCGACATCCTGTGCGCCGCTGCCGCGCTGGTGGTGCTCGGACCCCTCATGCTGGCCGTGGCCGCCGGGGTCCGCCTGGAGGGGGGCCCGGGCATCATCTTCCGCCAGCAGCGGGTGGGGCTGGACGGCCGGCCCTTCGACGTCCTGAAGTTCCGGTCCCTGCGTCCGGTCGACGAGCACGAGTCGCAGACGCAGTGGAACATCAAGCACGACGACCGGCTGGGGCGCGTCGGCCGTTTCATCCGGGCGACGAGCCTGGACGAGCTGCCGCAGCTGATCAACATCCTGCGCGGCGACATGACCCTGGTCGGCCCGCGTCCGGAGCGGCCGCACTTCGTCGAGACGTTCGCGCAGAACTACCCCCGTTACATCGACCGGCACCGGGTGCCGGCCGGGCTCACCGGCTGGGCGCAGGTCCACGGTCTGCGCGGCGACACCTCCATCGAGGACCGGGCCCGCTTCGACAACTACTACATCGAGAACTGGTCGCTGTGGGCAGACGTCAAGATCGTCCTGCGGACGATCAGCACGGTGCTGCGTCGGGCCGGCGGCTGAGCGGCGTCGCCGTCAGCCCAGCGTCACCGGCTCGGCCCAGAACCGCTTGATCCGGCCGACGGCCCGACCCGCCCAGCCGTCGGTCCGCGTGCGCAGCTGCAGGTGCTGCTGCCGGTCGAAGGCCCCGGACAGCCGCAGCACGCCGTCGGAGTCGGTCCGCTCGCCCTCGGCCACCAGTCGCCGGCCCGAGGTGGTCCGGACCTGCAGCGACATCCCGGCGTCCACGGCCAGCGGCTGGGGGTACAGCGACGCGGCATAGGAACCGTCGACGGTCGGCAACCGGTACTGCAGCTTCCAGCTCGTGACGGAGCCGGGGGACAGGCTCGCGAGGTCCGACAGCACCTGGTGGTCGCCCTCCTGCGCCGGGGTGGGGACGAGCGGGCGACCCTCGCGGGAGAAGGCCAGGTCGCGCGCCCCGGTCGGCACGGCCAGGGTGACCCAGTTGTTGCTGACGCCCGGGGTGGCGCGTCCGGCGACGTACTCCGGCAGCCCGAGCGTGGGGGCGGTGTTGCGCAGGGTGAGCTCCTGCTGCACGAACGCCTCGTCGCCGTCCAGCGTGACCTGCACGCTCAACTGCCGGCGCGCGTAATAGTCGATCTTGTTCCCGTCCCGGTCGCCGCCGCCCAGGTTGTGGACCGTGAACGAGGCGAGGTCGCCGCCGCGGGCGGCCACCCGGCCGTCGAGCCCGGCAGCGGCGAGATCGACGCGTTCCCCGGGCCGGCCGGACCACAGCGCCACGTGCCGGCCGGCGGCTGCCGCGCTCAGCTCACGGCCCAGCGACGAGGGGGAGACGGCCCCGTCGTCACCGCGCAGCAGCTTGCCCAGCACCGCGTCCGCCGCAGCCCGCAGGGCCCCGCGCCGGGCGGCCTGCCCCTCCAGGGTGTCCGGGAACGCGGTGTAGGCGTCCGACAGCAGGGTGCGGACGCCCTGCTCGCCGGTCAGGACCGAACCGTCGGGCAGCTCGGCCGGCCCCGTGGCACGGAGCAGGGCCGCGATCGCCGGGACGTCCAGCCAGACGATGAGGTCAGGTCGCTCGCCGAGGGTCGCTGCGGCGACGTTGGCGAGCACCGTCGACGACTGGCCGAGGTCGGGGCTCATGTTGCTGTTCTTCCACAGCGTGGTGTCGGCCGCGAACGGCCCGTACAGCCGACGGAAGTCGGCCGGGGCAGGTACCGGACGCTGAGCGCCCAACGGGTCGGCGACGGCCTCGACGTCGCGGAAGCCGCCGATCGTGAGCCTGCCGTCCTGCGCGCGGGCCTGGGCGAAGACCGAGACCAGCCCCCCGGTGCCCCGCAGCTCGGCGTTGTTCTCGAGCACCAGCAGCAGCGACCGCGGTCCGTTCGACCCCAGGAGTGCCCCCAGCGAGCGCACCGCAGCGGCCGCCTTGGCGAAGGTGTCCGGAACAGGGGCCAGCTCCTCGCCGGCCTGGCGCACCGGGCCGGACACCAGCCCGGGCACGAGCGCGAGCGACTGGTCGCGCAGCGCGCCGGTCGGTGCGCGGGTGCTGGCTGCCGCCTGCTCCAACGCCTGCGCCAGCGCGGCCAGCGCGGGAAGGTCCACCGTGCCGTCCCGGACGATCGGCGTGTCCGGCTCGGTCGCCTGCAGCACCCGCCGGCTCGCCTGGACGGTGGCCGTCGCGGCGGTGATCGCGCGGTCGATGCCGGCCACCCCCCGCCCGAGCACCGGGACGTGCGCCGCCAGGACTGGACCGAGCTGATGCATCCGACGGTCGCTGCGTCGCAGCGACCGCTCGGCGTCGCTCAGCACCGGCCCGGCCTCGGCCAGCCGACCGCTGTCGCGGGTCGCGGTCAACGCTGTGCGCGCTTGCACCAGGTCGCTGCGGACGGCGAGCAGGACGACGGTCGTCCAGAGGGTCGTCACGATCGAGACGGCCGCGAGGAGCAGCAGCGCGCGTACCACCAGCAGACGAGGCCCCCGCCGCCGTTCCGACATGCTCACCGGTCCAGCGTGCCACCTTGCGGGCCCGCGCGACGCCAGAGGGTGGTGAGATGTCACTCTGCGTGTTCAACAGGTGGTCAAACCTCACCGGTAGTGGTAATTTCTGCGCTCGCGACCGTGGAACGGGTAGGGGAGATCGCATGGCTGGCGCCGACCGGCACCTGCACGTCGGCGGGCCGGCACGGTGGGCGGTGCTGCTGGCCCCCCTGGTGCTGACCCCCTTGCTGGTGACAGGCTCTGCCTCCGCGGCCTCGACCACCGTGGTCACCGAGGCCGACGCCTACGTCGTGCTGGCCGGCAAGGAGGCCAAGCAGGCCTTCGGCACGGCGGCCGTCCTGCGCACCGGCGTCACGGGCCCGGTGCGCAGCTATCTGCGCTTCACCGTCCCGGCAGGTTCCACCACGACCGGCGCCGTGCTCCGGCTCTACCCGCGCACGAGCGCGGTCGAAGGCTTCGAGGTGGCCACCACGGCGGGCGGCTGGCAGGAGCGGACCGTCACGGGGCGGACCGCGCCGGCGCCCGGACCCACCGGCATCCGTTCCGGGCCGGTCACCAACGGCGTCTGGACCGACGTGGACGTCACTGCGCTGGTCAACGGTCCGGGCCCGGTCGACCTGGTTCTCTCGGCTCCCACCGGGGGCACGATCGACTACAGCAGCCGCGAGGCGGGCGCCGCGACAGCGCCGCAGCTGGTCCTGCAGACGGCGGCCAGCACCTCCCCGACGGCCAGCCCCTCTCCGGCTGCGAGCCCCTCTCCGGCTGCGAGCGCCCCGCCCGTCACCGTCTCCTGCCACGACGACCCCGACCGCGAGCCCGACCGCGGGCCCGACGGTCGCGGCACCTGCCCCCAGCGCCTCGGGCTATGCGGGGGCGGTGCTCCGCGACACCCCCGTCGGCTACTGGCGGCTGGGCGAGCGCAGCGGCACGACGGCCGCCGACGCGAGCGGTGCGGACCGGACGGGCACGTTCGCCGGCGGCCCGACCCTCGGGCGGCCCGGTGCGCTGTCGTCGGACCCGGACACCGCGGTCGGGTTCAACGGCGTCAGCGGTGAGGTCGGCATCCCCAGCGACGCCGATCTGCGTCTGAACGGCACCTTCACGATGGAGTTCTGGGCGCGCAGCGGAGCGTTCGCCAACACCTACCCCGGTCTGCTGCGCAAGGGCGACGCCTCGGGCCCGAACGGCTACCTGGTCTGGTACACCGCCTCGGGTCAGCTCTACCTGAAGCGCAACGGGGTCAGCATCGGCACCGGCGCCGGCTCCCTGACCTCTCAGTTCCGGCACTTCGCGGTCAGCTACGACGGTCTGCAGGTGCGGTGGTACGTCGACGGTGCGCTGGTGTCCAGCCAGTCGCGGACCTACCCCGCCGGCGCCGGCGTCGACGCCCTGACGCTCGGACGCGGTGACCAGGCCGGCGCCCACGACCTGGACGAGGTCGCCTTCTACAGCACCGCGCTGAGCGCCGGGCAGCTGGGAGCGCACCGCTCGGCGGCCTCGGCAGCCGCCTCCACCAGCCCCAGCCCGAGCCCCAGCCCGAGCCCGAGCCCTAGCCCGACGCAGACCCCGACGCCGGCCCCGACGTCCGTGCGCATCGCTGCGGCCGGCGACATCGCCTGCGACCCCACCGACCAGAACTACAACGGTGGTGCGGGCACCGCCGGCTTCTGCCGTCAGCGCGACACCGCGGCCCTGCTGGACTCCGGCGGGTACAGCGCGGTGCTGCCGATCGGTGACATCCAGTACACCGACGCCACCCTTGCCAAGATCCAGCAGGTGTACGACACGAGCTGGGGGCGGACCAAGGCGCTGCACCGTCCGGTCGTCGGCAACCACGAGTACCTCGTCTCCGGTGCGTCCGGGTACTACGACTACTACGGAGCGCAGGCCGGCCCGCGGAGCAAGGGCTGGTACAGCTACGACCTCAACGGCTGGCACCTGATCGCGCTCAACGGCGAGTCCGAAGGTTGCCAGAGCGTGCCCGGTGGCTGCGGTGCCTCGTCCGAGCAGGCGGCCTGGCTCAAGGCCGACCTGGCGGCGCACCCTGCCGCGTGCACGCTGGCGTACTGGCACGTGCCGCGGTACAGCTCGACGGCACCGGAGAACGCCACGCTGTTCCAGACCTTCTGGCAGTACCTGCAGGACGCCGGAGCCGAGGTCGTCCTGAACGGGCACTTCCACAACTACGAGCGCTTCGCGCCCATGAACGCGCAGGGTCAGCCCACCGCGCAGGGCATCCGCCAGTTCGTCGTCGGTACCGGGGGCAAGAGCCTGGTCGGCTACTCCGGGACGCTGGCTCCTTCCAGCGAGGTCCGCAACAGCTCGACCTACGGCGTGCTGGAGCTCGATCTCAAGCCCGGCTCCTACAGCTGGAAGTTCAAGCCGATCGCCGGTCAGAGCTTCACCGACAGCGGGAGCCAGAGCTGCCACTGATCTGGGCTCCGCGGTGGCGTCGGGCGTTCGTCCTGTCGGTCGCCGTAGGGCTCGCCCCGTGGGCGGCCGTCTCGGCGTTCGCGCTGGACGAGGCGCGGATCGTGGACGTCAGCTGCACCGGACTGCGGGTGACGCAGGTGGGGTTGCCCCCGGACGCCGCCGTCGAGGTCGTCGCGGTCGACGCCGTCAGCGGTCGCGCCCTGGCCGACCTGGACGTGCGCTCGGGACCCGACGGGTCGCTGGACGTCAGGTTGGCGGCCGACCTGACCTCGGTGACGCGCCTCGCGGTGGAGGTCGAGATCGACCACCAGGAGTACGGCGAGGCCGGCGCCGATCTGCCGCAGCCGTGCTCGGCGGCGCCCACGGTGCCGGCGTTCGCCCCGCCGACCCGGCCCCCGGCCCCTTCTACCGGCCCTTCTGCCGCCCCTTCCGCCTCGCCCGTCCCCGACCCCGTGCCGCCGTCGCGGGCAGCACCGTCCCCGGCGCCCCTCGCGGCGCCCACGACGCAGGCGTCGGTGCCGTCGACGGCCCCGACGCCGCCACGCTCGGCCCTGGGGCCGAGCGATGTCACGTCCTGGCCGGTGGCCCTGGCTGCGGGCGCCGGCGCAGGCGGTGCGACGACCCTGCTGGTGATCGCGGGCTGGGTGGCCCTCGCCCGGCGGGACGTGCTGTGAACGAGGTCCGGCTGCACCTGCAGGGAGTGGTTCAGGTGCTGCTCGTCGACCCGACCGAGTCCGACGTGACGGGGGTGGTGGGGGACACCGGGCTGGCCCTCGGCGGCTCCGGCGAGCCCGACGTCACCGTGCGGTTCGTCGAGGACCTGCGCACCGGGCCGGTGCGCATGCTCGGCGTCGAGGGTGGCGCCTGCGCTGCGGGCTACCTGGTCCAGCCGACGGGCAACCGGCCACCGGGTCGCACGCTGGTGCCGCTCACCGAGGTCGGGGGGCGCTGCGAGCTGCTGGTCGAGCGCGGGTCGCCCTCGGTGCCGCTGCTGATCGAGGTGCTGAACCTCACCGCGGCACAGCGGGGGCTGCTGCCGCTGCACGGCGCCGCCTTCGTCTGGCAGGACCTGGGCTGGGTGGTCACCGGCTGGTCGAAGGGCGGCAAGACCGAGACGGTCCTCGGGGTCACCGCGCGCGGCGCACGTTTCGTCGGCGACGAGTGGGTCTACCTGGCCGGCGGTCAGGCGCACGGGACGGCGCATCCGCTGCGGTTGTGGGACTGGCAGCTGCGTCAGCGTCCGGACGTGCTGGCCGGGCTCACGCGCAAGCAGCGGCTGCGGCTGAACGCCGTCGGGCGGGCGCTGCGCCTGCACGCCGACGCGGGCGGTCGACGGCGCCGACTCCCTCCTTACCGGCTGCTGGCGGCCGCCGCGCCGGCGCTCCGGGAGCAGCACGGCGTCTATGCCCGACCGCAGGACGTCTTCCCGGTCGCCGACCGGCAGCCCAGCGCCCCGCTCGACCGGCTGGTGCTGATGGAGAGCAGCTCGGCCCGCAGCACGACGTCCGAGCGGCTGGACCCGGGCCTGGTCGCCGAGCGGATGGTGGCCTCGCTGCAGTACGAGCGTCGCGACCTCACCGACGCCTGGACCCGCTACCGCTATGCCGAACCGGCCGCCCAGAACCTGCGCCTGGACCAGATCGCCGACGTCGAGCGGCGGCTGCTGCACGCCGCGTTCACCGGCGTCGACACCTTTCGGGTCGATCATCCCTATCCGGTCGAGCTGTCGGTCCTGGCAGACGCGCTCAACGACCTGGTCTGACCTCGGCGGCGACCAGGGCGGCGTCCACGGCGGCCAGGACCTGCGCAGCGATCACGTCCACCGGGCGCTCGGCGTCGACGACCAGCACCCCCAGCCGGGCGGCCTGCTCCAGGTAGGCGGTCCGGTGCGCCGCGAGCCGGTCGACCGTGTACTCCTCCGGCGTACGCCGGTAGGCCTCCTGCGCGCTGACGTCGAGATACAGCGCGCACACCGGGCTGGGCGTGAGCCGCCGGAGCAGCGCTGCCTGGCGGTCGACGTCACCGACCCGGGCGTACCTGTCCTGCAGGTGGACGAGACTGTCGAGCAGGTAGCGGTCCCGGACGACGATGCGTCCCTGCCGGACCTCGCGCAGCGTCTCCCGGCGCACCGACACGGCGTGCGAGAGCGCCACCAGGGTGACCCAGAGGGCGCTGACGCGGGGCATCCGCTCCCGCAGCCGCCGGGCGGCTGCATGCTCGGGCAGCACCGCGAACTCCGGCAGGACCCCGCCCCCCGCCAGGCTGTCCTCGGCAGGCGGCACGATCGAGGGGCGCAGCCGCAGCGCCAGTCGCAGCAGGAACCGGATCGGGGCCGTCAGCCGCTTCAGACCGTCGTCGTAGCTGAGGCGCTGCCAGCACACGACGGCGTCGAAGCCGCGGGCGTTCAGCGCCTGGACCAGGGCCTCACCCTGGGTCGACTTGCCGGCCCCGTCCAGGCCGGAGAGGGCGACGACGGCGCCGCGGGGGACTCGTGCGCGGCCGACCACCGGCGCTCGCAAGGACGTCATCGCACCGGCTCCGACTCGTCGGGGCGTCGACCTCGACGCAGGTCGGACAGGATCCACCAGGCACGGGTCAGCGCCGTCGAGCCCCGCTTGGCTGCCCGCGCACGCTCGACGAGCTCGTGGCCGCGGGCCACGGCAGGGCTGCTGAAGGCGAGCAGGTTGGACCGCGGGAGCACCGCGGTGGCGCTCTGCAGCTTGTAGGGCTCCTCGCCCTGCATCCAGTCCAGCTCGTCCCAGCGGTCAGAGGTGGCCACGTGCACCAGGGCCTCGGTGTTCGCGACCCGTCCGGCGCTGAAGTCCGCCCACTGCGGTGCCAACCGGTTGTCCCAGCTGCGCAGCGCCCGACCGTCCGACAGCGCGCACAGGTACGCGGCCAGGTCTCCGGACAGCCGCAGGGTCAGCAGCTCGACCTCGCCGCGCTCGGCGTGCCGCAGGATGGTCTCGCAGAAGAAGGCCGCGGCCCGCGGGTCGTCATGGTCGCTACGGCGGCCCAGCTGCTCGTCCCGGGCCCGGTGGACCCGTTGCAGCTCGGGCAGCAGCGCCGTGATCGCGTCGGCGTCCGAGGTCCAGGCCAGGTCCGGCTCCAGACCCGCTGCCGCCATCTTGTTGCGGATCTTCGCCAGCGCCTTGCGGGTGTTGCGGCTGAGGTAGTCCTGCGGTTCGCGACCGGTGAACCGGACGGTCGGTAGCCCCTCGCCCGGCTCCAGCCGAGCCCGCCCGAGCCGTTGCTGGAGCAGCCGGACCACGCGATCGTCGGGGTCGACCTGTTCCACGCGCAGGGCCCAACGTCGGGGCAGGCTCGTGACGACGAGGTCAGCGAGCCGGTCGGCGGCGTCGTCGTCGACCGCCGGCAGCCGCAGGTCGTCGGTGGGTCCGTGGCCCAGCCCCACGACCTGCACGAGCCCGCCGGGCCGCCGTCGCAGCGCGAGCGGCGCGCAGGCGACGAGCTCGGCGTCGCGCTCGACGCAGGCGACCCAGGGGTCGTGGTCGCCGTAGCTGTCGATCCACGCCTGCAGCCAGGGCCGGCGGGACGTGACGGGAGCGTCGACCCGGGTGCAGAGCGCGTCGAAGGCCGGGCCGACCTGCGACAACGCGGTCGGCCCCCGAAGGATCCGGGTCGTGCCGGAAGCGGCCATGACGTCCTTCCTCCCAGGGCGTGTGTGGCAGGGTATGTGCTGTGGTGCAGCGGCGGTCCAGCTCTGACCCCGCGAGCGATCAGACGCCACCTGATGACCTGGAGGCCCGCGCAGCGCGCGGTGCCCGCTGGGTCGGCGTCGGGGCGCTGGTCTCCAACGTGGTGGCGTCGGCCGTCACCCTGGTGCTGGCGGCCGTGCTGCGCCCGTCGGACCTGGGTGTGCTCGCGATCGGCCAGCTGGTCTTCGTCGTCGGCAACACCCTGCAGGACGTCGGCCTGTGGGACGTGCTCGTCTACTACCGGGGCCGGACCAAGCAGGCCGCCGAGGCCGCGCTGCTCGTGTGGCTCTCGGCGAGCGGCGTGCTCGCGACCGTGGTGGTGCTGACCGCCCCCCTGATCGCCCGGTTCTTCGACGAGCCGCGGGCCACGCCGGTGATCGCCGTCTCGGGCCTGCTGCTGGTCTGCTACGCGGCGGCCCTGGTCCCGCAGGCGCTGCGCACCCGCTCGATGGACCTGCACCGGCGGGCTCAGGTGCAGCTTTCTTCGGTGGTGCTCGGAGGCGCCGTCACCGTCGTCCTGCTCTTCGGTACGTCGCTGGGACTGGCGGCGATGGTGCTGGGCCAGGTCACCCAGGGGGTCGCCCTGGTCGTGCTCGCCTGGGCGGTCGGGCCGCGGGTGCGTCCGCGCTGGCACGGCGACGTGCTGCGCGAGATGCTGCCCTACGGTCGGCACCTGTTCGGGCTGGCGATGTTCACCATCGCCCAGAAGAACGTCGACTACCTCATCGTGGGGCGCGTGCTCGGCGCCTCGGCGCTGGGGGTGTACACGCTGGGCTTCCGCATCGCCTTCCTGCCGTACGCCCTGGTCACCACCGTGCTCGCGAGCACGATGTTCGCCCTGGCCTGCCGGCTGGAGGGCCTGCGTCGCTCTGAGGTGCTGCTCGGGTACACCCGCACGCTGCTGCTGCTCGTGACCCCGATGGCGACCGGTCTCGTCGTGTTCGCGCCGGTCGTGACGGTGCTGGGCGACAGCTGGCTGCCCGCGGTGCCGGTGCTGCGCGGCCTGGGCTTCTACGTCCTAGCGGCGAGCGTGGCGTCGATGGCCGAGGCGGGGCTGAAGGCGGTGGGCCGACCGGACCGCGCCCTGCTCACCTCGGCCTGCCACCTCGGGCTGCTGGTGGTCCTGCTGCTCGTGCTCGCCCCGAAGGGGGTGACGGTCGTCGCTGCTGCCCGCGCCGGGATCGCCCTCGTCGTGGCCCTGCTCGGCTGGGAGCTGCTGCGTCGCCAGCTGGACCTCCCGGTCGGGAAGCTGCTCGCGCTGCTGCCCGTGCCGCTGGCGGGCGCCGGTGTCATGACCGCCGTCGCGATCCTGGCGTCCTGGTCGCCGGTGGGGGGCCAGACCGTGCACCTGGCCAGCGCGGTGCCGCAGGCCCTCGCTGCCGTGGCGGGCTACGCCGCCGTGGTCCTGCTGCTGGATCGCCGGTCGGCGGTCGCGGTCTGCGAGCGGCTCCAGCGGCAATGGGCCCGATGAGGGCTCGGCTGCTGCCGGCCGGCCGGCTGGATGCGGACCAGGTCGGCCGCTGGCAGAGCCTCGCGGCCGCCGCGGTCGAACCGAACCCGTTCTTCGAGCCGCTCGCCGTCCAGCCTGCCCTGGAGCTGCTGCCAGGAGGCGCCGACGTGCTCCTGCTGGTCGTCGAGGACGACGCGCAGTGGCAGCTGGCCCTGCCCGTGCTGCGTCGTCGGGGCCGGCTCGGGATCCCGCTCAAGACGCTGCAGGGCTGGGACCACCCCTACTCCTTCCTCGGGACGCCGCTGGCGCGCGCCGAAGGCCTCCCGCACGTCTGGTCGGCGGTGCTCGAGGGCGACCTGGGCGTCCGATGGCTGTCGCTGGACCACTGCGCGCTGGACGGTCCGGTCGTCGCCGCCCTGGAGCGGACGCTGTCGACGCACGGGTTGAAGACGCAGACCAGCCGGGCCTTCGAGCGGCCGGTGCTGAACCGTCGACCGGCGCCCGACTACCTCGACGGGCGCGTGAGCAGTCGGCACCGCAAGACCCTGCGCCGGCAGGAACGACGGCTGGCCGAGGGGCTGGGGGGAGAGCTCGAGCTGGTCGACCATGCCAGCGACGGTCCGGGAGACCGGCTCGACGTCGGGATCGAGCTGCTGCTCGCGCAGGAGCGCGCCGGGTGGAAGGGCCGTGCGGGTACGGCGATGGCCTGCCGCGACGACGATGCGGAGCTGTTCCGGCGCTGGTGCCGGGCGTTCGCGGCGGCCGGACGGCTCGAGCTCTGGAGCCTGCAGGGGCCCGCCGGCAGCGCGGCCACCCAGAGCAACGTCCGGGCCGGTCAGACCATCTTCCACTTCAAGATCGCCTACGACGAGACGTGGCGCTCCTACTCGCCCGGCCTTCAGGTCGAGCTCGCCATGGTCGACACGTTCCACCATGACCACCGCCTGCAGCACATCGACTCCGGTGGCGAGACCGACGACAGCGTGTCGGGTCACCTCTACCCGGACCGCGCCCGGCTGGGGACCGTCCTGGTCCCGCTGGACCGTCGCGGGCAGCTCGCAGTGACCGCCGGGCACCGCAGCGCTGCGTTGCGCAGGCGGGCCGGTGAGCTGCGCCGGCGCCTGCCGGCTCGCGTGCCAGCAGGAGCGCCGGGCGCAGCGGCCGGCGGGGAAGCCTCGTGAGCGCCGCCCTGATCGTCGAGGACGGGCACTCTCCGTACGTGCTGGCCGCCGTACGCTCGTTGGCGGCCGCCGGGCTGCGCGTCGGGACGGCCAGCGCGGTCCGCAACCCCCGGGTCAGCCGGTCGCGCGACGTCAGCGCGTGGCATCGCGTCGGACTGCCGGAGGACGACCTCGACGCCTTCACCGCCGACGTCGCCGCGGTCGTCCGGCAGGGACGGTACGACCTGGTGTTCGGGGCCGACGACATCGAGCTGCTGGCGCTGTCGGCCCGTCGCGAGGAGCTCGGCGCACTGCTGCCGCACGCACCGCACGACGCGGTCGTGCGCGCGGTCGACAAGCTGACCCTCACGCAGGCTGCCGAACGCGTCGGCGTCGCCGTGCCGCGCACCGTGCCGGCCGATGCGGCCGCGCTGGCGGCCTGGACCGGGCCGGTGGTCGTCAAGGCGCGGCTGCACTGGGACCCGGCGACCGACGCCCGGGCCTCCTCGTCCCGCCATCACGAGGCGGCTGTCCGACCGAGCCAGGACCAGGCCCACGCGCTGGTCGACCAGCTCGGCTCCGCGCTGCTGCAGGAACCGATCGCAGGGGAGCAGCTGGCCCTGAGCCTGGTGGTCGACGCGACCGGGCGTGCCCGGGCCGTGAGCCAGCAGCACACGCTGCGCTCGTCGCTGGCCCGCACCAGCAGCCGCGCGTGCACGGACGCCGTCGACCCCGAGCTTCTGGCGGGCGCGGAGGCGCTGCTGGCCGACCTCGGCTGGACCGGGTTGGCCAACCTGCAGTATCTGCGTCCCCCGGGCGGGCGCCCGCACCTGATCGACCTCAACGGCAGGTTCTACGGCTCGCTGGCGCTGGCCGTGGCGGCCGGGGCGGACCTGCCGGCCACCTGGGCCCGCCTCGCGCTCGGACAACCGGTCCCGGACCAGGTGCTGGGCCGCCCGGGCGTCCGCTTCCAGGCGCTGCACGCGGACGTGCTCCGCGCCCGGACCGAGCGGCGGGGCGGCCTGCTGCACGACCTGCGCGAGACCGTCGGCTACGCCGCCGGCGCCACCCATGCGACCTGGTCGCGCCGCGATCCGGTCCCGGCGCTGGCGTGGGCCGGTCACGTCGCCCGGGAGGGCCTGCGCCGGCGTCGTTCGTGACCGCGGCCGGTCGGTCAGCCGGCGGGCAGGACCCGGTCGGGAGCCAGCAGGTCCAGCGCGGCCGCGGTGATGCGGGCGGTCGTCAGGGCCAGATCGTGCCCGGACTCGACGTTCGCGCGGCCCCGACGGCCCTCCGCGTCCGCCTCGACGGTCCCGTCGAGCCGCTCCAGCACGGCGGCGGCCAGACTGCCCGCGTCCCCGGGCGGCACGATCGCCCCCGCGGTCGTCGGGACGGACTCACGCACGCCGGTGACGTCGCTGGCGACGACCGACCGGGCCCGGGCCATCGCCTCCAGAGGCACCAGCGCCATGCCCTCCCACCGCGACGGCACGACGACGACGTCGGCTGCGGCGAGCCAGGAGGCCACGTCGTCGCTGTCGCCCACCAGCGACACCCCGGCGGGCAGCGAGCGCTCGAGCGCGGCGCGGTCGGGGCCGTCGCCGATCAGGACCAGCGTCGCGTCCGGCACGCCGGCCCGTACCCGCGGCCAGGCCTGCAGCAGCACGTCCTGGCCCTTCTGCCGGGCCAGCCGCCCGACGCAGACCGCGGTGGGTGCCTCCGGGTCCAGCCCCAGCGCGGCCCGGGCGGCGGCCCGTTCCGGCCGGCCCGCCGGGGTGAGGCGGGTCAGGTCGACTCCGTTGGGGACGACGACCGCTGCCGCCCTGATGCCCTGGTCCAGGCCGGTCTGACGTTCGGCGGCGCTCACGCAGACCAGCAGCGACGTCCACCGGGCGGCGGCCCGCTCCCAGCCCAGGGTCGCGGCGTGCACCGGTCCGGTGACCGCCTCGAAAGACCAGGCGTGCGGCTGGAAGACCGTCGGCACCCGTCCCCGCAGCAGCAGCCGCCCGGCCAGCCCCGCCTTCGCCGAGTGCAGGTGCACGACGTCGGGGACGGTCGCGACGGACCAGCGCTGCCCAGCCGGCGGATCTCGGCGGGCACCCCCGGCCCCGGCGAACGTCCGGCGGGCCAGTCCAGGACGCGCACGCCCGCCGCGCGCAGCTCCTCGCCCAGCATGCCGCCCGGGGGGCAGGCGACGGCGACGTCGAGCCCGGCCCGGTGCTGCGCGGCGGCGAGGTCGACGACGCACCGCGCCACCCCTGCCGTCGTCGGCTGCGCGACGTGCAGCAGGCGGGGCGCGACGGGCGGCACGCCGGACGGTCCGTCGGGCGTCGGCATCGCCGCACCCTAGCGGCCGGCCCACCGCGCCGGCACGCGCGCCGGACCGTCGCGACCTAGGCTGACCAGGTGCCTCCCGCTCCGCGCCGCCTGCTCGCGCCGGTGCTGGCGCTCGTGCTGGCTGGTGTGCTCGCCGGCTGCGGCGGCGGTGGCAACCCGGTGAGCGTCGCGAGCTCGCCGGTCCCGGTCGTGGCGCCCACCTCGGCTCCCGCCGCGCCGTCGCTCGCGCCGTGCCCTGGCGGGCCGACCGCGCTGCAGTGGCCGACCGCGATCCCGGCCGACCTGCCCAAGCCGCCCTCCGCCACCGACGGCGTCGTGACCGACAGCCCCGACGGGCTCACCATCGTCAAGTTCACGACCACCACCAGCCTGCGTGAGTCGATCCTGTTCCTCATCGATGCGCTGCCCGCGGCCGGCTTCACGCTCGGTCGGGGTGACGCCGAGGCCACCGAGGCCGACGCCCCGTTCGTGAAGGGCGACGTGCGGGGCATCCTGCGCATGATCGCGCCGGAACCCTGCCGTACCGACTGGCTGGTCGCCGTCACGCGCCAGACGGTCCCGGCCGGGGGACCCCCCCTGCTGCCGGTCCGGCCGAGCACGTCGCCGCTGCCGTTCGGCTGAGCGCGCGTGCTCGCTGTCACCTCCGGGCTCCCGGACCCCGGCGTCCTGCTGCAGGCGGTGCTGTCCGGACTCTCCGCCGGCGCGGTGCTGGGCCTGGTCGCCCTGGGCTTCACGCTGGTGGCGGGCACGGTGCGCGTGCTGCACCTCGCGCACGGCGACCTCGTCGTGGCCGCGGTGTTCGTCGGGCTGCTCGCCGTCGTCGGGACGACTCCGGTCGCCGCCGTCCTGGCGCCCGGACCGTCGGTGCTGCTCGTGCTCGTCGTGCTGGCCGCCGGCGTGCTGCTGTCGCTGCTGCTCGCGCGGCTCGTCGTCCTGCCGTCCCTGCCCGACGTCGGACGCGGACGCACCGGCGACCCCCTCGGCTGGCTCGCCGGCGGGGTGGCGGCCGGCCTGCTGCTGCGCGAGAGCTGGGCCTGGTGCTGACCCAGCAGGGCTACGCGGTGCCGGACCCGCTGCGGCTGTCGGCGTTGACGCCGTCGGGCCTGCTGACCCTGCCGGGCGGTCAGGTGCTGCCTGCGCGGGTGCCGGCGGTGCTCGTGCTCGCGCTGCTCACGGGTCTGGCCATCGACCTGCTGCTCGCGCGCTCGGCGTTCGGACGGTCGCTGCGCGCCGTCGCGGACGATCCGGAAGCGGCGGCGCTGTGCGGCGTGCCGGCCCGCCGGGTCGTGCTGCAGGTCTTCGCCCTGGCCGGGTTGCTGGCTGCGGTGGCGGCCCTGCTCGACGCCCCCGGCCGCACCAGCCTGTCGGTCGACGACGGCGTCGTGCTGGGGCTGTCGGCGATCGCGGCAGCGCTGCTCGGCGGGCTGGGTTCCGCGCGCGGGGCGCTCGTCGGCGGCCTGGCGCTGGGGGTGGTGCAGGCCGTCGTCGTGAGCGTGGCCGGAGCAGCCTGGACCGACGTCGTCCCGCTCGCGGTGCTGGTCCTGGTGCTGGCGCTGCGGCCGCAAGGGGCAGGACGCGCCGTCGCGCTGCGGGGCGCGGCGTGATCGAGCTGGCGCAGGTGCTGTGGCTGCTGGTGGCCGCCATCGGGCTCGCCGTGTCCGTCTCCTACGCGGGGCTGCCCGTGCTCGGCCAGGGGGCGTTCGTCGCGGTCGGGGGCTTCGGGACGGCGCTGCTCGGGCCCGGCGGGGCGGGCCTGCCGCTCGGGGTCGCCTGCGTGCTGGCGGTCGTGCTCGCGGGCGTGCTCGGGCACCTCGTCGCGCTCGGCGGATCGCGGCTGGAAGGGGCCTGGCTCGCGCTGGCCACCTGGGCGCTCGCCTGGCTGGTCGCGCGCACCCTGGCGGCGTTCCCCCAGGCTTTCGGCGGCGCGCAGGGGCTGGTGCGCCCCTCCCCGGCGCACCTGGTCTCACCGGTGCTCGGCCTCGACCTCGCCCTCACCCCGACGGTGCACGTGGTGCTCGCCGGACTGGTCTGCGGGCTCGGTCTGGCCGGGCTGCACCGCCTGGACCGGGGGCCCGGCGGGCTGGATCTCGCGGTGCTGCGCGCGGACCCGGCGCTGGCGGCGTCGCTGGGCCTGCCGGTGGCGGCCCGCCGTCGCGCGGTGCTCACCGTCACCGCGACGCTCGGTGGGCTGTCCGGTGCGGGAACCACCGTCCTGCTCGGTCTGGTCGCCGCCGCGGACGTCGCCCCGGTGCTGTCGCTGCAGCTGTTCGTCGCGGTGCTGCTGGCCGGGACCGCGCGGTGGTGGGGCCCGCTGCTGGGCGTGGCCGTGCTCGCCGCCCTGGTGCCGGTGGCCGACGCGCTGGCCGCGGCCGCCACGCTCCCGCCCGAACGGTCGCGCGGCGTGCTGACGGCGGCGCTGCTCGTCCTCGTGCTCGCGCTGCGCGGGCCGATCACCCGACGCCTGCGGCAGGTTCGGTCGTCGTCGTCGACGTCGTCATCCTTGTCGTCGCCGGCTGATCCCGTGGTCCTCGCGCCGGCGCCCGGGCGCCCCGCCTGGGCACCCGTCCTGCTGGAGGCGCGGGACGTCCGGGTGTCGTTCGGGGCGGTGCAGGCGCTGGACGGGGTCGGTCTGCGCGTCCGCGCCGGCCGCGTGCACGCTCTCGTCGGCGCCAACGGTTCCGGGAAGTCGACGCTCCTGGCCGTGCTCGCCGGGGACCGCACCCCGGACAGCGGCACCGTCGAGGTGGCGGGCGACGTCGTCGCGACCGGAACCCGGGCCCGGGTGCTGGCCGGGGTGGCCCGCACGCCGCAGGCCACCGTGCTGCCCGACCTGGACCCGACGCGCCAGGTCGCCGCCGGGGTGCGCGGCGGGTCGACCGCGACCGGCGCGGTGGTCCGGCACCTGCTCGCGACGCCGTCGTCCCAGCTGGCCGAGCGACGCCGCCGGAGCCTGACGGCGGCGGCCCTTCGTCGCACCGGCCTGGACGTCGACGGACGCGCCTGCGGCGCGCTCACCGTCGGCGAGCAGCGGCTGCTGCAGATCGCGCGCGCCGTCGCCACCGGCGCCTCGGTCCTGCTGCTGGACGAACCGGCGGCCGGCATGACGGCGAGCGAACGGACCCGGCTCGCTGCCGTCGTCCGAGCGCTGGCGGGGAACGGCGGCGCCGTCGTGCTCGTCGAGCACGACATGCGCCTGGTCGCCGCGGTCGCCGACCGGGTCACCGTGCTCGCCGACGGGTGCGTGCTCGCCGTCGGCAGCCCGCAGGCTGTCCAGGCCGATCCCGCCGTCCGCCGCGCCTACCTGGGCAGCCCCGCCTACCTGGGCAGCCCCGCCTACCTGGGCAGCCCCGCCTACCTGGGCAGCCCCGCCACCCCGACCCTGCCGGAGACCGTCCCGTGAGCCGACGCCACCTGCTTCCCGCGCTGCTGACCGCGAGCCTGCTGGCCGGCTGCACCGGCGGAGGCACCGGCAGGGACACCGGTGGGGCCACCGGCGCCGTCCCGATCGGGGACGCCGTGGTCTTCGTCGTCTCGGCGCCGCTGACGTCCTCGCCGTGGATCGGCGCCTTCGTCCAGCGCGGCGCGGTGCTGGCCGCCGACGAGCTGAACGACGCCGGCGGCATCGACGGTCGCCCGGTACGCATCGACGTGCTCGACAACGCAGGCTCGCCGCAGCGCGCCGTCGCCAACGCCCGCGACGCCGTTTCGCGGGGCGCCGTCGCCCTGATCACCGACGGCGTGGGGGCGGTGGCCGTCGCGGCGGTCAGCGAGCCCGCGGAGCTGCCGGTGTTCGTCGTCTTCGAGGGTGGCGACGCGATCGTCGACCCGGAGCAGCGTCCGACCCTGTTCCGCCTCGCACCGGCGAACGCGCCGATGAGCCGCCGGCTGGCCGACTACGTCAGCGAGCAGGTCGGCTCCGTCGCGCTGCTCGGTGACACGACGTCCTACGGCCGGGACGGCGTCACCGCCACCGAGCAGGCCCTGGCGCGCAACAAGGTGACGCTGGCCTCCCGGGCGACGCTGCCCGACGGCGGAGGCGACGTCGCCACCCAGGTGCTCGCGGCCAGGCGGGCCGGCGCGCAGGCGCTCATCGTCTGGGCCGGTGCGGCCGGCGTCGTCGCCGTCGTGCGGGCGGCACGAGGCGCCGGCTGGGACGTCCCGGTCTACACCGGCCCCACCGGGGAGGACCCGCTCGTGCGGCAACGGCTCGCGGACCGTCCCGAGTGGCTGGACGGGCTGACCTTCGTGAGCTTCCGCATCACCAGCGAGACCGGTCCGGAGCCGTTCGAGGCCTACCGCGCCGCCTATGAGAAGAAGTTCGGCGTGGACGAGGTCGGCGTGCAGGCGGGCGGCCGCCCGGTCGTGCAGCCACCGGACTGGTCCACCTACTCCTACGACGCCGTCAAGCTGTCGGCCGCCGCCCTCCGGACCGGCGCGCCGCTGCTCACCGCGCTGGACTCCACCGTCATCACCGGCGCCAACGGCGACGAGCGCGGCTACGGTCCGACCGACCGCGAGGGCGTGAGCCCCGACGACATGTACTTCGGGCGGTTCGACGGCTTCCGCTTCGCGCCGGTGCAGGACGACATCCTGTCGGTGGACCTGCCGCCCGTGCCGCAGTAGGGCCAGACTGCACCCATGTGCGGTCGCTACGCCAGCAGCAGGGGAGCCCACGACCTCGCGTCCTGGTTCGACGCCGACGACGACGAGCCGCAGGAGACACCCCTGCCGCCGTCCTGGAACGTCGCCCCGACCGACCCGGTCCACGCGGTGCTGGAACGCGACGGCCGGCGGGTGCTGCGGGTGCTGCGCTGGGGCCTGGTGCCGTCGTGGGCCAAGGACACCAAGGGCGCGGCCCGGCTGATCAACGCCCGTCGCGAGAGCGTGACGGACAAGCCCGCCTTCCGGGCCGCCTACCGCCGCCGACGGTGCCTGCTGCCGGCCGACGGCTACTACGAGTGGCAGGTGCTCGACGGACGCAAGCAGCCGTGGTTCCTGACCAGCCAGGACGGTTCACCGCTGGCGATGGCCGGGCTCTATGAGGTGTGGGCGCCCGCGGGCAGCGACGAGCGGCTCTGGACCTGCACCGTCCTGACCACCGCTGCCGCCGACGAGCTCGGCCACGTCCATGACCGCACGCCGCTGCTGGTGCCGCAGGCCGACTGGGGACGTTGGCTCGACGCCGACCGCGAGGACCCGGGCGAGGGCCTGCTGGTACCGGCGGTCAATGGGGTGCTCGACGCCTGGCCGGTGGCCGCCGCGGTCGGCAACGTGCGCAACAACGGTCCTGAGCTGGCCGAGCCGATCCATCCGATCGACCCGCCGGTGCTGTTCTGAGCGTCAGCTGAGGCGCCACAGGCCCGCGCCGCCGGCCAGCACCAGCAGCAGGGCGATCCCGGTGACGACGATCGCCGCCGGTCGCGCCGCGAGCGCGGCGACCTCCGGAGCCATGATCGGGGCCGTCGCGAAGGCGTAGCGGAAGGACGTGGCCCCGGTGCCGGGCAGGTCGGCGCCCAGGTACGGCGCGTACGACGACGCGCGGGCGCCGGTGGCGGCCGTCTGCACGAGCAGGTCCAGCGCGCTGCGCCGGGCGGTGGCGGCCGGCCGGCCAGCCGCCCACGCCGCCCAGGTGGCTGCGCCACCGGGCGGCACCAGCGTCCGCGGGTCCAGCACCGGGGTGACCGTCAGGTCCAGGTCCAGCCGGCTCGCCGTCGCGAGCGTGACCGTCAGCTCGATGCTCTGCCCCGGCGCGAGCGTGCCGTCGACCCGGGCACCGTCCGGGGTCGGGGTCGTGCCCGGCCCGGCCACGCGCACGGGCTGCGGGCGGGACGTTGGCGCACCCAGGGTGCCACCGAGACGGAGCGGCACGCCGACGACGGCGCTCACGCGGGCGTCTCCCGTCGTCGGCACCGAGGCAGGCAGCAGCCCGCCGGCCACCGGCAGCCGGCCGGTACCTGCGACGGCGGCCTCCCGGGCGGCGTCCAGCCCCGCGGCCAGCGCCGCGGCGTCGGCGTCGGCCGCGGTGGGCAGCGTCGCCGGCTGGGCGGTGGTGTTGGTCAGGCGCAGCGCGGACCGTGCCGGGCGCGACCGTGGCGCCGGGCTGCACCGGCCCGCCGTCGATCTGGACCCGCAGCGGCAGGCGCGCGGCCTCCAGCGCCGCGTCCAGCGTCAGCCGGGCGGCCAGCTCGCGCCGGCCGGGGGAGAAGCCCTGCCAAACGACCGCGCCGAACTTCGTCACGGGGGGCGGGAGGTCCGAGAGCGGTTCCGCCGAGCGGGCCGGGTCCGCGCTCGCGCACCTGGTAGTCGCCGGTGCCGGTCAGCGTCAGCCGCTGCTCCAGCCGCACCCGGGCGGGCGCGCCGGCGCCGTCGAGGTCGACCAGCACGACCTCGTCGTTCACGACCGGTCCGGGCACGCGAGAGGTCAGGATCCGGTCGGGACGGGCGCCGACCTGCTGCAGCAGGACGCGGTCGCTCTCGCGCTGCCCCGCCGGGGTCGGCAGGTCCAGCGCCGACGCGGGCCCGGCGGTCAGCAGCCCGACCGCCAGCACCTGCGCCAGCACGGCCACGGCGGCTCCGGCTCTGCGCACCCCCTCACGCTAGGTGCGGGCAGGTCTACGCGTGTGAGCACGGAGCGAACAGGGGTACGCCAGACAGGACGTCCACCCCGCTCGGGGCGGCCGCGACGAGCACAGGAGCACCCCCGTGGACACGCAGGACGCCCGCCAGCAGCTCGAGCAGATGCTCCGCGAGATCGATGCCGCGACGGCGATCCTCGAGCGAGAGGGAGCGGGCGAGTCCAGCGAGCTCAGCCACGCCGACCAGCACCCCGCCGACACCGCGGGGGAGATCACCGACGCCGACCAGCAGGCCGCGATCCTGGACAACTCCGCCGAGCAGCGCGAGCAGGTCGTCGCGGCGCTGGCGCGGCTCGACGACGGCACCTACGGGACGTGCGTCGACTGCGGCGAGCAGATCGCCGCGGCCCGCCTCGAGGTACGCCCCGAGGCAGCCCGCTGCCTCGCCGACCAGGAGAAGGCCGAGGCGCGCTGAGACGCTGCTAGGCGGGCTTGCGGGCGCTGGCCACCAGATAGAGCCCGGACGTGCCTTCCCGCTCGACCGACAGGGTGCACTCGGTCCGCACCAGCGAGCGCAGACCGTGGTCGCCCGGCTGCGCGAGCGCGCGCTCGACGGTCGCCGGGGTGAGCACCGACCGGGGTCGGACCCAGTCGACCTCCAGCCCGGCGCCGGCGAGCAGCTCGGTCAGCTCTTCGGGCAGGAAGCACCTGGTGAGGGAGCCGTCCGCGCCCGGGATGAGGACGACGTCGGAGTTCTGGATGTTCGCCAGCTCGGCCCAGCGGCCCTGCTCGGCGAGCCGCGCGAGTCCAAGCTGCAGGGAGTCGACGGTGAGGAGCAGGCGCCCACCGGGTCGCAGCGTCCCGGCCAGCTGCTCCAGCGTCAGCTCGATGGCCAGGCAGGACGACAGCGCGCGGGACTCCGCGACGACGAGATCGATCGAGGCCGGGCGCAGCCAGCGCAGATCGTGCAGGTCGGCCGCGACCGGCAGGGCCTGGCCGGGGCCGCCGGGCACCCGAGGCTCCCGACCGTCGACGCAGACCGACACGACCTCGTGACCGCCGGCGACGAGCTGTCCCAGAAACCCGGCGTCGCCCGAGAGGTCCAGCACCAGGCGCGGCTCGTCCGGCAACCAGGCCGCCAGCTGCGCGGCGGCGACCGCGGCGTAGAACGTCCAGTACGCCGACGACGCGGCGGGGACGGGCGAACCGAGGTCGGCGGTGTCCGCCAGGACCTGCTTCGAGGGCATGGGGCGGCCGTACCCTCTCCGACGTGACCGATGCGTCCGGATTCGTGGACGTCCCGACCCCGTCCGGAACGGCCCGGGCCCACCTGTACGGCCCCCGCGACGTACCGGTGCTGGCCCTGGGTCACGGCGCCGGCGGCGGCACCGCGGCGGTCGACGTGCAGGCGGCGGCCGCCGGCGCGCAGGACGCCGGGCTGGCCGTGCTGCTGGTCGAGCAGCCGTGGCGGGTCGCGGGGCGACGGGTCGCCGAGGCTCCCGCGCGGCTCGACGCCGCCTGGCTGTCGGTGCTGGAGCAGACCGTCGCCGGACGGCCGCTGGTCCTCGGAGGCCGCAGCGCCGGCGCGCGGGTGGCGTGCCGGACGGCCGCGACCGCCGGTGCGGGCGCGGTGCTCGCCCTCGCCTTCCCGCTGGTCCCGCCGACCGGCTCGCGGCGAACCAGGGCTCCGGAGCTGCTGCTGCCGGCGGTGCCGGTGCTGGTGGTGCAGGGCTCCCGCGACGGTTTCGGCGTGCCGGCAGACGCGTCGGGACGCACCGTGCACGTCGTCGCAGGTGCCGACCACGGTTTCGCCGTCCGTCGCCTGGACGGGCGGACGAGCGGGCAGGTGGCCGCCGAGGTCCGGGCGGTCGTCGCCGAGTGGCTGACCGCGGCCGTCCTGCCGACGCTCAGACGCTGACGTAGACCTCGGAGGCGACGTCGGCGTCGACCCGGACGTCGACCCCGCCGACCCGCAGGATCACCTGTCCGCCCGCCGGCTCGCCCACCACGACCGTCTGGCCCGGCAGCAGGCGTGCGTCCTCGAGCTCTTCCATCCGTCGCACCAGCGTCTGCAGGTGCTCGTCGATGCGGCGCACGGTGCACGAACCACCGACCGGCACCGAGGCCAGCGTGCGCAGCGGCCCGGTGTCGATGATGTTCGCCGAGCCCGGGATGGGGCTGCCGTGCGGGCAGTGGCCGGGATCGTCGAGCAGCAGGGAGATGTGCTTCTCCAGCGTGTCGCTGATGGCGTGCTCCAGGCGGCACGCCTCCTCGTGGACCTGCGGCCAGGGCACCTTCAGGATGTCGACCAGCAGCACCTCGGCCAGGCGGTGCTTGCGCAGCATCGACGTGGCGTAGGTGCGCCCCGCAGGCGTCAGGTGCAGCACGCGGTCGCCGTCGAGCGTGACGTAGCCCTCGCGCTCGAGCCGCTTCACGGTCTCGCTGACCGCGGGCGCCGACACCCCCAGCCGCTCCACGATGCGCGCACGCATCGGCACGATGCCGGCCTCTTCGAGCTCCAGGATCGTCTCGAGGTACTGCTCGACCGCAGGGTGGTGGCCTTCCATGGGCGCATGCTACGGCGGTCCGGCGGCCGCGCCGTCGCCGCCGACGTCGCGGGCTTGCCGGGAACACACCGTGACGGGGCCGGTGTTCTTGCAGGTGCCGGGCGAGCAAGGCCGCCGGGCACGAGCCCCCGCCGACAGGAGCGCCGATGTCCACCGCGAGTCCCCTCGGGGCCGAGAGCACCGGCCGGTCCCTGGCCGGCACGTGGGCGCCGTGGCCCGGCCCCGCCGCGGACGGCCGGTCCGGGGGGAGCGGCGTAGGCTCGGGTCCGCAGGTGGTGGTGCGGCCCGTGTCGTCGCGCCGCACCGAGCAGGTCGGACCCGCGCGGCGGGCGACCGCCCCGGCGAGCGACGATCAGGCAGGGACCCACGTGGCCGACAGCGAGACCAGCGAACAGCGCAGCGCGCGCTTCGAGCGCGATGCGATGCCGTTCCTGGACCAGCTGTACTCGGCGGCGCTGCGCATGACGCGCAACCCCGCAGACGCCGAGGACCTCGTCCAGGAGACGTTCGTCAAGGCGTTCGCGGCGTTCCACCAGTTCCAGGAGGGCACCAACCTCAAGGCCTGGCTCTACCGGATCCTGACGAACACCTTCATCAACACCTACCGCAAGAAGCAGCGTCAGCCGCTGCAGAGCCCGACCGACGAGATCACCGACTGGCAGATCGCGGCGGCCGAGGCCCACACCAGCACCGGCCTGCGCAGCGCCGAGATGGAGGCGTTGGACCACCTGCCCGACTCCGACGTCAAGGACGCGCTGCAGGCGCTGCCGGAGGACTTCCGGATGGCGGTCTACCTCGCCGACGTCGAGGGGTTCGCCTACAAGGAGATCGCCGAGATCATGGGCACCCCGATCGGCACCGTCATGAGCCGCCTGCACCGCGGCCGGCGCGGGCTGCGGACCATGCTCGCCGACTACGCCCTCGAGCGCGGCCTGGTCAAGGCGGCGCCGGCCGAGCAGGGGCAGTCGTGAGCTGCGGCGACCCGCACGAGACGCCCTGCAGCGAGGTGCTGGAAGCCGTCTACCTCTACCTCGACGGTGAGCAGGACGCCGGTCATCACGAGCTGGTGCGGCTGCACCTGGACGAGTGCTCGCCGTGCCTGCGCCAGTACGGCCTGGAGCAGGCCGTCAAGTCGCTCGTGGCCCGCTGCTGCGGCAGCGACCCGGTGCCGATCGACCTGCGCGACCGCGTGCTCGTGCGTATCCAGCAGGTACGTCTGGAGATCGACCAGGTCGAGTACCGCGCGGAGTAGCACGACCGCTACGGTGCGCGCATGACCTGGTTGGTGACCGGCGGGGCCGGCTACATCGGCGCGCACGTGGTGCGCGCCCTCGTCGGCGACGGCGCGTCCGTCACGGTGCTCGACGACCTGTCGACCGGCGACGCCTCGCGCGTCGACCCGGCCGCCACCTTCGTCCAGGGCACCCTGCTGGACCGCGCCCTGGTCGCGCGCGTGCTCGCCGAGCACGACGTCACCGGGGTCGTGCACATCGCGGCCAAGAAGCAGGTCGGCGAGTCGATGGCCGACCCGCTGCTCTACTACCGCGAGAACGTCGAGGGGTTGGTGGCGCTGCTCGACGGCTGCCGGGCCCAGGGCGTCGACTCGTTCGTCTTCTCCTCCAGCGCCGCCACCTACGGGCTGCCCGACGTCGACCTCGTCGACGAGGACACCCCCGGCGTGCCGCTGTCGCCCTACGGCGAGAGCAAGCTCATCGGCGAGTGGATGCTGCGGCACTGCGAGCGCGCCTACGGGCTGCGGACGATGAACCTGCGCTACTTCAACGTCGCGGGCTGCGCCGAGCCCGAGCTGGGCGACGTCGGGGTGTTCAACCTGGTCCCGATGGTGTTCGAGCGGCTGCAGGCGGGTGAGCGTCCGCTCGTGTTCGGCGGCGACTACCCGACCGCCGACGGCACCTGCGTGCGCGACTACGTGCACGTCGCCGACATCGCCGACGCGCACCTGGCCGCCGCCCGCGCGCTGGAGGCAGGCGCCGCCGGGGCCACCTACAACATCGGCCGCGGCGAGGGCTCGTCGGTGCTCGACGTGCTCCGGGTCGTCGGTGAGGTCACCGGCCTGGACGCCACCCCCGAGGTCGTCGCCCGCCGCGAGGGCGACCCGGCCCGCGTGGTCGCTGCGGTCGACCGCATCCGCGACGGGCTCGGCTTCACCGCCCGGCACGACCTGCAGGCGATGGTCTCCAGCGCCTGGGCGGGCTGGCAGCTGCGGCACCCCTGACGGTCCCGCTGTCCGGACAGCACGCGACCCCGGTCGCCGAGGCGGGCCGGGGTCGGGGCAGGGCAGGAGCCCCGGGTCAGGCGTTGGGACGCTTGCCGTGGTTCGCGGCACTCTTCTTGCGCGCGCGGCGCTTGCGGCCTCTCTTGGCCATGGTGGTTCCTCCTTCAGGCGACGGCTACCAGGGTTGCACACGCCGGCGCGGCACCGGACGCCCCGTGGTCGCGAGGGCGCCGCCCGGGGCCGTCATGCCGAGAACCACCAGCTGCGCGAGCCCGGCCGCCACCAGCACGTCGCCGGGGCTGAGCACCTCCGGACGCACCGGGTAGGGCACCGGGACGACGTCGGCCAGCCACGGCACCAGGGTCCGCGGTCCGGACCGTTCGTGGCGCGGGTCCTGACCGGTCAGCAGCGCCTGCGTCGAGACGCCGGCCCGGCCGGACGCCGCCTCCGAGACCGGCATCGCGCCGTTCAAGCCGACGACCAGGGCGTTGGACGCCAGCCCCAGGGCCACCAGGCCGAACCCCCGCACGCCACGGTTGGCCAGCAGGAACACGACGACGAGCCCGGCCGAGACGACGAGCCCGACGGCATAGAACGGGCCACCGACGACCGCGCCCAGCACCTGCGCGAGCAGGGCGCCGACGACCGTCGCGCGGCGGCGCAGCGGCAGGGCGCCGAGCGCGCCGAGGGTGCCGCCGGACACCCGACCGACGGTGAGCGCCACCAGCAGGCACAGCACGACGGTCAGCACGACCACAGTCTCCCCGCTGGGGCGGCCACCGCCCGGTCCGGCCCGCCGGTCGTACCCTCGCAGCATGAGCGACACCGGCGAGCAGCCCGTCAACCAGGACACCCCCGGCACCGCGAGCCATGACCCGGACCGGCCCGCGGCGCTGCTGGAGTTCATGACCACCGGCTGGGAGCCGCGGACGGCGGTCGCCACCGAGCCGGCCGCCGCCGTCCCCTTCCGGCAGGCGCGCCGCGAGGCGCTGGCGGGCCGCTTCCCGGGCGAACGGCTCGTCGTGCCGACCGGCGGCTACCGCACGCGCAGCAACGACACCGAGTTCCGCTTCCGGCCGGGGACGGCCTTCGCGCACCTGGTCGGCGGCCACGAGCCCGACGCGGTGCTGGTGATCGAGACCGACGGGGCCGCGGTGCTGTACCAGGCGCCGGTCATGGACCGCAGCACGCCGAGCTTCTTCACAGACCGGATGTACGGCGAGCTGTGGGTCGGGCCGCGGCCGTCGCTGGAGCAGGAGAGCGTGCGTCTGGGCATCGAGGCCCGGCCGCTGGAGGAGCTGGACAAGCTCTCCGGCCGCGCCCGGGTCCTGCGCGGACTGGACGAGCGGGTGCAGGACCTGTTCGCCACCAACGAGGACGACGACAAGGAGTTCGCCGAGTTCCTGTCCGAGCTGCGGCTGGTCAAGGACGACCACGAGATCGGTCAGCTGCAGCTGGCCTGCGACGCCACGACCCTGGGCTTCCAGGACGTCGTCCGGCAGCTGGACGCCGCCAAGGGCACCAGCGAGCGCTGGATCGAGGGGGTGTTCGGGCTGCGGGCGCGCGTCGAGGGCAACGATGTCGGCTACGGCTCGATCTGTGCCGCCGGCACGCACGCTTGCATCCTGCACTGGACCGATAACGACGGCCCGGTCCGCGACGGCGACCTGATGCTGCTGGACATGGGTGTGGAGGGTCACGAGCTGTACACCGCCGACGTCACCCGCACGCTGCCCGTCAACGGCACCTTCAGCCCGCGCCAGCGCGAGGTGTACGAGCTCGTGCTGGCTGCGCAGGACGCCGGCATCGACGCCTGCCGCCCCGGTAACGACTACCTCGAGCCCCACCGCGCGGCGATGAAGGTGCTGGCCCACGGGCTGGTCGGGCTCGGCGTGCTGGAGGACGCCGAGGCTGCGCTCGCCGAGGATGCGCAGCTCTACCGCCGCTACACCTTGCACGGCGTCAGCCACATGCTCGGCATCGACGTCCACGACTGTGCGCACGCGCGCCAGGAGACCTACCGCAAGGGCACCCTGGCGGCGGGCATGGTGCTCACCGTCGAGCCGGGGCTGTACTTCCAGCCCGACGACCTGACCGTGCCCGCGGACCTGCGCGGCATCGGGGTGCGCATCGAGGACGACATCGTCGTCACGAGCGGTGAGCCACGGAACCTGTCGACCGGGCTGCCGCGCGGGGTGCAGGAGATCCAGGACTGGATGGCGGACCTGTCCGGCTGAGCGGCTCGAGCCGGTCGGCAGGCCTGTCGGTGTCAAGCCGACGGGAGGACCGTCCGATGAGCGGTGTGTGACCTCCTCCATCGAGCCCTTCCTGCGCGCACTCGTGGACTGCGGCGGGTCCGACCTGCACTGCAAGGTCGGCTCACCCCCGCGGGTGCGGATCGACGGCAAGCTGCGCAAGCTGCAGACCCGCGACCTGACCGGCGCCGATACCGAGCAGATGGTGCGCGAGGTGCTGCGCGAGGACCTCGTCGAGGAGTTCCACAGGAGCAACGAGGCCGACTTCGCGTACTCGATGTCGGGTATCGGACGCTTTCGCGTCAACGCCTTCCGCAGCCGTGGGTCGTGCGGGCTGGTGTTCCGCCGGGTCAGCGTCGGCGCGATCCCGCTCAGCGACCTGGGTCTGCCGCCGGTGCTCGCGTCGCTGGCGATGGAACCGCGTGGGCTGGTGCTGGTCACCGGCCCGACCGGGTCCGGCAAGACGACCACGCTCGCCGGGATGATCGACCACATCAACGCGCACAAGGAGGTGCACATCGTCACCATCGAGGACCCGATCGAGGTGCTGCACTTCGACAAGCTGGCGATGGTGAACCAGCGCGAGGTCCGCGTCGACACCGAGGACTTCGTCACCGCGATGCGCGCAGCGATGCGGCAGGACCCCGACGTCATCCTCGTCGGCGAGATGCGCGACCACGAGACCGTCAAGGCCGGCCTCGCCGCCGCCGAGACCGGGCACTTCGTGATGTCGACGCTGCACACCACCGACGCGGCCGAGACCATCAACCGCATCATCGACTTCTTCCCGCCGCACGAGCAGAAGCAGGTGCGCCTGGCGCTGGCCGGGGCCCTGCGCGGCATCATCTGCCAGCGACTGGTCCCGCGCGCCGACGGTGAGGGTCGCTGCGTCGTGATGGAGATCGCCGTCAACACCGGTCGCATCGCCGACGCGATCGCCGACCCGGACAAGACGTCGACGATCAGCCAGCTCATCGCTGAGGGCACCTACTACGGCATGCAGACCTTCGACCAGCACCTGGTCTCGTTCATCCGTGACGGGGTGATCACGATGGAGGCGGCGATGGCGGCCTCGACCTCCCCGCACGACCTCACCGTCGAGCTGCGGAGGCTGGGCCTGGTGGCCTGATCGTGCGGGCCGGACGTCGTTGAACGGATCGAAAGATGCTTGACAGCAGGTAGGTTCGGCGTAAAATCGAACACATGTTCCCCCTCGTTTCGACGCAGAGCGGCAGTGACCTGCTGCTGCTCGCCGTCGAGCGGCTGCAGGCCGAGGCGGCGTCCGCGCTCCCGCCGCAGGCGGCGCTGGAACGGCTGCGCGTCCTCATGACGGCGCGCGAGCGGCTGGCGGCGGTCGCACTCGAGGCGGTGCACGACGGCGACGTCCGCGAGCTGTACGCGCTCGACGGCGCCGGCTCCCTCCGCGGGTGGCTGCGGGCGCAACCCTCGGGCGACGACGGCCAGCTGTCGTTGGCCCGCCGGCTCGTGCTGCGGCCACTGGTCGCGCAGGCGCTCTCGTCGGGCGTGATCGGGGTGAAGGTCGCCGGCCAGCTGTGCACGGCGCTCGACAAGGTGCCGGCCGAGGTCGCCGACGAGCTCGTCGCGGCCATCCTGGTCGACGGTGTCGGGGGCATCCTGCAGGTTGCGCAGGGCGGTCGGCCGGACCGGTTGCTGACCGAGGCCGAGCTCGCGCAGCGGCAGGCGGACGCGGGCGAGCTGGCGCAGGCCGCCGACCGCGTCGAGCTGTCGCCGGTCGACCGGATCGAGCCGGGGCTGGTGCTGCTCGCCCGCCGGATGAGCCCGCAGCTGCTGGGCACCGCCCTGCGCCAGCTGGTCTCCGCGGTGCTGCCCGACGGCTCCGACGCCGAGCCGACCGATCCGTACTTCCTGGAGCTGCGCCCGCTGATGGACGGCGACTGGGACCTGCGCGGGTTGCTCGACCCCGCCACCGGCGCGGCGCTCGTCGAAGAGCTGGCCCGGCGCCAGCAGGACACCGACGAACGTCAGGCGGCACGGGACGCGGTGCACCTGCGGCTGAAGCGCCTGTTCGGGCTGCCGGACCAGGCCGCTGATTTCGCGCAGGCATCGGGAGGTGCCGACGACGTCGAAGCCGGGCGCGCGGCAGACCTGGCGCTGTTCGACGCCTGCCTCGCCGAGGTGCAGGACCCTGGCTATCCCTGCCGCACGGGTCGGTTCGTCTCCGTAGGGCGGCAGCGCCACGACGCGCTGGCGACGCTCCTGCAGGATGCCCGCGAGACCGACAGCGATGTGGCGACCGGAGCCACCAGCAGCGCCCCGTCGCCGGCCGCGCTCACCGTCACCTGCAGCCTCGCGTCCCTGCTCGGCGAGCCCGGGGCGGTCCCGGGGCTGCTGCACCGTCCGGGCCTGCCGCCCGTACCGCTGCCCGCAGCGACCCTGCAGCGGCTGGGGTGCGACAGCATCCTGTCGGCGGTGCTCACCGACGCCGCCGGTCATCCCGTCGGCGCCGCTGGCAGTCATCGCAGCGCCACGCTGCGGGAACGACGCGCGCTCCGCACCCAGTGGGGTCCGACCTGCGCCGTGCAGGGCTGCAGCAACACCCGCACCGTGCCGCACCATGTCGTCCCGTGGTGGTTGGCCAAGCAGACCGTGCTCAAAGACCTCGCCCCGCTGTGCGAGCACTGCCATCACGACCTGCACGAAGGCAGACGCACCCTACGGCTGCGTGACGGCCGCTGGATCGACGAGCGAGGCTGGGCCAGGCAGGCGCTGAGCGCGTAACCGGGACGAGCGGCGACGGGCGCCTGGCTTTACACATGAGGGTGATGGCGCTCAGCGGTACTGCTAGCGCCCGTGACGTCGGCGGGTAGCAGTCGAAAGGAGTGCCGCCCGCAACAGGACGGCAGGCCGCACTACTCCAGGGTGTCGGGAGTCGTCGCGGCGAGTGTCCGCTGCCAGAACCTCTCTGTCTTCGCATCGAAGGCGACCAGAACACAGTGCTGGACGGCGGTGTTCGCAGCGCGGAGCGCCGCGACGCTCACCTGTGCCGCCTCGTGAGCTGGGTAGCCGAAGGCGCCCGTGGACAGTGAGGGGAAGGCCAGCGACGCGGCGCTGACGCTGTCGGCGAGCGCCAGGCTGGCGGTGTACGCGCTGGCCAGCAGGCGTGCGGCGGGTTCATCCACGCCATACCGCGGGCCGACGGCATGCACGACGTGGCGCACCGGCGCGGGCAGGTCGAAGCAGGGCGTGAGGACGGCGCCCCCGACCGGGCATGGAGCCAGCGGACGCAGCGAGGTGAGCAGCTGTGGCCCAGCAGCGCGATGCACCGCCCCGTCGACGCCGCCGCCGCCGACGAGAGCGCTGTTCGCCGCAGTCACGATGACCTCCACGGCAATCTTCGTGATGTCCCCGCGCACGACCTCGATCAGCATGCGCTCGATTGTCGGGCCCCGACCACGCAGAAGCCAACGATGCCGTTCCCGGTTGGGTGGCCGCCCGCGCAGAAGTACCCGTGACGCCGTCGCTGGCGGGGACGCGGCAGGTGCTCTCTCGCGCGCCAGGGGGGTAACGGCCGTGCAACCACCCCGCTGGAGGACTGATGGGGCCCTTCCACCGGGCGACCCTCGACAAGCGTCGCCCGGTCCTGGTCCTCACCAGAGAGGTGATGGTCGGTCGGATGTCGACCGTCACGGTCGTGCCGGTGACGGGTACGGTGCACGGCATCGCCACCGAGCTTCTCGTCGGGCTTCGCAACGGGCTGGCTCCAGAGTCCGCGGTGCAGTGTGACCAGATCACCAGCATCCCGATCGGGCAGCTGCACGAACCCGGTGGCGGCTTGTGCTGTCACGGTGCACCCGATACGTGGACGTCTGGTCGATCGGCTCCGACCTCGGGCGTCAGCCCGACGTCTGGCCGTGCTCGCTGCAGCGGGCCGTCCAGCCGGTGGGGGTGATCTGGACGATCATGCGACGGCGGCAGTGCGCGCAGTAGCGCGGCGGGTCGAGGTCGGCAGCGCGCCGGCACGCGGCGTGGCCCTCGACGGTGAGCGCCGTCCCGCACTGGCCGCACCAGGCGGCGAGCGGCAACGCGTAGGTGCGCAGCAAGAGGTCGGGGATCGGCGACCAGTCGAGCGACGGCGTGCGCAGGAAACCGAGCCGCTCGTACAGCCGGTGGGCGGCGCGCATGTTCTCCTGCGACGACAGCCGGACCATCGTGCAGCCGTCGGCGCGCGCTCGGGCCACGCAGGCCTGGACCAAGGCGGCGCCCACCCCCCTTCCACGCGCCGGCGCCGCCGTGACGAGCATCCGCACGACGGCCTCCCCAGGCACGGAGTGCTCGGCCCACGGACCACCGCGCGACGCGAGGGTCACCGCGCCCAGCAGGTCCTCGTCGTCGACGCACACGAGCAGGAGGGCCTCCCGGGCCCGGTCAGGGACGGCGCGCAGCTGGGGTTCGTAGGACTCCGAGCTGTAGCCCTCGCCCAGGTACACGCCAGCGGTCAGGTCGGCCACGGCCGCGTACTCGTCGGGCAGGACCGGCCGCACGGTGATAGGCACCACGGGTGTCTACCGCACGCACTTCTCGTCGCCGGCGGCCGCGCGAGGCGCCAACCGGACTGACGGGGTTGCTGCGGGACGTCCTGGACAGCAGCCGCGGCCACGACCTCGCGCTGTACGCCGCGGGCGTGACGTTCTACGCCACCATCGGTCTGGTGCCGCTGCTGCTGCTGGCGCTGTTCCTGGCTGGTCAGGTCGCCGGTGAGAGCACGGTCCGGTCGCTCGGCGACGGGCTCGCCGGGCTGCTGCCCGCTGAGCTCGGCGCCGCCCAGGCGGGACGGTTCCTGGCGCGCGCCGGCACCTCGATGAGCGTCACGGCGGCGGTGGCCGCAGTGGTGCCGGGCAGCCTCTACGGCGAGGGTCTTGCCCGTGCCTTCGACCGGCTGTCGGCCGGCGGCGGTCGTCGTCGCTCGCTGCGCGGCCGGGTCGGGTCGTTGGTGGTCGTCGCAATGAGCCCGGTGCTGCTGCTGGCCGGGCTGGCGACCACCCGGGGTCTCGCGGGCAGGCTCGGTGACAGCACCGGCGCGCACCTGCTCGGCGTGTACGTGGCGTTCCTGCTCGGTTGGGGGGCGTCGACGGTGCTGCTGGTCTACGCCTACCGCGGGCTGTCCCCGGAGCATCCCGGCACCCGGGCGCTGCTGTGGGGCGCTGCGGGCACCGGCTCGTTCCTGTCCGGCACGGCGCTGGGATTCGTCCTGTTCCTGTCGCTCGGGCTGGACCTGGGCGGTGCGTACGGAGGGGTCTCCGAGCTGGCGACGGCCGCGGCGGCGGTCGGCTGGCTGTTCGTCCTGCACGTCATGGTGCTGATCGGCTACGTGACGACGCTGTGCCTGGACGCGCGGGACGGACATCCGCGCGGCGCCTGCCGGGTCGACCGCAGGGTGGCGGTGGGTTGACCGGTCGTGCCGCGGTCGAACCGGCTTGCTCAGAGCAGGGCGCGCACCAGCACGACGAGCGCGCCGGCGGCCGCCAGCGCCAGCGTGGTGCGCCGCGCGGCGTCGTCGGTGACCCGGCGCGACAGCGGCCCGCCGGCCGCGACGCCGACCCCCATCGCGGCGAGGCAGGCCAGCAGCAGCGCCGCCCCCACCCGAGGCAGACCCAGCGAGGGCAGGGCGACGACGTTCAGCCCCAGGAAGTACAGCTGCAGGCTGGCGCGGGCCGTCCGGGGGTGCCAGTCCGCGTTGGCGGCGAACACCGCCACGACCGGCCCGGACACCCCCGCGACCACGTTGGTCCCGGCCGCGACGATCCCCGCCGCGACGGCACCGACGCGTCCGGTCGCCGCCGCCCAGCGCACGCCGAGGGCAAGCGTCGCCACCAGCACCAGGACGACCGCCCCGGCGACGACCTCGGCTGGCCGCTCCGGGAGCGTGCGGGCCAGCAGCGCCAGCGGCGGCGTGGCCAGGGCAGAGGGCACCAGCAGCCACAGCACGGAGCGCGGCTCGGCGTCGGCACGCAGCCGCACCAGCAGCAGCAGGTTCAGCACCAGCGACAGCAGCACCGACAGCCGCACGCCGTCGGCCGGGCCGAGCGCACCCACCAGCAGCGGGCCGCAGACCAGCGCGAAGCCGATCCCGCTGACGGACTGCGCCAGGGTGCCGGCCAGGACCGCGGCGACGGCCAGGGCCGCGGTCAGCACGTGCGCGTCAGCACGGCGCCGGTCGGCCCCGTCGGCGCTCGTCCTCGACCTCGGCCCGTACCGGGCAGCCGACGAGGTGGTCGTTGACCAGCCCGCAGGCCTGCAGCAGCGAGTAGACGGTCGTCGGCCCGACGAAGGTGAAGCCGGCCCGCTTCAGCGTCTTCGCCAGGGCCGCGCTGACGCTGGTGCTCGCCGGGACGTCCGACCATGCCCGGTAGACGGGGGAGGGGTGCTCGGCGTGCGCCCAGAGCAGCTCCGGCAGACCTCCGGCGGGGCGCAGCGCGAGCGTGGCCCGGGCGTTGGTGACGCAGGCGGTGAGCTTGGCCCGCGAGCGGATCAGCCGGGCGTCGGTGAGCAGCGGTTCGACGTCCAGCCGGGCGACGACCTCGGGGTCGAAATCGTGGAAGGCCTCGCGCAGCGCCGTGCGCTTGCGCAGCACCGTGATCCACGCCAGCCCGGCCTGGAACCCCTCCAGGCAGACCTTCTCGTACAGGGCCTGCTCGCTGCGGCGGGGGCGACCCCACTCGGTGTCGTGATAGCTCTCGTACAGCGGATCGCCGTCGCCGAAGCACCTCACCGCAACGGCGCGGTCACGGGTGGCGAGGACACGCGGGGAGTCTGCCAGGCCGCCGCCGACTGTCACACACTCGTCGCGCCACGGTCACCCGCAGGACGCCGGCGGGGCGCAGAGTCGTGGCAACCCAGAGATGCCGAGGAGGCCGTCGTGCAGGTGGTGAACCGCTGGACCGACGAGGTCGCGTTCCAGGACGAGGACCCGCGGCGCCGCCGCTCGGCCGAGCTCGACCTCGGCGCGACCTGGCGCTGGGGCGGCTCCAACGACGCCTGGCGGCTGGGCTGGGTCCGCGAGACCGGCGAGCTCTATCTGTGCCGCGCCGACGGCTACGACGGCTCCTGCTCCGACGTCTCGGTCCTGGCGGTGCTGGCCCGCGAGAGCGACGTCGACGCTCTGCTCGCCGGCTGGCAGGACCACCGGACCGATCCCGACGGGCTCAGCTGGGTCTGCGGCGTGCTGGACCACCGGGCCGTCGCCTGAACGGCTGAGCCCGACCCCGGGGTCGCCTCCCTACGCTGGTGGCGTGTCCACCCTCGGCGACCTCGTGCGGGCCCGCAGCGGGCTCGACGAGGCCGACGTCTCGTGGCTGCACCGCCTGGTCGGGGAGTGGCAGTTCGTCTCCGACCTGTCCTTCGCCGACCTGCTGCTGCACGTCCGGACGCGTGAGGGCAGCTGGCTGGCGGTGGCGCACATGCGACCCACGACCGGCCCGACCGCCTACCCCTTGGACGTCGTCGGCGCCGAGCTCACCCCCCGGGCCGGCGATCTGACGTCGGACCGCTTCGTCCGGGCCGAGCGGACCGGACGGATCGTCGCCGAGCCCGAGCCGGTCTGGCGGTCCGGCACCCCGGTACGCGAGGAGGTGGTCCCGGTCCGGCGCGACGGACAGGTGATCGCCCTGCTCACCCGCGAGACGAACCTGCACGCCGCCCGGATGCCCAGCGCCTTGGAGCTCACCTACCTGACGACGGCCGGCGAGCTGCTGCAGATGGTCAGCGAGGGACGCTTCCCGTTCCCCGGGCCGGTGCCCGACCCCGAGAACGCCCCTCGCGTCGGCGACGGGCTGGTGCGCCTGGACCGCACCGGTCACGCGGTCTATGCCAGCCCCAACGCGCTGTCGGCCTTCCGGCGGCTCGGTGTCACCGGCGACCTGCTCGGCGCGCACCTCGGGCACACCATCGCCCGGCTGAGCGCAGGCCCTGGACGGCTGGACGAGCCGCGTGGCTCGGCCGCGCTGGCCGCCGTGCTGCGCTTCGGCGAGCCGCGCGAGTCCGAGGCCGAGGCGCAGGGGGCGACCGTCCTGCTGCGCGCCCTGCCGCTGCACCCTGGCGGCGAGCCGCGCGGGGCGCTGGTGCTGGTGCGCGACGTCACCGAGCTGCGCTCGCGCGACCGGCAGATCATGGGCAAGGACGCGACGATCCGCGAGATCCACCACCGGGTGAAGAACAACCTGCAGACCGTCGCGGCGCTGCTGCGGCTGCAGGCCCGTCGCATGCAGGTGCCGGAGGCGCGCGCGGCGCTGGAGGAGTCGGTGCGCCGCGTCGGCTCGATCGCGATGGTGCACGAGACGCTGTCACAGGCGCTGGACGGAGCCGTCCCGTTCGACGAGATCGCCGACCGCGTGCTGGCGATGTGCGCCGAGGTGGCCGTGGCGGAGTCGGCCGTCGTGGTGCGACGTCGGGGCTCGTTCGGCGAGCTCTCTGCCGAGGTCGCGACAGCGCTGGCCATGGTGCTCACGGAGCTGGTCCAGAACGCTGTCGAGCACGCCTACCCGCACCCGCAGGCCGGCCTGATCGAGCTGCGCGTGGACCGCGACGAGCGAGGCCTGCGGCTGGAGGTGGCCGACACCGGACGCGGCCTGCCGGTCGACTTCGACCTGGCCGCCAGCCCGCGGCTCGGGCTGCGCATCGTGCGGACGCTGGTCGACGGCGAGCTGCGCGGCACCCTGCGCATCGCGCCGGGCGAGGGCGGCCTGGGCACCAGCGCGGTGCTCGAGGTGCCGCTCAGCTCCCGCTGAGCAGCCCGGTCGCCTGCACCAGCGCGCCGATCCCGGGGTCTTGCGCCGTGGCTCCGGTGAGCACCTGGAAGACCTGCACGCAGACGTAGACCAGCAGCGCCAGCAGCACCAGCGCGACGAGCCGGAAGCGCCAGACGCCGATCCAGGCCGGAGTCGGCTCGCGCGGGACCAACGGTGGCCGCACGTAGCGCTCAGCCATGCGGGGGACGCAGCACGGCAGGCTCAGGCGGTCGCGGACGCACGGGCGCGACGCGCCAGCAGCCGACGGTCGTCCTCGCTGGTGCCGCCCCACACGCCGGCGTCCTGACCGGTCTCCAGCGCCCAGGTCAGACACGGCTCGACGACGGGACAGCGCCCGCAGACGACCTTCGCGGCCTCGACCTGGGCCGCACCCGGACCGGTGGTGCCGATCGGGAAGAAGAGCTCCGGATCCTCGTCCAGGCAGAGCGCGCGGTGGCGCCAGTCCATGCGTCCAACTCCTCGTGTCCACGGTGCTGCGTCGCGCGGTCGTGCGCGGCCTAGCGTTGCACCGGCGACGCGCGCGTGGCAAGCGTCTGAGCTGCACGGACGGTGACGGTCGTGTCTGCTTGGTCACGTCGACGCAGGGTTTGGACCGCAGACGGCTCAGACGACGACGTCGAGCGCCCGCGGGACCGACCGGAAGGTGACCCGGTCGCGGTCGCCCAGGTCGTCACCGTCGACCTGCAGCGCCAGCGGTCGGTCTGCCGTGACCACCAGCTCGCGCTGGTCGTGCAGACCCAGCGCGGCGCGCCCGCGCAGCCGCGGCCGCGGGGCCAGGATCTGACGCAGGTGGCGCAGCGTCGAGGTGGTGCGCAGCGTGCGCAGCGCGAACAGGTCCAGGCCGGTCTCGAACGCCGCCTCGGGGCACGGCTGCACCGGCCGGTCGCCCAGATAGGTCCACGGCCGGGTGTTGCAGACCAGAGCCAGCCCGATGCGCTCCGGTACGGCGTCGCCGACCTGTAGCTGCATCGGCAGGTGCTGACGCTCGGTGCCGGTGAAGAACTGGAGCAGCGCCTGCCGGACGAACAGCGCGTGCGTGGCCGGGCTGCCGGACGCCCGCTTGCGCTCGACGCGTCGCACGACCTCGGCGTCGAGCCCGAGCCCGGCGCAGAAGGTGAACCAGCGCTCGTCCGGTCCGTCCGGCCCGACCGAGCTCGTGAGACCCAGGCCGATGGTGCGGCGACGGTCGTGCCGCAGCGCGTCCAGCAGCGCGCCCGTGGCTTCCACCGGGGCCTCGGGCAGACCCAGGGCGCGCGCGAAGACGTTGGTGCTGCCCCCCGGCACGACCGCCAGCGCCGGGAGCCCGCCGACGGGTCCCTGGGCCAGCAGGCCGTTGACGACCTCGTTGACGGTGCCGTCGCCGCCCAGGGCCACGACGACGTCGAGCCCGTCGTCGACCGCCTGCCGCGCGAGCGACACGGCGTGCCCCCGGGCGGTGGTCTCGACGACGTCGAGCTTGATCTCGCTGCGCAGGGCGTCGGCCAGCACCTCGCGGGTGCGCTTGGTCGTGGCCGTGGCCTTGGGGTTCACGACCAGGAGCGCGCGCATCGATCCAGGGTACCGGCCGCTAGCCTGCACGACCGTGAGCGACAGGCGCAGTGCCGTGACGGGCGCCGCCGTGCTCGTCGGCCTGCAGGGGCTCGCCCTGACCGTGCTCGGCGGCGGCTACCTGGTCGCGGGCCTGGTCGGCGAGCCCTTCGACCGGGCTGCCACGGTGCTGCAGGGGGCGTTCGCGATCGGGGCGGGGGTGCTCGTGGTGCTCGTCGCCCGCGGGCTGCTGCAGCGCCGCGGCTGGTCGCGCTCGCCGGCCGTCGTGCTGCAGCTGCTGGCGCTGCCGGTCGGCTACGGGCTCGTCCAGGGACGGGTGCTCTACGCGGCCGTCCCGGTGCTCGGGCTCGCGCTGGTCGTGCTCTACCTGCTGGCGTCGGCGGAGGCCCGGCAGGCCTTCCGCAGCGACGGGTGAGCGCTACTCGTCGGTGAGCAGGCCCTGCCGCAGCTGCGCCAGCGTGCGCGCGAGCAGCCGCGACACGTGCATCTGGCTGATCCCGAGCTCGGCAGCGATCTGCGACTGCGTCATGTTGCCGAAGAAACGCAGCATGAGGATCTTCTTCTCGCGCGGCGGCAGCTGCTCCAGCAGCGGCTTGAGCGACTCGCGGTACTCGACGCCCTCGAGCGCGTCGTCCATCATGCCGAGCGAGTCGGCGACCGCAGGCGAGTCGTCGTCGCCGCCGTCGGGCGCGTCGAGGCTGACGGCGGAGTAGGCGTTCGCCGACTCCAGGCCCTCGAGGATCTCCTCCTCGGTGAGGCCCAGGTGACCGGCAAGCTCGGCGACCGTGGGGGAGCGGCCGTTCTTCTGCGACAGGTCGCTGGTGGCCTTGGTCAGGCTCAGCTTGAGCTCCTGCAGCCGCCGCGGGACCCGGATCGCCCAGCCCTTGTCGCGGAAGTGCCGCTTGATCTCGCCGACGATCGTGGGGGTGGCGTAGGTGGAGAACTCGACGCCGCGCTCGAGGTCGAAGCGGTCGACGGACTTGATCAGCCCGATGGTGGCGACCTGCACGAGGTCGTCCAGCGGCTCGCCGCGGTTGCGGAAGCGCCGCGCCAGGTACTCCACCAGCGGCAGGTGCGCCTCGACCAGCTGTTCGCGCAGCCGGACGCGGGACGGGTCGTCGGCGGGCATCTGCGCCAGCCGCTCGAACATCGCGCGGGCGCGGGCGCGGTCGGCCGCCGTGCGCTCCTGGCGCAGCGTGAGAGGGGGGACGACCGGGTCGGCCGCCACGACGCTGTCGGCTCCCTGCTGCGCGGGGATCTGCTCGCTGCCGGTCGCCGCACCGGGCGCCGTGTCGGTCGGGGCTTCCACGGGGGCGTCGTTGACGGCCTGGTCGTTCACAGCGTGCCGTCCTTGCGCTTGTTCAGGGTGAGGGTGACGCGACCGTCGGCGTCGACGGAGCTGTCGACCTCGCCGGCGAGCGCGGTCAGCACGGTCCAGGCGAACGTGTCGCGCGCGGGCTCGCGGCCGTCCAGGGTCAGCACGCTGACGTCGACGCGGATGGCGTCGGTCGTCAGCTCGAAGGTGCACTCGAGGTCGGCTCCGGCGCGGGCCTGGGTGAGCAGCATCGCGCAGGCCTCGTCGACCGCGATGCGCAGGTCCTCGATGTCGTCGATGGTGAAGTCGAGCCGCGAGGCCAGGCTCGCGGTGGCCGTCCGCAGCACCGACAGGTAGGCGCCCGCGGCCGGCAGGCGCAGCACGACGACGTCGCGGCCCGCTGGCGCTGTACCGGGCGGTGTCGTCTCCCGTTGCGTGGTCACGCCCGTGCTCCCCTTGCTTGCGGCACCGATCAGGCGTCGGCGCACTGCGGACATGGTGGGGTGAAGGGGCCGACAGGCCCGAACCGGACCACCGGCACACACCGTGGGCGATCCTACGTCCGGTACCGCACGCCCGCGAACGCTCACCGGGTGCGACCCTGGGGTCGCGGCAGCGTGCGCTGACGCAGGACGTGAGGAGCCGCTGTGCAGGTCGATCGACGTACCGCCCTGAAGACCGCCGCGGTGGTCGCGGGGGCGGTCGGGATCGGCGTCCACCCGGCCCGCACCGCGGCTGCGGCGCCGGCTGCCGTGCGGGTCGCCGGGACGACGCTGGACACCACGGTCGTGCGCGGCGGTGCGGTGAACGCGCTCGGTTACGTCCGGCTCGCAGGCGGTCCGGCCGAGCCGCACCAGGTGCGCGACGAGCTCGGGACCACCGCCCGCGCGGGGCGCGAGACCCGGCGCGCGTCGGTGCTGGCCTTCGCCCACCTGACCGACATCCACGTCATCGACGCGCAGTCGCCCGGTCGGGTCGAGTTCCTGGACCGCTACAACGACGGTCCCGGCAGCCCGCTGATCTTCGGTTCCGCCTACCGGCCGCACGAGATGCTCACGGCCCAGGTCAGCGACGCGATCGTCGCGCGGGTCGAGCAGGTCGGTGCCGGTCCGGCGGGTGGGCGTCCGCTGGACTTCGCCATGTGCACCGGCGACAACACCGACAACTGCCAGCGCAACGAGCTGCGCTGGAGCATCGACGTTCTCGACGGCACACCGTTCCGTCCCGACAGCGGTGCGAGCGACCGTTGGGAGGGCGTGCACGACTCCGACGCCGCGAGCTACGACGTCCACTACTGGCACCCCGACGGTCCGCCGGACGGGGCTGAGATCGACCAGGCCCAGGCCCTCTACGGGTTCCCGGTCGTGCGGGGCCTGCTCGACGCGGCCCGGCGCGGCTTCACGCCGGTGGGTCTCTCGCGTCCCTGGTACACCTGCTACGGCAACCACGACGGCCTCGTGCAGGGCAACTTCCCGCAGTCCTTCCAGCTGACACGGCTGGCCGAAGGCCCGCTGAAGATCGTCGGTCTGCCGGCCGGTGCGTCGCCCGACGACGTCGCCCGCGGGCTGACCGCCGGCGACCCTTCGATCCTGGCGGCGCTGGCGACCGGACCGGTGCGCACGGTGACCGCCGACCCGCTGCGGCACGTGGTGACGCGCACCGAGTCCGTCCGCGAGCACTTCACCACCGGCGGCACCCCGCTCGGCCACGGCTACACCCAGCAGAACCTCTCCGCCGGCACGGCCTACTACGTCTTCGAGCCGGCACCGCAGGTGCGCGGCATCGTGCTGGACACCGTCAACCCCAACGGCGAGTCCAGCGGCTCCATCGACCAGCCCCAGCTGGCCTGGCTGCGGGCGCGGCTGGAGGAGGTGACGGGCGCCGGCCGCAACAAGCTGGTGGTCGTCTTCAGCCACCACACCATCGCCAGCATGACGAACCGGATCGTCTCGGTCGACGCGCCGTCGCCGCGCGTGCTCGGGCCGGAGGTGCGCGACCTGCTGCTGGAGTTCCCCAACGTCGTGCTGTGGGTGAACGGGCACACGCACGTCAACCGGGTCACGCCGCACACCCGGCCGACCGGTGGTGGCTTCTGGGAGCTGAACACGGCAGCGCACGTCGACTGGCCGGCGCAGGCCCGCCTGGTCGAGCTGCTCGACAACCGCGACGGCACGCTCTCGGTCGTCGGCACGATCATCGACGCTGCCGCGCCGCTGGCCTACGGCGGCCGCCTGGACAGCACCGCCGCGCTGGCCTCGCTGGCCCGCGAGCTGGCAGCCAACGACGGGCAGGAGCGCACCGACGCGCGGCGCGGCAAGATCGAGGACCGCAACGTCGAGCTGCTGGTCAAAGCCCCGTTCGCGCTGTCGGTGGTGCCGCCGCCGGCGGCGGCGGCGCCGTCGACCACGCCGGCCCCGCCGGCCGGGCCGCCCGGGTCGCCGGCGCAGCCTGGCCCCGCCGGACGGCTGCCCGCCACCGGCGCGGGCGGCGCGCTCGCCACCGGTGCCGTGCTGGCCTCGGCCGCAGCGCTCGCCCTGCGGCACCGTCGTGCGGCCGCGCCCGAGGAGGCGCCGCCGCCTGGGCCGTGACCGACGATGGTGCGGTGTCGGTGTCGGTGTCGGTGTCGCTGCCGGATCCGCGCGTGGCGGCGCTGCGGCAGGCAGTGCGTCCGGGCGTCCCGCTGGCGCTCGTCGTCACCCCGGACGGGGTCGGGCTGGCCTGGCCCGGCGGTTCGTGCCACGTCTCCGGTGACGCCGCGGTCCTGGTCGACGCCCTGCAGGATCTGGATCCTCGCTGGACCTGGTGGTCCGCCCGCGAGAGCGCCGCGCCGCTCGTGGCAGCAGGCGCGCGGACGCGCACGTGCTGGGACCTCGGCGCCGTCGGTCGGCTGCTGCACGGGCTCGGCCGCGACGACGCCGGCGCCGTGTGGGCGGCCGGGCTCGACCTGCCGGAGCCGGACCCGCTCCGCGGTGAGCGCAGCGACCTGTTCGACCTCGACACCGAGGACGGCGAACCCGTCCGACCAGACGGCGGCCTGAGCCGGGAGTGGCGGCGCGGCGCGTGGGCCGCCGACCTGGAAGCTGCCCGCCGCTGGGCCGAGCTGGCGCTGCTGGCTCGCGACCGGCAGGAGCAGCAGCTCGCGGCGCTGCCCGACCCGCGCCGCTTGCCGACCGGCACCCCGCTCGCGGTGCTGACGGCCTGGGCGGAGTCGGCCGCAGCGCTGCTCTGCGTCGAGCTGGAGGCACGTGGCCTGCCGCTGGACGTGGACGTCGCCGGCGCGCACCTGCAGGCCCTGCTCGGCCCGCGGCCCGCCGACGAGAAGGCCGAGGCCGCTCAGCGGCGCGCGCGCGACGCCACGGTGCTGGCCGCCTTCCCCGGACCGCCGGTCGACCTGCGCAGCCCGCTGCAGGTGCGCGAGCTGTTGGAACGGGTCGGTCTGTCGCTGCCCGACACCCGCTCGTGGCGGCTGGAGCCGCACGCCGCGACGTCGCCGGCGGTGGCCGCCCTGCTCACCTGGCGCAAGGCGGAGCGGGTCGCCACCACCTACGGCTGGTCGTGGCTGGACCGGCACGTGCAGGCTGGCCGCCTACGGGGTCAGTGGCGCAGCGCCGACGGTGCCGCCGGGCGGATGACGGCCTCGGCCGGACTGCACAACCTGCCGGCGGAGCTGCGGCCTGCCGTCCGTGCGGCGCCCGGCTTCGTCCTCGTCCGGGCCGACCTCGGTCAGGTCGAGCCGAGGGTGCTCGCCGTCGTCTCGGGGGATGCGGCGTTCGCCACCGCCGCCCGCGAGGACGACCTGTACGCCCCCGTCGCCGCCGCCCTGGGCTGCGACCGGCCGACCGCGAAGATCGCGGTGCTCGCGGCGATGTACGGCCAGACCTCCGGCACCGCCGGGGCCGCGCTGCGCGACCTGGACCGCGCCTACCCCGTCGCGATGGGATACCTGCGTGCTGCGGAGGCCGCCGGCCGTACCGGTGGCGAGCTGCGCACCTACAGCGGACGTCGGCTGCGGCTCGGCGGCCCTGCCGGTCTGGAGCCGGTCGGGGAGTCGGCAGCGGCGCCGGCCGGGGCCGGCCGCTTCGCCCGCAACGCCGTCGTCCAGGGCGCCGCCGCCGAGCTGTTCAAGGCGTGGACGGCCACCGTCCGCGACGGCCTGCCGTCGGTCGGCGGCGAGATCGTGCTGTGCCTGCACGACGAGCTCGTGCTGCACGTGCCGGTCGACGCTGCACCGGCCGCGTCGACGCTGCTGCACCAGGCGCTGCAGGCGACGGCGCGCTGGTGGGCTGCGGGCAGCGCCGTGCGCCTGGTCGCGGAGGTCAGCGTCGGAGCCAGCTGGGCGGCCGCGCACTGACGCTCACGACGACGCGAGGGCCGTGAGCGCCTGCCCGTCGACGCGCATCGTCGTCCAGTCCGACTGCCCGACGGCGCCGAGCGAGCGGTAGAAGCCGATCGCAGGGCTGTTCCAGTCGAGCACCCACCACTCGAAGCGGCTCCAGCCCCGGGCGACGCAGACCGCGGCCAGCGTCTGCAGCAGGGCGCGGCCCAGGCCGGTGCCGCGAGCGGTCTCCAGCACGAACAGGTCCTCCAGCCACAGGCCGCGTCGTCCGGTCCAGGTGGAGAAGGTCGGATACCAGAGGGCGAAACCGACCACGACACCGTCGATCTCGGCGACGTGTGCGCTGCAGGCACCGTCGACGAACAGCGCGTCGTGCAGCAGCTGCTCGGTGGCCTCGACGGCATCCGGCTCCCGCTCGTAGACCGCGAGCGCGCGGACCAGCTCGAGCAGGACCGGGACGTCGCCGGGCTCCGCAGGTCGGATCCGGGCGGCCGTGGAGTCTGCGCCGTTCATGTGTTCCAGGCCAGGATCGCGGGGCACCCGTGCTCGTGGCCGAGCGTCGAGATCGACCCCGCCGACAGCACCAGCTGCTGCGCGACCCCCGGCGAAAGACCGAGCCAGCACGCGGCGAGCACCCGCAGCGCATGGCCGTGACCCGCCAGGCAGACGTCGCCCTGCTCGAGCGCCGGCCGCACCCGGTCCAGGACCCGCTGCTGACGCAGGGCGACAGCGGCGAGCGTCTCGCCGAGGCCGGTGTCGTCCCACACCGACCACCCCGGACGCGTCTGCCGCGCCTGCTCGGTGGTGCGACCCTCTTCCGGGCCGTAGTCCCACTCCACGAGGTCCGGTTCGACCAGCGGCGCCAGGCCGGCGAGCTCGGCGGTGCGCCGGGCCCGCTGCAGGGGAGAGGACAGCACCAGGGCGAACGGACGGGACAGCCGAGCGCGCAGGGCGGCGGCATCGGCCTCGCCCTGCGCGGTCAGCGGCACGTCGGTCAGCCCGGTGTGCCGGCCCTGCTGCGACCACTGCGTCTGGCCGTGCCGGACCAGCAGCAGTTCACCCAGGCTCAGGCGACCGGCTTGTCGTAGCTCTTGCCCTTGGTCTCCCAGAAGATCGCGGCGATCTCGTCGATACCGTCGAGCAGCTTCTGGCCCTCGGCCGCGTCGACCTTCTGCTTGGCGCCGGTACCGCTGGCGAGCTTGATCGTGTCGTTGAACAGGGTGTGCAGGGTCGGGTACTTCTCGAAGTGCTCGGCCTTGAAGTAGTCGTGCCACAGCACGGCCAGGTGGTGCTTGACGAGCTCGGCGCGCTCACCGATCAGCGTGATCGCCCGGGCCCGGAACACCGGGTCCTCGTTGCCCGCGTACTTCTCGGCCATCGCCTTCACCGACTGCGCCTCGATCCGGGCCTGCGCCGGGTCGTAGACCCCGCAGGGCAGGTCGCAGTGGGCGGACACGACGGTGGTCGGGATGAAGAAGCTGAACAGCTTCATACTCGGTTCCTCCAGGGAGTCGATCGATGATCGTGCGTCTCGTCCGGACCTTACCCGCGCCCTCCCGGGCCCAACATCGCAGGAGGAGCCCGTGCGCGGACCGGTCTCGGCGGTGCTCGTCGACGGCTCGTCGATGCTGCCGACGCTGCGCGCGGGCGACTGCCTGCTGGTGCGTCCGGGGGCGCGGGTGCGGTCGGGAGACCTCGTGGTCGTGACGTTCCCCGGCCGACCCGGGCTCACCGCCGTCAAGCGGGCGGTACGGCCGGTCGAGGGCGGCTGGTGGGTGGCGGGGGACAACGCCGTCGCGAGCAACGCCAGCGAGACGTACGGGCCCGCGGTCCCCGTCGCGCGGGTGCTGTGCCGCTACTGGCCGCTGCGGCGCAGGCCCTCGCGGAAGGCGAGGCACGCGTCGTAGTCAGGCAGCAGCCCTGCGGCCCGCGCCTGCTCGAGCGTCGGCGCCTCGGCGTCCTTGTCCGACAGCAGCGGCTCCACCTCGGCCGGCCAGCCCGGCAGCGAGGTCAGCGCCAGCGCAGGGTCCAGCGGGTGGATGCCGTGCTCGCGACCCGGTGCGTACGGCTCGCTGCACAGATAGGTGACGTTGGCGTCGTCGGTCAGCGCGAGGAACGCGTGCCCGAGCCCCTCCGACAGGTAGAGGCCGCGCCGGTCGACGTCGTCCAGCCGGACCGCGTCGGTCGCGCCGAACGTCGGTGAGCCGACCCGCAGGTCGACGACGACGTCGAGCACCGCGCCGCGGGTGCAGTAGACGTACTTCGCCTGGCCGGGAGCGACGTCGGCGAAGTGGACGCCTCGCAGCGTGCCGCGTGCCGACACGCTGTGGTTGGCCTGCTTGACCGTCAACGGGTGGCCGATCGCCTGCTCGAGCACGCCGGCCTTGAACCACTCGAGGAACACGCCGCGGGGGTCGGCGAACTGGCGTGGGGTGAAGGCCCAGGAACCCGGGACGGTGAGCTCGACGACGTCCATGCCGGCAGACCTTAGCCCCGGGGACCAGGATCCTCTGGCGCCCGTCACCGCGGCGGGTGCGAGACTGGAACCTGTCGGGTGACCCCCGCCCCGGTGACCTCCCTGTGCTGACCTGCCGAGATGCACGTCGCCGTCGACCTGCTCGACCCGATCAGCTGCTGGACCCGATCAGCAGGGGCTGCGGCCCCGTCGTACGGAGGACCATGAGCACCGAGCACGACCGCGCGGACGACCCGGCCTTCCAGCTGCACCTCGGCGGGAAGATCGAGATCGTCTCCACCGTGCCGGTCCAGACGCGCGAGGACCTGTCGCTGGCGTACACCCCCGGCGTCGCCCGCATCTGCACCGCCATCGCCCAGGACCTCGACCTCGCCTACGACTACACGTGGAAGTCCCGCACCGTCGCCGTGGTCACCGACGGCACGGCGGTGCTGGGTCTGGGCAACATCGGCCCCACGGCGGCGCTGCCGGTGATGGAGGGAAAGGCGCTGCTGTTCAAGCACTTCGGCGGCATCGACGCCGTCCCGATCTGCCTGGAGGTCACCGACCTCGACGAGCTCGTCGAGACGATCGTGCGGCTGGCCCCGGCGTTCGGCGGGATCAACCTCGAAGACATCAGCGCGCCCCGCTGCTTCGAGGTGGAGCGGCGCGTCCAGGCTCGGCTCGACATCCCCGTCTTCCACGACGACCAGCACGGCACAGCCATCGTCGTCCTGGCCGCGCTGCGCAACGCGGCGAAGCTCACCGGCCGCCGGCTCGAGGACCTCCGCGTCGTCTGCTCGGGCGCGGGCGCAGCCGGCATCGCCGTGTCGAAGATGATCCTGGAGGCCGGTATCGGTGACCTGGCCATCGCCGACAGCAAGGGCATGATCCACTCCGGTCGCACCGACCTGAACGAGTCCAAGCGGGCCTTCGCCGAGATCAGCAACCACGGTGGGCACAAGGGCAGCTTCGTCGAGGGTCTGCGCGGGGCCGACGTGCTGCTCGGGCTGTCGTCCGGGACGGTGCCGGCCGAGGCGGTGGCGTCCATGGCGCCGGACTCGATCGTGTTCGCGATGGCCAACCCCGAACCGGAGGTGCATCCCGACGTCGCGCACGCCAACGGCGCCCGGGTGGTGGCCACCGGCCGCTCGGACTTCCCGAACCAGATCAACAACGTGCTCGCGTTCCCCGGCGTGTTCAAGGGGGCGATGGCGGTGCGCGCCACCTGCGTGACCGAAGGCATGAAGCTCGCCGCGTCCGAGGCGCTCGCCGCCGTCGTCGGCGACGACCTCGCGCCGGACTGCGTGATCCCCAGCGTGTTCGACCCGCGGGTGGCCCCGGCCGTGGCGGACGCGGTGGCAGCCGCCGCGCGCGCCGAGGGCGTCGCGCGCCGCTCGTCGACCGGTCCGTAGGCTTGCGGCCATGCTTGCCGCTGCCTGCACCGCCCAGTCCGCCGACGACCCGCTCGCGGGCCTGACCGTCGGGGAGCAGCCCGACCCGACCGCTCCGGACGGCTGGGTGACCGTGACGGTCAAGGCCGCGAGCCTGAACCACCACGACCTCTGGAGCCTGCGCGGCGTCGGACTGCCCGCCGACCGGCTGCCGATGATCCTGGGCTGCGACGCCGCCGGCGTCGACCCCGACGGCAACGAGGTCGTCGTGCACGGGTTGGTGGGCGACCCGGACTTCGGCGGCGACGAGACCCTGGACCCGAAGCGGACGATCCTGTCCGAGCGCCACCAGGGGACGCTCGCCGAGCAGGTCGTCGTCCCGCGCCGCAACCTGCTGCCCAAGCCCGCCGACCTGACCTTCGAGCAGGCCGCCTGCCTGCCCACCGCCTGGCTGACCGCCTACCGGATGCTCTTCACGCAGGCTGCCGTCAAGCCCGGCGACACGGTGCTGGTGCAGGGCGCAGGCGGCGGCGTCTCGACGGCCGCCATCTCCCTGGCCCGGGCCGCGGGCCTGACGGTCTGGGTCACCGGCCGCGACGAGAGCAAGCTCGCGCGGGCGACCGGGCTCGGCGCGCACCAGGTGTTCGCGTCCGGCGCTCGCCTGCCCGGCAAGGTCGACGCGGTGCTGGAGACGGTCGGCAAGGCCACCTGGGCGCACAGCATGCGCGCGCTGCGCCCCGGCGGCACGCTCGTCGTCTCCGGCGCGACGACCGGAGCGGACCCCTCGGCGGACCTGAACCGGTTGTTCTTCCTGCAGCTGCGCGTCGTCGGTTCCACCATGGGTACGCGGGAAGAGCTGAAGGGCCTGCTGGCGCTCCTGGCCGCCACGGGCGTGCGCCCGCAGATCGACGAGGTGTTCGCGCTGGCGGACGCGGCGGCGGCCTTCGCCCGGCTCCAGAGCGGCGACGTCGTCGGCAAGCTCGTCCTCACGCCCTGATCTGACCGGGAGCTGCAGTGGTCCTGCCCGTCCACGACGTCAACCCGACGCGACGTGCCCCCTGGGTGACGCGACTGCTGATCCTGGTCAACGTCGTGGTGTTCGTGCTCAGCCCGATCGCGCTCGCGCCGATCCTCGGCGGCAGCAGCCAGGCTGCGGTCTGCAAACAGGTCGCCTTCCTGGACGAGTACGCCGCGAAGCCGGCCGAGGTGATCGGCAACGCCGCCGACGACCGGGTCGTGACCGGCGAGGTCGCGCGCGACGGGGACGGCCGGGTCGGCTGCGTGACGGTCTCGCCGCCGCCCTACGACAAGAACCCGGCGCTGTCGGTGCTGTTCGCGATGTTCCTGCACGGCGGCTACCTGCACCTGCTCGGCAACATGCTGTTCCTGTACGTGTTCGGCAACAACATCGAGGACCGGCTCGGCAAGGTCCGCTACCTGGCCTTCTACCTCGGTTGCGGCTACGCGGCCACCTACGGCTTCTCGTTGGTCTTCGCCGGGTCCGACGCCCCGCTGATCGGCGCGTCCGGCGCTATCGCCGGGGTGCTCGGCGCCTACCTGGTCCTCTATCCGCGGGCCAAGGTCTGGTCGCTGCTGACGTTCTTCTTCTTCCTGCCGGTGCGGCTCCCGGCGTGGGTCGTGCTGGGATCGTGGTTCGTCCTGCAGTACCTGTACGCGCGCGGCGCAGGCCTGGCCACCGGCACGGGCACGGCCTACCTCGCGCACGTCCTGGGCTTCGTGGTCGGGGCAGCGCTGGTGTGGCGGCTGCGGGGAAGCGGCCGCGACCGGCGCCTCGCCGACGCTCGCTGGGGGCCGCATGCGCGGCGGTGAGGAGGACCCTTGCGTCGTCAGTCCAGCGGTTCGGGTGGCGCCAGCCAGCTGGCCCGGTCGGGGCCGGGCAGGTCGCCGGCTGCGGCGTCCCGGGTCAACGCCTGGACCAGGCGTCCGACGAGGTTGCGGTTCTGCGGGAACGACGACTCGGTGACCAGCACGAGACCCGGATGCTCGCGGCCCTCGGACTGCCACTGACGGACGAGCCTGAGGAAGTCGGAGATGTTCCGAGTGACAAGGACGAGGCCCTGCTGGGCGGCGAGCTCCAGGAGCGCGGCGTCGGTCGTGGCGCGCAGATCGGTGCGTGCTGCCTCGGACTCGACGTCCACCTGCTGTTGCCGCAGAGCCGTCGCCACGCTCGGCCCGACCATCTCGTCGAGAAGCAGCCTCACGGACGCAGCAGCGACTGCGTCCGGGCGTTGTTGCGGACGGCCTGCTGCTCTGCCCGCTCGGCCTCCTCGACCATGACGTCGACCTCGGCCGGGTAGGCGGCCCAGTAGTCCAGCGCGGTGCGCAGCATGTGCGGGTGCACGCCCGTGTTCGTCTCGACCATCGCCAGCAGGTCGCTCTCGCCTAGTGCCGCTTCAGGCAACCTTCGCCCTCTTGATGGTCTCGGCCTTGGTGACGACTGCTCGTAGCTTCGGGTGGCTGGCGGCGTGCCGGTTCCGCCAGGCGATGTAGCGGCGGATCATCCGGGCCTGCTCTTGGTGGCTGGGGTGGTCGGTGCCGTCGAGGGCGAAGTAGCGCAGGGCGGTGAACTGGGCCTCGATCCGGTTGAGCCAGCAGCCGTAAAACGGGACGTAGGCAAGCTCGACGTTGTTGGCTGCGGCCCAGTCGCCGACCCGGCTGTCGGTCTTGGTGGACAGGTGAGGGCTGAAGTTGTCCAGCACGATCGCGATCCGGACCTCGGGCGGGTGCAGCGAACGCAGGTAGCGCACGAAGGCCAGGAACTCGGTGCGGCCCTTGCGCTTGGTGACGTGCCCGTAGAGCCGGTCGCGGCTGAGGTCGTAGCCGGCCATCAGGTGCCGGACGCCGTGCGGGCGCTTGTAGGTGGCCCGACGGGTCCGGCGCCGCGGCGCGTTCGTGCTGCCCTTGCCGGCCGCGACCGGCGCCCACTGCTTGCCGGGGTGCGGCTGCAGGTTCAGCGGGCCGAACTCGTCCATGCACATCATGACGGTCGGGTCGTCGAGGCCGGGTTCGGCTTTGCCGTCGGCGATCGCGTAGAGCTCCAGCACCCGGTTCTTTTTGGCCTCGTAGTCCGGGTCGGTGCTGGTCTTCCAGGTCTTCACGGCTTGAAAGCTGACGCCCTCCTCGCGAAGGAGCAGGCGTAAGCCCTTCGTGGCTGATGTCGTCGACCACCCCCTCAGCGACCAGGTAGTCCGCCAGCTTGGGCAGGCTCCAGGTCGAGAACGGCAGACCATGATCGGTCGGCCTGGCCAGTGCGGTCTTCTTGATCTGCTGCCGCTGCGGCAACGTGAACTTCGGTGGCCGCCCGCCGCCGTACTTGGGCGCCAGGGACTCAAAGCCGTCGGCGTTGAAGTTGTGGATCACGTCCCGGACCCGGTCCGGGCTCGTGAACGTGACCTCCGCGATCGCTGTCGCGTCCATGCCCTGAGCCGACAGCAGCACCATCTGCGCCCGCCGCCAGGTCACGACCGATCCGCTGCTTCGGCGCACGATGCGCAGCAGCCTGTTGCCCTCGTCGTTGGTGATGTTCCGGACCTGCACGCGTGCCACCATCTCGCGTCTCCTGGGGGAAGTCAGGATCAGACGCGACCAGCATCAGACGATCAGGCTCCACCACCACGGACCAAACCCGGCGTGTCGCCTACAAGGCCAAGGTTGGTGGCAGCGGCACTAGCTCGGGTTCGGCACTGCGCGCAGACCGCAGAGCCGTGACGACCTCCCACACGTCCGGCCCGCCGATCACACTGGCGCGACGCCCCGCCGGCCCGTCCCGGAAGACGATGCCGGGGTGCTCGTCCATGCGCAGTCCCTCGTCGACGTAGCGCGCGGCCACCGAAGCACGACTCAGGCCGGGGTGGCGGGCGACGTAGGCCGCCAGCCGCTCGGTGACGGCTGGGTCGAAGCGCAACGAGGTCGGCACGGTCACGCGCTACATCGTAGCCGTCTGTAGTGGTCGGGCGGTCAGGCGGGGCGTAGGGAGCGGGCGACAGTGACGAGTTCGTCGAGGGTGAGGACGGTGTCGCCGCCGCAGCCGACCTGGGAGGCCAGCGTGACGGTGCCGCCGGCGCCCTGCCACGTCAGCGCCAGCCCGAGCGGCATACCGGTGAAGTCGTTGCGACCGCGCAGGACGGTGGCGGTTGCGGCGCCGATCTGCACGTTGCCGTCCTGCCGCCAGTCGGGTCCGCCGTAGCCAGGACCGGCCGCCGGTCCTTGGTCGAGCTGCAGCGGCGCCGGGCCGGGACCGCAGGCGCCCGAAGCAGTCGGTGGGCGCTCGGGTGTCGTGTAGGTACGCGACCACGACGCGGTCGGCGACGGATCGGTCTCGCGGTCGCGAGAGCCGCCTTCGTTGCGTAGCTCATAGCTCGGCGGGAGAGAAGCGGGGGAGAGCAGGCGGCTGCCGTCGAAGGGGACGAGGCGGCGCTGCGAGAATGCGCCCTCGGGGCCATCTCGCTGCTCGGTGACAAGGACGGGTCGATCGCCGAGCGGACTGGTCAGCCGGGCTTCGACGGTGCGGCCGATGCCGATCGCGATGCAGACGTCCTGCTCGCGTACGACGGTGATCCGCAGGGTGACAGCGTCTGCGGACTCCGCGACGTCGAGCCGGGCCGGTCCGTCGCAGGCGCCGCCGGTGTAGGACGCCGCGAGGCCTTGGCCGTCAGGGTCGGTACGTACGCCCTCGGGTGAGGAGATGCCCTCTGCGGGGTCCAGCGGGGGCAAGGCGGTCGTCGCCACCCGGTCGGAGCCGTCGGTCTGCCGCAGGGCGCCCGTGACGAGCGTCCCCGTCCCGCCGACGGCCAGCACCAGCACCAGCACCCCCGCGGCCCGGGTGCGTCGCCGCCGGGTGCGTCGACGCTGGAGGTGGGTGAAGGCCGGCGCGGTGGGCGGGTCGAAGGCGACCAGCCGCGCGTCGACCGCACGGTCCAGGGCGGTCGCGTCAGTTTGCTCAGACATGGTCGCGGGAGTCCTCTCGCAGCAGCGGGGCAAGGGTGGCGCGGGCGCGAGACAGCCGTGACTTCACGGTGCCGACCGGCAGGTCGAGCTCGCGGGCGATAGCGGCCTGGTCGAGCCCGAGCCTGGTGAGCACCACGACGGCGCGCTGGCCCACCGGCAGTGCGGCCAGCGCGCGCTGCAGGTCGATCTCGGCGCCGCTCGGCTCGGCCACCTCTGGTGCGGCGCCGTGCCGGAGCGCAGCCCGCCAGCCGTTGCCGGCCTTGCGGCGCCGGTTGCTGACCTGGCGCAGCGCCACGTGCCGGATCCACCCCTCCGGGTCGTCGTAGCGCAGCACCTTCGGGCGGTCGAGCAGGCGCACGAAGGCTTCCTGCACGGCCTCCTCGGCCTCGTGCCGGTCACCGCACACCGCGCCGACGACCCGCACCAGCCGGGCATAGCCCGCCAGGTACAGCGCACGCAGCTCGTCGTCGGGGTGGCTCACGGCAGGGACACCCGCGAGCGGCAGGGAAGGTTCCCTCACTCCAGCAGAGGGCGCAGGTAGCGGCCGGGGCCGGCCAGGAAGTCGCGCCAGTCGCGCACCACGCCGAGCTCCTCGTACGTGGTCTGCCGCAGCCCGTGGTCGCCGACCTCCAGCAGCGTCGCGCCGGGCAGCGAGGCCAGGACGGGGGAGTGCGTCGCGCAGAGCACTTGGGCGCCCTCGCGTCGCAGGTCGTCCAGAGCCGCGACGAGCGCCAGCTGCGAGCGGAACGACAGCGCCGACTCCGGCTCGTCGAGCAGGAAGAAGCCGTAGCCGCGGAACCGGGTGCGCACGACCTCCAGGAACGACTCGCCGTGGCTCATCCGGTGGAACTGCGGCTCGGCCCGGACGTCCCGGGAGGGGTTGTCCTCCAGGTAGGTGTAGAGCCCGTGCATCGTCTCGGCCCGCAGGAAGTAGCTCGCGACGAGCGGTCCGGGGGTGCGGTCGACCCACAGCGCGCGCCCGAGCGGCGACTCGGTCTCGCGGGTGCGGTGCAGGGCGTTCCGCGGTCCGCCCTCGACATTCAGCCCGTAGGCCTGCGCGACGGCTTCGACGATCGTGCTCTTCCCGCTGCCGTTCTCACCGACCAGGAAGGTGACTCCGGCCGGGACCTCGAGGCCGTCGCGGAGCAGCTGGGCGACGGCGGGCAGCGTGGCGGGCCACCTGTCGGGATCCAGGCTCGCGTGGTCGGAGCCACTGATGCGCAGGACCGGACGCGCGGGAGCCATCCGCCCAGTCTGCGCGGCGGGGAGCGCCCGTGCACGGGCGCCTGGGGGGTGATCGTTGTGACGAACGGGCTCGAGCGGGGGCCGCGTCCAGCCCACGGGTCACAACGATCACCGGGGCCGGGGCCGGGGCCGGGGGGCGGGGGTGCGGGAGCGTCAGAGCCAGCGAGCCATCAGCAGGTCGTCGATGAGCTCGCCGTCGAGCCGGACCTCACCGACCAGGACCCCCTCCTGCGTGAAGCCGCAGCGGGCGTAGAGCCGTCGGGCCTCGGTGTTCGGCGCCAGCACCCGCAGCCTGACCTTCTGCGCGCCGCGACCGCGACGCGCAGGCCGCTCACTCGTCCTCGTCGTCCAGTCGCGCCAGCCACGTCGCGAGCCGTTCGACGGGCACCTCGAAGTCGGGGTTGGCGTCGACGAACTGGCGCATGCGCTCGGCGAGCCAGGCGAGCGACACGGTCTCCTCGCCGCGCCGCTCGGCCAGCTCCTCCAAGCCCCGGTCGGTGAAGTACACCGCCGTCAGACCTCCAGCGCGGCCTGCACCAGCGCTGCCTGCTCGGCCTCGTGCACCTTGCTCGAGCCGGCTGCGGGGGAGGCGCTGGACTTGCGCGAGATGCGGCGCAGCGACCGGCCCTCGGGCAGGTGCTCGGGCAGGCTCATGGCGATGTGCGTCCAGGCGCCCTGGTTGGCCGGCTCTTCCTGCAGCCAGACGATGTCCTGCGCGTTCGGGTAGCCGCTGACGGCCTCGGCGACCGCCTCACCGGGCAGCGGGTAGAGCTGCTCGACCCGCACCAGCGCCACCGTGGACGACTCCTGCTTGCGACGCGCCGACAGCAGGTCGTAGAACACCTTGCCGGTGGTGAGCACGACGCGCTCGACCGTGGAGGCGTCCGGAGCATCGGGGTCAGGGAGCACCTCAGCGAAGCCCTTGTCGATGAAGTCCTCGACCGCGGACGCCGCCGCCCGCAGCCGCAGCATCGACTTGGGGGACATGACCACCAGCGGGCGCTTGTGGCTCACCAGAGCCTGCTTGCGCAGCAGGTGGAAGTAGTTTGCCGGCGTGGTGGGCGCGGCCACCGTCATGTTGTCCTCCGCGCACAGCTGCAGGAAGCGCTCGAGCCGGGCCGAGGAGTGGTCCGGGCCCTGACCCTCGTAACCGTGCGGCAGCAGCAGGGTGAGGCCGGAGCGCTGACCCCACTTGGCCTCACCGGCGGACATGAACTCGTCGACGATGGTCAGCGCGCCGTTGACGAAGTCGCCGAACTGCGCCTCCCACATGACGAGCGCGTCGGTGCGGACGATCGAGTAGCCGTACTCGAAACCCATCGCGGCGAACTCGCTGAGCAGCGAGTCGTAGACGTAGAACGGCGCCTGGTCCTCCGACAGGTGGGTCAACGGGGTGTACTCGCTGCCGTTGGCCCGGTCGACGAGCACGGCGTGGCGGTGGCCGAAGGTGCCGCGCCGGGAGTCCTGACCGGCCAGGCGCACGGGGTGCCCTTGCAGCAGCAGCGAGCCGATCGCGAGCGTCTCGCCCAGGGCCCAGTCGATGGTGGCGTCGTCGATCATCTTGGCGCGCTTCTGCAGCTGCGGCAGCAGCCGCGGGTGCGCGGTGAACGTCTCGGGCAGGCTGACCTGGCTGTCGACGATGGTCTTGATGACCTCCATCGAGATGGCCGTGTGCAGGTCCTCGGCCGGCGGCGTCTGCATCTGCGGCTCGGCCGAGGGCAGCGTCCCGGCGTCGCGGGTGCCCTGGAAGACCTTCTCCAGCTGCTCCTGGTAGTTGCGCATGGCCTGCTCGGCCTCGGCCAGCGTGATGTCGCCGCGGCCGATGAGGTTCTCGGTGTAGATCTTGCGCACCGAGCGCTTCGCGTCGATCGTGTCGTACATCATCGGCTGGGTGAAGGACGGCTCGTCGACCTCGCTGTGCCCGCGGCGGCGGTAGCAGACCATGTCGATGACGACGTCCTTCTTGAACTCCTGGCGGTAGTCGAAAGCCAGCTTCGCGACGCGCACGCACGCCTCGGGGTCGTCGCCGTTCACATGGAAGATCGGCGCCTGGACCATGCGGGCGACGTCGGTGGCGTAGACCGAGCTGCGAGCCGACATCGGACCCGTGGTGAAGCCGACCTGGTTGTTGATGACGACGTGGATCGTGCCGCCGGTGCGATATCCGCGCAGCTGACCCATCTGCAGGGTCTCGGCGACGACGCCCTGGCCGGCGAACGCGGCGTCGCCGTGCAGCAGGACGGGCAGGATCGTGAAGCCTTCCTCGCCCTTGTTGATGATGTCCTGCTTGGCGCGGACGACCCCCTCCAGCACGGGGTTGACGGCCTCCAGGTGGCTCGGGTTGGCCTGCAGGCTCACCTGCACCGATCCGCCCGGTCCGGTGAACGTGCCTTCGGCGCCCAGGTGGTACTTCACGTCCCCGGAGCCGTGCGCGGTCCGTGGGTCGATGTTGCCCTCGAACTCACGGAAGATCTGCGCGTAGCTCTTGCCGACGATGTTCGCGAGCACGTTGAGGCGACCGCGGTGCGGCATCGCGATGGCGACCTCGTCCAGGCCCTCCTGCGCCGCGCGGTTCAGGACACCGTCCAGCAGCGGGATGACGGACTCGCCACCCTCGAGCGAGAAGCGCTTCTGGCCGACGTACTTGGTCTGCAGGAAGCTCTCGAACGCCTCGCCGGCATTGAGCCGCTCGAGCACGTGCAGCTGCTCGGCCCGGTCCGGCGCCTGCGACTTCTTCTCGACGCGCTCCTGGATCCAGCGCCGCTCGGCGGGGTCCTGGATGTGCATGTACTCGATGCCGACGGTGCGGCAGTAGGAGTCGCGCAGCACGCCGAGCACGTCGCGCAGCTTCATCACGCGCTTGCCGGCGAATCCGCCGACGGGGTACTGGCGGTCCAGGTCCCACAGCGACAGGCCGTGGTTGACGACGTCGAGATCAGGGTGGCTGCGCACCTTGAACTCGAGCGGGTCGGTGTCGGCCATCAGATGGCCGCGCACGCGGTAGGCGTGGATGAGCTCGTTGACGCGGGTGGCCTTGTCCAGGTCGCCCTCGTGGCTGGCCTGCTGATCCGGTACCCAGCGCACCGGCACGTACGGGATGCGCAGGCTGGCGAAGACCTCGTCGTAGAAGCCGTCCTCGCCCAGCAGCAGCTGGTGCATGCGGCGCAGGAACTCACCCGACTGCGCGCCCTGGATGATGCGGTGGTCGTAGGTGCTGGTCAGCGTGATCGTCTTGCTGATGCCCAGCCGGGCCAGCGTGTCCTCCGACGCGCCCTGGAAGGCCGCGGGGTACTCCATCGCCCCGACGCCGATGATCGCGCCTGCGCCCTGCATCAGCCGCGGCACGGAGTGGACGGTGCCGATCCCGCCGGGGTTGGTGAGGCTGATGGTGGTGCCCTGGAAGTCCTCGGGGGTGAGCTTTCCCCCCCGTGCGCGCCGCACGATGTCCTCGTACGCAGCCCAGAACTGGCCGAAGTCCATGCGGTCGGCGCCGCGGATCGCGGCGACCACCAGCGAGCGGCTGCCGTTGGCGTTCTGCAGGTCGATGGCCAGGCCCAAACCGGTCTGGCCCGGGTCGACGGAGGCGGGCTTGCCCTTCTCGTCCGTGGTGAAGGCGAGGTTCATCACCGGGACGTCGGCGACCGCACGGACGAGCGCGTACCCGATCAGGTGGGTGAAGGAGACCTTGCCGCCGCGAGAGCGCCGCAGGTGGCTGTTGATGACGATGCGGTTGTCGGCCAGCAGCTTGGCCGGCACGGCCCGCACGCTCGTGGCGGTCGGGACCGTCAGCGAACCTTCCATGTTGGTGACCACGCGGGCGGCCGCTCCGCGCAGCGTCGTGGTCGTCTCCTGGACCTCTTCCGCGGCGGGCTCAGCCGGCTTCGCCGCCGCGGCGGGTGCCGGCACGGCAGGGGCGGCCTTCGCGGGTGCGGACTTGTTGGGCGCGGCCTTGGCGGGCGCTGGTCTCGCGGGCGCCGGTGCGAGGAGCCGGCGCCGGGGCTGCGGGCGCGGCACGCTCCGCGGCGGCCGGGCCGGTAGCGCCGGAGCTGTCGGGCGCGGCGTCGTCGGGCCGGTAGTCGCTCAAGAACTCCTGCCAGACCGGCGGCACGGTCGCCGGGTCCTTGAGGAACTGCTGGTGCATCTCGTAGACGAGCCATTCGTTGGCCCCGAAGTCCGGCTGCGTGGACACGCTGCGGTTCGCCTCTTCCGTCGCTTGATTCTGCTGTGTTTCCCGGCGGCCGAGGTTACTCCGAAGCGTCCCAGAGGCCGCGCCCGGCGCTCCGGTGTCGCCCTGGCGGGACGCGCTAGTTCGACTCCTCCAGGCGGCTGATGCCGGAGATCGTCGCCCTGGTCTCCCGGTCGGCCTCGTCGACCGCCGGGCCCGGTCCGACCGCGTCGTCGGGCGCGCCGTGGATGGTGTCGGGGGTGGTGTCGTCGGTAGGGGTGGTGGGCGGAGCGGGCTCAGCAGGTGTCATGCAGGTGGAGTGCCCGGCGGGACCGGGGCTCACTCCGGTGGCGGCGCACGCAGGCGCGGGCCACGCTGGGGTGGTGAGCCACCCCGTCGCCCGAGCCCTCGTCGGGCCGGCTGCCGCCGAGGCCGGTTGGACGCTCGAGGGCCGGACGGCGCTGGTGACCGGCGGCAGCCGGGGCATCGGTCGGGCCGTCGCGCAGGGACTGGGTCGGGCCGGCTGCACCGTCGTGCTGCTGGCCCGCGACCCGGACCGGCTCGCCGGCACCTGTCGCGAGCTGGTCGAGGACGGGCTGGACGTCACCGGGATCGCCGTCGATCTCACCGATGCCGCTGCCGTCCGCGCGCTGCCGGAACGGCTCGGACCGCTCGGCTCCCCGGACGTGCTGGTGCACGCGGCGGCGGTGATGAGCGACCGGACGTCCAAGACGCTCCGAACCTCCGACGCCCACTGGCGCGAGGTGATGTCGGTGAACCTGGACGCCACCTTCACCGTCCTGTCGACGTTCGCGCCGGGCCTGGCGCAGCGGCGCGCCGGCCGCGTCGTGGTGCTGTCGGCGTGCCTGGGTCGCATGTCGGGTCCGGGCACCGCCGGTGGGCTCGCGCCCTACCGGGTCTCCAAGGCGGCAGTGAACGCGCTGGTGAAGAACTTGGCGGCCGAGCTCGGGGACGGTCGGCGCGGCGTGCTCGTCGATGCCGTCTGCCCCGGCCACTGCCGCACCGACATGGGCGGCGACCAGGCCCCGCGCAGCGCCGAGCAGGGCGCCGACACAGTGCTCTGGCTGGTGGGGCGCGCCGACGGGCCCACCGGGCTGCTGTGGGAGGACCGGACGGCGCTGCCCTGGTGACGCAGACTGTCGACATGCCAGCCCTGCCGTCCAGGACGTCCGTGCGCCGGCCGCGCCGGGCGGTCCTCGCGCTCGCGACCGCCGCGGTGCTGGCGCTCACCGCCTGCTCCGGCGGCGACCCGACGCTCGTCGCGGAGGCCGGTCCGTCGCCGAGCACGACCACGTCTGTGGCTGCGTCGGCTCCCGCTGAGCCGTCAGCGTCGTCGGCGAGCCCCTCGGCACCGACCTCGACGGCCTCCCGCGCCGCAGGTTCGACGGCCGTCACGACCCCCACGCTGCGCTGGAGCGCCTGCGGCAACGGCTTCCAGTGCGCCACGCTGCCGGTGCCGCTCGTGGTCGACGACCCGTCCAGGGGCACCGTCGACCTCGCGCTGACGCGCCGCGTCGCGGGCTCCCCGTCCCGCCGGATCGGCTCGCTGCTCATCAACCCCGGCGGCCCCGGCGCCAGCGCCGTCGGCTACCTGCAGGCCGCCTACACGGCCATCCCGGCCGACGTGCGGGCCCGCTTCGACCTCGTGGCCTTCGACCCCCGCGGCGTCGGCCGGTCCCGGCCGGTGCGGTGCGGCACGACCGCCGAGCTCGACCGCTACTTCGCGCTGGACCCCACCCCCGACGACGACGCCGAGCTCAAGGCGCTCGAGGACGGCAACCAGAGTCTGGTCGCCGGGTGCCTGCGCCGGTCGAGCGCGCAGCTGCCGTTCGTGGCCACCGTCGACACCGCCCGCGACATGGACGCCGTGCGGGCAGCCGTCGGCGACGACAAGCTCAGCTACCTCGGCTACTCCTACGGGACGACGCTGGGTGCCGCCTACCTGGACGCGTACCCGACCAGGGTGCGGGCGATGGTCCTGGACGGTGGCATCGACCCGACACTGAGCTGGGACCAGTTCCTGCAGGGACAGTCGAGCGGTTTCGACCGCGCCTTCGAGGCCTTCATGAAGAACTGCGAGCAGACCGGCTGCGCGTACCGCAAGGCCGTGCAGGGCGATCTGCTGCAGGCCTACGACCGCCTCGCCGCGCAGGTCGAGCGCACCCCGCTGCCCACCGGTCAGGCCCGCGACCTGGGCCCGGGGGAGTTCCAGCTGGGCGTCGGCGCAGGTCTTTACAGCAAGAGCTCGGGGTGGCCCCGCATCGCCGAGGCGCTCGCCGCCGCGGAGAAGGGCGACGGTGCGCCGCTGCTGGCGCTCAACGACAGCTATCTGGACCGCACCAGCAAGGGCTACGAGAACGTCACCGAGGCCAACCTCGCGGTCAACTGCATCGATCGCCCGTGGCCGCGCGAGACGGCTCCGTACCTGGCCCTGCGCGACAAGGTCAGCAAGGACTCGCCCCGCTTCGGGCCGGCGATCGCGCTGTCGGGCCTGGCGTGCGCCGACTGGCCCGTCGAGGCCGTCTCGCGACCGCACGAGGTCAGCGCGGCGGGCGCGCCGCCGGTCGTGGTCATCGGTACGACGGGCGACCCCGCGACCCCCTTCGCCTGGTCGGTGGCGCTCGCCGACCAGCTCCGCTCGGGGATCCTGCTCACGCACCGCGGCGACGGCCACACGGTCTATCGGGTGGGCGCCCCCGGCTGCATCCTGAACCCGGTCAGCAGCTACCTGCTGACCGCGAAGGCCCCGGCCGCCGCCACCTGCTGAGCCGCTGGCCCGAGCGTGCAAGGGTGTGGTGATGACCCGGCCCAGCATGCGTCGCAAGATCGCCGTCGCGACCTGGCGGGCGCCCCGTGAAGGCCGTCTGCACGCACGGATGGCCGCGGACGCCACGCCCGTCCTGGAGTACTGCCTTCGCAAGACGCAGGAGTCCGGAGTGGTCGTGACACCGGGCGTGGTGGTCGGGATGGCCTTCCACCGCGGCGTGCTCACCGTCCCTGCCTTCCACAACCGGGTGGTGTTCGGACGGATCGTGCCCTTCCCGTCCTACGACGTCGCGTTCGCCGTCGACATCGGTGCGGGCGAAGACCTCGCGCCGACCAAGGTGCGTGACGTCGACGGCAAGACGGTGGTCGAGGTCGCGCGTGAGCTCGCCGCAGGCGCCGTCCGCCTGCGGGCCCGCGAGGATGCCGACTACGAGACGACCAGCGGTATCGCCCGCGTGGTGCCGTGGTGGGCGCTGCGGTCGATGCTGTCGGCGGCGTCCCTGCTCAACGGCGGCATCGGCGTGCGCGCGTTCGGCCAGCCGGCGCACCCGCTGGGCTCGATGTTCGTCACCAACATCGGTTCCTTCGGGCTGGACGAGGGTTACGTCGCGCCGGTGCCGCTGGCTCGGGTGCCGCTCTACGTCTGCGTCGGAGCGGTCAAGGACGCCCCGATGGCGATCGACGGCGAGGTGGTGGTGCGTCCCGAGCTGGTCATCACGGCGACCGCCGACCACCGGCTGGTCGATGGCGCGCACGCCGCCGCGCTCGCCCGCTTCGTGCGGACGGCCCTGGCCGAGCCGGACAGCCTGGACGTGCTCGCCTGAGCGGGTCCCCGCTCGTTTCCCTGGAGTGACCCAGGGCACGTTCCGGACCGAACGACCCTGTCCCACGTCGAGGAGAGCACCGTGCCTGAGGTCCCTGCCACCACCACGAACGCCGGAGTACCGGTCGCGAGCGACGAGCACTCGCTCACCCAGGGGTCGGGCGGGGGGATCCTGCTGCACGACCACTATCTGCTGGAGAAGATGGCGCAGTTCAACCGTGAGCGCGTGCCCGAGCGGGTGGTCCACGCCAAGGGCGCAGGCGCGTTCGGTGAGCTGACGGTCACCGAGGACATCAGCGCCTACACCAAAGCCGACTTCCTGCAGCCGGGCAAGGTCACCCCGATGCTGGCGCGCTTCTCGACCGTGGCGGGCGAGCAGGGATCACCCGACACCTGGCGCGACCCCCGCGGCTTCTCGCTGAAGTTCTACACCGACGAGGGCAACTACGACCTGGTCGGCAACAACACGCCGGTCTTCTTCATCAAGGACCCGATGAAGTTCCAGGACTTCATCCGCAGCCAGAAGCGGATGCCCGACTCGGGGCTGCGCGACAACGACATGCAGTGGGACTTCTGGACGCTCTCGCCCGAGACGGCGCACCAGGTCACCTGGCTGATGGGTGATCGTGGCGTTCCCCGGACCTTCCGGCACATGAACGGCTACGGCTCGCACACCTACCAGCTTCTCAACGCCGCGGGTGAGCGCTGCTGGGTCAAGTTCCACTTCCGGACCGACCAGGGTGCGGAGTTCCTGGACCAGGACGAGGCCGACCGGCTGGCCGGCGCCTCCCCGGACCACCACCGGCAGGACCTGTTCGGCTCCATCAAGAACGGGGACTTCCCGACCTGGACGCTGTCGGTGCAGATCATGCCGGAGGCCGATGCGGCGGACTACCGGTTCAACCCCTTCGACCTGACGAAGATCTGGCCGCACGCCGACTACCCGCTGATCAAGGTCGGGACGATGGAGCTGAACCGCAACCCGGACAACTTCTTCGCCCAGATCGAGCAGAGCTCCTTCGAGCCCTCCAACCTGGTGCCCGGTATCGCCGTCAGCCCGGACAAGATGCTGCTCGGCCGCATGTTCAGCTACGCCGACGCCCACCGGTACCGCATCGGCACGAACTACGCGCAGCTGCCGGTGAACGCGCCGAAGGCGGCCGTGCACAGCTACTCCAAGGACGGCGCCATGCGTCTGGCGTTCAACAGCGCGGACACGCCGGTCTACGCGCCGAACAGCTACGGCGGACCGGCGGCCGACACCGCCCGCTACGACGACGGCGCCGGCTGGGACGCCGGCGGCCCGATGGTGCACGCCGCCTATGACCTGCACGCGGAGGACGACGACTGGGGTCAGGCCGGCACCCTCGTGCGCGAGGTGATGGACGATGCCGCCCGCGAGCGGCTGGTGCAGAACGTGTCTGGTCACCTGCTGAACGGGGTCACGGAGCCGGTGCTGGCCCGCGCGTTCGCGTACTGGAGCCACGTCGATGCCGAGATCGGCAGGCGCATCGAGGCGGCGGTGCGGTCGCAGCAGGACGACAAGGCCCCGTCGACGGCCCCGAGCCCGACCACGCCGGGCGACGAGGCCGAGAAGGTCTGACCGCTCGGCTGCCGTCAGACGCGGTCGCGACGGCGACGCGCGTCCTGCAACGAGTGCACCGACGCCGCCACCGGTTCCAGGTCGACGCGCTGGTTCAGGGTTCGCTGCGGGACGACCGGGGCGTGCTCCCGGATGGTGGCGAAGGCGTCCGCCTCGGCCGCGAGCAGGTCGCTGAGGGCATCGAGGTGCGCGAAGACCAGGTCGCCGGCGGCGGGCCCGTGCGCCGTCAGCTCGCGCACGGCGTCGTCGACGGCCCGGCGCCGGTCGATCCAGACCGCGAGGCGCCGCAGCTCCTGCTTGGCTGCGTCGTCCATGCAGGGACTGTGCCCCCTCAGGCCGCGCTCCCGCAGCCGAATGCCGGAGGCAGCCGGGCGAAGAGGGGACAAAGCGGGAATCTCACACAACGTAGTTAGTTCATGACTGACCGGAAGCATGAGGGGTAGGGCCCGTTGTGACCAGTGACATCACGCAGACGTGGTCAAGGCGGACGGGGGACGATGAACAGCGGGAGCACCGTGGCGGGCCGGGGGTGCGCTGACACGGCGGACCTGCTCGCTACCGCGCTCGAGCCCGCCGGCCTGCGCACCGCGTTCCAGGTGATCGTCGACCTGACCACGGGCACCCCCGTGGCGTACGAGGCCCTGACCCGGGGCCCGCGCAACTCGCGGCTGGAGCCGCCTGACGCGCTGCTCGACGCCGCACGAGAGGCGGGCAGGCTCACCGAGCTGGACTGGGCCTGCCGGTGCACCGCGTTCCGGGCCGCGGACGCCGTCGGCTTCGGCGCCCCGCTGCAACTGTTCGTCAACGCCGAGCCGCAGGCGCTGACCGCCTCGTGCCCCCCGCACCTGGTGCAGGACTTCGTCCAGGCGCACCGCACCCTCGACATCGTCGTGGAGGTCACGGAGCGCTACCTGCTCGACGCGCCGGCCGAGCTGCTGCGGGTGCGGGACACCCTCGACGAGCTGGGCTGGGCCGTCGCGCTGGACGACGTCGGGGCCAACGACGCCGGCGTCGCGCTGCTGCCGGTGCTGCGACCCGCCGTCGTCAAGCTCGACCGGTCGCTGTTGAGCCCGCATCCCTCGCGTGCTCAGCGCGACGCCCTCGCCGGCGTCCGGGCCTACGTCGAACGCAGCGGCGCCTGCCTGCTGGCGGAGGGTATCGAGACCGAGCAGGACCTGCGCCGCGCCCGCGAGCTCGGCGCGACGTGGGGACAGGGCTGGTTGTTCGGACGGCCCGGCCCGCTGGCCGCCGCCCTCCCCCGGCCGCGACAGCGACAGCGACCGCTGCGCGAGGACGTGATCTCCCGCGATGAGAACCGTTCCCTCGTCGACGCTTTCCGGCTCCTGTCCCGCCACTCACCGATCGAGGACGACGTCATGGTCCAGACCGTCCGCGACGAGGTGGCAGCGGTGTGCGCGGAGGCGGCAGGCGCCGCGTCCGGTTCGCTGCTGGTCGTGCAGACCGGCGATCCGCAGTCGCTGCCGACCGGGCTGTATCGCACCCTGGACGTGCTGCACGACACCTGCGCGCTGGTGGTCGTGCTCGACGCTCACGCGCCCCCGCGGCGGTCCGGGGTGCTCCGCGCGTCGGTGCTGGATCCGCGTGACGTGTCGGCAGGCGACACCGCTGCCCTGCTGCTGGGTCCGGACCGGGCCACGGCAGTGCTGGCCCGCCCGGGCGCGGACGGCAGCTGGGCGGTCGGCCGGACCCACGACCCGGACGTCGTGGCCGACACCGCGAGAGCGCTGCTGGCCCGGGTGACGCCCCGCGAGCGCCGTCCGTCGGACTAGTCCCTTCGTGTCAGGGACATTTCGCAGCGGCTCTGACAGGGTGTGACCATGGCATCGCTCCCTGCACCCGAGCCCCATCTCCTCCCGGTCGACCACGACGAGTCGGTACTGCGCGTCGTACGCAGCGCCGCCGGGTTGGGTCTGCGACTGCTCGGCACCGTCGACGACGGCGCCGACCGGCTGGCCGGTGTTCACCAGCGGCTGCGTGCACGGCGGTGGCTACCGCGCCCCCGGCACGCCGTCGACGAATTCTGACGTCGAGCAGCGCGCTGCGCGCTGCCCTGGACGCGGTGCTGACCGGCAGGTCGGGCAGCAGCCTGGCCGCGTCCGTCGACCACCTCATGCAGGCCTACCGCAGCGGCGTGCCTCCGCGGGACGTCCTGCTCGCGACGCCGGCGCGGGCCGCGGCCTACGCCGGCTACCGCATGCCGGCCACCACCGCCGCGGTCGCGGCCGCGCTCCGCCAGACGCTCGAAGCCGTCCCCACGCTGGAGCCCACCGACCACCTCGACCTGGGGGCCGGCACCGGAGCGGCCGCGGTCGCGGTGGCCGAGACGCTGCCGAGCGTGCGGGCGCACCTGCTCTGGGAGCAGTCGCCGGCCGCCGTCGAGCTGGGCACGCAGGTGCTGGACATGCTGGCGCTGCCCGGCGTCCGGTGGTCGCCGTGGACGCTCCCCGGCGTGCTCCCGGACGAGCCGTCGGACCTGCCGTCAGACGTCGCCCGGCTGGTCACGGCGGCCTACCTGCTCGGCGAGCTCGACGACGCCGGCCAGGACCGCCTGGTGCGGCTCGCTGCCGCCGCGGCAGGCAGGACGGGCACGGTCCTGCTGGTGGAACCCGGCACGCCCGACGGCTACCGGCGCATCGTCACGGCGCGCACCACGCTGCTGTCCCTGGGCTTGACCGTGGCCGCCCCCTGCCCGCACCAGGACAGCTGCCCGCTGGCCGGCGGCCGCGACTGGTGCCACCTGGCGGCCCGCGTGGAGCGGTCGGCTCGGCACCGCGCGCTGAAGGCCGGTGAGCTGTCCTACGAGGACGAGAAGTTCGCCTACGTGGCGGCGACCGGCCTGTCGGTGCAGACCCCCGGCAGCCGGGTGCTGCGACGTCCGGCGATCCGCAAGGGACTGGTCGCACTGACCCTGTGCGAACCCGACGGACAGGTGCGCGACAGCGTCGTCAGCAAGCGGCAGGGCCCGCGCTACCGGGCCGCCCGCGATGTGCACTGGGGCGACGCGTGGCCGAGCGTCGATGACGCCGGCACCAGCTAGCGAAGATTCGTCGCGAGAGCTCCGTGGCAGCCCGTCAGGTCGTCCGGGCGAGCCGCTGCAGCCGCGCATGAAGGCGCTCGGCTGTGCGCGGCACGTCGGCGCGGACGCTGCTGCGGCGCAGGTCGGACCGCACTCCGTCCGGCCGCAGGTCGGCACCGGTGAAGCGGCACAGGGGCCCGAGGTCGCCGCCGGAGACGAGCGCGTCGTCGTCGACGACGAGCCAGCGACCGACGGGCAGGCTCCACGTCAGCACGTGCGTGTACGCAGCGACCCAGGACCGGTAGCCGAGCTCAGGCGTGACCTGCAGGCCGGCGAAGTAGTCCGGCTGCCGGGCGGCCATCGCCAGGAGGCTGTCGACCACGGCCCCCGGGTGGCGGAACACCAGGACGCGACGCAGACTCGGCGGCAGCACGTCCTGCCAGGCGGGTAGCGTGAAGCACCAGCGCGGATCCTTCAGGCACCACGGACCCGCAGCTCCCGCCCAGGCAGCCATCTGCGCGTGCTGCTCTGCGTCGGCCTCCGGCCGGGCCGACAGGGCCGGTGCCGCCAGCCAGGCGTGCCGACGCCCAGGACGACCCGGACCGACCGGCAGGTGCGGAGCCAACAGCGAGTCGTTGAGGCGGTTGATCCTGATGTCTTCGAAGAAGCCGAGCGGGTTGGAGCTCGACGCCGGCACCAGCTGGTCGCCGGTGGCGTACCCGGCCTGGGCGAAGAGCCCGGCCACCATGCTCGTCCCGCTGCGACCGGCGCCGGTGACGAGGACGGACGGGGCGCTCACGTGGCCGTGACCGTCTGCACGCTGGTGCGCAACCGCAACCTCCTGCTCTCGGGTCTGGTGGAGGGGCTGTCCCGGTCCGAGGAACCTCCTGCCCAGCTGGTGGTCGTGCACGCCGGCGGCGAGGACCCGGCGCCGGTCCTGCGCGACGCGCCGTTCCCGGTCGAGGTGGTGCGTGTGGGCGACGGCGACGAGCGCATCCCCTACGCCCCCGCGCGCAACGCCGCAGCGCGCGCCGCGAGCAGCCCGCACCTGGTCTTCCTGGACGCCGACACGATCCCGGCGCCGTCGATGGTCGGAGCTTTCGACGCGGCCCTGACGGCTGCGGACGCCCTGTGCATCGGCGACGTGCAGTACCTGCCCCCGGGTGCGGCGGACGGCCGCTGGACCACCGAGTCCCTGGACGCCGCCGGTCGCCGCCATCCCGCGCGTCCCGTCCCGCCGGACACCGGATGGCAGGTGTCGCAGGACTATCCGATGGTGTGGGGGCTGTGCGTCGCCCTGCGCCGGGACACGCTGCTGGAGCGGCTGGGCGGTTTCGACGAGCAGTTCCGTGGCTATGCGGGGGAGGACACCGACCTGGCCGAGCGCGCCCGGCTGCTCGGCGTGCCGTTGCACGTCGTCGCGGGCGGACGGGTCTGGCACTGCCACCACGACAGCTGGGAACCGCCCGTGCAACAGCTGCGCGCGACCGTAGAGAACTGCCGGGTCTTCCACCGCCGGCACGGGTGGTGGCCGATGCAGGGCTGGCTCGAAGGCTTCCGCGACCTCGGCCTGGTCCGCTGGACGCCCGACGCCGACGACCTCGTCGTGCTCCGCGACCCGACACCGGCGGAGGTCGACGCGGTGCGCTGCACCGTCGCCCGTCCGTTCCGGTGACGTCGCTGCGGGTGGCGTTGCTGGCCGGCGCCCGTTTCCCGCTGCGCGAGCCGTTCGCAGGTGGTCTGGAGGCGCAGACCTGGCTGCTCGCGCACGCGCTCGGTCGACGCGGAGCCGAGGTCACCGTGCACACGGTGGCCGGCACGGACGACGAGCTGCGGCAGCGTCACTATCCGACTGCGCCGGTGCTGTCGGCGGCGGCTCGGCAGGACGTCTCGTTGGGTCCGGCGGGTGCGCTGGGCGACCATCACGCCTTTCTCGACGCGATGCTGTCGCTCGCCGAGTCCGGTGACGTGGACGTGATCGTCAACAACACGATGCATCACCTGCCGATCGCGCTGGCCAGGTTGGTCCGGCCCCCGGTCGTCACTGCCCTGCACACGCCGCCGACCGCCTGGGCCGAGGCAGCGGTCGCGCTGCCGCTGCCGCCCTCGGCCCGGTTCGTGGCGGTGAGCGCCTTCACCGCCGCGGCGTGGTCGCCGGCGGTGCAGGCGTCCGTCGTGCCGAACGGGATCGACCTGTCCCGCTGGCGACCGGGACCGGGCGGGAAGGATGCGGTCTGGACCGGACGGCTGGTGCCGGAGAAGGCCCCGCACCGGGCCATCGACGTCGCTCGCGCCGCGGGGCTGCACCTGCGGCTGGCGGGTCCCGCCCACGACCGCGACTACTGGGACGCCGAGGTCGCGCCGCGACTGGGCCGGCACGCGACCTACGTCGGGCACCTTCGTCAGCGTGAGCTGGCCGAGCTCGTCGGGTCGAGCTGCGTGAGCCTGGTGACCCCGGTCTGGGACGAGCCCTTCGGACTCGTCGTGCTGGAGTCGCTCGCCTGCGGGACCCCGGTGGCGGCGTGGGCGCGCGGCGGCATCCCGGAGATCCTCGATGCCGGTTCGGGGTGCACCGCGACCGCCTCCGACGACGACGCGCTGGTCGAGGCGGTGCACGCGGCCGCCGGTCTGGGCCGGCAGGCGTGCCGGCGACGGGCGGAGGAGATCGGCAGCGACACCGCCATGGCGGACGGCTATCTCCGCGTCTGCACCGGCGCGCTGGGGGCGTTCGCCGAGCAGGGTGCGTGACCCGCCCGCTCGGCTGGTACGTCCACCACCACGGCCGAGGTCACCTCGCGAGGTTGCTGGCGGTCGCTCCGTACCTGACGCGGCCGGTCGTCGGACTGTCCTCGCTGCCCCGTCCATCGCGCTGGACCGGCGAGTGGGTGGTGCTCCCGCGCGACGACGAGCCGCTGCCCGCGGACGACCCCACCCGTGCCGGACGCTGGCACTGGCTGCCGGGCGACCACGACGGCTTCACCGGCCGGATGCAGGCGGTGGCGTCCTGGGTGCTGGAGCAGCAGCCGGCCGCCATGGTCAGCGACGTGTCCATGGAGGTGCTGGCGCTGTCGGCTCTGCTGGGGGTGCGGACGGCCGCGGTGCTGCAGGCCGGCGAGCGGGTCGATCCGGCGCACGCGACCGGCCTGGCCACGGCAGACCTGCTGCTCGCGCCCTGGCCGCTGCTGCAGCCGGGACTCCGCACGGTCGTGACGGGACTGCTGTCGGGCGTCGACGGGGGACGTCCGCCGCCCCGCCCCGGGCGTCGCCGCGTGCTCGTCCTGCTGGGCGCGGGCGGGTGCGACTTCGGCGTCGAGGAGGTGGAGGCCACTGCGGCAGTGACACCCGGATGGCAGTGGTCGGTCGTGGGAGGCGGCGGGGGCGGCGGGGACGCCGTACAGCACCACGGCTGGGTGGACGACGTCGCACCGTTGCTGCACGCCGCCGACGTCGTCGTGACCACAGCCGGGCTGGGCGCGGTGGGCGAGGTCGCGGCGGCCCGTCGTCCGGCTCTGTTGCTGCCGCAAGCACGGCCTTTCGCCGAGCAGGCGGCGCTGGCCGACGCGGTGCTCGTCGCGGGAGCGCCGGTACTCCTTCGATCGGCCTGGCCGGACGACCGGCAGTGGCCGGGGCTGCTCGCTGCCCTCGACGCACTTGACGGCGCACCGTGGTCCGGGCTGCACGACGGCCAGGGTGCCGCGCGGATGGCGGCGGCGCTGGAGCACCTGGCGACCGGTGCTGCCCCCGCGGAGTGAGTGCCGGTCCGGTGGGCATAGCGCAGTTGCGTCGGGCCCCTGGCCGCCCGGCAGGGGCCGCAGCGCGGTCCCCGTCCGACGCGCCACCCAGGTCTGGCGGCCCGCCCGCCGCCGTGACCCCGCCCGGAGGTTGCCCGTGCCCGACGCCGTCCTGCCCGCACGCTCCGACGTGCCGTCGTGGCTGGCCGGGCAGGATCTGACCGGGCTCGACGAGCCCGCGGAGGCTGCCCGCGCCGTCCGGCGGCTGGTGCAGAGCGGTGCGTTGGACCGGCTGCGGGAAGGGTCGACGGCGGAACGCTTCCAGGGCCTGTCGGACCTCGGGCGTGCCGATCTGGTGCTGGCGCGCCTCGCCGAGGGACACCTGGATGCCGCGACGATCCTGGTCGAGCTGGGCGGGTTGCCTCCCGGACCCGACCAGGTCTGGGGGGTCTGGGCGGCAGACCCGCCGCACCGACGGGTCACGGCCCAGCCCGGCCCGCAGGGCTGGACCCTGAACGGCACGAAGGGATGGTGCAGCGGCGCCGCCGCCTGCACCCACGCGCTCGTGTCCGCGCACGCCGACGACGGCTACCGCCTGTTCGCGGTCGAGCTGACCGCCGGGGCGCGCGCGGTCGACGGCAGCTGGCCGGCGGTCGGCATGGCCGGCAGCGACAGCCGCGAGGTCCTTCTCGACGGGGTCGTCGCGACGCCGGTGGGCGGCCCGGGCGACTACCTGGACCGCGACGGCTTCTGGCCGGGCGGCGCAGGCGTCGCCGCCGTCTGGATCGGCGGCGCGCACGGGGTCGCGGACGCGCTGGCAGCCGCAGACGCACGACGCGCGCTGGGCCCGCACGCCCTGGCGCACGCCGGCGCGGTGGACGGGCTGCTGGCCGCCGCCGATGCGCTGCTGTCCCGCACGGCGGCGCTGCTGGAGGCGCAACCGCACGACCGGTCCGCGGGGCAGCTGCACGCGCGCCGGCTGCGCGACCTCGCCGACCGCACCGTCGGGGAGGTCGTGGACCGGGTCGGCCGCGCGCTGGGTGCCGGCCCGCTGTGCACCGACCGCGTCCACGCGCGCCGGGTGGCCGACCTCACCGTCTACGTCCGGCAGAGCCATGCCGAGCGGGACGCCGAGGCGCTCGGCCGCCTGTCCCTGGACGCAGGTCGCGGCGCCGCCGGAGCGCGCACGTGAGCAGCCCGGTCATCGCCGGGGACGGCGTGCCCGACGCGTACTGGCGCGCGGAGCTCACGTCGCGACCGCTCCCCACACCGGACCTCGGCGGGCTGCGCGGGCGCGTCGTCGTGCTGGCAGCCCACCCGGACGACGAGGTGCTCGGGGTCGGCGGCCTGCTGGCGCACCTCGGCGCCCGTGGCGTGCGGCCGCTGCTGGCATGGGCCACCGACGGCGAGGCCTCGCACCCCGACGCCCCGCTGCACCTGGTCCAGGACCTCGCCGCCACCCGGCGGGCCGAGTCGCTCGCCGCCGTCGACGAGCTCGGTGTCCGACCCGACGCCGTCCTGCACCTCGGTCTTCCCGACAGCGGCCTTCGAGAAGCGTCTGAGGCGCTGCAGCAGGCGCTCTCGGACCTGCTGCGGCCCGACGACCTGGTGCTCGCGCCCTGGGCGGGCGACGGCCACCCGGACCACGAGGCGGTCGGAGCGATCGCCGGACGACTGCGGGGCGAGCGCGGCTTCCGCCTGTGGCAGTACCCGATCTGGGCGTGGCACTGGGCCGCTCCCGGGGACCCGGCGCTGCCCTGGGACACCGCGACCGGTTACGTCCTGGCGCCGTCGGAGCAGCAGCGCAAGGCACGGGCGGTCGAGCGTTTCATCAGCCAGATCGCGCCGCTCGGACCCGAGCCCGGCTGCGACGCGGTGCTGTCGCCGGCGGTGCTGGCTCGTTTCGCCCGACCTGTGGAGGTGCTGTTCCCGTGACGCTGGACGCTGAAGGTCTGCGCGCGATGTACGCCCGCGCCGCAGACCCCTGGGGCTTTCGCCGTCACTTCTACGAGCAGCGCAAGCGTGCCCTGACCGTGGCCAGCCTGCCGGCCGCGCGCTTCACCTCGGCCTTCGAGCCAGGCTGCTCGATCGGGCTGCTCACCCGCGAGCTGGCGCCGCGCTGCGACCGGCTGCTGGCGACCGACCTGGTGCCGGCAGCGGTCGACACCGCGAGGACGGAGGTGGTCGACCAGCCGCACGTGCAGGTCGAGGTGATGACGGTTCCGCAGCAGTGGCCGACGGGCACCTTCGACCTCATCGTGCTGTCCGAGCTCGGCTACTACCTGGCCGAGGCCGACCTGGATCGGCTCGTGGGCCTGCTGCGTGGCGCGCTGACACCTGACGGCACGGTCGTCGCCTGCCACTGGCGCCATCCCGTCGCCGAGCACGTGCGGGGCGGCGACGAGGTGCACGAGCGCTTGCTCGCGGCCTCCGGGCTGGTCCCGCTCGCGCGGCACCTCGAGGAAGACTTCCTGCTGGACGTGCTGGTGCCGCCGCCGGCCCGCTCGGTGGCGCGGCGCTCCGGGCTGGTGACGTGAACGACGCCTTCCGACGGCTGGACGCGGTCGGGGTCATCGTCCCGGCGCGCGACGAGCAGCTGCTGCTGCCGGTCTGTCTGGGCGCCCTCGAGCGCGCCGTCGAGGAGCTGCAGCAGGCTCGACCGTGGATGTCGGTCCGCGTGCTCGTGGTGCTCGACAGCTGCACCGACGCCTCCGCGGAGATCGTCGCCGCATCCCGGCACGGTGGCCTCAGCGTGCAGCGGCGGTGCGTCGGGGCGGCCCGGGCCGACGGCGTCGCCGAGGTGCGCACGCTGCTGGCCCCGGTGCCTGAGGACCGACTGTGGCTGGCCACCACCGACGCCGACAGCGCAGTCCCGTCGAACTGGCTGGTGCATCAGATCGAGCTCGCCGAGGCCGGCGCCGAGGCCGTGCTCGGCATCGTCGCGGTCGACAGCTGGGACGGCCGTGCACCCGACGTCCGCGCGGCGTGGGCCGCCGGCTACGTTGCCCAGGACGGTCACCACCACGTCCACGGCGCGAACCTGGGGCTTCGCGCAGACGTCTACCGCGAAGCGGGGGGCTTCTCCGCGCTGCCGTTGCACGAGGACGTCGAGCTCATCCGCTCGTTGCCGTCGGGCAGCCGGGTGGTCCGGACCGCGGGCGCGCCCGTCCGGACGAGCGCGCGTCGCGACACCCGCGCCGCCGGGGGCTTCGGCGGTTTCCTGGACGAGCTGGAGGCAGGCTGAACGCACGCAACCAGCTGTCGAGGCTGGCGTGCAGAATTCGGAGCAGCACCGACGGTCCCGTGCGGACCGCAGGTCGGGTGGACGCGCGCCGCACTCGGCCTCACCTGCGGTTTTGCTGGTGCCCCCGGGGGGATACCAACAACATGGGAACGGCGTCAGGTCCGCGTCGATCTCGCTGGTGAGCTCATCCTGCCTCCCGTCGTTGTTGCTGGTGCTGCCCGGCGGAGCCGATGAGCCGGTCGATGGAGGCGATCATCATCCGGCGAGCGCGGAGGGACGAGGGTGCGCGGGGGCTCACGATCGACTCGGGACGTCCCGAGTTGTGTCCCGGACTCGCCCGTGGACGGCTCAACCGGTCGCGTGAATCATGATGTCCCAAGTCGGCTGGGATCGGGCGACTGTCTACCTCGAGGCAGGCTCGAGGTGCCGGCTCAATCGCTCGGCAAGCTCGAGGGTCAGGCCCTTCAGGACGTCGAGCGGCACCTTCGCGACCAGCAGGGGCACGTACGGCTGGCCGTCGTGCCCCACGTCGAATCGGCCGTTCTCCAGCGGAAGCACCTCGAGAGCGAAGTCCTTCCGCTCCTTGCTGCAGAAGCGCTCGACGACCTTCTGGGCCGTCGTCTCCCTTCGGCAGGGAAGTTGCACACCGAACGGCTTACGCTTGTCGTCCTTGATCCACGGCGAGCTCGTGAACACGTATCCACGGATGAGACCTCCGCTGTCGCCCGTTGTCGTAAAGCCCGTGGGGCGGAAGTGGAACTTCTCATCGGGGGCGGGGTGACTCAACGCATCGCGCAGATGGGTGAGCAGACCGGCGCCCGTCAACGGTTCCGGGAACGTGTCCTCGACGACCAGGGAGGTCGTCAGCCCCAAGCAGTTGGGATGGTCGTTCAGCGGCTCCTCGAGGTCGGAGAGGCTGCTTGGCGTCGTGTACTTCAGCAGCTCCGCGCACTGGGTGAGCAGCGAGTGCAGCGTGCAGATCGTCAGGGTCGCTTCGTACCGGTCGGGTCTCGGGCTGGGCTGCGGCGAACTGCAGGTACTGCTTGAGCAGCTTGCCGGCGTTGCCTGCATGACCGGCCTGGACCCCGTCGAACCGTCGGGCGTGTTCCATGTCAGGTCCCCTCAGCGCGCTTGGCTCGGCCGGCCACGAGGACGCCGAGGTCGGTGCTTACGCGCAGCAGGCCATCGTTCGCGGTCGCGCGCATGACCGAGACGATGGCATCCCCCAGTTGTTGCATCGTCACGCCGATGTCGTGGGTGAGTGCCCGAGAGTGGATCAGGCTCGGCAGCGTGAGCGTCCACCAGCTCGTCGACAGGCACGAGCAGTGTGTCCTCGAAGCCGCGGTAGGTCACAACGTCGAAAGCCGGCGCCAGCACTCGGATGCCGTCTTCCAACACGAAGGGTCGCGAGCCGAAACTCCGCATCTTGCGGTCGCTGAGCTGCTGCGCCTCCTCGGGTGAGCGTCCCAGGACCATCAAGGCCTCGCGCAGCCAGGTGAAGGATTCGCTCATGTGGCGTGATCCGTAGCCTGCGATCAGGAGCGACCCCTCCGGCCGAAGCCACTCCCGAGCATTGTTGAGGCACTGGTGGACGGCGTCCCGTCGCGGCATCAGGTGCAGGACGAGGTTCAGCATCACGAGGTCAAGGCTGTTCGTTGGAAAGATCGAGGCGTCCAGCGCATCGCCGGGCATGGTCCGGATCGGGAGTCCCTCACGGCTGGCGGCGGCACTTGAGAACATCGAGCGCCACGCGCGTTCGATCACTCCGACCACCTCGACCGGCGCGTCGGGCACGGTCGAACGGCCGACGAGCGCGCGGGCCAGCGGCAGGGTGAAGCGTCCGTCACCACAGCCCACGTCGGCAGCCGCAGTGACATCGGAGAGGTCAAGCTGGGCCAGCGCCCAGGACGCGAAAGGTTGGGGGGCTGTGCTGTAGCGGTCTTCGAAAGTGCCGTGTGTCTCGGGCCCAACGGTTGCGTTCATGGCTACTCCAAGTCAACGCTCGGTCGGGCTTGGGTGCCGCAGAATCCGCTGCCGAACGTGTGGCCGAAAGTGAACCAACGGGGTCCGACATCTGGGCGTGGACGTCCCCATCGCGCTCGCTGAATCGGGGCGTCAGCTACGGCTGGGCTGCGGCGTGAGGTCGATCTGCAGCCAGTCGAGCGCTTCGACGTTCTCTCCGACGTAGCGCAGCAGGTCCTCCTGCCGGGGCTGTCCCATGACGAGCCGGTAGGCGCCCATGGTGCGCAGCAGCCGGCGGTAACGCGCGGCTTCTCGACTCAGGGGAGCGGCGGGCACGTAGCGCTCGATGCAGTAGCCGCCCTCGGGGGTGTAGACCCAGTACGGCGTGAGGTCGTTCGCTCCGCCGCAGTCCGCCTTGGCGGCGTCGAAGACCGCAGCCCACGGGTCGTCAACGTCCTGCAGGGCTGCGGCGCTGTGGGTGAGCGCGACGTTCCGCCGTACGGCGTGTCCCTTGAACCGGTGGACCCGGCCCTCGCGCTGCTCGAGGTCGACCGGGTTGCCCGGAAGGTTCCAGTGCACGATCGCGTGGCTGTAGGGATGGAAGTCCAGCCCCTCCTGGCCGACGGACGTCGAGGCCAGCACGAACGGCCAGAAGGGTGAGTTGTAGGCGTCTCGCACGGCCGACTCGCGTTGGACCTGGTTCTCCACGTCCTGGCCGCGGCCGAACCGGACCGCGAAATGGGTGCGCATCCGGTGCCGGTCGCTGGTTGCGCCGGACGCGCTGGCCCGGATCTCGTCCACTGTCGCTGTCACCGTCCTGAGGGTGAGGACCTCGGCGAGAACCTCCGACAGGCGCTGCGCGCGCTCCTCAAAGTCCTTGTCCTGCAGCCCCTCGGAGTCGATGAGGACGTGAACATACTCGTCCAGAACCGCCTGCAGGTTGCCCTCTACGCAGTAGCCGAGGACCGCCTGCCAGTAGCGCTCGCCGGACTCGGCCCCCCTGACCGCAGCCAGGGCCTCCGGCCGGTTGAACAGCGCCCGCAGGGCCCAGCTGATGGTGCAGGCGGCGTTGCGGAGATCCTCGTCGCTCATTGCTGGTTCTCCGCCGCAGACCCGGCTCAGGGCTCGCAGCGCCGTGACGCCAGGCCCTGCGACAGCAAGTCGAGCCAGCACCTCAACGAGGTCGGCAGGTCGTGCCCCGAGCTCCTCTTCTGTGATGCTGCGGGCGACCTGGACGTGGCGAGCGAGTTGAGAGTCGGTCTCGCCGTCGTCGTTGTCCCCCCAATCGGTCATCACGTCGAGGAAGCCTTCCTGGACCTCACCCAGTTCTTGCGCGTCCAGCAGGAACGGCGTCGCCCAGTACCACCGCTCGTCGACGTCGCCTTGCGGCTGCGGCAGGGCTGTGAGCGCTGCGTGCAATCTCGTCTCGACCTGGTCGAGCAGCTGGCCACGTCCGAGGGGCAGTGTTCCTGCCTCTCGGGCGAGCGCCAGCGGATCGCCCAGCCGGGCGAGGGTGGTACTGGGGTAGAGCAGGGCGAGCGCCGGCATGCCGGTCTCACGCGGGCCGCTTCCGCTGCTGCGTGCGGCGCTCGTCTGGAACCGGAGCAGTCCGGTGGCCCGCTCGGCGCTGTAGTCGCGCTCGGCGGCCCGTCCGCCCGCCGTCGTCACCGCGCGTCGTTCGGCCTCGTAGCTCAGGACCAGGCTGATGGCCTTGGGCACCACCGCCCACGCCGAGAAGACCAGCCGCTTCGTGAAGCCGGCGAGCTCCGGATCGGCGAAGGCGCCGCCGCCTTCGTAGTAGGGCAACGACGGCGGGAGCCAGAGCAGCCGCCAGGCGCCGCGGTCGAGCACGTCGCTCACGAGGCCGCGCATCTTGGCGTTCCCGGGGTCGAGCTCGCCGTACTTCTCGATCTGCTGCCAGTCGAGCAGTCCGGAGGCCTGAGCCCAGCGCTGACAGCAGCTCGGGCGTCGGCTTGGTGAGGGCGTCGTCGAGCTTCTGCTTGACCTGGTAGTTCTCCATGATGTTCAGCACGTAGGGCGAGGAGCGCCAGAACTCGAAGATGTCCCGCCCGCCCGGGCAGGCAGGAGACCACCCGCTGCGCAGAGCTGTAGGCCAGCAGGTCCTCGGGCGTGAGCTCGAACCCGAACGAGCGCTCGCTGAGCATGCCGTCCCGATCCTGCGAGGAGCGTCCTCGTTCGGTCCGGGACATGACCGAGCGCAGCCGGATCTCCACGTCATCACGAGCACTTCTGGCCTGCTGCTTCGCCGCCGGGTCGCCGCTGAGCAGGCCTCCGCGCATGGTGGCCAGGCCCGAGATCACGGCCTCGGCTTGCTCCGCGCCGGCGAGGAAGGTGATGGTGTCGCGGAAGTCCTTGTAGTGGTCGTCGCCCTCGGGCTCGTCGGGCAGCGTGTACATCTTGTAGGGGGTGGCGCTGAGCATCAGCACCCGCGCTGTCTTCTGCTCGAAGATCGCGTGCGCCAGCTGGGCCCCTGGGGTCCCGGGCGTGAGGAGGTCCTTGAAGCGCTGGAACTCATCGAGGATCACCAGGTCCGGCTCGAGCGCCTCGACGGCCGCGGTCGCGATGAGGCTGCGGAGCTGTCCGATCAGGCGGTACCGGTGCCGGGAGAGCTCGCCAGGGCGGGTCGGTGACGATGCGTCTGCAGCGCGACCGCGGTCTCCTCGAGCTCGTCGAGCAGTGGCCGGTCCGTGTAGGCGATCGCCGTCCGGACATCCTCGCCGAACCTGACGGCGAGGTCCTTGTCGAACCTCTTGTCGTCGTACTGGCCGAGTCGCGCCTCGTAGTTCCCGAACTCGACCTTCCCGCGGAAGAGCTGGATCCAGCCTCGCTGGGTCAGGACGCGCCGACCGAGGGTCTTGGCGAGCATCCGCTGCAGCAGGACGCGCTCTCCTTGTCTCCCGCCGCTCTCGGAGACGTTGAACGAGGTGCCGGGGGTGAAGCTGATGAAGTTGACCTTGTTGCGCTTGAGCCCCTTCAGCGCCTCGGGGAGCATCGTGAGGCGGTCGGCGTGGCTGTCTTCGTCCATGTCGTAGCCGTCGAGGGCCAGTCGGGCGAGGTTCTGCGCGCGCGATCGCGCCGTTCGAGCAGATGTAGACGATGTCGATGCGGTCCTCGACGTCCCACAGGTGGTCGATGGTCTTGGCGATCACTCCGCGCGCGACCATCGTCTTGCCGAGCCCTACCTCGTCGGCGACGAGGAAGCGCTTGGCTGGATCGGTGTCGAGCCACAGCCGCTGGTGGACTCGCTCGACCGTGGTCCGCTGGAAGTCCTTGAGCCGCCTCAGCTCCTGCTCGACGTTCGGACGCTCGCCCTTGGCCTTGGGGGGCTTGGCCCTGGGCTTCGCCGCGGGCGCGTCGACCCGACCCTCGAGGATGGCCCAGAAGTTGTACGGGCGCACGGGCAGGGCTGCCAGTGCCTCAAGCACGGGGGCAACCTGAGCCGCCGTGCCCGTGGCCTCGAGCGCGACGATGTCCTTCGCGACCATGCCCAGTGCTGGCAGGGCGGCGACCAGGCTCTCGTAGCCGTAGCCCTTGGCCTTGCGCGCAGCGGTCAGGCCGTTGGACTCGGTAGACGTGGTGTCAGGCCTGGCCGTGGAATCGGCGACTGTGGGCAACGCCTCCACCCGGGCCAGCGCTGCCTCGTGCTCGGGCGTCCCGGCGTCCAGCACGAACTCATACACCCACGCCTCTCGGCTGCTGAGTCCCAAGCGCCTTGGTGACGCTGACGCGGGTGTACCCCTTGGCCTCCCACAGGTTGCGCAGGCCGTTGGCGCGCATCTGCACGTCCCGGCTGGCGCGGTCGCCAGCGTTGTAGAGGGCGTCCTTCTCGGCCTTGATCTGCTTGAGGGTCTTGCGAGCCGGGACGTCGCCTTCAGTGGGCTGGTTCACGCGTTCGCTCCCTGGCGAGCCGTGTGCGCGGTCCAGACCGCCTGCCACAGCGCGTCCCAGCCCTCGGGGAGCAGCTCGTCCCCGTTGGGCAGCAGGACCAGGTCGTCGTACAGCGCGCGCACTCGGTTCAGCGCGCTGCTGCCCTGGGCCATGGCGCGGATCAGGGGCTCGAACAGGACGATGTCCTGCCGGGAGCCGGACGGAAGGTCGCCGAACAGCCAGCCCTCCCCGCCGTCGGCCGCCGCCACCCGCGATGAGCGTCGGGTCGCCGAGCAGGAAGGCGAGGTAGCGCAGGACGTCGGCCTGGTTCCGCAGGATGTCGCCGAGGGCGTCCCGGCGACGCTCCGGAGGGTCGCCGACGAGGTCGGCCGTGAGAACGCACGCGACGGTGCACCGCGCAGCGCCGCTTCCTGCGGTGGTGCTGACGACGTAGAACGGCGTGATGGTTGCGAGACCGAGCGGCGCCCAGCGCAGCTCGTCCCGGCCCCAGCCGCCGGGACCAGGTCGACCCGGGGATGGTCACCGGCCACACCGTCGTCGTTCCTGGCGAGGGCACGTCCGGGAGCGCCAGCTCGAGGGAGAAGCGCGCCGTCACCGGTGGTGCTCACGGTGGCGGTGATGACGCCTCGGGCGAGCTCGGCGTGGAAGGCCTCGACCTCGCGGGTCATCTCCTCGTCGTCCGCGGCACCGGTGGCCTCTTCGGCCGGGGAGTACCGCTGGCACAGCCGCACGAAGCCGGGCGCCTCGTCCGTCCCTTCCCACATCGCGGCGACCCCGACCTTGGCGGTCGGCCCGGTCAGGACGACGTCGAACTCGACGTTGCGCGTCGTGCCCGCCTGGGTCGCGTTGGCCGAGCCGGTGACGACTGTCGTCTGCTTGCCGTCTTCGAAGACGTAGGTCTTGGCGTGCAGGCCTTCGGCTACCGGGTGCTCGAAGGCGGCGGTCTCCGGCTCGCCGGGGTCGGCCCCGATCTCGATCTCCGCAGCGCGCTGCAGGACGTGGACCTCGGCCTGGTCCAGAGCTGCCGCGCCGAGCCGGTCGGCCGTCTCGGGGCGGGTCAGCAGAACCGTGGTCTTGCTCAGGGTCTGCAGCTGCCGTGCGGTCGGTGACGTCGAGGAAGGGGGAGATGACGGCGGTGCGACCCCCGGTGGGTTGGGGGAACGGCTCCGACCAGGTGAACCCCAGCGGCAGCAGGGACACCGACGTGAAGTCAGGCGGGGCCGCGAACCGGACGCCGGCCAGGGTGCCTTCAAGGCTCTTCAAGTCCTGCGCGCGCTGAGTCGGCAGGGGCCGGACGCACAGGCCAGGCAGCTCGCGCAGGAAGGCGACGAGCGGGCCGGCCGAGGCCGTCGCAGCCTCGCTGCTGTCGGCCTGGTCCAGAACCAAGCACGGTGTCCCAGGAGCGGTCGAAGGTCAGGTTGCGGCTCAGGCACAGCAGGCGGTGCTGGAAGGCTGCCGTGCCCGTCGCTGAAGCGGAGCGTCCAGGTCTTGGGGTGGAACAGGCCGCTCGGGGAGCTGACCTCGTGCACGCAGTCCTCGGCGAAGGTCAGGATCCGCCGGTAGCTGCTCGGCACGGCGATCGCCCCGGCCTGCGCGAAGACGGTCGTCAGGTCGGCGTACCGGCGCACGGCCTCGAGGAGCTTGATCGGGTCGACGGTGTCGAGGTCGCTGACGTCGTCGTCGTGGAGCGCGAAGGTCATCGGCGCGAGCAGCATGGCGGTGAGGTCCAGCGAGTACGTCGTCGCGACCGCGAGGTCGACCTGGAAGCCCAGGGGCGGTCGGAGGGCGTCGGACAGCAGCGTGCGGGTCTCGGGGCGCAGCATCAGGCGGCCTCGTCCTGGGGGCTCTGGATGTCGCGGACGAGCCGGGCGGCGACGAACCACCGGTAGTCCAGCCGCACCAGGCCGGACGCCCCAGTCCAGCTCGTCAGCGCGTCGGCGTTGACGAGTCGGGCTCGACCCCGCTTGAGGGCGATCTCCCGGTCCTTGATCAAGGTGCGGGTCGCGGGCGTGCGGCAGGCCTCCGCGCCGTGCTGCTCGATCTCCCGGACCCAGGTGTTGAGGAAGGTCTGCGTCGGTCCTGCGACCGTCTTGCCGCCGTCCCGGACGAGCGCCCACAGGTCAGGCGGTGCTCCAGCCGTCGAGCGGCGCGGTGAGCTTGAGCTCCTCGTGCCAGTCGTCGATCTGGTCGTCGTAGGTCTGGAGAGCTCGTCGTCCTGCCTCGCGGTGGCGAGCATGCGGTTGTAGGCCAGGGCCGCGCCGTGCACGACGGTGTGGAAGCGGCGGCCGGCGTCCAGCAGCGTCTGGATCCGATCCGGGAAAGCTGCTCGAGCGCCGACTGCTCCCAGGCGTAGCCGTCCTCCGGCGGCACGCCGTGCTCGAGCAGCCAGGCCGTCAGGCTGGCGCCCGTCGTCTTGCGGATCTGCTCGGACAGGAAGTCCGCCTCGCGGGTGGTGAGCGTCAGGGTCGCGGCCTCCAGCAGGCCCTCGGGAGCTGGTGGCAGGTCCGGGTGCAGCGAGCGCGCCCCGGCGTCGCGCTCGGCCCCGGGGTCGTCGGGGGTGTCGGCCCTGCTCAGGCGTCGCCGGGCGCCGATGTCGGTGCGAAGCAGCCCCTCGATCGTCAGCTTGGGGTCGCGGACTCCGAAGTGACCCAGCGCCGCCCAGTAGGCCGTGCTGGGCATCCGCTTCAGCTTCTCCTTGGCCTGCCGGCCGATGACCCCGTCGGTCTCCCCGCCGTTGAGCAGGCTGTGGATCAGCCGCCCCTCGAGCTGGCGCAGGTGGATCAGCCCGGCTGCCGGGTCCTTGCTCGCGGCGCAGGTGTCGCGCAGCAGCCAGGGGATCATCACCAGGTAGCGCGCCCGGGTGAGCAGGACCGACGTGCCAGGGAAGAGGCTGTCGGCGAAGAAGTCGCGCACCGAGCCGATCCCCAGCTCGTCGACGGTGCCCTCGTCCTTGAACAGCTCGACGACCGACAGCATCGCCTTGCGCTGAGCGTCGTCTTGATCCAACCAGCCGAACGTTGAAGCCATGACCTCCCCCTGCGACGTGTGAAGTGTGCACCGCCGCGCGGACAACTTGTGCTCCCCGTACGTCAGGACGTGTCGGACTCACGGTCCTAAGGACGATGGCTACGCCGTCGGTCCGGAGGGCGAGTGATCCGCGGCTGACTAGGGGACCCTGTGCGGTGTGGAAGGACCATGCCTACGCGGTGTCGGACCTATCGGATAGGTTCGGGTTCGCGGACGAGGAGAGCGGGCTGAGACGGGGATAGGTCATGGGCAAGGTCGTGATGGCGTGGGAGCAGATCCCGTCGCTGCATGACGCTTGCCCTGCCTTCACCGCGATCGGAGCGGTGACCGGGCATGGAGATCGTCGACAACGTCAACACCCTCCTTGGCGACGACCTCAAGGCGGTCATGTCCCGAGGCTCCCGGGTTCGCATCGCGGCGTCCACCTTCTCCATGTACGCCTTCGAGGCGTTGAAGGCCGAGCTGGAGAACGTTGAGGCCCTCGAGTTCATCTTCACGTCGCCGACCTTCGTAGCGGCACAGGCGACCGATCGACTCCGCAAGGAGCGACGCGAGTTCTTCATCCCGCAGGCCAAGCGCGAGTCGACGCTGTACGGCTCAGAGTTCGAGATCCGGCTGCGCAACAAGCTCACCCAGCGCGCCATCGCCCGCGAGTGCGCTGAGTGGATCAAGGCGAAGGTGACCTTCCGGTCGAACAAGACCGGCGCTCCGATGCAGCAGTTCGCGGTCGTGGACGACAAGGCCGCCTACCTACCGCTGCAAGGCTTCACCTCGGCCGACCTCGGCTACGAGCGCGGCGACGCGGTGTCCAACGTGGTGACCAAGCTGGACGACGCGAGCGCGACGACCACCTACCTGCAGCTCTTCGACCAGATCTGGCACAACCCCGACCAGCTCGAAGACGTCACTCAACTGGTCCACGACCACATCGCATCGACGTACGCCGAGAACTCCCCGCAGCGGATCTACTTCCTGATCCTCTACAACCTCTTCGCCGAGTTCCTCGATGACATCAGCGAGGACGTTCTGCCGAACGACTTGACGGGCTACAAGGACACCGAGATCTGGAACCGGCTCTACAACTTCCAGAAGGACGCCGCGACCGGCATCATCAACAAGCTGGAGACCTACAACGGCTGCATCCTGGCCGACAGCGTCGGACTGGGGAAGACCTTCACCGCCCTGGCGGTCGTGAAGTACTACGAGTTGCGCAACAAGTCCGTCCTCGTGCTCGCGCCGAAGAAGCTGGGCGACAACTGGACGACGTACAACGCGAACCTGACTACCAACATCCTCGCCCGGGACCGGTTCAACTACGACGTCCTTGCCCACACGGACCTCTCGCGTACCTCCGGCTACTCCGGAGCCATCCCCTTGGATCGCATCAACTGGGGGAACTACGACCTGGTCGTGATCGACGAGTCCCACAACTTCCGCAACGCGGACTACGCCGACGAGGGGGAGAGCCGCTATCAGCGTCTGATGAACCAGGTGATGCGGCAGGGCGTGAAGACCAAGGTGCTGATGCTTTCGGCGACCCCGGTCAACAACCGCTTCCTGGACCTCAAGAACCAGCTCGCCCTCGCATACGAGGGTGACTCCGAGAACCTCTCCTCGAAGCTGGACATCTCGACGACGGTCGAGCAGGTGTTCAGGCAGGCGCAGGTCGCGTTCACAACGTGGTCGCGGCTGCCGGCCGAGGAGCGGACGTCGCAGGCGATCCTGGCGATGCTCGACTTCGACTTCTTCGAGCTGCTCGATGCCGTCACCATCGCCCGGTCGCGCAAGCACATCCAGGCCTTCTACGACACCACCGACATCGGGGCCTTCCCTGAGCGGCGGCCTCCGATCTCGATCCGCGCACCGCTCACAGCGCTCTCGACTGCCCCGAGCTTCAACGAGATCTTCGAGCAGCTTCAGGCCCTCACCCTGGCGGTGTACGCGCCGCTCTCCTACGTCTTCCCCAGCAAGATGCAGAAGTACGTCGACCTCTACAACGTCGAAGGCGGGACGGCGCGCGGCAACCTCGACCACGCCGGTCGCGAGCGCGGCATCCAGCAGCTCATGACGGTCAACCTGCTCAAGCGGTTGGAGAGCTCAGTTGAGGCCTTCCGGATCACACTGAAGAAGGTCGAGGCAGGCGTCGACCATGCCCTCGCCGCGCTCGACAACCACGACGGTTCCCTGGCTGACCTCGGAGCGTCCTTCTCAGACATCGAGGCCGAGGACGACGACTTCGACGTCCCCGAGAGCGGAACGGTCGGCAAGCGATTTCAGATCGATCTCGCGGACATGGACACGGTGTCCTGGCGCCGTGACCTCTGGAACGACCGCGAAACCCTCCGGGAGCTCATCGACGTGATGGAACTCATCACGCCCGAGCACGACAGCAAGCTGCAAGTCCTGAAGCGCCAGGTCCTCGACAAGGTCGCCAGCCCGATCAACCCTGACAACCGGAAGGTGCTGATCTTCTCGGCGTTCGCCGACACCGCGATCTACCTCTATCGGGAGCTCGGGCCGGCGCTGGCCGCGGTGGGCCTTGAAGCGGGCATCGTCACGGGCAAGGCGACCCCCCGAGCGACCCTCGGCAAGGGCTACGGCTTCCAGGAGATCCTCACCCTTTTCTCGCCCCGTTCGAAGGACAAGGCACTCGTCCTTCCCAAGGTCGCGGGTGAGATCGACGTGTTGATCGGCACCGACTGCATCTCCGAGGGGCAGAACCTGCAGGACTGCGACTACCTGATCAACTACGACATCCACTGGAACCCGGTGCGGATCATCCAGCGATTCGGCCGCATCGACCGCATCGGCTCGACGAACGCCACCATCCAACTCGTCAACTTCTGGCCAGACATCTCGCTCGACGAGTACATCAACCTCAAAGAGCGCGTCGAGAGCCGAATGGTCATCGCCGACCTCGCGGCCACTGCAGACGACAACGTCTTGACGCAGGAGAGCAGCGAGACCGCCTTCCGTCGCGAGCAGCTGCGCAAGCTGCAAGACGAGGTCATCGAGCTCGAGGACGTCCGCACCGGCGTCTCGATCACCGACCTTGGACTCAACGACTTCCGCATGGACCTGCTGGCCTACATGAACGAGTACGGCGACCTCGCCGCAGCGCCCAAGGGTCTTCACGCCGTGATTCCCGCCGATGCCTCGAAGGGACTGCGGCCAGGTGCGATCTTCGCACTGCGCAGTGTCGACGACGAGGTCACGATCAACCGCCACAACCGGCTCCATCCGCATTATCTCGTCTACCTCGACGACCAGGGCAACGTCGTTGCCGACCACACCGAGGTCAAGCGACTGCTCGACCTGATCCGGAGCAGCTGCCACGGGCAAGACGAGCCCATCGGCGCGGTCTACCGGGTCTTCAACGAAGCGACCGCCGAGGGCGCAGACATGACCCACTACTCGGACCTCCTTACCGCCGCCATCCGATCCCTCATCGACGTCACCGAAGAGCGCGACATTGACAGCCTCTTCTCTGGTTCCCGGACGACCGCTCTCGCTCAGACGCTTCTCCGGGCTCGACGACTTCGAGCTCGTGGCGTTTCTCGCCATCGTCGAGCCCGAGAAGCCCGACATGACCGTGTTGTTCCGGTGGCCGGAAGCGGCGGCAGTGTGGCCGAGTGATCCCGAAGGAGCGCCTGTACGCCGAAGCCGGGGTCACGAAGGCCACGCGGCAGCGGTTCATCGACGAGATTCAGCGCGTGCGCTGGGCCTACAAGCTCAGCGAGGAGTCGCTCCGCCTTCGAGGCCGTGACGATGTGGCCGAGGTTCAGGTGTTCGAGATCGAGCTCAAGGGCGCCGATGTCAGCGAGTCCGTCCTGACGTCGATAGACAAGAGCGTGCCTTCACCGATCATCTTCGAGCTCCATCGCAGCTCGGCTGCTCGCGCCGAGGTCCAGCTCGCAGCGGCCAGGAAGGAGCCAGGGCCTCGGGGTCCGAAGCTCAGCGGCTACTTCAAGGGCGATTGGGTTCCCGCTGATGCCAAGAGGTCAGCCCTGCCGCCCGCGATCGATCTCGCAGGCCTGTACGCGCAAATCCTGACGGCGCTAATGCCTATGCAGGTTCGCCCTGGCGAGGAACTGTCCGGGGCCATCGACAGGATGGCTCGGATCCGCAAGCTCGAGCGAGACATCGCGGCACTCGACAGGGAAGTGCGAACAGAGCCCCAGTTCAACCGCAAGGTCGAGCTACGGAGAGAGCTTCAGGACCCGACAGGCGGAGTTGGACACCCTGACGAACGAGAACGAACCGACTACAGAGGACGCCACGTGGAGAAGCTGACCCTGCACTCGCCCGACCTGACGGAACGCAACATCGACAAGCTGGCTGAGCTGTTCCCGACCGTCGTCACGGAAGCCCTCGACGAGGACGGGCACCCGATCCGGGCGATCGACTTCGACCTGCTTCGTCAGGAGCTTTCGGACCATGTCGTTGAGGGCCCGCAGGAGCGCTACCAACTCGATTGGCCCGGCAAGCGAGCGGCGCTGTTCGCCGCCAACGCGCCCATCGCGAAGACGCTGCGTCCCGTGCGCGAGGAGTCCGTCGACTTCGACACCACCAAGAACCTCTTCATCGAGGGCGACAACCTCGACGCGCTGAAGCTGCTCCAGGAGTCCTACCTCGGCAAGATCAAGCTGATCTACATCGACCCGCCCTACAACACGGGCAACGACTTCATCTACGACGACGACTTCGCGCGACTCAGCGACGAGTACCTCGAGCGGTCCGGGCAGGTCGACGACGGAGGGCATCCGGCTCGTCGCCAACACCGAGTCGAACGGCCGGTTCCACTCCGACTGGCTCGAGCATGATGTACCCGCGCCTGAAGCTGGCGCGAAACCTGCTGTCCGACGACGGCGTCATCTTCGTCAGTTTCGATCGACGAGAACGAGATCGCCAACCTCGGCTCTCTGGACGAAGTCTTCGGGCGCACGAACTTCGTGCGAACGTTGGTGGATCGGCAGAAGACATCAGCCGCAACGACTCAGCGCAGTACATCAGCGACGACCACGAGTAGATCGCTTGTCATGCACGTCGAAAGCATCTCGGCTCGTGGAACGCTGCGCGGACGCGAGGCGATCGAGCATCACGCTGCTACACGGACTCCCGACGGCGACTCACGTGGTCGACTGGAACGCTCTGTCGCGGCGACGTCCGACAAGTCGGCCGACGAACATCCCCAACCTGTTTACGCCAGTAGCAATCCCGGATCGGGCGCAAGGAGATGCGAGGCCGCCTGTCCGACGGCATGGCAGTACTCGCAAGGACGATCGACGCAGCTGACGACGCCGAGGCGACGCATCTGATGGCGGTCGATGGAACATTCAGCGCATCACCGAATCAAGCACTTTCCGCTCGGAACAGCCAAGTGTCAACCCGCAGAACTACTCTGGCGACATCGAGCCGAGTCGGCGAGCATCCAGTCGGGAGCCACTGGAGCATCCAGCGGCTCATGGGATCTGTCGGCGAGAAGGTCTTGACTAATCCGAAGACCGTTGCTACTGATTGAACAGCGCTAAATCGGCGAGCTGGCCTGCCGGACAGGACATCGTCCTCGACTTCTTCGCTGGCTCAGGCACGACAGCGCACGCCGTGATGGAGCTGAACCCGACGACGGCGGCGAGCGCCGGTTCATCCGTCCAGTTGGCGAGGCCTCGACCGAGTCTCGAGCGCGGCGCGGCGACAGCAGATTCGAGACGATCGCCGCGTCGCTCGCGAGCGGTCACGGCGTGCGGGCCAGAAGCTTGCTCGACTAGAGTTCGCAAGTTGGCAGTCACGCCGATGTCGGATTCCGCGTCGCTGCGAGTCGACACGACCAAATGGCACGACGTACTTCGCACCCCCGACGGCTGGCGCAGGGCGAATTGGCGCTGTACACCGACAGCGTCAAGCCCGACCGGATCGGCGAGGACCTGCTGTTCCAGGTTCTGCTGGACTGGGGCCTCGACCTCGCGATGCCGATCCAGCGAGATGGTCGACGGGCACAGGTCTTCGTCGTCGAGGACGACGCCTTGATCGCGTGCTTTCGACGGAGGTCAGCGACCGGTCGTGCGGCGATCGCCGAGCGCCAGCCGCTGCGCGCCGTGTTTCGCGACTCGGGGTTCGCGACCGACGCCGACCGCATCAACGCCGAGCAGATCTTCGCCGAGCGGTCGCCGGCGACCGAAGTGAAGACGATCTGAGCCGCGATGAAGTTCCAGTTCAAGATCCAGCCCTACCAGACGGATGCGGTCGACTCGGTCGTCGACTGCTTCGCCGGCCAGCCCTTAGCGGACGGGGTCAGCTATCGCATCGACCCCGGCAAGGGCGATGCAGCCGGCGCTCGCGGAACGATCGCGGGACTCCGCAACAGGGAGATCGCGCTGAGCCGGACCGCAGCTGCTCGCCAACGTGCAGTCGGTTCAGCGACGCGCAGAACATGCCGCAGTCGACGACTTGATGACCCAGCAAGGCGGGCCCGGTCAACCTGGACGTCGAGATGGAGACGGGCACCGGCAAGACCTACGTCTACATCAAGACGATGATGGAGCTGCACAAGCGCTACGGCTGGTCGAAGTACATCGTGGTGGTCCCGAGCATCGCGATCCGTGAAGGTGTGAAGAAGAGCTTCGACATCACCGCCGAGCACTTCCAGGAGACGCTACGGAGCCAAGCCCCGCTCGTTCATCTACAACTCCAGCCACTTGCACGAGCTGGAGAGCTTCTCCTCCGACGCCGGCGTGCAGGTGATGATCATCAACATCCAGGCGTTCAACTCGAGCGGCAAGGACAACCGCCGGATCTACGACGAGCTCGATGACTTCCAGTCGCGCAAGCCGATCGACGTGATCGCGGCGAACCGGCCGATCGTGATCATCGACGAGCCCCAGAAGATCGGCAGCCGCCAAGGCCCTGGACTCGCTGAGCATACTTCAAGCCGCTGTTCCTGCTGCGCTACTCGGCAACCCACAAGGTCGAGCACAACAAGGTCCATCGCCTCGATGCCCTCGACGCCTACAACCAGAGCTGGTCAAGAGGATCGCTGTCCGCGGGATCACGGTGAAGGGACTGGCCGGCAGCACGGCGTACCTGTACCTGGACGCGCATCGAGATCGCCAAGGGCGCCAAGCCCCAGGCCCGCGTCGAGATGGAGGTGCAGACTCAAGGCGGGATCAAGCGTCAGATGAAGCGGCTCGAGCTGGGCTCGAACCTGCACGACCTCTCGGGCGGCATCGAGGCCTACAAGCCGGAGGCAAGCGCTGTTCGTCACGAACATCGACGCGAACCGCGACATCATCGAGCTCAGCAACGGTGACGAGGTCGCCGCGGGTCAGATCACCGAGGACGTGACCGAGGCCGCCAAGCGGCGGATCCAGCTTCGCGAAGTGATCCGTGCCCACCTGGACAAGGAACGGGAGCTGTTCGCGCAGGGGATCAAGGTGCTGTCGCTGTTCTTCATCGACGAGGTCGTCAAGTACCGCGACTACAGCCGTGAGGACACGCTCGGTGAGTACGCCCGCTGGTTCGAGGAGGAGTACGAGACCCAGAGTCGCCGACTACCTCAGCCAGCTCCCCTTCGAAGCGCGAGGACTACCGCACTCACCTCGAAGGGCATCGCCGTGCGGGACGACCCACGAGGGCTACTTCTCCATCGACAAGAAGGCCAACCGGATGGTCGATGGCGAAATGCACAAGACCGGTGACGAGAAGGGCCAGTCCAAGGACGTCGACGCCTACGACCTCATCCTCAGGGACAAGGAGCGCTTGCTCTCATTCGCGGAGCCGGTCCGGTTCATCTTCTCCCACTCCGCCCTGCGTGAAGGCTGGGACAACCCGAACGTGTTCACGATGGGGATGCTCAAGAAGAGCGACAACACCGTCTCCCGCAGGCAGGAGATCGGCCGAGGCCTTCGTCTCGTCGGTGAACCAGCAGGGCGAACGGATGGACAACCCTGTCACCGTGCACGACATCAACGAACTCACTGTCGTCACCGACGAGTCCTACACGGACTTCGTCGCAGGGCTGCAGAAGGAGATCAGCGAGTCGCTCGCAGCTCGGCCCCGCAAGGCGACTGAGAAGTACTTCATCGGAAAGACCATCATCACGCCGGACGGCGAGTCGATCATCGAGGCGAAGCTCGCGAAGATCATCCACAACTACCTCGTCAAGAACGACTACGTCGACGATGACGATCAGCTGACGGAGACCTACAAGGCCGCGCGCGACTCTGGGACCGAGGCGGTGCCAGCCTCCGACGACCTGAAGCCACTGCTCGCCAGCGTCCTAAAGGTGGTGGACGCGGTCTACCTCAACCTCCCGGTTGCCTCCGACGGGCGTAAGCCCAAGTCGATCCCGCTCAACGACAACTTCGAGAAGAAGGAGTTCATCGAGCTCTGGAAGCGCATCAACCACAAGGCCGTCTACCAGGTCGAGTTCGACTCCGGGGAGCTCGTGGACAAGTGCGTGATCGCCCTCGATGCCCATCTCAAGGTCGCCGGGATGCAGTACGTCGTCCAGAAGGGCGAGCAGAAGTCAGACCTCGATGCCGACGACTTGTCGTCCGGGGCTGGCTTCGCGGTAACGAGCACGAGCACCGAGGTGGAGGCGCTCACGGCATCGTCCCAGGTGAAGTACGACCTGCTCGGGGAGATCACCGAGAAGACCCAGCTGACGCGGCGGACGGTCACCCAGATCCTGACCAAGATCCGGCCGACGACGTTCCTGAAGTTCCGACAGAACCCTGAGCAGTTCATCACCGAGTGCGCCCGACTCATCAACGAGCAGAAGGCCACGGTCATCATCGAGCACCTGACCTACGACACGCTCGATGACTGCTACGACAACTCGATCTTCACCGCGAACCAAACGAAGCAGGACTTCACGAACGCCGGCGCGAAGCTCAAGCGGCACATCTACGACTACGTCATCACCGACTCCCAGACCGAACGGGACTTCGTGGCCGAGCTCGACACCAGCGAAGAGGTCGTCGTCTACGCCAAGCTCCCACGCGGCTTCTTCATCCCCACGCCGGTGGGTGACTACAACCCCGACTGGGCGGTGGCCTTCAAGGAGGGCACGCGTCAAGCACGTCTACTTCGTCGCCGAGACCAAGGGGTCCTTGTCCTCGATGCAGCTGCGCGAAGTCGAGAAGTCCAAGATCGAGTGCGCCCGCAAGTTCTTCGCCGAGATCAGCGCCAAGGCCGAAGACGGCGGCGTGAAGTACGACGTGGTCACCGACTACGCGACGCTGCGTGCGCTTGTGTCGGCTCCCTGAACGTGCCGGACTTCTGGAGACCCGAAGGAATCCCGGTGGCTGTCGAGCACCTCGCAGCTCCCTGCCACTCCACTCGTACAATCAGGTTTGCTGGCACGTCGTCGGCACCCTGGGATGTGCCTCACCGCCGCTCCAGGGACGCAACTCCCGAGGCCGCCACCACCTGGGCGGTACGCAGGCCTGCCGACCAAGTCCTTGGACTTGGTGGGCACTCGGGTCCGTGGGGTCCGCCGACGTTCGGAACCTTCAGCACGGACAGGCCCGTGAAGGGATTCACTGGGTGACGTCCATCGTTGGCGGGTCGGCGTCATTGCGGGCCAGCCTCCGTCTACATCGCAAGCGATAGTCGAATCAGCTGGTCTCCGTCGCAGACCTGGGACCGCGGTAGAAAGGTCTTCGCGTCGTACGCCGCCCCGTACGTATTCGGATTCTGCGGCGACGTTGTGTTTCCAGCAATTGCGCTCCCGTCGATTCTCGAGCAGATTGCTTCTACCACGATCTCACTCGATCCTCGGGCGCCTTTTGGTGAGATCGGGAGCCAGATCAGGCGACTCTGGAAGGGTTATCCGAAGCAACAGCATCGCGACTTCTCAATCATCATGGCCGCCCGAACCGGCGAAAGCCTGAACTCCCGATTTTCGGTCTCGATCATGACGTTCAAGGCAAGCGATGAGACATGGGACGTACGCGACGGAGTGATCCCGCAATCCTCCTCCAGCCTGCATATCGATGGAAGCGGCGCTGCCGAGATTCGCGCAGCAGAACAACTCTGGCAAGCGAGCGAGCATGCAGCGACCAGTCGTGCGGTCTTCAGTGCGTTCTGTGAATCCATGCAACATGGCCGCGATCCGCTGACCCCGGAGGTGGACCCCAACTTGTAGGACTTCGCCGAGTAGGAAAGGGCGAGAACTACGGGGTCGTGTACGACGGGCATCGTTACCTGGCCGGCGCGCTTGTGAGCCGAGCTGCGCCGCCGCATCGACGATCCCATGGTTCAACGAACTCTTCGAGCGCTACGACGGCGCAAGCATGACCAAACTGGTCACGGCCCAGCGCCACCTGCCTCGCTGAGCGTCTGAGCTCGGAGTGTGTCTGTGTCGCTTACGCACAGCGATTTTCCTGCACCGGATCAACTAGGGCTGCCATGACCTTAGCGTTTCACGACTCAAGCCCCCTTGAACGGGATGGGCAGCGTCCCCACTCAACGTCGCACGCTGAGGAAGGATGACGACGTGGCGGTGTGGACGGTCAAGGGCGGGCAACAGGGCGACTCTAGGGTGCCTGTTGTCGCTTGGCTTGCTAGGCGGGGGATGGAGCCGGCTTGGCTCTTTGGCCGGGATCGATTCACGAGAGCAGTTGGCAAGCACGTACGCCCTGGCTTACCCCGAGATTGCCTATCGCGCCGCGACCACGTACATCGCGCAACTGTGGTCTCTCATCGCGCGGATGGAGATCGGTGAACTGGTCGTGCTGCCGCTCAAGACCACGCGCCTCATTGCCGTTGGAATGTATCGCCGGCCCCGATCAACATCGTGTTGACCTAGGCGTCGACCTGAGGCACGTCAGACCAGTGGAATGGACACGACGCGACGTGCCACGGGAGGCGTTCGCAGCCGATCTCATCCACTCGTTCGGCACCGCCCTCACCATCGGTCAGGTGCGGCGTGATGACGCCGAGGAGCGGGTCCTCGCCGCGCTTCGCTGATTCGGCGATGCGTGCCCTCGCCGCACCACCTGGGGAGCCGAGGCGAAGGCTTGCGGAGCGCTTGACCTCGATACCGCAGGAGCCATCTGGCGTCCGGTAGTCGACAGTCGGTGTAGGCCCGGGCGCGATTCTGTCCAGGGAGACGCCGAACTCACGCTCCAAGACAAGGCGGGCCTCCATCCGCTCGTCAGGGTTTCTCAGGCTCTGGTCGACCGGACTTGCGAAGCCAAGCTCATCCAAGCCTGGCTGGCCGAGCCTGACCACACAGTTGTACCCCCCCTTCGGGGGTACGGCGCGGGTGGTCCGCGCGGTCGGTGTAGCCCTCGTCTGGGGCGACATGGGGGACGAGCAAGCCGACCTGAAGGTCGTTCGGAGACCGAAGCCTGCCGCGATACCGAGCCACGCAAGGCGCCGTTACGCGCGCGTTCCACTCGTCCGATCGGTGCGATGGACCGGCACCAACGCCGGTCTCGGCCCGCCCGGAAGCTGATCAGCAGATCCGGGACACGATCCGGGACGTAATCCGGGACGTGATCCGGGACGTCGCGGGCGCACGGTGCCCGCATGACGACAGACCTGAGCCCCGAGTACGCCACTCTTGGCGGGCTGCTGCTGGCCCCAAGAACGCTCGGTGAGGTGCAGCGGTGGCTGCGCCCAGAGGACTTCGCCGGGACGGCGACCCGCCTGACGTACTCCCTGATCCTCGCGATGGACGCCCGTGGGGTTCCGGTGGACCCGGTGACCGTGCAGGCGGAGATGCGCCGCCAGGGCCTGCTCCGTCGGGACGGCTACCCGACGATGGAGCTCGTCCGCATGGTGGAGGCCGTCCCGGTGCCGGCCGCCACGGCGTACTACGCGCGACTGGTCTTGACCGAGTCCATCGCCAGGGGCGTTCAGTCACTGGGCAAGCGCCTGGAGCAGCTCGGCTCCACGCCTCGTGACCCCGAGGACCTGTTCGGCGCCGTTGCTGAACAACTGCGGTCGGTCGACGCGGTGCGCCGCCGCTGGAACCTTGCCTCCGGACAGGACGTGCCGGAGATGCCCGCCGGAAGCTCACGGGAACCGGTGGCGCTCAAGCAGGCACTCGCCGAGCTGGACCCTCCTTGGCGAAGGCGAGACCTCGCGTCGTGATCTCCATCGGCCGGCTTTCCAACGCCACGGCCGCGGCGGACTACCTACGACGGCGACCCTCCCGCCGCGACCCGCCGAAACGGCGCCCAGCCCCTGGCGGGTACTTGACTCGGACTGCTGTGAGAGCGAGGCGGCCACCGCGAACTAAAGGAGGCCGGCGATACCTTGATCACCATGACTACCCCGTACTTCTGCGACGAGTGCGAGGAGTTCAAGTGCGCCGCGCACCAAAGCGCCTCGTGCCCGTCCATCCCAAACGGGTCCTATACCGCAGGAACCCGAACCCCGCCGTGTGGAAGGGCGAGCCAGGGCGGATCCACATCAAGGGCGGCTGCTGGGACGCGGAGCAGCACTGGGACCGGTGGGAGGACACCGAGCTCACGCCCGAGAACCACTCGCTGCTCTGCAAGAACTGCGACCGATGACGACGGCAGACACGAAGTACGAGCAGATGCTGCACTGGCTCGCTCTGCGGGAGGGCAAGGCCTTTCACCGCAACGAGTTCGCGCAGGCCTTCGACTCGACCCTGACCAAAGTCGGCTTCACGCTCTCGAGATTGAGGAAGGGCGGTGTGGTCAGCCAAGACCGGCACACCGGGGTACTGGCGGCGGCCGACCTGACCGTCAGCCGGGAGGAGTGCAACCGATTGGCCGAGCTGCGCAAGGAGAGCACGTTCAACCCGGCGCTCGGCTCCGGCGGCGACGTTCCGCAAACGGAAGAGGAGCGCGCCGCCGCCCGCGCTGCGCTGCGTCGCCGCGACTTGCGCGAGCTGCGGCACGGTCCACCCAGGCGAGTGCTGACAAGACGACCACAACACAACGGGAGATCTGCAATGAAGATGATGAAGAAGGACATCGGCAAGAGCGTCTACGACGTGCGCCCTGTGACGCCGTCCGATGGCGAGCGCGTCTGCCTGCTGTACGGCGAGTGCGGCCGCCCTGCGGTCGTCCTGGCCGACGGCCACGACAAGGGCAAGCGGCACTTCCTGTGCCAACTGCACCTCGACACAAAGTGGGTGGAGGTGCAGGCGTCCTGACGCCCACGAACTGGGTCGGGCCGCACGGCGCGAGCACCGGCAAGGACGAGGCAGCCGCGTCCACCGCGTCGACAACCCTTGCAGCAGGCGTCTGCGGAGAACCAGCGGCACGGGACCCGGCGTCGTGCTGATCCACGAGAAGGGCGAGTACGGCAGCATCTGCGGCCGGTGCTCCATTACCGACGTCAAGTGCTGCGATGGGTAGCAGCGGCCCGGGCCAAGAGGTCGGTCAGCGCATCGAGGTGGCCCAGCGCCTCATCCTCGACAACATCGATGAGCATCCGACGTACGGGATGACGCTCGATCGGGTTCAGGCGTACTACCCCACGCTGAAGCGAGATCAATGCTTGAAGGCGCTCAACGCAGCTGAACTCGATCTCGAGCGGGCAGGCGCCATCGCCTTCCACTCGGATGGTTGCTTCTGGAGACCCGGTGATTTTCCAGGCGGCGACGCGGATCCGTGTCCGCCGGTCAAGGTTGCTGATGGATCAGGCGCCTGCAGTGGCCACCGCCTACCAAGCGGAGCCGCACTCTCTGGGAAACGTTCGTCGAGCTGGGCTGTTACCGGCACTGCGACGTTCGCGACGCAATTCACGAGGTACTAAAGCCGCAGGGACTCATCGAGAATCGTGGCGTAGGCAACTGGTTCTGGCTCGCGGACCCAACGATCGCCGAGCACTACGATCATGAGGAAGCGATCGGCGCCGTGAGTCCGGCCGACCGTCAGACGGAACAGGATCTCGTCGACGCGTATGTCACGTGGCTGGGCCGCGATATCCGCCCGCATCGCTTCGTCAAACCATCGAGGAAGCCGATCTGTACGACGAGACGCGGGCTCTCCTCGTTGAGGCGAAGGCGTCTGCCAAACGCGGTCGTCGGCGCTCACGCCGCTGGCCAGGCGCTCGACCACCCGCTCGCTCGGCGTAGCTTGGACGTCGATCAAGTCCGGTAAGTCTTGCTCCCCGCCGGCTTGTCGGTGAGGACCCTCTGCATCTTCCTGCGGATCGAGTAACGTTTGGTCTCATCTGGCGGATGGCGCCGACGGCTTTCGGCGAGGCCCTGACATAGGCACCGCGAACCGGACACTGCGGAACGAGCGCCGGTCGAGCAGGCGCGGGAGCGCTACGCGATGCTCATGTCGTCGTGGTGCACGACGCACGCGAGCTCTGCGGTTCCATCGGGCAGTCGCCAGTAGTGCAAGCGCCTCGCGCCGGGGGTCTTGATCTGCACGGCGATCCGGAAGGCCAGGGCGTTGTCGGCGCGCGTGCGCTGCGCGGAGTCGCCCCCCGCGTCGACACGGAGCGCGTGATGCTCGCGGGCGGGCATGACGCGGAACCGACCGCTGACCACGTCAGCGCACACCTCTGCGATCTTCTGGCGCAGCTCAGGGAATGCCTCCAGGCTGTCGAGCAACCGCTCGCCGATGACGAAGTCCTCCAGCGGCCACTCCTGACGATCGGCGCCGATGTAGTTCGCCTCCACGCCCGCTGCACCTGAGCCCGGAACGCCTCTTCGGCGTCCGCTTCGTCTGCTCCGCCGAGCAACCTTGCCTTCAGGCGCTTGACCTGGTCCTTGAGTGACCGCCCTTCCTTCTTCAGGTCGCGGATCTCGCGGTCCTTCGCGCGCAACGCGTCGGCGAGCTCCTCCTCCGCGGACTCGGCGCGAGCCTGCAGGATGTGAGCAGCTCGCCGAGCATCGTCGACCTGGTCCTGGAGCTCGGCCAGACGGCTTGCTGTTGCTGTGGGCGGCGGCGTCGGCAATGGCTGAGCTTGCCCAGACTGGGTCTCGGGCAGCGTCGGTACCGGCTGATCCGCCCTGCCGAGGACTGCCGGTGGCAGCAGGCGAAGGATCGGCTGGCTTCCGTCGTAGCCGGTGACGAGAACGCGAATGGCATCGCCAACGACGAGCGCAGGGTCGCGTTTGCGTCGAACGACCCAGACCTTCAAGCCGTCACCAAGGTCGACCTCGCCGCCTCCTGGCATCGCCTCGAGAACGATGGCATCGAGCTCGTCGCCGATCGCGAGTGTGGGGAGCTCGACAGCCGGAGCGGTGCCGTCGGGGTCAGAGGTAACGGTCATCGACGTGTCGATCGAGCTCGCTGCGCAGACGTTGCTGGGCACGAGGTGCTTCGTCGGGGGTGTAGGCGAAGATCAGCGGGTGTCGGTGGGGTGAGTCAGTTCGCGCGAGGCCGGGCCACCAGATCCGCGATGCGCCACCGAAGACGCCGAACATGTCGGGCAGCGTGGCGGTGAGGTGCCGGGTGAGGTCGCCGGTCGGAAGGACCAGCACCTCCTGAGGGCTCACCGCCTTCGCCAAGGCATCGACGTCGAGGAGCGGCTCGACCTCCTAGTTGCGGGTCGTCACGACAACGATCGGGTCGACGCGAGCCGGATCGAACAACGCCGCGACGAGATCGTCGACATCGGCGATCGTGTTGAGTCGGCGCACGGTCATCGGATGAGCACGGCCACGCAGAGGACACTTTGCCGGCCCGTTCGCAAGGGTCAGGGGGGCGCGTCGCGTTGGCTGTTCTCGTGGATGGGCGGCGGCGTGG
>CAWASE010000017.1:0-3078 GCA_963784675.1 uncultured Actinomycetes bacterium
GCGGATTGTGTAAGTGTGGCGACGGTGTAGCCCATACAGGGCTCTTCGGACCTGAGCGTGGTGGGCGGGCGACGCGCCAGGGCGCGAGGGTGAGCTGAACATGGGTCGAGGCCCTCGAAGATCAGTAGCGACCAAGCAGCTGATCATGAAGGCCTCGACGAGATGGACTGTAGTAAGGGCTGCCCGCGCGCGGCCACGATGTTCGGCGTTCCGGGCGTGCGCGTCCTGGACGTTCACAGCGACGACCGCGGCTTGGTGCTGACGGTCGAGACCGACCAGGACGTCGAGGGCTGTCGCACGCTGCGGTGTCCTGGCGGTGCTGCACGACCGGCGCGAGCACCGGGTGCACGACGCGCCGTTCGGGCACCGCCGGGTCCTGGTCCGCTGGCGCAAGCGGGTCTGGCGCTGCACCGAGCCGGCCTGCCCGACCGTGACGTTCAGCGAGACGCACGCGCTCGCCGCGCCGCGGGCGCTGCTGACCCGGAGGGCGGTGGTGTGGGCGGCGGACGCGCTCGAGCAGGACGACACCACCGTCGCGGCGCTGGCCCGTCGGCTCGACGTCGACTGGCACACCCTGTGGGACGCCCTCGCCGTCGAAGCCGAGCAGCGCGCAGCCGACCCGGGCCGGCTCGACGGCGTCGACAGCCTGGGTGTGGACGAGCACATCTGGCGGCCCGGGAAGTTCGGCTCCGGCCGGGAGGTGACGTGCATGGTCGACCTGTCCCGCGATGCGAACGGGCAGGTCAGGGCCCGTCTGCTCGACCTGGTGCTGGGCCGCTCGGGCCCGTCCTACGGCGCCTGGATCACCGCCCAGCCCACCGAGTTCCGGGCCGGAATCAAGCACGCCGCACTCGACCCGTTCCGCGGCTACGCCAACGCCCTGCGCGACCACCTGTCCGACGCCGTGCAGGTCCTGGACGCCTTCCACGTCGTCAAGCTCGGCACCCAGGTCGTCGACGAAGTCCGCCGCCGCGTCCAACAGACCCAGCTCGGCCGGCGCGGTCACAAGCACGACCCGCTCTACAAGATCCGCGGGCTCCTGCGGCACGGCCTGGAGCACCTGAGCGAGCGGCAGCACACCCGACTGCAGGCCGGACTCGACGCGGGCGACCCGACCTGCCAGGTCGAGCTCGCCTGGGCCTGCTACCAGCGGCTGCGCGCCGTCTACGCCGGCACCGCGAGCCTGCGCGAACGCCGCAAGCTCGCCGAGAAGCTGCTCGACACGCTGCATACCTGCCCGGTCCCGGAGGTCGCCCGGCTCGGCCGGACCCTGCGGGCCTGGCGCGCCCAGGTGCTGGCCTACTTCGACACCGACGGCCTGTCCAACGGCGGCACCGAGGCGATCAACATGCTCATCGAGAAAGCCCGACGGCTCGCCCACGGCTACCGCAACTTCAACAACTACCGGCTCCGGATGCTCCTCGCCGCCAGCGGCACGCGCACCCGCCGGACGGCCTCACCACGCTGAAGTCCGAAGAGCCCCATACAGCGTGTGCCAGCGCTTGACCACCTCGTCGCCGTGCAACAGCCCCGCTCAGGCGGTAGAACGACTATACGAAGCGCCCGAACAGGTAAGCAGACGCAGTAATTGAGCCTTTCAGTAGACCGAGATGTGGACGTGGTCGTAGTGGCCCCCGGTGATGCCGGCGGGTGAGGTGGGAGCGGTGTCGTAGACCCCAGCGCCGTTGTAGGGGCGCCATCCTTCGCTGGCGCGGTCGCCGTTCCACATCCGGCCGGACCAGATGAGGTAGTGCACGCCGGTCTGGCTGGCGGTGGCGATCAGGCTGGCGGCGAGCGCGTCACCGCGGGCCTTCTGCTCGGGGGTGGGCAGGACGCCGTAGCTGCCAGGAGGCGCGTCGCAGGCCTGTCCGCGGGGGTGGTCGCTGCCCGGGACGGGGTCACCGGCCCGGTAGCAGCCGGGGTGCCATCCCTGAGCGACGAGCTGGGTGTAGAGGTTGAGCATGCGAGGGGTCAGGCAGCCGATTCCGGTGGACGGGTCGGGCCGAACCGTGCAGGCCTCGCGGCGGGAAGGTCCCGCCGGGGCCGGTGATCGGTCCGCCGCCGGCGGCGCACTGCAGGGCGCCGGTCGCGCCGTCCCACAGCGCGCTCGTGATCGCGGTGGCCAGCGGCTCCCACTGCGCGTAGGCGGTGCCGTCGGCGCTGGCGTGGACCTGCTGCGCGGCCTGCCAGGCCGGCAGGCGCTGCCAGCCGGGCACCTCGGCGAGCGCCTGCAGGAACGTGGTGGCGGCGTCGCCGAGGTCCATCAGCTGCGCGACGGCGCCTCAGCCCATCGACGGGCGCTGCTGGAACGTGCCGATGCTGTCGTGGTCGTGGCCCTCGCCCTGGTGCGGGTAGCTCAGGCTCTCGGGCACGGCCGGGTTGGCCAGCACGAGCAGCGCGGACTCCTGGTTGGCTGCTCATCGGACTCCGACACTCGTCAGCACGGCCAGATGGCGCTGTGACTCCGAGGCCAGACAGCGCTGCGGTTCACAGTCGTGGCGTTCGCGGGTGAGGACGCGAGCAGCGATGCGTGCACATGCCTGTCGTGGCGCTCCTCGTTCTCCTCACGGGTTGCACCGCCAATCCGGACACCCCCCGTGCGGTCAGGTGTGCCACCGTCCCTCGCGTCCGTGCCCGCTCCGGGTTCTCAGTGAGCGTTCCTCTGTCGGTGCCGTCTGATCCCCCTCCCCCCGGTGCATGCTTCCGAGGTGTCCCTCTCCGGCTCGTTCCAGAACTCCGACCTGAGCAGGCCCTGGGCGCGCCGCCGGGCTGCATCGTGGATCCTTGTCTGTCTTGTCGCGGTCGTCAGCGGCTTGGTGGCCGCGGCGAGGGAGCACAGCGTCGTCGGGCTGCTGCCGCTCGCCGTCTTCGCCTACACGGGGGTGCTGACAGCGCGACGGCTGTCGGTGCACTTGCGGCACGGCAGCGGGGAGGCGCGGCGCAACTCCAGCCCTCGGTAGGCGATCGGCGACCAAAAGACGATGCCCGATGACACAAGAGCGCCACGGTCCCGCTGGCTCCGCTCGCCGTCCAGTGGACGGTCGTCTGCCGGGCCGGTGCCTGCGGTAGTGGCCAGCT
>CAWASE010000018.1:0-18563 GCA_963784675.1 uncultured Actinomycetes bacterium
CTCTTCGTACTTGAGGTGGGTGTGACCAACTCGCGGGTGTGACCTGAGGGGCTGGGGGTCGAGGCCTCCTGAGGATCGATAGCGACCAAGCTCTCGAACCGAAGGCCTCGACCGTGACCGAGCCTACGGCGTCTACTGGCGCCTGCTCTGCTGAGTTGTCCTGCTCGCGCTGTGATCTCCTGGTCGGCCTCCGGGGGCTGCACGTGACTGCTGTGGAGGAGGTGAGCGGCCGGCGCGGGCCGTTCCTGCAAGTGCAGGTCGAGTCCCCCGCGCGGGTCGAGGGCTGCCGGGTCTGCGGCGTGGTGATGGGCAGCCACGGCCGGCGTGAGGTGCGCCTGATCGACACTCCGTGCTTTGGCCGGCCGGTGGAGCTGGTGTGGCGCAAGCGGGTCTGGCGCTGCGCTGAGATCAGCTGTGCGGGTGGGGTGCTCACCGAGCAGGACCAGGAGGTGGCCCGGCCGCGTGCGCTGTTGAGCACGCGGGCGTGCTGGTGGGCGATCGGGCAGTTGCGTCGTGAGCACGCCTCGATCCTGGGCCTGGCCCGGCAGCTCGGGACGTCGTGGCGCACCGTGTGGAAGGCGATCCGGCCGCTGCTGCAGGCCATGGCCGACGACGACGCCCGCTTCGACGGCGTCAGCGCCCTGGGGGTGGATGAGCACGTGTGGCATCACGTCAGCACCAAGCCCATCGAAGACGGTGGCCGCGGGCCCAAGGAACTGACCGGGATGGTCGATCTGTCCCGGGACAGCAAAGGCAAGACCCGCGCCAGGCTGCTGGACCTGGTCCCCGGCCGGTCCGGGGCGGCCTACGCCGGCTGGCTCACCGCTCGCAACGAAGCCTTCCGCGCCGGTATCAAGATCGCGACGCTGGACCCGTTCCACGGCTATAAGAACGCGCTGGACGACGAGCTCGAAGACGCCGTCGCGGTGCTGGACGCCTTCCATGTCGTCAAGCTCGGAACCGCCGCGATGGACGAGGTCCGACGCCGCGTCCAGCAGCAGACCCTGGGCCATCGTGGACGCCGAGCCGATCCGCTCTACGGGATCCAGAACGTGCTGCGGTGCGGCGCCGACCGCCTCACCGACAAGCAGAAGACGCGCCTGGCCAAGGCGATCGCCGTTGACGAACGCCACGACGAAGTCCTGCTCGCGTGGATGTGCGCCCAGCAGCTCCGCGCCGCCTACAAGCACCCGAACCTCGCCGAGGGCAAGAAGATCGCCGAGCAGATCCTCCTCTTCGTTTCCGACCTGCCCGATCCCGGAGATCAAACGCCTGGGCAAGACCCTGCAGCGATGGCGCGAGGCGTTCCTGGCCTACTTCGACACCCGACGGTCCAGCAACGGCGGCACCGAGGCCATCAACGGCCTCATCGAGCTCCACCGCCGCGTCGCCCGGGGCTTTCGCAACCGCGACAACTACCGCCTACGGATGCTCCTGATCGGCGGCGGGCTGGCCCACCCACACCTGGCACCCACCTGAAGTACGAAGAGCCGCTAATAGGTAATCGACACCAGCCCGCAGACCGGAGCCAGCGTCAGACAAGGGGCCAACGACCTCCTCGGTGGTGCCAGGGTAGGTGGTCGACTCCAGCACAACGAGATCTCCTGCCCGCAGAATACCGCCGCCACGGTCCTGCTCGCAGCCTCCACCGAACTGAGGTCGGGCATACCCTCGCGCAGGGGGGTCGGGACGCACAGGACATACGTCGTACCGGGCGCCGTCGCCGCGGTCAACTCGGCGGTGAAGGTGAGGCCAGAGGTGGTGACCGCGGCGTCCGGGATGTCGACAATGCCAGACCGTCCGGACTGTAGAAATGCAACGCGCGCGTGGTCGTTGTCGTAGGCCACCACCTCGGACGCCGGCCTCGGCCAAGGCAACTGCGAGGGGTAGGCCGACGTAGCCGAGCCCAACCACGCACGCTGTTTGGGTCACCAGGCCTAGGCTACTAGGGGGTCCGGTGGCCAGGCTTGACTCACTCGACGATGTCGAATGCGTCCAGCGATATGATGGTCCCAGTCAAGGCTGCGTTCTTGCTTCCAGTACGCTGAATCCGAATAGTATGCTCACCTCGCGACAACGACAAACTCTCGTAAGCGACGGTTTGGAATCCGGCTGCGGGGCTGTAACTGTCGACGGTGGCGGCTCGGGTGCCATCGATGTACACGTCATTGATGCCGCGATTCGATCCAGTTCGAGTGATGAATCGCACCCCCGTCCCGGTAAAGGTTAGCTGTGCCGCAGCCCCGTTACCAGACGAGATTTGCGATGAGCCCGCGGAGTCCTTGGCCTGGCCGTTGGGCGCCCATGCGCTGATGTACACGATCGCCGGGCTCGTCTCCTCGTACCGCGTCGTCACCGGTGCCGAGGCCGTGAACGTGGCCGTGGCCGACAGGTCGCTGCTGACCGTGACGACGCACGTCCCCGTCCCCGAGCAGGCGCCGGACCAGCCGGCGAACGTCGACCCCGAGGCGGGCGTCGCCGTCAGCGTGACGCTGGTGCCGGTGGCGTAGGCCTCGTCGCAGTCCGTGCCGCAGTCGATGCCGGCCGGCGAGCTGGTCACCGTGCCCGACCCGCTGCCCAGCCTGGTGACCGTGAGGGTCTTGGTCGCCACGGCGAAGGCCGCCGACACGGATCGTGCCGTGGACATGGTCACCGAGCAGGCGCCCGGTGCCGCTGCAGTCGCCGGTCCAGCCGGTGAACATGGACCCGGCCGCCGGCGTGGCGGTCAGGCTCACCGCCGTGTCTGCGGGGAAGGTGGCGCTGCAGGTGCTGCCGCAGCTGATGCCGGCCGGCGAGCTGGTAACCGTGCCGCTGCCGGCGCCGGTCCGCGTGACGGTGAGCGTCTGGTCACCGGGCTGGAACGACGCGGTCACCGAACGGGCCTGGGACATCGTGACCACGCAGGTGCCGGAGCTGTTGACGCAGTCCCCGCTCCAGCCCAGGAAGGTGGACCCCGTGCTCGGGGTAGCCGTCAGTGTCACCTGCGTGCCGCTCGGGTAGGTCGCGGAACACGTGCTCCCGCAGCTGATGCCGGCGGGGCTGCTGGTGATGGTTCCGGAACCGGTACCCGCTCGGTTGGCGTTCAGCGTCTGGACGTCGAGCGTGAAATTCGCCGTCACCGTGGTGGCTGCCGAGACCGTCACGCTGCAAGGGCCGGTGCCCGAGCAGCCGCCGCCACTCCACCCCGTGAACGTCGACGTCTTGCCCTCGGCCGCCACCAGCGTGACAACCGTGCCGGCCGCATAGGGCTCGGTGCAGTCGTTGCCGCAGTTGATGCCGCCGGGGTCGCTGGTGACGAAACCGGTGCCACTGCCGGCCCGGGCCACGTCCAGGACGTAGGTGACCGGCGCGAACTCCGCGCCGACCGTGCGGGAGCCGTTCATGGTGACCGTGCAAGCGCCGCTGCCGGCGCAGTCACCGCTCCAGCGGACGAACACCGAGCCGGCGGCGGGGGTCGCCGTCAGCGACACCGACGTCCCACCGGCGTAGGCCTTGCTGCAGGTCGTCCCGCAGGAGATCCCGGTCGGCGAGCTCGTCACCGTGCCGCTGCCGGCGCCGGTGCGGCTGACCGTCAGCGTCTGGGAGTCCAGCGACCAGGTGGCGGTGACCGACCGCGCGGCCGACATGGTCACCGAGCAGGTCGTCGTCCCCGAGCAGGAGCCGCTCCAGCCGGTGAACGTCGAGCCGGCGTTCGGCGCCTGGGTCAGCGTCACGACCTGCCCGCCCTTGTACTTGAAGGAGCAGGCCGTGCCGCAGGAGATGCCGGTCGGGCTGCTCGACACCGTCCCCGAGCCCGTACCCGCCTTGGCGACGGTGAGAGTCCTGTCAGCGGTAAACGTCGCGGTGACCGAGCGGGCGGCCGACATGGTGAGCGCGCAGGTGGTGCTGCCGGTGCAGGCGCCGCTCCACGAGGTGAACGTGGAGCCGACAGCGGGCGTGGCCGTCAGGGTCACGGCGGTGTTGGCCGGCAGGGTCTCGCTGCAGTCGCTGCCGCACGAGATGCCGTCGATGTTGCTGGTGACGAAGCCGGCCCCGCTGCCCGCGCGGGCCACCGTCAGGTCGTAGGTGATGCGCTGGAACTCAGCGGTGACCGTGCGCGCCTCGCTCATCAGCACGGTGCAGGAGCCGGTGCCCGTGCACGGGCCGGACCAGCCGACGAACGTCGAGGTGCTGTCCGGTGCCGCCGTGAGCACGACGCTCGTGCGGCCGGGGAAGCTCTGGCTGCAGGTGTTGCCGCAGCTGATCCCCGCCGGGGCGCTGGTGACGGTTCCCGCTCCGGTGCCGGTGCGCGCCACGGTCAGGGTCTGCGGGTCGAGCGTGAAGGTCGCCGTCACGGCCTGGGCCCCGGTCATCGCCACCGAGCAGGCTCCGGTGCCCGTGCAGGCGCCGGACCAGCCGGCGAAGGTCGAGCCGACCGCGGAGGCGGCGTTCAGCGTCACCGACGTGCCACTGCCGAACTTTGTGGTGCAGACGGCGCCGCAGCTGATGCCGGCCGGAGTCGAGGTGACGGTGCCGTCGCCCGCGCCCGACCGCGTGACGGTCAGGTCGTAGGTGACGGGGATGAAGGAGGCGGACACCGTGACGGCCTGGTCGACCGTCACGACGCAGGTGCCGGTGCCGGTGCACGGCCCGGACCAGCCGTCGAAGGCTGTGCCGGTCGGGGCGCTCGCCGTCAAGGTGACCGTCGTGCCGACCGGGTAGTCCTCGACGCAGTCGCCGCCGCACTCGATCCCGGCGAGCGCCGAGGTCACGATGCCGGAGGCGGCGTTCGCTCCCGTCCGCAGGACCGACAGGCGGCCGAGGTCCAGGTCGACGATACGGACTGAGCCGGTCGTCGGCTCGGGTTCGGCACCGACGATGCTCTCCACGTAGACGGGGAGGAATTCGTCGTCCTCCTCGAGGGTGTCGGGCAGGACAGTCACGACGAACGGCTTGCTGGTCTCTCCGGGTGCGAACACCAGCCGCTCGGAGCGCGTCTCGAAGTCCGCCCCCGCCGTGGCCGAACCGGAGTCCGTCCGTACGTCGACCATCACGGGTTCCGTCGAAGCCTTGGACAGCGCGACGACGACGGTGGCGTCGACCGAGTCGGCATCCAGCTCGTCGACCGTGGCGTTGCCGACCGTCACGACCGGAAGCTGGTCGTCGTCGAGAATGCTCCCCTGCCCGTACGGGTTCACCAGGAACGCACCGACCGGGTCGGCGAGGACCACGGTGAGAGCCTCGTTCGCCTCACCGATCGTGTCGCCGAGGACGTTGACCGTGACGGTCTTGCTCGTCTCGCCAGCGGCAAAGACCAAGGTGCCGGCGTCGGGCACGTAGTCGTTGGTGGTGGATTCGTCGGCGCAGTAGCCGTAGCTCCCGAAGCGGCCCAAGCACGTCGCCCAGTTCACCGACACTGCGGCCGTAGAGGCGGCGTCGAGCTTGACGGTGAAGACCGCGGGAGTCGTTCCGCTGTTGCCCTCAGTGACGGCCGTGTCGCTGATCGTCAGATACCGGTGCAGCGGCGTCAGCAGCGGGTCGTTGTCGATGATGACGGCGGTGCCCGTCGAGCGTGCGACGAACGCTCCCGTCACGGTGCCGACGGCGAAGGAGAACGTCTCGTCGTCCTCGGTCAAGGTGTCACCCTTCACCGTCACGGTGAAGCTCTTCGACGTCTGACCCGCGGGGATGCTGCTGGTGCCCGCGACCCCGACGAAGTCCAGCCCGTCTTGCGCCGAACCGCCGTAGGTCTGGTAGTCGAAGCTCGTGGCGCTGGTCCGCGCCGAGGACAGGCTGACCACGAAGGAGATCGTCTTGTTGACGTTCCCCTCGGTGGTGACGACGTCTCCGACCGTCAGCACCGGGTCGGTGTCGTCGTCGTAGATGATGCCCCGCCCGCTGCAGCCGTAGTAGCAGTACCCGTAGTAGCTGCTGTCGACGACGGCGTTCGTGACGGACTCCAGCCGCAGGCTGTAGCGCTCGGTCTGCTCGTCGATCGAGTCGGCCTTGACCGGCACCGCCACGTCGACGAACGTCGAGCCGGCCGGGATCGTGACGGTCCCCCTCGTCACGGCATAGTCGGCAGGGGCACTGGCGGTGTAATCGGCAGTGCCGTAGGAGACCGCAACGGGCAGCGAGGTCGGCCCCGACAAGGAGATGCGGAACGTCTGCGCTGTCGTGGACGCCGACGTTCCCTCCAACACCGGGGGCGCCGTGACCGAGATGGTCGGGGCGACGTCGTCGTCGAGGATCGTGGCGTACCCGGTCAGGCCGCCGTTGTCCCCGCTGAGCGCGCCGGAGGTGATCGAGACCGACAACCCGAAGGTCTCGGACGGCTCGGCGACGGCGTCGGGGGTGACGGACACGGGCACGGTCGCCACGGTCTGGCCGGGGGCGAACGTCACCGTGCCCGACTTGGTCGTGTAGTCCTGGCCTGCCACCGCAGTCTGGTTGAAGGTCGAGTAGGTCGCCTTGACGGCGTTGTCCGACGGACCGTTCAGGGTCAAGCGGAACGTAGCGACCACGCTTCCGTTGGTGCCTTCACGGACAGACGGAGAGTCGACAGCGAGGGTGGGGTCGACGTCGTCGTCCTGGATCTCGACATAGCCGACGGCGTTGTTCACGTAGTTGCGGGCACCTGTGCCCTGGGGCGAGGCGTAGAGGTAGAAGTACTCACTGTCGCCCTCGTCGAGCTTGTCGCCGACGACGGGGATCGTCACCTCGCGGGAGGTCGTGCCGGCCGGGAAGGTGACGCTGCCCGAGGTCTGCGTGAAGTCGCTGCCGGCGGTGGCGCTGCCGCCGTCCGTGTTGTAGGCCACGACGACGTCCCGAGGGCTCGGCGCGCTGAGCGTGATGACGGCGCGCGCCACGGTCCCGGGGCCGTTGCCCTCGACGACCGACGGACTGCTGATGTCGATGCCGGGGTCGTCGTCGTCGTCGAGGATGGCGCCGTACGCGTAGGAGGTCAGGACCGAGGTTGTCGGTGAAGAGATGCTGAGCGACAGGAGCTCAGTGTCCTCGTCGAGCGTGTCGGGGAGGATGTTGACGGTGGCCGTCGCAGCGGTGGCCCCGGCCGGGATGACGAGCGAGCCGGACGTGCTCGCAAAGTCGGTGCCCTCCTCGGCCGCGTAGGCGCTGGCGGCCACGTAGCTGACGGTGACCGCGGACGCTGACGGCGCTGACAGAGTGACCGCGAACGGCAAGGCCGATGTGCCGGAGACCGGTTCGAGCACGGCGCCACCTGCGACAGACAGGAAGCTCTCGCTCGGGCGGCGCGGACGTGTCGTCGTTGCGGATCAAGACCTGTCCGGCGCTGAAGCCCGCATCAGCGTTGGACCGTGCCACGACGTCGACGAAGAAGTTCTCATCTCCCTCGACGACGGTGTCACCTTTTACGGGGACGGTGACGGACTTGGTCCGCTCGCCGACAGCGAACTTCAGGGTTCCCTTGGTGGTCGTGTAGTCCGAGCCTGCGACGGCAGAACCGTCCCGGGTGCTGTAGGTGAGCACGGCAGCGACGGCAGCCGGTTGCGTCAGGGAGATCTGGACGTTGGCGTTGGTGGTGCCGCTGTTTCCTTCCAGCAGCACAGCGTCCCCGATGATGACGCGAGGGGAGACGTCGTCGTCAAGAATCGTGGCGGCCGAGTAGTTGCGGAGGATGCTGCAGCCCGTGCAGTTGCTCGTGATCAGGGAGAAGTACTCGTCGTGGCCCTCGAAGATCCGATCGGGCTGGATGCGCACAGGCACGGTGGCAGTGAGCTGCCCAGGGGCGAACGTGACCGTGCCCCGCTTGGTGGTGTAGTCGGCGCCGGAAACGGCACTTCCGTCGGCGGTCTCGTAGGACGCCGTGACCTTGCGCGGGCTCGGCCGGCCAAGGGTGAGGGTGAAGACAACCGAGGGCGCTGTCGTCGAACCCTCCACGACGACAGGGGAGCTCACGCTCGAGCTGCGGGTCACCGTCGTCGTCGGTGATGCGCCCGACGCCGTAGTTGTTCCGGACGAGCACGGCGCCGATGGCGTCCGTCAGGTAGACGTAGAAACTTTCAGCATCGGACTCGTCCAAAGTGTCGCCGACCGCGGCGACCGTGACGGTGCGGCTGGTCTGGCCGGGTGAGAAGGTTACGCTCCCGACCTGGGCCTGATAGTCGGCGGGCGACGTCGCGCTTCCGTCCTGGGTGCGGTAGGCGACCTGCACCGCGTTCGAGCTCGCCCGGTCGAGAGTGACCGTGAAGGTCATCGTGGTCAGTCCACTGTTGCCCTCTAGGGCTGTGGCGCCTGAGATGCTCACGATGGGCGCGGTGTCGGCCGATGCGGAGACGACGGAAAGCGACGGGAACAGCAGGCAGAGCAGGACCGCAAGGGCACGACGAACGACAGCAGGCATAGCAGGCTCCCCAGGCACGTTTACGGCCGCTCCCGATCGGGTACTGGCCGCGGTCAGAATGGAGCCAGAGCAGGGCCGATGTCAGCGGAAAGCAGAAAGTTATTCAAGATCTTTGAGCGTCGGGTGGGAGCAAACGACTGCGTTGCGTGGTTTGTGGCGTATCTCGGCGATGACGAATGGCCGCCGCGGGCGCTGCTGCACGTCGCACGGCCTGCCGGCTGCTCGTCAAGCCCGGCATCACCGGGCTGTGGCAGGTCAACGGCCGCAGTACCCGGTCGTGGGACGAGAGCGTGCGCCTCAACCTCTACTACGTCGAGAACTGGTCGCTCGGGCTGGACCTCACGATGCTGGCCAAGACCGTGCTGCTGGTCGCGCGCGGGTTCGGGTCTACTGAGCGGCTCGTCCCTCGAGGTGCGCAACGAGGAAGCCGACGTGACATCGTGTGCGTGAAAGCTCCGCACCCGTCCCGGCCGAACGACGGCTGAATGGGGCGTCGCACCGCCGACCAGTCGCCAGCCCCGGACATCGCCGGCCTGCTGCGCCGAGGGCGACCCTCACCAGCGCCTACCCGCCGATTGTGGACCTGCACACCGGCGCGGTCGTGGCCCACGAGGCGCGTGCGCGTGGACCGGTCGGAACGCACCGCCCGCCCGACATGCGGTCGACAGGCGCGGTGCGGATACCTGTTCCCCCCGCCGGCGCTGTTCGTCAACATCGAGCCCGAGGTGGTCGAGCGGGCTGCGCTGGACGACCTGCTGCAGCTGGCAGTCGACACTCCGGGTGAGCTGTGGATCGTCCTGGAGATCACTGAGCGAGCGCTGGCGCTGCGCCCGGCCGAGCTGCTGCGCACCGTCGAGCGAGTCCGCGAGCTCGGCGGGTGGTCGCGCTGGACGACGTTGGCGCCGAGCCTCGTGCCGCTGGCTCTCGTGCCGCTGCTCAGGACCGCACCGCGGCGCGACGGAGCGCGCGTGCCGACTGCAGGAGTGAGGGAGCCGGGCGAGGTCGGCTGCGTCAGGGCGCGAGGGTGGGCACCCCTGCAGCGGTCGCGGCCTCGGCCATCCTGTGGTCGTAGGAGACCAGGACGTCGACGCCTGAGCGGATCGCGGTGGCGACGTGCAGCGCGTCCAGGCTGCGCAGCGCCGGCGGCCTGAGGGTGCCGGCGAGGTCGAGGACGTCGTCGTCCAACCGCACGAGATGCAGCCGGGCGAGCACCTGTTCGACCAGCGGCAGCAGCGCGACGTCGAACCGGTGCGCCGCTCGGCGCAGCTCGACGCGGACCAGCGCCGACGCAGCGGGGACCACGTCGTCGGACAGCCACGAGCGAAGCTGCGGCGTGCGGTCCTCATCACGTACCAGCTTCACCAGCGCGCTCGTGTCCAGCAGCGCGATCAACGATCGTCCTCGTCGCGCATGCGGTCCAGCTCGTCACCGAGGGACGGTCCATACGCGCCCTCCTGCGGCTGAAGTGCGGACAGCGGCGAGGGGTCGCTCGGGGCTCGCACGGCGCCCGACGCGAGGCCCGCCGACCAGGCGTCGCTGGGGACGGGGACCAGTCGAGCGACCGGTCGCCCTCGGTCGGTGACCTCGACCGTCTCGCCGGCGACGACGCGGGCGAGGTACCTCGACGCGTGCTGCCGCAGCTCCCGCACCCCGATCTGCTCCATGTGCTACACGATAGCACAATGCCGTACAGGCTGAACGTCCAGCGCAGCGTCACCGACGACGGACCACGGCCAGGCCCGCGTCGATCGAAAGAGCGCCGCGGGGCCGTACAGGCGGGACGAGCGGGGTCCACGCCGGGTCGAGCGAGGCCCCGTGCCGTGAGGGCGTGAGGCGCGGTCGTCGGCCGAGCAGGGTCACAGGATGGTCAGGTGCTGCGCCCCGGCGCTTGCGACGGCAGCCGTCGGGATCGTGCGGTCGAGCGTGACGAGCCGTCTTCCGTGGGCGATCGCCAGCGCCAGCAGATAGACGTCGGTGAGGTGCCGGCCGCTGTGGATGCGGCGCCTGTGCAGGCCCACCGCAGACAGGACACTGAGATCGCGGGACCAGAAGACGTGGTCGCCCGCGTGCGTCGCATCCTCGAGCAGGCCGATGGCCTGTGCCGGTGGCACCGGGCTCGGGTGGCGCGGCTGACTGAGAATCCTGACGAAGCTGTTCTCCGTCGAGCGCACGGGCCCAGCCGTCGCGGAGCCCGTCGGCCGACCACTCCTGCGCACGTAGATGGTCGGCGTGGTCGCGGTCGAGCAGCGCCAGCCGCACGTTGACGTCGCGAGGGAGCGCGTGACGGCGTCGCCCTGCTCACGACAGTTCTTCGTCGCGGAGCAGGTCCACGAGTGCCTGCGTGACGATCGGCCCCCGAGAGGGCAGGGGCCGGAAGCCTCGGACGCCCGGCGTGCCGGGGCCGGTGGCCGGCCGACCGGCGAGCGCCTCGCGGGCGAGCTCCGACAGCACCTCGCCCGCCGTCCGGCGCTCGCGCGCGGCCCGGTCCCTGACTGCGTTCAGGACGTCGTCATCGATCGTCAGGGGGGTGCGCATGCACGTGACGCTGGGCACTCGTGGGGTCGCTCAAGGGTCCTGGCCGCGACCGTCGTCTGGGCGCCCTGGTCGCCTACAGCCGGTGGACCGTGCTGCCCCCCGGTAGCGACGCGCGGGTGTCGAGCACCAGGGCGGCGTCGCGTCGGACGAGCTCGAGGTCGAACTGCGGGTGCGGGGTGAGGATGACGACGGCGTCATAGCTGTCGAGCCCCACGAGCGGGACCGCGGTGAGCTGCTCACCGTCCAGTGTCAGCGCGGGCACGAACGGGTCGGCGTAGGAGACGGTGGCGCCCTTGCGGCGCAGCAGCCGCATCACCTCGATCGAGGGCGACTCGCGGCAGTCGGCGACGCCGGGCTTGTAGGCCGCGCCCAGGCACAGGACGTTCGCGCGCGACAGCGCCAGGCCGACGCCGTTGAGCAGGTCCTGCAAGCGGGTGACGGTGTAGGACGGCATCTGCGCGTTGATCTCCTGCGCGAGCTCGACGAAGCGGAACGTGAAGCCCATCTTGCGCACGCGCCAGGACAGGTAGGACGGGTCGACCGGGATGCAGTGCCCGCCGACGCCGGGGCCGGGGTAGAAGGGCATGAAGCCGAACGGCTTGGTCTTGGCCGCCTCGATCACCTGCCACAGGTCGATGTCGAGCTCGCGGCAGAACACCGCCATCTCGTTCACCAGCGCGATGTTGACGTGCCGGAAGGTGTTCTCCAGCAGCTTGGCCATCTCGGCCTCGCGGGTGCCGTCGACCGTCACGACGGTGTCGCAGACCTGCTCGTAGAACGTCGTCGCCGCTGCGGTGCTGGCTGCATCCAGGCCGCCGACGACCTTGGGGGTGTTGCGGATGCCGAAAGTCGGGTTGCCGGGGTCGATGCGCTCGGGGGAGTAGGCCAGCAGGTAGTCGGTGCCGGCTGTGAGCCCGGAGCCCTGGTCGAGGATCGGGCCGACGACCTCCTCGGTGGTGCCGGGGTAGGTCGTCGACTCCAGCACGACGAGGTCGCCTGGCTGCAGGACGGCAGCGACGGCCGCGCTGGCAGCCTCCACGGCGCCGAGGTCAGGCATGCCCTCGCGCAGGGGGGTGGGCACGCACAGGACGTAGGTGGTGGCGTCCTTGGGGATCTCCGCGGCGAAGCTCAGGCCGGGGGTGGTCGTCGCGGCGTCCGGGACGTCGACGATCCCGGAGCGGCCCGCCTGCAGCGTGGCGATGCGGGTGGCGTCGCTGTCGTGGCCGACGACCGTGACGCCGGCCTCGGCCAGGGCCACCGCCAGCGGCAGACCGACGTAGCCCAGGCCGACCACGCACGCTGCTCCGGTCATCGGGACGAGGGTAGTGGGAGGCTCCTGCGCGCGGGGCTGTGCCGGGGTGGGTGGTCCCGCCTGGAGTGGTGACGCGACCTGCCGACGGGGTGGGCGCGCAACGGGCCAGCGGCTGCGCTGCTCGGTGATCTTCCGCAGGTGGTCATCGACACGCCGTGGGCCGCGACCATCTGCCTACGCTCGCAGACCCCGGGTGGGCCTCGCCGTCGTGGCCGTGCGGGGGGCCGCCTGGCGCAGCTCGACACCGAGCAGCAGCGTGCGAAGCCTCGCTGCGGACACGGTCGTGGTTATCGACGCCGGCCTGCAGGCGCTCTACCTCGACGGGCAGCGGGCCATCGCTGCAGGCTGCCCGTGAGGAGCGACGTCTTCGTCTCCGTGCCGGTGCTCGCTGCGCTGACCGCGCGGCAGACCAGGTCGGGGTCACCGGCGGTTTTGCGGCGCGCCTGCACGGCCGCCCACCCGCTGACCAGCTGGCCTCGCTCGCGCTGGACCGCGGCTTCGCCGTCAGCACGGTGGTGATCAGCAAGGAGACCCCGCTGCACGACCCGGTGAAGGTGTTTCGCTTGGCCGTCGAGTCTCTCGTCGGTCCGGGGCGCACCACCGGTGTGCTGGCCGAGGCGGCGGCGTCGCTCGACCCCGACACGGCGGCCTACGCCGAGCTGACCCGCTGGGTGCACTCCGTCGACGTCGACGAGCGTTTCCCGGCAGCGCTCTACGTCCACGAGCGGATGAGCGCCGGCGAGCTGCCGGAGGCCGCCGAGATGCTCGACGCCGTCGTGCGGTTCTGGGCCGGCGACCCGCTGCGGATGCCGGATCTGCGCCGGGCGCTCAAGGCGGTCGGGGCCGGCAGCCGCTACACCTTCTCGCCGGTGCCGGCCCGCGAGCTGGCGCGTCAGCGGCAGTCGTTCGCCGCCCGGCTGCTGCGCGCCGCCGGCCACGCCGGGTGGGTCGTCCTGCTGGACGAGGTCGAGCTCATCGGCCGCTACTCGCTGCTGCAGCGCGGCCGGTCCTGCGCCGAGCTCGCCCGGTGGGTCGGCACCGACCCCGACGACAGCGCCGCGCCGCTGGCTGCCGTCGTGGCCATGACCGACGACTTCGACGCCGCCGTGCTCGTCGGCAAGGACGACCGGACCAAGGTCCCGGCGAAGCTGCGCGACAAGCAGACGCCGGAGTGGACCGAGCTCGCGGGGCTGGCCGAGCGGGGGATCGCCGCCATCAAGCGCGACATGCTGCGGCTGGAGCCGCCCGGCACCGCCGAGCTGGACCGCGCCTACGCCACGCTCAAGGCCCTGCACGGCGAGGCCTTCGACTGGGACCCGCCTGACGTCGTCGGGCTCGAGCGGCTCGGCGCCACCCGGATGCGCCAGTACGTCCGGGCGTGGATCAACGCCTGGGACCTGGTCCGGCTGGATCCGACGCACGAGGCGGCGCCGGAGGTTGTCGAGCTGGCGACCTCCTACGACGAGCTGGACGACGGTGCCGGATCGCACTGCTGCGGTGGGTGGGGCGTGGGGTGCGTGTGGGGTCGGCGTGAGGTAGGCCTGGGGGTCTGCGTGGGGTCGGCGGTCGGGGGAGACCCGGGCCCGCGCTGTGAGGGCGGGTCGGCTGTGGGGCTCATCAGGCCGTGCCGCGCCGAGGGGTGGGTCGCCTGCCGTCGTCGTGAGGATGCGGGCGAGGTGTCACGGATGTGGCCTGCTGCGAGGCGACCTGGAGCGGGGGCAGGCGTGTGCGGGGTGAGCCGTTGCCGTGGTCGCCCTGGCGCGGGCACGGTCTTGGCCGTTGACTGCGGGCCCCTACCAGGGTGACGGCGCTGCACGGGGTGGGCTGCTTGACGTCGCCGCAGTCTTCGCGGCGCGGGCACGGTTTCCGTGACGCCTGCCTTGGCTGCGGTGCGCCCTACAGGGTGACCTGCACGTCTTGACAGCCCCGAAGCATCCGGTAGTATCGAACACATGTTCGAATATGATGGCGGTGACAGCAGGGGCTCTGACCTGTCGTCCGTCGCGCCGGCTCTTGTCGAGCGGCCCACAGGCGAGATGTCAGCGGCGGTGCGCGCGCTGCTGGCGGACGTGGAAGCCGTGGCGGCGCAGGTCCCGGCCGAGCTGCCGACGGCGGTGGCGCTGGCCGATACCGCCGCGCTGCTCGCGCTCGGAGAACGGCTGCGGGCGCTGACGCTCGGGCGGCTGGCCGACGTCGACACCCGCCGGCTGCACCAGGCCGACGGGGCACCCTCTGCCCCGGCGTGGGTCGCCGCGCAGAACACCAGCCTCGGGCCCGGTGAGGTCGCTCTGGCCCGTCGGATCGCGACACTGCCGTGCGTGCGCTCGGCCCTGGAGACCGGCCTGATCAGCGTCGCCGTCGCGGCCAAGGTCGCCGCGGCGCTGGTCGTCGTGCGCCGCTTCGTCGACCGGCCCGACGCTCTGATCGACGGACAGGACGGCGAGGCCGTCGTGCGCGCCGTCGTCCTGGACGGCGTACGTCAGCTCTGCGCCACGGCGCTGGGCGGTCTGGACGACAGCGACCCGCGACTGGGCGCTCTGCTGCAGCAGCTGAGCCAGATCGCCGAGCTGCCCGCCGGCCAGCTCGCACGGCTGGAAGGCGCCTTCGTCGTCCTGGCCGCGCACCTGGAACCCGCGCAGGTCCCGGCAGCCCTGGCCCGGCTCGTCGACGCGATCATCCCGAGCCTGCTCGAGCGCAAAGCCGCCGACCGGCATGCCCGGCGCGGCCTGAGCCTGCAACGCCACGCCGACGGCAGCGGGTGGTACCTCAGCACCGGCGAGCTCGACCTGGAGACCGGCGAGCTGCTCCAGGCTCTGCTGTGCGCCGAGATGAGCGTCGATCCGGACAACCCCGTCGACACCGACGCCTACCGAGCCGCCCGCGCCGACGGCTGGACCTCCGCCGACGGCACCGAGGGCCTGTTCGGCACCCCGACAGCCCGACCGCCGGTCACCACGCCGGAGCAGGACCCCGACGACCCGCTGCTCGGCAGCGGCTGGTGCCCCGGACCGCGCACGCTGGCTCAGCGTCGGCACGACGCCCTGCGCAACGGCCTACGTCGCTACCTCAGCACCGGCGCCGTCGGCGTCCGCGGCAAGACCGCCCCGCAGCTGCTGGTCACCGTGAGCCTGGACAGCCTGCACGGCGCTCCCGGCAGCCTCGGCCCGGTGAGCGCCACCGAGACGGTCCTGCCGCGCAGCCTGGTCCGAGGATGGTGGTGCGACAGTGCCGTCACCCGCTTCGTCCTCAGCCTCGGGCACAAGGTCGTCGAGACGAGCCACAGCGAACGCACTCTCAAAGCGCACGAGCGACGGGCCAAGACCCTGGAGACCGGCGGGCACTGTCAAGGCGCCGGCTGCACCCGCGGGCCCGGCCATCCGCTCATCCCCCACCACGCCACGCCGTGGGCGACCAGCCACGCCACCAGCCTGTCCGACACCGTCCTGCTCTGCGAACAGACCCACCACCTGCTGCACACCGGGCATCCCGTCAAGCTCAAAGACGGCCGCTGGCTCACCGCCGACGGCTGGCGGTCCGCGCCGATCTTCTGACGCGGTGCGGTCGGCTGCCCGCGGGCGATCGGCGTGCCGGCCGGGGGACTCGAGCGGCTGCGTGAGCGGTGCTGTCCTACTGCCCGGCGCTCGCTGCCGCTGCGGCGGTGGACCCGGCGTCGGCGTGGCGGGGGCTCGCCGGGCCTACCCGCCGACGAGCCGGCTGCGGGCCTGCTTGATCACGACCTGGACCGGCTCGCCGGTGGTCTGGGCGCGGCCAGTGATCGGGTGGGCCGGTCCCCCGTCGACGCGAAAGGTGCCGGACCAGGTGGTGTCGGCGCGGGCGGTGACCGTGCCGGTGCGGGTGTAGGTGTGCTCGAGGTAGCCGTGGCCGGCTGCGCTGGTCGCGGTGCTGCCGTCGCCGAGGGTCCAGGCCCAGGACTCGGCCTGCGCGGTGATGACGACGCTGCGACCCAGGATCGTCAGCGGGATGTCGTACCGCTCGGTGGTCGAGGTCTGGAAGCGGGTGGGGAGGTTGACCAACGTGTCTGGCGCGGGCCGGACCTCTGCGACCGCCCTGAGCACCACGACCCGCTGGAACTCCTGCTCGACGATCGCCGGGATGGCCACGGTGGGGTCGATCGCCGGATCCGTCGGGCTGACGCAGATCGAGGGCGGAACCTCGACGCGGGCGAACCCCGAGGGCGTCGGCGCCACCTGACGCGCGGTAGACCCAGACGCGCAGCTCCTCCGGCGTCGGGCAGCTCGCCGTCGCCGCGTCGCAGAGCACGTCGGCGGTGAGCGGACCGTTGCCGTCGCAGGTGGGCACGTAGCGCGTCTCGTACCGCGCGGTCGGTGCTGAGGCGCCGCCGCCGGCGGCGCGGCCGGGTTCGGTGGACCTGCCGGGGGGGTCCTGGCCGGCGCCGGCGCCGAACCCGTCCGCCGACGCTACGCATACTCCGTCGGCGTTGAGCTTCTTGCAGGGAGTTTCGCCTGCGCGAGCGTCTGACGTCGGAAAACCGGCGCCGAAGCCAGCGAGGCCGACGGATGGACGCGGGCAACAAGGCCGCGGAGGCTCACGACGACGGCTTCACCGGTCTCCGGGTGTCAACGCGACGACGCAGCACCGCCCGGGCGGTCGCCCTCTGCGCGGACGCGAATCTCAGTGGTCAACGGGCTCGCGCGTGCCGTCGCTCGACGGAGACGTCCTGTCTGCGCGTCGAAGGTCGTGTAGGGCTCGCCGTCGAAGCGCACGTCGACGAGCACGACTGTCGCTGTCGAGGGGCGGTCGCCGCGGCGACGAACTTCGCGAAGGCAGCCTCCTTCGACGCGCTCACCGGCGCCGCGGCCCTGTCGTGATCCCGGAGATGAAGCTTGCGCAGGCTTCGCACTCGGGAGCGCTGTAGCGCTGCGAGCTGCGTCGTGTCGAAGGTTGTGGCGCTTGACCCAGCACGGCCATGTAGAGCGAGCAGAAGGCGCTCGCGCCGGCCCGGGTCTCCGCCAGCGCGTCCGGGGGCAAGGAGGGCAGCGTCGCAGCCGACGGCGACGGGCTCACTGCCGGTGACGCCAGCGGCGATCTGGTCACGGGTCCGGCGGACGATCCGTCGGTGCAGCCGGACAGCAGCCCGGCGAGTGCCAAGGCGGCCAGCAGGCCGGGGACGCGTCGCATCGGCCCGACCGTAGTGGCTGCGACCCGACCACGGACGCGGCTGTGGACAACCCTGGCGACGGCCGAGGGGAACGGCTCGTCGAGGTACCCAGGGCATGGCAGACCCCGAGCCACTTCCTGCACCGGGGTACAGGGCCGGCTGGACACGGCCGGCGGCTCGGGGTCGGGTGCCTGTGCTGGATTCGCCGAACACCGTCGAAGGTGCGCGGACAGACCCACGTGCAGTCCTCGTACGGCGTCCTAGCGGACAGCCACCTCACTTGTCCGATGAGCATGCAAAGTGTCGGACCACCTCCTCTCCAGTGTGCTGAGAAGCGTAAGACGGCCGGCGCGATCTGTCACCGGGAAATTGCCGCGCCACCGCCGCGCCACGCCCTCACCCCGCCGCGTGTGAGCAGAGCCACCCGCCTCGGACGTACGCGGGGCCGCGTCCCCTCGTTAGCGTGGACAGGGGACAGCGCGACCGGTCTGGCGTCGCGATCCCGCCCACGTCTCAGGAGGACCCATGACCGAGCAGAAGGACCAGCAGCCGACCGTCGGCCTCGCCAACCCGCGCCGTACCCGGCTGTCGAGCGCGCCGGTGGCGCGCGAGGTCCGCGTCCGGTCCGAGCAGCGCCACTAGCCCTACGCCCCGAAGGGCCTGCTCAGCCGCGGACGGCCCCCACGGTCTCCGGGACGAAGCCCGGGAAAACCGCCGGCAGCGCGGCTGACGACAGCCCGCAGCGCCGCGTGAGCACCTCGGCCACGACCGACCGGAAGTCGGTCGTGCCGGCCAGGTCGCCGTGGTCCAGCGCCGCGGCCGAGAGCCCGGGCCAACGCCCGTGGACGGTCCCGCCCACGACGCCGCCGCCCATCAGCAGGACGGCGTTGCCGAAGCCGTGGTCGACCCCGCCGGAGCCGTTCTGCGCGGCGCGCCGCCCGAACTCCGACAGCGTCAGCACCGTGACGCGCGACAGGTCCGGCCCGAGGTCGGTCGCGAACGCCGCGAGGGCGATGGCGAGCTCGCCGGCCTGCGCGGCCATCCAGCCCCCGCCGGCGGCGCCGAGGTCGTTGTGCATGTCCCAGTCGCCCAGGTCCACGCAGGCGGCCTGCAACCCCAGGCCGGCGCGGACCAGGCGCGCGACGTCGGCCAGCGCCGCGCCCAGCGAGCTGTCGCCGTAGGCGGCGCCGTTGCGCACGGTCGGGTCGGCAGCC